>CBDFNQ010000034.1:0-124299 GCA_965250225.1 Gammaproteobacteria bacterium
GTCAACTATTTGTGTGATTAAGAAGGGTTCAGATCGGTTTGCATTGTCTGTTGATTCATCCAGCAGTAATGTATAATTATCTGCTTGTCTGATTATCTCCAGCGTTTCTTTCTCCATCCACTCACTGATATGCTGGAGAAATTGAACAACAGTAAATTTAGATAGATGTGGCATTCTTATGACTGTCACTGAGTTTTAAATATTCTTTTAAGACGATATCCTCCAGCTCTTCTACAAATTGCACAAAATCTTCATAATTCTTTATGTGTAACTGTTTTTGCACCATAAATACAGTTACCTTCATTAACTTTTCGAGTGCCTTCTCAGTGATGTCTGCTTCACAGAGTTCTTTTGCTTCCTTCTGATTTTGTAACGATTCGAAGGTATGTCGCACCTTGAAATCCTTGTACTGTCCTGTCCTATGGAATAACGATGCTTTTCTGAACCCTCATGCGTAATCAAAAGTAGGTTTGGATGATCCGACAGATTTTTAACTGCCATACTTCCAAATATGAATTTATTTTCCCCCTGACACCCACAACACTCTCAGGGAAGATTCAAGATTCAAGATTCAAATGATCTTTTCTCAAAAGAAAATTTACAATACTATACACCATATAAGAACAACGAAAAACAAAGCACAATAATAATTACAACAATAATAAGATATTACCCATAAATACATATCACAATAAAACACCAACCACACACAAATCAATCAAAACATACACTTTTCAGTTGAGTAGGGGACCCCTAAAAGTTGCCCAAGAGCTACTTACAAGTAAGAGGACCCTATCATTAAACTATTGAAACAGCTACATCATTACCATGTTGAGTACTGGATGTTAGGGAACAGACTCTCAAAGAAAAAACTATTTTTAATATAAGTCGATTTAATCAAAATGTTTTTATTACTTTAGGTGAGGATGTGCCCACTTATTAAAACCGATAGCCATGACCCTATATTTGATTATTATATTATTATTATTATTATTAATTACTATTATTATTATTATTATTATTCATAAGTTTAGATGTTAGAGTTATAGTAGAGCTTGTATATCTTGCACTTATACCCGTCTTCCAGTGCATTGTAATAAAGCCATGGAAAATCCTGTTGCAGCTGCTTTAACGATGTTGTCCAGTAACTACTACCCCCTCTTCCCTTTGTCTTCATTGTGGAATGAGGATCAGTTGTTGTCTCGCTCCCCATGTTTTCGATTCTCTCTTGCGCCGACGTATCTTCATCATCTTTCCATGACTCCCTGTGCTCATCGCTGGACGCATGCCCTCACTATCAACATTCTCTTCACCCTCGTCCAATGACTCACCACCTTTGTCATCCTTTGTCCTTTCTGTGTGTGACGACACCACAACATTGCTCTCTTCACTTGATGACGTTTCGCTTTCCATCATTACTTCATCGTTATTCGTCATGCTACTTACAATCCCTGACATGTCTGTCAACTGTTCATCGTTGGAGGTGAAAAATTGCTTGATTTTTTCGTCGGAATTTGAACTCAAATTCTTCGGCTAAAAGTGAAAGTGACTCAGGTTTAGGGCCAGTATTTTTTGAGGTTGAAGTAAAAACAATTTTTTGATTTTTGCCGGTGTCGATAAAACAATACATTGAAAAAATTTAATAAGAAGAACTAGTCTAGAATCTATATCTATTTTCTATTTCAGTAAGACAGAAAACAAAAATTCTGAAAAATCGGGATCTGTCAGTTTTTTTTAATCTGATGGGTATCTAACTTGATGCAAGAAACCCCAAATAGAACCACTCATTTTAGGGGTAGGGGATATGGTATAAAAAGACAAAAAATAGGGCAGAAAGTAGGAATGTTCTTCAGAAATTAGGACAAAAGGCATTAATTTAGGAAAAAAGTGCCAATAGGCCAGGGGATGTATCCACCTCCTCCCTCCCCTTACTTGCACTCCTGCTTTTCCATGATGCATGTACGGCGGGTGGTCCTAAATCCGATACATTTAATAACCTCGTAATCTGAAAATCCGAACGAAATTTAGGGCAAATCCAACGATCAGAACCCCCCCTCTTGTTTCAAAATGATATGGTCGGACAATACTTTTCGTGAATACGTGAAAGTCACTAATCTTCTGCATTAAAGTGTAAAAACTTGAAAAAAGTGTGAGCATATATGCAAGTAGCGTGAATGATTTTGTGCGTGTTAAAGGTACGACAATAATTGTCCATTCTACATACATAAGTTACCATAGCTCTCCATGAAAAGTTCAATTGCCCTTAGAACAAATATCAATTGCCAAAAATAAAACAAAATATCTGAATCTTGGAAATTTCGTTTTAAAAAATCGAAGTATGTGGGTTTACTTTTTAGCTTCTTCGATTTCTTCTCATCCTCTTTCGGCTTCTTCTTTCTTCCGCCTATACCTTTTCTGCTTGTTGTGAGATTTCCCAGCTACATTCAAGTACCAATAGACTTGCTCCAGCCTGTTCCAACGCCTGGGCATCGCGCAATATTTGTTGGTATTGTTTTTCTGTTTTCCCCTGGATGGCGTAACCTCCCAGTTTATGTACCGATTGTGGTGTCAGACCCAGGTGACCACAGACTGCAACACCCTGCCTGTCGAGCTCTTCAACTATTGACAAAATGTGTTGACCGCCCTCCAGTTTCACCATCTGTGCACCACCTTCACTGAGCAGTCTGGCCGCATTACCTACTGCCTGGGCAACCGTGGTGTAACTCATGAACGGCATATCAACGACGACCATCGGGCGCTCACATACCTGGCTAACAGTTCGGGCATGATAAATTGTGTCATTGATAGTGACAGATAATGTTGAATCGGCTCCCTGAATGACCATGCCAAGCGAGTCACCAACCAGGATTACATCAACACCCTGCTGCTCAAGTACCCTGGCAAAACTGGCGTCATAGGCTGTTAAACAGGCAATTTTTTCACCCGTTTGCTTCATGCCATTCAAGCTGTTTGTGGTTATTCTCTTACTCATATTGATTGCGGGTTAAAGTAATGACGACCTGATCTGAGTGTACAGATATGTTCGAGCAATAATTGATAATCGTAGGGTTTGCTTTCAACATCAAAATCTTCCGTGTTAACAATCAACAGTGGTGAATCGCTGTAATGGTAAAAGAAATCAATATAGGCATCTGATATTTTCGTAAGGTATTCATCGTCGATAAATTTTTCATAATCAATGCCACGTTTGATAATACGATTCATTAAGGTCTCCACCGGAGCCTGTAAATAAACCACCAGATCCGGCACGGGTGAATCGATGGTTAATTGATTGTAGACCTGCTGGTAAAGCTTAAACTCGTCTTCATCCAGATTCAGTTCAGCAAATAATCGATCCTTCTGTAATAAATAATCGGATACCTGAACCGGTCGAAACATATCGGCTTGCATCAAAGCGCCCATTTGTTTCGCCCGTTGGAATAAAAAATACAGCTGTGTTGGCAAAGCAGCATTTTTCCGATCTTGATAAAAGCGAGCCAGAAATGGATTTTCAGCCGGCAACTCCAGCATCAAATCGGTATCAAAGGTCTCGGCCAGGCGTTTTGCCAATGTTGTTTTGCCCACACCGATAGGACCTTCAACCACAATATAGTCAGGGTGATCTTTACTCACTAGTGCCTTGCTTCCGAATACCGGATTGATCAACTTGGGCGAGTAATTCTAATATGGGGCCAAATCCTGGAATTTCAATCTGCGGTGTAATTTCCGCAAGCGGGCAAAGGACAAAAGCACGATTTTGTATTTCGGGATGTGGCACGGTCAGCCGAGGATGATCAATCACATTTTCTGCATAAAGTAATATATCTAGATCCAATGTCCTCGCCCCCCAGCGAACATTTCGAACTCGTCCCTGCCGTTTTTCTATTCTTTGTAATTCATCGAGTAAAGCCAACGGCGATAACTGTGTTTTTATTTTTACCACCGCGTTGACATAATCCGGTTGATCCTGTGGACCGACTGGCTTTGTAACATAAAAACTGGATCGCTTGCACAAATCAATTCCAGTGGTTACTGCCATTTCAGCCAAAGCATTTTGCAACTGTTTTAAGGGATCGTCCAGATTACTACCAAGACCGATATAGGCAATCTGTTCTAGCATGTTAACTTTGCTTATGTTTATTCTGCTTGTGGTAGCGTTTTTTTCGACGGCCACGGGAATCTTCTGCCGGGCGGTTCTTTTTATTGAATAACAATTCTGGATGTTCTTCCTGGAAATCTTGCCACCATTTGGCCAATTCCGCTAAATTTTCGCCTGATTTAACGCGTAATTCCAGAAAATCATAGGCGGCTCTGAATCGTTGGTGGCCAATTAAACGCATGGGTCGTTTTCCATGGCGGTTTTTTAGCCGCGACTGTAACGACCAGATTTCTCGCGAAATTAAAGTGATCCGCCGTGGCAATGCTATGGTTTTGACCTGACGTGAAATAATGGCATCACTGGCCAGTCGGATCGCTTCATTTTCATGAATTCCGTTACTTTGGTAATCGTCGGCCATGGCCCGGATGGGAGGCCATAGCAATGCAGCAATAATGAAGGCAGGTGTGACAGGGCGTTCTTCCTTCAAACGAGCATCAGTATTCTTGAGGGCATGCGCCAACAGGTCTCGCGCCATTGGATGTGTCTGCATGAACTTACTAACTTCTGGGAATAAATGGACAAATAAATGATGCTCTTCAAGCAACTCAAAGGTGCGATAGGCAGCCCCACCCATAAATAATTTATTAAACTCCTCATACAATCTGGCTTCCGGTATGTCATCCAGTAAAGCAGCCATGGTTTCTATCGGTGCTGCCGCTTCCTCTGAGATTGAGAAACCCAGTTTCGCAGCAAAACGCACACCACGTAACATGCGTACCGGGTCTTCCTGATAACGCTCTTCAGGGACACCAATCAAACGCATTTGTCTGGCTTCTATATCTCTCACACCGCCAACGTAATCAATAATAGAGAAATCCTCAATATTGTAAAACAACGCATTTGCTGTGAAATCACGACGCCAGACATCATCGTCGATCGTGCCATAAACATTATCTCGAATGATACGACCTTCTTCAGATTCACCGCCTATATCCGAGGTATGGTGAGGTGCACGAAAGGTTGAAACTTCAATGATTTCACTGCCAAAGCGAACATGGGCCAGACGAAATCGCCTGCCGATCAAGCGACAGTTTCGAAATAACTCACGGATCTGTTCCGGGTGCGCATCGGTGACGACATCAAAATCTTTGGGCTGCACACCCAATAATAGATCGCGCACTGCACCACCAACCAGGTAGGCTTTGTAACCTGCATTGGTTAAACGATACAAAACCTTTAACGCAGCATCACTGATGTTCTGACGACTGACATTATGCGCTTCACGGGGAATGATCCGGGGTTTGGTCTTAATCGGTGTGACTTTATTTTCTGATGGGGTACTGCTCATTGACAACTTACCATGGTGTTTTTAACTGCAATCCTGAAAAATATCTCTGTACAATATACGAATAATACCATTCTGTAAGTCAAAAGTGATTGTTCAAGATGAATACAAAACTTGTTTGTAAGCTGCCACGTCGTTTGGCAAGTGCATTTTATGATGGGTTGATACTCTTTTCGCTTTTATTTATATCCAGTTTTCTTGTTTTACCTTTCACCGGCGGCAAAGCAGTTGCAAGTGACAATTTGATTTATCCAGCTTGTTTGTTTCTCGCAACGTACCTGTATTTTGTCTGGCAATGGACTCACGGCGGTCATACGCTTGGGATGCGTGCCTGGCAGTGTCGACTCGAAACTGAAGACTCTATTATAGTGAGCTGGAAATCTGCTTCTTTACGATTTTTGTTATCCATTTTTTCCTGGGCGTTGTTCGGCCTGGGCTTTATCTGGGCCCTGTTTGATAAAGAAAACCTGACATTTCACGACCGATTTTCCAATACGCTATTAATTATGAAACCTCATGAACAATGAGACCTTTAAGTTGATTTTGGGATTTATTCAATGCATGTATTCTGCATTTCCACCAGACTGATGGATAGGATATGATTCGCCGCTAATATTCAACAGTGGTACGGTTTTTTTGTATGAACCAAATTTCCGAAATAACAATTCAGTCGAAACAACTACAATTTATCATGAGCTATGTTTGAAACCTTTAAAGAAGAAATACAGGTTATCTTTGAACGTGATCCGGCTGCTAGATCAGCACTCGAAACGATTTTAACCTGCCCCGGGTTTCAGGCTATTTTATTTCATCGTTCAAACCATTGGTTGTGGAAACATAAATTCTATTTACTGGCGCGTATGTTTGCTCATGTTGCCCGTTTCCTGACTGGCATAGAGATCCATCCCGGTGCAAAGATTGGCTGCCGATTTTTTATTGATCATGGTATGGGGATTGTTATTGGTGAGACGGCCGAAATTGGTGACGATGTTTCTATGTACCATGGTGTGACACTAGGCGGTACCTCCTGGAATAAAGGTAAGCGCCATCCAACATTGGAGAATAATGTATTGGTCGGTGCAGGTGCCAAAATACTGGGTCCGATTACCATTGGGAAGGGTGCTCGCATAGGTTCCAACTCCGTTGTTTCAAAAGATGTTCCAGCGAATGCCACTGTGGTTGGTGTGCCCGGACATATTATTGTTAAAAAAGATGCCAGCGACAAAGAAGCACAACGGGAAGCCATGGCGAAAAAGATTGGCTACGAGGCCTATGCAGAAAGCAAGGACATGCCCGATCCCATCCAGAATGCCCTGGACTCAGTACTGGATCACATGCTCAAAACGGATAAAGAACTGGAAGAACTTAAGAAGAAACTTAATTAACCTCTTCACCTAAGAAATAACTTAACGTCAATGGAGGACACTTCTTTATGATTACTTACTGGAATATATTTGGCATTTTCATTTCTCATTTCAGGAAGAAAAGATTGTTTCTTGTTATATTCTCCTAATGTCAAAATTAACTATTCCTGCCATTGTCCTTGGGCTTAACCCAAATGCTCTGGGTACCATACGAGCTCTGACGAGTATGGGAGTGGAAGTCTCTGCAATCGATAAAGCGCCCAAGAGTATTGATGACACTCATCGCTGGATAAGTTCGAGAACCTCCTTATGTAAACATAAATTATTTTATGCTGGGGGTGATGAGCAACTTCTTGATACTCTGATAAAGCTCTCCGATTTACTCGTCTGCAAAGCCGCTATTATTCCTTCTGGGGATCATGAAGTGCTTTTTTTGAGTAATTATGCAGAAATACTTTGCGAGCATTTTTATTTTATCATTCCTGATAGCACAATACTTGAGCTGCTGGAAGACAAAGGACTTTTTTATAAATACGCTGAAGAGCATAATTTTCATGTGCCCAAAACATTTTGTGACATTCCAGTTGAAAAAATCAGACAGGTTTGTGATACGCTAAGATTCCCTGTTCTTCTAAAACCTCACTTCAGGGATTCTCGATGGGATCATTATTTTGACTTCAATAAAGCACTTGCCTTCGATTCTACAGATGAGCTGATAGACAAATATGAAGAGGTCCATGATTTTCATTCCAGGCTGATACTTCAGGAAATTATACCAGGAGGAGATGCTGAGCTATATTTTTCGCATGTTTTTATAGACGAAAATGGCGATCCACACGGTCTATGGACAGGGAAAAAACTTAGGCAATATCCTATCCATTTTGGCACCTCGACAATGGCTGAAACAATCTGGATCCAGGAGATTGCAGAAACAACAATAAACCTTCTTAACATCATTAACTATCATGGTTATGCAAGCATAGAGTTTAAAAAAGACGTGCGCGATGATACGTACAAAATAATCGAAGTCACTGCTGCTAGAACCTGGTATCCACATTTTCTCGGAGTTAAAGCTGGTGTAAACCTTCCTTTTCTTTGGTACTCAGCACTTTGTGGAACAGATATTCCACAACAACCAGGGCAGCAGGATGGAGTTCGATGGGTTGATGAGTATCGAGATATATTAGCTGGAATTGATTATATGACGGCTAAAGAACTTAGCTGGTTTTCATTTATTAAAACCTATCGACCACCTATAGTTTTTGCAGTTAGTTTTTTAAAAGACATAAAACTCTGGTTTTTTCTAATGTACAAAATATTGTATGGTTTCTGCAACAAGATAAGAAACCGCTTGAAAAAAAATTAAAAACTGATTAGTTCTCTTCTATTATTTTTAATTCGTCAATATATTGCAGAAACTCTTTTTTAAAGCCCTTACCAGATAGAATCTGGAACATGTCTAAACCCGATTCCCAGTTTGCTTCTATAATGACGGGCCCAGTTTCTGTAATAGCGACATCCCAGCCCAGTGCAAGCAATTCAGGAAATTTCGTTGCAGCATTTTTTACTGTTTGGATACATTCGTTCCATAAGTGAATATTAAATCCGGTGAATTTAGTTTTTGTCACAGGATGGTATTCTATCTGGTGTAAAAGAGGGTTATTTTTTTCAGTCCCCATGGCACTAATTAAAGATCCTTTTTCCAGGTCAATCAAAGACAGAAGCGTGCCACTTGTCCCTTTTTGCCAGTTATCCTGGATTTGTTTTTCACCAGGAATTTTGAGTACAGCCCAGGCTATATTAACTTCATTATTTTTAGTAATAAATGTAATGATCCGGATAGTGCCCAATCCAGGTCCTGGCATTATTGGAATCATAGCTGGATGTGCCTTCAAGAAAGGCTGAATGATATATCCATTTTCTGAGAAAGGAAGTGAATGAAAGTAATCAAAAAGATCGATTATGGGGCCATATTGTCCTGATGACGTTGTAAAATTTCCATCTTCAATGACAATTCTATCTATACCATATCCCTGGCCACCATCAACAGGTTTTGAAATAATTTCTCTATTGCCACAGGCCAACAATTTTTCTTCAAGGCCAGCCTTGTTTCTTGCCACATCCACATTTTCTGTCGGATTATAATTTTCGTTAAAAGTAACTAGTAACAGGATTGGACAGGTAGGTATATTATGTTTCATACATTGGTCATGAAAAATTATCTTATCTTCTTCAAGATAACGATATTCAACAGGACTGATCGATTCCTGTAACCGATATCTGTCTTCATTTGTTAAATATTGTTCATAGGATTTTATAGGCTTATTAATAAATCCATATAAGTCAAACCAGGTAGGCCCCAGTTTCGCATAGAAGCGAAAATACAATAGTTTGAATAATGTATATATAAAATATTTTGAATGAAATTGAGAAATGTTTCTGGTGAACAGATAGTATGTTTTTATTGATTGAAATATTCTATGAATAATCATTATGGTTGCTCTGATAAATTGAGTTATAAAACCATATCATTTTGATGTTTGGTATATTCGTCAAGACAAATTTTAAGAGAGATAATACTCCATAAACCTTCAGGATCTCTCGTTTTCTGAATGGTGGACAAAAACTTTTCAGGCAATAGTTTTTTGACCCTTTCGCAATTGAGGGATTCTTCACACACTTCATCAAGTTCTTCTTGTAACCATTGCTTCCATGGTACCGGGAACCCCAGTTTTTTCCATCGGGAAACGTCAGCTGGAAAATATTTATCACATAAATTTCTTATAACTGGTTTGCTATCGAATGTATAACGATATTTACGTGGCAATTTAATAGCAACATCTACAACGGTGTGGTGCAGAAATGGCGCCATGATGTTTACACCATAGGGCTGTGATAGTGTGTCGTAACGTAACAATGAAGGTTGCAAAAACGTATATGTTTGGTAAACGGCAAGTGCATCATCGATCTCTGGCATTGTGGTAAAAGGGCTCAATTTATCGACTAAATATCGATTTATATCTCTTACATAGTGATGTATTGACCTTCTGGTTTCAGGTTTGTACTCAATGCTATCCAAATACATCGCATAGTTAATGACTGTAGAAGAAAGAAGTCTGGATAAACGAAAAAAGAGATTATTATTAAATTTACTTAGTAAACTTGATAACGATGATTGTATTATTTTCGGGATATATTTTTCTATAACATTTCTCTTTTTAGTGTAATTACTAATTGTTTGTGAATCAGATAAACCAAATAACATTTCAGGGGCATCGCCCTGTAATATAGTGTCAACATACTTTGCTGCATATTGAATGATCTGAATCAGTACAAGATTATTTTGATGTCTTGTCAGTGTGCCGGTTCTATTTGTGACTTTTTGAAAGTCAGATTTAAGGCGCTGTTTATCTATAGGAACAATATGACATTTTATATCTAGATAATTTGCAATCTTTAATGCTCGCCTTGCTTCTTCATCGTCATTGCCTAATTTACCAATAAAACCGATACACGATTTACATTCGTTTTTCGCGATGGCGGCTAGTATGGATGAATCAACTCCACCACTTAAAAATACTCCAATATATTTATTTTTGAGGCCATAAGCACAAAAAAAATCTTTCAATGCGGCATCTACTTTTTGTGTATGTTGTTCAATGGTGCTGGATAGTGGTTCGGGGTTGAAGTGAAAATCCCAGTATTTTCTGCGTTCAAGATTTAAATTTCGATCAATGTGTATATAAGAGGCAGGAGGTACTAGTTTAAAGTTTTCAAGTAGCTGTAATTCCGCAGCGTTCCAACGGAATATTATGGATTCTTTTAGTGCAATATCATTTACTGAAAATTCATCGACTAAAGGTAAAATAAATTTACTTTCTGATGATATATATAGCGAATCAGAGTTTTCCTTATAGATGATAGATTTTGTACCAAATTTATCGCGGTACAGGTAAGAATTAGTATTAGATTTATCGTGTATAAATAAATTAAAATTTCCTTCCAGAAAATTTATTATTTTATCTTTGTGTTCCGCCCAGTTTTTTATAATAAATTCTGAGACGTTTTGCTTGTTGGTTGGTGAATGTTCAATGACTCCACCGTTTGATTTATTAATGAGAATGTTTCCATCGCATATAATTATTAAATCATCATTTTCAAAAAACAAACCATTTATACCTGTATACCCAATAAAAATATTAGAGTTATGGGTTACAGTTAATTCGCCTGGTGATCTCTCGATTAAATAAGAACTGACTTTGGTAAAATATTTAGTAATACTTTTATCTACAGGGTTATTTTTCTTGAATAATTTGATTAAAAAAGAAGACATAAAAATACTCAATTGATTTTGCTTAGTCGCAGATCATAAGTAGAACGATTAATCAAAATAGTTTTGTCTAGGGCATCTGGAAATAACTGGATAATATAGCCAATACGTTTCTCTCCAAAATTTCCAGAATTTATTGTAGAAGAAAGATTAGTCCATTCTATTGTAGAAAATGCATAGTGAAACCCCAGCGACCGCATATGTGTATATGCAAATTTTTTTATTATAGAAGCAAGATGCTTTCCTCTATGTTCTTCATGAACATGTAGCCTATGAAGGATGCATGTGTGTTCAGGAAAATGGAACAAACTACCAAATTGCTGGATTGGTTTTGTTGCTATCCAGCAAGAACCAGCCAGTGTTTTATTAACAAATATAGCAAAGCAAATATCATCTCTTTCAACAGATGTTTTTACTGCTCCTAGGAAAAACCAGACTTCTCCTCTACGGGATAATTTTATTGCATCTTCACTGGATATTATTTTTATATCAATTTGAAGATCAGTAACGTCTGCAATTTTTTTAGAATCAAGCAGAGACAAATCAAAAATATAGCAATACCCAATTTGAATAATATGTAATTTATTAAGGATGTGAGTAATGCATAATTTTATAGTGGCTAGAATTCCATAGTTATTATTATATTGTTTTAAAAAAGAAAATTTTTTACTTAAAAACACGTGGTTTTAAATCCTATATGGGCCAAAATTGCTATTTATACATCTGCCTGTATAGGTGTACGTTATACGATGACTAGAGAGATAATGCTATCAAGAGTTTTAACAGTTCAACTGTAATATTATCATCTAGTCATAAGCAAGATAGCTTCATAAACTTTCGAAATTAATCCTTTCTGAAATATATTGCTATTCACTAATTACAGCCAAATTTCACGAACCTTTCAGCAAAATTTAAATCCTGACTAAACTAATCAGTTATATTCTTGACTAAAACACTAGGTTATGTGATCCTTGCCGCCCGTTTTTAGGCTTATATTGAGGTTTTTGCCATGAAATTAACCACCAAGGGACGTTACGCCGTGACCGCAGTCCTGGATCTGGCTCTGCATACGGGTGAAAAACCAACAAATCTGTCCGAGATTGCTCAACGACAGGATATTTCTCTGACCTATCTCGAACAGCTTTTCAGCAAACTGCGCCGTAATGGTCTGGTGCAAAGTTCCCGTGGCCCCGGTGGCGGTTACAAACTGGCAATGGATGCCAATGAGATCACGGTCGCCAAGATTATTTATTGTGTCGACGAAACCATCGATATGACCCGTTGTGGCGGACAACAAAATTGTCAGGGCGATGTTCGTTGCCTGACCCATGATTTGTGGATGGGTCTTAACCAACATGTGGCTAATTATTTAAATAACATCACTCTGGCCGAATTAGTCGAACAAAATAACGTGAAGATAGTGGCGGATCGGCAAGACGCTATTTTAAAAGAAATTCAATTTGTAAATTAAACGAAGGCTCATTTAAAAAATGAATGAACAAAACATTACTTTAACCGACCGCGCCGTAGAGCATGTAAAAAATTTTCTGCTAAAACAGGAAAATGGTCTTGGCCTGCGTGTTGCCGTCAAACCTACCGGTTGTTCAGGTCATCAATATATTATAGAAACGGCAGAAAACGTTAACGAACACGATCTGAGTTTTGAAAGCAATGGTGTGAAGGTCATCGTTGATGAACAAAGCATGAAATACCTTGCCGGTACTGAGCTGGATTTTGTTCATGAAGGATTGAATTCAGGCTTTCGATTCAATAACCCGAATGTTACAGATACATGCGGTTGCGGTGAAAGCTTTACGATTGATGACAAACACGTAAGCGAAACACATTAGGAAATCACCATGGCGACGGAATCACAAGATGTTGAAGAGTTAGCCCAGAAGGAATACGAACATGGCTTTGTAACCGATATCGAAAGCGATACGGTTGCTCCCGGTTTGAATGAGGATGTCATTCGCCTCATTTCTGATAAAAAGAATGAGCCGGAATGGTTGCTTGAGTGGCGATTAAAAGCTTTTGAGCGATGGCAGCAGATGGAAGAGCCGAAATGGGCACATGTTCATTATGAGCCAATTGATTACCAGGCCATCTCTTATTACTCTGCGCCAAAATCAAATGCAGATGGACCACAAAGTCTGGACGAAGTCGATCCAAAATTACTAGAGACCTATGAAAAGTTAGGAATTCCTTTGCATGAACAAATGATGTTGGCCGGTGTTGCTGTTGATGCTGTGTTTGACAGTGTGTCTGTTGCCACAACATTTAAGGAAAAATTATCAGAAGCCGGCGTTATCTTTTGTTCTTTTTCTGAGGCAGTTCAGGATCATCCTGAATTGGTAAAACAGTATCTCGGTTCTGTCGTGCCCGCTGCTGATAATTATTTCGCCGCATTAAACTCCGCCGTGTTTACCGATGGTTCCTTTTGTTTCATTCCTAAAAACACGCGTTGTCCTATGGAGCTTTCAACTTATTTTCGGATCAATGCCTCCAATACTGGCCAGTTTGAGCGGACACTAATCGTTGCCGAAGAAGGCAGTCATGTCAGTTATCTGGAAGGTTGCACAGCACCGATGCGCGATGAAAATCAATTACACGCCGCAGTGGTTGAACTGGTTGCACTGGACAATGCCGAGATTAAATATTCCACCGTGCAAAACTGGTATCCCGGTGATGAAAATGGTGTTGGTGGTATTTATAATTTCGTTACTAAACGCGGCGACTGCCGCGGTCATAATTCAAAGATCTCCTGGACACAGGTTGAAACCGGATCGGCCATCACCTGGAAATACCCAAGCTGCCTTTTACGCGGTGATAATTCAGTCGGTGAATTTTATTCCGTTGCAGTTACCAATAATTGCCAGGAAGCGGACACGGGAACCAAGATGATTCATATTGGTAAAAATACCCGTAGCACGATCATTTCTAAAGGCATCTCTGCGGGTCGCGCACAAAATGCCTATCGTGGTTTGGTTAAGGTGAGCAAGAATGCCGATAACGCCCGCAACTATACCCAATGTGATTCTTTGTTAATGGGTGATCAATGTGGCGCCCATACCTTTCCTTATGTCGAGGCACTAAATTCATCAGCACAGATCGAGCATGAAGCAACGACTTCGAAAATTGGTGATGATCAATTGTTTTATTGTTTACAAAGAGGCATTTCAGAAGAAGATGCGGTGAACATGATTGTCAATGGATTCTGTAAAGAGGTTTTTAAAGAGTTGCCTATGGAGTTTGCTGTCGAGGCACAAAAATTATTAGGTGTGACCCTGGAAGGGGCGGTGGGATAAGCAGAACTAAGTAAAAAGAAAGTAGCGGCAAGCTGCTAGTCTTTTCGCTTCGGCTTTAGCCTCCTGCGTCGCTCTACTACCTACATCCTTGTAGGCGTTCGCGGGAGAGACAACAAAATTAAACACGAGATACGGAAAATGTTAGAGATAAAAAATTTACACGCAAAAATAGACAACAAAGAGATCCTCAAAGGTCTTAACCTTGATGTAAAGGCAGGCGAAGTCCACGCCATTATGGGCCCGAATGGCTCCGGCAAAAGTACCCTGGCCAATGTATTGGCTGGTCGTGATGGTTATGAGGTCACGCAAGGTTCGGTCACATATGAAAATAATAATCTTCTTGATTTGGCTCCGGAAGAAAGAGCCCACGAAGGTATTTTTCTTGCCTTCCAATATCCGGTTGAAATCCCGGGCGTGAATAATGTCTATTTATTAAAGGCTGCTGTGAATGCCATTCGCAAACATCGAGGTGAACAGGAGTTGGATGCCATGGAGTTTCTTTCTCTGGTCAAAGAAAAGATGAACGTCGTGAAAATGAAAGAAGATTTGTTAAACCGTTCCGTCAACGAAGGTTTTTCAGGTGGTGAGAAAAAACGCAATGAAATTTTTCAAATGGCAGTGCTTGAACCAAAATTAGCCATTCTCGATGAAACCGACTCTGGTCTGGATATTGATGCCTTGAAGATTGTTTCCGAAGGCGTTAACAGTTTACGCAATGATGAACGTGCGATTATTCTTGTTACTCACTATCAACGACTGCTTGATCATATTAAACCTGATTTTGTTCATGTTTTAAGTGACGGCCAGATCATTAAATCCGGTGGCCCAGAGTTAGCATTGGAACTGGAAGAAAAAGGTTATGACTGGGTAAAAAATGAGGCCGCTGCATGAGTGCTGTTGAAAATTTCACTGAAGAAGCCAAACGTTTTTACGACGTCATGGACAAAGATGCCTTCAGCAATCAAAGACAAGATGCGTTAACGCGGTTTCAGAAAACCGGTTTCCCAACGCGCAAAGAAGAACATTGGAAATATACCGATGTCCGTCGGATCGCGAATAAATCGTTTTCATTTTCTGAATCAGAAACCAGTTTAACAAGCGCTCATGTCAATGCTGTTCGTTTCGATGAATTAGAGTGTCATGAGCTTGTTTTTCATAATGGCGTTTACCAATCTAATCTTTCGAATATCGATAATTTACAAGAGGGTGTATTAATTACCGACCTTGCTACTGCGTTGATAGAGCATAAAGAATTAGTCAGCCAACATATCAATCAATCAGATGATGAGCGAACAACAGCATTCACTGCGTTGAATACATCTTTTTTGCAACAAGGTTGTCTTATTGTTATCCCGGACAATACGATTATCAAAAAACCGATCAATCTCTTATATCTCTCTGGTTTGAATGAAGGCATGCCAAACTCGCAACCGAGGAATATTATTGTCCTGGGTAAAAATTCCGAGGCGACCATTATCGAAAGCTTTGTTGGTCTGGATGAGACTGTTTATTTTACCAATAGCGTCACTGAGATTTCTCTGGCAGAGAACAGCCACTGTAACCATTACAAACTACAGCAGGAAAGCAGGAAAGCCTTTCATATTGGCAGTCTGAAAATAACACAAAACAAATATAGCCGTTTGCAGTCGCATTCAATTTCACTTGGCGCTGCACTGGCACGGAATGATATTCATTGTCAGTTGAAAGAAAGTGGCAGCAGTATATTAATGAATGGTCTCTATATGGCCAGTGGCAAACAACACATCGATAATCACACCCTGGTTGATCATATGGTTCCTCACACAAGCAGCGATCAGGTTTACCGTGGTGTATTAAATGATCAAGGTCGCGGTGTTTTCAATGGCAAGGTGGTTGTACATAAAGATGCACAAAAGACAGACGCCAATCAGTCTAATGCAAATTTGTTATTGTCCGGTACAGCGGAAGTCGATACCAAACCGGAACTTGAAATTTATGCCGACGATGTCAAGTGTAGCCACGGAGCGACTGTGGGTCAGCTTGATCAAAATATGATGTTTTATTTACGTTCTCGTGGCATTGAAGAAGAAACTGCAAAAAGTCTTTTGACCTTTGCCTTTGCCGATGAAGTCATTAGCAAGATTGCTTTCATACCTATTCGTGAGCGATTAGAACAACTGGTTGTTGGTAAATTACCGGATGCTGAATTAATCCAGGAATTTATCCATGAGAGCTCACATGAATAATCCTAACGCTGCAAACATTCCAAATAAACTGATCGAATTTGATGTGGAAACGATCCGTCAGGACTTTCCTATTCTAAAACAAACTGTTCATGGCAAACCCCTGGTTTATCTCGATAACGCAGCAACCGCACAAAAACCAAATGTCGTAATAGAAACGCTGGATCAATACTATTGTGAATACAATGCCAACATTCATCGTGGCGTGCATAAATTAAGTGAGCTTGGTACTGAAAAATATGAACAGGTTCGGAAAAAACTAAAAACATTCGTCAATGCTTCTTCAATCAAAGAGATTATTTTTGTACGAGGTGCAACTGAAGGGATCAATTTGGTTGCCCAGACTTTTGCTCGCAGTAATTTACAGGCCGATGATGAAGTCATCATCACAGAACTGGAACATCATTCCAATATTGTGCCCTGGCAGATGGTCTGTGAACAAACGGGATCGATATTAAAATATGTCCCCATCAATGATGCTGGCGAGTTAATTCAGGAAGAATACGAAAAATTACTGTCTGAAAAAACAAAACTCGTTGCATTGGGACATATTTCCAATGCGCTTGGAACGATCAATCCCATAAAATCCATGATCGAAAAAGCCCATGCCATCGGCGCCAAAGTTTTAATCGATGGCGCACAGGCAGTGCCACATTGTACCGTTGATGTTCAGGCACTGGATTGCGATTTTTACGTCTTCTCCGGTCATAAGCTTTTTGGCCCAACAGGTATTGGCGTTCTTTATGGTAAAGAAACCCTATTAAATGACATGCCACCCTATCACGGTGGTGGAGACATGATCAAAATGGTTAGCATGGATAAGACCATATACAACGATTTACCCTATAAATTTGAAGCTGGCACGCCGCACATCGCCGGTGTTATTGGTTTGGGTGCTGCGATTGATTATGTTAATAGCATTGGGCTGGATAGCATTTCCAGCTATGAACATGAGTTGCTCTTATACGCAAATGAACAGGCTAAACAGATTGAGACCATAACACCCATCGGGGTAGCAAAAGAAAAAACCAGTATCTTTTCCTTTGTCATGGATAATATCCACCCCCATGACATCGGCACAATACTGGACAGTGAAGGCATTGCGATTCGCACCGGCCATCATTGCGCCATGCCGGTAATGGAACGTTTTAAATTACCGGCCACTGCACGCGCTTCATTTGCTTTTTATAATACCAAATCTGAAATCGATTCTTTAATGAAAGGGATCGATCAGTGCAAACAAATGTTTGCATAGGAAATTCTGAGAGAAAACATGTTTGATTTAAAAGATCTCTACCAGGAAGTTATTGTTGATCACAATCGCAGCCCAAGAAATTTTGGCAAACTTGATGATGCCGACACAACGCTTGAAGGTTTTAACCCACTGTGTGGTGACCGCTTAACTATCTATTTGAAAACTGAGAATCATATTATCTCTGATATTCGTTTTGATGGTTCCGGTTGTGCAATCTCAGTCGCATCTGCTTCATTAATGACGGATGCCATGAAAGGTAAGTCCGTTGAAGAGGCACAAATTATTTTTGATCAATTTCATGGCATGGTGACCGATGACAGTCATGAAGTGGATTTTGATAAATTAGGAAAACTCGCAGCCCTGGCTGGTGTTAAGGAATATCCAAGCCGAATCAAATGCGCCACCTTATGTTGGCACACATTAAACTCTGCACTTAGCGGCGATAAGCAAGCAGTGAGCACAGAATAATATGAACCAGACAATATCAAACGAACCCATCACCGTTAGTCGTGATTGCGATGCGGTTTTAATCCCGGCCGGAACACCAATCACCCTGCCTGAAGGCTCGGTGGTATTTATCACGCAAGCATTGGGCGGTTCTTACACAGTCAATATCAATGGCAATCTTGCACGCATCGCTCCGCATGATGCTGATGCTCTGGGTTTTGATCCCGACGAAGAAATAGAAACTGTAACCATTAGCAAAGAATTGACCGGCGATGGCAAAGTCGATGAAGAAGAAATTTGGCAACATTTGAAAACCTGTTATGACCCGGAGATCCCTATCAACATTGTTGAACTCGGTTTGATCTATGAATGCAATATCACACCACTGGGTGCAGATGGGAACCGTGTTGATATCCTCATGACATTGACGGCAGTCGGTTGTGGCATGGGCCAGTTCCTTGCCGATGATGTCAAAGCCAAGGTTGCTTCGGCTCAGAATGTCACAGAAGTAAACGTCGAACTCACCTTTGACCCTCCCTGGTCACAGGAGATGATGTCGGAAGCGGCGAAGATCCAAACGGGCTTATATTGATGTCGAGTTGGTTTGGCGTCGCACCGGTTGAAGAATTGAAACCCGGCCAGGCAAAACTGGTGGATGCCGATGACATTTATATCGCAGTCTATAATATTGATGGTGAGTATTACGCTCTGGAAGATACTTGTACACACGATAACGTCCCCATCCTTGCCTGCGGACTGGAAGCAGAAGAGTTAATCGACGGCGATCAACTTGTCTGTCCAAGGCATGGCGCGCGCTTTGATATAAAAACAGGAAAGGCACTAACGCCACCCGCATTTGAAGATATCAGTACGTTCCCTGTTCGCATTGAGAACGGTGTGATTCAGGTCAGGGATGATCGTTGGGATTGATGTTCCATGAATTTCTTTTTCAGACTTGTTTACGTAGTATCAGCGCGTATAATCGCGGCGCAACAATCTTCACCTTATTTAAAATAATTTCCTGAGGTACCCTGATGACCATCGAACATACTCTTTCCATCATTAAACCGGACGCAGTCGGTAGAAACGTTATCGGTGGAATTTATCAGATGCTGGAAAAAAATGGTTTTAATATAGTCGCGGCTAAAATGATGCGTTTGACGAAAGAACAAGCGGGTAAATTCTATGCAGAACACGAAGGCCGACATTTTTTTGCTCATCTGATTGAATTTATGACATCTGGACCGGTGATGGTACAGGTCCTTAAGTCTGAAGATGCTGTCACACATTATCGCAAACTCATGGGCGCGACTGATCCCAACCAGGCCGAACCTGGAACCATCCGTGATAAATTTGCTGTCCACAATCCTGAATCCAAGGTTCAGAAAAATGCTGTGCATGGCTCGGACAGTGTTGAAACAGCACAACGAGAAATCAACTTTTTCTTCAAACCCGAAGAAATATTTTCATCAGAGCAGTGCTGATTAATCATGAGTGCGCAAACTAATCTTCTTGACTATGATCGCGCATCGCTTGCTGAGTATTTTGTTGGTATCGGTGAAAAACCGTTCCGTGCAACACAAATTATCCAATGGATACACCAAAAAGGTGTGGTCGATTTTCATTCAATGTCAAATATCAGTTTGGCTTTACGTGAAAGACTTGAACAAACCACCGTTATTCAGTTTCCGGAAATCATTAACGAACAAAAATCCAGTGATGGTACGTATAAATGGCTGATCAAACTGGATGATAAGGGCAACAGTGTCGAAACTGTTTTTATTCCTGAAGAAAATCGCGGCACACTTTGTATTTCTTCACAAGTCGGTTGCCCCCTGGATTGCCAATTTTGTTCTACCGGGAAACAGGGATTCAATCGGAACCTGACGACTGCAGAAATTATTGCTCAACTTTGGTTGGCGAATGATCGTCTGGGTTGTTTCAAAGACAACAAACGTCGTATCACCAATGTGGTTATGATGGGAATGGGAGAACCCTTATTGAATTTTGATAATGTTCTGCCTGCACTGGAAATTATGAAAGATGACCTGGCTTTTAATCTGGCAAAAAAACGCGTGACGGTTAGTACTGCTGGAATTGTTCCTGCGATTGATCGCCTGGCAAATAGCACCGATGTTGCTCTTGCTATCTCATTGCATGCGTCAAATGATGGACTTCGAGACAAGATTGTACCAATAAACCGCAAATATCCCATCAAGGAACTGTTGGCAGCCTGTAAGCGATATGCCAAGATACACGGTGGGGATTCAATTACTTTTGAATATGTGATGCTTGATGGAGTTAATGACAACATTGAGGATGCCGTACAACTAACAAAAATATTAGCGGGCATACCCGCGAAAGTAAATTTAATTCCGTTTAATGCGTTTCCGGGTGCAGGCTATAAATGCTCGAAGACAGACAAAATTTTACAATTTCGTGAGGTACTAATGGCTCAGGGTCTTATCACAACAACGCGCAAAACCCGCGGCGATGATATTGATGCTGCTTGTGGTCAATTGGTTGGCAAGGTCAATGCAAAAGCCAAACGTCATCAGCACGATCAAGAGGTGCGAGTATCATGATGCACCGATTGCTGCCTTTTTATCTCTGTCTCACACTATTTGCCTGCGGCCAACCAGTAGACAATGGCAATGTTCGAACCAGTCCTGCTACGAATGAAATTGCTATTGCGAACCTGAGGCTCGGAACCGCATATATGGAAAATGGTGATTATGAAAAATCATTAAATAAGCTGACCAAAGCATTACAGGCAGATCCAAACTACTATGCAACCTTGAACGTACTTGGTGTACTCCATCAGCGCATGGGAGAAGATCAGCAAGCTGAAAAATATTTTCAACGTTCACTACGCAGCCGATCGAATGCACCCAAGACGTTGAATAACTATGGTCAATTTCTCTGTTCTAAAGGCAGGTTGGAAGAAGCAGAAGAGGCTTTTGACAAAGCTGCCAATAATCCTTTGTACGCATCTCCGGAAATAGCCAACTCGAATGCGGGCACTTGTGCTATGCGTGACCAACGATACGATGTTGCAGAAATTTATTTCCGCAAAGCCCTCAAGCAAAACCCTTATGTTGCTACGGCTCTTGTCCAGATGGCTGAGATCAATGTTGTTCAAGGTAATTTCCTCTCTGCTAGGGGATACATACAGCGCTATTCAGAAATAAAAAAACATACTGCCAAGAGCCTTTGGCTTGGGATACAAGCTGAAAATGAACTCGGTGATCACGATACGCTTGCGAGTTACGCTTTACTGCTGAAAAATAATTTCCCCGACAGTGAAGAAACCAAATTATTTCTTCAATCAGGCATTTAAGTGCAATGGTAAATAATCCTGATCAGGCTCAATTATCACTACAAACCCCCGGAGAGATCCTAAAAGAGGCTCGTGAGAAAAAGGATCTGAGTCAGCAGGAACTCAGCAAATTATTACACCTTAATCTCAATATCATTTCTTATCTGGAAAATGATCAATACGAAAAAATTTCTGCACCTACTTATACACGTGGTTACTTACGCAGTTATGCACGCGTGGTTGATGTAGATGAAGATTCGATTATCCAATTATTTAACAATAATCAGTCTACCAATGAAACACCGGAAATCATTCCTGAAGTTTCACAAAAAAGTCAGATAAGTAGCAGTGATAAACCAGTTAAGATCATGACATATCTGATCTCGTTTGCTCTCGTGTTGTTGTTATTAGTGTGGTGGCAAAGTAAATATATTGTCATTACTCCTGATCAATCATCTATTGATGAACCTTCAGGTATAGAATCATCTCAAAATGTTGAACCACCAGCCTTTGACTATGACTATAAAATTATTGTTCATTCAGATAAACCAATTCTTGATTTGGATAGTGGGCAAGCTACTGAATCGACTAATGATGATATAACGCCTGTGGTTTCAAACCCGGTGGATGAAACTGAACAATCCATTAACATCAATAGTAATACCCTGAGTGGCCTCACTGGAGATCTGACTATTTTCGTTGATGAAGAATCCTGGATTGAAGTGTATAACGGTGCGGATAAAAAGTTATTAATGAGGCTGGTACAATCAGGTTCTGTGATTAATGTTACTGGTTTAACACCACTTTCTGTTTTACTTGGTCATGCCAGTGGTGTCCGGGTAAAATTCAATAGCAACGATGTTGATATTGACCCGTTCACACGTGCCGATGTCACACGTTTAAAACTCGGCGAGTGATCGTCCTGATTTTGTTAGAATACCCCATCTTTATTTAGGAGCCTCTGACCAAGTCAGAATTTCCCTGAATAATGTAATTGTCCAAGAGGAAATCAAATTGTCAGGCAAGCTACAAGCCATACGCGGCATGCGCGACATATTGCCGGATGATAGTCCGAAGTGGCAACACCTGGAACTTGTTATCAGCAAGCTACTCAGGCGTTACGGCTATCTGGAAATACGTACGCCGATCATTGAAAAAGCCGAATTATTCCATCGTTCCATCGGTGAACTCAGTGATATTGTTTCAAAAGAGATGTACTCCTTTGATGATCGAAATGGTGACACAATTACCCTGCGACCAGAAGGAACAGCCTCAACCGTTCGCGCAGGTCTTGAACATGGCTTGTTCAATAACATGCAGGTTCAAAGATTGTGGTATATGGGACCGATGTTTCGTCATGAACGTCCTCAGTTAGGACGCCAACGTCAATTCCATCAAGTTGGTGTGGAGGCTTTTGGTCTCGCAGGCCCGGATATCGATGTTGAAATGATATTTATGACCGCGAGACTCTGGCAGGAGCTTGGTATTAAAGATGTCAGTCTTGAAATCAACTCTCTGGGAACCACCGAGTCGAGAGCGGTGTATCGTGAACTGCTGATTGAATATTTTTCTGATCATAAAGATCAGCTCGACGAAGACAGTCTGAAACGTCTCGAGAAAAATCCATTACGTATCCTTGACAGCAAGAACTCAGAAATGAAGTCATTGATACAGAACGCGCCTGTTTTCTCTGATCATATTGATGCTGAATCGAGTGATCATTTTCAGGGTTTATGTGCTTGTCTGGATAACGCAAAGATTGCCTATACTATCAACCCGCTGCTGGTTCGTGGTCTGGATTATTATGGCAAAACTGTCTTTGAATGGATAACCGATCAACTGGGTGCCCAGGGAACGATTTGCGCGGGCGGGCGCTATGATAGCCTGGTCTCACATTTTGCTGGCAAACCCACACCAGCGATTGGATTTGCGATGGGTTTGGAGCGTATTCTAGGTCTACTGGAAAAATCAGGATATAACTTTCCAGAACAAAGTACTGACTCCTATCTGATTCTGGCTGGTGAGGCAGCTGAGAAACAGGGTTTCATCCTGGCGGAACAGTTGCGCACGGAACTTCCTGAGCTTAGCTTACTCTGTCATTCTGGTGGTGGCAGTTTCAAAAGCCAGTTTAAAAAAGCTGATAAGAGCGCAGCACGTCTGGCATTGATACTGGGTGAAGATGAAATCGCCAGTCAAACAATCAGTATCAAGTTCTTACGTGAGGAAAAACCACAAATTATCGTGGAAATCGCGAATTTATCGAATAAATTAGCAGAAATCCTCGCAGATTAATTGAACAAACTGGCTAGCATCATTATGATCGCACGGCTTGGAAAACTCTGATTTATCCAGAGTTTTCCCAGTACAGAATGTACGGGCATTTTTGATGGCTTAATTTACTGTCAAAAGTGAGAAAAAAACAAAAATCACATTTTTTGTTTTTTGTGCCCTGAATAATCCATGGATAAATTATTCAGGGTTTATATTGAAATATTGAGGAGATTGTCTTGGAGACATACACAACAGAAGAACAAGAAATCGAAGCGGTAAAAAAATGGTGGTCTGAAAACGGCCTGGCTATTGGACTGGGTATTGTTATCGGCTTCGGTGGTATCTTTGGCTGGCGTGGTTATCAGTCACATTTGGATGAGCAGGCCGAAGCAGCTTCGGAAATATACGAATCCATGCTCAATAGTGCACGCGCTGCAGATGTTGAAAAGACGCGTGAGTACGGCCAACAGTTAAGCTCGGGCTATGCTTCAACCAATTATG
Source organism: Gammaproteobacteria bacterium (assembly GCA_965250225.1). Taxonomy (GTDB): domain Bacteria; phylum Pseudomonadota; class Gammaproteobacteria; order Eutrophobiales; family Eutrophobiaceae; genus CBDEUK01. The sequence continues at coordinate 24,462 of CBDFNQ010000034.1, forward strand.
CAGTCTATAGTGCCATGATCATGGCAAAATTTGCTATAGAAAATGGTGATTTAAGCACTGCCAAAGAGCAGTTGGAATTTGCTCAGGAAAATGCCAAAGACAAAGAACTCAAGTCGTTAGCGGAATTACGTCTGGCTCGCGTCGCTTATGCCGAAGATAAGGCGGAGGAAGCTCTGTCCTTGTTGAATGGTTCCAGTTTTTTTGGTTTCGCGGCATCAGCCTCTGAATTGAAAGGTGATATTTACTCGGAAAAAGGCGACATGCTCAAGGCCAAAGAAGAATACGCATTAGCGATCTCTCAGCTCGACCCGGCATCTGATAAATATGAAATACTTGAAATGAAGCTGGATTCTGTTGGCCGCAACATGGCAACACAATAGCCTAAATGAAACGCTTACTAGTCGTTCTCTTTTTATGTGTTGCCGTATCTGCTTGTGGCAGCATCAAAAAATTAACAAATACATTCTCAGGCGAAGACAACTCCATGCCGCCAACACCGTTGACCAGTATTTCACAACGGTTGGACGTTATCGAGTTATGGTCAACAAATGTCGGCGAAGGTAGTGATGAAAAATACCTGAAACTCACACCAGCCTTGCTGGATGACCGAGCCTACATAGCAGACAATCGAGGCGATCTCGAAGCTATTGATACCAAGACAGGCAAAAGCATCTGGGAAATTGATACTGATCAACCTATTTCTGGTGGTCCTGAAGCTACAGATACATTAATTATAGTTGGTACCCAGGAAGCTGAGGTTTTGGCCTATGATCCCGTAAACGGAGAAGAACTCTGGCGCAGTGAAGTCTCAAGTGAAGTACTCTCTACCCCGAAAGTTTCAAACGGTATCGTTGTCATACGTACTATCGATGGCAAAATCTTCGCACTTGATGAAAACTCGGGGAAACGACTTTGGATTTATGATCGCAATGTACCTGCCTTGACATTGCGTGGTACGAGTAACCCAGTGATTGATTCCGGGTTGGTGTTTGCCGGTTTTGATGGCGGCAAACTGGCTGCGATTGAACTCGGCACAGGCAAGCTACTCTGGGAAACACGCATTGCCCAGGCCCGTGGCACGACTGAATTGGATCGTATGATTGATATTGATAGCGAACCGGTGATTGATGCCGGCGTAATTTATGTCACTACTTTTCAGGGCAATGTTGCGGCGGTTGAGTTAGAAACTGGTCGCATCCAATGGTTCCGTGAGATTTCTTCCCATGCAGGTCTGAGTGTGAGTGATGAGTATGTTTTTGTCAGCGATGCTCAAAGCAACATCTGGGCACTGGACCGCTACTCGGGTGATTCGGTCTGGAAGCATGACAAGTTGCTGGCTCGGGCGGTGACTGCACCAGCCAGTGTTGGCGACTACGTTGTGGTGGGCGATCTGGAAGGTTTCCTGCACTGGATGGATAGTGCCACTGGTGAATTTGTCGCCCGTACCCGTTTAACTGAATCAAAGATACTTGCTCCACCAATTGTTTATGATGAAAAACTGTATGCTTATAGCAGTGATGGCACATTCGCAGCCTTTACCCATCAGGGTGCGTTACAAGCAGCAGAAATTGAGACCGCGATTGAAATGGATGACGAAATAAGCGAAGAAATTACTGAAACACAAGAAACTGCAGAATCACAAGAAACCACGGCTATTGAAAAAAATGAAGAGGAAGAAGGATTCTCACTCGGTGGTTTGCTTGATATCTTCTCAGGAGATGATGAAGATGAAGCCGACGATTTATAATGCTCGTTAGTTAATATTCCTCGATTTCAAATAACATGAAAGCCGTCATTGCCATCGTTGGTCGACCAAACGTTGGCAAATCTACCTTATTTAATCGCCTTACCCAAAGCCGTGATGCGTTGGTTGCAGATCGTCCGGGTGTCACGCGTGATCGTCAGTTTGGGCTTGCCGAGCACGACGAGAGACAATTTTTATTAATCGACACCGCAGGGCTTGGGGAAATAAATCCTGACAATGAAGCGATGATAGAGCAGGTTGAAAGTCAATCGTTACAGGCGATTTACGAAGCCGATGCGATCATCTGGATGGTTGATGGTCGAGATGGTCTAACAAGTGCCGATGAAGTCCTTGCCGAACAGTTACGGCCATTAAATACACGTCTGTTTCTGGTTGTGAATAAGACAGAAGGATTGGACAGCAACGTCGCCAATGCGGATTTCTACACTCTGGGTATTGGTGAGCCTTATGCCATCTCAGCGCAACGCGGCGATGGATTAAAGCAGCTCATGGATAATGTGATGGCAGATCTACCTGATCTTTCAGATACAGAAGAGGTAGAAAATAATGCCTTAAAGGTCGGTGTGATCGGTCGCCCCAATGTTGGGAAATCAACACTGATCAATCGCATGATTGGTGAAGAGCGGTTGGTGACCTTTGATCATCCTGGTACCACACGTGACAGTATTGCTATCGATTATGCTCGTGATGATAAACACTATGTCCTGATCGATACTGCCGGTGTACGACGTCGTTCAAAAGTGAATGATCATATTGAAAAATTTAGCGTGATTAAATCACTACAAACCATCTCTGAGTCCGATATTGTTATCATGGTCATGGACGCGCATGAAGCGATCACCGATCAAGACCTCACATTACTGGGTGGTAGTCATGAACAGGGTAAGGCCTTGATCATTGCCGTGAATAAATGGGATGGTATTGACCCTTATCAACGCACCCTGATCAAAAATCAACTCGAACGCAAACTCAGCTTTCTATTGGCTCCAACCATACATTTTATTTCAGCATTACACGGCAGTGGTGTTGGCAATCTGTTTAAAAGTATTGATCGTATGGGAAGTTTATTACAGATAGATAAATCAACCGCCGAGGTCACACGCTTGCTTGGCTTGGCGGTAGAATCACATCAACCGCCACTGGTTCGGGGTAAGCGGATCAAACTGCGCTATGCTCATCTTGGAGGGCATAACCCCTTACGCATTATCATTCATGGTAATCAAACCGAATCGGTACCAAAGGATTACACGCGCTATCTGGCAAATTTCTTTCAAAAACAGTTAAGACTGGAAGGCATACCGGTGCTGATTGAATACAAATTCAGTTCCAATCCGTTTGCCGGGCGTAAAAATATTTTAACCAAACGTCAACAAACAAAACGCCAACGCTTGATGCGGCATGTAAAAAAGAGAAAGTAAGGTTTACTCTTCTGCAGGAAATACAGAATGCAATCAGGAAACAGTAATAGAAACAATGTGTTAAGGTATATAATCAAACTCAGCTTGATCTCAAAATTCTATTTTTCGCCGATTTTATCTTCTTCACCAGAGACAAGATTTCTAATATTCGAACGATGACGCCAGAATAATAAGATCGTCATCAGGCTAAAGGTAAAAACGTATTCATTTGCTCCGAGTATCCATTTGCTGAAAAAAGGCACCAGCGCTGCGGCGACCAGGGCCGATAGGGATGAATAGCGAAAGGTAAAGGCCATGATTAACCAGCAGATAGAAAATGCTAGTCCGAGTAAATAATGCGTAGCAAACAGCACGCCGAGCAAGGTAGCAACACCTTTGCCGCCTCTAAATCCAAAAAACACAGGGTATAAATGGCCCAGAAACGCTGCCAGTCCAGTAAATGCAATGATCAGATCCGGGGCATTGACATAGCGAGCAAGAAGTACCGGGAATACACCTTTAAGTGAATCGCCGGCTAAAGTCAGAATAGCTACTTTTTTGCCATGCAGACGTAAAATGTTGGTAGCGCCTGGGTTATTTGATCCTTCAGTGCGTGGGTCTGCCAGGCCGAGCAACTTGCAGACAATCACCGCAGAGGCAAGTGATCCAGACAAATATCCAATGAGTATCAGGCTATATAACAACATAGTGTTATTCAAAATATTAGTTTCTATAAGAGCATGCGATTATAATACGTTTTATTATTTAAGGAACCTCTGAACAAGTCTATCCATGACTTGTCAGAGGTCGAAAACTAACACAGCAATCGCTCCGGGCGATTGCATTGCATACATTCCATCCGTGGAGATAAATGCGATTTTTAGTTTTCTTTCATTTTCAATAACATGTCGTTATTGAAAATGGTGGCTCTTCCCTGTGCCACGGGAAACACTGACATAATCAGAGTTTCCCTAATTAAAGAATATTAATGATGACTAATGGATATTATTTACTTAAACGATTTACGTATTGATACGACGATTGGTGTTTACGATTGGGAGCGACGTATCAAGCAAACCATTGTGTTTGATCTGGAGATGGCGACAGATATAAAAAAAGCCGCGAGTTCCGATAGTATTGAAGATACCCTGGACTACAATGCGGTAGCCCAGCGTTTGTTTAGTTTTGTTGGTGAGAGTGAATTTGAACTGGTTGAAACGTTGGCAGAAAAAGTAGCTGAACTAGTTTTAACCGAATTTAATGTGCCCTGGTTACGCCTACGTTTGAATAAAAAAGGTGCGGTTAAGGGAGTGCGAGATATAGGTGTAATTATCGAACGTGGTAGTTATACGTAATATGGAGCAAGTCTTTGTCGGTATGGGGAGTAATATAAACCGTGAGGTAAACATTCAGAGAGGACTTGTTGCGTTAGGTGATTTGTTTGGTGAATTATTACTTTCCAACATTTATGAAAGTATTTCTTATGGTTTTGATGGAGATAATTTTTATAATTTAGTAGCAGGATTTTTTACCGATAAAAATCCTGCTGAGGTTGCAAGAATGTTACGTGATACTGAATATGAGTTTGGTCGAATAAAAAAAGTAGCCAGATATTCCTCAAGAACACTGGATATTGATTTACTGTTATATGGTGATTTAATCAGTGACAATAAAAATTTGCGCATTCCTAGAGAAGATATTTTAAAGTATTCATTTGTGTTGTGTCCGCTGGCGGAAATAGCGCCAGAGTTAAAACATCCTGTTGTTAAAAAAAGTTATAAACAATTGTGGTTAGACTATGAAAAATCCGGAGATGATTTATGGAAAGTCGATATGGATCTGAGTCCTGGATAATTTGGTAATCGAATATGGAAAACGAAAAGAAAAAAAAAGTAAGCAAAAAAAAAGTTGGTAAGACGACTAGAAAAGCAAGCGGTAAGGTTGCAAAAAATACGTCTGTAAAAAGCAAAAAGGAAACCATAAGAAAAACTGCAAAAAAGACGCCAGGTAAAACAGCAAGAAAAATTTTAAAGGAAACCACAGTTAAGAATAATTTATCGATCAGTTCCATTAATAAATTGATTGATGCAACAGCAGAACATCCGGTTTCGGAAAAATTTAATATTGTTTGTTTTGGTGATTCGATCACAGAAGGTAATGAGTTTCCAGTAGAATTGCGTTGGCCTTCCTTGTTACAGGAAATACTGGATGAATATCAACCCGGTAAATTTTCTGTCCATAACAAAGGTGCTGATGGAGATACTACCGCACTGGCGCTGGATCGTTTTTCAGAGGATGTATTGCCACTATTACCCGGAATGGTTCTGGTGCAATTTGGACTGAATGATGCCAATGTCTATGATTGGGCGCGTCGACCCAGAGTCAGTATTTATGAATTCAAAAAGAATTTACGAGAATTTTACAGCTCAATTATTCGCCATAAAGGTACCTGCATTTTTATTGTCAATCACGCAATTGGTGATGTCAGGGGTAAACAGGGCAATCGTAAATCTTTTTATGATAATTTTTTACCGTATAATGAAACCATTCGATACGTTGCTGATAAACTGGACACGCCGTGTATTGATATATATGAGATGATCCGAGAGAGAGGAATCAATATAGATTATTTTGTATCGTTGGATAAAATGCATTTAACCCTTGAAGGTAATATGAAATATGCGGCGATGGTGTATGAATCAATAACTGGCGAAAAGCACGTTTATAAGGAGTTTGATTGATTATGATCTTAGCACTTTGTATGAATGGAGAAGCATAATGAAGTTAGCTCTGACAAGTTCGGTTATATTGCTACTGATTTTATTAAATGGCTGTGCTGGCATGGTCAATAGAGATAAAATGAGTCGCTTGCAATCATCGATCACGGCTTATGGTCAGGCGATGCGTTGGGCGCGTTATCAAAATGCCCATGATCTACACCTTGGTAAAGATGGTTTTAAACCAAAATTGATATTGGAGAAATATGACGGTATCAATGTGACTGCATACAATATTATCCAGGATGTTTCATTGAACGAAGAACAAACCGAGGCAGATGTAACTGCCGAGATTAGTTATTACAGTGATAAGTATGGAACTGTTGATAAAATCAGGCATCCACAACATTGGTGGTTTGATGAAGAAATAAAACGCTGGTTTCTGGATGCAAACATGCCTGAGTTTAAATAATTCGGGGTTATTAGTCTGAGGTCACCATCAAAATAATTATTTGTCTGGTTGTTTTATTCGTAATTGTTGATCAAAAAAAACACCGCTCTAGCACTCTTAATAGTTTATCCATGCCCAATTTTGATCTGCCAGATCTGAATGATAATGAATTGCTTGTGAGTCAATCGCTCGAAAAGCGGATTATTGACACAATCAATCGTCATTCGGGTCGGATAGGATTTGATCGTTTCATACAGCTTGCCTTGTTTGAACCTGAACTGGGTTATTACGCTTCAAACACAGACAAATTTGGTCGCAGTGGTGATTTTATTACTGCGCCTGAGATTTCCTCTCTCTATTCAAAAACGCTTGCAAGACAATGCCAGGAAATTTTAAATATAACTAACGGTGGAGATATCCTTGAGCTTGGCGCAGGCAGTGGTGTCATGGCAAAAGACATATTACAGTCCTTAAACGAGTTTTCTTCACTTCCTTCACGCTATTTTATTATCGAGCCAAGTCGGGCTCTCCAATTAAGACAAAAACAATTGTTTGAAACTCATATTCCTGAATTACTCAACAGAATTATCTGGGTTGAACTAGAACAGATCGAATCGTTTAGCGGTGTGATATTAGCAAATGAAATGTTTGATGCCTTACCGTTTAAACGAATTATTATAAAAAATGGCGAAGCTTTCGAACAGACAGTGTCACATAATAGCCAGGGGTTTTATTGGCAAATAGAGGACAGTTGTCAGGCTTCTTCTGATTTTTATCATCAATACATTCAAACCGATCAAATATTGCCGGATGGATATCAAACTGAATGGCATAGCTCTTATCAACAATGGATTAAAGAACTGTCTCGATTGATGGATGCAGCTGTCTTGTTAATTATGGATTATGGTTCATCGAAGCAGGATTACTATCGTCCAGGTGAAATTCATGGCAGTATGCGATGTTTTTTTCGTCACAGGGTGCATGATGATCCGTTTGTGAATATTGGATTGCAGGATATTACCTGTAATGTTCAATTTTCGGCATTAGCACAAATGGCTGCTGAACAACACCTCGAATTACTGGATTATACGACGCAGACAAATTTTCTGCTTGCCAATGGTATTGATGAGATATTTATGAATGCTAATAAAGTTAACGAAACAGAAAATATGCAATTACTACAACAGATGAAAACATTAACCATGCCGGATGAAATGGGGTGAACGATTCAAGGTGTTGGCTTTGGGAAAAAATATTTCTCACTCATTGAATGGTTTGTCATTTAACGATCACAGTAATCGTTTATAGTCAGGCCATGGAAACAATTCATCTTATTTTGTTGGGACTGATTCAGGGGATCACTGAATTTCTACCTGTTTCCAGCTCAGCCCACCTGATTTTGTTGCCTTATTTCATGGGGTGGCCTGATCAAGGTGTTGTTTATGATATCGCTGCACATTTAGGTAGTCTGGTGGCAGTTTTAATATATTTTCGAAAAGACATTCAAACAATCATTCGGCCATGGATCGTTTGTCCTACTGCAATACGAATCGATTCTGAACATAAATTATTGCTTTATCTTATTTTCGCAACGATACCCATCTCGTTTGTTGGTTTGTTTTTATACGATTATATTGTTGAATATTTACGCAGTCCTTTGATCCTTGCTCTGGCTTCTATCTTTTTTGGTTTGATCCTCTGGTGGGCAGACACCAAAGGCCAGCAGATAAAATCGTTTGATCGTTTGAATTATCGTTCAGTATTTATATTTGGATTGGCACAGGTCTTGGCATTGGTGCCTGGCACTTCTCGTTCGGGCATCACCATGACAGCAGGATTAATGATGGGTTTTGATCGTAAAGCAGCTGCGCGTTTTTCATTTCTGATGGCAGTGCCTGTCATATTGCTAGCCAGTGGACACGAGGCCTATCGCTATTTTTCTGGTGTGGCTGAAACGGACTGGACTGCATTTTTTATTGTTGCCATTGTTTCGGCGGTCAGTGCCTTGCTGGCCATTCATTGGTTTCTTAAATTTCTGGAAAAGACCGGCATGTTTCCTTATGTCGTTTATCGTATTTTATTAGGTATCGTAATTATAGTTTTCAGCTATGCCAGTTAATCCAGGTCTTTATAAAACATCTTTATATTTGACGATGGCCTGCGCATAACTGACCAGTGTATTGCCTGCACTCAGAGATGTGCCGACAGAAACGCCTGAAAGTGGCGTCCAGCCTTCCTCGATCTTTTCATTGACCCGTTCAGATAGTTGCAAGGGGTTGGCATTGGCAAGCACAAGGTAATCAATAATTATTTTTGAAGGCATGTTTCACTCCGAAACAATATTATATGAATGATTTGACTCATGTTAACTCTAGCATAGCAAAATTATTTTTCTTGTTGCGTTCGCAGACATTTACGGTATTCATTGTATATTTTTTGACAACGTTCTCCCATTTCTGATTTTTCGTCGAGGTTGTCGACGTAAAAACGGATCAATGCCTGTATTGCGTTATCCATGTCACCACGACGGCTCGGTGGGTTGGCTTTTTTAGTAATGCGATTTAGATAACGCAATAGAAACCATTCAATCGAGTGGCTAGCATAATTTTGCTGTTCAATGGCCTTAATGTGTTCTATCACATATAAGCGAAAATCGGCAAAGTAGGGTTCTTTGGCTGTCATCAGTATTAATCACACATTATTCGTTATAGAGTATATTCAAACAACATAGAACTTTATGAAATATGAATAGCAAACAGATACTGCGAACACAATCATTACTGTGAATTATTGCAGCCATTGTGGCGAAAAAGTGACTTTAGCCATACCCGAACATGATAATCGGCCACGCTTTGTCTGTCCTAACTGCCAGATGGTTCATTATGAAAATCCTAAAATAGTCTGTGGCTGTATTCCTGAGTGGGAGGAGAAGGTCTTACTATGTCGACGTGCGATAGAACCTCGTTATGGATACTGGACTTTGCCAGCGGGTTTTATGGAAATCGATGAAACGGTTACAGAAGGAGCGATTAGAGAAACTCTGGAAGAAGCCACTGCCAATGTAGAAGTTCTGGGGCTATATTGTGTATTTAGTCTGCCTCATGTTAATCATTTATATATGATGTTTCGTTCACGCCTACTGGATCTAGATTTCAAACCGGGTGCAGAAAGTTTGGAACTTGCTTTATTCAGTGAGGAGGAAGTGCCCTGGGGTGACCTGGCATTTACGACAGTGAAGCAGACTTTACAGTTTTATTTTCAGGAATTCAGAGTAGGACATTTTTCACTGCATGCAGGTGATATGATTAAACAAAACACTCAAACTATTTATCTTCCAGGGCCGAGCTGTTTTAGTTAATCAAATTAGGGAAACTCTGATTAAGTCAAAGCTTCCTTATTAGTATCAGGCTTCGCTAATTTCTACCCACAGGCCAAAGCTGCATTCATGACATTTGCCATCATTCCTTACCTGAGCTCCTTTTGGGAATTCCTGGTCGTTCCAGAAACAACTGGCGTTTTCTGCTTCTAGTTGCACAGTATCCTGACTGCTCATTGGGCCAACGATCTTGGAGGTTCTCTTTCCAGCTTCCGGTGCCTCTACCACTGTTGGATCAGACATAAATATATTGCTCCTCAAATGTGTCTTTTTTTCATCTTAATGCCAGAACAGGGTTTCTGCTAGTGTAAAACTTGCATTTATTGGCAGGATCATTATGGTAAGCGGCCTTTTTGAGACTAACAATGTAGATACAGTAGGAGATAAGAATGATTAAGCCGCATGGCTCAGATACCTTGACCTCACTTTATGTGGCCGATGAGGCGATACGCAATGAACTGATTGAAGAGGCAAAAGAATTGCCCTCTATCATCTTGAATTCAGCATCCGCGGCAAACGCCGTAATGTTGGGTGCTGGTTACTTCACACCGTTGCCCGGTTATATGAATCTGGAAGATGCTCTCAGTGTTTCCAGCCATATGAAAACCACCGATGGCGTGTTCTGGCCTGTCACGGTCATGAATCGCACCGATGATATTTCAGCTATTAAGAATGCAAAACGCATAGCCTTGCTTGATCCTAATGTGGAAGGCAATCCATTGTTGGCAATTCAGGATATTGAAGCGATTGAAGAAATCACGACTGATCAACTAACTACTATGGCGGCAAAGAATTTTGGTACCCTAGATGAGACGCATCCCGGCGTATCCACGTTTATGAGCCTAGGTAAGTATGTCATTTCTGGCCCGATACAGGTATTGAACTACAGTTATTTTGCGGCTGATTTTCCTGAAACCTTCCGCACTGCCAGTGAAATTCGCGACTTGATTGCTAAAAATAACTGGGAAAAAGTGGTCGCTTTCCAGACTCGTAATCCTATGCACCGTGCCCACGAAGAATTGTGCAAGATGGCGCTTGAATCCGTCAAGGCTGACGGTGTGCTGGTGCATATGCTGCTCGGTAAATTGAAGAAGGGCGATATTCCAGCAGATGTTCGCGATGCTGCTATTCGTAAAATGGTAGAGCTGTATTTTCCTGCTAATACGGTTGAAGTCACCGGTTATGGATTTGATATGCTCTATGCAGGGCCACGCGAAGCCGTGCTCCACGCGGTATTTCGTCAGAATGCAGGTTGTACCCATTTAATCGTCGGTCGTGATCATGCCGGTGTCGGTGATTTTTATGGTCCCTTCGATGCGCAGACTATCTTTGATGAAATCCCTGATGGGGCCCTGGAAATTGAAATCTTCAAGGCCGATCACACGGCCTACTCAAAAAAACTCGACAAGGTAGTCATGATGCGCGATGCCGTTGACCACAGTAAAGACGACTTCGTCCTTTTATCAGGCACCAAAGTACGTGACATGTTGGCTGCAGGCGAGGATTTGCCAGTGGAGTTTGCCCGTCCTGAAGTTGCGAAAATCTTGATGCAACATTATCAAACTGAGTCTGAATAATTTTTTCTATGGTGGGGCTTGAATTTACTGGCTCCGCCCTTACCTGAAAGCATCAAATACTTTTCATAGCGCCAATCAATCATGCGTTGGTTGGTTGACTTTGGAAAGATTTTGACTATAGTCTTAGCACTCGCTTAGTATGAGTGCTAACAAGTTTTAGTAATAAAATATTAATTTAATGTAATCAATTACTTACATGAGGAATAGAACAATATGAAAATTCGTCCGTTACAAGATCGCGTCATTATCAAACGCATGGAGGAAGAAAAAACCTCTTCTGGCGGTATCGTGATCCCCGATAGTGCTACTGAGAAACCGATTAAGGGTGAAGTTGTTGCTGTTGGCAATGGCAAGATCCTGGAAAACGGTGATGTTCGTGCCGTTGACCTGAAAGTCGGCGACCAGGTTCTTTTTGGAAAATATTCAGGTACTGAAGTCAAAGTTGATAGCGAAGAATTACTCGTTATGCGCGAAGAAGACATCATGGGTGTCCTGGAAGGCTAAGCTTTTCTGGATTTAACCAAACATACATTTATTTATATATTATTGAGGAATTAAACAATGGCTGCAAAAGAAGTCAAATTTGGAAATGATGCCCGCAGTAAAATGGCTGCTGGCGTTAACATCCTGGCAGATGCCGTAAAACAAACACTGGGACCTAAAGGTCGTAACGTTATTCTGGATAAGAGCTTTGGTGCTCCTACTGTGACGAAAGATGGTGTTTCCGTTGCAAAAGAAATCGAACTTGATGACAAATTCGAGAACATGGGTGCACAGATGCTTAAGGAAGTCGCTTCCAAGACATCGGACGTTGCTGGTGATGGCACCACGACTGCTACCGTACTGGCTCAGGCCATCGTTCGCGAAGGTCTGAAATCTGTTACTGCCGGTGTGAATCCGATGGATATCAAACGTGGTATCGATAAAGGTGTTATTGCTGCAGTAGAACAATTGAAGGATCTGTCCAAACCTTGCACCGACAGCAAATCCATTGCTCAGGTGGGTACTATCTCTGCTAACTCTGACACTGATGTGGGTGAAATTATCGCCGATGCCATGAACAAGGTGGGTAAAGAAGGTGTTATCACCGTTGAAGAAGGTTCAGGTCTGGAAAATGAACTGGACGTGGTTGAAGGTATGCAGTTTGATCGTGGCTACCTGTCGCCTTACTTCATCAACAACCAGGAATCCATGAGTGTTGAACTGGAAGCACCTTTTATTCTGCTGTTTGACAAGAAAATCTCAAACGTACGTGACCTGATTCCATTACTGGAAGGTGTTGCCAAGGCCGGTAAATCATTGATGATCATTGCTGAAGATGTTGAAGGCGAAGCCCTGGCGACATTAGTTGTGAATAACATGCGCGGTATTGTTAAGGTTGCTGCGGTTAAGTCACCGGGTTTTGGTGATCGACGTAAAGCCATGTTGGAAGACATCGCTATCCTGACTGGTGGTACGGTTATTTCTGAAGAAGTTGGTTTGTCCCTGGAAAAGGCAACTCTTGAAGATCTCGGTACTGCTAAACGTGTTCAAATCACAAAAGACAATACCACCATTATCGATGGTGCTGGTCAAGGCAGTGATATCGAAGGACGTATCAAGCAAATCCGTCAACAGATTGAAGAATCTTCTTCGGACTATGACAGTGAAAAATTGCAAGAACGTGCTGCTAAATTATCGGGCGGTGTTGCTGTTATTAAAGTCGGCGCAGCGACTGAAATTGAAATGAAAGAAAAGAAAGCTCGCGTTGAGGATGCTTTACACTCAACCCGTGCTGCAGTTGAAGAAGGTGTCGTAGCGGGCGGTGGTGTTGCCCTGATACGAGTACAATCTTCTATTTCAGCGGTTAAAGGTGATAACGACGATCAAGACGTTGGTATTCAGATTTTAACACGTGCCGTTGAAGAACCATTACGTCAGATCGTAAACAACAGTGGTGAAGAAGCTTCCGTGATCGTGAACAAGGTCAAAGAAGAAAAAGGCAGCATTGGCTATAATGCAGCGACTGCTGAATTCGGTGACATGATTAAAATGGGCATCCTCGATCCCACCAAGGTAACTCGTTCAGCATTACAAAACGCAGCATCTGTAGCCGGTCTGTTATTGACTACTGAAGCGATGGTAGCCGAGTTACCTAAGGACGATGCTCCAGGTATGCCTCCAATGGACGGTGGTATGGGTGGTATGGGTGGCATGATGTAATCATTGTTCATTCTCTACCTTTTAATAAGGTAAATAAAAAACCTCGCATTAGCGGGGTTTTTTTATGAAAGAATCACAACCTCATGTTCGGCATGTTATTCTGACCCCAATTGTTAATCTTCATTGTTACCATTATCACCTTTAAAGGACTAAAAACACATGTTTGCCATAATTCCTTATAAACCTGAAGTTCATTTAAATTATATTCCGATATTCAGTATTATCATTTGTATTATATGTGTTTACTTACATTATAGTGTTGAAAATAATCTCGATGAGGTTGAATCATCAGCTAATTATTTTTGTGAAAAATATAAAAGTCGCGGATTTAAGAATTCAGTCAAAAGTATTTATGGTCAATATACACTTGAAGCCTGCTCTGTATTATTAATGCAAGTGCACTCCTATCCTGATGAAAAAATAATAATTGATGAATTTGTTAATTCATCAAAAAAACTCTCAATATATTCAAAATCTAACTCCAAAAAATATGTAAAAAAATATTTAACTAGAGCAGTAACAAAATTTAAAGAAAGTAAGCCGCCAGAATATCTGGTCAATAAGTATGTTTATGTTGGTGGTTCTATGAACGTAAGCAGAATGGTTTCTTCTTCATTTGCACATGCCAGTTGGTTACACCTCATTGGTAATGTTCTTGGTTATGTATCTTTTGGATTACTGGTTGAGTTAATCATTGGGCCGTTCTTTTTTATAGCGTTATTTTTAACGATATCTATTTCAGTCGGTCTCGCGTCATCTGTTTGGTATGGCGGTTCTGACATACCTAATTTATTTCTCGGTTTATCAGGCGTAGTTTTTGGAATGATGGGCGCATTGGTTTATTTATGGCCACAAGCAAGGATAAAAGCTATTTTATGGGTTGTAATAATAGTAAAGAATATTAGTCTGCCCGCCTGGGTAATTGCAGTATTTTACATCAGTTGGAATGTTCATTATGTATTAGAACAGGCTGATTCCAATACAAATTTTATCGCACATATAGCTGGTGCAATTGCAGGCTTTCTATTTTCTCTGATATTGCTGAGGAAGAAAAAAGAAGATTTGATAGAGATGCTTAAATCTTGATACACATAAAAATCAAAGAGTCATTTCAAATTAGAAAATTCTAACGCTTACCGTTTCATGGCTTCGAAGAATTCAGAGTTATTCTTGGTGCCTTTCAATCGTTCCAGCAGGAATTCCATTGCCACAGTCGGTTCCATCGGATGAAGCAGCTTACGTAGGATCCAGATTTTCTGTAATTCATCTGGTGTGGTTAACAAGTCTTCTTTTCGTGTACCGGAGCGGGTGATGTTGATTGCTGGGTAGATGCGTTTCTCAGAAATTTCTCTATCAAGATGCAGTTCCATATTGCCGGTTCCCTTGAATTCTTCGTAGATAACATCATCCATGCGTGAACCGGTATCAACCAGTGCAGTTGCTATAATGGTTAAACTACCACCTTCCTCGATATTACGTGCTGCACCAAAGAAACGTTTGGGACGTTGCAGGGCATTAGCATCAACACCACCGGTTAATACTTTGCCTGAGGCCGGTACAACAGTATTGTAGGCGCGTGCCAGACGAGTGATGGAATCGAGCAGGATAACAACGTCTTTTTTATGTTCCGTTAAACGTTTTGCCCTGGCAATTACCATCTCAGCGACTTGTACGTGGCGTGAAGCAGGTTCGTCAAAGGTGCTGGAGATCACTTCACCACGGACTGAACGCGACATTTCGGTGACTTCTTCTGGACGTTCGTCAATCAACAATACGATCAAATGACATTCAGGATGATTGTGAGTGATTGATTGAGCGATGCTTTGCAGCATCATGGTTTTACCAGATTTTGGCGGTGATACAATCAATCCACGTTGGCCTTTCCCAATCGGTGAAGCCAAATCAATAATTCTTGGTGTTAAATCTTCTGTACTGCCATTTCCAATCTCAAGATTTAAACGTTCATTTGCAAACAACGGTGTCAGGTTTTCGAACAGAATTTTATGTTTTGCTTTTTCCGGTGGTTCGAAATTAATCTCCGCAACTTTTAATAAGGCGAAATAGCGCTCCCCATCTTTGGGAGGACGAATTTTACCTGCGACGTTATCACCGGTTCTTAGATTGAAACGGCGGATTTGACTTGGAGAGACATAGATATCATCCGGTCCGGCGAGATAAGAACAGTCTGCTGAACGTAAGAAACCAAAGCCATCCTGGAGTATTTCCAGGACTCCGTTGCCATAGATGTCTTCGCCTTTTTTGGCTTGTGCCTTGAGTATCTCAAAGATAACGTCCTGTTTTCTGGAGCGGGCGAGGCCATCAAGGCCAAGGTTTTCTGATAATTTAATAAGTTCGGATGCGGGTTGTTGTTTTAGTTCGGTAAGATTCATATTCTGAAGATCACAGGTTTATGTAAAAAAGTTTGGCGTACAGGACGCCGAATTGAGTTATGTGTTCGTTTGGGGAATAAAAAAAATGAATTTTTAGGTGTTTAATAATACCTTGATATAAAAGTTAGCACTTAATGTGGCTTTCGTCCAGTTTTTATTTCGTTTATACCGTTTCGTCAATGAATTCCATTAACTGGGTTTTGGATAAGGCCCCAACCTTTGTTGCCGCGACATTGCCTTCTTTAAAAATCATCAAGGTAGGAATACCGCGAACCGAATATTTTTGAGGTGTTTCCTGGTTATCATCAATATTAATTTTGGCGATGGTTATTTTGTCACCATATTCTTCTGCTATTTCATCCAGAATTGGTGCTATCATCTTGCACGGCCCGCACCATTCGGCCCAATAGTCCAGCAGAACAGGCTTTTGTGAATTCAAGATTTCATCTTCAAAACTGGAGTCAGAAACATAAATAATTTTGTCACTCATTATAAAAAATAATCCTCAAAAAATGTTAAGAAAATACAACAGAAGCAATTCTAAGGCACTGAAGCATAGACTGCAAAGTCATCGTTGTTCACGTGGAGAATAATTCTCTGTCATCTGTTCGTTTTGAGCAACTTCCTCTGGATGAACGCTTGTTAAAAGCAGTTTCCACACTAGGTTATGAATTTTGTACCCCTATTCAGGCAGAAACTGTGCCACTTTTGCTTGAAAAGCAGGATATTGCTGGTCAAGCACAAACCGGCACTGGCAAAACCGCGAGCTTTCTACTCGTTACTATGCATATGTTGCTGAATTCAGGCAACACAAGTAGAGCCGGAATGCCGCGTGCCCTGATCGTGTCACCGACCCGTGAGTTAGCAATCCAGATCCATAAAGATGCTGTAGCACTGAATCAATACGCAAATTTAAATCTTGCTTTGGTATATGGGGGCGTTGATTACATAAAACAACGGGATCAATTCGATCAAGCTGTCGATATTTTAATTGGCACACCAGGTCGTCTGATTGATTACTTTAAGCAACACTCTTATAAACTCAGTGAGGTAGAGGCGGTGGTGCTGGATGAAGCAGATCGTATGTTTGATCTGGGTTTTATCAAAGATGTGCGTTATTTATTGCGTCGATGTCCGAAACCGGATCAACGCCTGGGTATGTTATTTTCTGCAACCTTGAGTTTGCGTGTGACAGAACTCGCTTACGAACATATGAATAATCCTCATCTGGTCAAGATTAATCCTGATCAGGTGACAGCGGAAAATGTAACACAGACACTTTACCATGTAGCGAATGACGAAAAGATCCCGCTATTAATTGGGCTGTTAAAACGAATTGATCCCAAACGAACAATTGTATTCGTTAACACCAAGCGTACTGCGGAAAGGGTGTCATCGTACTTACTCGGCAACGATTATGAAGTGGCTATTTTATCGGGTGATGTACCACAGAAAAAACGCCAGGCATTGTTTGAGCGGTTTTCCAATGGTGAATTGGCAATATTAGTGGCAACGGATCTGGCTGCCCGTGGACTGCATATCCCGGATGTCAGCCATGTGTTCAATTATGATTTACCGCAGAATGCCGAAGACTTTGTCCATCGGATTGGCCGAACTGCCCGAGCTGGTGCCAGTGGTGATGCGGTGAGTTTTGGTTGCGAAGAATACGTTTATTCGTTGATTGAGATTGAGGAATATCTTGGTCATAAACTCCCTGTAAAAGCAGTGGATAATGATCTGTTACTGGAACCGAAGCCACCGGTGAGGATCAAAAAAGCGCAACATCATCATGGTGGACACAATAAAAACGATTCAAAGCGCCATCGCAGACCGCGGCGTAAACCAGATTCAAGAGCCTAAACGTTTTCCTATCCACTCGCCTATATCGCTTAGCTGCTGAGGACAAACCGCATGTAGCATGGGATATTCCTGCCACTCTATTTGGCAATCTAATTCCTCCAGCTTCTGAAACGTATCTTTTGCGGTAAACACGGGTATCACCGGATCAAAAGTGCCGTGCATTTGTAAAATAGACGTGGCTTTATTGGCCTTATGGATTTCGCCAGCCAGGTTTTCCAGCAAGGGCATGTAGGTGGACAGTGCCAGTATGCCTGCCAGGCTTGATGAATAACGTAGACCTGTATACAAGGCCATCGCGCCGCCCTGGGAAAAACCGGCAAGGATAATTTTATTTGTTGGGATATTTTTATCTCGTTCTTCTTGTATCAGGCCTTCCATTAGATTGGCCGATTCCTTAATCGATTCGGCATCCTCCTGTCGGGTCAGATCGATGGCTTTAACGTCATACCAGGCACGCATCGACATACCGCCATTGATGGTGATAGGTCGAACCGGTGCGTGTGGAAAGATAAAACGGATACCCAGTTCATCGTCGAGTCCAAGCTGCGGGACGACAGGTTTGAAATCATGACCATCGGCACCGAGGCCATGTAGCCAGATGACGCTGGTCTTGTGTTGTTGTTTCGGTTCAATAAAGACCGCATCGGGTTGCTGCATGGAATTGTATAATTATTGTTATAAATGGCTGCTAAGCATATCCTGAATCGTGAACGTTTTTCCATAACAGAATTTTTGCTATGCTGCACGGATAACCCATTGTTATGGATATGCTCATGAACCTACGCGATTATTGTCTGACATCATTATTGTTGTTTTCACTGTTTGTGCTATCTGCCTGCGGTCAAAAAGGTGAGCTCTACCTGCCTGACGATCAAGCCGCGTTTGTCGAACTGACGACACAACACAGTTAATAACTAAGATGTCAGGATCATTTTCTTATCGAAACGGTGTGTTTCAAGCCGAGGCCGTGTCTTTGCTAGAAATCGCTGAGCGTTTTGGCACGCCTTGCTATGTCTATTCCAGAGCTGCGATTGAAGCACAATGGCAGGCCTATGATCAGGCGTTTCATTCGCAGCCACATTTGATCTGTTATGCCGTCAAGGCAAACTCGAATCTTGCTGTATTACAGCTGTTAGCTAGGTTGGGTTCAAGTTTTGACATTGTTTCGATTGGTGAGCTGGAGCGGGTGATAAAGGCTGGTGGCGATGTCAAAAAAGTCGTGTTTTCCGGTGTTGGTAAAACACAGGGTGAGATGCGTCAGGCACTCGAATACGGTGTGAAATCTTTCAATGTTGAATCGCTTGCCGAAATAACGCGTCTTAATCAGGTGGCAGAATCACTGGGGAAAATCGCTCCGGTCTCACTACGCGTGAATCCAGATGTGGATGCCAATACTCATCCTTACATTTCCACCGGTCTCAAGGAAAATAAATTTGGCATTGCCTTTGATGAGGCAAAAGCGGCCTACCTCGAAGCCAGTGACTTAAGTCATCTGGAGATCATTGGGATTGATTGTCATATCGGATCTCAAATTACTGAAATCAGTCCCTTCGTCGATGCCCTGAAACGTTTGCTGGTATTGATTGGGGAGTTAGAGCAGGAAGGCATTCAGCTAAAACACATCGATGTTGGTGGCGGCCTGGGTATTCGTTATGAGCAGGAAGACGTGCCAGAGATGGGTGAATACGCAGATGCGATATTGCAATTATTAAGCAATAGTGACTATGAAATTATTCTGGAACCAGGGCGCTCGATCATCGGCAATGCAGGCATCTTGTTGACACGAGTTGAATATTTAAAGCCCACAACAGAACATCATTTTGCCATTGTCGATGCGGCAATGAACGACTTGCTCAGGCCTGCTTTGTACAGTGCCTATCACGACATTCTGCCGGTTAATGAAGACAGTGAGGCAAAACAGGAATCCTACGAGATCGTTGGACCTATTTGCGAAACCGGTGATTTCCTGGGTAAATCCCGACAGTTAGCTTTAAACCCTGGAGATTTACTCGCTGTCTGCTCGGCTGGTGCTTATGGTTTCACCATGAGTTCGAATTACAACTCACGACCACGAGTAGCTGAGATCATGGTGGATGGTGATCAGGTTCATCTTATTCGTCGACGTGAGACGATCGATGATTTGTTTGAGCATGAGATGTTGTTGCCTGAGTAGTTTTTTCTATTTTTGTTCCAGCCTGAAAGTAAACGACATTTGTCATTCTGCTGAAGGCCAGAATCCAGTATTCGAATGTCATACCGCAGCTTGACCGCGATATCCAGTTTTTAAATGGTTTTATATTTCGCCCTTAAGGTGAGTTACTTTTTCAGACGAAAAAGTAACCAAAAAGTCTTTTCCCCGGTCGCCTAACCCCAATAAAAAACCATTAGGGTTTCCCTCACACCTCAACGGCCATAACGCACACGCTCATACGTCCATCCCTGATCGGATGAGCTAAACAGCACTTCCCTGTGCTGTTTGCGCTATGTCTGTTTCAGTGTTCGGTATGGCTCTACGGGGATTGAAAACCAATTTATTGAAAACTATTATTTAGATGCGCTCACAATGCATCTGTGAATAAATTAAACTCCGGGATGAACCGAGGTTTTTGTGAAGTGAAATAATTTATTAATCGTTTTTCAATTTCCGTGTGAACCCAATGCCAGCTAAACCAAGACCAAGCAAGGCAAGTGAGGACGGTTCTGGAACTGAAGAAGGAGCAGCTGTTACAGAAGAATATGAATAAGAGCCACCACCAGCGCTACAACATGCAGCAGTTAGCAAAAAGTCAAATACGTGAGTCCCAGTCGATAAGAAAAGACCTGTTAGGCTGCCAGAAAAGAGCGATCCGCCTCCTGGGTTAGAAATGTCCCAAGGAACAGCAACGTCATCAAGAAGCAAGGCAAATTCGTCACCAATGACGCAACAGTCGAAAATGCTGACATCAATCAGTGAATCTGTTGTAACAGTAATTTGCCAACCTTCAGCAGGGTTAGTTTGCAATGTTCCAGGAGTTCCCCCAAAAAAGAAGATCCCACTAAGACCTGTGGTAGGGTCGATTGTGATTGCACTAGCCGAAGCCGTAAACATCAATCCAAGTAAGATAATAATTCTTTTCATTTTTATTTCCTTATTGTTGATTTATAGCAAATAGATCTAAAGCAATTATTACGCCATAATGCAATCCATTGTTTTTATTAGGAAAATGTATATCGCTAATATTATATGCATATTTTTATGTCCGGTGTTAGGAGACAGTTTTGGTTCGTAATCTTAATATCAAATCATGGGTTCAGGCTGTTGATATGATTATTTCCAGTACTAGATTCCATGATTCATTCTTATTAAAATAGATCGTATTCCTGAACCCGAATTAATGGACGAGGCCGAACAGGCGAGGGTATACACGGCAGCCGATTTTTCTGAACCGCATGATCATTTTATAGAATTATTCTGTCAGACATTTCAAACTAGCCAACATCATGAAGAGCTGTCTGGATTTGTGTTAGATCTGGGTTGTGGGGCAGCGGATGTTAGCATCCGGTTCGCAAAGTCTTTTCCGCAGACCATCATTCATGGACTGGAAGGTGCTGAGGCCATGCTTGAATGCGCCCATGAATCTGTCAAAGCTAATGCTTTGAACCATCGGATTGTGCTGTGCCAAGGTTAACTGACTCGGCAGAATTATTTTTTAGAGAAAGTAAAAATATTTCCCTTTCACATCTATATTTTTTTCATCTAATTTTATAACAGTTTTCTACGCGTTTGATAAAAAAGTGATTCATATTAATTTGTTTCAATCCATTCTTAAGAAAGATGGTTAACTTATGACATAAAGTCATCATCAAAAATAATTTGAAAATTAACCCATATGGGTGATTTATTAATTTGATGTGCGTGTTATAAATCAATTCACAAAAACTAAGGAAGTGCTAAGCCCTTCCTTAAAAAAAAACAGCAACACACGTTTTCTATCCTTGGGGGAGGGTTCATGGAATACATGCTAATACAGGGTTTATTCTTGCGTCAGTTCCATCTGTCTTTTCTATTTATACTCTTTTCTCTCACACTCAACACTCACGCCGCAGTCCCTGGTGTGACGGCGGGTGAATTCAGTGTCGATGCCTCGGGTGGTGCGAATTACTCCATCCCCATTGCTGTGCCACCGGGTACTTCAGGCATGCAACCATCACTTTCTCTGTCGTATAGTTCTCGTAGTGGTAACGGCATGTTGGGTGTGGGTTTTACCTTAGGGGGTCTGTCTGTCATGACTCGATGTCCTGCCAATAAAGTCATTGATGGATTTATTGATGGGGTGGACTTTGATGATAACGATCGTTTCTGTATTGATGGACAACGACTGATTGCGGTGACTGGCACCTATGGCAGTAATGGTACCGAGTATCGAACAGAGCTCGATGGCTTCACCAAAGTCCTCTCCTACGGCACTACGGGAAATGGACCACAAAAGTTTTTAGCGTATACCAAGTCGGGTCAAATCCTGGAGTATGGTTACACCACCGACTCACAGATTGAAGCGGAAGGAAAAACGGATATAAGACTGTGGGCTGTTAATAAAATCTCTGACACAGTCGGTAACTACCTCACGATTACTTACGCTGAAGACAACACCAACGGCACTTACAAACCCACTCGAATTGATTACACCGGTAATAGCGGTGCAGGGGTAAGCCCTTATGCCAAGGTGGAGTTTGAGTATGAAACCAGAACGGATATTCAACCTCTTTACTTTGCAGGTTCCCTCATCAAGAACACTGAGCGGATAACGAACATTAAGATGTATGTGGACAATACACTTGTTCGAGATTATCAGTTGACCTATGACAATGCGGGTGCGGCTAATCGCTCACGACTCATACAACTGACCGAATGTGATGGAGAGGCAACACCGACTTGTTTTAAGCCGATCGAGTTTGACAGGGTGGATGGTGGTAATGATACTTTTAATCCTAGGATTGCTAATCCGCTTGGTGCGAACTTCGTTGGTTATACGCGTTCGCTAGAAGATATGAATGGTGATGGGATCACTGATTTAGTTTATGTCTATAACACAAGTGTATCAACCTACATGGGTATAGGTGATGGAACATTCGGGCCAAGAATAGCAAATCCACTAAGTGCAAATTTCAGTTCATACTCACGTTTCCTCGCAGATATGAATGGTGATGGGATCACTGATTTAGTTTATGTCTATAGCACAAGCGTGTCGACCTACATGGGTATAGGTGATGGAACATTCGGGCCAAGAATAGCAAATCCACTAAGTGCAAATTTCAGTTCATACTCACGTTTCCTCGCAGATATGAATGGTGATGGGATCACTGATTTAGTTTATGTCTATAACACAAGCGTGTCGACCTACATGGGTATAGGTGATGGAACATTCGGGCCAAGAATAGCAAATCCACTTAGTTTAAATTTTAATACTCATGCGCGTTATATTTTTGATGTGAACAGCGATGGTATCTCTGATTTAGTTTATTTACATGGAACAGTTCTAACAACGTTATTAGGTATAGGTGATGGAACTTTTGATTCACAGGCATCAACACATTTATTTGGTGTTAATTACAACTCCTATTCTTATACTCCTATATTTACGGATATAAACGGTGATGGTCTTATTGATTTGTGTTGGATACATAACAAAATTTTAAATATATACATTCGTCAAGGCGACGGAACTTTTGTAGAACAATATCATGTGCACGGTGGCAACTATATTTCCTATTCACGTCACTTGGCCGATATGAACGGCGATGGGATCATCGATTTAGTATATATTTATAACACGTATGTTTCCATGTTGATGGGTAATGGTGATGGGTCCTTCGGTTCACCGATAGGATTCAGTCTTGGCGCTAATTTTTCATCTTACTCCCGTTCTCTATCCGATATGAACGGCGATGGAATCACGGATTTAGCATTCATTTATGATACCAGTGAGTCGACCTATCTGAGCAAAAGGGTAATCCCAGATAGCATCATAAAAATCACCACCTCCCTCGGCACTCAGACAGACATCACCTATACCCCCATCACCGACCCATCGGTCTACACCAAAGGCACAGGAGCAACGTACCCTGTGATAGACATTCAAGGCCCTGTTTATGTGGTGAGTTCGGTGAAAAGTGATAGCGACTATGTGGCCAATGGGTCACTTATCCCATCCCAACGTGAAACCACCTATACCTACTCAGGCGCTAAGTCTTCTTACCTTCGAGGCTTCCTGGGATTTAATACCATGAGCTCCACCGATGTGGATACCGGCATGACAGCCACGACCACGTATAAACAAAGCCATCCCTACACTGGCATGGTCGAGCGTACTGAGCAGCACTATGACAACGGCACCCCGGCTGATACGAGTGACGATGTCTTGCTCGGAGAAGTCGATACGACTTTTAATTTCACTCAAACCCATACAGGTACCGAAACCGATGCTTCTCACCCCGGTGTATTGTTTCCCTACGCCGCCACTGTGACGAAGAAAGAATATGAGATCGATTAAAAAATGCGAAACACACCTATTCAAGAAGAACGTAAGTATGACCACTGGATCCCGGCTGTGGCGAGAAAATGCTCCTGCATTTCTCACTCCCACCGTCCTTGGTGGTCGCACCAGGATGACGAAACTGTTGTCCGTCATACCGGACTTGATCCGGTATCCAGATCAAAACAACCGGATTTAGCTTTTCATGAGAATGACAGATCGTAATATCATTGTCGGTGCATTACTGAGCTTACTGATCAGCTCTATCACCCAGGCCGCCGTTCCCGGTGTGACGGCCGGTGAATTCAGTGTGGATGCCTCGGGTGGTGCGAATTATTCCATCCCCATTGCTGTGCCACCGGGTACTTCAGGCATGCAACCATCACTTTCTCTTTCGTATAGCTCTCGTAGTGGTAATGGAATGTTGGGTGTGGGTTTTACCTTAGGGGGTCTGTCTGTCATTACACGATGTCCTGCCAATAAAGTCATTGATGGTTTCATTGATGGAGTGGACTTTGATGATAACGATCGCTTTTGTATTGATGGACAACGACTGATTGCGGTGACTGGCACCTATGGCAGTAATGGTACCGAGTATCGAACAGAGCTCGATGGTTTTACCAAAGTACTTTCCTATGGCTCGACCGGCAATGGCCCTGAGAAGTTTTTGGCCTATACCAAGTCGGGTCAAACCCTGGAGTATGGTTACACCACCGACTCACAGATTGAAGCGGAAGGGAAAACGGACATGAGACTGTGGGCGGTGAATAAAATATCGGATACGGTGGGTAACTACCTCACCATCACGTATACAGAAGCCAACACCAACGGTACCTACAAACCTATTCGAATTGATTACACCGGTAACAGCGGTGCAGGGGTAAGTCCGTATGCCAAGGTGGAGTTCGAATACGAAACAAGAACAGACATTACCCCATTGTACTTTGCAGGAAGCCTTATAAAGAACACGGAACGGATAACGAACATTAAGACGTATGTGGACAATAATCTTGTTCGAGATTATCAGTTGACCTATGACAACGCAGGTGCGGCGGATCGTTCACGAATCACACACCTGACAGAGTGTGATGGACAAACAACACCGACTTGTTTTAAACCGATTGAGTTTACCTGGGAACAAAATCCGGCTGACGGTAATTTTGATGTATCGACAGCGATAATCTCAGATGTGTCTGGTTCTGGGTTCAATCATGCTTATTACACACATCGGTTATTGGATGTAAACGGTGATGGCCTAGTTGATTATTTACTGAATCATTCTCATGCAGCAAAGAACTGGGTTTATTTAGGTCAAGGCGATGGTAGTTTTGATGTAGCAAATGCAATAATTTCGGATGTTCCCGGTGATGGGTTTACAACTAATTGGTATCTGCATGAATTTGCAGATGTGAATGGAGATGGTTTACCGGATTACATTGTTGGTCATATTAGTGAAGCAAAGAAATTTGTTTATCTAGCACAGGGCGATGGTAGTTTTGATGTGTCGACAGCGATAATTTCTGATGTGTCTGGTTCTGGGTTTGACCATGCTTATTACACACATCGATTATTAGATGTGAACGGTGATGGATTAATTGATTATGTTCTCAATCATTCTCATGCAGCAAAGAACTGGGTTTATTTAGGTCAAGGCGATGGTAGTTTTGATGTGTCGACAGCGATAATTTCTGATGTGTCTGGTTCTGGGTTTGACCATGCTTATTACACACATCGATTATTAGATGTGAACGGTGATGGATTAATTGATTATGTTCTCAATCATTCTCATGCAGCAAAGAACTGGGTTTATTTAGGTCAAGGCGATGGTAGTTTTGATGTAGCAAATGCAATAATTTCGGATGTTCCCGGTGATGGGTTTACAACTAATTGGTATCTGCATGAATTTGCAGATGTGAATGGAGATGGTTTACCGGATTACATTGTTGGTCATATTAGTGAAGCAAAGAAATTTGTTTATCTAGCACAGGGCGATGGTAGTTTTGATGTGTCGACAGCGATAATTTCTGATGTGTCTGGTTCTGGGTTTGACCATGCTTATTACACACATCGATTATTAGATGTGAACGGTGATGGATTAATTGATTATGTTCTCAATCATTCTCATGCAGCAAAGAACTGGGTTTATTTAGGTCAAGGCGATGGTAGTTTTGATGTAGCAAATGCAATAATTTCGGATGTTCCCGGTGATGGGTTTACAACTAATTGGTATCTGCATGAATTTGCAGATGTGAATGGAGATGGTTTACCGGATTACATTGTTGGTCATATTAGTGAAGCAAAGAAATTTGTTTATTTAGGCAACAACAACATCCCCGATCAAGCGACTGCAATCACTTCCTCTCTCAACACCTCAACCGATATCACCTACACCCCCATCACAGATAACACCATCTACACCAAAGGTTCGGGAGCGACCTATCCTGAGATAGACATCCAAGAACCTGTGTATGTTGTGAGTTCGGTAAAGAGTGACAGCGACTACGTCGCCAATGGGTCGTTAGTTACTTCACAACGCGAAACCACCTATACCTATTCGGGTGCTAAATCCTCTTACCTTCGAGGTTTCTTAGGGTTTAACACCATGCGTTCCAACGATGTGGATACTGGCATGACAGCCACGACCATATACAAACAAATCCATCCCTACACCGGCATGGTCGAGCGGACTGAGCAGACCTATGACAATGGCACCCCAAATGATACGAGTGATGATGTGTTACTCGGTGAAGTGGACACCACCTTTGGTTTTACTCAAACCCATACGGGCACCGAAACCGAGCCCTCTCATCCGGGTGTTTTGTTTCCCTACGCCGCCACTGTGACGAAGAAAGAATATGAACTGGAGAGCACGCCATGATGGAACAACAACGCATGGAGACAAGGTTGAACAGTGAGAATGGAACACATTGTGTGAGTCAGCACGATGCAAAATGCACTGATCAACAGATGCCCTCTCAACCGAACAACACCCCATTGAAACGACTGGTACACAACAGCAAACGTTTGAGCATAAGGAGAAACGTTATGGATTGCCCCATGCACACGCATGCCACATCGGACGCAGCAAGCAAGGCCGTGTCACCATCCATCCTCGCAAAATCTTTTTGGATGATGGCATTATTCTTAGCGAGTCAGTTGTACGCTACAAATGCCATCGCGGTGAGTACCTTAACCAGCACCACGGTGACCACCAGTATCTACGATACCTACGGCAACCCGACTTCCCTGACGGTTTCCACCACAGGAGACAATCCCAGTGGTGCTTCTGAAACCTACACCACTCAAACGATTAGCACCTTCACCAACACCGAGAGCACCTGGCATTTAGGCCGTCTCACTCGTGCGGAAGTCACCCAAACCTTGCCAGGTGGTTCGAACGATACACGCACCTCAGCCTTTGCCTACGACAGCAACGGTTTACTCATTCAAGAGACGATAGAGCCAGACACACCGGCGTTACGTCTCATTACCGATCACGGATACGATGCTTTTGGCAATAAGACCTCGGTCACGGTCAGTGGTGGCAGTGGTGCCACAGCGATTGCCTCACGCACAACGACCACGCTTTACGATCCACGTGGCCAGTTCGCCACCTACACCAGCAATGCGGTCGGTCACAGTGAGACTCGTACTTACAATGCACACTATGGTGTGATGGAACAACTCACCGGTCCCAATGATCTGGACACCGATTGGGCCTATGACAGTTTCGGTCGACAAATCAGTGAAACCAGAGCCGATGGCACCGTCACGACTGTGACACGGGAGTGGTGTAATGGTTTTAATGGGGAAACTGGTAACAGTAGCTGTCCGGTCGGTGGAGCATTGTCCGTCACCACACAGAACACGGGGGCACCGACCAGTGTGGCGTATTCCGATGCCTTCGGTCGAGCGCTGCGCTCACAGACACAAGGTTTTGATAGCACGGCCACGTATGTCGACACTGAATACAACCATTTAGGACAGGTCGTAGCCAAGTCACGTCCGTACTTTGCAGGGGACAGCGCTTACTGGAGCGCCATTGATTACGATGCACTCGGACGTGTGATACAAACCACGGGGGCCGATGGCTCTGTGACCGTGAGTTCTTATCAAGGTCTGACGGTGGGCATCACCAATGACAAAGGTCAAACCAACTGGCGTATCAACAGTGTCATCGGTCAATTGGCAGAAACTGAAGACAATGAAGGCAACATTGCGACTTACACCTACGATCACTTTGGCAATCTCACGGTTCTGACGGATGCTAACGGCAACACCATTTCCAACACCTACGACTTGCGTGGTCGCAAGATTGCGATGGACGATCCCGACATGGGACTCTGGGCCTACAGTTACAACGCCCTGGGTGAACTCATTTCACAAACCGATGCCAAGTCACAAAGTGTGACGATGAGCTATGACTTGTTAGGTCGGATGATGTCAAGAGTGGAAGCCGAGGGCACCTCCACCTGGGTCTACGACTACCCCGCCGGGAATAACTATGGGGATGGTCAGGCGGCTCATTCCATTGGCAAACTCATTTCCGTCTCTGGAGCAGAAGGCAAAGACGAGGACTACAGCTACGACGCACAAGGCCGGATAGACAGCACGAGCACCACCATTACCGGTACCAGTGCCAGTTATGTGCAATCCCAAACCTACGATGCCTCAGGCCGTGTTGATACCCAGACCTATCCACTCAGGGCCCACGATAACGGACGGTTAAAGGTACAACATCAATACACGGCACTCGGTCATCTGGAAAAAATCGTCAATGCCGACAACACCAGTGAAGTCTACTGGCAAGCCCTCGCCGTGAATGCCGAAGGCCAGGTGACCTCTCAACAATACGGTAATGGTGTCACCACGCAATCGGCCTTCATTGCCCAAACTGGCCTCATCAGTGCCATTGGTTCGAGTTCACCTTCAGGCACGAATAATATTCAGGATTTAACTTTCGACTTCGATACCCTGGGGAACTTCATCCTCAGAGAAGACCTCGGCCAGAGCACCTCCGAGAGTTTTGGTTACGATACCTTGAATCGTTTAACGTCCAGCACCCTGGGCAGCGTGACCAAAACGTATGGCTACGATGTGCTCGGTAACCTCACCAGCAAAACCGGTATTGGCAGTTACTCATATGGAGGCTCTCGTCCTCATGCAGTGACACAAGTGGCTGGGCATAACGTCAATTACGATGCCAATGGCAATGTCACACAAAACTACAATTTCACATCCAGTGTCACCCGAAACCTAAGCTGGAGCAGTTACAACAAACCGGTACAGATTGACCAGGGCACCACCACCCTGACGTTCAAATATGGCGCAGGGCGAGAATTGTTTCGCCAGGGCACCTCGGCCAACAGTAATCCGACGGAATACCGTTATTACATCAACCCAGTGTTTGAAGTCGATAGCAAGGTCGGCAAGAACACCTACATTCACTACATCAAGGCCGGTAGTCAAACCGTGGGAATGTTTAAATCCATTAACGACTTTGCGCAAGGCAATGATACGGAAGAAACACGCTATCTACATCGAGACCACTTAGGCTCGATCACCGCCATTACTGATGAAACCGCACTGGTGGTGGAAAGCTTAAGTTATGACCCACATGGCAAGCGCAGACAACCGAGCTGGGACGATGCGGCCAGTCAAATCTTCACCACCCAACTGAGTAAATGTTTCACCGGGCATGTGTACCTGGAAGAAGTTGGACTCATTCACATGAGTGGGCGGGTTTATGACCCGGATCTCGGCCGATTCATCAGTGCCGATCCGACCATTCAGTACCCTGAGGTGCAACAGAATTTTAATCGTTACACCTATGTCAATAACAACCCCTTAAGTTATACCGATCCCAGTGGGTTTGGGTTTTTTAGTAGCCTTTTTAAGGCGATTGGGAAGATAATTGGAGGTGTCGTTAAGGCGGTTGTTGGAGTGGTGAAGGCGGTTTTGAATAGTCCGATTTTGAGGACGGTTGCCGCGATTGCCATTGCGGTTTTTGCTCCGGCAGCATTACCGGCGTTTGTTAAAGGATTTGCCGCGGGTTTTGTGGCCAGTGGTGGGGATTTAAAGGCTGGGCTTATCGGGGCGATAACAGCGGGGGCGTTTAATTATGTGGGTCATAGTGATTCGTTTAGAAACTTTGCTAATAGTTTCGGACAAGTAGGTGCGAAAGTTGTGAGAACGATTGCCCATGGTATTGTCGGTGGGGCCTCTCAAGCCTTACGAGGTGGTAAGTTTCTTGCCGGATTTTTAAGTGCGGGGTTTAGTCAAGCATTGGAGCAGACCGGTGTATATGGAAAACTGAGTTTGAGTAACCCAACAGGCCCTGGAGGTTATGCCCAGAATGCCGTCGTATCAGCTGTTGTCGGTGGTACGGCTTCGGTGTTGGGTGGTGGCAAGTTTAAAAATGGAGCATTGACAGGCGCGTTTTCAAGGTTGTTTAATGATGTGGCTGCTCATAGGCAAACTGGATTGAATACAGGAGACGATATCAGCTCTAAAAAAGCAGTGCTAAATATACGAAATGAGCGAGATGAAACAATCACTCTTAATGCAGGCGAACTTACAGTTAATGTGCAAGCAGGCGAAACTGCCGGTCCTTTTGAAGTAAATGCAGGTGAAACAGGCTTGCACATAACCAGTGACTCTGGGAGTCAATTTGGGGCAAATTCTTTTAGTATCCGAGAAAGTTATAGATATGATGTGATAGTTTTTGGTACTGATTATGTAAGTAGAGTTTTCTCTAATTCAATAGTGGATTTTTCAGTTTCACAGGGACTTAATTTTAATGGCAGCCAAAACTTTTTTATTCGAGGCGTAAATTTAAGACCACTTAAAACTGAGGTGCGCATTGGAGGGAGTCGAGGAATTAAGGTGTTTGATGGTCAATGCGGATTAATAGGCTGTTAGTGTTGAAGATGAGCAACCTTTCAATGTATAGATTGGTATCGATTTATATATTTATTTTGCCGACTTTGGTTGTGGCTTCTCCAGTCTGCAATAACAGCTTTCTAAACTCTTTTTCTTCTGAAAAATATGAGTATATAGTTAATAAATACACGTCAAGTGAATTTGATAATCATGATCCTGTTGTCCAACTGGGGCTTGTTGCTATATACAAGTGGGGAATCGGCACAGAATCGAATGAGGATGCTGTCAATAAACTTCTGTACGATCTTGGCAAAAATGAGATTGCCAAGATTGTCCAATATTGGGATGAATGTTCAACAATGGGTAACATTGCCGCAAAGATTTTGCTTGGCATTGTTTACTATGATGGACTTGGCGTGGATCATGATTTAGGACTCGCTAAGAAATATTTTGAAGGGATAAATTATACGATAGCAAAACTAGGGTTGGCAGCTATTTATCATCGCCAAGGGAAAGGTGAATTCGCAACTCCTATAATCGAAGAAGCGATAAATGTATCTCAAGATATTAATGAATTCAGAATAGCAGAACTTTATTATCATGGAATTATTTTTGATAAAAATTATTCCTTTGCTATCAGATGGTATAGAAAATCTGCCGAGCGTGGGAATTATAATGCATTAGGAATATTAGGATATATGTACACAGTTGGTTTAGGTGTTGATAAAGATCAAGATATAGCAAGATACTGGTTTGATAAACAATCAGCGCACCCCAATTTTAAGACTGAAAATAACAAGCCCATTATTTCTGATATTTATTAATGATAGGGTGTTGATAGCGTTCTTCCGTTGTCAGTACTAAACATCCTTGCATCACCCGGATCTTAACATCAGCCCACGATCTCCTGGAACCCGGCCTTGATTGTGGTTTGGTCGTTTTCCTTTAATTGTCCCAAGCGTTTGATGATCAATTTTTGCTCGATAGTAAAAATGACTGGTTTAATGATAGACGATTTGAGTAGTCCGGCTTCCTTCCAGCCATCAATGGCGAGTTCTCCAAACCCTGTTCTTTCTCTGATCTGACTGGTTATCGCCATCAAGATCACATCCGGTCGAGCCTCATTATAGGCCTGGTTACTGATCACGACTGCGGGTCGCCGTTTACTACCTTGCTGATCAGTGAACGGAAAGCGTAGCAATACGATATCTCCGAATTTAAAGTCGGTCATACTCGGCATCGTCCGGGTTGTTCCAGATTGTCTCCAGAGTCGGCTCTGAAACGGTCATCGCCGCCTGGATCAATTGTTGATCGGTATCGCGCTGGCTCAAAAAATCAATAAAGTCTTCTACTTCGTTGATCCGGCTTGGTGTCAACGTTTGTAGTTTTTGTACAACGTGTTCAATCTGTTGTGCTTGCATGGTGTTATCTCCTGTTAGGCATGGACTTGATAAGTCTGCCGGGCTTTCGCATCTCGCATCAGACTATCGATGACATACAAAATACGTTCCCGTTCTTCCGGCTTGAGCATTTCCAATGACTGCCAGCGATCTAGCATCGCTTTATCCTGAATAGAGATCAGCTCGTTGTCACCGACCAGGTAATCCAGCGTGACTTCCAATACCTCGGCCAGTTTCCGAGCCACACCGATGGATGGTGTAATTTCGCCACGCTCATAACGGCCAATGATAGCGCCGGATGTCCCCACCTTTTTAGCTAACATAGGTTGAGACCAACCTCGTTGCTTGCGTAAGGCAAGCAGTCTGTTTGCAAATACGTTGTTTTCTTCTGTCATAACCGTCACCAAAGAATCGTTTAAATGCTGTGAAATAGAGTGTTTCATTAAATTTAAGTGCTCTAGAGGTAACGGTCAATACGAATAAGTCTTGACGAGGCTATCATATATTGGTACGTTTTGTCATCAATTGGTGATGAAAAATATTTTTTAATTATTTACCGGAGGGAGTGAAAATATGGCCAGGATCCCGGATAAAGACATCGAACGATTAAAATGCGATATCTCCCTGCAACGATTAGTGGAAGCTCAGGGCATCAAACTCAAGAAACACGGCAAAGACCTAATTGGCTTGTGTCCCTTCCACGATGACAACGATCCGTCCTTAGTGATTACCCCTGAGAAAAATTTATGGCATTGCCTGGGTACGTGTCAGTCGGGTGGTTCTGTGATTGATTGGGTAATGAAATCAGAAGGTGTGAGTTTTAGACACGCGGTCGAATTGTTACAAAATGATGACGCACAGGGACGTGCTAATGTCGCGGGCGCAGGAAGCGCAGGAGCGTCGACTCCTTCTTTAGCCGCTTCAACTTCAAAGTCTGTTAAACGATCCCGCACACAAAAAATTGAAACACCCTTCCAACGCGACACCGATGATCAACAATGTTTAAACCAGGTGATCGATTATTATCACCAAACCTTAAAACAATCACCGGAAGCACAGCAGTATTTAGAAAGCCGTGGTTTAGTTCACGCTGAACTCATTGTCACATTTAAACTGGGCTTTGCCAATCGGACGTTAGGCTATCGACTACCGCGTAAAGACACCAAAGACGGCACCGTGATACGCGAGCAATTGCAAGGTATTGGTTTATTGCGTGAGACTGGCCACGAACACTTTAATGGATCACTTATCATTCCGGTGTTTGATGAACAAGGCATCGTCACCGAAGTCTACGGACGAAAGATCACAAAGAAGTTACGCCCAGGGACACCATCGCATTTATATCTCCCTGGATCGCACCAAGGGATCTTTAATCAACAAGCCTTAGAAAATAATAATGAGATCATCTTATGTGAATCCCTGATTGATGCCTTAACGTTTTGGTGTGCCGGTTATAGAAACGTCACAAGCAGTTATGGTATTGAAGGTTTTACCAAAGAACATCTGAGTGCATTTAAACAACATAATATTGAACGTGTATTAATTGCCTATGATCGAGATGAAGCAGGTAACAAAGCCGCAGAGAAATTAGCAAAGAAATTAATCAAAGCAAACATAGATTGTTATCGTTTATTGTTTCCAAAAGGTAGCGATGCTAATCAATACGCATTGGTCGTGTCTCCGGCAAATAAAAGTTTAGGTGTGGTGATACGCAGTGCCGAATGGATGGGAAAGGGACAAGCTGAAACAATGATCACAACACAAGCGATTGAAGAACCTGAAGGCCGTTCCTGTGCATCCCTGCACCCACGGCATACCGTACATCCTGTACATAAAACAGAAAAAACAAACAATCCTTCTTTAGTTGCCGATCAACAATCCTCTAATATCGAATTACCTGCCGCAGCTATACCGCCATCCCCGGTTGAACTCACAGAAGCTAAAGTATCAGAAGTCGCTCCTGTGCATCCCTGCACCCGCGACACTCGGACATCCTGTCCAGCGCAGCAAATTAATATTGAATATGGTAATAGAGCCTATCGTGTTCGAGGCTTACAAAAAAACACCAGCTACGAAGTATTAAAAGTCAATGTGCTGGTGAAGATGAATAACGCGGTGCACGTCGATACCTTTGATTTATACAATGCCAAACAACGACAAGCCTTTGCGCGTGTTGCCGCAAGTGAATCTGACATAGAAGAGAAAATAATACAACGCGATCTTGGTCAATTGTTATTGCAGTTAGAAGCCTTGCAGGACAAAGCCATTCAAGCCGCGTTAAAACCGAATGAACCGACCGGCTACACAATGGATGATAACGAGCGGGAAAGCGCCCTGAACCTGTTACGAGATCCGGAACTGATACAGCGTATTACCGATGGCTTTAGCAAGACCGGCTTAGTAGGAGAACCCACCAATGCCTTGATGGGTTATTTAGCGACCGTCTCACGCAAACTCAAAACACCATTAGCCATCATCGTACAAAGTACCAGTGCTGCCGGTAAAAGTGCGTTAATGGATGCAGTCTTAAAACTGGTCCCGCAAGAAGACCGGGTACATTACTCGGCAATGACCGGGCAAAGCCTGTTCTATCTTGGTGAGACTGACTTAAAACATAAAATATTAGGCATCGCCGAAGAAGAAGGGGTACGGCAAGCAACCTATGCTTTAAAGTTGTTACAGAGTGAAGGTGAGTTAACGATTGCCTCAACCGGCAAAGATCCGCAAAGCGGGAAACACATCACCGAAGAATACCGTGTTGAAGGACCGGTAATGTTGTTCCTGACAACAACCGCGATAGATATCGATGAAGAGTTACTGAATCGTTGTGTTGTATTAACCATTAATGAGAGCCGTGAACAAACCGCCGCGATACAAACCAGACAACGACAGGCCAGAACCTTATCGGGTTTGCTTGCCAGTAATGAATCGGAAGAACTGATCCAACAACATCAAAACGCACAACGACTATTACGACCTTTGGCCGTAGCGAATCCTTATGCGGAACAACTGGCCTTTGCCGATAGCAGAACACGCACACGTCGTGATCACGAAAAATATTTAACCCTGATTGAATCGATAGCTTTGTTACATCAATATCAACGTGACATCAAAACCGTTAACAACAATGGCAAGAATATTGATTATATTGAAGTCACGAAAAAGGATATTGCTTTAGCGAATGATTTAGCTCACGAGATCCTGGGTCGTTCATTAGATGAATTACCACCGCCGACGCGCAGCTTGTTACAACAACTTCATACCCTGGTGTCAGAGAAAATAAAAGACGACGGCCTACGACAAAATGAAGTGCGGTTTACACGACGGCAAGTCAGAGAGAGTGCAGGCTTATCGGACAAACAAGTACGCGTCCATCTCGAACGCCTGGTAGAACTGGAATATGTCTTTGCCCATCACGGCAGGAACGGCCAACGGTATGTTTATGAATTGGTGTTCGATGGTGAATTAGAAAACGGATCACCACAGTTACCGGGCTTGATTGATGTGGAACAGTTAAAGGATAGCACTACGACGGCCAACCTCGTGGCCTCAAGTGATGACCCCGTGCCCGACTCGTGGCCTGTTAGTGGTCAGCTAGGGGCTACCTTGTCAAAGGATAAAAATGCAGTAAAACCCAGTAATGATAAGGGATTAAACAATAATAATGACACCACCGCTGAAATGGACTTATTAACGGTGAAAAAATCTGGGGAGTCGTACTCCACTTCTTTAGTTGCTGAGCGATAACAATGCCGTATGTCGAACGTCCCATTGAAATACCCAGCGATCCGCGATCATTACACGCCTATGTCTTGGCCTACATTGAACATCTGAAGACACAGCACTATGCCGTGCAGAGTGTGCAATACAAATACGTTTCATTAATCTGGTTTATTGAATGGTGCGAGGAACGCGGGATAGATCGAATAGAAGCGATCACCCGGCCTATATTACAACGCTATCAACGGCACTTATATTATGCTGTAGGTCGCGGTGACAAACCGTTATCGATAGCAAGTCAACGCAATCGATTAACAGCCGTGCGCACCTGGTTCCGGTTCTTAATGCGCGAGAATTTAATTTTATACAACCCGGCCAGTGAACTGGAATTACCGAAGCCGGAGTATCGTTTACCGAAACACACGTTAACGAGTGAGGAAGCCGAATGTGTCTTAACACAACCTGACATTGATACCGATGCCGGATTAAGAGATCGCGCCATACTGGAAGTGCTTTACTCCACCGGCATCCGCCGAATGGAAATGATCAACTTAATGAAACACGATATGAATACCGCCGCCGGTATCCTTGCGATCAGACAAGGCAAAGGCAGACGTGATCGCTTTGTACCGATAGGTGAACGTGCGTTACTCTGGATACAAAAGTATGTAGAAGACATCCGACCACAACACACCTTACCTCGCAGTCCTGACAATATATTTTTAGATGAAACCGGACAACAACTCGATCCACATCGCATCAGTCGTGCGGTAAAAAAATATGTGAAGCAGGCCGACATTGATAAAGTCGGATCGTGTCACTTGTTTCGACACACGATGGCCACGTTGATGTTAGAGAACGGCGCAGACATCCGTTTCATACAACAAATGCTAGGCCACTCGCAATTGTCCACCACAGAAATCTATACGCACGTTGCAATACACAAGTTAAAAGAAATCCATACCTTGACGCATCCAGGAAAACTCAAGCCACGTACTGATGATAATCATAACGATGATGATGCAATAGACACATTACTGGCAACATTAGAAGCAGAGAGTAAAGACGAAATCGACACGGTGAAGTAGACGGAGAGATCGAGACATCCCACCGTTGTCACGCGCCTTGCATTAGTCTTCCGGTATACACAACGCCTCCAGCCTGGCAAGGCGCGCGCCAGCTCTGCCAGTGGTGTGTTTGTCATCATCGCCTCCGTTCGGCAACTGGTCGGACAGGTCAGACAAGGCTTTGATTTGGTTGCCTTCGTTGAACATCGCAAAAGACAAAGGCAACACATCCTATCGGAAGTATTGAATTGAAAAGCTATCATCAAACAATGAATAACACCTCTTTGCAAACAACCGCAAAGAAGTGTTGTCATCAATCATAAAACAATAAGGTGGCCGTCCCTGATAACACTTGGCTAAGGTTCCCCGTGGTTGTTAATGCGCGTTATCAGGGAAGGCAATCTAAAAGACATTACCCCCAACCCCTATGGGGCTATCAGCAGCCAAGTAACATAATGCCGAATTATGCGCTATTGCTATTGATTAAAAATAACAGCAGCTAATGAAATAGCAACAGTCCACTACCGTCGCATAATTAAGCATTATGTGTAAATGGCTGCGTCGCAAACAGCGCTCCATAAGGAAGGATTGTTTTATACCCACCCGGCCATCAACTAAAAACGGCTCGCACTGCGTTGCTCGTTTCCGTTTTTAGTTGCTGTCCTTCCCACCCTGCAAAAGCTAAAAGCAGCAGCTAAATAATGAAATGATACGCAACGAATCAAACCACGCCATCGCTAGGCAGTACGCGGCTTCTAGGCTATAGTGCGCGTTATGGAAAGCGCATTAGCCATTGCAAAACCGCATCAAGGGAAAATTTTACATCCTCGTCGATGGCACCGGGGAAATCAGGCTGTAAGTCGTGGAAGGCGTTGGGGAAAATCCAATCGAAGCTACGACGGCACGTCAGAGTTACCAGAGTTTCAAAATGGGGCATTGACTGGGGCGTTCTCGAGACTGTTTAATGATGTGGTGCAAGGAAGAAATTCAAAAATTCTTCAAAAAGTAAGGGACGATTTTTCACCAACCGCCATTAAAAAGAGTCTTTCAAATGAAGCGTTTCGTATTGGGTCTATGGATGTTTCTGACTTTAATGTAGAAATGGCTCCGAATGGTTTCAGAGATTTAGGATCAGAAAATACCATTCAAGCTCAAGCGGATTTAGCTAATGATTTGCGAACAATTGTTCGAGATGAATTAGTGACTTCTCCAGTGGGAAGTGGTTCAAATCCCTCGAGTCGAGTTCAGCAGGGGTCGAATGTTATTGAGATGCTGAAGTTTGCTATAACACCAGCAGCGGATCTTAATTTTACATACGGTTGCAGTACTACTGGGTGCAACGTGGAGAGGATTAATGTTCAGTTTCCGAATTAGAATCCTATTATTTATTAGCCTGATTCTTGGGGGCTGTTCGTCTTCTAATTCAGAAGAATATCGGCATATTGAGTTTGCCTCCTGTTCCTGGCAGATTCCCGCATCATATGAAGCCATTAGGGAAATAACAGATGATGATTTTCGGTTTCGAGAGAAACTAGTTTCTTGGGATTACGGAACAAATCCCGCATTAATGGTATTTAGTAGAGGCAATAGTACAAGAGAGTCGTTTGAGGTATTTAAAGATGTACATAGAGACTTTCGTATATCTGAAACGGAGGATTTTTTACTGGTGCAGTATCGAATAATAAGTAGTGAATCTAAAGATCCATTGAATGATAAGGGGCGAAGTATTACTGCTTTGGCAGAAAAGAAAACTGGACATTCTGTCACGTTGGCAGCTTTAGAAATAGGAGCGATTGTTTCAGGATGTGAAATTCCGAATGGTAAGGAATTAAGTGGAACTACGACACCAGAATTAAAAGTGCCGGAGTGATTTAATTTTAACCACTCCGGTTTTTTATGGCCTCGTGTTACTGCTTCAATAATCGGGACAGATCTATTTATCTCTTTTACGCTTTAGAAATAAACGCATCAATGGTACGAAGGAGAGCTTCCTGGTCCTGAGTAAAAAGGTGCCGGAGTGATTTAATTTTAACCACTCCGGTTTTTTATGGTTTAGTCATTCTCTTTAGAAAATAATACGGGACGTTACCCTTAATAAAAAACAGCAACAAAAAAAGCCCCGTTCATCTAGTTGAACGGGGCTTTTTTAATGGGCTTTATTGACGATGATAAAGTTCAAAGCGTAGCGCGTGAATGACGGTCTCCATCAAATAAAACAGACCACTGGTGGCTTGTTCAGATAAGACCAATTGATCTTGTTCACAATTAGCCGAGAATCACAGGGTCAGACTCCCTGATATTCACACCGCAAGTAGCTGAGTGCTAGTTGCTTTGCTCTTCCGTTGTCAGCACTAAACATCCCTGCATCACCCGGATCTTAACAGGCGTATTGATCTCGAACCCCGCATCCTTTAACCAGAAACCTTTGACATTAATCCAGGGAACGGAACGACAACACGATGATTGCTCCTTGATACGATAGTCATAGTGGATCTGATTCACTTTAATGAACCGTTCTTCACAAGTTTTACTTTTATACAGACGTGTACCTGACTTACTATTGCTACTAGCCATTACTCACTCCTAAACAGTGGGTGGTGGTGAGCTGGTCTTAGGTGTTAACGCACCTTTGACCAGCGCCTTAAATTTTTTACTTTTATCCTTTCGCGGATTCTCCTATTACCTTGGTCAATTGTGCTTTTTTAACCAGACCATCCATTACTTGAATTAAAGCTTGTTGATCGGCATCAGGGAGAGAGTCCGCCTGTTGCCAGAGCTTATGTAGTTCTTGATTGCGGATTTTAAGGTCATTAGAGGGTTCAGAACGCCCGACTAACTCATCAAGAGTGACCTGTAAGATATCTGCAATCTTTACAGAGTATCGACGTGAGGGACATTATCCCCGCGCTCCCAGCGACTATAGGCTCTAGGATCAATCTCCAAGAGCTTAGCGAGTCTAGCCTGGGTAATACTACGAGACTTCCTGAGTAGTTTAAGGCGTTCAGCGAATGCCGACATATCCAACTCCATATACCAATTAGGAAAAGTCGTCATTGTATGGCCTCTATAAAGTTGTCCTGTTGAAAAACATAAATAATGTAGTTACTATACACTACATAAGTGTCTATTGACAACATTTGTGGAGAAAAAAGTTATGGCTCGTATACCAGACAAAGATATTGAACGGCTCAAGCAAGACATCTCCCTGCAACGTCTGATTGAATCCCAGGGAATCAAACTCAAGAAACACGGTAAAGACCTAATCGGTTTATGTCCCTTCCACGATGATAACGATCCTTCCTTAGTGGTGACTCCCGATAAAAACTTATGGCATTGTCTCGGTGCGTGTCAGTCCGGTGGCTCTGTGATTGATTGGGTAATGAAAAGCGAAGGTGTGAGTTTTAGACACGCGACTGAATTATTGATGAATGATTACCGTCCTTCTTTAGTTGCGTCCTCTTCCAAACCGCTTAA
The DNA here is from genome assembly GCA_965250225.1 of Gammaproteobacteria bacterium. GTDB lineage: Bacteria > Pseudomonadota > Gammaproteobacteria > Eutrophobiales > Eutrophobiaceae > CBDEUK01. The sequence goes on from CBDFNQ010000034.1 coordinate 65,252, forward strand.
ACGTTCCAGAACGAAAAAGATAGCCACACCGTTCCAACGCGATACTGGAGCCTGCCCCGGCCCTGGAGCCGGGGATCAACAATGTTTAAACGAGGTGATCGATTATTATCACCAAACCTTAAAGCAATCACCCGAAGCACAACAATATTTAGAAAGCCGTGGATTAGTTCACGCTGAACTCATCGATACCTTTAAACTTGGCTTTGCCAATCGATCATTAGGTTATCGACTACCACGCAAAGAAACCAAAGACGGTGCCACGATACGTGGCCAGTTGCAACGTATTGGCTTACTGCGTGATACTGGACACGAACACTTTAATGGTTCACTAGTGACCCCTGTGTTTGATGAACAAGGAAATGTCACCGAAGTGTATGGACGAAAGATAACAAAGAAACTCCGCCCAGGAACACCGTATCATTTATATCTGCCGGGTTCGCATCAAGGCATTTTTAACAGCCAAGCCTTAAAAAACAATAACGAAATCATCTTATGTGAATCCTTGATTGATGCATTGACATTCTGGTGTGCAGGATATCGTAATGTCACCACCAGTTATGGTATTGAAGGTTTTACCGATGAACATCTGCAATCGTTTAAAGATAATCACATTGAACGCATCCTCATTGCTTACGATAGAGATGACGCAGGAGAGAACGCGGCCAACAAACTAGCAAAGCAATTAACAAAAGCCGGTCTCGATTGTTATCGACTTCACTTCCCGAAAGGAACTGATGCCAATCAATATGCACTGGATGTGACACCGGCGAATAAAAGTTTAGGTGTGGTCATACGTTCGGCTATTTGGTTGGGAAAAGGAGAAGCCCCTGTAAAGCCAACGATAGAGACAGCCATAACAACACCAACAAAAAACGATAAGCCAAAGCCAGCGACTAAAAATAAAAAAGAAGATGCTCCTTCTCCTCCTTTAGATGCTAAAGCAGAACAACCCGCCGAAACAGCACAACGCATTCCCGATAAACCCGTTATTGATATTGAAGCCATTGTCACAGACGAAGAAATAAAAATCACATTAGGTGATCGGCACTATCGCATTCGTGGACTGGACAAGAACTTAAGCTATGACGTGTTAAAGGTGAACGTACTGGTATCAAAGGGAGATGCGCTTCACGTCGATACCTTTGATTTATACAGTGCCCGACCCAGGGCAATGTACATCAAGCAAGCCGCCGGTGAATTAGAGATCAAAGAAGACATTATCAGAAAAGAGTTGAGTAAGGTCTTAATGAAGTTGGAGTTGTTACAACAGCAACATATTGAAGCCACCTTACAACCAAAAGACAATAATATTGAAATTAATAATGAAGACCGACAAGCGGCACTCTCGTTATTAAGCTCCCCTGACTTATTAAATAAAATCCTGGCCGACTTTAAAGACTGTGGTGTGGTGGGTGAAGAAACCAATAAATTAGTGGGGTATCTCGCGTGTGTTTCACGTAAATTAGATCGTCCCTTAGCCATCATTGTACAAAGCACATCGGCCGCCGGTAAAAGCAGTTTGATGGATGCCATTATTAGAATGATGCCCGACGAGGAACGGGTCAATTACAGTGCAATGACAGGACAATCCTTGTTCTATATGGGTGAGACCAATCTGAAACATAAGATATTAGCTATTGCTGAAGAAGAAGGCGCAAGCAATGCCAGCTATGCCTTAAAGCTATTACAGAGCGAAGGTGAACTGACGATTGCCTCAACAGGCAAAGACGACGCCACCGGCGATCTTATTACCAAAGAATACCGGGTTGAAGGTCCGGTAATGTTGTTCTTAACCACCACCGCAATCGATATTAATGAGGAACTGATGAACCGTTGTTTAGTATTAACCGTCGATGAGGATCGAGAACAAACAAAAGCCATCCATCAACTGCAACGTAAACAACGCACATTAGAAGGCTTACTCACCAAACAAAACAAACAACAATTATTAACGCTGCATCATAATGCACAACGACTATTAAAATCATTACACGTTGTGAACCCGTATGCAGAGCAGTTAACTTTTTTAGATGACAGAACACGTACCCGTCGCGATCACGAGAAGTATTTAACGTTGATTGAGAGCATTACTTTATTACACCAATACCAGCGCGAGATAAAAACGATTGAGCATAATGATGAAGTTATCGAATACATCGAGGTGACACTTGACGATATTGAAATGGCAAACCAACTTGCTAATGACATCCTGGGTAGAACACTGGACGAACTCCCCCCGCAGACACGCCGACTATTAACCTTGATTCATACAATGGTTGTTGAGCAATGCCAGGCACAAAGCATTGACCAGAATCATTATCACTTTAGCCGCCGAGAGATACGTGATTATACCAATTGGGGTAATACCCAATTAAAAGTCCACCTGCATCGATTGGAAGAAATGGAATACTTGTTACCGCATCGAGGCAAACGCGGACAATCCTATGCGTATGAGCTGCTTTACGATGGCCAGGGGCAAGACGGAGAAACCTTCTTGCACGGCTTGATCGATATTGAAAAACTGACCTACGACGAAAAGAAGTCGGGGGTAAATAAGCAGTTGTCGGGGTCAAGTCGGCCCCAGGTCGGCCCCAAGTCGGGGGGTGGTCGGGGTAATAAAACCAACGGAAAGCCGCATAAAACAAAGGTTACAGAGAAACCCAGTAAAAATAATGGTAAAAGCACGTCTAGGGTAATCAATGAAAATCCGTCGTACCGTAGCGCCATCTCTGCATAACAATGAAAACTTATGTTGAACGCTTCCTGGAGTGGTATCGGATCAGAGGTTACAGCGAACGTACCTTAGAAGGCCGTTACAGCAATTTAAATTGTTTTATTAACTGGTGCAAAGAAAGAGGCATTGATGAACCGCAGCAGGTGACACGCCCGATAATCGAACGTTATCGTCGCTACCTTTATCACTACCGCCAAGCCAATGGCAAACCGTTAAGCCTCAGTACACAACGGCAACGACTGACACCGATTAAATTACTGTTCAAATGGTTAACGAAAGAAAACTATCTTTTACATAATCCTGCCAGTGAATTAGATCTACCACGTATACATAAACGCTTGCCCAGGGCAATACTGACACAACAGGAAGTGGAACAAGTCTTAAACCATACCTTACTGTTTGGTGAGAATGGTATACGTGATCGCGCCATCATTGAAACATTTTATGCAACAGGTATCAGACGTGCAGAACTTGCTAACCTTACTCTGGATGATGTGGACTTTGATCAACAAACATTAATGGTGCGTGAAGGTAAAGGAAAAAAAGATCGCTTGTTACCCATTGGTGAACGAGCGTGTTTGTGGATCGATAAATATTTACTAGACGTTCGACATACGTTAGTCATTGAACCCGATAGAGGCCATCTATTTATTAACAATCGCGGCATTGCCTTTACACCACATCAACTCTCTGACTTGGTAAAAAAATATTTACTCGGTGCCGGAATCACCAAGCAAGGCGCGTGTCATTTATTTAGACATACAATGGCCACGTTAATGTTAGAGAACGGTGCCGACTTGCGATTTATACAAGTGATGCTCGGCCACGCTGATATTAGTACCACACAAATCTATACACACGTTGCGATTGGTAAATTAAAAGAAGTGTATACACGTACGCACCCGGCGAAGATGGAACGGACAAACACCAATACACAAACAATCAATGATGACGTCGAATTATTAATGAGGTTAGACAAAGAGATGAAAGAAGAGTTAGACACATCAAGCTAGGCGGACACATCGAGTCGTCTCACCGCGCGTCACAAAGCTTGCGTTTGTCTTCTCATCTTCCCTGCGGGTGTTCAGCCAGGCAAGCTTTGCGCCGCGCTACTTCAGTGATGAATTTATCTTCATTGCCTTCGTTCGGCAACCGGTCGGACAGGTCAAACAAGGCGTTAACCTGGTTGCCTTCGTTTACCCCCTCTAAAGAATATCGTCAACACATCCTAACGGAAGTGTTGTTATCAAACTGCCATCATTAACACAATAAGGAATAGCACCTCTTTGCAAACAACCGCAAAGAAGTGCGATGTCATCAATAAATAAAACCACGAAGGTAGCCTTCCCTGGTCTCGCAAAGTCTAAGGAACCCGAGCAGCAAAAATGCGATACCAGGCAAGGCGATTTAAAAGCCACGATGCGGCCAAGTAACATAACGCAGGTTATGCAAAATACGCGACTAAAATAAAAGAGACTTAAGGAAGCGTGCTTCGCATAACCGGCGTTATGTGTAAATGGCCGCAAAGACTAATCGGTGTGCTACGCACGATTAACGGCCAATATTACCCGCCCGCCCATTGTCTGCAAAAAAATACTCCAGCCTTGCAAAAAGACGCAAGGCTTCCGTTTTATTTTTTAGCAGCCAATCCCTGTAAAAGATAAAAGCAAAAGATAAAACTAAAAACAAAAACAGATCCTTCCTTCGTTTAGCCGCAAGTCAGTCTGAAAGATCGCCTGTCTCCTCTGTTTGCCTTCAGAGGTTAGCACGGTACTCAACACGTCAAGGACAGGTAAATGACTTCATCAAAAATAAAAAACAATAATGAAAGTCATCCTTGACGTGTCTCCGTTCCGCGCTCTTTGAATAAGGCAAACAGACAAGAACGGCTTGTCTGTTATCAATGTTAAGGAGAAGCACAATGAAAAAAATAGAACTTGAATATGCCTTGGCCAAGCAAGTTCCGGCGGCACGTTATAAGCTCACTATTGAAACGGATTATGGTGATATCCAGTTATGGGATGATGATGCCAATTACATCGCCGATCATCTTGAAACCTTATTAGAGCACAAGCTGGGTATTGGTGAATACGAGGAAGAAGAGACGTGAGTCTCTTCTTCTTTTTAACAGCGACTAAAGGTATATACTCAATCAACTTCAAGTTGCAGGATCGATGATCTGAAAGTTATCATTAATTCTATCGTTCAATGAGTCCGCGATATCCGGTAAAGTGTTTTTGAAAAAGTCATCGATTTGCTCACGAAATTCCTTGGCCGAATGGAAATAGTGGTTATTACGGACGTGTTCGTTCATCACTTTCCATAAACGTTCTATCGGATTCAAATTAGGACTATAAGGCGGCAGGATGTGTATCTTAATATTAAGTTCGTTTGCCTTTTCTTTAACACTCGCCGCCTTATGATAACCCGCCCCATCAACTATCCAGTGAAGGGTGTTTGCATCAACGTATTGCGCTCGTAATTTGGATAGAAAATCAACAATGCTGTCGGCATTAATCGTGTCATAGGTTTCTGTCACCGTGTTTGACAAGGCATTGAGTTCAATCGCACCTAATAGGTTAATCCGTGTGCGACTCGCGGTTGTTTTGATAAGCTTATTTGTCCCTCTCTTTATCCAACCGTGACTCAATTTCGTCGACTGTGTCGGATGCACGCCATCACCAAACAAAATAGGCTCATCAGCACCGACGTTTGCTTTCAATACGTCATACTGCTTGATAAAGGCATGTTGTTGTTCAACATCGGCTTTGGCGGGGACCCCTTTGGGTTGTTTATAAACAAATCCTTGACGATGCAACCATTTATGTAAACCCGATACCGTGTAGTCAACCCCATAACGGGTCTTGATGTAAGCCACAATTTGGTGGTTATGTTGATATAGATGTGCTGTCAGATGTGCGAGTAATTCGTCACATTGTCGCTTGCTTAATTTCTCCTCGGAACCGCCGTTTGCACAGTGCAATTTCTGCTCTCCGGTATAGTCCTTCAAGTGACGAAGTATACAGGTTTTCATGTTTGCGCAAGGCTTGCGCTATCATCGTTGTGCTCCACCCTTCAGAATTCAGTAATACGGCTTTGATACGATCACCTTCCCGGATATCTCGCACTTGCTTATGTCGTGCTTCTAATTTCAATTTGTTTTCTGCGGTTAATTCAATCTTGCTCATAGGTGATAGACTGATCTCTTAATTCATAAACATCAAGCTCTTTCATCGATCTTGGGTATAGTGCGACCTATCTGAACCGTTCTTTTACAACCTGAAAATCGCGTCTGGGAATTTTTTTGCCCTCAGGCTTATCGCCTGGGGAAAACCGAATTTAAGTCCCTGACTGCACTAGAGAAGTACGACTGCTAACGCAGGACGTGCGTCGGGGTCGCGCGTTCACATGGGTGGACGTGTCTATGATCCAGACCTGGGGCCGGTTTATGTCAGCCGATCCGACCATCCAGTACCCTGAGGTGCAACAGAATTTTAATCGTTACACCTATGTCAATAACAACCCCTTAAGTTATACCGATCCCAGTGGGTTTGGGTTTTTTAGTAGCCTTTTTAAGGCGATTGGGAAGATAATTGGAGGTGTTGTTAAGGCGGTTGTTGGAGTGGTGAAGGCTGTTGCAAAAAGTGCGATTGGTCAAGCTATTGTCACAATTGCTGCTGGTGTGCTGTGTGGGCCAGGTTGTGCTGCCGCGGCGAGTTCTGTGTTTACTGCTGCCAATGGAGGTTCGATAGGTGATATCCTCAAGTCGGCGGCGATAACCTTTGTCTCAGCTCAAGCCTTTGGAGAATTGCATAGTTGGGACCCTGGTTTTGCTAAAGTGGTTGCCCATGGGGTGGTCGGTGGCACTTTCTCTGAATTAGGTGGAGGAGATTTTTTATCAGGATTTTTAAGTGCTGGTGTTACTCAAGCCTTTGCATCGAAAATTGGTAATATTTTGCCTAAAGGAGGGGAAACAGGGATAGCAGTCAGAGTGTCCGCAGCTGGAGTATTGGGTGGTGTCACTTCTGTTCTTGGTGGTGGCAAGTTCGCAAATGGGGCGATTACTGGGGCGTTTAGTAGGTTGTTTAATGATGAGATTACTGGCATAGAAGTGGGTAAAAAAAATGTCGCAAATGAGATACCGGAGTCAACAAAATTAGCGATAGAATCAATATTTGATCAAGATATATCTAGTATAAAACTCCACGTTAATGTTAGTTTACTAAATGCATCCGCGCAAACTTACATAAATAGAATAAGTGTTGATGGAAGCCTTAATTATTTTTTAAATCGTGATTTACTTATTCTTGAAGAATATTACCATGTAATTCGACAATGGAATACTGGAGAGCTTACATCTATAAAATATGCAGGTGAAACTCTTAAGCAAGATTTTATATATGAAGATATTAGCTTCGAGTTTGATGCTAAGACTTTTGCTAGAAATAATGTGACTAGGTTTAGACAAATAGAAAATATTAACAGGTTCTTGCTTAATGAAGATTAAGTTAGTTTTATACTTGTTTAGTATTTTTATAGTTGGTTGCGTATATGTTAAAGATAGCCTGTTATTAGTAACAGGCTCTATTGAAGGGTTTACAGAAAATAAAATAGAAAAATGCGTTTTATATTTGTTTGTTAAAGATTTTGATAAACCATATTACGGTGATTATGTTTCTTCAAAATTTAGTTTGGAATACGTAATCGGTTCAAAAAAACAAAACTATCAATTTAGCTTAGTATGTAATAATGATAGTGATTTTTTCATTTTTAAGTCTAAAAAAATTACTATTGGAAATACAAAGATAAGTGAAATTGATTTAGGTAGTATAAAATTAACTAGTTCAAATTTTGCTGAGTATGTAATTCCGATAATATCTCCGATTATAAAACAATAAAAGCTAAAATTCCAAACTTGGTGTAGAGAATAAAAGGGGTCGGTGTAAACCTACCCCAGTTTGACGCACACTTTCTAAAGGGGACAATCATCCCAAAGGAGAGTGGAAATGACAAGAAAAGTAAGAACGACCTATAGTGTGGAATTCAAACGAGAAGCGGTACGGTTACTTGAACAAGGGCATAAGGAAACAGCACAGAATCACAGGGTCAGACTCCCTGATATTCACACCGCAAGTAGCTGAGTGCTAGTTGCTTTGCTCTTCCGTTGTCAGCACTAAACATCCCTGCATCACCCGGATCTTAACAGGCGTATTGATCTCGAACCCCGCATCCTTTAACCAGAAACCTTTGACATTAATCCAGGGAACGGAACGACAACACGATGATTGCTCCTTGATACGATAGTCATAGTGGATCTGATTCACTTTAATGAACCGTTCTTCACAAGTTTTACTTTTATACAGACGTGTACCTGACTTACTATTGCTACTAGCCATTACTCACTCCTAAACAGTGGGTGGTGGTGAGCTGGTCTTAGGTGTTAACGCACCTTTGACCAGCGCCTTAAATTTTTTACTTTTATCCTTTCGCGGATTCTCCTATTACCTTGGTCAATTGTGCTTTTTTAACCAGACCATCCATTACTTGAATTAAAGCTTGTTGATCGGCATCAGGGAGAGAGTCCGCCTGTTGCCAGAGCTTATGTAGTTCTTGATTGCGGATTTTAAGGTCATTAGAGGGTTCAGAACGCCCGACTAACTCATCAAGAGTGACCTGTAAGATATCTGCAATCTTTACCAGAGTATCGACGTGAGGGACATTATCCCCGCGCTCCCAGCGACTATAGGCTCTAGGATCAATCTCCAAGAGCTTAGCGAGTCTAGCCTGGGTAATACTACGAGACTTCCTGAGTAGTTTAAGGCGTTCAGCGAATGCCGACATATCCAACTCCATATACCAATTAGGAAAAGTCGTCATTGTATGGCCTCTATAAAGTTGTCCTGTTGAAAAACATAAATAATGTAGTTACTATACACTACATAAGTGTCTATTGACAACATTTGTGGAGAAAAAAGTTATGGCTCGTATACCAGACAAAGATATTGAACGGCTCAAGCAAGACATCTCCCTGCAACGTCTGATTGAATCCCAGGGAATCAAACTCAAGAAACACGGTAAAGACCTAATCGGTTTATGTCCCTTCCACGATGATAACGATCCTTCCTTAGTGGTGACTCCCGATAAAAACTTATGGCATTGTCTCGGTGCGTGTCAGTCCGGTGGCTCTGTGATTGATTGGGTAATGAAAAGCGAAGGTGTGAGTTTTAGACACGCGACTGAATTATTGATGAATGATTACCGTCCTTCTTTAGTTGCGTCCTCTTCCAAACCGCTTAAACGTTCCAGAACGAAAAAGATAGCCACACCGTTCCAACGCGATACTGGAGCCTGCCCCGGCCCTGGAGCCGGGGATCAACAATGTTTAAACGAGGTGATCGATTATTATCACCAAACCTTAAAGCAATCACCCGAAGCACAACAATATTTAGAAAGCCGTGGATTAGTTCACGCTGAACTCATCGATACCTTTAAACTTGGCTTTGCCAATCGATCATTAGGTTATCGACTACCACGCAAAGAAACCAAAGACGGTGCCACGATACGTGGCCAGTTGCAACGTATTGGCTTACTGCGTGATACTGGACACGAACACTTTAATGGTTCACTAGTGACCCCTGTGTTTGATGAACAAGGAAATGTCACCGAAGTGTATGGACGAAAGATAACAAAGAAACTCCGCCCAGGAACACCGTATCATTTATATCTGCCGGGTTCGCATCAAGGCATTTTTAACAGCCAAGCCTTAAAAAACAATAACGAAATCATCTTATGTGAATCCTTGATTGATGCATTGACATTCTGGTGTGCAGGATATCGTAATGTCACCACCAGTTATGGTATTGAAGGTTTTACCGATGAACATCTGCAATCGTTTAAAGATAATCACATTGAACGCATCCTCATTGCTTACGATAGAGATGACGCAGGAGAGAACGCGGCCAACAAACTAGCAAAGCAATTAACAAAAGCCGGTCTCGATTGTTATCGACTTCACTTCCCGAAAGGAACTGATGCCAATCAATATGCACTGGATGTGACACCGGCGAATAAAAGTTTAGGTGTGGTCATACGTTCGGCTATTTGGTTGGGAAAAGGAGAAGCCCCTGTAAAGCCAACGATAGAGACAGCCATAACAACACCAACAAAAAACGATAAGCCAAAGCCAGCGACTAAAAATAAAAAAGAAGATGCTCCTTCTCCTCCTTTAGATGCTAAAGCAGAACAACCCGCCGAAACAGCACAACGCATTCCCGATAAACCCGTTATTGATATTGAAGCCATTGTCACAGACGAAGAAATAAAAATCACATTAGGTGATCGGCACTATCGCATTCGTGGACGAGTTATTGTCAAATCTGGTGTTTGACCAATCTGGTGTTTGACCAATTGAATCAAGCGGCGATCTGATTGTTATTTGACACTTCTATACCGTCTTTAAATTGAACACCTTTGATGACCTTGGCGAGGTGATCAAATCCTCTTAGGCGTCGCCATTTACCTTGTGCACATTCTCCAAGCTTAAACATCATATGCAACATGCCGTCACGCGACAGGCAACCCCGTGCTCGTTTTGTCCTGTGACGTATTGTCGCAAAGGTCGATTCAATTGGATTACTGGTTCGAATACTTTGCCAATGTTGTGCCGGGAAGTCATAGAAAGCGAGCAATTCTTCACGGTCTTTTTGTAAACACGTTGTGGCTTTTGGGTATTTGTCGTCATAGGTCTGGATAAAGAGTTCAAAGGCTTTCTCGGCGTTGTGCTTTGTCTCTGCTTGCCAGATGCCATGTAAGGCCTGCTTGGCTTTAGGTTGTGACAATTTCGGTAGGGCGTTCAACACATTCGCCGTTTTATGCACCCAGCATCGTTGATGTCGTGTTTCAGCATAGACTTCGTCCATCGCAGCCCAGAACCCCAATGCGCCATCTCCAATCGCCAGTTGGGGGACGTTCATGCCACGTGATTTGAGCTTGAGCAATACTTCTCGCCAGCTCTGGGTTGATTCACGAACACCATCTTCAATCGCCAGAAAGTGTTTTTGACCTCGCTCATTGACACCAATAATCACCAGGGCGCAGAGCTTGGACTCTTCTGACCTCAGTCCTGAATAGATCCCGTCTGCCCAGATGTAAACCCATTGGTCTTTGTCCAATGGCGTCTCTCGCCATTGTTGGTATTGTTGTCCCCATTCTTGCTTGAGCCGTGAAATCGTATTGGCGGAGAGTCCCTGTGCCTCAGGACCCACCAAGACCGTTAAGGCGGCTTCCATTTCACCTGTGGATATTCCTTTGAGATAAAGCCATGGCAGGGCAGCTTCAATGGATTGTGTCTTGCGTACATACGGTGGCACCAGTGCCGAATGAAAGGTGACGGGTTCTCCTGATTTGGCACGTACTTTGGGGATCTTAACCGTCACCGGCCCAATCCCTGTCAGGAGCTTTCGTTCAGGCAGATAACCATTACGAACAACAGCGGCCTTGCCTTCTGACGTTAAACGCTCGACATGATGTGCAAGCAGTTCTTCCAATTCAACTTGTACGGCTTGATGGATCAATTGCTGTGCTCCGCTTTGTAGCAGTTCAGTTAATGCATCTGTGATGGTGGCTCGATCTTTGAGACCGACAACGTTATTCTTACTCATAGCGGCGTATCCTCTTTTGGTTATTTGATTGATTTCACGAACTTCAAATCAACCAGATACGCCGCTTTTTTTCAACCCCTAAACACCAGATTCAGTTATAACTCTTCGTGGACTGGACAAGAACTTAAGCTATGACGTGTTAAAGGTGAACGTACTGGTATCAAAGGGAGATGCGCTTCACGTCGATACCTTTGATTTATACAGTGCCCGACCCAGGGCAATGTACATCAAGCAAGCCGCCGGTGAATTAGAGATCAAAGAAGACATTATCAGAAAAGAGTTGAGTAAGGTCTTAATGAAGTTGGAGTTGTTACAACAGCAACATATTGAAGCCACCTTACAACCAAAAGACAATAATATTGAAATTAATAATGAAGACCGACAAGCGGCACTCTCGTTATTAAGCTCCCCTGACTTATTAAATAAAATCCTGGCCGACTTTAAAGACTGTGGTGTGGTGGGTGAAGAAACCAATAAATTAGTGGGGTATCTCGCGTGTGTTTCACGTAAATTAGATCGTCCCTTAGCCATCATTGTACAAAGCACATCGGCCGCCGGTAAAAGCAGTTTGATGGATGCCATTATTAGAATGATGCCCGACGAGGAACGGGTCAATTACAGTGCAATGACAGGACAATCCTTGTTCTATATGGGTGAGACCAATCTGAAACATAAGATATTAGCTATTGCTGAAGAAGAAGGCGCAAGCAATGCCAGCTATGCCTTAAAGCTATTACAGAGCGAAGGTGAACTGACGATTGCCTCAACAGGCAAAGACGACGCCACCGGCGATCTTATTACCAAAGAATACCGGGTTGAAGGTCCGGTAATGTTGTTCTTAACCACCACCGCAATCGATATTAATGAGGAACTGATGAACCGTTGTTTAGTATTAACCGTCGATGAGGATCGAGAACAAACAAAAGCCATCCATCAACTGCAACGTAAACAACGCACATTAGAAGGCTTACTCACCAAACAAAACAAACAACAATTATTAACGCTGCATCATAATGCACAACGACTATTAAAATCATTACACGTTGTGAACCCGTATGCAGAGCAGTTAACTTTTTTAGATGACAGAACACGTACCCGTCGCGATCACGAGAAGTATTTAACGTTGATTGAGAGCATTACTTTATTACACCAATACCAGCGCGAGATAAAAACGATTGAGCATAATGATGAAGTTATCGAATACATCGAGGTGACACTTGACGATATTGAAATGGCAAACCAACTTGCTAATGACATCCTGGGTAGAACACTGGACGAACTCCCCCCGCAGACACGCCGACTATTAACCTTGATTCATACAATGGTTGTTGAGCAATGCCAGGCACAAAGCATTGACCAGAATCATTATCACTTTAGCCGCCGAGAGATACGTGATTATACCAATTGGGGTAATACCCAATTAAAAGTCCACCTGCATCGATTGGAAGAAATGGAATACTTGTTACCGCATCGAGGCAAACGCGGACAATCCTATGCGTATGAGCTGCTTTACGATGGCCAGGGGCAAGACGGAGAAACCTTCTTGCACGGCTTGATCGATATTGAAAAACTGACCTACGACGAAAAGAAGTCGGGGGTAAATAAGCAGTTGTCGGGGTCAAGTCGGCCCCAGGTCGGCCCCAAGTCGGGGGGTGGTCGGGGTAATAAAACCAACGGAAAGCCGCATAAAACAAAGGTTACAGAGAAACCCAGTAAAAATAATGGTAAAAGCACGTCTAGGGTAATCAATGAAAATCCGTCGTACCGTAGCGCCATCTCTGCATAACAATGAAAACTTATGTTGAACGCTTCCTGGAGTGGTATCGGATCAGAGGTTACAGCGAACGTACCTTAGAAGGCCGTTACAGCAATTTAAATTGTTTTATTAACTGGTGCAAAGAAAGAGGCATTGATGAACCGCAGCAGGTGACACGCCCGATAATCGAACGTTATCGTCGCTACCTTTATCACTACCGCCAAGCCAATGGCAAACCGTTAAGCCTCAGTACACAACGGCAACGACTGACACCGATTAAATTACTGTTCAAATGGTTAACGAAAGAAAACTATCTTTTACATAATCCTGCCAGTGAATTAGATCTACCACGTATACATAAACGCTTGCCCAGGGCAATACTGACACAACAGGAAGTGGAACAAGTCTTAAACCATACCTTACTGTTTGGTGAGAATGGTATACGTGATCGCGCCATCATTGAAACATTTTATGCAACAGGTATCAGACGTGCAGAACTTGCTAACCTTACTCTGGATGATGTGGACTTTGATCAACAAACATTAATGGTGCGTGAAGGTAAAGGAAAAAAAGATCGCTTGTTACCCATTGGTGAACGAGCGTGTTTGTGGATCGATAAATATTTACTAGACGTTCGACATACGTTAGTCATTGAACCCGATAGAGGCCATCTATTTATTAACAATCGCGGCATTGCCTTTACACCACATCAACTCTCTGACTTGGTAAAAAAATATTTACTCGGTGCCGGAATCACCAAGCAAGGCGCGTGTCATTTATTTAGACATACAATGGCCACGTTAATGTTAGAGAACGGTGCCGACTTGCGATTTATACAAGTGATGCTCGGCCACGCTGATATTAGTACCACACAAATCTATACACACGTTGCGATTGGTAAATTAAAAGAAGTGTATACACGTACGCACCCGGCGAAGATGGAACGGACAAACACCAATACACAAACAATCAATGATGACGTCGAATTATTAATGAGGTTAGACAAAGAGATGAAAGAAGAGTTAGACACATCAAGCTAGGCGGACACATCGAGTCGTCTCACCGCGCGTCACAAAGCTTGCGTTTGTCTTCTCATCTTCCCTGCGGGTGTTCAGCCAGGCAAGCTTTGCGCCGCGCTACTTCAGTGATGAATTTATCTTCATTGCCTTCGTTCGGCAACCGGTCGGACAGGTCAAACAAGGCGTTAACCTGGTTGCCTTCGTTTACCCCCTCTAAAGAATATCGTCAACACATCCTAACGGAAGTGTTGTTATCAAACTGCCATCATTAACACAATAAGGAATAGCACCTCTTTGCAAACAACCGCAAAGAAGTGCGATGTCATCAATAAATAAAACCACGAAGGTAGCCTTCCCTGGTCTCGCAAAGTCTAAGGAACCCGAGCAGCAAAAATGCGATACCAGGCAAGGCGATTTAAAAGCCACGATGCGGCCAAGTAACATAACGCAGGTTATGCAAAATACGCGACTAAAATAAAAGAGACTTAAGGAAGCGTGCTTCGCATAACCGGCGTTATGTGTAAATGGCCGCAAAGACTAATCGGTGTGCTACGCACGATTAACGGCCAATATTACCCGCCCGCCCATTGTCTGCAAAAAAATACTCCAGCCTTGCAAAAAGACGCAAGGCTTCCGTTTTATTTTTTAGCAGCCAATCCCTGTAAAAGATAAAAGCAAAAGATAAAACTAAAAACAAAAACAGATCCTTCCTTCGTTTAGCCGCAAGTCAGTCTGAAAGATCGCCTGTCTCCTCTGTTTGCCTTCAGAGGTTAGCACGGTACTCAACACGTCAAGGACAGGTAAATGACTTCATCAAAAATAAAAAACAATAATGAAAGTCATCCTTGACGTGTCTCCGTTCCGCGCTCTTTGAATAAGGCAAACAGACAAGAACGGCTTGTCTGTTATCAATGTTAAGGAGAAGCACAATGAAAAAAATAGAACTTGAATATGCCTTGGCCAAGCAAGTTCCGGCGGCACGTTATAAGCTCACTATTGAAACGGATTATGGTGATATCCAGTTATGGGATGATGATGCCAATTACATCGCCGATCATCTTGAAACCTTATTAGAGCACAAGCTGGGTATTGGTGAATACGAGGAAGAAGAGACGTGAGTCTCTTCTTCTTTTTAACAGCGACTAAAGGTATAGTGCGACCTATCTGAACCGTTCTTTTACAACCTGAAAATCGCGTCTGGGAATTTTTTTGCCCTCAGGCTTATCGCCTGGGGAAAACCGAATTTAAGTCCCTGACTGCACTAGAGAAGTACGACTGCTAACGCAGGACGTGCGTCGGGGTCGCGCGTTCACATGGGTGGGCGGGTTTATGACCCGGATCTCGGCCGATTCATCAGTGCCGATCCGACCATTCAGTACCCAGAGGTGCAACAGAACTTTAACCGTTACACCTATGTCAATAACAACCCGTTAAGTTATACCGATCCGAGTGGGTTTGGGTTTTTAAGTAGTATTTTTAAGGCGATTGGGAAGATAATTGGAGGTGTCGTTAAGGCGGTTGTTGGAGTGGTGAAGGCGGTTTTGAATAGTCCGATTTTGAGGACGGTTGCCGCGATTGCGATTGCGGCTATACCTGGTGTAGGCGCGCCATTATCAGCGCAATTACTGGCGGGGTTTGGAGCCGGTTTTGTGGCCAGTGGGGGGGATTTAAAGGCTGGTCTTATCGGGGCGATTACATTTGGGGCCGCATCGACTGGAAGTATTCTTACCCAGAGCATTGCTGGCGGAGTAAGCAGTAAGTTGCAGGGAAGGAAGTTTTTAACTGGATTTTTATCGGCAGGAGCATTTGCATATGTAGGTTCTCAAATTAAACAAGGCATAAATGATTGGCAGCAGGGTAGGGGAACGTTTTATCAAGTTTCAGCAGGAAAAGGTGGCGTGGCTAAGCCCACTTTTGGTGGCGGAGTAACAGATCGTTTGTTTGTGAATGGTATATTAAGTGATGTTAATGCTGCAGCGCAACGTGGACTTGAACAGTTTCATGGACAAAGTTTCACATTGTTTCATAATCCTTCTAATGGGATCTTTGCTGATTTAACGGAGAGTTTGTTGGGTAAAGTGACAGGAACCTCGAGTCTTTCTCGTCAACTAGCGGGTGTTATAAAAAATAGTGGGCTTGGTATTACTGGAACAGGTAGTTTGGTGGCTCATAGCCAAGGCGGCATTATTGTTACCAATGCGCTCAATCATTTGGCTTCGCAAGGAACAAATAATGCGATTAACTTATCGGTAGGCTTTAATGGTGCAGCGATACATCAATCTGCAGCCCGTAGCGCAGTGAATAGAGTAGGTGGGACTCTATCGGCTTTTAATGCACACAATTTTGATTTGGTGCCAAATGTAATTGGGGGCAATGCTATTACTAACCCGTTTAAATTTGTTGGATCAATATTGGCTTCGCCTACATTATTTATGGGTCCAAGGTTCAGCCAGCATACGGTTTACCAATGATACGGCTAACTGTTGTATTATTAGCAGTATTTTCAGGGGCAAGTTTAGTGGCGTGTAAACCTCAAGATATTGATCGGGATGTAACGCATTGGCCGACGTATAGAACGAACATAAACGGGATTGAACTTAGTTTCAAGTTGCCACCTGATGGAAAGATATTTGCCCAACCACCATCTAAAATTGATGTGTATAACCTCAATAAAGATGAGTCTTATAGTTCGTTTGCATATATTGGATATGATTATGGAAGTAAGTCATCTGACCAATTGTCTCAGTTCCATCTGGGCTTAGGTTTAGGTCGATATACTGAACCGATCAATAGAGAAATAACCGTAGAAGAATTAGTAGATAAAACTGAAGATGAAAGAAAACAACTAAATATAATGAATTATGAGGTAGTAAAAATTGATGGAAAAAAATGGTTCTATGAGGAGATAAGAGGAGGATATGGTGGGTATGGAGAAAGTTACTCTGTTCCCCTAAATAATACGCACTACCTTTCTTTTGGTGGAAGCTACAGTGATGATATTTTGAAAAATAAAGAATGGTTTGCTGATCGTAAGAATTTACTTAAGGATATTGTTTCCACCGTAACAATGAAACAAAGATGAGAATATTTCAATCAGTGAAAGGTGCCGGAGTGATTTAATTTTAACCAGATGTCTGTCAGCGTGGTGGCGCTCATGTTTCTTTTTACTCGCGACATTCGTGCTTCCTGCACATCATTTTTTTCTGTAATTGTAAATTATTTCAAAACTGTTTAGAGTAAACACTTCCTCTATATGAAATAAAAGGGGTCGGTGACAGATGAGAATATTTCTCGTTTTATGATATCGTCACGACACTGAAATAAATTACCATCAAGATCCCAGGGAAGGAAGATGCCAAGACAGCCCCGTATTTATTTGCCAGGAGTTCCCAGTCACGTCATTCAACGTGGCAATAATCGCAGAAGAATGTCACACAAAACTACAATTTCACATCCAGTGTCACCCGAAACCTAAGCTGGAGCAGTTACAATAAACCAGTACAGATTGACCAGGGCACCACCACCCTGACGTTCAAATATGGCGCAGGGCGAGAATTGTTTCGCCAGGGCACCTCGGCCAACAGTAATCCGACGGAATACCGTTATTACATCAACCCAGTGTTTGAAGTCGATAGCAAGGTCGGCAAGAACACCTACATTCACTACATCAAGGCCGGTAGTCAAACCGTGGGAATGTTTAAATCCATTAACGACTTTGCGCAAGGCAATGATACGGAAGAAACACGCTATCTACATCGAGACCACTTAGGCTCGATCACCGCCATTACTGATGAAACCGCACTGGTGGTGGAAAGCTTAAGTTATGACCCACATGGCAAGCGCAGACAACCGAGCTGGGACGATGCGGCCAGTCAAATCTTCACCACCCAACTGAGTAAATGTTTCACCGGGCATGTGTACCTGGAAGAAGTTGGACTCATTCACATGAGTGGGCGGGTTTATGACCCGGATCTCGGCCGATTCATCAGTGCCGATCCGACCATTCAGTACCCTGAGGTGCAACAGAATTTTAATCGTTACACCTATGTCAATAACAACCCCTTAAGTTATACCGATCCCAGTGGGTTTGGGTTTTTTAGTAGCCTTTTTAAGGCGATTGGGAAGATAATTGGAGGTGTCGTTAAGGCGGTTGTTGGAGTGGTGAAGGCGGTTTTGAATAGTCCGATTTTGAGGACGGTTGCCGCGATTGCCATTGCGGTTTTTGCTCCGGCAGCATTACCGGCGTTTGTTAAAGGATTTGCCGCGGGTTTTGTGGCCAGTGGTGGGGATTTAAAGGCTGGGCTTATCGGGGCGATAACAGCGGGGGCGTTTAATTATGTGGGTCATAGTGATTCGTTTAGAAACTTTGCTAATAGTTTCGGACAAGTAGGTGCGAAAGTTGTGAGAACGATTGCCCATGGTATTGTCGGTGGGGCCTCTCAAGCCTTACGAGGTGGTAAGTTTCTTGCCGGATTTTTAAGTGCGGGGTTTAGTCAAGCATTGGAGCAGACCGGTGTATATGGAAAACTGAGTTTGAGTAACCCAACAGGCCCTGGAGGTTATGCCCAGAATGCCGTCGTATCAGCTGTTGTCGGTGGTACGGCTTCGGTGTTGGGTGGTGGCAAGTTTAAAAATGGGGCGATTACCGGGGCTTTCTCTAGGTTGTTTAATGATCTTGGTAATCATAATGAAGAAGAACTAAGTAGAGATGAATTACATGAGTTAGCAACGGAGATAAGAGATTCAGCAGAAGCACAACTTGCCGTATTTGATAGATGGTTAGATGGAAAAAATTTAACTGATCCTAATGCAATTAAGGTTCTAAGTATGGCCCGTGATTTACATATGATTAAAGCAACAGCAGTATTATGGCAAGCCGGAGATCTTACCTCTAGTTTTGGCACTGTTTCATTTTCATTAAGGCCTACAAAGATTAGAGACGTATTAATTCCTATAACTAAAATAGCAATACCATCAATTGATTCCAGAGATTATAATATTCAACACTCGGTGAGCTGCAATTTTTCATCATATAGTTGTAATTTAACGGTAAGAAATAGAAAGACAGGTAATATTCTATTCGAAAGGTAGATATTTGAAGATATATTTATTGGGCAAAACTGATTATGAAAATAGCTGTAAAATTAGTTATATTATTATTTAGCTATATATTATGTTTTTATTTCGGATGGACAGTGAAA
The DNA here is from genome assembly GCA_965250225.1 of Gammaproteobacteria bacterium. Classification (GTDB taxonomy): domain Bacteria; phylum Pseudomonadota; class Gammaproteobacteria; order Eutrophobiales; family Eutrophobiaceae; genus CBDEUK01. The sequence goes on from CBDFNQ010000034.1 coordinate 84,622, forward strand.
AATGCTGAAAATATAGAATTAAAAAAATCTATAATTTCTTCTGTTGAAAATTGGACAACTGAACAAAAACAATATACAAAACAAAATATTGATTTGCTATTTGCTTTGAAGGAAAACAAATTAGATGTGATAGAAAATGTTTTGAAATCTAATATAAAGGGCGCTATAAATTATCCAATGTACTCAAAACCTAATGAAAATGACAAAACTGCATTGAAAATTTATGAACAAGCGAGATCATTTCAAGAATTATACTGTGATAATAATTGTCTAATTGAAGTAGAGTGAAAGGTGCCGGAGTGATTTTAATAAAAGGTGCCGGAGTGATTTAATTTTCATCAGGTAAAAGGTGCCGGAGTGATTTAATTTTAACCACTCCGGTTTTTTATGGTTTAGTCATTCTCTTTAGAAAATAATACGGGACGTTACCCTTAATAAAAAACAGCAACAAAAAAAGCCCCGTTCATCTAGTTGAACGGGGCTTTTTTAATGGGCTTTATTGACGATGATAAAGTTCAAAGCGTAGCGCGTGAATGACGGTCTCCATCAAATAAAACAGACCACTGGTGGCTTGTTCAGATAAGACCAATTGATCTTGTTCACAATTAGCCGAGAGTTCCTGCAAAGTCGCCATGGCATCATGGACATTATGCAAAGTATCAATCTGTAAATAGCCAATCAGCGGATTATGATGCGGCGGGAAAGTCGTTTTGAAACACTTCTTAGAATATTGTTTTTCACGATCTGCCTGATTCTTTTTAGCCATTGACCGTCCCTCCCAGCGGCAAGCCGCGGACACCTGAATATATAGGAGACACCTGAATATATAGGACACCCATAAATTAATTGACTTCCCTCTCTCTCTTTTCTAGACTTACCCTATTCTTTATCTATCTTTGTAAAGTGACGTGATGACCCAAGCTCGAGAGACCCAGATTTCAGTAGCAGATACCCCGTATTACCACTGTATGGCGCGCTGCGTACGCCGTGCGTATTTGTGTGGGGAAGACAAGTTCAGTGGCAAGGATTTCTCATACCGTCGTGGCTGGATCAAGGATAAGCTCATGATCTTAAGTGGGATTTTTGCCATTGATGTGTGTGCTTATGCCGTGATGGAAGAGAGCAAAAGGTGCCGGAGTGATTTAATTTTAACCAGATGTCTGTCAGCGTGGTCGCGCTCATGTTTCTTTTCACTCGCGACATTCGTGCTTCCTGCACATCGTTTTTTTTCTGCAATTGTAAATTATTTCAAAACTGTTTAGAGTAAACACTTCCTCTATATAGCAAAAGGAGCTTGCTGCGATGTCACGTCGACCACGGATGTATCTTCCAGGTATTCCAGCTCATATCGTTCAACGCGGTAATAATCGAGAGCCGTGTTTCTTTCAGGTCGATGATTATCGCTATTACTTGCAGTGCTTGAAAGAGGCTTTTGCTCGTTATCGTATTCAATGTCACGCGTATGTGTTAATGACGAATCATGTGTACTTGTTATTAACACCAACGGATGAAACGGGGATATCCAACGCCATGTCGTTAATTGGCAAGAATTACGTTATGTATATCAATAAGACCTATCGGCGCAGTGGCACACTTTGGGAAGGACGGCATAAATCCAGTTTGATTGATGTCGATCATTATCTGTTTCATTGTTATCGATACATTGAAATGAATCCTGTCCGTGCAGGGATGACTAATATGCCAGATGAATATCAATGGAGTAGTTATGCTTATCATGCATGGGGAAAGGCGAATGGCCTGATACAAGATCATGAATTGTATCTTGCATTGGGGACTGATAATGAGCAGAGACACTATGTGTACCGTGAATTCTTTCGAGTGGATTTATCTGATGAGGATATTCACACGATCAACCATGCCTTCTATTACAATTACCCCTTGGGCAATGAGCGTTTCAAGGAATCGATTGAGATAACATTACAAAGGCAGATAGGTTTCGATAAACGTGGAAGACCAAAGGCATCAACTGGTCAAAATTAAATCACTCCGGCACCTTTATATCTTTTTAAGGTGTGTTTACAGCGGGTGATATGCAGAGAGGACAGAGCTTGATTGTCTGGGCGATAGCCGAGGGGAGGAGTGCTGCGGCAGGTGTAGATGAGTATCTTATGGGTAGTTCCGACTTGCCTTCACCCGTCTAGTTGAACCGCCTCAGGCGGTGCCATACTTCGTTAAAAAGCTATCGCAAAGGTCCTCATTTACTAATCGTAAACTCCGGCCTATTACGATAACTTCTCGCCTCGTCTTGCATCCAGCTGAGTGGCTCAATACTATTAATAGTATATTTATCAATTAGTTATTGGATGAATATAATTATCCTATTGTTCTCCAATAATTGCTATTCTTTACATACTAAATAATATTTAAACTAATATATGTATTCCAAGGAACTGTAATGACTACATCATCGAAAATTGAATGGACTGAACAAACTTGGAATCCAACTACTGGATGCACAAAAATCTCATCTGGCTGTAAAAATTGTTATGCAGAAACTATGTCTAAAAGACTGCAAGCTATGAGAGCTAATGGTTATGAAAATGGTTTTAGTCTTTCAGTGTTGCCAGAACGGCTATCACAACCTCTTAAAAGAAAAAAACCAACTGTCTACTTTGTAAATTCAATGTCTGATTTATTTCATAAATCAATTCCGTTTGAGTTTTTAAATCAAGTATTTGAAGTTATTGAAAGTACACCTCAACACGCTTATCAAATCTTGACTAAAAGAGCTTCAAGAATGAGAGATTATTTTATTAACAGAGTCGTTCCTGACAATGCTTGGCTTGGAGTTAGTGTGGAAAATAAAGAGCATGGATTGCCTAGAATTGATTATCTTCGTGAAATAGATGCACGAATCCGATTTCTTTCTGTAGAGCCATTACTAGAAGATATAGGCATAGAGTATATTCCAATCCAGAAATGAGCCTGTAGAGAGGGGTTATATTTCATCATCAAGCCCTGAGTTTTAGTCGCACATGAAGTTGTTTAAAGAGTTGGTTTTTAGCTGAGTTCAATTGTTCAGCCGCTTCATTGTCATTCATTTCGTTAGCAAATGCATCCAGTTGTTTGAAGGTGATCCCTTGTTTCAAATACTGACTGGGTCTTTGTGCTGAGCGAAACTTTTCATAGGGTGTCATCATGTCTTCATAGCGATAACGTTTCCGCTCTTTGCCTTTCTTGTCGGTGATGGTAGAGGGAAAATAACAAGGTCGATGAAAATTAACGTAGCGATAGACCTCGCCTTGATTGAGCCTGGCAAAGTCATCGGCATACTGCTGCGGGATGTGCATATAGCCATAGAGTTTACGCACGACCGAGCCATTCTTGCTCTCAGCCAGGGCATTATCGTTACTGTGCCGAGGTCTTGATTTAGTGAATTCAATACGGAGTTTCTCGAGTAATTGAGCCACGGTATAGTTGATGTATTCACCGCCATTATCGGTGTGAAAGCCCTGTATCTTGAACGGGAAGGCCGCCAATAATTGCTCTAATGCCGGCAGCATGTAGCGTTCACTTATTCGTTCTACCGTGACAATGATCTGAAACTGCGTAACCTCATCAACGGCATTGATGTGATAAACCCCTTTGCGCCTGTCCTGATCGCCCTGATGCACGGAATCAATGCGAATATAGCCCGGTTGATCATTCGGACAGGGTTTTCGCCGTAGACCAATTTTGGCTGCCTTGGGACGGGTTTTCGTCAAGACACAACGTTGTCGTTGGTAAGTCGTACTCTGACGCAAGTTATAAAGATGTGATACGGATATGCCCGCCAGACGCTCATAGTTCGCTTCCTCAAAACGCTCATAGGCGCGTTCACAGAGTTTCTTTATCACCGGGCCACTGGGTTGCTGATGACGTTCATCCATCTCGGCGAGTAAACGGATATCGGCCTTGCTGTACTTTGGTTTGAAGCCATTGCGACGAGCAGTCTTTATCGTGATCCTGCCATTCTTGATGTATTGCCCAATGAGACGTTTCACCTGCGCATGGGAGTAGCCGGTGACTTTCATCAGGTAACGTGTGATGAGACCTTTTTCTGCTTTGCCCAGTGAGAAATAGCGAAATGCCACCAAGGTCTTTTGTACCCACCGATAGCGGTCTTGTTTGCTGTTGGCGACACAAAAGGCCACTGCCTGAGTGCCTTCGAGAAATTGACGGACGGTGTCAATGGTCGTGAGTTGTTCAAGTTTCATGATCGTTTTCATCCTGTGATCATGAACGACTTTAAATGTTATTTCAGGCTCATTTGATGTTGGAAAGTCGCCCCTCGTTCAGGCTCATTTCATATTGGAAAAGACTCATAGTTGATTTAACTGATATTCACTGGGTTATAGTTGGTGGTGAGTCTGGATCTAAAGCTAGGCCAATGGAAGAGCGCTGGGTTAAGTCAATTAAAAATCAATGTGCTCATCAAGGAATTTCGTTTTTCTTCAAGCAATGGGGGACATGGGGTGCAGATGGTATAAAAAGAAATAAAAAAGCTAATGGTAGATCGTTAGCGGGTAAAAGATGGGACGAGTATCCTTCAGTTAATGTTTGTTCAGTATGAAATTTGATACTTTCTTTGCCAAAGCAATTGCTTTGTAGTTAGGGTTAGATACACACAAGAAAAACGAATACAGTTGCGCCCTCTGTTTGGGAAGGCGAAATGGGTTGCTTACATACGGGAAAATACTATCTAGTCTTAATTTAATATAATTCTCTAACTCTTTTACAGAAGCCGTTCTCTCTAATTTTTCAACTTCTTCAAACATATCTTTCGTATCTCCAGCGCGTTGGTCTTCGTAAAATATATTTTGCCATTCTTCAGTCCCTAGAATAGAATTAATTTTGTCGATTTTATATTGCTCAATTGAATCGAATTCAATCGCAACTTGTCGGTATAAACCAGATAATGAAAATAAATACCATACATCAATTTTTTTTGTATTACATATAGTTTCAAGTGTTTGCCAATTTACATCTAATCCATATGGATCTAAAAATAGAAGCCCACGATTTTTATTCCAATCAATTGACGTATATATTTTTATGATTTCTGTGTTCGCATCACCCTCATGGATTTGACAATATCTATCAGGGTATTCTTTAGATACTTCAGTTAATTTTTCAACTCTCTTCTTATTGTTTTCTATAAATATGTATTGATCGAATGGAATTGTTGTAGATAGTGCAATTTTGGCTGAACCTTTATATGTTTCAATTTTTTCCTCTTCATTAAATAGTGGAGAAGAAGGGATAATTTGTTGACGATCCCCAGTGCCTGCGAAAGCATCAATATATATCTTTTTAAAAGGTTGGTTTTTGAATGCTGTTGTAATAAATTCTAAGTAGTCTTGTAATACAATTGAGTTTTATTTCCGTCCAATGTCCACCAAAGATATGATTTACCATAATAAAAATCCTTTTTGTTAACGTTTTTCCAATATAAACCTCTGTAGGGAAAGATCAAGAAAACAGTAAAATGGGACAGATTTATTTTAAACATTACCGGTTCTATTCAATGAAAAATAATAACCAGTGATAGTACCAATGAGTGTTCCGGCGAATGCGAGTATTGTTGTAAAGTATTGGTTGTTAGTTAGTAATGAAAAAAAGATTAGTGCAAACAGTATGACTACTGTGACGATTGCGAGTACGGGTCGCATTCGTTTGTTTAATCTTTCCGTCAGGGGTTCGGCTAGGCCGATGCCACCACAGGCGCCGCATGATAGGCCGTTGTGTGTTTTTAATCTGAACAGGAACGAAATTTCGTTTCGCTTAACACAGGATGCACAGCTTGCGCCATCCTTACCATTTGTGCAGGTGCCTGATTCCCCACAGTGAGCACATGGGTATAGATTTGCTTTAATTCCTTCTTCCATCATCCGTGTTTCCTTTTTTGTAACTGTTGCTAAATATAGGCCTCTGTAGGGAAAGATCAAGACTCTGGTGAGTTGTGACTACGTTTTGAAACCTGATATGTAGAGTCAGGTATGACTATTACATGATGGATGGTGTTGTTTATTTATTCTGTCACCAGATCATCCAGGCTGATGGATAATGCGTTAGCAAGTTTTTTCAGAGTTTTCACGCCGCCTTCTTTTTTACCGGTTTCGATTTGTGCGATATAGGCCTGAGTCACACCTGATTTATCAGCCAGCTCCTGTTGACTGAGGTCGCGGTATTTTCTCCAGACAGGTAAGGGTTGTTCGGAATTGATTAATTTTTTGACGAACGCATGTGGCAAGCGCTCATCATCATTCTTTGCTGCCTTCACCAAGGCTTTTATATCTTCAGCATCTTCGGCAAGCTCTAAGAGTTTTTCATATTCCTTATAAGGAAGGACGGCGTATTCGGGTTTGCCTGATTTTTTGATGATTTGGTGACTCATTTGTATATATCTCCACGAGAGCCAATTTTTACGATTTCAATGATTAGCTCATTTTCATGAATACTGTATAAGGCACGGTAATCGCCGATCCTTAATCGATAACCGTTTTTTATTTGCTTGAAATGCTTGATATTGAGTCCTTTTTTTGCGATCTTTTCGAAGGCCGAAAGAAACCGGTTGGCATCCTTTTTAGTCATCTTCCTGAGATACTTTATTGCTTCCTTACGATACGTCACTGTATACATGGGATTAATTATAACTAATAGTTATAATTAATCAATAACAAATTTAACATTATTTCCTTGTGATTCATGACCATTTCACACATGAACGAATAGTCAAAAGTCCTGTCTCAGATGTATTATGTAAGTAAGCAATATCGGGTGATGATCATGACCACACGTTTCGTAATGTATCTGGTACTAATGGTGCTGTGTGGTTGTGCAAGCCAGGTACCGATATTAATTCAGAGCCCACCTGACCCGGACCCGGATTTCCTACAGGTAAAACAAAATATTAAAACCTTCCAGAACCAGAATGTGCGTTGGGGAGGAAAGATTATTTCTGTTGAAAACAAACATGACTCAACATGGATTGAAATCCTGGCAGGGCCACTTGATAGTTATGGAGAACCCAGTTCAAGTGACAATTATGAAGGCCGGTTTATCGCAAGAATAAATGGATTTCTGGATCCGGAGCATTACAGCAAGGATCGTTACCTAACTATCTTTGGAACAATAGAGACTGAGTTTGTCAGGAGGATAGACGAGCATCCCTATACCTATCCACTTGTCAGCGCGAAAGAATATTACATGTGGCCTGAATACCGAACCGCCCAATACAGCGATCCGTATTACTATGGTCATTTCTATCCATATTATGGTTTCCATTATGGTTATGGCCATCCGTTTTACTATGGCTTTCATTATCCTTCTTACCGCCACCACTTAAGGTTTCATCACTTCCATTAAATCTCTACTAAGATATTAGGTATCTAGCAAACTTTGGGAAGTCCAATGCACTAATATGTGAAGATGTTTGGTTAAAGATATTTGTAAAGATTTAAGTACGGAATGATTTATAGATCTATTGATCCGTACAAAATAGGTGCTATGTTAAGGATTATGAAGAAATGTCCTTTCTGTGCAGAAGAGATACAAGATGAGGCTATAAAGTGCCGTTTTTGTAATGAGTTTCTTGACGGGTCACATTCAGAAAACACAAAATGGTATTTTTCAACGACTGGTGTTGTTATCGCTTTACTTTTTGTTGGCCCACTTGCCTTGCCTTTGGTGTGGTTACATCCTCAGTACAATAGGATCACCAAAATCATTCTGACGATCATTATTGTTGGTTTCAGTATATGGTTTTATTTTATCACCAAGGGTCTCTATCTAAATTTGACGCAGCAGTTGAAGGGTTTGGGTCTGTATTAGTACATTGATATAAGCTGAATACTTTAGACGAAGATCCTTACGAGTAAATCATGCCAAAATTGTGGGATACCAATGAAAAAAGATCCTGAAGAAAAAGGAATAATTGGGGGCAAACGACTAAATCATTGGGTCAGTACTTGAAAAAATCTGTGTTTTCATTTTTTGATGACTGACTATAGATATAAGGGAAAAATAAGCTAAGCATGGAGATGAAATACTTTATTCATGATTTTCCATGTGCCTTCAAATTTAAGCAGTGTAAATAAATCAGTGAATTTATGACCCGTCCAGTTATCAAGTTCAAGGCGAGCGGTTGCGACCGTACCCTCTATATCAATACTGGTTATTTTTGCTTCGAGTTCAGTGGCCGGGCCATTTTCATCGTTCCAGTCAAAAAGTATTTGTATTGGTCCGGCAAATAAGTCAGGGCCTATATATCCAAAGATCGTCGCGTCTGCATGGAACGCAGGTTTCATATCATCACCCTTTCCAGATTTTGCTCCATTGATATAGGACTGAATAGTTTTTTTAATTAGTTCATTTTCATTTGTATCGTTCATGCTGGTGTCCTTGTTCGTTACCGTCAGTTGAATATAAACCTCTGTAGATAAATATCAAGAATGGGAGGCATTTTTAAAGGGAGGCAGATTTATTTTAAACATTGTCAGTTCGATTTGATGAAAAGTAATAGCCAGTGATAAATTCCGGAGCCTGACCACACGCGTCAATGAAATGTGGCAAAATGAGCAAATGTGTCTCTTAAATCAGGAGGTTTTCTGTTCAAAAGGTTTTGACGATATATACGTATGTTAGGATAGCATTCTAAATATCAGCCTAAGTTAGATAAAAGACAGAATGAAAACTTGTTCAAGATGACCAAGATCTGGATTGGATTGATAACAGCATTGATTGGCTGTGTAGCTGTTAGTAGTTCTATCGGTAACCGAATAGAACAAAATATCGGAACAGCTCTGCTGTATAAATTGCGTGGTCCGATTACACCTCCCCCACAAGTGGCAATGGTCTATTTTGATGGCAATACTGCGGCCCAACTTAACTTACCTGATGCGATAAAACACTGGCCACGTTCAGTGCATGCTTGCGTATTAAAAAAACTTAAGGCCGCTGGTGCTACTACCGTCGTCTACGACATTGCCTTTCTTGAACCCCATCCAAAGGCTGTGCACCCAAAAGAAATCTGTTCCGAAATTCCTGTGGGCAGCAATGCCGATAATGCTTTCATAAATACTGTGAAAGATTTTGGTAGCGTTATTCTATTAGAAAAAAATGAGCTGGAGGGTTTTCGTACAGACGATAGCGGGTTTGCATTTACCCGGACCCTCACACCATTCGACGAACTATCTGAGGCAGCCGCTGCGACCGCACCGTTTGTACTGCCACATCCAACCTTGGGTCGTCTTAATACATTCTGGACTTATCAATGTCACCGGAACTATATTAATGGAGAGAACGACTGTCAAAAAAAGATTGCAAACCTACCTGTAGTTGCATTGCAACTTTACAGTAGCCATAACAATAATGAGAAAACAAAAAAACAAGTTCCAATGAAAGCCTTCGCTCTTCCTTACGATAAAATACTAAATTTCTACGGTCCACCACGAACTATCCCGTGTCGTTCGTACCAGTCAATCCTTAAACCTGAACTTCGAGATGAATTCTGCAAAAATATTGATTTCGCCGGGAAAGTTGTTTTTATTGGGCAGGCGGGATACGGCCACCCATCCATACCTGATAGATACCACACCGTCTATCTAGGCAACGATGGTTTGGGTCTTGCTGGTGTCGAGATACAAGCCACCGCCTTTGCAAATTTACTCACGGAGATATCTTTACGTAGACCTAACGTGTTCTACACACTTTTAATTGTCTCTTGCTTTGGTATAACACTAGGTTTCCTTGGCCGGATGTTCGCCCCACTAGCCGCGATCAGTTTCGGTGTTTTAGCCGCTTGTGCCTATACGATGATCGCCTATATCGTCTTTATTCACCATTACCTTGTGCTACCCATCATTAGCCCTACATTAATTCAGGCCCCACTGGCGATCCTTTTGGGTAGCTTACTGCATTATCACTATGAAAGAATACGCCGGCAGACCTTACAACGTATAACAAGCTACTACGTACCGGAGAGCGAAATTGATCAATCGATCAATTCACCACCTCCAACCGGTTTTGTTTATGGTGTCTGTCTTGCCACTGATATGAAAGATTCCACAGTTCTAGCAGAGAAGCTTGGACCAAAAAACTTCGAAACACTCATAACTGCTTATTACGAAATCATCGCAAATCTAGTAAAGCAACATGACGGTCTACTATTGGATATCGCTGGGGACGGAACTATGTCGGTATGGCAAGCAAATAATCGAGAGTCTTCTTCTGCCTGCTCACAAGCCTGTACAGCCGCTATCGACATAATGGCCGCACTTGAACATTTTAAGAGTACATTAGATATACCTATTCACACACGGATCGGCCTGCATGCCGGCGAATTTACATTAAATTTTGTCCGAGTTGGTGACCGTTATTTTTATAAGGCCACTGGTGATACGGTTCATATAGCATCGCGTATAGAACAACTGAATAAAGAGTTAAACACCCAGATCCTCGCATCCCAATCCGCCGTGGAAAATGCCGGTCAATTCTTGCTAAAACCCTGCGGCTTATTTACACTCAGGGGTCTAAGTAAACGGATCCAAATAATTGAAATACGTGGAAAGTGCGATGAAGCAATAGGGCAATAAAATCTGGTTGTGCGGCATCATTTAAAATTATCTATAATATATTAGGAAACGCTGCTAAGGAGCTGGAATAGGTATTCGGCAATATTAATAAGGATTTACATTTGATGGATCAACAAATTATATCTCGATAAAAATAACGAGCTGTTCCCCGAATTTCCAATCACAGCTGACTGGTTAGCACATAACTAATTTGATAATGCCAATGATGTAAACTGACCTGCATATCGGTTAATGGAAGGGGTGGGCATGAAACAAATAAATGGATGGAATGCCATTACATTCCTGTTAGCCCTTAATGCATTTGCATTTTCGCAAGTGAGCACTGCTGAGACTGAAAAAACTTGCCCATTAGGGGAAACCCCGGTTGCAGAAGTTGTCTCGGTTCAAGGCACTCTCATACTTAAAAAAGATGTCTCAGCTAAAGATATCCCAGATCAAGAAAATTCCAAAGACAACAGTCCCAAAAACAGTCTTTCAATGTCAGTCAATGACGTTATCTGTCCAGGCAAAATAACACTCTCTACCGGCGCAAACAGCCGTGCCGCAATTCGAATTATTGTTACCGGGGTAAAAATTCGGCTCGATCAAAATACGGAATTACGTATGGGTGGATATAAACAACCCATTGTAGAAAATGCTAAGAAATCGTTTGTCGAACTTATTTGTGGTGCGATCCATGCGTTTACACGGAAACCTAATAAACTCGATGTCCGAACGCCGTACGTCACCGCCGGTGTTGAGGGAACAGAATTCCTGGTACAGGCATGCGAAACTACAAAAGAAATCTCGGTCCATGTCTTTGAAGGACATGTTCGCATGTTATATCAACACAATAATAAACGCGCCGATCTCGACGTGTTTGCCAATGAGACAGGGTACGCAAAAGAAAACCAGGCCCCCAAGAAAGTCGAGCAGATCAAAATAAAATCTCGTGATCGGGTTGATTGGGCACTTTATTATCCACCACTCTCCGGAACGACCGAAATAGAAGCTGCGAGTCATCTATTGGTAGCTGGCCGTATCGATGAAGCTAAAAAAATACTCAATTATTCAACGAATGAAGATCATAAATTAATTCTAGACACCATCATTAAAGTCGCAGAAGGAAACAGTAATGAAATAATCAGTGATCCCATATGGATAAGAAATCTTGAAACTACACCAACGAGGCGCCTGGTACTTTCCTATGTCTACCAGGCAAATTTACAATTAAAGCAGGCATTGGAAACCTTAGAGAACACCGACAACAAGGATGTTTTAAGTTGGGCACGTATCGCCGAACTCCGTCTGGCGCATGGTGACATCAAAGGTTCTGTTGCTGCGGTTCAACAAGCACCAATAAAATTTGACCTGAATACCTGCGAGTCACAGTCTATAAAGAATCCGCCCAATTTTATCGCGAGGACACTAACAGTAAGGGGTTTCACTGAGCTCGCTCAAATGAATACTCGTAAAGCGATATTGGAATTTCAATGTGCCATCCTATTTGCATCGGAAGATCCATTACCCCGATTTGGACTCGGGTTAGCAAAGATCAGACTCAACCAACTGCACGAGGGACGGCATGATATAGAAATTGCCGCGTTATTGGATCCAACGAATTCACTGATTCGCAGTTATCTGGGGAAAACATTTTTTGAAGAAAACAGAACATCATCCACTGTTGCTAGGCAAGAAGGATGTTCTGAAGATACGGGTAACTCTAATGACCTTGCCGACCAACAGTTCTGCATAGCAAAAATGTTAGACCCTAATGATCCGACTCCCTGGTTTTATCATGCCATAAAAAAACAGACAGAAAATAGACCTGTTGAAGCGCTACACGATCTGCAACAAGCCATCGATAAAAACGATAATCGGGCAGTATACCGTTCGGAATTTCTTTTAGATCAGGATCTTGCCTCAAGAAGTGCCGGACTTGCTCGTACCTATAAAGATTTGGGCTTTGATCAACTTGCGCTTACAGAAGGATGGAAGTCAGTCAATTTAGACCCAGGTAATTATTCTGCACACCGTTTATTAGCAGATACCTATGCAGCACTGCCACGTCATGAAATTGCACGAGTCAGTGAATTGCTTCAGTCGCAAATGCGACAACCATTGAATGCGACACCTATCCAGCCGCAATTAGCTGAGGCCGATCTATTTATACTCGAAGGTGCTGGCCCAGCAGACCTCTCCTTCAATGAGTTTAACCCTGTCTTTACTCGTAATGGATACTCCTTACAAACGAATGGTGTCATGGGTGGTAATAACACTCGCGGTTATGATGTGACCGGCTCTGCCATTTGGCAACGTGCGGCTGCGAGTATCGGTTATTTTCATTACGACACGGACGGGTTCCGTGAAAATAACGACAATAACAGAGACATTGCCAATGTCTTCTTGCAATATCAACCCTTCGTCAACACATCAATACAAGCAGAGGTACGCACACGTGATCTTGAACAAGGAGACCTTGGCCTTTTCTTTGATCAAGACAGCTTCTCTCGTCTCATACGACAAGATGAGGACAACAATAGCTATCGCATCGGTTTGCGTCACCAGTTCAATCGACAGCATGACATCCTGATTAATATCAACAAGAGCATTGTTGAAGCGACGCTACGGGTACCGGGGATAATAGAAATCGCTTTCGATAGACATGCCCTTTCCGGCGAGATCCAGCACCTGTGGCAGACCGAACGATGGAAGGTCATCTCTGGCCTGGGCCATATTAAGTCTGACGATCAGCAACGGATCTCAAGCCTCGGTGCATTCGCGTTTTCGCCCACCATTGATGAAAGCACTGTCACCGATCGGAATGCTTATCTTTATTCGACCTATCTTCCCAATGACGAATGGCTGCTGACCCTGGGTCTGAGCTATGATCGCCTTCGCGGAGCCATCGTTGATAGAAATCAACTGAATCCAAAATTTGGCATGAGCTGGACACCGATGCCATCGACGATAATACGTGCGGGCGCATTCAAAACGGTGACCAGATCACTGATCGGCTCACAAACCCTGGAACCGACCCAAGTCGCTGGTTTTAACCAATTCTTCAGCGATGCCACAGCAACCGAAAGCTGGCGTTACGGCATTGGGATCGATCATGAATTTAGCGACGATTTATTTGCCGGCTTTGAGTTCTCTCAGCGAGATCTGGCCATTCTCTCCCTGAATCTACTGAACCCTCCTGCGGTGAGCGTCGTCGAAGAAGATTTTGAAGAACAGCTCTACCGTGCTTACCTCTACTGGACGCCGGATGATCGTTGGGCCACGCATGCTGAATTTCAGGCAGAGAAGTTAAAACGCGATCTGTTTAACGCCGCTCTTGGGACGTTCACTGAATTAGATACCTATCGCCTTGAATTAGGTGCTGAATATTTTCACCCATCGGGCTTCAGCGCCGGTTTCAACACCACCTTCATCCAGCAACAAGGCATAGTCGCCAGTAGAATGCAAATGTTGGAACCCGGCAAGGATGACTTTGTGGTGCTGGATGCCGAAATCGGTTATCGCTTGCCGAACCGCATGGGTAACATAGTGCTGGTAGGCAAAAATCTGTTCAACACCGAATTTAATTTTCAAGAGACTGATCGCAACAGCCCAAGTGTCGCTCCTGAACCATTAATCTTGCTACAGGCCACAATATTTTTTCGATGATCTTTAACCCAATTGTGAGTTTTCTCACATTTTTAGTCTGGTCAATAACCTTATATTTGATCCTGTCAGATACGAATGGCACTTACTTAAGCCCGTCTTTCCCGCGCAGGCGGGAATCCAGTTAGACAAGACACATTATATTCACGGGATCCCCGCCTGCGCGGGGATGACAAACAAGAGAAATTTTTGTCTTTGGAGTTTAAGTAAGTGCCATTCCTGTCAGATACCTTTTAACGAACAAGGTCTTTATGGGAGGATATTATGAAAATAGTAGATACAATCTGTGCAAGATTCACAAACGTCAGTGCAAAACTATTCTACACACTGGGCTGCATTATGCTGGTGTTCGTCACCAGTGCAGTGCAACCACTGAGTGCCAACAATGACTACCCTGTTGTTTCAGATGGCATTAAGTACGATGACGTTAAGAACGGAAAAAACGTCATCATGCACGGTACGCATTGTTGGAAACTAGTATATGGGGTATGGGTTTATGTTGACTGTTATTGACTATTAGGTTTACTTGACTACTTCCTATTCCTTAACCACTCCTATTCATGGACAGGTAAGCAACGTAAGCATTGTTTACCTGCTTTTTTTGGAACCCGACTCGAACACTTTCTAAAACCGGAAGACAGACACGACCACAAGGTCAATATCTAAGATCAACATCGCTACTGACTATGCTACTGGATTATTTTTCTTGTTACATGCCAAATCATTTTTTTGATAATTTTTAACTCAATTGTGAGTTTTCTCACATCCTTAGTCTAGCCAATGAATTTATAGTTGATCCTACCATATTTCCCTTAATGTAAGGTCTTTATGGAGGGGCAAGATTCACAAACTACGTACCACAAGTTCTCAACACACTGGGATGCATCTTGCTGGTGTTCATGATTAATGCCGGGAAATTATTGAATACAAACCCTGACTACTCTGTTGTCTCAGATGACGTTAAGTATGACAAAGAAGGTAATCATGCATGGGACGCATTGTTATTACCAATTTCAGGAGACTTGGTATTATTTTTACTGTGTAGGCTTTTCTTAAGCCCCTCGCTTAGTGAGCAGGTAAGCAACTTAATAATTGCTTACCTGCCTATTTTTTGGAACCGGAACACTTTCTAAAACCGGGAGGCAGATGTTCACGAACATAAAGCCAACGAAGGTAAAACTATTATTCGATTGTTATTGCCATATGACTGCTAGAGGTGGAACACTGATTAAATCTCTATTTAGAGAAACAATACTTTGTACTAAATATACTATTTTAATAATGGCACATAAGCAAAAGAGATAAATTCCAATGAGTGAACAAAAAGAACCTGTAATTAAAATAGTAGATATTGAATATTTAAAAGAACCTTATAGTATTGATCCGGAAATACCCTATATCGATGGAGATTCTTCAAAACCCGAAGAAAGCGAGGATAGTCTTGTTGTTCTAGATGGTATTTATTTATGCAATCATTCTAGTGTTTTTTACAAAGCCTCGCCAACTCACAAAGAGGAAAATGACTATATTTGTTGTGCATGGTTTAGACTTCCATGTTGTGATGGATTTATTACTATTAACCTATGTACGCAGTACTGTGGTCCGACGAAATTTAAATACCGTTGTGGTGATTGCTTTCATACAAGTGTTAATTAACTTTAGTTAGCATAGTTTATGGTGTCGTTAAACTGCATTGATACGTCTTTCTAGTTTTAATTAAGGTAAAGTTAATATTAATTAGATTATAACCTGTAAATTGGAGGGACCAAATATTAGACATATTTCTCAGTGTAGTTTTTTCATGATACATATTGAAATGGCAACTAAGTGTAGATTCTGGTTCATCCGTGTTTTTTCTTTTCTCTGTAGAGGTCATTTTCCCATCTGTTACCCTTCCCACCATCTGTCTCTCCAACACATACATTTTACATGACAAAAACAGAGTGAATGCAGCAGTGTAGTGGCTGGTAAAGCAGGTTTGCATGATAAACAGTCACTGCACCGCGGCCCTTTCTCAATGTGCACTTTTAAGTTAGTGATAATAACACATTAAAGATAATTCAAAACACTTGGATTTATTTTAATGCTGGACATCGAGCACACAATTCATCACAAAGCAGCACGTTTGAAAAGTGACCGGATCTGATTTCACCCTAAACCAGAGAGCAAGGTCACATCAGCTGTGATGTTTAGTCAGAACAAACTCTTGCTGTACTCCATGATGCGTGGCTGGAGATTTGCATTGCTATAAGCTCTTATTTGTTTATTGTAATGAGGCTGGTTTCTCAAAATTAATGTCCTATTGATTTACATGCAGCGGCAAAAACAATTCTGCTCACAGCGTTGCTAATTTTGTGTCTTTTTTTGCAGTGAAGTTAAGTAGAGACCTAATTTATTGAAATTATTCTGTTTGTGATAAACGTAAATGAATTAAAAAGCAACTTTAAAGGCCTGTTTTTCATCTGGGTTCAGTTTTGAAGGATTTATTTTTACCTTCTGATGGAGCCAGTGAAGCTGTTTGCTCCTGTTTCCAGTTTAGATTCATATTTAACTCACAAATATGTTTTTTACAGATCTTCTCATAAAACTCCGAAGGTGCATTTCCTAAAAGGTCAAACTATCCCTTTTAAATCTTGTCTGACACAAGCAGCCATAGATTATCTTTTATCTAATAATTCAGCAACATTGTGATTGAGACCAGACCTTTGTGTGGCCATGATTAGGTAAACGATGGTACAATTCTGAGCTGCTACCATAGTCTGCATCTAAAGATGAACATGGCAGCTCCCTAAAAGTAAAGTCAGAGCATCTCAATCGCCCTCTGGTGGCTTGCTGCAGTAGAGGTCATTAACCCCACCTTCTCAATGTTAGCAGATGGGACACGGACCAAACTAGATTCTGGCTCCAAATGGCGTCATCGGCGCAAGATGGCAGCGTTCCAATCTGGGATATTTTGGCGTTGTTTCTAGATAGTGAGAGGAAGTGGAGACACGTCCTTTATATACAGTCCATGGCGATGCCTCATATCTATCCTCAGTTTTGTATAATAATGTTTCAGACACATGAAAATAGTATAAAGTTAGTCAAACACTGCGTAAAGGGGAGTTTGCATGCAGTAGCTGTGTGTGTGTGTGTCTGTCTTCTGTGTCTGTGAGAGAGAGAGAGTGTTAGAGAGAGGAAGACATCTATCAAAGCCCATTTCAACCCTTTTCATATCTCCTAATCACACACATTGAAACGCCAGAAACAATTCCACTGCCACAGAGAGAGTGACTTAAAGGGTGAGAGAGAGAGAGAGGGGGGAGAAGAGAGGGGAGAGAGAGAGAGAGAGCAAGGAAGGACAGAATGAGAGAGTGAGAGAGTGAGAGAGCACTTTCTATTTATAGCCCGTGTGCCCAGAGAGGAGGAGGAAGGCTCACTGTTGTTCGAAAGCTCGCTCGGTGCATATGATTTTTGTTCTGCGTTGCACAGGCTGCCACTCAGAAGATGCAGGAGCAGAAACATGCGATAGATGAACACCATGCAAATTATATAGCATGTGGGTGGGGAGCTGGGTCATTACTGGGATGAAATACGGCTGTTTGAAAGGCTGATGAGAGGAGGAACATGACTGGTCCAGTAATCATGTGCAGAACTGAAGGCTTGGCCCCCCCCCTCATCAGCCTACATGGAAATAAATTACCCCTCTGTGTGTGTGTGTGTGTGTTCCTGTACTTATATCTTTATTATATCTTTGTGAGGACCATTTTAAGCATTGACCCCACAGAGTGAGGACATTTTTAGAAAGGGAGGTCCTCACTGTTTCAACGGGTTGTTTGAGGGTTAAGATTTGTTTTTTAGGGTTAGAATCAAGTTTAGGTTCAGGTTAGGCATTTAGTTTGGATGGTTAAAGTTAGGGTAAGGGGCTAGGCACTGTATTGTGTCTATGAGGGTCCTCACTAAGATAGAAGTATAAACGTGTGTGTGTGTGTGTGTGTGTGTGTGTGTGTGTGTGTGTGTTGTGTGTGTGTGTGTGTGTGTGTGTGTGTGTGTGTGTGTGTGTGTGTGTGTGTGTGTGTGTGTGTGTGTGTGTGTATGTGTATGTCTGGATCACACACAGCTGTCACTCACTGATAATTCAACGTTGCTTCATGAAATTAAAGCCACCATCATGATTCATTATAGGTAATTCTTTATCTCATCGTCCCCCACTCGTCCACGTAGCCTGGAGGCCTAAAGAGATTCAGCAATTATGTTTCACAAAATAAGACGTACGCGCACACACACACACACACACACACACACACACACACACACACACACACACACACACACACACACACACAGGAATAAAACATCCCAGTGTTTTAACAGTGGCTGTGGTCTGTAATTCTTAATCACCACTGTGGGAAGCATCTAGTGGTGAAGGCGGAAAGCTTCTGCTCGGTGGAGAGTTTGGAAAGCTTCACCTCAAAAACTAAAAGTCTCACTATCTGTCCTGCCTGAGTCAGAATTTTAAAATGTACGATGAAGCTGCTTTGACACGTGCACTGTAGAGTAATCTCCTGACATCATATGGAGGGGCTGTATGTGTCCAAGTAAGAGGCTCTTTTTGTTCTTTTTGTCTTTTGTACTTTAAATGAAATATTATTACAGTGTGGGCGAATCCCACTAGTGTCCAGTATGGGTGCATCATTAAAGGCCACAGACATCCAGCGTGCAGACTGTTCTGTCTGTTACCCTCTGGCAGACGGTGCAGGATTAGGGCTGCACGTACGACCAGACTTTATAACAGCTTTTATCACCGGGCCATCAGGTTTCCAAACTCATAATTCAGCCCACGTGCAAAAATCCTCTGCATATCTGTTACCTGCCTGTTTGTTTACTCACCTCTGACATTGTTTTTTATGATTTACGATACAGTATGTGCTTATGACTTTGGTTTTACTTTTGCATCCTGTAACATCTATTTTATTGCATTATATTTTTTATATATTGAGCTCTTTAACTTTAATTGAATTTATTTATCTCTCTTTTTCTTACATTATATCCTTCATGACGTTGCTCTTATTGCACTGCTGAGCCGACCTGTCCTTGTCCACTTTTCATTCTATCGTTTCCCCTGTTTTAACTCACATGTGACTTATTAACTTGAACTGGAAAAGTTTAAACTACAGTACTGTTTGGTTTTGGAGGTTCATCATTAACCTTACTGAGACTTTTTGGTTGAATGCAAAAATCATTCAAGCACATAACTCAAGTACAAATTGAAAATTATGACAGGTTTGATTTTCCACTTGGTTCCAGTCTTAATGCTAAGCTAAGTTCATCACCTCTCACCTTCATACTGAACACAGACATATTCCTCAGATATTCCTTTTACAGAACACAGTCAGATTTGAACCCTCTCATCTCCATGTTTCCTGCTAAAAAAACAAACTTGTCTTGCGTTTGCAAAACTGCTGTCTCTTTAATGGAGCTTGGGTTAGAAGCACCAGTTATTTCTAGCACCTGTGGGCGGGCCTATAAATAGAACATGCACACACACATTTTCTTCTTCGTCTTCACCTCTGTGTGAGCTGGTGCGGTTTTCATGTCCAGGTGTTCTTTAACTTTTGAAATTTTTATTACAAGGTCCAAGAGACACCTACTGAGACACTGCTGTGTGCACACACCTCTTGCTCTTTTCTCTCTGTGTGCATTCAGTCCGTGTTGTGTTGTACTTCTCTGTACATGCTAATGCTCTGTCTTACTTGGTTTGCTCTTCCTGATCCCAGTGTGTGTCTGTGTGTTGTTTTCTATACAATTTTGAATCTAATAATTATAGTAATGCATTGTATCAGTAATAATAACAATAATCATAATTTAGTGAAGAGCATGAAAACAAATATTTAGAATCTTATAACTATTTAATTATTTTAATCTTGATAATCTCAGAAATAAATACATAAATAAATAAAAGAATAGAAGGAAAAACAAGCTGTGTTAATTCTTACTGTATCTGGTCTTATTGCCACCAACTTTTTATTTATAATTCCAGTACATAATTAGTACATAATTAGTATAATTCCAGAACATAATTCCTTTTTGTTTTTCCTACGTCATTTGCACGGTTATTAAAATTGTATCTCCTTTCTTTCTTTCTTTTTTTCTCTCTCTCTGTCTCTTTGTAGCTTCAGACAACAGCCAGCGGTTTCAGGAGACATGTTTCGCCTTCGCATTAACACCACAGCAAGTCCAGCAGATCAGCAGCTCAATGTAAGGCCGCTCCGTCAATGGTTTGTGAATCATTCATGAGGCGTACGTGTCCTGCAGATGTGTGGTGGTAAACTTGTGTCTGCTCACAGGGACATCTCGGGGACCAAATGTGATTTCTCAGTTCAAGTTCAGTTGCGGTTTTGCCTGTCGGAGACGAGCTGTCCTCAGGAAGACCACTTTCCACCCAACCTCTGTGTGAAAGTCAACGGGAAGCCATGTAACCTGCCGGTGAGCAGCTGTGAATTAAACACAGAATAAACACAAAACATTTTTTTTATGCCATTGGATGAGAAACTTATATAATATACTGTATAATGTAATGTTTCTAATATTGATTTGTGTTATCCAGGGTTATCTTCCTCCAACCAAAAACGGTGTAGAGCCCAAGCGGCCCAGCCGGGCCATCAACATTACCTCACTGGTCAGATTGTCCACCACTGTCCCCAATACCATCGTGGTGTCGTGGACCGCGGAAATCGCAAGGGTAAGAACCAAAGTTCTTATTTCCTCTAATGTTGACTTATATAGAAGTGGGTGGAGCCTGACCCGCCATCTGCAGATAGACAGTAGAGGGCAGTAAAGGAAACATCTCATGTTAAAGGGTCATACTGGCCTCACGTGTCAATTTACAGTGTCAAAGTTCTTGTTTCCCTCTGTCCTTCCTTCCTCTGGTTCAGTTACCTTGAGTAAAACCGTTTGAAGGTTAGTCTCTGTAACTGGCCCGGAACGTGGACTCTGGCAAACACAACCTGTCTCTTTGTGGGATTTGAAGTGTCACTTTGCCCATGATCATAGTTGTGTCCTGTGTGTCAGCAGAGTTACTCCATGGCAGTGTACCTGGTGAAGCAGCAGTCGTCCACAGCGTTGTTGCAGAGACTACGGGCGAAAGGCATCAGAAACCCAGACCACTCCAGAGCGCTCAGTAAGCACCGCCTACTCTATTCTTTAAATCAATTACATCTGTAGTTAAATAACATACTACATTAGTATCAATATTACATTACATACTATATCATTATCTACCAATATTGACATTATTAAGACACTTCTGATCTCTGCATTTCTAGATTCACTTCCACTAAAACCTTTTTTGTAATTCAAGTTTGTAGTTAGCTTTTCAGAAAGACATAATGCAACAGAAGACACAGTAAAGTGAAGTATCATTATCACCTCAAAGATGAACTGATTAGATTTCAGTGATCAAAGGCAAAGGTCATTGTCACCTTATATAATTCTGGAGGCATACAAGCCCCAGAACAGTATATTCTAGTTAATGATTTTCTTTCATTACTTTTTATTGAACGCTTGTTAAGTCTTGCCTGTTTGATGACCAGCTGATAGAAGCTGGTCGTGATATAACATTTGATCTTTTGTAGAAATAATGCTTTTAAGATATTTATGTCATCTATATATACTGTCTACTGAATCAAGTAATTCAGGTACAGAGTAGTCAAGGAGTTGCAGCCTGAAACAAGAAGCTGAGCATGTTTGTAAGAATCCTGCAGCTGCTTCTGTCCCTCATGTGAGTGTTCTGCTTCTTTTCTTCAGTCAAAGAGAAGCTCACAGCCGACCCCGACAGTGAAATCGCCACGACCAGCCTTCGAGTGTCGCTGCTCTGCCCGGTAAACATGCCCCCCCGCTCCTCGTGAACTGAGGGCAGTGTTTAGAGATCCAGTCAGGCCCAAACACGTCCGTCCATTCTTTTCCCTTTTTACCTTGTCCCTGAATATGACTCAACAGGCCTTCATGAGCTTAACTCCTGGTTAAATGAAAGATGCATGATCCTGTCAAATTGTCATCTCACCCCTATCAAATATCTTTTCCATGTGGGTTTGGCATGTTTGTGCATTTCTGTGTAACCCCCATCCCTGCTGTGTGTTTCATCCTCATGCCCTGACTTCTTGTTTGTGCACACTGTGCAGCTGGGGAAGATGCGGCTGATGATCCCATGCCGGGCGCTGACATGCTCCCACCTGCAGTGCTTTGACGCCACACTCTACATCCAGATGAACGAGAAGAAGCCCACCTGGGTTTGTCCTGTGTGCGACAAGAAGGCTCCATATGAACACCTCATCATCGACGGGTAAGTCACCAAACCAACAACTCACCTGCAGGTGACCTGAAAGTGCAGAAAACTGCTAATTAAATGTGTTACTGTTACTTCTTCCCTTCTACAGAGGGCAGGACACTCAGTAAACTCAGTCAGACTTTTTAAAGGAGTTTTAGGGAAATATGTTTATCAACTTTCTTGCTGGGAGTCAGGTCAGATTTATTTATGAAGCCCAATAAAAACAACAGGCGTTGAGCCAAACGTGGCAAAGGAAAGGCAATACAAATATAAATAAAACATTGAACTGTGCAAAAGAAAGATGCAGTGAAAGACACAAAGATAAAAGTAAATAAGATCAAATAATGACAAACAGAAGCAGAAAAGAGACAGATTCAGTCTGGGTTAAAAGCAAGATTAGAAAGGTGACAACACTCTCCCAGGAAGTCAGTGTTGGCTGTAGCTTTATAGTCACAGAAATTGGAGGTGGTATCAGATTAATTTGTTCCGGAAACGATAAATTGAAGTAACAAATAGTTTGAAAAAACTAAACTCAGAATCGTCTTTCTGACTTTTTTTTGGAAGCTTTCACTTCCATCTTGTGGGCTTCCTCAGTTCTACTTTAGTAATGTATAAGAATAGTAAGTGGATGATTTGTTAGAGTTCCAAAAAAACAAGAAACAAATTCTTTAAATCTCATCATGTGTCACCTTTTGAAGGATAATATTTCTTATGAGCATCTTACATGGTTGAAGACAATAGGTTTGTTGTCTGCTTTGGTGAAATCAGCAGCTGAAGTCAATTTTGAATCTCGGCAGAAAAAGAAATTAAGGATAAAAACTTCTCAGACTTCTCTTGCAGCAGATTCTCAGTCTCTTTCAAATGTTCACATCACTCTCTCAGCCACATTTAAAGCCTGCGGGTGGTATGTAATATATATCAGTAGTAAAAGATCAGAAGAATAAAGCTGGAGTATTGCCTTTGTTTAAAAAACACCAATCTGTGAGTTTGTGTACATTTTAAATGTGTGTGTGTGTGTGTGTGTGTGTTAATGGCATCTCATCTTTGTTCTCAGGCTTTTCGTGGAGATCCTCAACAGCTGCTTGGACTGTGATGAGATCCAGTTTAAAGAGGATGGCAGCTGGGCCCCCATGAGGTCAAAGAAGGAAGTGCAGGAGGTGTCGTCTGGTTCTTACAACAACGGGGTGGATGGTGAGACGGGGCGTAAGGGATGGATGGAGACAGGGTGGGGTGACAGACAGAAATGTTGTTTCTACATTGCAGCTGTGTGAAGAGGGTGGAAGTGATTAAATGAGGATTAAAGAGACGTGGTGAGACGAGAGAGAAGAGAAGGTGCTTTCACATCCTTTGTTTATGCATTGTCAGTTTTCATTTAGTGAAGCATCAATCATGAGGCCACAGAGTAAACTGCTTGTCTCCATAGTAACAAACATATTGTATCTCCTACGAGAGCGGGGGGGGGAAGTGTATGGGCTCACACGTCTCGGCTGCACTTTGTTTTCATAAAACCATAAACATAAAATGGTAAACATTCGCACAAATGCTGACCCATGTCTCTGTCTCTGTCTCTGCCTCTGCCTCTGCCTCTGCCTCTGCCTCTGCCTCTGCCTCTGCCTCTGCCTCTGCCTCTGTCTCTGTCCTTCTCTGTCTCTGTCTCTGTCTCTGCCTCTGTCTCTGTCCCTGTCCCTGTCCCTGTCTCTGTCTCTGTCCCTGCCACTCTCCAGGTTCATGCCGGACGTCCTCGGGATCAGACCAGCGGAGCTCCTCGTCCTCCAGCCACGGCGACAGCGGCAACTGCAAGAAAGTGGAGGTGATCGATTTGACCCTGGACAGCTCCTCAGATGAGGAGGAGCAGGAGTCATCGCCGCCGCCACCCCCGCCCCCTCCAGCCAAAAGGCCGTGTCCCTCCATGTCTCCGACCTCGCCGCCCCTCATCAACAAAGGGTGAGACACGTTGAGACTGGGATTTCACCTCCACACTCATTGTGGATGTCATTAAATGTGGAAATGAGGCTCATTTTAACTGCTCGCATGGGTGGCTGTGATTCTAGATGTTAAATGATTCATGAGTTGAAACACACAAGTATCTTTAACAATTCCACATCAACAGCACTCGCAGTAAGCAGCCAGGGGGGCTGACTGAGAAATAATGTGTGTCTTAACTTTATTCTGGTTTGTACAGATCTAAAAATAGCCGAGTTTCGGAAACAATAAGGATAAATGTATTTGCTTTCATCATGAGAAGGGTTAACTGGAAATAAACACTTCACAAACCTGGATCAGGAAGGATTGTTAACTCTCACCTAACGGACACAACCTTGCTGAGGATTTGAATCCGTGCTGATTGGAACTTTAACAACAGCATTTTCTTTCAAATTAAAATTCATTATGTGCATCGTTTGACTCAAATGAGTCGTGACTGTTATTGTTCCGAGGTTTGTTTGGAGCTCGGTGGAGGACACGGCACGCCCCGTGACTTCCCATCAAACACGACGTGAAATAAAAGTCTAATTATAATTTAATTGGCTCTTAATCTCTGAAACTGTCCCTGTGTGTCTGCCTCCAGAGTGTTAAACCTGCACCACCAGGCCTCTCCGGTGAGCTGCACCCCCACTATGCCAGCGATGGACACAAGCTACATCCCTCCTGTTCCCCCTCTTATCCAGGATTACAGACCCTACTACCACCAACCCAACGACCTCTCAGGTAAACAGCGTCTTCTTCTTCTCCTCTTATTTGTATTCTTCCAGTTGTTAATGTCCGTCACAAGTTAGAAACCCCATCAAGAGGCCTTCTCGCTCACAGTAAATTTACTGGAAAATGTCCTGCTGTGTTCTCACACTGGCTCACACTTTACGAGGAGGCTGAAGGGAAAAGTTCCAGAAATACAATCTAATGCATCAGCACTTCAGTAAATCCTCCTCCCTGAAAGAATTACTTTTCACTTTCTATAGAATTGAATTCAGAGAGGTGTTGAATCATATATATCTGATCATTTTAACAGCCTTTGAGTCAACATCACTAATACCAGACAGGAGGAGCTGATCATGAGGAAACTTGACGAAGCTACGGCTTAATGTTGCTTCTATCACACTGAGGAGAGACATCAGGACAGATAAAATAAAATCTAAAAGTACGTGAGGGGTGTGGTAAACCTTTAAACCCAAAAGTTAGGCACATACAGATTGTATATACATTCATATTGAATTTAAATCTTGAAGTTTTTGTTGACATTCATAACTGACTCTTGCTTGTTCTTGATTTGCAGAGTTGAACTTCTTCTCTTTTCTTCAAGGGGACAATCATCAGGTAGGTACCAACGATGCGTCACAGTCTGCAGAGACGCCGAATCACTTCAGTTTGCAGTGAAAGTAGCGGAAACCTGAGGCCACAGTTTGTTTTAGAATAACACGGAGGCCCTGACTGTAAACAGGCACCTCCTGAAAAACAAAGCAAACTCAGCATAACCATCGGTGGAAGATCCCCCATGCTGTGCAAATCACCTGAGATTGAAAAACAAATTTTAATCCTGGTATTTAGTGAAATTGCTGGAACACAACCTCCTGGAACGCTGTGTACCTGGTACAGGAGAAGTGAGAGAGAGACATTATGTGATGGTTGTCACTGTACAGTTACTGTTGGGCTGAACTCACTGAAGCAGTTATACAACAGACATCTCCTGATCCCTGAAGTCCTCCCTTTTTATTCTGCTGTTATTTGAAATCAATATTTCAAAGGGTTGGTTCTCACAAATGACAAAAAAAAAAAAAAATAAGTTCTCTTACCTTCAGAGATAAAGAGATTTCTGCTGCCACCTCGACACACGGAGGGTGAATAGACTTTCACATGTGGCTCAGACTGTATACAAAATTACATTTAAATCAATTTAGCAGCAGCTGCATTTCTAGAATCAATACCCCTGTAACTGTGGCTAGTCCACAGAGTGCATTAGAACTACTTTCTCCCAATAGATAAAAAATAGCCCCACATTCATTGTGTAAATGAATTTTTCTGTGGTTTAACAGTAACATTGTCCCTGGAAAAGATGCTGCTGTTTAAATTCCAATGTCGTTAGCAGAGGACCACGAAAGAGGTGTCAGAATAGAGAGGACACCCAGACCATAGACTGTGTGTAAAGAAGGACGACATGTCTCTGATTCCTCCCACTGTTCAGAAATTATGCCAAAAACACCTCAGATACAGAAGCTGCCATCTTGCACATTTGGAGCCAGAGTCAGCAGCTGTCAATCATGTTTTATAGCATCAAATAACTAAATAAAGACTTGGATATACCTCTGTGTGATACTTCCTAAAATGACAAACCATATTTGGGAAAAATTAATTTGTACTTTTTAGTTTGGTCCATCTCCCATCCATTAACACGGAGGATGTAGAGTTTATGATCTATACTGCAGCCAGCCACCAGGTGGCGATCAAGATGCTTTGGCTTCACTTGAAGGGAGCTGTCATATTGTCCATCTTTATAGATAACTGTCTATGCCTCAGAAAAATAAAAACAATAACACTGGAACAGCTTGAAACAACAGGACAGTATATACCTTTATTTTAAATGTCATCTGAGTCTCATTCATTAGGTCCCATCAGTTACTTCTAGTTACCTCATGTCTAGTTTTAAGTATCTTTGAAATTAAATAAATACTGTAAACAGAGTCTCTGCATGTGAGCTGCTCTGTCTCCTCTTCTGATGCGTTCACAAAGCTGCTGAGAGGAAGTGACAAAACACAGATAAGAAAAGGGGCGGGGTCGTCTCCCGTTGCTGCCGATGACATCACTTTTGTCTCCGTGGTGACGGGTTGACAGATGACCTGTCAGCGTGAATGAATCTATTCATCAGTACACAGGAAGCAGCACACAGAAGAAATTCAATTTGACAGATTCACATTAACTATCTCCGTGAACGGCATTAACAAATGTTTTAATGCAACAAAGTAAAATATGAATGTTTGATGGAGTCATTTCACGTTTATCATCAGTAATTCAATGATAATAATTCAATGAGAGCCGTGAGATTATTTGATTGATGAATAATTCTGAGGGAGTTAAGGGCAGAGCAGTGAAAACCTTCTTGTTGGGTGTTATTAAATTCATTGGAGCAGTGAGCATATTGTTATCAACTTGGCAATTATCATAATATGCTTTTAAAAGTTAATTCATTTTCTATTTTTACTAAACGCCGCTGCACTCGGGCTCTTTACCTGCAGCAGCTCTCAGGAGCATCTCCAGGTTGTCACAGACTTTTACAGCTGAAATGCTTTGTGATTTTTAAAATGGACGACAGCAGCGATCAAGAAGGTTTCCAGCACGTCACAGTGTGGGATTGTTGATCCGTGTCAGCCAGTACGATACCAGTTTGAGACCAGAAATGAAGGGATGGTGAAACAGACAAAAGGCACATGACAGCAGAGGTATGTCATCAGCTCCTGTCCTGCGTCTGCTCTGCTGGAAGACGAGAACATGCATATTAATAATAATTATATGGCGGCACAGTGGTACTCTGTAATCAGCAGTGTCGCCTCACAGCAAGAAGGTTCACAGTGTGAATCCTGATTTGGCCTCAATTTAGAATAAACATGTTCTCTCTGAGTAGACTGGGGTTATTGGAGACTCTAAAATGGTCGTGAGGGTGAATGCTTTTTCTCTGTATGTTGAATATGAATCCTTCACAGGAAGAAAGCATGGAGGTTAAGAGAGGAGCAATACAAACAAGGGGAAGATTGAACATGTTCTCCTCTCGACTCTCAGCTGACAAAACCACTTCTGTACGAAAGCATTGGTTGGAGGCCTTGTAACTCCCTCTCGTGCTTCGGTACTTCACTGACGAGACATTGTTAACTTAGAGAAGTTGACCGCTGGAGTCCACGCAGTGAACCAATCAGAGGCCTGGTTCACTGTCAACAAACCTCAAGGACCTTTGGCAGTAATGTTCTGTAGGTGGCCTGAATCTGAGGAGTGGCTCTCCCTTTTTTTTTCTTACTTAGTTTCTGTTGTTGTTGTTAGTTTTTTCTAATGATTTCATGTTTCTTAAAATAAAGGAAAAACCTGCACACACACTTCAGGAGTTTCTCAAAATCCGTCTTTAAGCATCAAGAGGTTGTGTCCCTAACACGTCCTCCTCCTCTCTCCTGTTCCTCTCAGCATTACAACATGGTGATGGCAGCAGCGGCCGCCGCTTCGGCCTCGGACGACCACGAGCTGCTTCTCAACCGCTTCCTGCCCTACAGCACCACCTCCTCCTCCGCCTCCCAGCTGTTCCTTGACCAATCGGGAGCCTCGTCGGCCACCTCGCTGACCGCGCCCACCAACGGGGCGAGCAGCTCGGGCAGCAGCAGCAGCCTGGTGTCGTCCAGCAGCCTCCGGGACACGCACTCCACGCACTCGTCCTCGCACTCGGGCTCGCACTCCTCACACACGCACCCCGGGGGGGTGGTCGGGCGGAGCAGTGCTGAAGCAGCAGTGGCAGCTATTTACGGGGGAATACCCGACGTTATATCACTGGACTGACTGGGAAACGAGTCCAGGACACACGTCGGGTCCGGCTACGATCCAGTAACACACCACATCACAAACAGTTTGACTGCCGGGGGACGTTTTGATCCAGGAACTAGACTGGACCCGCCCCCCCGAGTCATTAAACTCCAAGTGTTAGTGGAGTCGTGATGACGAGGCTGTTTGGAAAAAACTCACACACACAACCTTTCACCAGCAGCACCTCAACTCTTACTTCTACCCACCTGCTTTTTTCCACACTATGCTCTCCAATATAAGAGTTGCTGCTCACTCTCCAGAGAGCAGAACCACTAACGCCTTCCAGAACTCAGCAAACTTTGGTCCCGAGGACACACCATGCAGCCCAAAAGCCTCAACTCCTGCCTGGGCCTTGTGGCCCTGTGGCTGCTCCTGGCCAGCGGCTCTCTCGGAGCTCCCACCGACAGCACGATCTATCAACTGCTGCGTCGGGTGGATGCAATAGACATGACTGTTTGTGGCGTAAGTGGCCTCTGGCTAACTTTACATTAATGTGTCAAGAAGTTTGAGATTGAAGCTCCTTTGCTGAATTATCTGCTGTTATTTTCTTTCAGAGCAGGAAATTCTACATTCCCCCTCCAGACACGGAGGTAAGCACCTGCCCGTTTGACATGAGTGGGCGTAGCAAGGGAGGGCTGGGTTTGCTTGAGTTACAAAGTGTGTCATATTTTATTGCAATCAAACCCACCTATAACGAGTATGGTAAGGTACAGGAGTGCAGTCCAGTGTAGTATGCAAAATATGAGCACACTGTTCGTCTGCATGTCCTGGAAATTTGATATCTAGCCACAGGCAGATTTCCTCTACACACACACACACCTACGAAGTTCAGTAGAGGACACACCAAGATGACTGCGCAGAGGAAAGTTTCTGTGAAAGAAAAACCTCAGGAGTGTGCTGATGCAGAGCCTGGTGTGGACACTCGTAGCAGCTGTGTGTGTGTGTTTGTGTGTATCTGACTCCACCAGGCCAACACAGTCTCCTTCTTTAACAGCTCCAAAGCAAGGCCTGCTTCATCCATGGAATGAACAACCTCTGGAACTGCCCGAAAATGAATTCAAACGAAGTTGAGGAGTTGATACTAACTGCAGAATCTGTTTTCGACATCACTGTAAGTATCACATGCTTGGGGGTGTTCTGCAGATCTTTTCTCTTTTGGGAATATTAATTTAACACATTTGTATTTGTTCTCCTTTTCAGTTGAATTCCATGAACATACAGTGTGACAGATACAGAAGTGGAAGTTCAGAGGAATATAAAGCAGGTCTCAAGCTGATAGTACAGCGGTTCAATATTGAGAAAAGCCACAGCTAATATGAGGCAGCTAAACCCCTTCATCCCCATATTCCAGAAGTTCACCACCAATCTACACAGATCATTGGACATGCTGTAGTACCTTTGGAAATACATTTTTAGTGCAACTCAAACAAAGAAAGGGAACTATTATTTTTTCTGTATTATTAATTAGCCAGAGCCTGTAAAATGCAGCAGTAGACTTGAATGATATTCAGGCATTTCTGAAAGGAATTCCATTGGGTTTCAGTCCAAGAGAGTCCTAAGATCCTTCTATTTGCTGACTGTGCCTGTCCGGTGTGCGTGTCCGCCTCACACCTGGCTCTGCTCAGAGTTCTTTAACCTCCACAGAGGGTAGGAGGAAACAGGGCAGCTTACCACCCTACAAATCTACTATGCACAGTCACAAGAGCCTGGGTGAACCGCTCTCCTTTCAGCCTGCAGTACTGTGTGTTTTTTAAAGAGTCATTCATGCAACTGGACTAATTAGAATGGAAGCTATACAACTTAGACAAGTTTATTTAAATATGTGTATTTAAACTGTAAAAAAAGACAGAGTACTTTGTTAGAGGAAGAACAGAAACCCCAATCTGTCACCCGTGGCTGATTGCACTGAATACTGTGATATAATCTATAGTCTACCTGTTCATATATTACTGTCATTCCCCATCATTACACTTGGGGAATGTATTCTGACAGAGACTCTAATATTTGTTAAAACTGTGAAAAATGTGTATTTAAATTTGTATTTAAATATTTTAACTTATTACATGTTTAATTTATTGCTAAAAATGCATTTGTATACTCGATGATGATGACTGCCATGTGCCGTTTCATTCATTAAAAATGGTCATAAACTTGAAATACCTTCAGAGTGAGTTTCTGACCGCACAAAATGAAAAGATGACAGTGCGCTCCTGTGAGGAGAATGTTCCAGAACAATGCGTTTGAGTATTAGTTTTCTACGTAAACCTGGAACACACGCCTTTGGCCATTTTCCTACAAGGGGCCGTACACACACAAAGAGGGACAAACTAGGGATTTCCCAGCCTTGCTGAAGTAATTCACACACATACACACACAAATACCCGAAGACACAAACACACACACATACACTCATACAGACATGAACACACACACAAATACATGCATACATAAACACGTGCAAATGAACAGACATACATACACGTGCACACACACACACACACACACATACAGGCAATTCATGACTAACAGCACTTCTTTAGCACACAGTCCCTTCAACAAAGCTGAGAAAACAGCATCTTTCTTTCACAGACACACTTCACTTTTGTCGCTTACAATACTTACACGAACAGGAAACCACCAGATAAGATCAGCCAAGCAGGAGCGAGTTACAAACAAAACTGAGAAAACATGGTCACTTGTGTGTATTGATCTAAAGTGAATGAAGCATTATAAAAGCTTAACAGCCTTAAACGCATGTTGGCAGTCTGAGGCCCAGAGAAAGGGTTTTTTTGTACTGAGTGCACTTGTTAAGGGCACTACAACCGAAAAGTTCCTGCAGAAACTTCTGTAATATCCTGCCATCCCGAGGAAACGGCGTAACTCACGCCTAGTAGTAGGCGCAGGGAAACCAGCAATGGCAGCAACCTTTGCTTCCAAGGGCCGAACTTGGCCATGACCCACTTGCTTTCCCAGTTACGTTACGGTCGCTTTTCCAAACTCACATTTGGTAAGATTCAGAGTTAGCGTTGCTTTGGCCAACCTATCAAATACGCAACGCAGCACCGAAACATGGTCGGCCCAATTATCAGACCTAATCGCCAAATCATCTAAATATGCGTAGCAATCAGAAATACCCGAGAACGGTATTCACAAGCCGCTGAAAAGTGGCTGGAGCGCTTCCATGGCCAAATGCTAAAACGTTATATTGGAGAAAGGTTTCAGGGGTAACAAACGCTGAAATTTCCGAAGCGTGAGGAGTCAAAGGCACTTGCCAATAGCCTTTCAACAAATCAAGTTCCGTGACAAATTTAGCGGCACCAATGTTATCGATGCAGTCCTCCATTCTCGGTAGAGGGTAGGAGTCTGGCACCGTGACCGCATTCACTTTTCTAAAGTCAGTGCAGAAACGTGATGTCCCATCAGGTTTTGGCGCAAGAATACAAGGCGAGTTTCATGGGCTAGCACTGGGCTTAGCCAAGTTATTTTCTAAAACGTATTGCACTTCCCGTTTCATAGCCTCACGTTTTGCTATATTAACCCGACATGGGTGTTGTCTAATAGGGATACCACCATTCACATCAATATCATGATGTGTTACAGTGGTTTGAGACGGAGTATCACCAAAAAGAGTAGGAAACTCATGGATTAAATTAACGATATCAGAACTCTGAACATCTGATAAATGAAGAAGGTGGGATGACAAATCTGACAATGTCTCCAAATTGGTGAGTCTAGCACACTGCTGAGGGGCGTTCCGAAGCACAAGGCCATCCTCATCCTCTGTACAATCAAAACCGGGGTTAGGCCTACTAAGTACAGGGCTAATGCTAGATACTTGTGACACAGGTAGAACTTTTTTAACCTCCTCTAACTGAGGTGTCTCTCTAGAATGATATGCCTTTAGCATATTAATATGGCACACACGCGACTGACGCTTACGATCAGGTGTTCGAATTACATAATTCGTTTCGCTTAGTTTTTCTTCCATGGTATATGGGCCAGAAAAACGAGCAGATTGGCAATAAAACTAGGACCTGCTCACCAAGTTTGAAATCGCGTTCAACAGCCTTCCAAGCAAACTGACGCTTCATTTCACTCTTGAGATGAATAGAGCGACTCTTTAGCAAGGGAACAGGCATGATGCAATTTCTCCCGGACCTGACTAACGTAATCCAACACATTATGCTTCATATCAGAGTCAGACATGAACTGATCCTTTAAAACTTTTAAAGGACCCCTAACAGTGTGTCCAAACACAAGTTCAGCAGGGCGGAACCCTAAAGATTCCTGTACCGCTTCTCATCGCGCGAACAGAATGAATGGCAGACCTTCCTCCCAATTATTTCCAGTCTCCAAACAACATTTGCGGAGGGCAGATTTAAGAGTCTGATGCCAATGTTCTAGTGCCCCCTGACTCTCAGGGTGGTAAACACTTGCGATTTGATGATTGATATCAAGAGACTGCACAAACTGTTTAAAATGTTTCGAGAGAAATACTACCATGGTCAGTTTGGATAATTTTAGGGAATCTAAATGTAGCAAAAAACTTTTGTAGTGATTGTGTGTAAGGCAACAGCTTCCGGAAATCTAGTCGCAGTACACATAATTGTGAGTAGAAACTGTTGACCAGACCCACGCAATCAACAATTACATGTTGAAAAGCCTCGCCAATTCTTGGAATTGGACAGAGCGGAGCTAGTGGAACAACCTGATTAGGTTTCCCAGTGACCTGAAAAATGTGACAAGATCGACAGTGTTTTACAACAGTAGCTTTAAGTCCTGGCCAGAAGAAATACCTCAACACGTGATTATACGTCTTGAAAATCCATGGTCTGGTCACTGAATTACCATGTGCCGAAGCTAATACTTGCGGTCGATATGTAACAGGGAAAAACGATTTGAAAAACCGCACCCCAT
Organism: Gammaproteobacteria bacterium; assembly: GCA_965250225.1. GTDB lineage: Bacteria > Pseudomonadota > Gammaproteobacteria > Eutrophobiales > Eutrophobiaceae > CBDEUK01. Next base: position 118,630 of record CBDFNQ010000034.1, read on the forward strand.
TCGGTTCCCTTCATTAATGAAGATGACCACGTCCACATTCCATTATCTACAAAATAAGCAACTGACTTCTCTTTCAACCTTTCAGGTTTAACAACCATCTCAAAACATTTATGCAAGGATGTATCGTTTTCTAAGGAACCTAACAGCAGTTACAAACAAAACTGAGAAAACGTGTGTATTGCAGAACTACAACCAACCAGCCCTGCAACACTACAGCCAGTCAGTCCTGCAGAACTACAACTATCCCGACAGAACTACAGCTAGTCAGCCCTGCAGAACTACAACTAGCCCTGCAGAACTACAGCCAGCCAGCCCTGCAGAACTACAGACAGCCAGTCCTGCAGAACTAAAACTAGCCAGCCCTGCTGAACTACAACTAGCCCTCCAGAACTACAGCCAGCCAGTCCTGCAAAAATACAACCAGTCAGCCCTGCAGAACTACAAACATACACACACGCACACAATTCATGACTAACAGCACTTCTTTAGCACACAGTCCCCTCAACAAAGCTGAAAAAACAGCATCTTGCTTTCACAGAAACACTTCACTTATATAGCTTACAGTACTTACACGAACAGGAAACCAACAGATAAGATCAGCCAAGCAGGAGTTACAAACTGAGAAAATGTGGTCACTCGTGTGTACTGTTCTAAAACGAATGAAGTATTAAATAAACAGCAAAAATAAACTAACAAAATAAATCCTCTATGGACTGATACGAGTGTTTGACTAATTGTGGCGATTATGTTCCTGGTCATAGGAGAATGTTGCTACTGCCAGCCCTGCAGAGCTACATTAGCTAGCTAGCATTTTGCCTTCTTACATGTAACGCTGTTTTTATTTTGGTAAAATGTGTTTACCATCCTTTTTCTGTGGCTTTTTGCATCACCCAAAGCATATCCCTGTATAAACAGAATTAGATTCACTGTGGAATGCCAATATTGTTTTGTCAGACAGTTAGCGTATTTATCACCGTTAGCTACCTACTTAGGTCCTGTACCCACCTACCATAACAATTGAAAAAAAATTGTAGCACTTCAACAACCTCACATTACACTGAAACCCATCAACACCAGAGGGGAAACTTGGCTTTGGAGTTATGTGGACAACTAGGAAAACACATATGTCCCTTCTGGGGTTGAGATACTAGCAACTCCAGGTCTAGACAATCGATCACCCGCCATTTTGGAAATAGGCGTCTAACCATTGAACTGTAAAAACAGTAAAAACAGTTCAATGCATCTAACCCATAGAGTGTTCAGTGCCTGTGGGTCTAGTATGAATGCGTAACAGGCGCATCGGTAAGACACTGTCTTCTCTGGCTGTTGTATCAAGAGATTTTTATTTTGTATTCATGTTTAATTCATATGCTACATATCAAGTGGCCAGAGTTAACCATTTTTCCAAACTAGCTAAAATGTTTAAAAATAGCAAATTCGTATGATGCAAAGTGGGGATGCAAAAGCACACGTTTGCACCCCCAGGTTTAATAGTGGGGGTGCACCTGCTCCGCTTTCTCCATTGCTCAGTCAGTGTATGCTTGGTAACCATAAGAGTCAAATGCCGACTCATTTTTTACATTTTTGCAACATTTATTTTTGGAAGTTCTGATATTAAGTGATTTTAATAAAAATTTTTGAACGGGGAAATTTCTTTATGACCCAGGGGGCGTGGCTTTGACGTCAGGACTTCGGTACTCTATAGCAGGGGTATTCAACTAAAATTTAAAGAGGTCCAGTCAGAGAAAATTTATTCAAGTAAAGGTCCGGAACATCAGGTCCAACATACATTAGTGTGTTATATTTAAGTAGTTGTAACGTTTTCATGTAAATAACGGGTAAATAAACATTATAAAACATAAAACATTTTGACTTCACTTGACTTCCGATACACAATCCCTCTCAAAAAGTGCTGCATGTTTTTAAAAAGAGAAAATAAAATGGCTCAGGAAAAATGTAGCATTAAAAAAAAAAAGTTCTTCGTATGAGCGAAATAAAGTTTAGCAACGGCTTTTCTCATTTTTCTTTAACTGTCACATCTTGACTGAATAGAAAAATTAACAACAATTACTAACAATTGAACATCTTCAGTTTCTCTGTCTTTCCCTTTAATATTCCACTTCCTTTCTTTCTGTTGCTCAGTGAGAGAATTGAGCTGCAGCTTTCCCTGCCAGCATTTTAAATCTGGGCCTAAATGGTGTCAGTGCCATCCTCATGCACATGTGGAGGTGCTCACTGGTAAGCCTGGACCGATATTTTGTCTTAATTATGTTCATTGTTGAGAAAGCTGCCTCGCAACTGTAGGTGGAGCCAAACATGGTCAAAATGTACAGGGCTACTTTCCTCAGACCTGGGAAAGCTGACTCAGAAACCATCTGAAACCAGAAAGTGGCAGGCTCATCTCATGGTGACTGCTGTCCAAAGCTGAAACTGTCAAAGCGTTTGCTGAAGTTGACAATCAGCTTATCAACAAAGTCAACAAAAGCAGACACATCTCTCTGTCCCTGAACCTGGTCCTGCACTGCTGGGAAGTGGGCACAGTCTCCCTGCAGGTCTTCGCTGAACAACTCAAGTTTCCTCTGAAAGGAGCGCACAGCTGTTATCAGCTCACAAATAGAATTGTTCTTGCCCTGTAGCTTCACATTTAGTTCATTCAGATGTGAAGTGATATCAACCAAAAATGCCACATTATCCATTTTTTTCTCATCTTCTAAAAAGAGAGAAAACTGTGTTGCCTTCTCACTCTTCAGCTCTGCCAAAAAATCTGCTATCTCCCTTCTGATGGACCAAAACCGCTCAAGAACTCTGCCTTTGCTGAGCCATCTCACATTGTTGTGCAGCAAAAGATCATCAGCGCTTGCTTCAACATCTCTGAGGAATTCCCTGAGCATACGATGCTGATAGGAGGAGGAGGCCCTGAGAAAATTTATCATTCTCATTATTGTGTTCATCACCTCAGCATGCTCATCTGACAGAGTGGAACAGAGGACTGACTGGTGGATTATGCAGTGGTATGCAATGAGCTCAGGATTCTCTTCTCTCAGTCTTGCTACAGCTCCTCTCTCTCTCCCTGTCATGGCTGGGGCTCCATCTGTTGTTATGGAAACCACTTGTTTTGGCTCTATTCCTCGCTCTCTTAACATCTCCTTAATGGCCTGGTAGATGTCCTCTCCTCGTGTACTGGTCTGAAGGGAAGTAACACCTAACAGGTCCTCACAGAATTGTTTCTGATCTTTGTTGAAGAACCTAACATAAACTAACAACTGAGCATTGTCAGACACATCAGTGGACTCATCTACAGCTAAGCTTACACATGGTGCTTCATGGATGGCTTCTTTCAGCTGGGCTAGTACATCCTGTGTTAATACCTCACTTTTCTTTGTGGCTTTGCACAGCTCTTCCTTTTGTTTCCCCTCATATAAGGTCTCAGCTACTGCACTCATGCACTCCTTGACAACCCCCCCCATCAGTAAATGGTTTTTTGTGTTGACCTAAAATCCAAGAAACTCTGAGGGAACATTCATGAGCACGTTGTTGGGCAGTGAATGAGTGGGTCAAGATCCTGGTGGACTGGGCATACTGGGCTCTGAGACTGCGTATTTTTTGCGACCTCAGCTCAGAATTGAGCGGGTATGCTCGGTCAAAATCTCCGTGTTTTGTGTCATAGTGACGCTTCACATTGCCACTTTTAATGAGCGCTACAGTCTCTGAGCATATCAGACACAGTGGTTTTGTGCTGCCTGAGGGAAGAATGAACAGAAATGAGTCTGTCCATTCCGGATTGAAAGCTCTATTTTCGCTATCAACTTTTCTTTTCTTAGATAGCGCCATGTGTGTTTTTTCCCTCCGACTCACTTTGCTCTCTCCCTGTTGTCTGTGAGATCTCCCTGTCTACTCGCTCTCAGAGCGTCTATTTCTCTCCCTGCTCCCGACTCAGTCTTGTGTGTTGATCTTATTTCTCTCCCTGTCTTCAAATCACTCTTCTGATCGTCTTCTCTCTCATTACTTTCTTTCTCGTTCTTTCTGTCTTTTTGTCGGCCTGTTATCTGTCATTCACCTCTTAATTTTTTTAAATATACTGCCGGGAATGCAGAGACATGATTGGCTGAGTAGCATCACGTGGGATGCTGTAACTCGTACGCAATTGGTCAACCTTTCTAGTGTCTACGGTTGTAAACACTGGAAAAGATGCGCCTGTAAAAAGTATCCAGTCAAAATAATCTACCGTAACAATAAATGGATTATAGGTCCGGGTCCGTACAGGATTGCCTCTGGGTCCGGACCCGGACCGCGGTCCGCCAGTTACCGACCCCTGCTCTATAGCAACATTACTATAATCATGTGACCGGGTGCGGTCTTGTATGATAACAGGATATTCATTTTTAAAGTATTTGTATCACTGATTATTTTCTTAAAAATGCAAGTGAATTAGTGTAAAACGCACATTTTGAAATACCAGGCGTTCCAAAAAAGCAATATTCCATGGGCTAGTGCTGCCACGGTGTGTACGTGTGCGTTTGTATGCATACTTACCGGTACTTGTTCCCTGTGAAAATTGTGCCATTAATGGAGTAATATTTTTGTGTGCTTCAATCCATTTCAATACATATTTTTTGCTAAATTATGGTGATTGCCTGTCTTAATTGAAATTAGCCTATATCTGCTTGCTAATCATTGACAGTCAGGAGCGATATATATAGTCAGGACGGTATCCATCAGTAACATCACATGAGATGAAGCGGTGACCCAAATCACAGTTCCTTTCAAATGTAGCAGTTGTGTGTGTGCTCCTAGTTTTTTAACCACAACATCTAATAGCATCACTAACACTAGGACTCATAAGCCGATTTTTATCAAGTGGTAGCCTACCCATTTCTACATACAAACGTGTGTGCATTCTCAGTCAGTGCATTGATGTGAATTGTAAACTACCAATTGCTCAAAGGACTCTTGGGAGACCAAGTAGGGCATATAAATTTTACTTGGGAAACTGAATCAAGTTTTTACAACAGGCCTACGTTGGTGCTTTACGGACGCGTCTGGATGGAAGCCTCTTACTCCATTGTCAGAAGTAAATGGTTTAAAAAGAAAGTAGAGGCCAACAGTTTAGGATTCATTTTTTTCTGAAGCCTGTCTACACAATCAGAGAAAATCATATCCTTGCGAAGGAGAAAATTGGTTGTGCAAGAGATCAGTAGTGACACATTTTGTGAAATGTGTTTGGATAAAATATTGCGATCTGCGAGTGAAAATTCTTGCAAATCGCTTTTGTACAATCCATTCAGTCTGATAAACACATGGGGTCAATTAAATGATGCACATCTGGGATCCATTAAGTCGGAAACACATAAGGGATCCATTCAGTCAGAATCACACATAGGATTCATTCAGTCAGGATCACACATGGGATCCATTCAGTCAGGATCACACATGGGATCCATTCAGTCTGAATCACACCTGAGAACAATTCAGTCTGAATCACACCTGAGATCAATTCAATCGGAATCACACCGGGGATCCATTCAGTCTGAATCACACCTGAGATCAATTCAATCGGAATCACATCAGGGATCCATTCAATATGAACCACATCTGGGATCCATTCAGACTGAATAACACAAGATCAATTCAATCTGAATCACACATGGAATCAATTAAAAAAGAATCACA
>CBDFNQ010000035.1:0-194108 GCA_965250225.1 Gammaproteobacteria bacterium
GGCGCCGCCCAATCTGCACTATGTTAAATGGCCGCAAAGACTGTCCGGTGTGCTTTGCACGATTAACTGCATGACTTCCCGCCCGCCCTGCGTCAGGCTACGCGGGGTCGCACTTCGCTTCGCTCCGTTGCTTCTTTCCCGCTCGCCTGTCGCCCCTTTAGCAGCTAAAATAAGAAATATTGATGTGTTTATAACTACGAGGATTTAATTATGAGACAAGTTGTTGTTCATCCAGGAGAAGATAATTACTGGGTTGCTGAGTGTCCCAGTCTGCCAGGCTGTATCAGCCAGGGGAAAGACCGGGAAAATGCCCTAAATAATATTAAAGAAGCCATTGAGGGTTATATCGCTGCGCTTGAAGAAGATGGCTTGTCCATTCCAGAAGATCACTTCGATACGATGCTTGTTGCCTTGTGAGCAAACTCCCCCGACTCTCAGGAAGAGCGTGTGTTGATGCCTTATCAAAAATTGGTTTTTATAAAAAACGGCAACAAGGTAGTCACATCATTTTGCGTCGTGATGATCCCTTTGCGCAACTGGTTGTTCCTGAGCATAAGGAATTAGATCGTGGAACACTGCGTGCCATCATTCGACAAGCCAATCTCAGTGTGGATGAATTTAACGAGTTAATATGATGCCGATGTTAAGTCAAAAACCGCTTATAGAGCCAAATTTTTATGATCGGCCAAAATCCGCGATTGAGCGAGCGGCAAGTCGTTGGGGCTTAAAAGAAAAACCGTCTCTACCTGTACGACTCGCGTCAGGTCAAACACTTCCCGGACAGTACTTTGATGAAGAGACTAATCTGCATTACAACTGGAACAGATATTATGATCCAACACTGGGAAGGTACATCACCTCTGATCCTATCGGACTTAGTGGAGGTGTGAATACGTACCTCTATGCAAATGCGAATCCGATAATTTTTATAGACCAATATGGGCTGTACTGTTTATCTCCTGAACAAATAGCTGCTATTGCGGGCGGCATTGGTGGTGGTATAGGCGGCGCTGTGACAGGGGGGATAACAGGGGCAGCAGCTGGGCCTGTAGGAGCGATTACTGGTGCAATAGGCTTCGGTATTGCTGGTGCAGGCTTAGGTTTCGGTGCTGGTGCAGTTGCGGGAGGAGTCGATAATCCGGTAGCGGGCGCTGTGGCAGGGGGCGCTATTGGTAGTGCGACAGGTGGTGTTCCAGGAATGGTTGTAGGGGCTGCTGGTGGTGCAGTAGGAGTTAGTTTGGGTGGTGGCGCGATTGGTGGTGCAGCAGGTGGATCATTGGGTGGTATTGGTGGAATCGCTAGTGGTATTGGAGGAGCATTAGGTGGACTCACTGGGGCTATAGCTCAGCAAATTCTGACTCAGAATAATGATTGTGATGATGAATGTGGAGAATAATTATGTCCATCAGTGAACTTATACATAAACGAGCATATTGTTTAGTTTGTGGAGAGAAAATTCCACCAATCAGACGTTTGTCAATCTCAATTTTTACTAGTATTAAATGCCCTAGCTGTAATAGATATATGACTTTCAAAAAGTCTATATTCATATTACAAATGCTAATATTAATTTTAATCTACCCATCGCTCTCTTTGATTTTTGTAAAAAACTATTATTTTCTTGGTTCTCTTACTTTGATAGTTGTAATGATTATTTTATTCTTAGTCACATATACGGCTGAATATAAAATTGATTCGTATAGTAAAGATATGTTTAAGGGGTCAAAGTGAAGCTCCCCTGTTATTCCCTTATTTTGAGAAATCATAGCAGAGGTAGGAAGAGGTAGGGGACACAGGAAGAGGTAGGGGACACTGATGACTTAATGACTTAAAAGATAACCGACAAAAACAAACAGGGCAGTTTTATTTGTTTTTGAATTGAATTAGTAGTATTCCAAAACGGAGAGTATTTAGGGGAGTAATAAAACAATGGCGGTTCATTCAATCGAAGAACTCCAGGTGTCAAATTTATTGTTAGACGTTGAAAACCCACGCCACGACGTTCTTAAAAACCAACGTGAAGCCCTGAAAGTAGTGAGATAGGGGACACTGAGGAATAAAAGGTGCCGGAGTGATTTAATTTTAACCCATACAGCAGAATTACCCATATTCGACTTAAATGGGGTTCGGTGAATCTTTTTGGAGCCACCACCGACAGTGATATTCAGGCCATGAAGTACCATAGGCGTAGATAAATGCACGTCCAGGCCGTAGACAAGTAGTATATTTTTCAGTCGTCCCAATAGCTGATTGGCAATTTCTCCTAACCAATCATCAATCATCTCGGGATTTAGTGTCTCGCCATAATAAGATTCGTGAATTAAATTTTCTGCTGCTGCGAAGCCTAAGGAACCCTTAATGTCTTTTCCTGAGAAGCCGATGATCGCAATCATATTAAAGTTATTTTCATTATTTTGATCTTCTTCGATTTTAATATCGTAGCGTTCAAACAAGGCCTGTGTCATAGAAGTTACTTCTTCTTTAAGAATGGTATCAATTGTTTTCATTTTTTAAATACTCCTGGACAAAATTTCTCTGCTGAATATTTCGTTATTAATATCCATTTCACCGTTGCATTACATAATCGGAAGATTGCGATATAACTTTAATTATTCTGAAACATTTGAGGGAGTAGATGACTACGGTACAATAGTTTTAAAAAATGAAGTAAATCCAGCTGTGCCTGTTAGTCGAAGCAAGGTGGCAGAATTAAGGAAAACCCTAGGTATCTGACAATATTAATTATTGTTTCAATTTTCTGATGTAAAAGACAGTCAATCTACAATGTAGCACTAATTATTTAAGTATAATGTAGTTGTTCTGCATCAAATATTTTTATTCTCTGTAATTCACGTCAAATTTTCCAAGTTTGATGCAAAAATGTCCTTTGTTCGTGAAAATTAGCCACCATTCGTGTATTTCATGCGAAATACAATTCAACTAAATTATATTCTTCGTCTCCTAAAAAATCTGATGCAATTAATTCACAAAAATTAGGACAAGAAAATTTGCATAAATAATCTTTAAACACAAATTTAATTATTAACTTCTTAAACTTAACGGAGGCGGCTGATGAGCGATCTAATAAGTGAGGAAAAAGTATTTCCTATTTCTAATGCTAAGGGGAAAGGTTACGTGCACCCTGGCAAAGGACGTCAAAAGGGACGATATCGTGCCAGAGGACGTATTGTTGAACCGAAATTCCTCGATGAAATCAAAGATATCCTTGGTGATAAGCCACGTGATCGTTACCACTTGATAGACTACTTGCATCTATTGCAGGACAATTATGGTTATTTAACGACGCAGCATTTAACAGCACTTGCAGGCGAGATGGAATTGTCACTCGCACAGGTGCATGAAGTTGCCAGCTTCTATTCTCAATTTATTTTAGTGAAAGACGGTGAAGAAGCACCGCCTTCTGTGGTTGTGCGTGTCTGCGACAGTTTGTCCTGCGAATTAGATAACTCGGAACAACTACTTGAAGATTGCAAAAATGAATTTGGCTCAGACGCGTTAGTCATCAGTGCTCCCTGTATGGGACGTTGTGAATGCGCACCGGTAGCTTCCGTCAATAAACATCATGTCGAGAATGCTTCAGTCGACACCATTGAAAAAGCAATAAAAGCAAAGGACTTCGAACCTGCGATTCCTCCGTACAAGGATTTTGATGACTATGTAACAGACGGTGGTTATAAACTACTTGAGTCCTGTCTGAATGATGAATCGGATCGAGAGAAGATCATTGAAACCCTATCTGATGCAAAACTACGTGGCCTTGGCGGTGCGGGTTATCCGGCTGGTCGCAAATGGGCTTCCGTTCTGAAATTACCCAAACCAAAAATTATTGCCATCAATTTCGATGAAAGCGAAATGGGGACCTTTAAAGATCGCTATTTCGTAGAACAGGATCCACATCGGATGTTGGAAGGCATTTTAGTTGCCGCCTGGACTTGTGAGACTTATCAGGCATACATCTATCTACGTGACGAATATCATCATATTCGTGAAATCCTTGAGGCAGAAATTGCAAAACTGGATGCGGCTGGACTCACCGAACATTGTCGACTATTCATGTCTCGGGGAGCTGGTGCTTATGTTTGTGGTGAACGTTCAGCGATGTTGGAATCCATTGAAGGCAAACGTGGTTATCCTCGTCTTAAAGATCCACGTACCACTGTGGTGGGATTATTCGGCATACCAACACTCATTAATAATGCAGAAACATTATTCTGGGTCAGGGATATTGTCGAGAAAGGTGCAGACTGGTTTTCAAATCAGGGCACCAATGGTCGTCCTTGTCCACGTGCCTTTTCAGTTTCTGGGCGTGTGAATAACCCAGGTGTAAAACTTGCCCCAGCCGGGATCACCATGCAGCAACTGATCGATGAACATTGCGGTGGAATGCAGGGTGATCACAATTTCAAGGGCTATTGCCTTGGTGGATCGACAGGTGGCATCTTGCCCGCATCTATGGCTGACATACCTCTTGATTTCGACACCCTGGAAGAATACGGATGTTCTATTGGCTCAGCAGCCATCACCGTGTTTTCCGATCAAGATCCGATCCAAAAGATCGTACGTAATTTAATGTTGTTTTTTGAAGATGAATCCTGTGGTCAATGCACACCTTGTCGGGTTGGTACAGAGAAAGCCGTCAAGCTCATACAACAGGAAACATGGGACGAAACTCTTCTCAATGATTTATGTGATGTTATGGAAGATGCCTCAATTTGTGGGCTAGGCCAGGCCGCGCCTGCACCGATTCGAACCGCGATGAAATATTTTCGTGATGAACTGTCATTGGGTTAAATCAACATTAAATATATTGAGAGGGTTCTATCATGACTACGAGTGAAAAAATTTATCGAGATGATGTACATTTTACAATTGATGGTGTGGATGTAGTCGCATCACCTTATGAAACAATTTTGCAAGCAGCGAAACGCCTGGGTAAAGCAATCCCTAATTTATGTAATAAAGATAGTGCAGGTTATCGACCTGATGGTAATTGTCGTTCCTGCATGATTGAAATCGAAGGTAGTGGCTTAGAAGTCTCCTGTCGTTGGAAACCTCAACCAGGGATGAAGGTGTTGACAGATTCGCCTCGAGCGAGAAAAGCGCGTGAGTCAGTTTTAGAATTATTAGTCACGGATCAGCCGCCACGAGATCAAGCAAGAGATCCTGATTCCACGTTTTGGTATTGGGCAGAAAAAACGTGCGTGACCACGAGTCGTTATCCAAGACGTAAACTACCGAAAACAGATCGAAGTCATCCGGGTATTGCTGTGAATCTTGATGCTTGTATCCATTGCAAACTTTGTATTGTCGGTTGTAGTGAAGTACAAGGTCACGATGTTATTGGTATGCATGGTCGTGGTATCCATTCCAAGATTGGTTTTGATTTTGATGATCCAATGGGTGACAGTACTTGCGTTGCCTGTGGTGAATGTGTACAAGCCTGTCCGACCGGTGCTTTGATGCCGGCGAATCAGCTCAATGATGAACAGGTGTTGACAAATTTACCTGATAGGAAAGTCGATAGTGTGTGTCCGTATTGTGGTGTTGGTTGTCAGATCACCTATAACGTAAAAGATAACAAGATACTTTATGTTGATGGACAGGATGGTCCTGCCAATCAAAATCGATTGTGCGTAAAAGGGCGTTTCGGTTTTGATTACGTCGGGCATCCTCATCGTTTAACTAAACCCATGATCCGCCGCGAAGACGCACCACCAAAAGATGCGGATCTTAAGATTGATCCTGCTAATCCCTTTACCCATTTTCGAGAAGCTAGTTGGGAAGAAGCGCTGGAAGTTGCTGCTGGTGGATTGAAACGCATACGCGATGAGGTCGGCAGTCAGGCATTGGCAGCTTTTGGATCGGCAAAATGCAGCAATGAAGAAGCGTATCTCATCCAGAAACTGGTGCGGACGGGTTTTCATAATAACAATATTGATCATTGTACGCGGCTTTGTCATGCCTCTTCGGTAGCGGCATTGTTGGAAGGTATCGGTTCCGGCGCAGTGACAGCACCCTTTACCGCGGTATTAGATGCCGATGTTGTGATTTGTATCGGTGCAAACCCGGTGGAAAACCACCCGGTTGCCGCGACCTATTTTCGTAACGCTGCTGATTTCGGTGCGACCTTGATCGTGATGGATCCAAGGCGTAACGAACTGGCTCGGCATGCAACACATTACTTACCATTCAAACCAGGCAGTGATGTGGCGTTATTAAATGGCATGTTATATACGATTGTTCGTGAGGAATTGTATAACAAACGTTATATCGAACAGTACACCGAAGGTTTTGAAGGTTTTAAATTACATATTGAAGATTATTCACCCGAGAAGATGGCACCTGTTTGTGGTATCGATGCAGAAACCATTCGTACTGTTGCCAGAAAATACGCCACCGCACATCGTTCTATTATTCTCTGGGGTATGGGTATTTCACAATCTGTACACGGCACTAACAATGCGCGTTGTCTGATTGCGTTGGCGTTGGCAACAGGGCAGGTGGGACGACCCGGAACAGGTTTACATCCACTGCGTGGCCAAAACAATGTGCAGGGAACATCGGACTGTGGCCTGATACCGTTTGTGTTTCCAGATTATCAGGCAGTTAATGATGATGCTTCACGCGCCAAGTTTGAAGAACTCTGGAAGACCGAGCTCGATCCGAACCCGGGTCTCACCGTTGTTGAGATCACGCATGAGGTTCATGAAAATAGAATCAAGGGCATGTATATCATGGGTGAAAATCCGGCCATGTCGGATCCAAATATCCAGCATGTACGTGAAGCATTTTCAAAACTCGATCATTTGGTAGTTCAGGAAATCTTTTTGACTGAAACGGCGGCATTTGCCGATGTGGTTTTACCGGCCACGGCATGGCCAGAAAAAGAAGGTACCGTTACCAACACCAATCGCCAGGTACAAATGGGACGTAAGGCACTTGATGCACCAGGAGAAGCACGTCCTGATTGGTGGGTCTTGCAAGAGATCGCTCGAGGATTGGGACTTGATTGGAATTATGACAGTCCGAAGGATGTATACAACGAAATGCGTCAGTGTATGCCCTCAATAGAAAACATTCCCTGGGAACGTTTGGATGCAGAACGCGTCGTTACCTACCCTTGTACAGGGGATGATGATCCAGGTCAGGATATCGTCTTTGAAAAAGGTTTCCCGACTGAAGACGGTCGTGGTTTGTTCGTGCCAGCGGTGATTACGCCTGAGGATGAAATGCCGGATGACGATTATCCGATGATACTTAGTACGGTTACTAGTTTGGAACACTGGCACACGGGGGCGATGACACGCCGCTCGAATGTGTTAGATGATCTGGAACCTGAAGCCTATGCCATGCTTTCAAGTTTCGACATGCAACACCTTCAGCTTGAGCCGGGCGATATGGCACGCGTTACTACACGTCGAGGCTCGATTGAAATGAAGATCCGCGTTGATGCTAGAGTTCCTGAAGGTAGTATCTATATGCCATTTTGTTGGACAGAAGCACCAGCAAACCTTCTCACTAGTGATGTCCTTGATCCGATTGGGAAAATACCAAGTTCCAAATTTTGTGGCGCACGCGTGGAAAAGGTAATGAGCGTAGCGCAGCCCGAGATGGATCAGCAGACCAGTCATGTCAGTGTGTAATAAATAAACTTATCCCTCCCCCTCTTCTTCCGGGTCGCAGCACTGATTATTGGTTGCGGTCTGGAAGACTTTATTTTTCAGGAGATTATTTAATGATGATTACCGTTCAACACATTATTGGCGATGTACAAAAGCCGTTACATACCATTGAACCAGAGGCTACTGTACAGGCAGCGATAACCATCATGGCGAGTGAAAAGATCAGTGCCATACCGGTCATCAAAAACGAAAAGTTAGTCGGCATTATTTCAGAAAGAGATTATGTGCGAAAAATTGCCTCACAAAAAATTCCAGCATGGTCTGTAATGATCCATGAAATTATGACTAAAGATGTCATAACAGTTAAAAGCTATGACTTAATAGATTATTGCATGGCTCTGATGACTGAAAATCGGATTAGGCATTTACCTGTTATGGAGAATAAGCAACTGATAGCGATCATATCGATTACGGATGTGGTCAGACTATTAAAGTCTGAAATTAAGGTACTAATATAATGAACCATCCCACCTGCTAGTCTGGCAACACAATATTGCCAGACTAGCAGGTGGGATGGTTCATTATATTAGTACCAAATTATGTTTTGATTTTTTAGTAGTGGATACTTATATTAAGTATAATTTAATAACTCAGTCAAAAATAAAGATTAATGCGATTAGATATTGCCAATATTGGAAACCCAATATTAAGACAAGTTGCGAAAGAAATTACTATTGATCAAATAGATTCTGAAGAAATTCAATCTTTTATAGATAATCTTATTGAAACAATGTACTTCGCTAATGGTGCTGGTTTGGCAGCAAATCAGGTTTCTGTTCCCTGGCGTATTTTTGCAGTCGAAGTCAAAGACAATGTTCGTTATCCATACAAGCCAAACATTCCTCTAACAATATTAATTAATCCACAGATCGAGTTTTTAACTGAGGATCGATTTGATAATTATGAAGGCTGTTTATCCGTACCTAACCTGCGAGGTGTTGTTGAGAGGTGTCCTGAAATCAGGATAGAAGGATTTAACAGGGTTGGGGAGCCTGTCGAAATATTTTCTAAAGGTATTACAGCTGGAACCTTCCAACATGAAAATGATCATCTAGATGGTGTGCTTTTCCCGGATAAGGTAAAAGACACGAAATCATTATGTACGTGGGATGAATTCAAGAAGCATCATGAGGAGGACGTTATAAAACAGGTTGAGAAAGTTGTGGCCAAATATGGCAGTTAGTAAGTATTGGCTAGTACTTTGCAAAACGAGCATTTATTATTTCGATGCTTTATCATATATTCCGTATTTACGAAACATTGCTGAATACAGCAATCTTACAAAGTTATTATGATATTGTTTCTGCTTGTGACTCAGGCCAGTCAGGAGTAAAAGCAAGAACTTTAACGTTGCCTGGCAAAGATGGATTAAAAAGACTGTTGTGCCAGAACGTGGCTTGATAAAGAGTATCCTCTGACTGTAAATTACTAACTGAACAAGGGACACTAAATCGCTGATTATTTTGCTGAAAATTCAGAACGCATTTTTCAGCTTCAATTAATTTTTCACACACGGCAGAGTCAGGGCCAAATAAGGCAGTCATTTTATCTGAGAATCCTTTTGGATCCTGATAATAAGTGGAAGATAGCAGATGTATTGCACTTTCCCAGCGTTCAATCGGATCCTGAGTTTTATGTACCATATGCTGGAATTGAGATGTTACATTTTCTGGTGATTGTTTTGTGATCAAGGTAACAATCTGTCCTAGTTTAGTATCCTTGTTAATGGTTATGGTGGGACACATTCCCGGTGTTGGTCTACCATCACCCTGACGTACTGATTGTTGCCTGATACGGCATTGCCAGTATAGAAAATCATAACTTGGATCTGTCTGCATTTTATTTAGAACCTGATGACAGTGGTTAATATTATTTGTTTATTATCTGATTTTACTTGTTGAAAATATTGAAAAAACATTAATGCTATGTTTGATATAATGACATAAATATTACTAATTTGCATTTGTCACACAGTACATCTTTGGTTATACCTCCATTTCTCTAATACATTTTCAAGATTTTATGTAAAACTTATAGAAGGTAGAAAAACTAGCGTATGTTAGAGGGATACATGTAAATGATCAAAGCGGCCTTGTTTGATTTAAGTGGCGTACTCTATACAGGTGAAGAAGCTTTGCCTGGAGCATTAGATGCAATAGAAAGGCTTGAGAATGTTAGTTTGCCAATGCGTTATTTAACGAATACGACGCGCAGCCCGCGACATGTGATCTTGAGCAGGCTGGCGGCAATGGGATTTCGTATCGATAAAAATGATTTATTTACAGCTCCTATCGCAACACATGAATATCTAAGTTCAAATAAATTATCTCCTTTTCTATTGGTTCACCCGGATTTAAAGCAGGATTTTTCTGATCTACTTGACGATAAACCGAACGCAGTTGTCTTAGGTGATGCAGCGGAGGCTTTTACCTATGAGAATATGAACCTGGCATTTCGTCTATTGATGGAAGGAGTGCCCCTAATAGCGATGGGTAAAAATTTATATTTCAAGGAAGCTGATGGATTCAGCCTTGATATGGGTCCCTACGTCAATGCACTTGAATTTGCTGCGAATACTGAAGCGATTGTTATCGGCAAACCTGCCAAGGCGTTTTTTAATGGCGCTGTATCCAGCCTTGGTTGCCTGGCACATGATGTGGTTATGGTCGGGGACGATGTAGGATCAGATGTGATCGGTGGTTTAGAGGCAGGGCTGCAGGGTATTTTAGTTAAGACTGGGAAATATAGATCGGGTGATGAAGATCAATTACAAGGAAGAGGCCTTTGTCTTGAGGATATTAGTGCAGTAGCTGACTATATACTGGAAAAGTATTAATCAATTCTATTGTTAATAATAACCTGGTAGTAATCTACTAACTGTCTATTTCCATACTACCGGAAAACTTTTCCAAATCATCATCAAGATGATAATAATCACCTGCGTCTGCTACGAATATATGTCGTATTGTTATAAGCCCTGTTGGTGCGTCCAGCGTACCTGCAGCGATACACATATAGTCTTTGTTTAATGGCTCCCAAAACAGGCTGGAACCGCACTCATGGCAAAAGCCACGTCGGGCATGACTCGATGATGCATACCATTTGAGTCCATGATTTTGAATGAAAATAATATGTTCTGTTTTCGCGGATGTAAATGCTGCAAAGTTTCCGTGAGTACGTTGGCATTGTTTGCAATGGCAATTAACTGCATCTCTGAGTACTCCGTTAACCTGGTACCGCACAGCACCGCATTCACAACCACCGCGATGTTCAGCTGCAAGTGTATTATTTTTCATGATAGTTCCATAATCGACAAACGTGTTTATTAAAGATTAATTCTGCCCAGAGTATCTTTCTGTAAAAAATTAACTATCCATTGCATCAGTATTTGATTATCCGGGTTATCTGACAGGGAATTATAACCGGCTTCAAGTCTGTCATCTGGAATACTATCAGCTCTTACTTTCATTAAAGCGCGACAGAAATCCTTGCTGAATTCAGGATGGCCCTGGATACCCAGCATGTTTTCACCACATTGGAATATAAAATTAGTACAGTGATCATTACTGACGAGTAGCTCCGTATCTTCCGAAATTCGGATGACCTGATCTTTATGACATATGATCATATTGAATTGGCTCAAGCTGGGCTCCATCCATGATTTTTTCTGCAACACTTTGCTTTTGATTAATCCTATCCCCCAACCAGAATCGCTAAGTACAACTTTACCACCTAGTGCTTTGGCCATTAACTGGTGGCCAAAGCAGATCCCAACTAGTTTTTTTTCCTGTTTTTGACAACTACAGATAAACTCTTCCAGTTCTGGGATCCAGGCATCATCATCATTCGCACTGGCACGGCTTCCTGTCATGATATAGGCATCACATTCATCGATATTAACTGGGAGATGATTATTCGTAACATTGTATATTTTGTACTCAAATCCAGCACCAAGCGTATTGAATGACTCGATAAACATATAAGGATAATCTTTGAAATCATTCTGTAGATTTTCGTTTACACAATCACATTCAAGAATACCAATTTTCAATTTTGATTCTCCATGAAATACTACGATATATTGAATACCTAACTTAGTTTTTACCTAAATGCCAAATATAGATTATAGTAAATGAAATTCAGGGTACATAAAATAAAAATATTATGATTACACCAGTTATACATATTCATGATGAGATCTATAAATTGGGTATTGTTGTAAATTTTATCGTCTTTAAAAATTTAAAAAATCAAAAATCAGATCTGTCTTTTTATGAATATGAACAGCAGGTTTTGTCTGAATTAATTCCAGGCTTGAATAAAGAAATGATTAAGGAAGATCATGTCCTGGAAGGGTATCGAATTTTACGAACAAAACTTGGTTTATCAAGAAACAAAACTATTTGTTCATCTGAGGCTTTGCTTAAATATATATTGAAGAAAAACAAACTTCCTCATGTGAATCTACTCGTTGATATTTATAATTTACTCTCAGTAAAAACGCATATTTCTATTGGTGCACATGAGCTTGGTATGATTAATCAACATCTGGATCTCAGGATCACAAATGGAGATGAAATATTCATCCCCATGGGCTCGGATGAGCCTGTACAAATCCAGGAGGGGGAATATGCTTATATCGATGGGGGCAATGAAATTCTATGTCGGCTTGATCACAGGCAATGTCATAAAACCAGGATAACCGAATCTACCCAATCATGTTTGCTAATAATTCAAGGAAATCCCCATACATCAAATGAACAAGTTGATACTGTTACTGAAGAGTTGGTGAAGTTAGTCAATAAATATTGTGCTGGTGATGTAGAAATTCTTCAGCACCAAATATCATTGGGGTAATACTTATGTTGCATAATGTTTTTGCCTATGGAACTTTAATGTTACCCCAGGTAGTTGAAGCCTTGACGGGAAATTTCTTTATCCCCAAAGCCGCGACACTTAATGGTTATTCGCGTTATGTATTTAAAAATAAAATTTATCCTGGAATAATCGAAGATAGAAGCGGGAATGTTGAAGGGGTGCTCTATAGCGATATAGATGAATACACATTATCGATTTTAAACTGGTTTGAGGATGTTCTTTATGATCGTCATTTTCTCACAGTGCAGGTCGATGGTGAAAAAATACAAGCACTTGTCTATGTGGTTCCGCAAAAGAATCAGTATATGTTTGATAATATTTCATGGACATTAGAAAAATTCATAGAAAATTATTCTGAAATATATATTCAAAAATGTATTGGTTATAGAAAACAATGGCAAGATTGCAAAGGCAGATAATTGTTGCATGTCTAATCTCCGGTCATTCTCTTAATATTAAGTATCCCGTTTTTTCTGAGATCGTAAAGTACCATTAAGATTAGAAATAGTTAGACCAATCAGATGATTTGTTTAATAAAGTAACTGTTATTTTTTAGTTAAAAATTATTTAAGCATAGGCGTTAATACTTTGGCTAATCGTTTAACATGGGCATCCATATCTGCACTCGGTACACAGGCGTATCCAAATAGTAAACCGAAACGATCCGGTTTATTAAGATAGTGTCCTGATAAAGCGGGAACAACATAACCCTCACCACATGCTGCATTTGACAAGATTTGATCATTATTCTGATTAATATAACCCACAAGATGCATACCGGAGTTAGATGATGATAAATGAATCGTATTTCCAAAATATTTTCGAGTTGCTTTTAATAGCAGGTTTTGACGTTCGGCATAGAGGTTTCTCATGCGGCGTATATGTGTTGTGAAATACCCCTCATCGATGAATACTTGCATTGCCGCCTGCAATGGAATTGGAGAATGTGTATCGACAGCACGGCGTGCATGGGAAAAAGTTTCAATCATGAATTCAGGAATAACAAGGTAAGCCATGCGAATGCCAGGAGCAAATACCTTGGAAAAAGTACCAAGATACAAAACCGGTGCATCTTCAATCAGTCCCTGTAATGCGGGAAGGGGCTGTCCCCTATAACGAAATTCGCTATCGTAATCATCTTCTATAATCCAGGCATTTCTGGAACGAGCCCATTCAAGTAAGCGTATGCGTCGTTCCAAACTCATAATAGCGCCTGTCGGAGACTGATGCGATGGTGTTACATAAACTAATGATCCCTTTTTACTTTGTTGCATTTTCACGGTAATTAACAGGCCTTGTTGATCTACCGACACAGGTTTCATTTTAAGTTGAGCAGCGGCAAAAGCGCTCCTCGCACCGGTATGCCCGGGGTCTTCTAACCATATTGTTTCTCCCGGATCGGTGAGTAATCGACAGATGAGGTCGAGACCTTGCTGAACGCCATTAACGATAAATATTTGTTCTGGGCTGCAACGTACTCCTCTGGCTACAGCCAGATAAGATGCTAATGATTTTCGCAAAGGCAAATAGCCCGCAGTAGGGCCATAGTTCATTTCTGAAGGTGTAATAATTTTGTGTGCATGGTTAACAGCACGTTGCCACTGTCGAAATGGAAAAACATCCAACGCGGGTATTCCTGGGACAAACGGAGGAGGACTGCCGGAAGGAGCCTCTGATGTATAGGCATCAAGCATAGCTTGACCACGTTTTGACGTACGTACCTTCTTATCACTTATAAATTTCTTTTTAATGAACTGAGATTGGTTAAATTGAGTGCTTATAAAGGTTCCTTTGCCAACACCGCTCGTAATAAAGCCTTCTGCCTGTAGTTGTTCATAGACCAGTACAATTGTATTTCTGGATACACCAAGTTCGTTAGCCAGCGTACGGCTGGACGGTAAACGCGCCCCTTTAACTACATGGTTGTTTAGGATAACGGATCGGAGAGTGTTATAGATCTGTTTATATAGGGAAATAGAATTGTCACGACTTAAATCAAAAAGTGCAATCAATGCTCCAGCTGAATATTTCATTTTGCACCCAGGCAGAATAAATGGTTATATAAACTATAATAATATCTACGAGTTGAGAGTACCAATATTTTTAAAATTGGCTCTGTAATTAAATACTGTAATGGCTCTGTTCAATAATTATTTATTTATCAATACTAAGCCGTTAGAAATGAGGAGAGCAACATGAGCGATATACAGACTATCCTGACGACCTGTCCCAAGGATTGCTACGATGCCTGTGGTATTGCTGTCGTTGTGAAAGATGGGGCAATTTCTAATGTTCGTGGTGATCCTGATCACCCCGTAAGCCGAGGGAAATTATGTAAAAAATGTTCTATCGCTTATAACAGTGTTTGGCGTGATCCCGAAGCTCGTGTGACAGAACCTTTACGTCGTATTGGTCCTAAAGGTGATGGTAAATTTGAATCCATTTCCTGGGATGAGGCCATTGAAACTATTGCCAGTCGATTTAAAAAAATTATCGACGAGCAGGGTGCCCATACTATATTGAATACACATTATACCGGTACCTTTGCCATGATCGGTTTTCATTTCCCAATGCGTTTTTTTAATCGATTGGGAGCCAGAGAAGTGAACCCCGATTCAGTGTGTAATCTTGCTGGTCATATTGCCCTTGATTATGTCTATGGTTCATCGTTGGATGGGTTTGATCCACGCACCGCAAAAGACAGTGAATGTATTGTCATCTGGGGAGCCAACCCATCAGCTTGTGCACCGCATGTTGATCAATATTGGCTAGATGAATCCAATGCAACCGTGATAGTTGTTGATCCTATACGTACGCCGACAGCGACAAATGCTGATCTACACTTGCAGCTTTTTCCTGGTAGTGATGCCGCATTAGCCTATGGCATTATGCATGTGTTAAATCGTGATAATTTATTGGATAAGGCGTTTATCGAATCTTATACCAATGGGTTTGAACTACTTCTTCCAATGATTGAATCATTCACTGTTGAAAAGAGCTCTGAGTTAACAGGTGTTCCAGTTAAATTAATCGAAGACATGGCAAACATTTATGCCAAGGGACCTTCATTGCTATGGTTTGGACAAGGATTTCAACGCCAGGCTCGAGGTGGTAATGCGATGCGGACTTGTAGTTTATTACCCGCACTCACAGGTAATATTGGAAAACCGGGAACAGGCTTTTTGTACCTTAATGGTTTGGGAAATCGTAATGTCGATGACAGTTATTTATTAGGCAGTCAATTGGCAAAAACTGAAACAGCATCAATTAGTCATATGGATTTGGTTGATACGCTTGAAGATAAAAACAAATCCCAGGCTTTGTTTTGTTGGAATATTAATAATGTAGCTTCAAACCCGGATCAGGCACGATTAAAACAAGCGCTTTGCAGAGAGGATCTATTTACAGTTGTTGCAGATATTTTTCCTACTGACACCACGGATTATGCAGACATTGTTCTTCCCGCTGCGAGCTTTCTCGAATCAGACGATCTGTTTGCTTCTTATTTTGATCATAGTTTGTCGGCACAGGTAAAGACGACGGAACCAATGGGTGATTCACTGCCTAACTCAGAAATGTTTCGAAGATTAGCAAAGGCTATGAATTTTAATGAACAGGAGCTCTATGAAAGTGACCATGAGATAATTGAGCATATATTAAAAGTAAGTAAGACGGGCGAGACATTTAAAAGCTTATCAGCCAAAGGGACTATTTCTATGGCAAGTGATCCTGTTGTACAGTTTTCAGATCTAAAATTTCCGACCTCGGATGGTCGTATTCATCTTATTTCTACAGAGGCAGAGGCTGATGGTCACCCACTGGTTCCTGAACCTCATGTGGATGATCGACCTGCAAATGGTTTACTGCGTCTACTCTCTCCAGCATCACCCTGGTTACTCAACAATACCTTTGGCAACGCGCCCAAGATTGAGACTCAGCTTGGTGAAGCAAGCGTCACAATAAACCCCAAAGAAGCAGAATCACGTGGTTTAGCAGAAGGACAAATAGTTGTACTGCTTAACAATACCGGTAAGCTAATAGTGAAATTGCTATTGGATGAGGATATACCCACCGGCGTCGCATTAAGCCCTAAGGGACGTTGGCCAAAACGTCAGCCCGATGGTGCTAATGTTAATGTACTGAACCCAGGTTTAAAATCGGATATGGGTGATAGTACATCTGTACATAGTGTCGAGGTAGAAATTTCAGCTGCGAATTGAGTTTTTAGGAGTTCGTTTATTTGTCAGGAAGCATAATTTACTCAAATGGTTAATGAGGCACTGGATTTCGGAGCGCTGATCGCGCCTTTGCCGATAGAGGTTATCAGTGACTATCGATACTGTTTTGTATGTCCTGAGGATCATTTGCAGCGACAAACCGTTAAACTTTTTCACGCATGGTTACTCGAACAGGTGGAGTAATTTATTGTCTGTAATGAGGAATAGGAATCATGTCGCAACTGAACAATTACCGCCGCAATAAATGCAATACTAACGTTAATCTATCTGACGAAGATATTTATCTCATGTTTATGTTGCATCAATACCAGCATATGAATTCTGAAAAATTGGCCAGGCGATTTGGTATAACAACCGCACAGGTGAGGGACATCATTGCTCGGCGCGCAAACTCAGGTTGCTGTGGATAATGGTTTTATACTAGTTTCGTTTCTACCCTGCAAAGGTTAGGCACATAATTTGCCTTTAACTATTTTGTTTTGATGTAAATACATACAACTAAAAATAGACAGAGGCAAATTATTAGACCATGATATTGCTGTTCCGTTAACATTAATTATGTCAGACAAATATGGATTGGAGCCTGGGAAACATGACTGGATGCGGCATTCGAGTGTACAAAGATGTGTTTACAGCGTGTCATGTTTCCCAGGCTCCAATCCATGTCTAAAAGAGAGTTTATGTTAATAATATCTAATGCGAACAAATATTTATAAATAAGCACAAACGAGTTAACGGGACAGCAGTGAAACCATGACTCCAACGCATAATCATTCTGCTTTACGAGTGTTATTGACTTTGCTCTTGTTACAGGTGCACGTGGTAAACGCAGAACCTGAGTTTTCCTATAATGGTTTTGGCACCATTGGCCTGGCTAAAATCAGTAATAATTCCATATCACAAAACCAATCCGGCTCGTTTATTACCGATGATTTTCGCTTTGCCCAAGACACCAAGTTTGGCCTGCAACTTGGCGCGTCTTTAAATGATTATTTTAGTGCTACCATCCAGGCCGTCATTCGTGACAGGGAAGACTATGATCCGGATCTGGAGTGGGCCTATGTCACGCTGGCGCCAAAACCGAACCTGAAATTCCGCCTGGGCCGTTTGAGGCTGCCGCTGTTTTACTATTCAGATACCATCGAAGTGGGCTTCAGTTATCCCTGGATACGCCCGCCTTCCAATGTCTATGAGGTTGGAGGGGTTCTCTCGAGCTATGAGGGGGGGGAAATCCTCTACGATCACTGGTTTGGTGGCTCCCAAGTCTCATTACAAGCCTATCTGGGTAAGAGCTCCGATTCAACGGAGCGGCCCGACGGCGAAGAAGGAAGTTTTAAATTCGAGGACATAGTTGGTCTCGTTCTAATGCTGGAGAGAGATTTTTGGGGACTTCGGGCCAGTTATCAACAAACCGATTTATCCCTCAGGGTCCCCTCGATCAATTTGCTGTCAAACGCTTTAAATGCAGCTGGCTTTCAAACTATTTCCAGTGCTATCAACTTGGATGATATTGAGACCACCTATATCTCTTTCGGTGCCTTTGCCGATTACAATGATTGGTTATTCCGCAGTGAATTCATCAACATCGATTTTGATGATCGTATATTGCCTGAGCAAAAACTGGCTTATCTCACCATAGGTAGGCATTGGCAGGACTTTACCCTTCATTACACCTATTCCAGGCGCTATATGAATGGTAAGAAAGGCCTAAGTAATCCAATTAATGCCGCCGCCGATGCCATACCCGTGTTTCCAGCTACTATCGGAGCCATAGCACAATTGAGAGCCCTGGCAGGCGGTGTTGATATACTGCTCGATGAGCTTGAATATAACCGGCAAAGCCATATATTGGGTGTTAATTACGGTTTGACCGATTCAACGGTTCTGAAATTCGAGGTAGAACATGTTCGTGATGATGACTCCAAGGATCACGCAACAATTTTTGGTTTCAGCTTTGACTATATATTTTGATGTGTAAAACAATGAAAATTATATTTTCAAAGTATCTGTTCCTGGCTTTATTGTTTGCCGTAAAGCCCGGTCATGCGGAAACTATCATTATTGTCAATGGAGATAATAATATTGAACTGGATAGAGATACCGTTGCGTTGATCTACCTTGGCAAGGCGGTAATAACAGAAGAAGGCTCCCGCATTGTACCTCTTAACCAACCGGAAAATAGCCCTGCCTACGTTTCTTTTTCAAAGGATATTCTAAGAAAATCACCTAAACAGCTAAAAGCTTACTGGGCAAAGCGTATATTCACAGGTAAGGGAAGGCCACCGAAAACTATCGACAGCGAAGATGAAATTATTACCGAAGTAGCGAAGGGAGACACCAATTACATTGCCTATGTAAACAAGATTGACAGTAACAATGATTTAAGAATCATCATACTTAGATGACGAAACTGCATTACATTAAAACCTGCTTTTATCTGTATCCAGATTCACCCAGCCGAAAGACTGACATTATCCTGTTTTTGATGTTGTAAAAAATCCACAAACTGACTTACGTCTAACGGTTTGGAATATAAATAGCCCTGGCAATAGTGGCAACCAAACTCTAAAAGTATATCCGACTGTTCCTGAATCTCTACGCCTTCGGCAACCACCTTAAGATCCATGGCTACTGCCAAATTCACTATTGCCTTGACGATAGATATACTATGTTTGTCTTCAGTCAGCTCCTTCACAAACATACGGTCTATCTTGATTTTGTCGATAGGAAAATTTTTTAACAGTGAAAGAGATGAATAGCCTGTACCAAAATCATCTAGGGCAATCGAAATACCATAATCCTTTAATGCTCGCAGGTTCGCTAAAGACTGTTCATGATTATCTAATAGTGCGGTCTCAGTAATTTCGATTTCGATAAATTCAGGAGAGATGCCGTGTTTCTTACAAAGAGCCTGGAATGTATTCGGATAGTCAGGGAGAGAAATTTCTCTTGCAGAAACATTAACAGAGACCGATGGGGGCGCAATTCCTGAGTCTAACCAGCTTCTATATTGAGCAAGAGTCTGGTTCAGAACCCACTCACCAATTTGGTGAATCACATTGGTTTTCTCTGCAATCGCAATAAAAACATCCGCTGCTACCACTCCAACTGCGGCACTATTCCAACGTATAAGCGCCTCGCAACCAACTAATTTCTGGTTCTCCAGCTCAAATGAGGGTTGAAACACCAAAGAAAACTCATTTTCATGTTCATGAATTGCATTGTACAAAGAAGATTCGACACTAATAGCCTGCTTCGATTTTTCTCCTAATTCCTGACTAAAAAATTCATAGGTATTTTTACCTTTACGTTTAGCCTCGTACATAGCGATGTCAGCATTCGTGCTCAAATCTTCAATATTTTTACCACATGATGGGTATGTGGCTATGCCGATACTGACACTAATATTAAATTCCGTGCCTTGTATGATAAAAGTGCTACCAATATTTTCCAGGATCCTCTCTGCAATATTAATAACTCGATATTCGTCATCAATATCTGAAAGCAATATCATAAATTCATCACCGCCATGCCGTGCGATGATGTCAACAATTCTACTGTCTTCATCTGAATCTGTTAATATCTTTTGGGTGCTGGTTATTACGTCATAACCCCTGATGATCTTTTTTAAACGCGCAGCCACATCACGTAGCAATTCATCGCCGGCATCGTGACCTTTTTGATCATTCACCAATTTAAAATTATCGAGATCAAGAAACATAACAGCGAATCGCATCTTTTTGTTTCGGCTTGTGCGTTTCAATTCGAGCTCGAGATTGCGGAGAAATTCTCGTCTGTTAGGTAATTCTGTCAAAGTATCACTGAAAGCAAGCTTGCGTATTTCCTCCGTCGACCTTAAGGTGGCATTGTGTAATTTTTCAATGAACGTATTGAACCAGTGCGCCAGTTCTGCCATTTCATCGAATCCATTGTCCACCAATCTGACACCCATGTCTTCATCGTTTAAAGCAATCTTTTTTAGCGAAAGAACAATTTGGTTAATCCGCTGTAGAATATTTCGCGCAACAAATAAGGCAACTCCAAACGCCAGTAGCATAGTAAGAATACCTACCAGCAAACCTAAATGAGCAGAATTGCTAATGCGTGCGCTCGCCAATTCAATCATAGCGACAAAATTTAATCTTTGTTCTTCCTGATGCTGCAATAACAGACTCAATAAAGCTTCATAATTTTCATTACTATCCATGCCTCTTTTAGAGATATCATCCAGGTCAGCATCAGTAGAATTTATATCTTTGGCCAGTAATGCTGCCTCATCAAAATAATGGTTGAATCTATCTAACAATAGTTTTGAATCTATCTCATTGTTCGGATCATATTTTTTAACGGATACGATAAATTCACGGAATTGTATTGCGTGTATTTCGGCATCAACGATTAATTCAGGTTCTGCAGTAAGGACTGCATCTTTCAATAATGCTTGAATAAATCGCAATTCAAAAGCGGATTGCTGCAAGACTGATTGCATGGGGTAACGCTCATAGCTTGCCTCTTCCATAAGTCGAGCGTTTTTGTTTGTGACCGATAAAATAAAAACCAGGTAAATCGCAAAACCAAGGGTACCTGAGAGGGCAATAGAAATAATTTTCCAGCGTAGAGAACGTCTGCTGGTATGCTTATCCAATATCTGGTGTTTTTTTTCGAAACTAGTCAAGTAGTAATTCCCTCGATTTAGTTATCAAGAGGATAGTAATACTGTAATTATACTTACTTGTATAACAGAATGAGCCCATTCCTGATCAGTCTAAAGCAATTCAGATCCACTGCAGGTAAACGGAGCAAACCTGCTACAGGCATCCAACTCTACAGAAGTAGAGCTCCAATGTTTGGTTCTTAGCAACAGGCCAATAACTGACACAATTGTACCTAATTATACATCAAATTCAGGAAACTCGCTATCGCGAATCAAACCTTATTGTCGTTTAATATAGACATTTTTGATAAATTCATATTCATCGAGTGAAGCTTGTTCTACTAGGTTCTATGTCATGTTCATGTTTATCGTGCCAATGCTGTAACATGCTTAATTGTTATTTCGATGTGGGCGACAGTAGCCAATATGTTGTCCATGCAATGAATGCATGGTATTTACAATAAGGACTTTTAAGTCTATGAGTCGCGCCGTCAGGAATAGAAAGTTTATCGTAGTGCCAGGTTATCCGGTATGCCATCTAACCACGTCTTGCTAATTAACTGTGAGCCTAAACAATGACCTAATCATAGGTATATTTTTGTCTGCCGCTTTACAAATAAGTTTAAGTTCGTCTTCTATCCAGCTATATTTGTTATTGACATTCAAAAGATAGACTTAATTGAGGCACTATGTATGAGCCAGGCAATAAACAAGCAACGTAATAAATGCAGTATTAATCATAACTTGTCTGACGAAGACATTTATCTCATGTTCTGTTGCATCAATATCAGCATATGAGTTCTGAAAAATTGGCCAGGCAATTTGGTATAACAACCGCACAGGTGAGGGACATTATTGCTCGGCGCGCAAACTCAGGTTGCTGTGGATAAGGGTTAATACTAATATTATTTGCCGCCTGTTCGATGTCTTTTTTGCATTGGGCTTACATCTTCTTTCTTTTCCGTTCTTAATAATCTATCAATTATTGATTCCTTTTTATTATCGACTGTATCAGGGCTTTTTTGGACTTCAGTAATTTCACCGCTAGTATCAGATTTATTAGCTACGTTTTCCCTAGTCGGTGTAATACTATTAGATGTACCGAGTCGCCTGTATGTGTTCTTACAAGCGTTGATCGCACCAAGACGTAACATACGCATATCCTGTTTAGTCAATTCTTCATCCAGTTCGCTTCGTATCTCAGCGGCAGTAGTAAGAGATTGTTGAGTGCATATCCTGGCGATATCTGAATCAGTTTCATTGGCAAAAGTTATAGTAGATAACAAAAAGAAAATCAGAATAGTTGAGAATGTTGAAACTAATGTTATTAATTTAAAATTCTGTCTGAATAGGTTCATAAATTTGTTACATCCAGTTGATTGTGAATAATTACCATTATACTAAGTCATTATTGTTTTTGAGAAATTATTTGTTGGTTTAAGACTGGAATAATGTCATGAAAGTTTCCAACGATTGCATAATCAGCCATTCTCATGAGTGGGGCATTGGCATCAGTATTAATAGCAAGAATTTTTTTTGCGTTGCGTATCCCTGCCAGGTGTTGTGAGGCGCCAGATATCCCGCAGGCAATATATAGCAAAGGTGATATATGAGTACCTGTCTGACCTATAAGATATTCTTTCGGGGCATAATCATTACCAATGGCACCACCTGATGCACCTAATGCGGCATTTAATGTGTCTGCTAATTCTTCCAGCATCGATAATTTTGCACCATCCGTCAGTCCACGGCCACCAGCGACAACAATTTCAGCATCTTCCAATAGAGGACGATCAGATGTGTTAGTAGAGGTTTTATAGATTTGTGCGCGTATATCACAGTCAGGTACTTTGAAGTCGACGATTTCACAATCACAATCACAATCACAATCACAATCACTGCCACTGTCCCCTGATAATGTTTCCAGCGCACCAGGTATTACTGTCATGAACCAGGGTTTTGGATCCAGCAATTCTACATCGACAAGACATTTCCCTCCATAGAGTTCTTTGATACCGAATAATATGTGATCTTTAAAAAAGAAATCACTAACAGCGGATGCTAATCCGCTATCAAACAGGCTAGACAATGATGGAAAGACATCATTGCCTATGGAGGTTGCCCCTGTGATGACGACATCAAAATTGTTGTTTTCAATAAAGGTTTTCAATGCATGGATATACGCTTCAGGACTTTTGCTCAGGAGGCTGTTTCCTTTCAAAAGATTAATGCGAGTGACACCGTATTTCCGAATCAATTCAATCCCAACTGGTTCAATATTATCTATAATGGCGACTTCTGTTTCATAAGCTGTGAGTTTTCCTAAAATCCCTAAAGTAATTTTTTCAATCGAATGAACGGTTTGTTCTGAGACTACGAGTATGCGTGTCATTGAATTCTAACCAGTTTATCTAGAACAATTTAATATCAGCACGAAGGTTTTCAATCACTTCCGCGACAACATTGTCAATATTACTATTATTAGTGGCATCAAAAAATTTTCCGGTTTTCTTTATCGGTGCTGGCCGATAATTGGAATAGCGCAAATGTCGATCGGTACTACTGATACCAATATCATTCAGCTTGAGCTTAATCATGGGTTTTTTATAGGCTCTTTTAATATGAGGAAGTGGAGCGTAACGGGGTTCATTCAGTCCGTAACTGCAGGCGATGACTATGGGAAAATTAGCTTTATATGACTCAATTAATCCTCCTTCAATCCGACTGGCAAGATCCAATCCAGTACTGGTAAAAGAAAAACTTGTTACTCGGGTTACACATGGGAAATCCAACATCTGTGCCAGAATCTGTGGAACCTGGCAACTTTCTTCGCCAAATGATTGGTTACCACACAAGATAATATCGGGCTTCTTTCCAGAATGTTTTATGGCAGCCTTCAAGGCTTTAGCTGTTATATAGGGATCAAGTTGTTGTTCTTCTGCCAGTACAAGTATGGACTCATCCGCACCCATCGCCATTGCAGTGATCAATGCCTCTGAATCTTTTTCACTTCCAATTCGTAAAGCAGTAATTGTTGATTCAGGGATTTGTTCACGTATCTGCAGTGCTTGTTCCACAGCACATTCATCTTCCGTATTGATGATCCAATGCAAATGTTTCGTCTCGATGTAGTCAGCATCGGTATTTGGTACGATATCTGACCGGATGTCAGGCACTTGTTTGACGCAGATAAAAATATTCAAATGGCTATTTCTCTTCTGTAGCAGGCTGTATAACCTCAGCATAGCAGGAACAATATAAAAATAAATAATTCTACTAATAGCAAAATTTCACACTTGATAAATTACTATTGAATACTCAATTGGAGATACATCTATAAGTGTATACCGTAGCAACATCTATCTGTGATACGGTTAACCGATTTTTTTATGGATTCGGGATTTTGTTATGAGCGCAGAAATACTTAATGGGAAAATTATCAGTGGTGAAATTCTTGAACAAGCTGCCGATGATGTTGAGCGGTTGAAGAACGATGGATGGGGCTCAAGACTTGTTTCGATCAAGATTGGAGATAATCCGGCGGTTGACCTTTATATCCGCAATCAAAAAAACAAGGCGGAAAAAGCCGGTATCGAATTTATCGAAAGACATTTTCCTGATGACATCTCCCTGCCAGAGATAGTGACAGCAATATCTTCATATAATGTTAACCCACGCATCACCGGCATCATTCTTCAACGCCCAGTACCAGAACATCTTCCCATTAAGGCATTACAGAATGCGATTCATCCTTTGAAAGATGTGGAAGGAATGCATCCTACGTCTATCGGCAATATCGTTTATAACGAGATAGAAATGGGCCCCTGTACGGCACTTGCCTCTGTTGAACTTCTGCGCAGGACGAAACTAAAGCTTGAAGGTTTGGAGGTAACTGTCATCGGTCATTCAGAGATTGTCGGTAAGCCGATTGCGATTATGTTGATGGCAGAAGGTGCCACTGTCACGGTCTGCCACCATATGACGCGTGACGTAGCAAAGCATTCAAAACACGCCGATGCTGTTTTTGTTGCTGCAGGAAAACCCAATCTGGTGACTGCTGATATTATCAAACCTGGAGCAGCATTGATTGATATTGGTATCAATCAAATCGATGGGCCTGATGGAAAACCGATCATTGTCGGAGATAGTGATTATGAATCCTGTAGTGAAGTCGCTGGTTGGATTACACCGGTACCGGGTGGTGTAGGGCCAGTTACCGTTTCAATATTGATGCGCAATACGGTGACTGCTGTTGAACGACAAAAGAGTTATTATAATGATCAGTTTACAGAGCACGTTTAGCGAAGATAGATATTCACAATACTCCGAAACTTTTCAGTTAATTGGATCTGTCACGGATTAAAATTATTTTTGTTATTCCAGTAGATATAAATTGAGAATGCTGCAGCTAAAACACCCATGATGAAGCTTGCAGCCTTCACAACGCCGGTACTATTAGCAACAACATAACCACAAAGTATGATAACAATGAATAATATAAAACTTGCAGTTGTTGATTTCATTTGGAAAAACTTTTTAGTTGCATAATAAAGTTATTGTATATTAGTTCCGCCGATCTATTAAAGTCTGTCATATGTTTTTCAGCTTCGATATTTAATTTCTCCAGTGACCCCGGCCCCAATGTTTGTTCAAGTGATTGTTCATAGGCAGGCACCTGTCCCCAGTCAGAAACGGTAGAGTTGGTCAGTTCTATATGACATTGTAAGCTGAAAGCTGTATCTCCGAACTGTAATGCCTGTATTGCGCAGGCAGGTGAAAGAGCAAGTACAATGCTACCTGGCGGTGCTTCAGATACCTCAGCACCATGCCATTGCAGGCTTTTTAGTGTTTTTGGTAGGCCTGAAAACAAAGGAGAATTCATTCCTTCTGCATTCAGTTCAATGTCTAGTATTCCCACTTCAGGATCAGACATGGGGCCGACCTTCCCGCCTAATGCATCTGCCATCAGTTGATGTCCGAGACAAAATCCAAGATAGGGTAGTTTCAATTCAACTATGGCTTGCCGAATGGCCAGTTTTTCCGTAACCAACCAGGGATGTTTGTCTTCCTCCCAGACATCCATAGGGCCACCCATGACGATCAGGGCATCATAGTTATTCATTTCAGGAATAGGATCCCCTTCATCCAGTTCGATCGTATCCCAGGTGATCCCGTCTTTAGTCATAAAGTCACGGAAAATACCGGGATGTTCAACCGGGATATGTTGAAAAACCAGGAAATGCATTAATTAACTTGCTCCAAATCTAATAAAAATGAACTTGTGTGTACCTGAAAATATGAATGGTTCAGGCTCAATAATACTTCCATAGTCAACCCACTATGTATCACTCTGGCCGTAAACGATAACCGCAAGAAATTGGATACGCTTTGCTAGTAGACGTTCAGGACCGTGTTCAACCTCGGATGAAAAGGTCAATGAATCTCCTGGGGCCATCAGGTATATATCTTCGCCATAACGGTACTCCATTTTCCCCTTCAACATATAGATGAACTCTATACCCGCATGATGGAAGCTGGCAAAACTACGACTATTTTCGTCCATCTCAATCAAATAAGGGTCGAATAATTTTTGTGGCCCCTGATTGTATCCGAGGATCTTATAGGTATAGCCAGCCTGTTCAGTCCCAACGCGGACGACCTCCATGCCGTCCCCTTTTTTAACGAACTGAGCATTGCCTTGCGGAATTTCTATTTGTCTGAATAAAGTCGATAGTGGTACACCCAATGCAGTTGCATATCTTGTTAATGCATCCAGGCTGGCGGATGCCTGGCCTGTTTCTATGCGGCTCAGCATGGCTGCGCTGATCTTGGAACCCTTGGACATATCTGACAGGGTCAGGTGACTTCGTTTCCGGTACTGCCTTAATAGAGAACCAATTCTTTTCTCCAAAGGCAATTCTGTATGATCTCTCACGCTCTGGGAATATCCGTTTGCTTCTTTACTTTGAATCTCAGGTTCTGTCGTGATGACTGGCCCTTGGATGTATTTGGAGTTTCGATTGGTCATTAATTAATTATTTTTACAATTATCAAAAAAATATATTGCATATTATGCAAGAAATATGTATTGTCCGCAAATGCATGAGAGTTAAATATATTGCATATTATGCAAAACAACAACTTATGAAATAACTTTATAAAGAGGATTAAGAATTATGTGTGGAATCGTTGGACTCTTTATCAAACAACCCAAGCTTGAAAAAAAACTGGGATCACTTCTATCTACGATGCTCATTGAAATGACCGAGCGTGGACCCGATAGTGCTGGTATTGCAATTTATAGTGATGCTGCAGGTGAAGGCATGACCCGAATCACGGTGCTTTCAACCGATCCTGATTATTCATGGGAAAAATTAGGCAAAGAAACATGTGAAGTTTTTGGTGATACATCAAAAATTGATCTCAATAGTAATCATGCTGTGCTAACAGTACACGCAGATGCAAAAACAGTACAAGGATGGTTGCATCACAATCATCCTGAGCTGTATATGACCAGTTCTGGTACCAATATCACGATATATAAAGAACAAGGTTTGCCGAAAGACGTCATAGAGCGATTTGATGTTAATAGTATGGTAGGAACTCATGCTTTAGGTCACACGCGTATGGCAACAGAAAGTGCAGTGACAACCTCTGCTTCTCACCCCTTCTCAACGGGTGAAGATCTTTGTCTGGTTCATAATGGATCACTTTGTAATCACAATCGTCTACGTCGTTCCTTGCAAAGAAACGGAGTTGAATTCCAGACTGATAATGACAGTGAAGTGGCTGCCGGTTATTTAACCTGGAGATTGCAGGAAGGAGACACACTCGACGAGGCTCTGGAGGCCGGTTTCGAGGATCTGGACGGTTTTTATACCTTTGCGGTTGGTACACATGATGGCTTTGCCGTTGTCAGAGATCCCATCGGTGCCAAACCTGCAATTTTGGCCGAAACGGATGACTGGGTCGCCATGTCTTCTGAATTTCGTGCCATCGCAACATTGCCAGGTGTAGAAAATGCACATATCTGGGAACCCGAACCAGCAACAATATACAGTTGGCAGAGGTAATAAATCATGAATAATCTAAGTTTAGCTCATACGAATATGGAAAAAACCGGCTCTAAGATCTTCCCACTGACTGCACGAGAACGAGAAGTTCAGAGTCTACTTACCACTGGCAAGACAAACAAGATGATTGCCAAAGAACTGGGTATTTGTGAAGGAACTGTAAAAATTCACATCAAAAATTTAATGCGTAAATTAAATGCTTGTTCACGTCTTGAAGTTGCCCTTATGGCACTTGGAATCAGCATATAAACACAATCAATCTGAGGTCGAAAAATAATGAATGTAACTGATCTGGATAAGTCTGAAATAAGGGAACTCAATTCAATGCTACATAGCATTGATGGAAAGAGTGGTGATACCAGTTTCCAAGTGATCAATCCAAAAGGTAAACACAACATCGCCGTTGGGGTTGATGCGGAAGTAGACATAACCATCGATGGACATGCGGGACATTATGTTGGTGGCATGAACAAGCATGCGAGCATTACCGTTACAGGTAATGCAGGTGCAGGTCTTGCTGAAAACATCATGTCTGGGGTCGTCAGAGTAAAAGGCAATTCTTCACAATACACAGGTGCTACCGGTCGAGGTGGGCTTATCGTTGTTGAAGGTGATGCTGCTGCGCGTTGTGGTATATCCATGAAAGGTGTTGATATCGTTGTCGGTGGTTCTGTAGGACATATGTGTGCCTTTCTGGGTCAATCTGGAAATGTTGTAATCTGCGGTGATGCGGGTGATGCCTTGGGTGACTCGATCTTTGAGCTGAATATCTTTGTTCAGGGCAAGATCAAAAGCCTGGGTCACGACTGTGAAGAAAAGGAAATGGGTCCAGAGCAATTGGCAAAGCTTACCGAGCTTCTGGAAAAGGCGGAGATTAAGGCCGATCCAAAAAAATTCAAAGTCTATGGCCCACAAAGAACTCTGTACAACTTTAAGATCGATAATGCTTGTTTGCCCGATTAGCAAATAGTTATAGCCATCTAAATATATACTGTCTGAGGTAATAAAAAATGAGTAAACAAAATCAAGAGCCAGAATTACAGGAATCTTATATCTGGAATAAACAGACTATCCAGGAGATTCAACGCGCGGCAACGGAAGGGATCTATAGCATTCGCGGCGGTGGCGCAAAGCGAAAACTACCGCATTTTGATGATTTGTTATTCCTCGGTTCCAGCATGTCTCGTTACCCTCTCGAGGGCTATCGTGAGAAATGTGAAACCAATGTAACGCTGGGCACCCGCTTTGCGAAAAAACCATTGCACCTGGATATACCAATTACGATCGCCGGTATGAGTTTTGGTGCTTTGTCTGCCCAGGCAAAAGATGCGCTTGGCAAAGGTGCCGCTGCCATGGGTACCACGACCACCACAGGTGATGGTGGTATGACACAGGAAGAGCGGGCATCGTCCAAGACACTGGTCTATCAGATGTTACCGTCACGCTATGGCATGAACCCGGATGATCTGCGAAAAGCCGATGCTATTGAGGTGGTTTGTGGACAGGGTGCTAAACCAGGCGGAGGTGGTATGTTGCTTGGCCAAAAAATTAGCGACCGTGTTGCGCAAATGCGTACCTTGCCGAAAGGTATTGATCAACGTAGTGCTTGTCGTCATCCTGACTGGACCGGACCAGATGATCTGGAAATAAAAATTAATGAAATTCGTGAAATTACAGACCATGAAAAACCGATTTATATCAAGGTGGGTGCAACGCGTACCCGTTATGATGTTCAATTGGCCGTAAAGGCGGGTGCTGACGTGATTGTTGTTGACGGTATGCAAGGTGGTACTGCGGCTACTCAGGATGTGTTTATTGAACATGTAGGAATTCCTACTCTGCCTGCGGTACGAATTGCAGTCGAGGCTTTGCAGGAAATGGATATGCATCGTAAGGTTCAGCTGATTGTATCCGGTGGTATTCGTAATGGCGCTGACGTGGCTAAATGTATGGCACTGGGTGCTGATGCTGTTGCTATCGGTATGGCGGCACTGTATGCGTTGGGTTGTAATTCGCCGAAATATGATGCGGAATATCGCAAATTGGGTTCAGCGGCGGGCTATTACGACGCCTATCACATCGGTAAATGTCCAGCAGGTATTTCGACTCAGGATCCTGAGTTAGCTAAACGATTCGATCCTGAACTCGGTGGTCGACGTGTTAAAAATCTGTTGCAAACTATGGTACTGGAAGCTCAAACACTGGCACGTGCCTGTGGTAAGTCACACCTACACAATCTTGAGCCGGAAGATTTGGTGGCATTGACACTTGAAGCTGCTGCTATGGCAAAAGTACCTTTGGCTGGTACCGACTGGTATCCAGGTAAAGGATCGTTTTAAGCAATTTGAGAGCTGAAAATAGCTAGATAACTAACAAACGCAAATAAAATATAATTTATTGATACACATGATCAATAAAAAATATTAAAGAGGAGAGGAACAATGGCCACAGATTTAGCAAAAGTTGCAAAAGACAAAGGTTTAAAATATTTCCTGATCAGTTTTGTTGATCTGTTCGGTGTTCTGCGCTCCAAGTTGGTACCGGTTCGTGCGATTAAAGGTATGCAAAAAAATGGTGCCGGTTTTGCCGGTTTTGCCACCTGGTTGGATTTGACCCCGGCTGATGCAGACATGTTTGCCATTCCAGATCCGGACAGCCTTATTATTATGCCGTGGCAGCGAGATGTGGGCTGGCTTGCCAGTGACCCTGTACATGGACGGTAAAGAAATCGCTGCTTCTCCCCGTGTTGCTCTGAAGCAGCAGCTCAAAAAAGCGGCCAAAATGGGGTATACCTTCAAAACCGGTGTTGAAGGTGAGTTTCACCTTATCAAAGAGGATGGTTCAGATATTTATGACGAACGCGATATTATGGAAAAGCCCTGCTATGACCAGAGCGCCCTGATGCGTCGTTATAATGTGATCTCGGAAATTTGTGACGCTATGATCGAGCTTGACTGGGGTGCTTACCAGAACGACCACGAAGACGCCAATGGTCAGTGGGAAATGAACTGGGAATATGATCATGTTCTGAAAACCTGCGACCGTCACGTTTTCTTCAAATACATGGTGAAATACGTTGCTGAGAAACACGGACTGCGTGCTACCTTCATGCCTAAGCCGTTTATGAACCTGACCGGAAACGGTTGCCACATCAACGCTTCCCTGTGGGATAAAACAGGGTAAAAAGAATATGTTCATGGATCCGAAAGGTGAACTGGGCCTGAGCAAACTTGCCTACCATTTCCTTGGCGGCGTGATCAAGAACGTTGATGCTTTGGACCTCCTTCTTCAATCCGACCCGTAAACAGCTACAAGCGCATTAACGCTCCGCGTACTGTTTCCGGTGCAACCTGGGCACCGAACACTATTACCTGGGGCGGTAACAACCGTACTAACATGGTTCGTATCCCGGAAGGTAACCGTATCGAATTCCGTCTTGCTGATGGTGCGATGAATCCGTATCTGGCTCCGGCTGCTCTGTTGGCCTGTGGTCTGCAGGGTGTTAAGGGGAAGGTTGATCCAGGTAAGCGTTGTGATCTGGATATGTATGCCGAAGGTGACAAGGTTCGTGGCGCCAAGAAGCTACCGTTGAACCTGCTGGACGCTCTCCGTTTGACCGAGAAGAGCAAATTTGTTCGTGAAGCCATGGGCGATGAACTCATCGATGCCTACACCAAATTGAAAAATGTTGAATGGAACCAGTACTGTCATCATCTCACCCAATGGGAAAGAGATAATACGTTGGACTGTTAGTCAAGTGCAGGGTTTGAGGTCAGAAATATTAACCTCCTCACTGGGCTTTAAACCACATATATAAGTAGTACACTGACCCGTACCGTTTCAGGTGCTGGAATAGTTTTATATAATTCCCGCACATTGCTGTGGGAATTATTGATCGACGAGGCACGACCATATCTAAGAGGTATATCTTTCGAGTAATGTTGTTGTCGTTCGCGACTAGGTACTATTATACGCTGCGGTTTAGCCGATGAAAAAATTTTGGCATTTATTTTTTTCAGTCAGCTGATTATTTTTGATAACGAACAATTTATAGATTAACTGGAGAAATTCAATGGCTCAATTCAAACGACCTGATTCACCACTGGCCTCACGTCACGCCGAGTTGGGCTCTGCACTGGAAGATTGGAATGGCGTAGGCACTGCCTGGAGTTATAACTCTGATCCGTGCGTCGAGCATGACTTCTATCGTGAAAAAGCCACGTTGACCGATGTTTCTGGTCTGAAAAAACTCTGGGTGCGTGGTCCTGATGCTTCTGAAGTAGTTCATTACACCTGTAGTCGTGAAATTGGCAATGTTGGTACTGACAAATGTGCCTACACACTGGTTCTAACCGATGATGGCACCGTGACTGATGATGCTATTGTTTACAACATGGGCGACAAAGGCTGGTTATTTGTACACGGTGGCGGCGAAGCACATGAAATGTTACAGGAATCTGCCAAGGGCAAAGATTGCACCATTGAACTGGACGACAGTATTAACGATATCTCTCTACAGGGTCCTGCCGCGATGGGGATTCTAAATCCAATGGTTGACGTTGACCTGGAGCCTATGGGTGTCTTTGGTCAGACTGAGGCCACAATGTTGGGTCATGATGTCATCATCTCTCGTACAGGTTTTTCAGGTGAGCGTGGTTATGAAGTTTATTCTGCTGGCGAACATATTGGTGAAATTTGGGATGCCATTCTTGAAGCTGGAGGCGATCAAGTCATGCCTGCATCCTTCGCCTCTCTGGACAAAGTCCGTCTGGAATTCGGTCTTCTATTCTATCCATACGACATGAATGAAAGCACAACACCTTGGGAGATTGGTTTGCCCTGGTGTGTTGCCAAAGAGAAAGATTTCCGTGGCAGAGATGCGGTGATGGCAAAAAAAGGACAGGAAAAAATCAAGCTGGTTGGTATCACTGCTGATCTTGACGATATGATGCCTGAAGGCGGTAAGCTGTATAACAATGGGGAGGAAGTCGGTGTTATCAATAGTGTAGGTCACTCACACCGTATGAAGAAAGCTATCTCTTTAGCACATGTTCCCCCAGGTTTGCATGAGCCAGGTACTGAGCTGGAAGGTAAAGGCGAGGATGGTTCCAGTTTTACCGTTACAGTGACGGCAATGCCAATGTACGATCCTCAGAAGAAGGCAATGCGCAGCTAGCCTGCAGGTCACTTTTTTTTTAAGAGGTAGAACAGAAAATGACTGAGGCAAGTTCGGGGATACGAAGCAAACCCCAATACACCAAACTCCAGCATGATCCATTGACTCGTTGGAACCTGTTGATCGGAGAAGGCGATGGTCTGATAGGTATAATAAACCTGTTAAATAACAGTACAACTATCAAGCCTTCTGTGACTACCTTTTTGTACACTGGCACAGATGTAGAGAAGGCTTACGCACAGGCATACTTTACGGCTGACCGTTGTGCAAAAGTAAGTCGTCACGAGGATATAGATGCTTTGCTAAAAGCATTGCCCGAGGTTCTGGAAAATAGTTTTATGGGAACTCGTATCTATATGAGTGGTTCCGAAGCATTTTTGTGGAAGGTGAAAAATCTTGCTCACCAATGTGGGATGCATAAAAGTGAGATGGACATGGAGCTTAATGGCTCACTCGCCCGAAGAGTTTACTGCCCACATTGCGAAACCATGAACGAAGGCGTGACCACCGATATTGATGAGTGCGCCGGTTGTGGTCTTGCTCTGGTTAATGTTGATCATTTCTCGCGGAATATGGGAGCCTATCTGGGATTTCGTGTGGATGCAGAAAACCCAGGCGTGATACCCGAGCGCAAGGAGTTATATAAATGACCTCGATGTTCTCAATGCCGGTAACGGTAACCAGCGTTGAACAACTGACACCGTTGATTAAAGGCTTTACCTTTGAGCGTACGGATGGTTCCGCCTTCAGTCCTTTCTCAGCAGGCAGTCACGTGGTTGTCAGTATGGGTGAAGATAGTGACAGTCATAAGAATCCTTATTCTCTGGTGCGCAACTCTGCTGACTTTAAGCAGTATCAGATTGCAGTACGACGCGAAGCTAACGGCCGCGGTGGTTCAGCCTTTATGCATGACGTAGTCAAAGTGGGTTCACAACTGGAAATAGGTAACCCTTTTAATCTTTTCCCTGTGCATTGGTTGGCTCGCAAGCATTTGTTTGTTACAGGCGGCGTGGGTATTACTCCTTTTGTCGCTTACATTCGCGATATGAAGATGACCCATTCGAACTTCGAGTTGCATTACGCAATTCGTAGTGAGAAACACGGCGCTTTTGTGGAAGAACTGCAGAAGGAAAATCCGGGTAAGGTTTTCATCTATGATCAAAGTAAAGATGGCATTCTCGATCTGAATAAATTACTCAGTAAGCAACCTCTTGGAACACACGTCTATACCTGCGGTCCTCATCGAATGGTGGAAGATGTTTTGCGCATTGCACAGAGTCACGGTTGGCCAGAATCTGCCATACACAGTGAAGAGTTTAAAGCACCTGATTCTGGTGATCCTTTCACAGTGAAATTAGCGCGGTCACATCGTGAAGTTTATGTCAGCGAGCGAGAAAGCTTGTTGGAAGCACTCGAACACGCGGGTGTAGAAATTCCGTATTCCTGTCGCGGTGGTGCCTGTGGTTTTTGTAAAACCGATGTTGTTTCAGGCACACCAGTGCATCGAGATTATTATCTCTCCGATGAAGAAAAGGCAGCAAACAATTGCATAATGCCCTGTATCTCACGGGCGAAAGACGACAACCTGGTGCTAGATCTTTAGGTAGCAGATTTTTAGGAGAACATGAAATGAGTGTTGTAATGAAACCCGCAGAATCCTTTCGTGGCGATTTTACTTTTAAAAATAGCCCGGAGGCGCTTAAACGTTTCCCTTTCCCCTATCCTGAAGACATTTACATGTATAGCGTCAACATGGAAATGCATGATGGTGGTGAGCCGGGTTCTATCTACGAACATGCTTTTGATATAGATGAGCATTACCTCTCTGAAATGAACGAGCGTAAATTGGTGTTGGAGAAA
The DNA here is from genome assembly GCA_965250225.1 of Gammaproteobacteria bacterium. GTDB lineage: Bacteria > Pseudomonadota > Gammaproteobacteria > Eutrophobiales > Eutrophobiaceae > CBDEUK01. Next base: position 35,583 of record CBDFNQ010000035.1, read on the forward strand.
GATCCTCACCGTTATGCTTCTTTACCACACATGGAATTGCATGAGTGGGATGTATTTGAATTGATAATGACCTCAAATGCACGTGATTATCCTCAGCATTTCTCTCTGGAAAAAGACGGTGATAAATGGGTCTGGGAAAATCATCCATTAGGTATTAAAGACAGCTTTGTATTCGGAGATAAATCCACGATACCGTATTCTCCTCTGGAGTATATTGCACGCCAATGTCAGGGAGATATGATTGTGCTCGATCAGCGTGAAGAAAATCTGTTTGCAGATTCTCTTGTGGCGACCAGTGTCGCTGATTGGAGCGGGAATTTTGATGTTGGTATGTCCTTCAGTGAATGGCACGGTCCTGTGCCGTTGGCTCACGAGTTAGGAGTGTTTGATCGCGCATTAAAATATTTGTTGATGATTCGTCTGGGGCAACCGGTACGTCGTCTGAACTGGACCTTGACCATCAATCCACGAATGGATAGCTCACCTGAGATGTATCATGAATGGGGTGTAGATCGTTCTTCTGTCACCCTTGAAAATGTCGGTAAATTGGTAAATCTACGTGTTGAGTTACAGACTTTGTTTCGACTGCCACGTAGTAACGGTTTGCTTTTCAGTGTTCGTGGGTATCTTTGCCCGATGGAAGAGCTGTGTACCAATCCAGCATGGGCAAAGCGTCTTTATAGTGTGATGAAAAATCTTCATCCTGAGTTGGCTGAGTACAAAGGTATTGCACCTTACCGTAAAGAACTCGTGCAATGGTTATCACAGTACGCTTGAGATTTTTATCATTTAGGAATTGAACGTTAAAGAGATTAAATATTTTTCGTTGACCAATAACTAACTTGAACACAGCAACGTCTATGAATCAAACGCTATACGATCAAATTGGTAAAGATCGATTACAAGAATTAGTAACAACCTTCTACGATATTGTAGAAACTGATCCAAATGAAGGTGCGATTATCCATGCACTTCATTTAAAGGGTCATGGGATAAACCATTTGCGGATAGCACAACTTGAATTTCTGAGTGGCTTCTTTGGTGGGCCTAAATACTATGTAGAAAGAACAGGTCATTCAGATATAAGAAAAATACACGCTCATGTGGAAATAGGCTTAGTAGAAAGGGATGCCTGGCTGGTTTGCATGGACAGGGCCATAGACCAGGTTGGTTTTGAACCTGCATTGAAAGAGCGCATGATGGTCACTTTTACCCGCGCTGCTGAAATAAGTAGAAACCAGGATTAGCCGTTTACCAACGAATGCCATTGATACAGCATATCTATAGCAAAGCCGCTACGATGGAAGTGTACCCCCTGAAAACGTTTAGTGGTTGGCTGAAAGTACAACAACGCCGGCAATAATAAATAACACACCGCACCATTGGACCCAACTCATTTGTTCTTTTAAAAAAACTCTTGCCAGTAATACAGTCACAATACTAAAACCGGAAGCCGTTACAACTGCAATTTCGGCATTCTCAGTTTGTGTACTCCAGGCAAGCGCAGCATAAGCGCCGGTATCCATAAAACCCTGAAGCCCTAGTAATGGCCAATAGCTTAGGGTAATGATCGGGACTTGTTGCCTCCATATAAAGACAAGTGCTATTGATAGCAGGCTAATCCAGCGTGCAAGACAAACAGTTTGTAGCTCGCCATAAATAGGGCTTGCTGCCTGTGCGGCGGCAATAGTGATACCGAAAGTGAATGAAGAAGCTAACGCTATGATGATGGTTTTGCGTAAGTGCTGACGATTGTAATCAGGATGTGATTCAAAATGTGATGAAGCACAAGCAACCAGCCATACACCAATAAATACAGCGAAAATTGCAATCCATTGACTGTATTCTGGACGGCTACCGAGAAACACTGCAAGTATGACATTGAAGATAGGAAAGCTACCAACGATGGGTGCGACGATCGTCACGGGTCCTCTTGCTAATCCCCAATAAAGTAGCAGTGTCGCGACCATGGTGCCGATTCCTGTCAGGAGTAATAGCCACCAGCCTGAAATAACAAATACGAAGGGGATGTCAAATAGGAAAATGATCAGGCTTAGCGCTATAGCTCCAACACTCAGCATACCGAGTAATGCCTGTTGGTGTCCGATCGCGCGACCCGTAAAGCGCGCAATAAAGTCTGCTCCACCCCAGCCGAGTGCTGCTAATAATCCATATAATCCTGCTGTCATTCGCTCTTTACCTGCTGATTACACATAAATATTCTCTTAAACAGACAACATAATAGCATTGAGCCAACAGAGTATATTCGCTATTTATTATGATAAAATTAGTGCGAGTTGCTAGGCATGGGTATTACTACCAAAGGGATATATGAATTGTCCATATGGGGTGTTATCCTCGACTTGCAATGCCGTAGATTTAATACATTTACGTGTTGAGATATTGGGTTTAATACAAAATAATAAGCATTTAGGGGAGAGAGTAATGGATAATGAACTATCGTCATTAGTCGTTATATTTACCGAATTTTATTACTGGGTCACAGTCGTCATGATGTTTTTAATCCATGTCGGCTTTTGTATGTATGAGGTAGGCGTCACTCGCCATAAAAACCACTTACACACGTTAATGAAGAATACTATGGTCATACCATTGGTAACCGTGACGTTCTTCTTCTTCGGTTGGTGGATCTATTTTGCCTTTCCAAATGGGCCATTCCTGAACTTAGCAGGCATGCAAGCTGAAGGCGGCGGGCTTGTTCCATCGCCTCACGCATTGCCATGGAGTGAACTCATGGGTACCCATATGGGTGGAGCGACTTTCCAGGAAGGGATAACTGCGGCTGACCATGGTTGGTGGGCACGCATAAACGGTGTGTTCTGGGCAGCTTTCTTATTGTTCTCATGGACAACGGCTTCCATTGTATCAGGTGCTGTGATTGAGCGTATCCGCTCCGGTGCCTTCTGGATAATGGCCGTAGTACTTGGTTCTGGTTTGTGGATACTAGACGCTTCCTGGGGTTGGCATTGGGACGGTTGGATGGTGGCCAAGCTCGGCTATCATGATGCCTATGCTTCTGGTGTCGTTCATGCTATTGCCGGTGGTTTTGCCCTGGCGGTGTTGATCGTACTTGGTCCACGTATTGGCAAGTTCAAAGCTGATGGTACACCTAGGGATATTCGTCCACGTAGTCCCTGGTTGGTTACGGTTGGTCTCTTCCTCATCTTTACGGGTTTCTGGGGATTCTATGCTGCCTGTAACATCCCAATCATTGACTTTTATAGTGATGCCATGACGGCTAGAGGAGATGGCACCAGCTATTTTACTGCAACCAATATCTATCTGGCACCCACTTCGTTGTCGGCTATTACCTTTAATTTCCTCATGGCGTTAGCTGGAGGGTTATTAGCAGGTTATTTTATCTCCAAGGGTGACCCTTTCTGGAGTTATTCAGGTGGTCTTGCTGGTTTGATTACAGCATCTGCTGGTAACGACCTGTATCATCCGATACAAGCGATGATCATTTCGATGGTTGGTGTTGTTATTATTTACAATATGCACTACTGGGTTGAACGCAAGTTCAAGATAGATGATGCAGTCGGCGCGGTTGCCGTACACGGCTATGCTGGTTTCCTTGGCGTTGTCATTGCAGGCTTCATGCTATGGGGTTACCCAGCTTCGCCATTCTTAGAAGTTACAATTAATCCAGTTGGTAACTTCATTGGCGCCATTATCATGTTCTTCGTACTGGGATTTATCCCCGGCTTAATCATAGCGAAAATCCTGAATGGTATGGGAGTATTACGTATTCCTGAAGCTGTTGAGATTGCTGGTCTTGACCTCGACTATATGGTTGAGGATGAAATTGCCAATAATGATATAGATGAAGCCGTTCGTGAAGAAGCCAGAAAAATAGGCATTCTTTAAGAATATTAATTTAACAATTTCATATACAGGAGAGCATTATTATGTCAACTGGAGTTGAAAGTTTTGCAAATCTCCATGAAGTGGGTGCAATGTATCCATTTCCTGGTAGTGAAGGTTTAATGGTTATCATAGGCGTCGGTGTTTGGTTATGCTGGCATCTATGGCAGCTTGCTAATGAAGCCAGGGAACTAAATACTGAAGCTAGCGAATTAAAGGATAAGGCGAGAGTCAGTAGAATCCTTGAGAGTAAGTCAATTAATTCAGAGTAAGAAAATCAATTCTTATCTTTAATTATTGATAGTATCTTTAATTATCCCCTGGTCGCCTTAGGTGGTCAGGGGATTTTCATTTCTGAAGTCCTGATAATATACAAAGATATATTTTTGGAACCTCTGAACTAGTCCGTCCGGGACTTGCCAGAGGGAGCAAACAAAAATGCGATTTTTCGTTTGCTCACAAAATCAATTGCTTATTGCAATTGATTTTGGTGGCACATCCCTGTACCAAAGGAAACTCTGACTTAATCAGAGTTTCCTTTTATAATTATTTTATATGGCATGCCTGAACTCACAGGTATTTAATTTGCTTTTTTTTAGGTGTATTTCAATGATCGGACGAATGTTAGAAGGATATCCAAGCAAACCAGCTGTTGTTGTTGCGGTGATCCTCATCATTAGTGCGATGTCTATATATTATTTCGACCAGAATAGAACGTGTACAGATATAGCATCGATGCGATCCCAACTCTATTCGTTGGCTGAAAATAATGTCAGTAATGAAATTCGACTGGTAGATACAACGGATATTCAGTGGGACAAGGCCAGGATTATTGTCGACTACAAGACCGAGGGTAAATTATTAGACTGTCCTTTCGATTGGGGCTGGACACAACAACACCGTCAAGAATTGATGGCCCGAGGGCTGTTAAATATGATTGTTTTCACCTGGAAAGACGTGGTAATAGCATATCTTGATTTCAATCGGGATAGGGTTGATTTTGAATTGGTTGATATTATTGTTACACCCGATTCGGCTGTATTCAGTGTCGAAAGAAATGATACTAACACGTATTTATTGCGTCAGGCCAAGTAAAGACTATGAGTGAATCCGACCCAGGCTAATTTGCCTGATTATAAGATACACCTAAAAAATCTTTCTGATAATACTCGTATCCGTAGGAAAAATAGTTGCAGTCCCTCTTTATCAATTTCACACGTCAACCCCTCTTATTGAAACACTTAACGTTACATTTTTGAAAAATATTGTTTAAGCGCTTCGATTACTCTGGGAGAAAGTAGCAAGGTGGACACCAGTGTCGGGATCGCCATCAGTGCAAATGCTGTATCGATAATATTAATGACGGTTGCCTGGCTCCAAAATGCTGCAATCGGTATCAACGCCAGATAGATGTAGATAAAATGGCTTCCTAATTGTTTGCCAAACAGATAGCGGGAGCATTTTAGACTGTAGTATGAATAGGAAATCATAGTGGAGATGGCAAACAGGCAGAAAATGACAGCAAGGATGATCTTACCATTTCCTGGCATTGCAGTTTCAAATGCATTTGCGGTCATGACAACACCATTACCTGAACCAGTGACACCGTTGCTGAGGATGACCAACGCAGTCATGGTACAGACGATATGTGTATCAATGAAAGGGCCGACCATTGCCACGAGTCCTTCACGTACTGGTTCGGATGTCTTTGCCGCACCATGAGCCATGGCAGCGGTGCCGATGCCTGCCTCATTGGAAAAGGCCGCACGTTTCACCCCGGTAATCAACACCTCTTTAAATGTGAGACCAACAGCACCGCCGATGACAGCTTCACCACCGAATGCGGCTTTAAATATGGAAATGAATAAGTCAGGTATGAGTTCAAAGTTAATACTTAATATGTAAACACAGGAACCGATATACAGTAAACACATCAATGGGACGACCCCTGCTGCTACCTGGCCGACACGTGTGATGCCGCCGAAAATGACACTGCCAACGATCAACATCGCAATAAAACCTGTTATGCCTGGGCTTATTGCCCAATGCTGATGGAGCAGACTGGCTAACTGGTTGGACTGGAATATAGCCAAGCATCCGAACATGCCGCAAAAGGCAAACATTATAGCCAGTGGTTTAAAACGTTTGCCCAGACCCACTTCGATAAAATACATAGGGCCACCTTGTTCAATACCGTCTTCATCTTTTTTTCGGTACATGCAGGCGAGAGTACAGGTAAAAAATTTTGTTGCCATACCAACAGTTCCTGCAACCCACATCCAGAAGATTGCACCCGCTCCGCCCGTTGCTATGGCAACGGCAACACCTGCGATATTGCCCATACCGATGGTTGCTGAAAGTGCCGATGAAAGAGCCTGGAAGTGATTTATCTGTCCTGGGTCTTTGTCATTATCATAACGTCCAAGGAGAATTTGTAATGTGTGTCTTAATGCGAAAAAGGGGATGAAACGACTTGCAACAGTAAAATAAATGCCTGCGGATAATAATAAAATAATAAGAGGCATGCCCCATGCGAGAGCAACAGCGCGAGCCCAAAATTGGTCAAATAGCAGCAAATGTAATGTCCAAATGATTTTTAATAGAAGTTTACCATGACAATAAATATGTGGCAGTACAGCTTGTTCGCCAGGACGCGTAGTTACTGCCGGAGGAAATTAGTAAGATTTTTAATCATAGAAAGCCCTCTTTTTATCTACACAGACAGTTAAAAAATTGCTCGGTATTTGACTTACTACTTCAGGGGTATATCGAACGTTGAATTGACGCTGGACTAGCAAAGTTCGACTATGTTTGCCTATTTTAGGTTTCTTGAAATTTGCCAAACATAAATAGCCAATATTTGGTTATTTATAAGGTTATGGTGATTAATAATAAATTACTGTCTCTTTGAAGCAGTAGTCAATGATGGATCTTAGTAAGAACCTCTATGTTTAAATTTCGATTACATATTTTGGTGGACAGTTGTGCAAACTCCTCCTCCGGCCGAATTGATAAATCTCTGGTCAAATGGCCACAAGGTTTTATTCCTACACGTACACTGGTTGGCCACTGTCTACCTTTATTAATTTGGAGTAAATAGCTGCATGACATTCCCAACACAGAGCAAGTATTTAATTATTGGTGCTGGTATCCACGGGCTGAGTACGGCCTATCATCTTGCCCTTGAATTGAAAGCCAGTGGTAAAGGAAGTGGTAAGGACATTCTGATTATAGACAAGAGTGGGATCGCAGCAGGTGCTTCAGGGATCGCATGTGGTGTTGTTCGCAATAATTACTTCCAACCTGCGATGCGTGAATTGATGGCGCACAGTGTGGATGTTTGGGAATCTGATCCTGAAGCATACAGTTACCATGCTGTTGGTTATATGCAGATTAGCCCTGAATCTATGCACGCTGATGTTGCTACTATTGCTGGCCAGCAAAAAGATATTAATTATGAATCAGTCTTTATTGAAGGTGCTGATGACAGTACAAAATATATGAAGGGACTGTTTGATGACTGGCAGGCCCAGGGCATCACTTCCGTATTGCATGAAAAACGCGGTGGTTATGCCAACAACAGAAAAGCCATGTACGGTCTGGCTGCAAAGGCAGAGGCCGAAGGTGTACAAATACAATCTGGCGTTACGGTTACCGGTTTTCTGAGTGGCAATGGTTCTGATGCAATTTCAGCAGTTGAGACTGATCAGGGCACCATAAAGTGTGATTATGTCATCATCGGTGCCGGTCCATGGGCAAAGGTCTTCTGGGATATGCTGGATCTTCCTAAAACTATCAGTATCAAGGGTGCCGATGGCACAATGCACGATGATGTTAATATGTGGATCTATTGGTCACTGCAAGAGGGTACATTAGGCGTTGATCCGAATTACCTCAAGACCAACGATGGGAAGATGCCTCCAGTAATTCATGTCGACAGTGATGCACCCTTATTTTCTGATGTGGATGGATCCTTGATCACGGATAATATGTGGGGTATCTATTACAAACCCGATTTTAATTTTGGCGGTATACAGGGTGGCGCAGCTCCTGATCCAATAGATACAGACCCAGATAAAGTTACCGTTGACCCTTATGGCCCTGATTCGCCAGACTATGTGATGGGTGATGAGTTTGCACATATGTGGTGTTCAGCATTGGCTCATTGTCAAAAACGTTTTGAGGGTCAAATAGGCGTATACAAAAAAGAAGCCTCTGGCGGTATTGGTGCATTTACTCCAGATAGCTTTCCGGTTTTTGATGTATTTCGTCAAAATTGTTACTTTATTGCCGATTCAAATCACGGTTACAAGATGTTAGGTGTTGGCAAGCTGGTCGCTGCTGATATTGCAGGTAACGATTCTCGTTTACTTGAACCTTTCAGGTTTTCAAGATATGCAGAAGGTAAGTTACACCCAGTATCCAGTAGCCCATTTCCGTGGAGTTGATTTTTTTGTAGCAGTGAGAAATGTTAATCTGCAGTTTGTTGTATCACGATAAATAACAACTACCGAGTAATTAGGAGGAGAGAAAAAATGACAGACTTACAAGCACATGTTGAGGCTCCCGGACGCGCAGACCTGGTTAAACAGGTTAGTGAAAAAATAAAAGAAACTGGTGTCGACTATATCTATTACCAGTTCATCTCAGTAACAGGCCGAGTGATGGGTAAAGGTATCCCGTCAGCTCATTGGGAACGTCTGGCGGAAAAGGGCTTTCAACTTGTTTACGGTTCAACGGCAAACCTGTTCGTTGATCGTCATGGTGATTACATCGGTTATGGTGCGGAGTCATCGGAACTGGTTGGTATTCCTGATCCAGAGACATTCTGTCAGTTGCCATGGGATAAACGCGTCGGTCGTGTGTACTGTACGCTGTTCCGCAACCGCGAAGAACGCGAAAATCCTGGTGGTGCACTGACCTCAGATTGCCGTGGTAACCTGCGCCGCATCCATAATGCATTTCAGGAGAAGCATGGCCTGAATATGCGTTGCGGTACTGAGCCAGAAATGATGTGGCTGAAGCGTGGTGAAGACGGTAAACCAAATGGTGGTGTGACCAAGCCAAACTGTTATCACATCGATCAGTTTGAAGAACTGCGTCCAACTTTCATGAAAGTCATTGAATATTCCATACAAATGGGTCTCGACATCATCCAGGGTGACCACGAAGATGCACCAGGTCAGTTGGAGCTGAATACACAATATGATGACGTACTGCGTAATGCAGATCGCCTGTCTACCTATCGTCAGATTTGTGCTCAGGTAGCACGGGAAGATAATTTGATCGCTTGCTTTATGTCCAAGCCTTTCATGGGTGTTTCAGCTTCAGGCTGTCATCACAACATGTCACTGTGGCGTGGTGGTGAAGATGTGGTTAACAAGTTGGGTTTTGATTCTTTGCCAGGTATGGAAGGATCATTTACGTATATTGAAGGTGGTGAAAATACATTCATGCCTGACCCATCTATCGATGAGAAAATGCCAGGCCCAATTGGTCTGCAATCCATCGGTGGTGTGATTGAACATTTAGGTGCATTGACTGCAATTGGTTCACCGACAGTAAACTCCTACAGACGTCTATGGGATACAGGTTTCTGGGCACCTATCTTCGCTGATTGGGGTTATCAGAACCGTACTTGTGCACTGCGTGTATCAGCACCGGGTCGTTTCGAATATCGTTCGGTTGACTCTATGGTTAACCCTTACTTGATGGGTACTGCCTTATTGCAGGCTATGGGTGATGGTATCGACAGAAATCTGGAACCCGGTGAAGCAGAAGAACGCAATATTTATGATGCGATTGATGCCGGTAAGAAAGTGAAGAAATTACCGATGTCTTTAGGTGATGCGTTAACAGAACTTCGTAATGACGAGGTTATTAAGTCGTCTATGCCAGGTGATATGTACAGAGTGTACGAACATTACAAGCGTGACGAATGGGAGCGTTTTAACTCTGCAGTCACCGATTGGGATCTGGAAACTTATTTAGATATTTTGCCGTAACTGATTGTGTTTTACCCGGTACGGTGGCCACGTGCCGGGTAGTAACAATTCTTAAAATGCTGAACCTGTTATTAGGGCAGCAACGTTTTTAATTTTTATTGAGGAAAAGCTTATGTGTGGAATTGCAGGACTTATCTGGAAAGGAGGGCAAAGTTCGAACATTGGTTCGGAAATGACTTCCATGCTCCAGGCCCTGAAACATAGAGGGCCAGACTCAACCGGGTTTGCACTTTATGGTAATGCAAACGCAGATGATTTCATCATGCGTTTTAAAACTGCTGAACAGGAAGAGATGAGAACCGGTTTTGATATTCATAAACAGGTTGAAGAACGTGAGGAACAGGTTGAAGCACGCATGAAAGAAATGGGTGCTAAGGTTAAGGATCAACAAGCTGCGACTGCGTATTCACATCGTTATCTCTTTAGCTTTGAAGGTGATATGCGTCGACTGATCGATTATATCGAGGATATTGATGGTGTTGAAGTTCTGTCTGTGGGTAATGCCCTGGAACTAATCAAGGACCTGGGTGATTCGACTATGGTCTCTGAACAATATGACTTAGGTGAGTTTCAGGGTACGCATGCAATTGGTCATACACGTATGGCAACTGAATCAGATGTTGATATTCGTTCTGCACACCCTTACTGGGCTTATCCGTTTAGTGACGTGTCTGTTGTACATAACGGTCAGTTAACTAATTACTGGACCCATCGTCGTGATCTGGAACGCCGTGGCCACCGCTTCATGTCAAATTGCGACTCTGAGTTAATCGCAGTCTATCTCGCTGACCGTATGGATCAGGGGGATGATCTGAAAACAGCCATGGACAGTTCTGTCAGCTTTTTAGATGGTGTGTTCTCTTATTTAGTGGCAACCAGTGATCAATTGGGTATGGCTAAAGACACGATGTCTGCGAAGCCAATGGTTATTTATGAAAGTGATGAATTTGTTGGTTTGGCATCGGAGGAGATCGCCATTCGCAGTATCTTCCCGCGTGAAATTGACACATTCGATCCATATGAAGGGGAGGTTTTAGTATGGCAAGCGTAAACAAAGATCATAAATCACATGAAATGGGTCTGCATGATGAGCAACTGGCGGGTCGTACCCAACAGATGTATTTCTCTGCCTCAGAGGAAGAGAATTTTATCCATGCTTATGCCTATGACGTAGATTTTGACAAGGCGGCAGAATTTGATTGTACCGATATGGAGAATACTGAAGCCAACATCAAAATCCGTGATTTGTTAAAAGAAGGTTATGGCACGATAACGATTAAAAACCCTATGGGTAAGCATGCACTGGGTGTCGGTATCCTGAATCGTCTCAATCTGAATTTTGAAGGTAGCCTGGGTTACTTTGCCTGTGGTCTTATCGATGGACCGAATGTCCGCATTAATGGTCGCGTCGGTTGGTCCTGCGCTGAAAATATGATGGCCGGTACTCTGGTTATCGAAAAGAATGCGGGCTCACTTTTTGGTGCAGCGATTCGTGGTGGCGATCTGGTTTGTAAAGGACGTGCAGGCGCACGTGTCGGTATCGACCAGAAGGGTGGCACGATTATCGTGGGTGGCAGTGTGGGCGCCTTTACTGGTTTCATGATGCAGCGTGGTCGTATGATCATCCTCGGTGATGCCAGTGAGAATCTGGGCGACTCTATGTATGACGGTACGATTTATATTGCCGGGAAACCAAAGAGTTTGGGTGTTGATGCCGTCGAAGCCGATTTGACCGAACTGGATATTGAATATCTGAAAGGCAAATTAGACTTATACGGTATGGAAGCACCGAATGGTGTTGAAAATATTACCAAGATCGAATCTGGCAAACAGTTGTGGAATTATGACAACCTTGAGCCGACCGAAAAGAAACTGGTGCTCTAACCTGGATTCCTCAGTTGACCGGCATTGAATTGTGATTATGAGTTTCAAACTAGCAGCTTATAGTGTGTTGGGTATTCATTCGTTGAACGAATCCGCCTACTCATTTGATTGCACATCTTTGAGGCTCATTTGCTTGATGGCGAAAGCCTTACGTAGAACGACTATGTACGGCTTTCTAATCGGCGCAACTGAACCTCAAAGACGCACACTCAAACGAGTCCAACTAAGGATTCCAGGTTTTAATAATTTAAGAGGGTAAAGATTATGTCTTCTGTAAAAGATGATGCTAAAAAATATCATTTGGGTGATAGCTTTATTTTTCCACCCGAGGTTATTAATGATATCCACGTTAAGGCTGAACTCGGTCGTTATCGGATGCGTGGTTTTTCATTATTCAAGAAAATTCCGACCTGGGATGATCTAACGTTCATGCCGGGAACCTTAACTCGTTTTGTGATTGAAGGTTATCGGGAAAAATGTACAACGAAAACCGTTATTGGCCCACGTGCCAAACGTCCACTGGAACTGGATATCCCTGTTTATATTACCGGTATGAGTTTTGGTGCACTGAGTTATGAAGCCAAGACCGCATTAGCTCGTGGTGCTACCATGGCTGGAACAGCCACTTGTTCAGGTGAAGGTGGCATGATTCCAGATGAGCGCCGTTATTCGGAAAAATGGTTCTATCAATGTATCCAGTCCCGTTATGGTTTTAACCCACAACATTTGCGTTTGGCAGATGGTGTTGAGTTCTTCATTGGACAGGGTTGTAAGGTTGGCCTGGGCGGTCACTTAATGGGCCAAAAGGTAACCGATCAGGTTGCGGAAATGCGTTCATTACCTGCCGGTATCGATCAACGTTCACCTGCACGCCACCCTGACTGGATGGGACCAGATGATTTGGCTCTGAAGATTCAGGAGATTCGCCAAGCGACTGACGGACAGATTCCGATTCAGTTAAAGCTTGGTGCGGCACGTGTCTATGATGATGTCCGTATGGCTGCCAAGACCAATCCTGATTCTATCTATATCGATGGCATGGAAGGCGGTACTGGAGCGGGTCCTCATCTTGCAACAGAAGATACCGGTGTTCCTGGTATTGGCGCAATTCGCCAGGCACGTCGTGCCATTCAGGATGTGGGTATGGAAGGTAAAATTACGCTAATCTATGCTGGCGGTATTCGCAACGGTGCTGATTTGGCGAAGGCCATTGCTCTGGGTGCGGATGCGGTTGCGATTGGTCACTCAGCAATGATGGCGTTGAACTGTAATAAAGACATTCCAGAAGCTGATTTCGAAGAAGAGATGGGTGTTTCGGCTGGTTCTTGTTACCACTGTCATACGGGTCGATGTCCGGTGGGCGTGGCTACCCAGGATCCAAAATTGCGTGCTCGTTTGAATCCGGATGAAGCGGCTATTCGTGTCTATAACTTCCTGCATACATTGACTATTGAAGCTCAATTGTTTGCTCGTGCTTGTGGTAAAACCGACATCCACTCATTAGAGCCGGAAGATTTAGCTGCTTTGACTATGGAAGCCTCTGCAATAGCACAGGTGCCATTGGCTGGATCACAGCACACAGTTGGTCGTCCTGATTTGACACGTTTCTAGAATAATTTTGTTGGGAGAAAAAACATGAGTAAGAACGATTTATCGAATAAAGAAAGTGTTGATGAAGAGCGTTCGAAGATCACCGGTCAACATATCGGTTATCGGTATGATGTAAACCTTGTACCAGATCTGGATAAGATAACACCATTTCTTAAAAAATATATCGATATTATGGGATGGAAGGATCTTAACTGGTTGGAAGACATACACATGGGTTACGAGGAAGGGCGAGCAGCAGTATTTGATCGCAACAACAATGGTTGGGTGACTATACCTGAAAATATGGAACTGCCTGATAACCAACAGGACCGTGACATGATTGCGCGAGAGTTGTTGGTCAAGTTCCAGATGTCACCAAACCATCCGATGGTTGATTTAAGGAAGGCTTACGAGAAATTCAGCTAATATAGATTTTTCCAGGCAATCATGCGGGTCGGCTTTTTCAAAAGGCTGACCCGTGTTTTTTTGGCACCTCGAAAATGTTACGGAGAGCTGCTAATGGAAGTATTACTTATGCGGTATATAAGTAACTAACCAGATTATGTACGATCCCCAATGAATGTTTCTTTTACTATCATTTAAAGGTATTACGACCTTAGGAATTATCTTAGAGTAATCTGGCAAAACTATTTGGCAGAGCAATCCAATTAACGGGAGCAAAATTGGTATGAGTCGGTATTCAGCTTTGGAGGTTCTCAAAGGAGGGCTAACAGGGCAAACACACTGGGAACGCGCCTGGCGCGATCCAGAACCGAAGCGAGAATATGATGCCATTATTATCGGTGGTGGCGGGCATGGTTTAGCCGCGGCATATTATCTTGCCAAGACACATGGGATGAGCAATATCGCCGTCTGTGAAAAAGGCTGGTTAGGTGGTGGTAATGTTGGTCGAAATACGACCATCATTCGTTCCAACTATATGCTCGAAGATAATGCACATTTTTATGAACATGGCATGAAGTTGTGGGAAGAAATGGCGCAAGAGCTTAACTTCAATGTCATGTTTTCCCAGCGCGGTATTATTAATGTTGCTCATTCCGATGCACAGATGGATGGTTTCGCACGTCGCGGTAATGCTATGCGTTTAAGTGGCATCGATGCAGAATTGTTAACCCGGGATCAGGTTAAAGAATTCCTGCCAATGATCGATTATAGCGATAAGGCACGTTTCCCTGTTTATGGTGGATTACAACAACCACGTGGTGGAACCGCTAGACACGATGCGGTTGCCTGGGGGTATGCCCGTGCGGCAGATATGTTAGGTGTCGATATAATTCAAAATTGTGAAGTGACCGGTTTTGATATTCAGGATGGACAAGTTCAAGGACTGCAAACTTCACGTGGTGCTATCAAGGCGAAGAAGGTGGGTATTGCTGTTGCAGGGAATACTTCTCGGCTATGTGCCATGGCAGGGTTACATCGTTTACCCATCGAAAGCCATAAATTACAGGCTATGGTGTCTGAGCCTTTAAAGCCATTCATTGATACGGTTTGTACCTTCGGTGCTGGGCATTTTTATGTTAGCCAGTCGAATAAAGGTGGTCTGGTATTTGGTGGTGATCTGGATGGATATAATTCTTATGCACAACGTGGCAACTTACCGATGGTGAATCATGTATTGCAATCCGGTATGGCACTCATGCCAGCGATTGGGCGTTTACGTCTATTGCGTCATTGGGCAGGGATAATGGATATGTCCATGGATGGTAGTCCGATCATCAGTACGACACCGATTAAAGGTTTGTATCTTAATGGTGGTTGGTGTTACGGCGGCTTTAAGGCAACGCCGGCTGCCGGTTGGTGCTTTGCACATACTATGGCAAATAACCAGCCTCATAAACTCAATGAAAATTTTACGCTAAACCGCTTTGAACGTGGTTACGCCATCGACGAAAAAGGCATGGGCCCTGTTCCTGGATTACATTAGGAAGGAATAACAAAATGATTCGAATTAATTGTCCCTGGTGTGGTGAACGCAATATGGTGGAATTCACCTATGGCGGCGATGCCATCAATAAACATCCAGGACTTTCAGAAAACACCGGCGAAGCACAGTATAACGATTATGTCTATCTTCGTGATAACCCATGTGGGCCGCATCTTGAATATTGGCATCACGTCAACGGCTGCCGCCAATGGTTGAAAGTCAAACGCGACACACTGACCCATGAGGTGTTGGCAACAGGTTCGGCTGACGAAATACTCGGGGGAGAACAAGAATGACAATGCAACCTAACCGCTTAGCCAAAGGTGGTTCTATTGACCGTACGAAATTATTGTCATTTAGCTTTGATGGAAAAACCTATACTGGCTATCAGGGAGATACACTAGCCTCAGCCTTGCTAGCCAATGATGTGAAGCTGGTAGGACGTAGCTTTAAATATCATCGTCCTCGAGGGGTGTTTTCTGCAGGTTCGGAAGAACCCAACGCTGTTGTACACTTGCGAGCAGGTGATCGTCAGGAACCTAACACACGCGCAACTGTGGCAGAATTATTTGATGGTCTGGTGGCCGAAAGCCAGAACCGCGGTGGTAGTCTTCGTTTTGACCCAAGCCAGGTAAATAATTACGTCAAAAATTTTCTGCCAGCAGGGTTTTACTATAAGACCTTTATGGGTTCGTTTCGGAATACCAAAATCTGGTATTTTTTCGAGGGCATAATCCGCAAAGCAGCAGGTATGGGAACGGCATCGAACCTGGCTGATCCTGATCAATATGACACCATGAGCCGTCATTGTGAGGTATTGGTAATCGGTGCAGGCCCTGCTGGTTTGATGGCAGCCACATCCGCAGCAGCCAGTGGCGCACGAGTGATACTGATCGATGAACGTGCAGAATTAGGCGGGCAGTTACGTTATGAACGTGATGAGGTTGATGGAAAACCAGCGATAGAATGGATTAAGCAAACGGTTGCTGAGCTGGAAGCGATGGAAAATGTTTTCATCCTTAGCCGTACCACTGCTTTTGGTTACTATGATCATAATTTTATTGGCTGTGTAGAGCGTGTATCGGATCACTTGCTAGTGCCAACGGGACATAAACCGCGTCAACGCACGTGGAACCTCCAGGCAAATCGAGTTGTACTCGCAACTGGTTCGCATGAGCAACCGATGGTGTTTGGCAATAATGATCGTCCCAATATTATGTTGGCGAGTGCCGTACGTACCTATATTAATGAATATGGAGTATTGCCCGGTAAACGTGCTGTCGTTTTTACTTCATGTGATGATGCCTATCGTACTGCTATTGATCTGGTTGATGCAGGTGCGAAAGTTGAAGTAATTGTTGACTCACGTAATGTTGAATCAGCTTATGCTAGTCAGCTTCGAGAACGAAACATTAAGATTCTACAGGGGCATGCTGTTGTCAATACCCATGGTAATGTAGATGGTATCAAATCCGTAGAGATCCAGTCTTTGTCTGGTGGAAGTTCACAACGATTGGATTGCGATCTACTGGCGATGTCGAATGGTTGGGCACCGGCCTTGCATTTGTTCAGTCAGTCTGGCGGTAAAACAGCCTGGGATGCTGAACGACATATTTTTGTTCCAGGGGATTCAAAACAAGCTGAATCTTCTGTTGGTTCTGCACAGGGTAGTTTTGCTCTTAAGACCTGTCTTGAAGAGGGTTCAAAGGCAGGTGCTGAAGCTGCCACGAATGCTGGCTTTTCTGCACAGGCTCTAGTTGTTCCTGCAACCGTCGAATTACAAGAAACTTTGTACGAGCCGCTTTGGGAAGCACCTGATCCTGTTTCCGGTCATCCAAAGAAATTTGTCGATCATCAGGATGATGTGGCTGTTAGTGATATTCAGCTTGCTCATCGTGAAGGTTATGTTTCAGTTGAGCATCTGAAACGTTATACAACTTTGGGTATGGGTACAGACCAGGGTAAAACGTCCAATGTTTCCGGTCTTGCCATTATGGCTGCGTCACGTGGCTGTTCAATACCCGAAGCAGGACATACGACATTCCGTCCACCTTATACGCCGGTTTCATTAGGTGCCCTCGGGGGTGCAGAAGTCGGTGAACATTTTATGCCGATTCGTCGCACGGCAATAGATTCCTGGCATGCTGAACAGGGCTGTGAATGGGTCGATGCAGGTGTTTGGCGTCGTCCTCGTTATTATCCAACAGCGGGTGAAACGATTCGTGATGCGTTTCTTCGAGAAACCAAAATGACACGTAGTTCAGTCGGTATGTGTGATGTGACTACCCTGGGTAAAATTGATCTTCAAGGTTCGGATACAGCAGAATTACTTGAGCGTATGTATATCAACCATTGGAAAAAATTGGCCGTTGGCAAAGCACGCTACGGCATGATGTTACGTGAAGATGGTATTGTTTATGACGATGGTACGACGTCGCGATTGGCCGAAAACCATTTTGTAATGACAACAACGACTGCTAATGCCGTCAAGGTGATGTCTAACCTTGAGTTTTACTTACAAGCTATCTGGTCAGATCTGCGAGTTCAGGTGACGAGTGTTACTGAACAATGGTCAGCCATTGCAGTTGCTGGGCCGAACTCACGTAAGGTGTTGCAAAAGATTGTTGATATCGATATGTCTAACGAGGCATTTCCATTTATGGGGGCATCAGAATGTGTTGCTGCCGGAATTCCGAAGTGCCGTCTATTTCGTATTTCTTTTTCGGGTGAATTGGCCTTTGAAATTAATGTGCCTTGCGATTACGGTCGTTATGTCTGGGAAAAAATTTACGAAGCAGGTCAGGAATTTGATATTGCACCTTATGGTACTGAAACATTGGGCAATATGCGTATCGAGAAAGGTCATGTCGCAGGTCCAGAGTTAGATGGACGTACGATTGCAGACGACTTGGGTCTCGGTATGATGATGTCGAAGAAAAAAGAATTTATTGGTAAGCGTCTTGCCTATCGTGAAGCGTTAACATCAGCGGATCGAAAGAAGTTTGTTGGCTTTGTTCCACTGGATGGTAAAACATCTTTGAAAGCCGGTTCACAAATAGTGGCCAATGCTCATGCAGCACCACCCGTCGAAATGGTGGGTCATGTCACATCAACCGGATATTGCGTAGAAAAAGATCATCCGATTGCATTGGGCTTGATTAAAGGTGGACTTGAAGCCTGGGAAGACAAAACTGTTTATATGAGTTATCCGTTAAGAAACCTGACAGTACCGATGAAAGTGGTACATCCGGTATTCGTCGATCCAGAGGGGGAAAGACTCCGTGGTTGAAGTAGCGACAACACGCCGTGCGGCGTTAAATGAGATATATCAGATTGGAGACTTCGGTGAAGTTACGAATAATGATCCAGGCGTTATATTTAATGAGCGCCGTGCACTCAATATTGTTCAGGTGGCAGCATGGGAAGAGAAGGCGGATGCAGCAGTAGCCGCTATCGAACAAGCTGCTGGTGTAAAACCCTCTCGAACGGCATGCAGTGCTATACAGTCTGATAAAACTGCTGCAATTTGGGTAGGCCCTGATCGTTGGCTAATTGTAGAAAAGGAACACCGCGATCTTGAGGTAGTGATTAGAAATGCTGTGAGTGAAGAAATGGCAGCGATAACTGATCAGAGTCATAGTCGTTGTGTTATTCGTCTTTCCGGTACAGAAGCACGTAATGTTTTACGCAAAGGCACAACACTGGATTTGGATCCTGCGTATTTCAAATCAGGTGAAGCACGTACTACAAGTTTGTTCCATATGAATTGTTTGATTCACTGTTTAAGTGAAGACAGTTTTGATCTCTATGTTGCCCGCTCTTTTGGGCAAAGTTTTTTTGAAGTGATTACACATGCAGCTGCTGAGTATGGTTATCGGATTGACAATCCGATATAGCTCAACTCATTTTGTTTTGCCAGATTTATTATCAGAAATAATCCTGGTTGCTTTGTTTCAGGAGGTTTGAAAAATTTCTGTCTTGATTTAGCCTGGATGAAATCGTTACTGTGGCTACTGACTATTTTTATTAATGAATTGAATTAAGTTTTCATTTTCAAGTGGTGGTGAAATCTCATCGCCCTGTACATAATCGCAGCCTAGATCTTGTATTCTTTCATGCTGTTCTTTGCTATCAACTTTACCAACAATGACGTGTATCCCAAGTGCATGAATGAAATCGATTTGTGATTTCGTGTAGTGCAGATCATTGCTGTTTTCCAAAGCTGAGATGTTATTCAATTGTACTGAGTTTAATGGAATAGCAATTAGTTCCTCACTTGCTGGCAATCCCGGTTTATCCACCGAGATAATAAATTCGATATTCTGTTTGTTTAGTGTATGAATAGCATTTATATTTTTTTTAGATAACGAATTAATAGCATTTGCAGGGATTTTGATTAAAAATTTAAATTTGTTGTATTTGCTAGGCACTAATAATTGTTCAATCTGGCTCAGGAAATCATCCGTAAATATTTTTTCACCAAAAAATTGGATAACGATACATAAATCCTGTTTCACATCGGTTCGTGTTGCCCAGGACTGGATTTGATTAATGGTTGTTGTTGTTATCCATTGATTTAATTCGGAGACGATTTTATCATCCGCTTCAATCGGCGAAAAGGCGTCAGACGAAATTGTCCCTCTTCTGGGGTGGTTCCAAAATAGTTGTATTTCCAGGCCGGTAATAGTATTTTCTTTCAGAGAAGACACAGGCTGATAATGCAGTAATAATTCATTATTCTGTAGTGCATAACGGATTTCATTTTCCATTCTGTCCAGCGCATACATCCTGGCATTTATTTCTTGATCAAAAATCTCATAACGAGAACCACCGAGGGACTTAGCACGACTTAATGCAGTATGTGTGTCCTGAATGACCGTTTTGCTATTTTTTAGTTTGCCTGAACAAATGGAGGCACCGATACTAACTGTCAAATAAGTTTCTGTATTATCGATTATTATGGGTGCCAGTAATTCATGACGAATATTCTTTATTATTTTTTTAACAGTGTCGACTGAGTCAATATATTCTAAAAGTATTCCAAATTCTCCATCATCGAACAGACTTAGTGAGTCAACAGGTTTGATTGTTTTACTAAGTCTCTCAGTTACATCGAGGATGATTCTTTCTATGATATCGGCAGAGTATCTTTCTTGAAGTTTATTAAAACGATCAATATAAACAATTAATAGGGCGAATTTATGATCTGCGATAGTGTTGGTTTTTGTGATGGCCAGGTCTATTCGATCCATAAATAAGTATTTTTGTGGGAGCTTTGTTTTAGTCTTATAAAGAATATTATTAATATCGCGAATGTTATTTCTTTTATAATCCGTGACATCGACTATGAGGCCTTCGATACTCAGTAATTCGCCATTACTGGAAAAATTACCTCTACCGCGTTCCCATACCCATTTTTCGTTGCCGTTGCGAGTTCTGATACGGTAATTTATTTCGTATGGTCGATCTTCTGCTAATGCAGATTGGACGTTAGCCCATACAAGTTCCCGGTCGTTTGGATTAATCAAACTGCCGAAAGTGAGTGTTTTATTCACCATATCGGATGGATGATAACCCGTCAGATCAAGACAGCCATCACTGACGAACTCCATTGTCCAATCGCGATCATTTCGGCCTCGATACACCAGTCCACATAAGTTGTTTATTAATGTGGATAATGTACGGAAGGTTGCCTGGTGCAATCCATATTCACGTACACGTTCGGTTATATTCGAAACTACACCTGAAATATGAATTGAATTATCATCACCTGTAGAAAAACGATTAGCGCGCATATTTACCCAGCAAAGACTTTCATCTGCAGTCAGAAAACGAATTCTGATCGAAGATGACTGTGAATTATTTTTATAAATTTCCTGAATAAAATTAATGCATTGCTCTCTATCATCCGGATGGATATAACGGATATAGTCCGTGTGTAACGTTTCAGTAATAGAGAACCCGGTGAGTTCCTCCCACTCGGTGTTAAGGTAGATCCATTTCCCATCCGTATTGAGCTGGAAGATGGTCTGGTTTAGCCCATTTATAAGTTCAGACAGATCTTTGTCATTGTATAATGCAGCGGTGCCTTCATCAGAATCGCTTATATCACCAACAGCATGCATTAATTTTTTATATAACATGTTCATTGTTAATCATCTTTACCGCCATGTTCAATAGCCCATAGAGCAGCTTCCAGGCGCGAGCTCAGGTTTAATTTTCTCAACATATTTTTTACATGAACCTTGACTGTTCCTTCAGTGATCCCCAGAGTTCTCGCGACTAATTTGTTGCTCATTCCTTTAACAATGAGTTTTATAATTTCTGTTTCACGTTCGGATAGCATGTTGAAATCGGAAGGCGTCTGTCGCTTGTTCTCACGGATGGAGTTGGTTAGCAGGCTTGTCATGGCATCATCAATAACGACTTCACCGTTTATTGCGTTCCTGAGTTTAGCAATAATAATTTCTGGTTCTGTATCTTTGAGAAGATATCCATCAGCACCGTTTTGAAGGGCATGAATAAATTGTTCTTCAGTATCAGAAACGGTTAGTATTATATTTATTGATTCGATATCGATTTCTTTTAAAGCGCGCAATACCTGATTACCATCCATACCTTTCATGTTCAAATCGATTAATATGAGATCAGGTTTGAGTTGCGAGACTAACTCAAGACCATCCTTGCCATTGTTTGATTCGCCAATAACTTCAAAGTCGAGCTGACCATTTAAAAGTTCTGTCACACCTTTGCGGAACAAGGGATGATCATCAATAATGAAAACGCTGCAACAGTTTTGTGTGGTCAATGATTTATACTCGTTAATAAAAGTTTAATGTTATATAGTTTGTTTGCCAGCCTGAAATAATATCGTGAGGCAGGCACCGCCACCGGGACGTTCTGTTAAGTTTATATCCCCACCAATAGTATGGGCTCTTTCCTGCATAATGATAATACCAAAATGTTGTTCTGGGTTAGAGATATCTGGTATTCCAATGCCATCGTCTTCTACAGAGGCTTTTACCTGGCCTTGTTCAGTGTAAAGAATGGAAATCAAGGCAAATTTGGCGCGAGAATGACGAACTACATTGGATAAGGATTCACGTATAATATGTAGTAACTGGGTTTCCTCTGTTACTGATAATACATCTGCGGGCAATCTGTTATCAATATCGAATGCGATGCCACTACGTTTTGAGAACTCTTCTACAGAGTCGTTTAATGCCTGAGAAAAATCCTTTCCACCCATGGTTAATCGGAAAGTTGAAATAAGTTCTCTTAAATGGCGATACGCAATATTCAGATTCATTCGCAAATCCTGCATCATCGCATCAATTTCCATGGCTTTGCCCAAACCTTGCATATCACTAGCAGTAAGTATGTTTTGTAGTCTGCTAGACTGTATTTTTAAATAGGAAAGAGATTGAGCCAGGGAATCATGAAGTTCTCTTGCGATTGTTGCACGTTCTTGAAATTGAGCTTTTCGCAGTTTTAAACGTGCCAGTTGTACACTTGAAATAATATTGGAAAGGCGTTCAGAACGTTCCTTTAGGTTTGATACCACAACATCTGACATGTTAGATCTGTTTGGTATTTTTATCACAAGAAATGCAAGATCCTGTACTCTTTTATTTAAACATACACAGATAAATTTGAATTTAGGTCGTTGCTTGTCTTCGTAAAACTCCATTATTTCATTACTTTCTTCAACTTCAATTGCCTCGGGTAGTATCTGAAAAGGTACGATATCAGACCAGATTTCATCGTTTGGATCAGTGCATGCCAACAGGACTAATTGAGTGGCAGAATGAGGAGTAATAAAAATTGCGCTCGATTTGGCGTTTGTCAGTTCTTCTATTTCATTCAAAAGTAGAAAAAATGGTTCAGTTGAATCAGGCTCTTTAACCAACTGGATGAGTGCCTTATTGGCGATATTAAGTGAATTTGAACGGGTTAAATCATGGCTAACCTGGTTGATACTTTGCAATGCGAGAGCTTTATGAGTAAATAAATTTTTTAAAGAACCAAATAGAAGATAACTGAGTATTAATAACAAAAAAATAGAAACACCAAACAAGACGTTGCTATTTAACAACATCGATACATGGCTGGTATTAAACTGCTCAGCCAGTTCTTCAAGTCCATCACTTAGGAGAGTTAATTGCTTGTTGAGATGTCTGTATTCTGATGTGTTCTCTAATGCAGAGCTCTCGTTAGACATTATATTAATGTGAGGCAACAGTTCAGACTGCCATAAAACGATGAGCTCCTCATATTTCTGTTGAGGTGCATTGAATGACAGGAGGAAACGACGTTTCTCTGTTAAATTTATGCTATCCAGGCGTTTTTGAAATGATTGGACTGACTCAGTTAATAGTGGTCGGGACTTATCATTGAAATGCTCATGAGTAAATAAATCATGGATTAGACGTTCACAGCTGGAACTTGCTGCATGAAGCTGTTTTTGAATTAATAGATTTAAAGCGTTTGTTTGTGTCACCCGCCAGCCACTAACCAGTGTACAGAAAAGAATAAACACCATTGCAAAAATCAATGTATTTTTGTTCGTTAGGGTCTTTCGCAAAGAGCTTGATAGCATCATTGATACATTGTTGTATTGAATATGTTGTAAATAAATTGAGTAGGCAATTTTATCGTAATTAGAACCGTGATTTTTACTCGATCAAGAAAAATAATTAATTATTGTATGATTTATTTTCACTGTAGTCTGCTATTTACAATCTGGTCAGAAGGAAACATAATGGAGTAATATCAATGTAACCCATTGATCTGAATATAGTTAGCTGCAGTGGATATGTTTTAAAGCCTATCTATTTGTCTACTACTAAAGTGTTATTACTCTCAGGGGATTGACGTTTTTGCTTAGACGGTGAAAAATCCCTATACAGTATAGAGGTTTATCTAGATATTATGGTGTTTCTAAAATAGAGATTTAGAGAAGATAGACCAAAAGGCGATGATGGCTGAAGGGCATCAAACCAGTGAAGATTTTTCGGGGCTCTATTGCAGTATTATATTTCGTCCAAATTAATCGATCTATCAATTTTTTATGCTGTTTAGTTGCTTGTAATACATAGGTTCTGCCTATAATATCGCTTTTTTTTAAACAAATTCACAAATATCTGGGGAACGGGAGAGAAGAATTATGAAGAAATTATCAGCATTATTTATTGCTGGCTCAATGTTAATGGGAAATATGGGGAGTGTCATGGCTGAAGATGATGGGGGCATACTTGCCGCTGGAAATTTCAGTGCAACAATGACATTCACATCTGATTATGTATTCCGTGGCACAACCTTCAGTGATGAAGATCCTGCCCTTCAAGGTAGCTTTGATTGGGGCTATGGAGCTTGGTTTGCTGGAGCCTGGGGATCAAGTACTAACGCAACTGACGGTAATGGTTTAGGTGGAACCCTTGAAATCGATTATTACGCTGGTTGGGCTGATTCAGTCGGTGGTTTTGATTTAATGGTCATGCCTCTGGTTTATACCTTCCCAGGTCAGGAAGATTCTGATCCGAGAGATGACTTTACTTTCGAACTGTGGACCTCTATCGGTCGTGGTATTGGTAATTTCCCTGGCGCGCCTTATGTCAATCTGGAATTCAATTATTCTCCAGAATTTTTTGATGGCGGTGATGATGCTTACTATATCAGACCTTCTATTGCGTTTACCTTACCTGGGGATTTCGGTCTTGATATTGGTTACGGTTATCAGGATGTTGGTGGTGTAGCCTCAGCAACAAACAAAGGTAATGAGTTTTTCGCTGATGATTATTCACACGTTGATGTAGGTTTGACTAAATCGGCATTAGGTTTCGATTTTGATCTTAGGTACCATGATAATTTCGATGAAGATGTTATTGGTGCAGAATTTGCCTCGGAAAGCCAAATTCAAATATCAGTATCACGTAGTTTCTAAGCTTTCATAAGATAGGGACACAAAAAACGGCTCTTTAGGGGGCCGTTTTTTTTAACTTTTTTCCGTTGCGTAAATGGTTAAACTGATGGGTGACAGGGTAGATAATTTTAATCGGATACCGGACTATGATCTGTGCAAAGATGATAACAATTCATCACAGTAGTTAATTTTATCGCAAGTGAACCAGGATCCCTCAAACGCTTCTACATCATCAAAATCTTTTCCACATCGGCAGATATTTTTTCTTTCAATTCTCTCAGGTGCCGCTGTTGCTACGATAGTACTACCTTCTGAATTAGTCTTATTATCAGAGGCTGTTGCACCCATTTCAAAAATTGTTTCCATACTCAGGCTGCTAATGATCCCGCTTATTGCCTTACTTGTGTATTTACTATTAATGGAACGATATCGAGTTCGGCAACTTCTTTTTAATGCCGATCGTCTTGAGACCTTACTTATAAACCTGCCTGGCATGGCATATCGATGCTTTAACCGTAAAGACTGGCCAATGGAATTTGTTAGCGAAGGATGTTATGCCTTATCTGGTTATGATCGCAGTGACCTCGAAAAACAACGCGTCCTATGGGGCAGATTGACCCACCCTGACGAAATTGAGCCTGTTGAGAATAGCATTCTGGATGCGGTAGCGAAAGGCAAGCCGTTTGAAGTTGAATACCGGATCATCACGCGTGACGGTGAAGAGAAATGGGTATGGGAACGTGGGCGTGCAGTTGATTCAAAAGGTGGAGATGAAGTTATTCTTGAAGGATTTATTACTGATATTACTGATCGTAAATTAGCAGAAACTGCATTGGTGCAGGCGGAAGCTTATGCAAAGGCAGTGGTGGACACTGCTGTAGAAGCGGTAATAACGATTGATGAATCCGGCAGTATAGAAACCTTTAATCTGGCGGCACAACAAATGTTTGGTTATACCCTGGAAGAAATAATCGGCGAGAATATTCTCTATTTGCTACCCGAATCTTACCATGAAGAATACGAACTATTCATTGCACACTACCTGAAAACCAATGAATCACAAATGATTGGTATGGGTCATGAAGTGACAGGAAAACGTAAAGATAATTTGGAGTTCCCTATCCACTTATCTGTGAGTGAAGTCGCTAATCAGAGCGAACCTAAATATGTCGGTCTGATTCGGGATCTTTCCATGCAACGTGCAGCAGAAAAGGAAGTGAGGGAACAACGTGAGCAGTTGGCCCATGTTGATCGTCTTAATACTCTTGGTGAGATGGCGACCGTAATTGCCCATGAAATTAATCAGCCACTTACTGCGATCTCGATGTATGCGCAATCGGGTTTGCGATTTCTGAATGTTGACAAACCAAAGCTTGGGCGGCTTCGTGATGCCCTTGGAAAACTCAATGTTCAAGCTCATCGTGCTGGTTCTGTTATTGAACGGGTACAACAACTATCGAGGCAACATGAAAGTCATAGCGAAGAGGTTGATTGTAATGTATTGATTAGAGACGTACATAAACTTGCCGAAGTTGAAGCACACAATCATGATATTGTGATTACACTTAAATTATCTCGTTTATTACCGATGGTAGTCTGTGACTCTGTACAAATTCAGCAAGTCGTGTTGAACCTGTTGAGAAATGGCATGGAATCAATGAAGAGTGCTGGATGCAAAAATGGTAATCATATTGTGTTACACACCAATCGCACGGCAGAAGGGGTGAAGCTCTCGATTATTGACAGCGGCAGTGGCATCTCTGATGACGTTGTAGATTTGCTATACCGACCGTTTTCGTCAACAAAAGACCAGGGGATGGGAATGGGACTATCGATTAGCCGTTCGATTGTGAGAGCGCATGGTGGGCAACTGGAATTTATTCATAATAAAAGTGGTGGTGTGACATTTTATTTTACTTTACCTTATGCACCATCAAAGAAGATATGATTAAGACAGAACAACAGGTATACATTATTGATGATGATGAAGCAGTCAGGGACTCAATGAGTATGCTATTGGAAACCGTGGACTTGCCACATCAATGTTTTTCATCTGCTGTAGAATTTTTTGATCGATATGATGGTACGCAACGTGGATGCCTGGTTTTGGATATTCGTATGCCCGGAATGAATGGTCTTGAGCTTCAAAAAAAGTTGAAAGAGAAAGAAGCCTTACTACCTATTATTTTTATTACCGGGCATGGCGATGTCCCCATGGCCGTTGAAGCAATGCGAAATGGTGCGTTGGATTTTATTCGCAAACCTATTCGAGAACAGGATTTACTGGATCGAATTCAGGAGGCTATGGACTATGAAGCGGGCATTCGAAATATCATGGTCGACCACGAGCAAATGATAAAAAAACTGGCAACGTTGACGACAAGAGAAAGGGAGGTGTTCGAACGGGTTGCTGACGGGTCTGCAAACAAGGTGATAGGTCTGGACCTTGGCATTTCT
The DNA here is from genome assembly GCA_965250225.1 of Gammaproteobacteria bacterium. Lineage (GTDB taxonomy): Bacteria > Pseudomonadota > Gammaproteobacteria > Eutrophobiales > Eutrophobiaceae > CBDEUK01. Next base: position 63,274 of record CBDFNQ010000035.1, read on the forward strand.
GAACGAACTGTTGAAGTACATCGCTCTCAGGTTATGAAAAAGCTTGGGGTACGTTCGTTGGCGCAGTTGGTTAAAATCAAAATTGATATCGAAAAACCAATACAATAATCCTATAGAGGTACTTAGAAAGTAGTATTCATTTATTGGTACGTGTAATCCCCAATATTTCCTCATCACCGTTGATGTGATACTTGTATATGACAAATCAATTTGAGACTCTGCAGTTTTTTTCTTAACAAGAAAGACGAGTGAAGCAAATTATTACAACATTTAATTTAAGGGGACTATGATGGCACGCGATCCTAAGTATGACATTCTCTTTGAACCTATTCAGATAGGGCCAAAAACGCTCAGGAACAGATTCTACCAGGTACCGCATTGCATCGGTGCGGGTTCTGATAAACCGGGCTTCCAGGCTTCACATCGTTCAATGAAGGCAGAAGGAGGTTGGGCAGGGATCAATACAGAATATTGTTCAATTCATCCTGAATCCGATGACACACATCGTCTTTCTGCACGAATCTGGGATGAAGGCGATGTCCGTAATCTCGGAGCAATGACAGAACACATCCACAACTTTGGTGCACTGGCCGGTGTCGAAATGTGGTATGGCGCATCCCATGCTCCTTGTATGGAATCACGTTGTACTCCTCGCGGCCCAAGTCAGTTTGCTTCGGAATTTGAGCTTCAGACATACTGCCACGAGATGGATCAACAGGAGATTGATGAAGTCCAACAGTTCTATGTCGAAGCGGCCAAACGGTCACGTGATGCAGGTTTCGATATAGTCTATGTTTATGGCGCACATTCTTATTTACCGCTGCAGTTTTTATCCCAGTATTACAATAAACGCTCTGATAATTATGGTGGGTCCATTGAAAACCGTGCTCGTTTCTGGCTAGAAACACTGGAAAAAGTACGCCGTGCAGTCGGAGATGAATGTGCCATTGCCACTCGTTTTGCCGTCGATACCTTATATGGTGAAGACAGTATTGAAATTGAAAGAGATGGGCTGAAGTTTGTTGAGATGGCTGATCCTCTTGTCGACCTATGGGACGTGAATATTGGTGATATTGCAGAATGGGGTGAGGACGCAGGCCCTTCACGTTTCTATCAGCAAGGACATCAGTTGAGCTGGCAGAAATTTGTCAAGGATGTGTCCAAGAAACCAGTACTGGGTGTGGGTCGATTTACCGATCCGGAAAAAATGACTGAAGTCGTTCGTTCAGGTCAACTGGATATTATCGGTGCAGCACGTCCATCCATCTCTGATCCGTTTCTGCCGAATAAGATTGACGAAGGTCGCGTTGATGACATTAGAGTCTGTATTGGTTGTAACGTGTGTATCTCTCGTTGGGAGATCGGTGGCCCTCCATTTATCTGTACGCAAAATGCAACAGCTGGCGAAGAATATCGCCGAGGTTGGCATCCGGAGAAATTTCCCAAGGCTGAATCAGACGATACAATCCTGGTTGTCGGCGCAGGCCCATCAGGTGGCGAGTGTGCACGCGTTTTGATGGAGCGCGGTTACACGGTACATGTAGTTGATCGAGCTGAAAAGATTGGTGGTTATGTCAATGATGTTGCCACACTGCCCGGATTGGGTGAGTGGAGTTACCACCGTGATTATCGTGAAACCCAACTGGGAAAACTGGTCAAGAAAAACAAGCATTCGCAGATTGCATTAGGTGCCAAGCCGTTAACCGTTGATGATTGTCTGGAGTATGGTGCAGACAAGGTTGTGATTGCCACAGGGGCATCCTGGAATACTGATGGGACCAATGCTTTTACTCATGATCCGATTCCCGGTATTGACGCAAGCTTGCCAAGTCATGTGACACCGGAACAGATATTTGCTGGAGCTGAAGTGGGTAAGAAGGTAGTGATCCTTAATTACGATCCTTACTACATGGCGCCGAGTCTGGCTCAACGACTGGCTGAAGCCGGTAGTGATCTGACCGTGATCTCTGCAGCTTCATTTGGTGGTTATATGGATTTCACTCTGGAAGCACCTAATATGCATCGGCGCATGCATGAGTTGCACGTCGACATCATTGGTGAGGTTGCTGCCAGTAAGGCCGAAGCCAATCGACTTGAGATCTATGACGTCTATGGTGATGGTTCCAAACGTGAGTATCGCGGTCCGGGTAAATTACCTCGTAACGAAAACACAACGTTTCGCTGGATTGATTTCGATACCCTGGTGTTGGTCACTGGTCGTCACTCCAATGATGAACTGCATCGTGGATTGAAAGCGCGTCAGGATGAATGGGCTGGCAATGACATAAAAGATGTCTATGTCATTGGTGATGCCTGGGCACCGAAGTTGATCGCAGATTCAACCTTTGAAGGTCATCGTTTGGCCAGAGAGATTGAGGAAGAGCGTGCTCAATATCCGAAGCCTTACCGTCGTGAGGTTGCAACCTGGGGCACACCGCATATGCCTGGTGGTGAATTCAAAATCGAATATCAGAAATAATATTCTGCAGTAAGTTAAGGTGGCGTAAGCCACCTTACTTTTTGGAATAATGATAAAACACGACTATGATTAATTCGGTACATGAATCTGAACAGGTAACACGAATTTTGTTTCAGGATTTTCCTGCATGGATGTCGGTGTCATTTTATTTGATAGGTTTCGCCGCTATTTTCATATTTCTGTATGGATGCTATGTCGAAATTCGAAAATATCGTCGCGGTAAAACATTTCCACAAACAATGAACGAATTAATTTGTGGAATAAATAACATGATATCAACAGTGCTGAGTCACCGGACTCTGCGAAGACGTGATAGCAGTGCCGGTGCTGCGCATGCCCAAATCTTCTATGGTTTTGCTTTATGTTTTATTGCTACTTCGATTATCACACTTGAATACGATATCCTGGAGCCGTTATTTGGTTTTAGATTTTGGTACGGTTCTTTTTATTTGTGGTTTTCTTTGGTTGTGGATCTGGCAGGTCTCGCCCTGATCATTGGTTTACTTTACATGATGGTTCGGCGCCAATGGCTAGCTCTACCCAAGCTCGATTATGCCAGGCCAGATCGTAAACCGGATGAACCAGATTATGATCGTATGGGATATCGTCGTGAAGACTGGCTGTTTCTCTGGACGCTTATATTAATTACGATCACCGGTTTTTTTCTGGAAGCCGTGCGTCTGGTCTGGTTACAAGATGATCCCAGTGTTTGGGATTACCGTTGGTGGTCGCCGATTGGTACCACTGTGGCTTATCTGTTTAAAGGGATTGGTATCGCACCAGACGGTGCCGCTGAAATCCGAATGTTTCTTTGGTGGTTTCATGGCATTTTGGCATTAACATTCATTGCATTAATCCCACGCACCAAGGTTAAACATATCTTTACTGCGATGGGTTCTCTAGCTTTACGCAATCCTTTACCTGTGCAGCGTTTACCGCAAGCGGATATGGAACAGGAAAAGATTGGCTATAAACATCTTATTGATTTTAGTTCAAAACATTTATTACATCTGGATGCTTGTACCAAATGCGGACGTTGTCATGAAGCATGCCCAGCGACTGCAACAGAATATCCTTTATCGCCCCGTGATCTTGTGCTCACATTGCGAGAGCTTTCCAATGACAAACTAGAATCAAGAACATTGCCGAATATAGATGCGTTAACCGTATTCGGTGACGGGATTAATCAAGTAAGGGTAGAAACGCTCTGGTCATGTCGTACCTGTGCCGCCTGTGTTGAGATATGTCCGGTGGGGATTGAACATGTCCCGATGATTGTTGAAATACGGCGTGCCTTGATCGAAGACGGCGAAATGGATCCCATGTTACAAAATACGCTGCAAGCGATTCATAAATCGGGCAACTCATTTGGTGACTCCAAACGTAAACGACCAAACTGGACCAAGAAGCTGAATTTCAAGATCAAGAATGCAAAGAAAGAACCAGTTGATGTTCTTTGGTTTGTCGGTGACTACGCATCATTTGATCCGCGCTATCAAAAAGTGTCTCAGGATTTTGCAAATATACTAAACACTTCAGGTGTGGATTTTGGCATTCTATACGAAGCTGAAATGACAGCAGGTAATGATGTCCGGCGGGTCGGTGAAGAAGGTTTGTATCAACACCTGGCTGAAGCAAACATTGCTACGCTAGAGGCTTGTGATTTTAAGCAAATAGTTACAACCGACCCCCATTCCTATAACACAATCAAGAATGAATACCCGGAGTTTGAAGGTAATTATAAGATAGAACATGCAAGCGCGATGATTCAAAGGATGTTGGATTCATATGAAATTAAACTGGCTCGTAGGCTGGATTATAAAGTGACATACCATGATCCTTGTAACCTTGGCAGATATAACAAGGGATTTAATCCACCGCGTGAAGCAATTAAGGCATTAGGTGCAAATTTAGTTGAGATGGATCGTAACAAAGAAAATTCTTTTTGTTGTGGTGCAGGTGGTGGACGTATTTGGCACGCTGATCCAGTAGGTCAGGAAAAACCGTCAGAGAACCGTGTGAAAGAGGCAGGGAAAATCAAAGATTTAGATGTCATGGTAGTTAATTGTCCGAAATGTATGACAATGATGGAAGATGCGGTGAAATCGACCGGACATGAAAAGGATTTTGTTGTAAAGGAACTGATAGAACTTGTAGCTGAATGCATGGATTTCAATCCAGCGGAGGAGGAGGCTGAAAATACAGCCTGATAGTGTGCTGCCCGAAACACTGGAGGGACTCGCGGAGTGGATTATTAAAAAAGCTGATCCATATGGCGCATTAGCATTACATCCGTTTGTAGAGAAAGAGTTTAAGGAAAAGCTTGAACTGATTATGTTTAAGAAAAAGCGGTTAATGTATGTTTTTGCTTCTGTGCATTACACGCCTGATACCGTACTTGACAGTATTGCATTGGAGTCAAACGAACAGTTACATATTCGTGTATTAAAACATCCGAATACTGCTGCAAGAACACTAGAAAGATTGTTCGTGAGTGGATGTTCTTCGAAGACAAAAGTGCTGATTGCAGCACATCCGAATACGCCGGTAAAGGTTCTTGAAAAAATAGAATGGCAAGATTCGAAAAAGATAAGAATGGCACTGTGTGCTAACTGTAATACACCCTTGTTAATGATTAAACAAATATTAACAAATAGCTCATTGCAGGAAAAAAAGATGATTGCCAGAAGCCCGGCATTAGATACGCAAACATTGACGACACTGTGGAACGAAGGAAATGAATATTTACAGGCTGAAGTTGTTGCGCATAGATCATGTCCAGAAGATTTGATTGATAAGGCGATTGAAAGTGAACAGGTCATTGTAAAACAAAAATTAGCTTCAAACCCAATAATTAATGAGGCTATTCGTTATCGTTTATTAACAGACGATGCTCAACAGGTGAGGGTGGCGATTGTCAAAAACCAGGAAATCTCAGAAGATAAATTACAGAAACTCTGTGATGATCCTTCAGAACAAGTGCGCCGTAATGAAGCAAGGCGTACTGGTCTTCCTGAAACTGTGATAGCACAACTTGCTGAAGATAATGATATTTGGGTGCGTCGCTGGCTGGCAAGAAATAATAGAACACCAGAAAAAGTATTAAAAAAACTGGCAAATGATGAAGATGAAAATGTAAGGCGTTCAGTGACAAGAAATGAATCATGTACTGAGGATTTGTTGAGTGTGTTGACAGAGGATGATTCTGCCTGGGTTAGAGCAGGTGTGGCAATGAGAACAGATATATCACAGGAGATACTGCTAAAACTGATAGACGATGAACATATTGATGTGCAATCAGCCTTGGGACGAAATCCCGCGACACCAACGAAGATATTAAAAGAAATTACAAAGAATGCTAATCGTGACGTACGACGATCGGTAATTCAGAATAAAAGTGCCACTGCAAAAGTTTTAGAATTGTTGGTGGAAGATCCCTATCCGTTGAACAGGGTTATTCTGGCTAGTCGGACACAATGTGGTCGTCAAATAATTTGGCAATTAGCAAATGATCCCGATAAAGAAGTTAGGTTTAGTGCAATTCGTACTTTCGCCATGCAAATGGTTAAAGACATAAATAAGGAGTTTAAACAATGAAAATACTTGTGGCTATTAAGCAGGTTGCGATGCTTGATGATGAATTTGAAATGCGTGATGACGGCAAGGATGTTGATCATGATTTTTGTGATTATGAAATCAACGAATGGGATGATTATTCGTTAGAAGAAGCTTTGTTGATTAAGGAAAATGCGGATGGCGATTGCGAAGTTGTTGTTGTAACGGTCGGCCCTGAAGATGCAGAGGATGAATTGCGTAAATGCTTGGCCAAGGGTGCAGATCGCGGTATTCGAGTATGGGACGATGCGATAGAAGGTTCGGATCAGGTTGCCATTGGCAGAGTGATCACCCGTGTCGTTGAAAAAGAAAATCCTGATATGGTATTTCTTGGTGTTCAGGCGTCGGATCATGCCTTTGCACAAACAGGTATGACAGTCGCCTCTATGCTCGGGTGGCCACATGCAGCAGTTGTCTCACATCTTGATTATAAACCTGGCGACTCGAAAGCATCATTACGACGCGAGCTGGAAGCTGGACTTGAAGAAGAAATTTCCATTGAGTGTCCCGCTGTATTAAGTATCCAGTTGGGTATTAATGAACCGCGATATGCATCTTTACGTGGTATCAAGCAAGCAGCAGCAAAGCCTGTTGATGATTTAACTCATACTGACCTTGGTATGGAGGATAATGACGTCGGTGAGGCAGGCAGTGTTTCACGTATACGTAAGATGTATATTCCGGAAAAAGGGCGTGCAGAATTATTTGAAGGTACGCCCGCTGAGCAAGCACAACGCCTGGCTGAAATAGTAAAAGAATTTAGAGGAGTATGACCATGAGTGGAATATTAATTATTGCTGAGCATCGGCAAGGAGAATTTCGGCCTGTGACTCTGGAATTGGTTTCTGGTGCATCTGAACTTGAGGCAAGTAATGGCGGGGATGTTGCTGTCGCAATTATTGGCAGCGACCCACAACATTTCGTAAGTAATCTTAATGTTGAAGGTGTTGATGAAATAATTACAGTAGAGGTAGCTATTAATGATTTTCAACCGGACATCTATGAAGCAAGTGTACGTGCTTTAATTGAAGACAGGAAACCATCACTGGTATTAATTCCACACAGTGTTGATGCCTGGGGTTATGCCCCTGCTTTGGCTGCAACAGGTGATTATGGTTTTATGACAGACGTATTTGGTTTGCGCTATGAAGATAATGATATTGTTGCAACTCGCGCAGCCTATAAAGAAAAAGTACATATTGATATTGATTTCCCCGGCAAGGAAACAGTGATTGTGACGATTCGTGGTGGCAGCTTTAAAGCTGTGGAGGATGCTGCGAAGCCTGGTGTGAGTAATTTCAATGCACCAGAAGTTCAGGCTCGAAGTGAGCATAAGCAATTTATTGAACCTGAAGATACTGGTGATATTGATATTGCACAATCTGAATTCATGCTCTCCATTGGACGAGGTATTAGTGAAGAGAGTAACGTCGAGCAATTTTCTGAATTAGCTGAAACAATAGGTGCAACATTGGGATGTTCACGCCCAATTGCTGACAGTGGTTGGTTACCAAAATCCCGGCAGGTGGGCCAATCAGGTAAAACAGTCGGTAATTGTAAACTCTATATTGCTATGGGGATTTCAGGTTCTGTTCAACACATGGCAGGAATGAAGCATGTTGAAAATATTGTTGCGGTCAATACTGATCCAGAAGCGTCTATTTTTAGTATCGCAAAGTACGGGATTATTGCTGATATTTTTGATATTGCCGAAGAATTACCTGCGCACTTTGAATAAATTGAAGTCTGTGGTAATTAAAGTAAATCTCGATTTGTTAAAGACTGTATTGATTGCAGGCGCGACGAATAATATTTACTTATGACAGCTAATTTTCATAGTATAACTCTTTAGTAGTATTACCATGAGGTGATTGACGCTAGATGTCTGTTGGCGTGATAATTTCTATAACAAGTCAAATTTGCACTTCTCCTCTTTTAATTTAAATTGGCGGCATTTGTCGCCATTTTCTTGTTTCATACATAAAGTAATTTTTTACTGAAATAAGCATTAAGCGCACTATCATTGGGATTTTAGAGAAATTAAGAATTATTTATAAGAACATAAAAATTACTCCTTATAGGTATATCTAAAAGGATATTTGCCCAACAAATAAAACAACTCATAATTGTTATTATCATTTTTTACCAAACCATAAAGAGGGTACTGAATAATGACGACGGTACTGAATATAAAATCTGAATTTGTTGAACAGCTAATTGATGTACAGGCAAGTTCTGACAAGCGGTGTCTGCCAATTCAAAAGGTAGGGATTAAAGATTTATCTTACCCTGTGATTTTTGAAGATAAACAGGGCAGTCAGCAAACAAAGGCTACATGTAATTTATACGTGAGTTTGGTGGCGGATCAACGTGGCACACACATGTCTCGTTTCATTGGATTATTGAATGATCATTATCAAACACTCAATATTGATAATTTTCATCAATTACCGGAACTTGTCGCTAAAACTCTGGAAGCGAACTCAAGTAGAGTTGAGCTTGATTTTACTTATTTTAGATGGAAAAAAGCTCCAGTATCCGGGATAGAATCTGCAATGGATTATCATGTTTTCCTGGTGGGTGAATATATTGATGGAAAAACAGATATGCAAATTAAGGTTGAAGTACCAGCAACCAGTTTGTGTCCATGTTCCAAAAAAATATCGGATTATGGTGCACATAATCAGCGCTCACTAATAACAATAACGGTGCAGCCAGCACAAAAAATATGGGTAGAGGATCTTATTAAGATAGCTGAGAACAATGCTTCAGCAGAAGTTTTTGGTCTGGTGAAACGCGAAGATGAAAAATTTCTGACAGAGCATGCCTATCAGAACGCAAAATTTGTTGAAGATATGGTTCGTGATGTAGCGCTCAATCTACAGGAAGATGACAGGATTGCAGGGTTTATCGTGGAAACAGAAAATTTTGAATCTATACATAATCATTCTGCATACGCAATGATTGATCAGATGGATTAGTATCATCCAGATGGCGTCTGCTATATTTCAATCTGGTAAGATTTCCGTTATCACTATAGATCTGGATGACACTTTATGGGATAACAAACCAGTACTGGAATATGCTGAAAATAGCTTACACAATTGGATACAGAAAAATTTACCACGAATTTCTGAGCAATATTCAATCAATGATTTAACATTACATCGTCAGGAAACAGCTCTGGAACATACTGAGATAAGCCATGATCTAACTCTGGTACGATTAAATTCCTTATCGCGAATTTGTCAGGATTTGGGATATTCGGAAGAACAGGCAAGACAAGCCATGGATGTATTTTTGGATGCGAGAAATAATGTCACTTTATATGATGATGTCATTCCATTTCTTGATAAAGTTAAAAAAGAATATCGTATCGTAGCGCTGAGCAATGGCAATGCTGATGTCGAAGCCATTGGCCTGGGTCATTACTTTACAATGACACTCTCTCCCTCAGATGTCGGCAGCTCAAAACCTGAACCCGATATGTTTTATAGTGTTTTTGATGAATTAAATGTTAGTGCTTCATCAGTTTTACATATTGGTGATGAGCCTGAAACGGATATTCTCGCAGCACATCGCTGTGGTGTATACAATATCTGGATTAACCGAAATGAAGCTGAATTTCCGGCACATATTCCATTGCCGGATATGGAAATAAAATCACTTGACCAACTTATTCATACCAATGAAATAGTCAGTGATTAAATAGACTCAGGTTTGAGTATTAGAATTCTTGATTTGATATAATATAAAAAAGAAAGAGATCAATTTTGAAAAAACAGAGCTATTAAAGATGTTTATGTCTGTTATCTGTCTAGAAAAAAATTCAGGCATCTACTCAGTATTTGGGAATCCCTGAACAAGTCTATCCATGACTTGTCAGAGGGCGAAAACTAAAAATGCGATTTTTAGTTTTCTTACATTTTCAATAACTTATCGTTATTGAAAATAGCCTAATAATACATCCTGAATTCTCGTTTAACCCTATACACATCAGTTCCGATGTACCTGTCAGGTTTTAAGTCGGTAGAGAATGTTCAGTTATTGCAAGGGATAACAATCAATTGATGCTTCATCCATTCTATGATGTTGCCGAAGGATTTCTGTCTATGAATTGATTGTATCTCTAGGGTAGTTTATGACGGGTCCGCAGGCAATTGTGATTTGTTTCAACCACTGCTGGTAATAAAACAACTTGCTGGGGCCAGGTATTTTTTGACGGGAATTATTGAAAATCGTATTGGTGGTAAAGGCCAGCCGTTGATACTGTACATCTACCTTCTGCTCATAACTTGTTTCATGAGCCAATATAGGCGCATTCAGCAGAGATAGACTGATTATGGATACAATAAACAGGGCACTGCTTTTCATGTGTTCAGCCTCTAGAATTCAATGACTACAATAATAACTATGATCCATTATTCAATAGCAGTCAATGGGTCAGAAAGATTGGGTGAATTTTTGAGCAATCAATAGCCATTAAAAAAGCCCCGGCCGGTTTCCCGGAAGGGGCTTTCAATGTTAACAATGATACGTATGTTAACTTATACAGCTATTAACAACCGTTACACTCAACCTGGTCATTCGCCGATGGAAATTCGAGCTCTTCAACACCCGTTGTTGTGAATGCTTCAGGATTTGTGCTCCACTGGAGGTAAGGATCTGTGCCTGGTAGCGAGAAGTAACCGAAATCCATATCATTACGTCCAGCTTTAGCACCATTGGTTGTGTCGTAGTTCTTGGTCAGACCGCCAAGCGCAACCGTGCTACCGTCACCGTTGATAGCTCCGGTATTGTTGGCCAGGTTTTTATTTTCGTCGCGCCAGGTGGCGCCGTCGAGATTGGCATACAGCTTGATATCGATCACGACACCATCACACAGAGGTGTGATTTCCTGGTAGTTATTCGGCCAGGCAGAACCATAATATTGATCGCCAAAATCGCCACCAATTGCTGGACAGCCACCGGTTTTAGGATGGTGTATACCATACACACGGTTTGCAGTGACTTTTTTCTTGCCAGCGCGTCGAAATGTACCATTAGATTTCTGGACATTAACAGCAAACTTAGGATTGGTCTTCAGCTTAGTGCTGTAATTACCGTTATTACCATGGCTACCAGGACCATAGTGAATGGCATCATAGTAAGGGCCATCGGGACGGATATAGGAATGTTTTTTCCTGTCGTCGAATACGGCTACGATGAACAGGTAATCCGCATTAAAGAACGGACGTTCAACGATGTAATATTCACCCTTGGTTCTTCTGGTATCAAGCTCTTGCCAATGTGCGGATTCAGGTGTTTGACTGGTATTTATCCAGGTTTTGGCATCGGGAAATTGATTCAGTCTTAAAACGCGAGGATAATTTTCCTCGATATCAAGACCAGCACGAACGCCTAAAGGTCCGATCTCTCCAGCCGCAGGCTGAGTAAATGCAAAGTCCATGGCGGCTCTTGCTTTGGCATAACCCGGAGCAGACATGGTGCAGTAGTAGGCAGCCAGATCAATCGGCACATGTCCATAATATTTTCCACCAAAGTAAGGATGGTGGATATTCAGGTCAACAAAACTCGCTTTACCGCCTTCGTTATCATGGAGCACTGCACCGTCAGTGACATTGTTTTCATAAAAATCATAACCAAATGTAAACGTCCTGTAGATTTCATCACCTGAACCAAATGAGTAATCAAACGGGGTATAGTCGTCTAACTCTGCATCGGACAAACCAGCAACAAAATCACCCATATCGTTTGCATCAAGCAGCGCTAAGGGATCAGATGGATCGGGGTGATCAACACCAGTGGCACCATCTTTAAGATAATAACGAACCGTGCCGTTATCCTGATAACGCCATAGGCCATGTTTACCGTCACCAATCATGGTCAGTACCTGTTCATTAATATTGATGAAACGAAAAGTTTTATTGGTTGACATGGAGCCATGTTTGGCTGGCAGATGATTAATACCAGAATCGGTTACATCCTGAGCACCACCAACACCAGGTGCTACAGGAGTACCTGCATCAGCCTGATAATAATACGGCGACCCGTCAGTCATGTCGTCTATGGTAGCAGCAGCGAATCCTGGGCTTGACGACATCGTCAGCGCAGCTGCTGTTAGTAAAGTTAATTTCTTCATAATAATTTCCTCTATCTTTAGTTAAAATAACTCTTGATCAAAATAAATATCATCCTTGTTTTCCCTGATCAATGTGGCTTTACATCAGGTCATAAAATCATAATAAATATAATTTATACTTCTGCTTCACAACATTATCCATTTCCAGGAACCGTTGTATAAACAGCTACCCTCCTTTTATCAGACAGACTATGGTTGAATCATGAACATGACTATGACTATTGGTTAACAACTTGTGATAGATTGTTAAAATTTGTTAACAGGGTGTCGTTGTATTTTGATGAGATTTATAATCGATGAAGAAAAACAGTGATTAATCATTCTGGAAAAATCTGAATATACAATGAGTTACTTGATGATTTTGCCCGTCTAGTAGAAATCATTTGATATTAATACAAAGCAGTGATTGAACTGTTTAACAACAATTTTTCAGGTACTATCAGTAGAAAAGCGAGATCACTGAATGTCAGAGAACACCTACCATTTACTCATCGTAGAAGATGAGCCAGTTACCCGAACAAAGTTAGATGCGTATTTCCGATCTGCGGGTTATGAGATCAGTTCTGTTGGTAATGCTGAGGAAATGAACCGCTGTCTAGGCAGACATCACATTGATTTAATTCTTCTGGATATCAGTTTGCCTGATGCAGATGGCCTGGAGTTAATTGGAAAGATCCGTAGTAGTTATGAACTTGGGATTATTCTTGTTACGGGCCGTAATACGGATGTTGATCGGATCCTGGGTCTGGAGATCGGTGCTGACGATTATGTGACAAAGCCATTTAATGAACGTGAGTTGTTGGCTCGTGTAAAAAGTTTGTTGCGACGATTAAATGCCAAATCAGAGATCCAAAGTACTGGTGACCGCCTGTATTTTTCAGACTGGGTATTGACTCAATCGGAAAGAAAGTTGACAAATCCACAGGGAGATAATCTTCATTTAACCGGCGGTGAATTTGAGTTACTAAGTGCACTGGTCAAACATTCTAAAACGGTCATGTCCAGAGATAGGTTGATGACACTGGTTTCCCATCGTCGTTGGCAACCGGATGACAGAACCATTGATGTCCTCATCAAGAGACTGCGTGATAAAATAGAGCTTGATCCGAAATCACCCGAACTCATACTGACCATCTATGGTGAGGGATATGTCCTGGCATGTGATGTCACTGAGTTACCTGTAGATTGAAGAAATTTCAAGAACAGGTCAGATTCTGTAAACGAGAGTAACCCTGACAACATCAATATTTACACTATAGTCATGCTGGGCATTCGTTAATGTTCTAGCGCGCTATCTTTTATGTCGTGCCATACTTCTTTCAGCGTTTTACAAGCATCATTGTACGTGGTAGTTAATTTTGATTTTAACTTGAAGATGTCAGTATCTTCATTTATTGCAGCCATTTCTAACTCTTCAGAAAGATGCCAGAGTTCATTCAGGCCCAGACTGCTGGAAGCGCTTTTCAATTTATGTGAATGATGTTCTATCTTCTGCCACTGTTTCTCATGGATTCCATTATTAATGTTATCTATGGTTTCGATACTTGATTTGAGAAATAATTCGACCATTTCCTCAATGACATCAACACCAATATATTCAGCATCTCGCGACAGAATTTCGTGACAATCAATATTGGAAATCATTGACAATTCAAGTGCCTCTGGATCGACAGTTGTATGGCGAAAACTTTTTTGCAGTACTTCATTCAGTTTTTCCGGCTCATAAGGTTTGCCAAGAAAACCTGATATTCCAGAATGAAGATAGTTGTATACTTCCTGTTTTAATACATGAGCCGAAATGGCCACAATAGGTACCTGGGATTTTATTGTGTCCTTAAAACTTCGGATAGTTTTAGTCAGCTCCATGCCATCCATTCCAGGAAGACTAATATCCGTCAGCACGATATCAAAATCATGTTCCTTAAGCTGTTTAAGTGCAGATTCAGCTTCTGTTACTGTGACAACCTGATGACCAAATTCTTCAAGAAATGATTGTGTGATCATTCGATTAATTTCATCGTCTTCAACCAGTAAGACCTTGAACAATTGCATCGCTGATATTTTTTCAATTTCATGTGTACCCGTGACTGAGAGTGATTCTTTGCTGGCTTTCTGTATTTTTAGTTCCACACTTAGGCAGGTACCACCAGTAGGTCGTCTTGAGGCATTAATTGTGCCTGACATGGCGAGTACCAAACGTTGGCAAATGGCCAGGCCCAGCCCAATTCCTCCCGCGTTTTTTGATAAAGATTTTTCGACCTGTGCAAAAGGCTCAAATATGGTTGACATCATCTCTTCCTTGATCCCAATGCCAGTATCAAGGATATCAAAGCGTATTGTCACATCAGAGAGTTCTTCCGTAATTATTGTCGCTACAAGATCAATGCGGCCTTGATCTGTAAATTTTATCGCGTTGTTTATCAGGTTGATCAAAATCTGACGTAATTTTCCGGCATCCCCTTTGAACATAGGTTTTATCCTGGCATCAATGTCTGTTATTAATTCAAGATCTTTATCTCTTGCCGCAGGTTGCATCAAGGTGATAACCCCCTGAATGAGATTCTCTAAATCAAAGTTTTCATTTTCAATTTCGAGCTTGCCAGTTTCGATGGATGAAAAATCTAGAACATCATTGAGGATATCCAGTAAAGAACGGCTGGCTGAAGAAATGATTCCGGTAAAATATCGTTGCTTTTCAGATAAAGAGGTTTTACCTAATAAGTTCAAAGTTCCCATGATGCCATTCATGGGTGTTCTGATCTCGTGACTCATAGTTGCCAGAAAAGTTGTTTTTGCACGACTGGCTTGTTCTGCCAGTTCTCTTGCAGTTTGATGTTTTTCTGCCTCATCTTTCAGATCGATATTCATTTCGTGTAGCTGCATTGTTCGTTCTTCGACTGTCTTTTCCAGATCTCGTTTGTATTTTTTCAGGTCATTATCTAACCTGTCTTTTTCGATGGCATTGTCTTTGAATATTTGCAAGGCGTTGGCCATTCTAGAAAGTTCATCGCGACCATTGGTATCAATTTCAGTTGTGTAATTACCCTCGGCGATTTTTCGTGTCGTGTATTCGAGTGAACTGATTCTTCGCACTAAAACCCTCACATAAATTGCAAATATAGCTAATATTAACAGAGGTGAAATAACGCCAATAGAAATCAGTGCACGGCGTGCAAGGTTGACAGATGATTCTGCCTTTTGTGTTGCTTGTTCGATTTTCAGGTTGCTAAAACTGACCAGATCAACAGTCAAATTATTCAATATTACAAGCAGGTCATGATTTTCCTTTGTCAGGACATCACTCATTTTGAGTGAATTGATAATTGTCATCCTGATAGGATAAAATGCATCAACACCCTTTAGTTTTGTTATCGTTATTAATTGAGTCATTGAACTGTTAGCCTGCCCAAGACGACCAGGGTCTTTGATATCATTAATACGTCGTCCAATTATTGCCAATGTCCCTCGCATGTTCTGCTCCGTAATCTTTAGAATCTGAGGATTCAGTTCATTACTGATTTGTTGAAGTTGATCCATTAAGATTGAACAACGTAGATGTAACTCAAACATTCTTTCCATGCCATCCAGATCGACTTCAATAAGACGATCAAGGGCTTCGTAGACCGTTTCTTTTTTTTGTGGTGAGTCGATATTATTTAAAGAATCTACTAAATCGTATATGGTCGATATTACAGCGGTAGTCGATGCTCCAGAATTAGCTACCAATGATTCAGCGATATTCGAGAGTTGATGAACAGAATTAATAGAATTTTTGAATAGAGTTCTGTTTTTATTTTCATAATGTAATCGTACCTTTACCAGCTCATTTTGCCGTTTTACATTTTCAATGATTTGGTTAATCGTATTGTTCAAAAGCGCGACCTGTTCGAGGCTGAAATTATGCCGATCGAATTCGGCAAGCAGTTCATTAACCTTATCTATATGTGTATTGACATTTTGTAGTGCGAGGACTCTTTCTCCCTCGTCTGAAACCTTCACCAGATCAGGGACACTGGCAATGATCAGAGCACTCAATTCTGCCAGTTGTTGCGCTTCGTTCATCGCGGGGATAGCATTTTGGATGACTGATTGTTGGGTATTGGCGATGTCCTGGAATCTGTACCACATGACAAGTGAGGTCAGGATGTAGAGTATGATCATGCTGCCAACGGCAAGAAATAATTTACTGCCAATACCAAAGTTTAGATTCATCCTGAATGCCCTGTCCCAAAAAAAATAAAATTCACAATCATGCAGACAGCAAGAAAAAAGCAATATACTGTATTGAGTCGAATGTTATTTATGTTAGGTAATATCATTTTAATCAAGTGTGTAACTAACTATACTGATGGGTGCCATACCAATATGGTACTTAAATAAATCAAGCATATATAGTAAAACGAACGATCAGCAAAAATTACGGATCTCTAATAAAAATGATTAATCATAGAAAAAACATTTGTTTATAATCGCAAGTTCTATGAAAAAAATAGTAATTGTTCTTCTCATGTTCTCAAGTCAATGTTGGGCTGAAACTATATGGCCGGTTGTAACCTGGGAAGAACCATTTAATTATGAAAGTCCAGTTCATGCTGTTCAATACCGACCGACATCAATAGCAACACAGCCATGGCATCTATGTATATCTTATCCACACCTTAAAGACTCCTACTGGCTTAATGTTAATTATGGCATGGTAGAAGAAGCTAATAGGTTGGGTGTTGGATTCCAGATACTGGATGCAGGCGGATATCCTGAATTAGCACGGCAAAGAGAACAAATTGAAGAATGTGTGGCTCAAGGTGCTGATGCACTGATAATCGGCGCTGTTTCGTTTGATGGATTGACTGATTTAGTCCTGAAGATTTCAAAGAAAATACCTGTCCTTGCTACGGTGAATGACATAGCTGATGAGGGTATTTCTGCAAAAGCCGGTGTTTCATGGACAGAAATGGGTTTTAAGGTAGGCCAATATCTGGCACAGAAACATCCTAAAGGTAGCAAAGAAGCCAAGGTCGCCTGGTTACCTGGTCCGGATGGTTCAGGCTGGGTAATTTTTAACACAAACGGCTTTATGAAAGGCATCAGTGGTAGCGCCATTCGTATAGCTGTCACAAAGTGGGGGGATACGGGCAAGGAAATTCAGCGCACCCTTGTTCAGGAAATTCTAGAGAGTCATCCTGATATCGACTACATCGTTGGTAATGCGCTAATGGCTGAGGCGGCTATTAGCATCCTTAGGGAGAAAGATCTCAATAATCGAATCAAGGTCATTTCTACGTATTTAACGCCTGGTGTGCACCGGGGTTTGCGGCGTGGGCGTATTCTTGTTGCACCTACGGACTCGCCAGTTCTGCAAGGGAGGTTATCCATAGATCAGACGGTTAGAATCCTGGAAAAAAGATCGTTCGAGCAGCATGTTGGTCCCGAAGTGAACCTTCTTGATCAGAGAAATGTCAGTGAGATTGATCTTGAACATGAATTTGCCCCTGCTTCTTTCCAGGCTACATTTCAGATCAAATAAGTAAAATAGTCGTGATTGACATTAAAGGTTTGAGAATTATCGATATTTCAAATAATGATAGGCATGCACAAACTGTCCTTCTGTTAACAATCATTAACATTCTTTAACAATATATCACATTAGTGTTACCACGTAGTGCCCGATGATTTGCGAATTGGCTCTGTAGAAATACGTAGTTACATACGTAAATCTACGTACTAAATGAGATATTTAGTAATAATTTCAGAGACTAATAAACTCACTAACAGATTTC
This sequence comes from Gammaproteobacteria bacterium, assembly GCA_965250225.1. Taxonomy (GTDB): domain Bacteria; phylum Pseudomonadota; class Gammaproteobacteria; order Eutrophobiales; family Eutrophobiaceae; genus CBDEUK01. The sequence goes on from CBDFNQ010000035.1 coordinate 81,287, forward strand.
AGATCGACGTTAAATTCACTACCACCAACGTGATACTCCTGAGTAGTAATTGACGATGTATTAACTAGTGGGGAAAAATGCAACCACTGATAATGATATTGGTAGATGAGTTTATTGTGTTTGGGTCTTGTGAGATAAACCTATAGCACCAATGAACGAATCGACTCTGATTTTGTTCAGAGTCAATAGCGAAAGATGTATTTTTGTTCTTTCCATTTTTCAATCAGAAAAGTCTGATCGAAAAATAAACAGTAGTTTCAACACCAGGGGAAATCTGAGCTTTATTAATTCGGAGTTTGTTGGCGGTGTTTATACGGTATTTTAGATAACTATCTTATTCTAGATAATATGTAATAAATAAAATTTGTCAGGAGGTTGACATTATGGGAATTACAAGAAGAAATTTTTTGAAGACAACAGCTGCTGGAGCAGTGGCCGCTGGTGCTACAAGCCTGCCGATCAATGTGTTTGCTGGTCAAAAGACCATTAAGTTTGGTCTGAACATCCCTGAAACTGGTGACTATGCACCTTGGGGTCTGCCAGGTCGTCTGGGTTGCGATATTGTCGCCAGAGAAATTAATGAAGCTGGTGGTTTTGATATTGCGGGTGAGAATTACATGGCCGAAGTTGTGAGTTATGACCATGCATACGACACTAGTGCTGCGTTGCAAGGTTACAAGCACATGGTAGCAGAAGGTACTTCCATGATCACCATGTTAGGTGGTGCAACAGTTGGTGCTGTTCAGGATCGTGCATTACGTCAGAATCAGTTGCTGACAACCTTGCTTCCTAGTGACATCACACCAGATACACCAAACCTGATTGCACCCAGTGAGTCTCATCCACTGTATAATGCGACAGGCGTTGATTGGTTGAAAGAAAACTTCCCTGAAGTTAAAACAGCGGTTATCTGTACCACGAATGATATTGAGTATGGTCAGCAGTCAGCTGCTACCTACCAGGCTGCTTTTGAAGTCAACGATATCAAAGTACTTGAAACCAACTTCCACGGTTGGGACGATACAGTGCTTCCCTCTGTAGTCGCTGGTTTGCTAAAACACAAACCTGATGTGTTCTGTATGGCAACAGATGTCTACACGACACCATTAGTAACTGCGCTGCATGAACAGGGTTTTGAAGGCAAGATTATTTCTTGTACTCTGGACGGATATGGCGATCTGATTGAAAAGGTTGGACAGGACTATGTCGAAGGTATCATCTTCCAGTTCCCTGATTTCGATGACCCTAAAATGCTGGATGAGCAAATCAATTTCCCTGATCCGGGTGGTTTCTGGGACACTTATCAGAAAGAATATCCAGGTCAATGGACAGCAGTATCCTGGCAGTATCCTGCGATCATGACCAACTGGATCGAAGCTGCACAGGCAGCGGGTTCAACTGATCAGATGAAAGTCTTGGAAGCCTGGAAGGCTAACTCTAATCCTCCGCATTCTTTCGGTAATGCGAAGTGGTGGGGTGCGTCACTGTATGGTCAGGACAACTGTGTTGTCGGTGATTGGCCAACAGTAACCATGCAAGGCGGTCGTGCTCGCATTGTTGAGTTCCGCAGTGTTGCGGACTGGTGTGATAATCACAGCCATGTCCTGAAGCAAAAAATGCAGGATCTTGGTCTGCCTACTGCTTAGGCAAATATTGATTTGCTAGAGTATGAAAAGAGGGGTGTAGTAATACACCCCTCTTTTATTTGTAAAGTATTTTTTAGGTACAAGTCAGATTAGAAATTTACTATAATAATTTCATAATAATAACCTTAAATCTTGGGTGGGTGACATCGTGGAGCTTTTTCTTCAATCAATTATTAACAGTTTAATACAGGGCGGTTTCTTTTCACTCTGGGCTGTTGGGCTGGTTTTGATCTTCGGTGTTATGGGTGTCGTAAATTTTGCCCATGGTGAGCTGGTTATGGTGGGCGCTTATACAGTCTGGGTGATGTATTCGCAGTATCATCTACCGTATTTTCTTGCTCTCCCTACTGCAATTGTAATCACCATGATGATTGGCTTATTGATGGAACGCTTTCTGTTTCGGCCTAATCGTACGGATCCGCTTGCTGGTCTAATTTGTTCAATCGGTGTGTTGTTTATCCTACAGGTTATTGCCCTTGAAGTTGGCGGATCTGGTCCTTCTAAGCAGGTCGCACCGTATTTTACGGAATTGATTCAGATTACAGAGACTCTTAGGATACCCACGCAAAAAATCTTTGGTTTGGCTGTTTGCGCAGTTTCATTGATTATTCTCTGGATCTTCCTGACACGCACAAAACTGGGTTGGGCCTTGCGGGCTGTCGCGCTGGATCGTGAAGCATCCGCGCTCCAGGGAATCAATATCAATAGAATTTCAATGATAGCCATTGGTCTTAGCACTGGGCTTGCAGGTCTAGCTGGATCACTCATGGCGCCTTTGCAGAATATCAACCCACATATGGGACATAACGTGATTATCACTGCGTTTATCGTAACCATTGTGGGTGGGGTGGGCAGTCTTTCCGGTGCCGTTGCCGCTGCGTTTATCTATGCCTTTTTCTACACATTCGTCACAGCCTATTTTAATGGAACGGTAGCAATGATCTGTGGGTTATTGATTATGGTAATGGTATTGATTGTTAAACCGACTGGCATCATGGGCTCAAAGGTAAGTGAATAAAATGTCAGCAAGTACAATGAAAAGTTTCGTAGTGGTTGTTGGGATACTCATCGTGATGGCGATCCTGCCTCACTTGATGTCGTTCAAATATCAGGACTTAATGATCTTTCTGGTCATCAATATATTGGTTGTGGTCAGTTATCGCCTGGTTACTCTGACAGGGGAATGGTCGCTGATCCACATGGTTATGATGGGGGTTGGTGCCTATGCCAGCGGAATGCTGGCTAAAATGGCAGGGTTTTCATTTTGGATTAGCATGCCTTTGGGCGGGTTAACGGCAGCGTTTATTGCTGCAATACTGTGTTTCCCTTTGTTCAGAATGACCCAGTTTTACTTTCTTATTGGGTCGTTTGCAGCCGGTGAAGCGATTCGATTGGTCTGGATATATTTTATTAATCCGTTTGGCGGTAGTAGTGGTATTAACCGCTTACCCTTACCGGAATTGGGAAACATAGACTTCTTTGAGTCTATCCCATACTACTATCTAACATTGGTCGTTGTGACGATCTCTCTGTTTATTCTATACCGCATCGAGAAATCGCGAGTTGGCCTGACCTTGCTATCTGTACACTGGAAGGCACCATTGGCAGAATCGGTCGGCGTTAATACCTGGAAATATAGGTCATTGGCTTTTATTGTGGGCTCATTTTTTGTCGGTATTGCCGGTGCTCTGAAGGTACATTATTTAGGTATTGTCACACCGAATTCATTCGGTATCGGAGTGATGGTCTTTGTATTGATCTGGGTCATCGTGGGTGGTTATTCCAGCTTTTTTGGTCCAATTATTGGTGTTGTCGTACTGACATTTTTTGATGAATCCATCAGAAGTTACGCAGAGATTCGCCCAGCTATTTATGGTGCTGTGCTTATCCTGTCAATACTCTTTTTACCTACGGGTCTGGAAAGTATCCCGGCCAAACTCAAGGCCTGGTTCGGTATAGGCAAAGAGCCGCAAGAGCCAGATTTAACAGAAGAATCATAATAATTAATAAACAGTAGTGAACAATAGCGAGAATCTTGTGCCAGTATTACAGATTGAAAATGTAACAAAACAGTTTGGTGGTCTTACCGCCCTAAACGATGTCAGTTTTCAGGTTGGAGAAGGTGAAATACATGGTTTAATCGGCCCCAATGGTGCGGGCAAGAGTACCATGTTTAAAAATATAGCAGGCTTTTATACGCCAACGACTGGAAAAATTCTGTTTCAGGGGCAGGACATCGCAGGCAAGCATCCCTCTGTAGTATCAGAGCTCGGTATTGTGCGTACCTTCCAGGAAACCACCTTATTCCAGGAATTAACGGTTTTTGAAAATGCCCTGATGGGTTGCCATAAATTTGCCCGGGTAAATCTTTTTACCGCCATCCTGGGACTTGATAAGGCAAAACAGAAAGAGGCAGAAGAAAAGACCATGAAAGTATTAAAATTCATGGGTCTGGCTGATCGGAGAGAGCAATTGGCCTCTGAACTGCCGTTGGGTTCTCAGCGCGCCCTGGCCATTGCAATCGCCTTGAATACATATCCAAAAATTATGCTCATGGACGAACCATTTGCTGGCATGAACCCGGAAGAAACCAATCATATGATGGATCTAACCCGCAAGGTCAGAGATCAAGGTATTACCATTGTCCTCGTTGAGCACGATATGAAGGCCGTGATGGGGCTATGTGATACTTTAACTGTTTTGAACTTTGGAAACTTACTTGCAGAAGGAACACCGGAAGAAATTCGAAATAATGAGAAGGTGATTGAAGCCTATCTGGGTGGAGCGAAATAATTATGCTGCTGGAAGTTAAAGATATTCATGTTCACTACGGTCAGGTTGCAGCACTGAAAGGTATTTCTCTGGAAGTTAATGAAAAAGATTTTGTGACCCTGATAGGTTCAAATGGCGCAGGTAAGAGCACAACATTGCGTGCTATCTCCGGGCTGGATCATCCCAGTGCTGGCGAGATTATTTTTGATGGGCAAAACATAGAAAAATTATCAGCGGATAAGATCCTGAAGATGGGCATAGCCCAGGTACCTGAAGGGCGGCGAGTATTTAAAGATCTGACAGTGACTGAGAATCTTCGTTTAGGTGCCTTTACACGCGATGATAAGGATGAGATAGAAAAAGATCTGGAAAAAACATACGAACGTTTCCCCAGGCTAAGAGAGCGCGCAGATCAATCAGCCAGAACCATGAGTGGCGGTGAGCAACAGATGGTGGCTATCGGTCGTGCACTGATGTCAAAACCAAGATTACTTATGCTGGATGAACCGTCTCTTGGACTTGCACCGATTATTGTGCAAGAGATTGCAAGGATTTTGGTTGAGATAAACAAAGAGCAGGGTGTATCCATTGTACTGGTTGAACAGAATGCTGAACTTGCACTGGAATTAGCGAGACATGCCTATGTGTTGGAAACAGGCAAGGTAGCACTTCAAGGCGAAGCCAGCGGTCTAATGGATGACGACCATGTTCGCCAGGCCTATCTTGGTATGTGACTATATTGCAAATGCCGTTGCTCTATCCTGATAAAGAAAAGCATAGCAATATTTAATCAACGATACTTATACTGAAAACGGTATATAAACATGGAAGTTTTGCCGTTATAACCTGCCTGTCACTTATCAAATCTAAACAATTTAACATTACGTCATAAGGCGTTTGATTCTGTGTAATACAAGTAGTATTACTGAAGTGATATTTCTCAATAGGAATTGACGGTAAATGTTGTTATGACAAAATATCAATTCAATTATTCATGGCTGTTTCCAGTAATTGTTTTTCCTTTCCGACATTTTATTACGGTATAAATCATAGCAATAAAATTATTGCAGGAGAAGATAATGGCAAGTCCAAGACAATCAGTTCTAGCATCACGGCATAGGGCGCTTGGTTCATCACTAGGTGACTGGAATGATATGGATGTTGCATGGACCTATGATCAGGATCTGAATCTAGAAAATCATGCAGTGAGAAATACTGCAGGCTTATTTGATGTCTCAGGGCTAAAGAAAATTCATGTGACTGGACCTGATGCGTTAGCTGTTCTTGATCATGTTTGTACAGGTGATTTAACCAAATGTGTTGTAGGAGAAGCTGTTCTTGCGTTAATACTTAACGATGATGGTATTTTGGTTGATGACTGTATGATCTTTTTTATAATGCCAAATCATTATATTTTGGTTCATGGTGCCGGTATTGCGATGGAGCAATTGGAGAAATCAGCCGAAGGCAAAGATGTACAAATACTATTTGACGATGATCTCCACACTGTTTCATTACAAGGGCCTATATCCACAGACTTCCTTAATCCACATACATCTTTTGATTTGACGGAGCTAAAAAACTTTCATAATAAACCTGCCAATGTATTTGGTCGTCCATGTTTGATGTCACGTACAGGTTATGCAAACGAACGTGGCTATGAAATTTTTGCCAAGGCAGAAGATACGGTTGTTATTTGGGATGCAATACTTGAGCATGGAAAAGATAAAGGTATTATTCCTGCCTCGTTTGATTGCATCGATGTTCACCGTGTAGAGGCAGGTTTGTATTTCTTTCCCTTTGATATGGAGCCAGACGATACACCATGGGATCTGAATTATGGTTTTGCGGTCGATCTGAAAAAAGAAGGTGATTACAGAGGTAAAAAGAGTTTACTGGCAGCCAAAGGCAAGGAAACGACATCATTATGGAGTGTGATAGTTGATGCTGATGTGGCAGCCGCTGAAAAGGATGAGCTCTATGATGGTGATAAAAAAATTGGTTATATAACCGGCCCTACTTACTCATCTGAAATGAAGGCATCCATTGCCATAGTGCGTGTAGATAAAGAATACGCAGTCCCCGGAAAAAAATTAGAACTAAGAGGTGCTACTCTTAACTGTTCGGCGACAACCGGCACGATGCCACCTTACGATCCTAAAAAGAACAGGTGATAATACTGTGCAAGCAACGGTAGTAAGTATACAGTCTTACTACCATAGTAATACTTCTCATTAGGAATTGACGATCTATTTGTTAAAAAGAGCAAATCTTATTGCAAAACAATTCTCCTGAAAGAACAAAAGATAGAGATAATTCTAATGCATGCAATTAACGATGTTGTTGAAGATATTAGAAATGGCAAGATGGTTATCATTATGGATGATGAGGACCGGGAAAATGAAGGCGACTTGTTAATTGCTGCGAGTAAAGTAAGCGCTGATGATATTAATTTCATGGCACGTTATGGTCGTGGGCTAATATGCCTCACCTTGACTCAAGAGCGATGTGAGCAACTTAATTTACCTTTGATGGTCAGCCAGAACAGTTCAAACCACAGTACCAATTTCACAATGTCAATCAATGCAGCTCAGGATGTTATAAAAGGAGCCTCTGCAGTAGATCGTGCCAAAACAATTCAGGCTGCAGTAGCACTAAATGCTAGTCCTGCAGATGTTGTTCAACCCGGCCATATTTTCCCATTGATGGCAAAACCAGGCGGAGTGTTAACACGAGCCGGACATACCGAGGCAGGTTGCGACCTTGCTAGAATGGCAGGGCTTGAGCCTGCTGCAGTTATCGTTGAAATACTCAACGATGATGGGACTATGGCTCGACGACCTGAACTCGAAAAATTTGCTAAAGAACATAATATCAAGATTGGTACAATTGCGGATTTAATCGAATATCGTATCCAAAACGAACGGACTATTGAAAGGAAAGTGGTTGGTATTTTACCTACCGAATTTGGTGAATTTGATCTGATTCTTTATGAAGACAATATTAATCATGATCAGCACTTTGCACTTATTCTCGGAGATGTGAAATCAGATACACCTTCTATGGTTCGTGTACATGTCCAGAATCCTATCCGTGATTTAACCGGAATTTTAAAAGATGAATATGACTGGACGATTAATGCAGCGTTAAAGCGTATATCTGAAGAAAAACAAGGAATAATTATCGTTCTACAGAATCAATTAGATTCATTTGATTACGTCGAGCAGGTTAACAATTGTAGTAAGGAAGTTAAGGACAATAATATTATCAGTCTTCATTATCGTAGTGAATTACGTACAATTGGTTTGGGAGCGCAAATAATAAAGGATTTAGGTGTAAATAAAATGCGAGTTATGGGTTCGCCAAAAAGAATGCCCGCTCTTTCAGGTTTTGGTTTAGAGGTTGTAGATTACATAAAAAATATCGACTCCAATTTATTTCATGGAGCTGCAACTCATCAATTAATGTAGAACTTTCTATACGGTGTCTCATCCGACAGACCGATAGAAGGTTTTTGTTATGAACAGGTTCATTTTTAAACAAATATATTCGTTGTTGTGTTTTCCCTGATAATTTACTGTTATTGAGAAACGTTATTTATTTGCACGATGAATAAGTGTCATAAAGACAGATAGTTAACACACTTTAGATAAGGGAGCTTACTAAATTTATACGAAATTTTCCCTGTATTTTTTCCGTTATCAGGGAATAGTAGAGAGACTATCTAGCAGCAGGCTGGAACCATATATAATGATGATCGAGAGCGGCCTCTCTTCACCAATTAAAAAAAAGCCCTTTTTGACAAGGGCTTTTTTATTACTATTTTGCTTTTCTTCTTCTTTTCTTTTTCTTGGGTTTATTCAGTACTCTATCAGCCGCCGCTATGGCTTTTCCGTATGCTGAGAGACGACGTGAACTGATCCGTAAACCGGACAGTTCCTCAAAGTTAGCAGCTTTGATAATTCTGTTTTTAGCCGCGTCTTTTCTTACTGTCGCTAATTCTTTTTCAACTGCTTTTAATGCTTTTTTATTGGCAGCTATGGGATCTTTTTTAACTTTGGCACCAGCAGATTTTCGACGCTTGGCTAAAGTTGTCCTTTTTTTACTAAGTCGCTTGCTTTCAGAAGAAAGTTTTTTACCGATCCTGGTTGCATTAGCCAGAGCTTTTGCACCATTGGCATTCGCTTTTTCCAGATTATCAAGAGATGATTCGATCACTTTGATCAGTGATGCATTTTTAACAAGTGCTTTTTTAGCAGCCATATTTAAAAATCTCCAATTGTCAGTTATTTTGCTCGATATAGTTAAGATAATAATTTTTACACCGTAATTCTAGATTATTACAATGTAAAATCAACTTTATGTGATGTTTCTTTATTTTTTAATAAAATATCATTGTATTTTTATTACTGATGAGTTTGTGAATAATTAAGTCTTAAGCTGATAATTCTCTGTATTATTTCCATAAACAGGGAACAGTAACAGATGTTGTCTCACAGTATACCAGAACCATCGATATCATATCACGCTGTCTTCAGTTATGGATACTTGTTAAGCTTGAACAGTACTTTCTGAACTGAGATCAATATTAAATGTTCGCAAAAGGAAATAACAAATCTAAAGCGAAAAAATCGGTTGCACTCAGCGGCACGATTGCTGGCAACACAGCGCTATGTACCGTTGGGCATACGGGAAATGATCTGCATTATCGAGGATACGATATCCTCGACCTGGCTGAGGTTTGTGAATTTGAAGAGATCGCCTATCTGCTGGTGTATGGAAAGTTACCGACTCTTGAAGAATTGACAACCTACAAACAAAAATTGATTAGCTTAAGGTCAATTTCCGATCCCGTTAAAAAAATATTGGAACAATTACCGGCTAACGCACATCCTATGGATGTATTGAGAACCGGCTGCTCTGCGTTTGGTGTGCTATTGCCGGAAGCCGACGATCATCATGCTGATGGAACAAAAGATATCGCTGATCATTTAATAGCCAGTTTCGGTTCCATTTTGTTGTACTGGTATCATTTTGCTAACAGCGGTAAACGGATAGAAGTAGAAACAGACGATGACTCCATCGGTGGACATTTTCTACATTTATTACATGGAGAAACACCTAAAGATTCCTGGGTGCGGGCAATGCACACTTCACTAAATCTTTATGCAGAACATGAATTCAATGCCTCAACGTTTACTGCTCGGGTTATAGCTGGAACGGACTCAGATATGTATTCCTGTATTACCGGTGCGATTGGTGCCTTGCGTGGCCCGAAACATGGTGGAGCCAATGAAGTCGCCTATGAAATTCAAAGTCGTTATAGTTCTCCAGATGATGCCGAAATGGATATTCGCCAACGAGTTGCTAAAAAAGAAATCATCATTGGTTTTGGTCACCCTGTTTACACTATTAGTGACCCGCGCAATGTCGTTATTAAAAGAGTTGCCCGCCAACTCGGTGAAGAAGCGGATAATATGACTTTGTTTACAGTTGCAGAACGACTTGAGTCCGTGATGTTGGAAGTAAAAAAGATGTTCCCCAATCTGGATTGGTTTTCAGCAGTTTCATATCATCTCATGGGTGTCCCCTCAGCGATGTTTACACCTCTGTTTGTCATATCAAGAACCAGTGGTTGGGCAGCGCACATTATTGAACAACGTGAAGATGGGAAGATCATTCGTCCGAATGCGAATTATACTGGCCCGGAAAACAGGTTTTTTATTCCTATTGATCAACGAAAATAACATTATATAAATGAATACGAATAACATTTTAGGTTTTAAGATTTAATGTCTGATACAGGAACAAAAGAGTCGAATCGTCCACAGCCGGACAAACTATTAACCGATATCGCTGATTATGTGGTCGATTATCAAGTGGACTCGGCAGAGGCGAGACAGACCGCCAGATATTGCTTAATGGATACATTGGGTTGTGGTTTATTGGCTCAGGAATTTCCCGCTTGTACCAAACTCCTGGGGCCAGTTGTACCTGGTGCTTCATTGAGGAATGGTGCACGAGTTCCTGGAACTTCTTATGAGCTCGAGCCGGTTCAGGCGGCTTTTAATATCGGCACTATGATCCGTTGGCTGGACTTCAACGATACCTGGCTTGCAGCTGAATGGGGTCATCCATCGGATAATCTCGGGGCTATCCTGGCAATGGCCGATTATTTAAGTCGACAAAGTAGTGCGGCTGGTAAAGACCCATTGATCATGGCTGATGTTTTGACTGGCATGATTAAAGCGCATGAAATCCAGGGTGTGTTTGCTTTGGGAAACAGTTTTAATCGAGTCGGACTTGATCATGTTCTTCTGGTGCGTGTTGCCAGTACCGCTGTGGTCACGGGACTATTGGGTGGTGATAAAGAGGCCATTATTAATGCTGTTTCAAATGCCTGGATCGATGGGGGAGCATTGCGAACTTATCGGCACGCGCCGAATACCGGTTCTAGAAAAAGCTGGGCAGCAGGAGACGCAACCAGTCGAGCTGTACGTCTTGCCTTGATGACGATGCAGGGGGAAATGGGATATCCATCGGCCTTGTCAGCAAAGAAATGGGGCTTTCAGGACGTTTTATTCAAGGGGAAGTCGTTGGAATTTACACAAGGTTTTGGCTCTTATGTTATGGAAAATGTGTTATTCAAGATTTCATTCCCGGCTGAGTTTCATGCCCAGACAGCAGTAGAAGCTGCGATCACTTTGTATCCTGAAGTCAAAGACCGCTTTGATGATATTGAAAAGGTAGTTATTGAGACTCAGGAGGCCGGTATGAGGATTATTGATAAGACAGGGCCTCTATACAACCCGGCAGATCGTGACCATTGTCTTCAGTACATGGTTGCGATTCCCTTGCTAACAGGCAACCTCACTGCGGCATCTTATGAAGATGACGTCGCATCTGATCTGAGAGTTGATAATCTCAGAGAAAAGATGGAAGTAATAGAAAATAAGCAGTTTAGTGTCGATTATCTGGATACAGAAAAGCGTTCCATTGGTAATGCCGTACAGATCTTTTTCAAGGATGGGAGTTGTACTGATAATGTAGCTGTTGAATATCCTATCGGTCATCGCCGCCGCCGCGGAGAGGGGATTCCAGTCCTGGAAGAGAAATTTAAGCACAATTTGGCACTGAAAATTTCTGGTGATAATCACGATAAGATAGTAGATCTGTGTCAGAACCAGGAAAAACTGGAATCCACAGCCGTGAATGAATTTATGGATTTGCTGGTTGTTGAAAATAATTGATATTTAAGAGGGCACATGCTCGTTTTACAGTACAGATCTGGCGAGGTTTCCCTCATGTTTTGTCCGCTGTCCACAACAGCAGTTACTTGCTAAAATCAGCTCTGGTTTTATGGTGGTTCTTGTCTATCTCCTCGCAACGTGAAATTGTGAACCCCGCCAGGCCCGGAAGGGAGCAACGGTAACAGTGGATTCGAGTGCCGAGGTAAGGTGGGCATGGGCCGCCGCCCATTAATGAACCTCTGAACAAGTCTATCCGTGACTTGCCAGAGGGCAAAAACTAACGCAGCAATCGCTCCGGGCGATTGCATTGCATACCCTCCATCCGTGGAGATAAATGTGATTTTTAGTTTTCTTACATTTTCAATAACGTGCTGTTATTGAAAATGGTGGCACCTGACCTCCAAGGATGGAGGAAATGCAACAGGATTGTCTGGAACAATCCTTGCCCATGTGCCACGGGAAACACTTAAGTCAATTCAGAATTGAACAGAAACGAAGGAAATAAATTAGAAAAACCATGAGTTATCAAGTCCTGGCACGCAAATGGCGCCCCCGTTTTTTTGATGAAATGGTTGGGCAAGAGCACGTTCTAAAAGCATTGATTAATGCACTGGATAACGATCGTCTGCATCATGCCTATCTTTTTACCGGTACCCGTGGCGTTGGTAAAACGACGATAGCACGTGTTCTGGCAAAATGTTTGAATTGTGAACAGGGTGTCAGTTCCAAACCCTGTGGTGAGTGCAGTGCCTGTGTTTCAATTGATGAAGGACGTTTTGTTGATTTGATCGAAGTTGATGCCGCTTCGCGTGCCAAGGTTGATGAAACACGAGAATTGATGGACAACGTTCAATACGCCCCCAGTGTTGGCAGATTTAAAGTCTATCTGATTGATGAAGTCCATATGTTCTCCAATCACAGTTTCAACGCCTTGTTGAAAACACTCGAAGAACCACCGCCACATGTTAAGTTTTTGCTTGCCACAACCGAATCAAAAAAAGTACCGGTTACCATTCTGTCACGTTGTTTGCAGTTCAACCTGAAACACATTAGTGCCGAACAAATTGAAAAACAGATAAAGCATATTCTTAAGAATGAAAAGGTTGAGTTCGATGATGCTGCATGTCGGCTAATTTCAAAATCAGCAAATGGTAGTCTGCGTGATGGATTAAGTCTGCTTGATCAAGCAATTGCCTATGGTGGTGGAAAACTTGAACAAGCTCAGGTTCAAACCATGCTGGGCACGATCGATAGCGATGAACTTACGGGTTTACTCTCGGACTTGTTCAGTGGGAATGCGCAGGCTGTGCTGGAAAAGGTTGAATTACTCGCAGAGCATAACCCTGATTTCGATCTGGTCATGAATGAAATGTTGAGTATGTTTCAACAAATTGCATTATTGCAAATCGTAACTGATGAAAATAACGAACTTTCAGAATTAGCCAGTCAAACAGATAAAGAACAGGTGCAGTTATTTTATCAAATCGCTTTAACAGGAAGACGTGATCTTGCCCTTGCTCCTGAACCAAGGATGGGTTTTGAAATGACGTTAATTCGTATGTTGGCATTTCAGCCCCAGGAGAATTTGCCACCCGGTACCGTTGTTAAGAAAACAGCCCCAGCAAAAAACGATACACCATCTCATGCAAAAACTGAGAAAAAATTTACGACAACGTCTGAAACCATATCTGAAGCCACATCAACTCCAGATGTTAAAAATGTTAGTCATGAGTCTGTTACTGATATTAAAACCTTACCCACGAATGACTGGGCCAGCATGATTGATGAATTATCATTGACGGGTTTGGTCAAAGAGTTAGCAGCCCATTGTGTTTTAAAAGAACAGGGTGCCAATAAAATTGAATTATTATTGTCTTCTGAACAGGAGCATTTGCTCAATACGAATCAAAAAAATCGTTTGCAAGAGGCAATTAAAAAACAGTTTGGTGACACAATGAAACTGCTTATTACTGTTCAGGACGCTGACACTGAAACGCCAGCGCAACATAGAAAACGACTGGATCAGGAACAACAATTGGCAGCGGAAAATTCCATTGCCGGTGATCCGAACATCAGTGCATTAAAGGAAGTCTTTGGCGCAACAGTGGATAATGATTCGATTCAACCGGTAAAAAACGTTAAGTAAATAAATTGAGGTAATTTCTATGAAAGGTGGATTAGGCAATATCATGAAGCAAGCGCAGAAAATGCAGGAGAATATGCAAAAGGCGCAAGCAGAGTTAGAGACACTGGAAGTCACTGGTGAATCCGGTGCTGGTTTGGTGAAAGTTACCATGACAGGAAAACACGATGTGAAACGTGTTCAAATCGATCCAAACATCATTGGTGATGATCAGGAAGTACTTGAAGATTTGATTGCCGCTGCCGTTAACGATGCCAATCGTCGTGTAGAAAAACTGACTCAGGAAAAGATGTCTGCACTCACTGGCGGTATGGAATTACCACCCGGTATGAATTTACCATTTTGACTAAAATAGTTTTTATACTCAAGACAATAATAATTCATAGCTAATCATCCTCACCTCTGTTCTATGATTGAAACACCCTTACTAACCGAATTGATTGAATCTCTCTGTTGCATGCCAGGGATAGGGCGTAAATCCGCTCAACGTATTGCTTATCATCTATTGCAACGTAATCGAAAAGGTGCAAAGTCTTTAGGAAGAATCCTTGACGAAGCCATGGATAATATTGGCCATTGCAAAACCTGTCGCACATTCAGTGAAAAAGATATTTGTGATTTTTGTTCCAGCCAGAGACGTGATAGAAGTTTGCTCTGTGTAGTGGAAAGCCCAGCCGATGTCTATGCCATCGAAGACGCACATTATCGTGGATTGTATTTTGTACTAATGGGACATTTGTCACCGTTGGATGGTATTGGTCCAGATGATTTGGGCATGGATCAATTAAATGTGATATTAGCTAATGCTGAAACTCAGGAAGTGATTTTAGCCACAGGCACAACAGTGGAAGGTGAGGCTACAGCACATTATATTAGTGAGATGGTGCGTAAACATCAGATCAAAGTCACTCGTATTGCTCATGGCATCCCAATGGGTGGTGAACTGGAATACCTCGACAGCAATACTTTATCTCATGCCTTAGCGGGTAGAAGAGAAGTAGAGTAATTCATCCTGTCGCCTTGCCGGATTCAATCGAAGACTAAAATGCTTACAAAACCTTCTCAAGCAAATATGTTTTTTCATACTTATTATCTGAATGAACAACTTGCGTCTCATGTCGTTCACTCCATTTCCACCTCTGTACATCAAACAAGTCAATCATAGCCTGGATATCGCAATGAAACGGAGGGCCACCTTCCTGTTCTGTTTGCATGAACTGGGCAAATAATTTTCCCCCAGATCTTAACCAGCAATAGAGACATTTTTCGTAATCTACCCATTCATCAGGATGCAAAGCACATAAACTGGTTTGTTCGTAAATAGCATCAAAGGGCTTTTCGAGCTTCCATGTAAAAAAATCAGTTTTTATTAGCTCTGCTTTCAACTGCCTGGTTTTCAGTTCTTTCCTGAGATTTTCGATGGGCGTTGGTGCAATATCGATAGCGACGACATCAAAACCATTTTCAGCTAGTGCTAATACCTCATAACCATTGCCACAACCAGGAATTAATATGCGACAGGGTTTCAGTAATTTACTTTCAAACCAGTATAGTAAATTACCACTAACGGCCCCTCTGTCCCATCCGGTGTCTCCTAGTTGATAACGGTTTTCCCATTTATTTATTGATTGCATGAGCTGACGTACTAAATAATTATTTGTTTGTATTCTTGGCTATTCATATACACAACGTTTAAGCTGTGCGGCGCAAACGAAGCGCAGCGTAGTTTGCGTCCGAACGAGCGCCTTATAGCCGTCACCTTGATTATTAGTGCTAGAGTGCAACTCATACAGAATCGGAACTATCATCGTTATTGAGTTCGGCAAATTTAGCTGCCATTGTGGGATTCTTTTTGGTTAATTTCTTGACGGTTAGGTCGTCGGCTTTATTGTTGGCAAGACGAAGATTGTTTTCAGAACCAAGAAGCGCATCCTTGGTCTTCTGAAGATGGTCAATGGTATTGTCGATCTCCTTGATAGCTGTTTTAAATTTCTTCGATGCTAGTTCATAGTTCCGAGCGAAACCTGTCCTAAACGCATCCAGCTCATCCTCAAAGTTCGTGATATCAACATTCTGTGCTTTCACTATAGCGAGTTCAGTTTTGTATTTCAGTGAGTTCTGGGCTGCGTTTCGTAGCAATGTAATTATCGGAATAAAGAATTGTGGTCTGATAACATACATCTTTTGATAGCGGTGCGACACATCGACAATGCCTGAGTTGTAAAGCTCACTATCAGGTTCAAGGAGAGATACGAGAATAGCGTATTCACACTGCTTTTGATTGCGGTCCTTGTCGAGTTCTTTAAAAAATTCTTCGTTTTTCTTCTTAGTTGCTGTTTCATCAGTCTCGTTCTTCATCTCGAACATAATCGACACGCACTCTGTACCCGACTCATCTGAGTCGCGAAAGATGTAGTCGCCCTTGCTACCAGATTTTGCGTCGTTATCTTTTTCAAAATATGCTTGGGGAAACGCAGTTGCGCGAATACGGTTGAACTCGGTTTCGCAGTGTTGTTCGAGAGTTTCGCCAACCATCTTGGTTGACAGGCGGGCCTTCATATCTCGGAGACGTTCAATCTCGTTATCACGATCCTTAATCCGTGTCTCGTACTTATCTTTGAGTGCCGTCTCAGCGAGCTGTTTCTCAAGCGTAGTTCGCTCAAGATCACTCTTCAGCTGATCGTGACTCTTCTCAGCTTCATTGACGGCCTCGGTGATTGCATGCTTCTGCTCAATCTCGTTTGTGCTGAGCTTTGCCTTGAGTTCTTGAATCTCTGCATCTTTTATAGCAGAGGTCTCTTGAAGCTGATTTGAGTGATTTGCCTTAGCTAGCTCCGAAGTAGATTCGCTGTCTTGCTTGGCCTGCTTTAATTCATTGGCGAGTTCGTCGCGTTCCTTTTCAACGACTTTTAGAGCCTCGGTCACAGCAAGTTGCTGCGAGACCTCACCAGCGTCTAGTTTTGCCTTCAACCCTTGTATTTCAGTATCCTTGACTACTGCTGCCTTCTGCATTTCGCTGCTGACTTTTCCCTTGGCGAGCTCAATAGCATTTACCTTATCTGTTTAGGCCAACTCAAGCCTCTCGTGCAATTGCTCGTCAAATTCACTATTGCGAACTTGTTTTAGAATGTCTGCGTACCCGGCTTCATCAATTTTGAATGCTTTCTGACAATGCGGACAGATGATTTCGTGCATGATTATTTATCCTCTATTTTCGTGCTTTTGTTCATTACTCATCCGCTATAGATTTTACTGTATCGAATATGTTTTTGAGCTCATCATCTAATACTAACCCTTTCTCTTGCATTAATTTAGTACCGACACTACCTAATAATCTTTTTAAATATTCGATTGAATCGCCAGCACCATGTTCGAACATGACTTTCTTAAAGTCTTTCAATCTGGCATCACCATGCTTGGTAGAGTCAAAGTTTTCAACTAACACCTCTTCTGTTGGTGAAAGTTCTTGATTAATAACTTGCGCTACAATATCAAGCGGATAATAATCTTCAATTGTTCCTTTAGTTAAACAGATAACCTTTTTTATGTTTGTAAGTGATGCCGTTTTTGCTTTCTCTAAATCATCTGCACATTTCTTTGCATCAGAATCGAGAACAATTACACATGGAATATCGTAAGCTAACAGTAATTGTGCGGTGCTTCTGACTTTTGGAAAGTCACTGCCACCTATATTAATTATTGCGATACCAAGTTTAAATTCACTCAGACCAAGCATTTCCATAAATATTGGGAACCCGTCTTCTTCTGTTTTTCCTTCAACGAGAATTGCACAATTACTACCACCTTTTAAAAGTGCGTCAGAAGCGCGGATGCCTAAATCTGTTCTAATTTGACTTAACTGTGCTGGATCAAATGTTTTAGCTATTGTGTTTCCCTTAGCTGTTCTTGTTAGCAGAATATTATTTTCATATTTACTACGGTCAATAAATACAGGCGAATGTGTAGTAACAATCACTTGTGAACCTTTACTAATGTCCTGAATTACAGACAATAATTGTCTTTGAGCTTTAGGATGAAGGCTGTTCTCAGGCTCCTCCATAGCAAATATAAAATACCCTGCCAGTTTTAATTCGGCTATTAAACGAAACAATGCAATTATTAAATTGTTTTGTGTCCCAGCCCCGCGGTTTTGAATCAGAACGTTTTCAACACGATCATCAGACAATTTAACCTTGAATGAGACTCCTTCAATAGGGTCAATCTCTAATTCATCAAAGCCGATAGAAACTGAATCATTATGCATTTGTTCTTGCAGGTAACGCTGTAGTTCTTTCCTTGGCTCATCAAGTGAAGATTTCAGAGTCTTTTCTAATTCAGTTAGTGAAGTAGTACCATTGCCATCCTCTAGGGACTGTTTCATTTTTGCGCGAAGTATTTTACCTAATAATGCTGTTTTTGTCATTGAGAATTGAACAGCCAAGTCTCTTCGTACAGGTATAAAATGAAAATTTTCTGACGAGAACCACTTTTTTAAAACCGGTGCTGTCACAGCAACGGCTGAATTATCATCAAGAGTGACTTTTACAACAGGTGCTTTTCCGAACTCAAAAACTTTGCTTAATACAATAGAACCATCTGCACGGGTAAAGCCTTCTAATTCATCGGCATCTATGACATCCTGAAAAGTTAAAACAATGCGTATATCGTTTGCAGTCTCTTCTTTAAACCAATCAGTCGTTTCAGTTAATTTCTTACCTGCAAAGAACTTCTCAAGTGCGAATAGAAACGAGGTTTTCCCTACATCATTTTCACCAATTAATACGCTGAATTGATTTAGTGGTACAGATACAACTTCTAAAGCTCTAAAATTAGAAATCTCAACATGACTTATTTTCACAAATATCCCTCTTGTTTTTATCGACTAACTATAAGTAGACACCCTATTTGTCTTTTGACAGCCCGGAAATTGGGGTGTATAACAATCCGGGTTGTCTATAAAACAATAACTTAAGCTCTCGGTACGGAGCCTAAATAGAATATCAAACGTCGTTTCTGATCCATCCCTACATTTCATCACAAATATGGCCTGAACTATCATCTTCTTCATCTGGAATTTCAGGCATCATGCTTTGCATCTGTGCCATCATTTGTGGAGCCATTTCGCTGCATTTTCTCATGGCCTGAATTTCTGGTGATGATGATATTTCTGCTCCATACTTCATGCCAGTTGCCATTGCCTCATCTCTTTTTCCTGCCTGACACAATGCTTCAATTTCTGCCTGCATTTTTCTGCCTTTGGCCTCTAACTCAGGCAAGGCTGATTGATCAATTTTTGCCATACATTGCTGCATGGCTTCCGCCTGTTGCATCATCTGCTGCATTTGTTCCTCGCTCATCCCTTGGGGGCCAGCGGATACAAGCTGAAAAAAGAAAGTGAATAATATAGTTACGAAAAATCTATATGTGAGAAAATGGTTCTTCATGATTCAGTTCTCCTTTTTAAAATTAGCAAGCTTGATTATCCAGTTGTTATTTCAAATACGTTGTCAGATGGTAATCGAACCAGTGTAATATCAATAATGGTTGTTCGGTAATTTTGAAAAATTCGGCAAATTTCATCAGCCTTGAGCCTGATATTCATTGGGACATAAGAAATTTCATTAGAGTCAGGTTCATAGGCAGTTACTTCCACATCCAGTGGTGCAATGTTACAAAGCTTATCATTCCAGCGTTTTCTTTTATATTGAATCGTTCTTAAGTAAAAAGTAAGAGTGCCAGGGTACTTGGTGTTATTGTGTTTGTCCTGAATCATTCGTTCAATTTGAAACTGGTCAGAGTTTCGTTTAGGTCTGGAATGAAAGGTAATATCGTTATTGGGTACTGCGTTACCAAATTGATCCCGAATACGAAAGATGATTTGCGAATGCCCTTCATACTGACGTTGTTTGTTCCATCCTATGAGACTGGATCTTGATTTGCTCACTTTCTTTAATGTGTTTTCTAGACCCTGGTGAAATCGTTCAGCTGTTTTTTTATACGCATCGGGATCATATTTTGTCTTCAGTGCTGCTTTGATATAAGGCAGTATACGCCCACGGTTTTTTTTACCATCAACTATCCCTATATCCTTACCGAAGTGTGCAGTCTCATAGAGAACCATGAACGGAATTTCAAGACGTGAATCGGATAGATATTCCAGACTGAAATCGTAGTAAGAATCGGTGATTAATTTATCTTGCTCGCGTTTTTTGATCTGGTTTTGAATGTGGCTTGCGGTTAGTTTGAAGGCGCGTTTTGTCGGCGTGACAGGGATATAGTTATAGTTCAGATTGCAGGAAGAAGTCCGTACTGTGTTGTCAGAGGAATCTTCCTTGACATAACGAATGGGAATAGCGCGAATAACCTTTTTCAATATGCCTGAAAAGGTTTGTGACCCGACCAGACAAAATTCCTGAATCTGGTAATCGTGATACATATCATTCCCAAGTTCAAGAAAATGACGATGCAGATCAATGGTTTTCCAGGAACCGAATTCCAGTTCATTTAATACCTGTACCCCAGGTTCAGTTCCCATGAAGATAAATCGTCCCCAGCGTGCCAACTGTCCTTTACCAATATGTGCCAGTCCACTGCCAAAATTAGCACCGGCAAGATGAATTAAATTCATGACAGGTGATGGTTTAGGACTGAATTTCTTGACCCAGTTACGCACAACTAGCGCACCTGTGCTATGAATAATGACGTGAAAGCCAGATTTTAATAAATGTGGGAATTCTTTTTTCAAGGCCCTGTCCATGGCAAAACTAACATCGTTGAGTGTGACCCCGTCTTCCAGTGAAATCCACCGACTCAGATCAAGTTCTTCAATCTTGTTACTGCCAAGGGATTTTCGCAGTGATTTGGGTAAGTCTCCATAGATACTTTTAGCGGAATTATTTTTTCCTTCTGAACTATAGCCATGCACTAAAAGAATTGGTTCCATATTATTCGATTCCAGTAAATGTGAAACAGTTCGTAGATTACGCTAATTAGGAACGGGTTGAAATACCATTTCAAGCTGATCTATGAAATATTTTTTATATATAAAGGGTCGCAAAATCTATGAGAATACGTGAACTGGTTCCCGTTTTTAAAAAGTAGTGCTTAAGCTTATGTGAACCGACTCACGTTTTCATCGATGAGACTCAATTTTTACTACAGTCTCTTTCTATACTGACGATATTACATAATAAATGTCAGTAATAAGGCATAAATGTCATTAAGTAAACACGGCGTATCGATATGAAATTATTCAGGCAATTAATGATTAAAATTACCCTCCCTATTTTATTCATCTTAACCTTCTCTGGTTGTGCAAGTCTTGCTTTGACTGCAGGTGGTCTTGTGGCTGGAGCCGGCATTGATCACTCCCTCAGTGGTATTGCTTATAAAACGTTTACAGCCCCGATGGACGAACTACAGTCAGCAACTTTGCAAAGTTTGGAAAACATGGATATTGCTGTAACGGATATGAATGAGACGGAGCCTGGTTGGGAAATTAAAGGTACTACAGAAACTCGAGTTATTGACATTGAACTAGAAAAGATAACATCTAACGCATCACGGATGAGGGTCATTGTGACAAAACACGAAGATGGTTTTTTTAAAGATAGTTCAACCGCAGCTGAAATTATTGTTCAAACTGCATATGTAATGGAATAAAGAATTTTAGTTAAATTGAAAAGGGTGTGGCTATGATAAGAAATCAACAAACAATAAGATTGATTATAAGTGGCCTTGTATTTTTAGGTATAACATTCGTACAAATAATTTTTGCAGATACTACGACTACAGATCCTTTTAGTCAGAGCATAGCTAGATTGAGTGAAATATTAAATTCGGACAATTATCCAGAATACGAACCAAAAGACAATTCAAATGCCGATAAAATGTCGAAAGCAGTTCCCCAAGGCACATCTCAAGTCACATCAGATTCTTCATCGAGGAGTTATACAGTAACAGCCGTTGCAAAAACTCAAAACAGCAGCAATAAAAAGTCTACCAACCATTATCAGAATTTATCTGCGGGAAATAGAAAAATAGCTGGTGCGTTACACAGTGCTCAGTATTTAGATGCGGTTGAAAATTACCCGAAGTTTAATGCAACGAGGAAAAACTGGACACTTGAAAAGATAGCAAATACCAATCAAAAAACTAAAAGCTGGGGTCAGATTTTTAAACTGATGAAAGCTGAAAATTTGATTGAAGAAGAAAATCTAGGACAGGTTATGCGTAATCATAGCGACATGATCAAAGCGAATAAAAAACCGAATAATGATAATAAAGTAACGCCTGCAAAAAAGAAAGAAGCCATTGTAATTACAAATGCCAGTGGTGAATACCTAGTTATTAATAGAACTGACTCAAAAGGGCCTGATAATTTATAAGGAGTCCATATATGCAAACTATTTTCAAAGATAAAAGAAGCGAATTTGCGGATGAAATATTATTTATGAATGAGTCTCAATTTACGGATGAAACTCTATTGGTCGAAATTGATCACCTACGGATCAGGTTATGTGAATTCTTTTCCCAGCTGTTCCATAAGAATAGATAGTGATCTGTGCATTTCGTTGAAAATAGATTCATCAGGTACTAATTCTTTTCCTGGTTGTGTAAAGGTAGAGCCATTCAGCTGATTTCTACAGTTTTCCAGGAGTGATGTAACAGATTCTGGTGTAACCTCCAGATACTATTCTTAGATATTTTTTCCCACCGCTAATAGATATGACCAGCGGGAAGCAGATTACTTCAAGAAAGAAATACCAGGGCAAGTGCAATGGCAGCAGGCAAAGCTTGAATGAAGAATATTCTTCGGCCGACTGTTATTCCTCCGAAGATGCCAGCGATGATCACACAAATCAGAAAAAATATTTTGATTGAATCGCCTGCCTCACCGAGACATATACCCCATATTAACCCGGCTGCTAAAAATCCATTATACAGTCCCTGATTCATTGCCAGGGTTTTTGATTCATTAGCCTGTTCTTGTGTTTGTTTAAACGTTCGCAAGCCAAACGGTTTGTTCCAGAGGAACATCTCCAGGAAAAGGAAATAAGCGTGAAGAAGGGCTACGAGACCGACTAATATAGTTGCTATGTTTAACATGTTACCTCCATTTTTAGATAAACATTAAATTCATTTGAAATTATTTATACGCTATAAAAAAGAACCGACGAAAAGGAAAAAGCACCTTTCCATTTTGTTGTTGTGGATACGCTACATTATATTTTGCAAGAAGCTCATGTTTAAATTTTTCTTTGTCTTCTCGCCTGGGCAAAGATTCCATAAAAGGTCTCAAACCGGTGCTGTGAAACCACTCAATGATTGTTTCAACATTATCCATTATGTGGACATATTCAGTCTCCCACATTTCAACTTTTGATGCCAAAGGGTCAAGCACATTATAGTAAAAAGATTGAGGCTCCATGGATAATAATTGACATGCGCTTTCGGTAAAACTGCACCATTCAGGTTGTTTAGCAACCTCTAATAATAATTGATGTGAGGGAGAATTATAATGCGCTGGCATCTGAACGGCTAATGCACCTTCATTGTTAAGGTAACTCATAAGCTTCGGAAGTAGACGTTCATGATCAGATATCCAGTGCAAAGCCGCGTTAGAAAAAATAACATCATAGTGAGTGTCAGGTCGCCAATCCTTCACATCAGCCTGAAACCAGTTAACTTTGGAACTAGTTTCAGTTGCTATTTTTAACATCTCAGTTGAACTATCAAAGCCGCTAATGTCAGCGTTTGGCCAACGTTGTTCTATCACGAATGTACTATTGCCCGGACCACAGCCAACATCCACAATACTCTCAGGGTTACTAATTTGTATTCTGGAAATCAAATCGTAAAAAGGTTGCGTTCTTTCGTTTTTAAATTTTAGATATTGCTCAGTGTCCCATGTTGACATTATCTATATCTCTTCATGCGGAGTTAACGTTGAATAATTTACAAACCTAATTAGGGGTGATGATATCAGGGTATGTTAGTGGGATCATATGCCAATATCTTATAATTGTACGGAACGGCTAGTGAAGCCAGGCCATAGAAAAGATATTAATTAGTCACTAAATCTGTTTAAGGCGAATATTTTAGAATACAATGATTATCATTCTGATAAAATGGAGCGGTTGCGACCAGATTGTTTTGCACAATACAGAGCTAAGTCTGCTTTACTAACGAGTGAATCGATGTCCTCAGTGTTGTTCCAGATACTGATACCTGTGCTGATTGTGCAATTGATACGATAATCATCAATATTTTCAGCAACTGAGTTTTTAATCAGAGTGCGCAAACGCTCGGCTGTTTCCATTCCTTTTATTGCATCAACACCAGGTAACAATACTGTGAATTCTTCACCGCCCCAGCGCGCAAATATATCGAAATCCCGTAGATTGGTTTTGACGATCTCAGTAATTGCAATAAGGACTTTGTCACCAACTGAATGTCCATAATCATCATTTATCTGTTTGAAGTGATCTATATCGAAAATTAATAGACAAACAGATTGTTTCTCGCGGTTAGCTCTAGTCAGTTCTCGCCCGGCAAGATAAAAGAATTCTCTACGATTACTGATGCCAGTGAGAAAGTCCTTACTGGCTATTTTTAAAAGACCATCTAAATGGTGTTTTCTTAATGTAGCATCATAGCGTAAAGTTAACCAGGTTAATAACAGCATAACGACAGCTATTATCGTTGCAGGAAGAGCTAGTTTTGGTATCAGGGTATTACTTGGTCTATCGTGTATCCACGTGAACTGTGCGATAGTTTGATTATTTAGGTCAGCAAGCGATAGCTGGTGATTCGCGGGTTGATTAGATTTTGATGTAATTGATAATTCAGGAAGTATGTACGTAGTTGTGATTTTCTCAAGATAATCATCGTCTAGTTCTTTAGCAAACAAGAGAAATGATTTGTCATCTCTTGGTATAGCACTTTCTTCATAAAGAAAAGGGCCTGTGGAAATCATAAAAATTTGATCATTTATTTCCATAAAATAATTAATAGATTGGGAGCGGATATTGTTTGTACTAGCGAAGGGGATAAGTGATACTAGTCCATTTTTTATCCATTCTGAGGGATCTATCTCTGTTTGTTTTCCGTTTACATAAGCTATTGTAGGATTTAACGAGCCGTCAACAGCAATAGACAGGTCAATATCATGGGTATCTGTGAGATAACTACCAATATTAATATTGGCCCAAACAGGATCAGTTTCAATAATCAGGTTTTGATGTGCCTCATTCCAGTAGGAATATTCAATGAAAAGATCCTGTAATCGTTGTTGTTCGATGTTAATAGCAACTTCAATTCGATCATGCAGGTTTTTGGCATCTAGTTTGTCCAATGTCATGATGGAAAAATAAGAGAGGATACCAACAGTTATTATGCTGATGATAATCAGCACCAATACTACCGGTGCCAGAGTTTTACTTTTCGTAAATGATTTAGGCCAGAGTAAAGTCTCGTTGAGAGAGGGTGGAGGATTTTTCAACTGTTTTTACCGGCTTGATAAAACATACTTAATAATAAAGTAAAGAATTGATAATTTCACTATTTTAGTGAGAATATCCCGGATAAAGTTCCTGCATTTAGCGGATGCAATAATTTTCGACCATACCAATGCTGCTGTGCATTCATTCGGGAGATTGGTAAAAATCCGATTTCGCCAAAATAAACCAAAAAATTTTAAGAAAAGTTCACGATTGAAAGTTTGTTACTAACATTTTGTAATGTTTACAAAGATCCATCTGTTAAGTGGGTTTGTACTTTATCAACTTTGGCGATGTGAAATAATATAGAGAAATATCGCTATAATGAGACAGACTAGGGCTACGATATCAGCTAATACAATTTTACGGATTGCATCATTATAATTACCAACTGACGAGGCAATAGCAATAAAAGAAATAACACTTGCGCTGCCTGCAACAAAAGCCACTGGTTGGAGAGTTGGTCGAAATGCAGCGTAGATGAGAAATAAACCAAGAAGACCAAATAAAAGTGCACGATGGCGTATTAGAATAGAAATGTTTGATTCCTGGAAAGACAGGCCATAGAGTGAGGAAAGATGTTCAGGGCCAAGCATACCAGATATGGGTAATATATGAATGGTGCCAACGATTATGAGCAGTACGGTTATCATTTTATGCATATGAATGCCTTTCTGAAAATAATTATTCTACGAAATAGTGTACAGGTGGATGTACATAATATAGACAATATGTTAAAAGGTATTTATAGTTTTTACTTGTTCAACTGATCAGGAGGAGATTAGTAATGTCATATCTAAAATTGACCGCATTCCGCGGCGTATTTTCAATTATTATAGCAATGTTAATGGTTACCATATCCACTCAGGTTTCCGCATCAAATTTAGGATACTGGGCTACTAACGACGGATCTGTCATTCTCAGCGGAAAAGGAGAATGTTGGCAAAGTAAGAAATGGGATCCGAGTAATTTGCCTGAGGTCTGTGGTGGTACCCCTGCTGAGGTTGATAGCGATGGTGATGGGGTACTTGACGGCAGTGATAAATGCCCTGGCACACCAAACGGTGTCGCCGTCGACGCAACAGGTTGCCCATTAGACTCTGATGGTGATGGCGTTACCGATAATAATGATCAATGCCCTGACACACCAAACGGTGTTGCTGTTGATGCAACGGGTTGTCCTTTGGATTCAGATGGTGACGGTGTGGTAGATTATCTTGATAAATGTCCGGATACCCGTGCAGGTGCTACAGTTGATGCCGATGGTTGCGAGATTCAATTCAGCCTGTCTGGTGAAGTATTGTTTGATACGGATAGCTCTACTCTTCGTCCAGAAGCTCATTCTGTATTGGATAATCTTTATGGCCAGCTTTCTCGCGCAGGTGTGACACAATTAAATATTATTGGTCATACAGACAGTCGTGGTTCGGATGCTTATAACCAAGGTTTATCCGTTAGACGTGCCGATGCAGTAAGACAATATCTTATCAACAAGGGTGCTAACACTTCTGGGCTTCGTTCGATTGGAAAAGGTGAATCATCACCAGTTGCCGATAATGGGACTTCGAGTGGTCGTTCTCAGAACCGTCGGGTTGAGTTTGAAGTTGTAAACTAAGGCTCAATATTTTAAATGATGTAATTAAAAAAGGGGCATATGCCCCTTTTTTTCATTAACATTTTTATCTTTACTACTTAATTCCAAACAAATAATAATTTACGTTCAGATATGCAGTAGGATCATCCACTTATTTTCAAATAAGACGACGACTTTTATAAACTGAATTTTTCTCGCTATCTTTATTTCTATGTGTTCATATACTGGCAAATATCTTTCTGTGAAGTCTGACGATAGAGGATTTTACTTGTGATAAATAAAATTTCATTTGTTTTCTTGTTTCTGATTTTCAGTTGTTCCTTAATCTATCTTTGCTGGTAACACCTTACTGGAGATAAGTAGAATAAAGTTTCTTGTTGGTGATGGCGTTTCTGGAGATAACTTTGGCGAAGCCATTGCCATGAACGGGAATACCATGATCGTTACGGCTCCGAATGCCACTGTAGATAATAGAGAGTATGCCAGTGTTGCTTATGTTTTTATTCATGAACCAGACTCGAATCAGTGGTTTGAACATTCAAAACTTATTCCGAGTAATAGTACCGCGTTTCTAAAATTTGATAGTTCTGTCGCAATGGATACACAGACAATTATCATAGGTACATCTTGGGTCGATGATCCTAATGGGGAATATTTTGTTGGTGCAGCCTATATATTTCAATGGCAAACAAATGACATAAACGACTGGGTAGAAACAACAAGACTTACTCCAAACGAAACTTCTGCTACGGCCTTCTTTGGTGAATTTGTTTTTATGTCAGACCAATCAATTCAAATTGCTGCATATGGAACAACCATAGGAACAAAAATAGGCCAGGGTGCGGTTTATCTTTATCAAAGAGATAACGAAAATGAATCCGTTTGGTTAGAGACCCGATTGATTACAAGTGATGGTTCCAGTGAAGAGCATTTTGGAAGTGCCTTTGTTGTGCAAAATGGAACCAAATCGTTGGTGCAAAAGACGCGAATAGTTATCAAGGTGTCGTCTATGTTTATGCTCAGAATGAGACAATAGCATCTGAACCTAAAAAGGAAGAAGAAACTATTTCTTTTCTACCTAATGGCGAATTAATTAATGATTCACTCTTTACCAGTCCGGAAGGAGTCATTCTTGGGACAACACAAGGAACCACTTTAGAATCATTACCGGTCTGGGTACATGAGGTCGATGCACCTGAATTACCATTGTTAGAGGATGCTGTTCCGGTGGGCAATTATTTTAGTGTCAGCGCCGAACGTAGTGTCTCATTATCTCTTAATTCAGCATTTGGTCATGCCTTACCGGTTCCGGATTGAGTCGATACCGATCACTTAGCTGTTGCGGTCTTAATCGATGGTCAGAAATTAATCTACAATGGAGATCCGATAGATGCAACCTGGATCCCTGTCGAAGGAGGTTATGACCATGAAATAGAGGAATATATTATTCCCATACATAGGCTCGATGAACATGGCAACGTGTTTGTTTTAATTGAACATCCAGAGCTTCCCTCCTTTAATCCTTGTTGAACCAATATCTTCTGTTCGAGCTCAATTTGAAGTGCAATGCTTAGACTTTGGTTATTTTAATTCATCTTGTACTGATAAAGATGGAGACTGGGTTGTAGAAAAACTGCGAGAAGCAAATTGGATTTATAATGAATTAGGGTTTAAAGAACCATCATTAAGTAAGATGATCACAAAAAAAGATTGTGGATTGACTAATTATAATTGCAATATGGGCTACCAAGAAGTCGAAGGTGATGCATATCAAAATATTTACATAGTCCCAACTTCTCATCGATCCTGTAATAATAATAGTCCCGCCTTATATTCTCCAGGAACTCAAACAATTTATTATTGTAAGGGTACTGAAGAACCAGAGTTCGGTGTTGATCCAGTTGAGTTTAGAGAAAATAAGATACGTCACGAATATTTTCATGCGATTCAAAATATTTATGTCTCAGGTACTATGAATAAAGAAATTTATGGGAAATAGATTATTGAAGGCATGGCTGAGGCAGCAGCAACCGATCCGCTTGCTCTGAAAAGAAATGCGGAGGATCGACATTTTCATCCACTTAATCATGGCCTAACATCTGCAGGTGCTGAAGATAATAAAGGGTTACCTTATCAGACGCAGGATTTTTGGGTTTACTATGGGAAAAAATATAAAGGTGGAGATTTAAGTTATTTACACAATGTTTTGAATTATGGTTTGACTACTGATGATATAGTAACAGCATTCGATGAGCTGCCACCTAAAATTGGTTTAGGCGATGCATATTGGGAATGGGGAAAAAACCAAACTATGGAGAAAACCATAACTATGGAAGGATTCTTTGGCGAATCGTGTGAGCTAGTCGATCCTTTTAGTGGCCATCTAGAAAACTACAAAGGTGAGCCTCTTGTAGTAAATAATGATAAAGTCAGAAATGGTTCTCTCGAAGGACTAACCTCTGATTTGATTAAAGTAATTTTTGAAGCTGAAGAAACTCCTGCAGATGATGAGAAAATATTTAGAAATGTATCTTTTACTGTTGAAGAATTAGGAGATACCTCCGGGGAAGAAAATAGTAAATTAAAATATCGTGTCTATAAAAAAGGAGACAAGAATTGTCATTCAGCAGATTTTATGATGGCGAACGCATTTTTGAAGAAATAAAATCTGATTGGCCCGTAATTACCATTTATGTATTAATTTCAAATACGGATCATATTAATCCGATCCAATATAAGCTGACTGTGAGAGAAGATTGATAATCTTAATGTATCCACGGTGGGGTAACTTTTTGGAAAAAACCTGATGAGGATTTAATGAACTATTGTTGTAGAAACGAACGACATATCAAATGTAAAAATATTTTCGGTGCTATTTATGTGACTAATAATTGGAGTATCATGATCGAATTATTTATATAATATGCTGATACAAACTAAATAAATATTGATGGCAATATCGATGACTCAATTATTAAATATTCATTTTTATCCATTATATGTGTTCCTTCTATGAGAGGACTAAAAAAAGCAAACGGTAAAAAGGCTTTTTCTATCCTGGTGGTTGATGATGAACCGGGTATTCAGGAGTTTTTGCAACGGGCCCTATCGAAAACGTATGGCCTGGTTGAAATTGCGAGTTCTGCTGAAAAGGCGGAAGTTCTACGCAGCGATTATCATTTTGATTTATTGATCATTGATATCTGTTTGCCGGGTCGTTCAGGGGTCGACTGGTTGAAATCGATTGCCACTGAAAATTGCCAGTCTGATGTGATTTTTATGACTGCGTTTTCCAACATAGAAAATGCAATTGAAGCCCTTCGACTGGGCGCATTTGATTTTATCCTGAAACCGTTTCGCCTGGAAGAGATGATGGCATCCGTTGGACGCTGCATGGAACGGAGACGACTGGAACGGGAAAATTTTGTATTACGACGTCAAGTCAATCAAATATATTCATTTGAAGGCATGATTGGCAAAAGCGCACAGGTCCAGGAGATGTGTCAACTGATTAAACGCATAGCACCGACACCATCAGTTATTCTGATAGAAGGTGAGTCTGGTACAGGCAAGGAACTGGTTGCAAATGCTATCCATAAAGAGAGTGGACGAACCGGACCTTTTGTCCCAATCAATTGTGGAGCGATTGCGCCCGAGTTGATAGAGTCAGAATTTTTTGGTCATAAGAAAGGTGCTTTCACGGGGGCAAACGAAGTACGAGAGGGATTGTTTTCTTATGCAGAAGGAGGAACCTTGTTCCTGGATGAGATTGGTGAAATGCCATTGTCTATGCAAGCAAAACTTTTACGTGTGCTTGAGGAGCATAGCATCAGACCTATCGGTAGCGAGAGAGAGATGCCTGTCAACGTTCGTGTATTGGCAGCGAGCAATCAAAATTTAGAGAAACAGGTTAAAAATGGACAGTTTCGTGAAGATTTATTTTATAGATTGAATGTTTTGATTATGCGCGTTGCGCCTTTGCGAGAAAGAAAACAGGATATTGCATCGTTAGTACAATATTATTCCAAATTATTGGCCGAACAACTCGCTCTTCCCGAAATTCCATTTAGTCATGATGATTTTAAAAAGTTAGAAACATACGATTGGCCTGGAAATGTTAGGGAATTGAAAAACACAGTTGAACGTTGTTTGTTGCTCGGACGATTTCCTGTTGATATATCAATTTCTGACAATGATGGTGATAACGAAGAGACTGGATATCCTGACAATTGGTCTCTTACCATGGTAGAAAAGGATCATATTATCAAATTGCTCAATCACATGAATGGTAATAAATCTAAAGCTGCTAAAACACTTGGTATATCTCGTAAAACCCTCGATAGAAAGATCCATGCCTGGGAAGATAGTTCCACCGATGCTTAAGCGGTTTCATGCGCTGATATCAAGCAGTCTTCGATATAAATTACTTATTTTAGTGTTGTTTCCCGTTTTACTGGTGTTGACGGCAGTAATAAGTATGGCCTATTACTGGATGAATGAGGTGAGCTACAGACCATTATTGATGAAAGTCACGGCCGATCTTAATGTTGCAGATGAAGCGTTTTCTCGTACTCAAAATAAGTATTTGTACGAGCTGGCATTGTTTGTTGAATCCTATCAATTCCAAAATATCCTGAAAAAAAAATTAGTAAGAAATGAAGAAGAATTTCAGATTGCTCCTTTATTGAAAAAACTGAAAACAGAGAAAAATTTCGATTTCATCCAGGTAATGGATATGAATGGATGTGATTATTGGGACAGTACTAAATGTAACATAAAAAAAAGCGCACTTCTGGCTCAAGCCTTGAGAGGAAAACCTGCAACAGGAGTTGAAATATTTTCTTCCCATGAATTAGAGGCTGTCAATCCTGAGTTGAGCTTGAGGGCATATCTCCCTTTGATTCAGACACCTCATGCATCCCCATCAAAGAATACAATTGAAGATAGGGGGATGGTTTTACATAGTTATTATCCAATCACTGGAACGAATTCAGAAGTAAAACTAATATTAATTGGCGGCGTATTGTTGAATCAAAATTTTGAATTTGTCGATACACTTCGTGACCTTGTCTACAGTAAGGGGAGCCTGGCGAAAGATAGTCTCGGAACCGTTACTATCTTTTTGGAGGATGTCCGAATCAGCACAAACGTTCCTGGTCAATTGCCCAAGCAACGCGCCCTGGGTACCAGGGTTTCTAAAGAAGTGAGAGAGAGAGTTTTAACAAATGGCCAAAAATGGGTGGATCGCGCTTTTGTCGTGAGTGAGTGGTATATCTCTGCCTATGAACCTATCTTAGATGTGAATGGAAATCGCGTCGGCATGCTTTATACAGGTTTTCTGGAAGCGCCATTCAGAGCCACGTATTTTACTGGGTTGACTGTACTCCTGTTGTTATTCATTTCTGTCATTCTTTTATCTGTATTTCTGGCTATATTAGGTGCTAAATCTGTCTATAAACCGATTGAGGCAATGACAAATGTAATAAAAACAATTAAGCATGGAGAGGAACGGCGTATTGGAAAACTCGAATCCCGGGATGAATTGGCCATACTTGCTCAACAATTTGATGGCATGCTTGATAAATTGTTGGAGCAACGAGAACAAATTCAGAATGCAGCCGATGAACTTGAAATTAAAGTCGAGGATCGCACACGGCAATTACGAAAACAAAAACTTGAGTTAGAAGAAAACATTAGTTTATTAAAACAGACTCGCATAAAACTGGTAGCTAATGAAAAACTTGCTGTTATTGGTGAACTCACTGCAGGTATTGCCCATGAGATAAATAACCCAACCGCTGTGATACTGGGGAATATGGATTTATTAATAGACGAACTGGGCCAGCAGGGAAACACGGTATCACGAGAATCAGATTTGATTATTCAACAAGTGTATCGAATTCGATCAATCATTAATAATTTGTTGTTGTATTCTCGACCTACTGATTATCATACTTCCTGGTCTTCAGTAAATATTAACGATGTTGTTAATGATACCCTTATTCTGGTGCAACATGAGTTAAATCAACTCAGTGTGAATTTAAGCCTGGGTTTGCGCGCGAGTAAACACATCAATGGCGATCACCAGCAATTTCAGCAAGTTTTATTAAACTTGATCGTAAACGGTATGAATGCGATCAGTGAAAATGGCAAGATCATTATACGAACCTGAAATTGGCGAGATAAAGGTGTGTTGCTGCTGATTAAAGATAATGGTCATGGTATTGCTAATGATTCTCTAGCAAGAATCTTTGATCCGTTTTATACAAAAACAAAAAGTGGTACTGGTCTTGGTCTCTATGTTACAAATGGTATTCTTAAACGTTTTGGTGCGGAGATATTAGTTCGTTCACGTGTTGATGTGGGCAGTTGTTTTTTTATCTGGTTTTACGAAAATCCAACAGAACAGTTTGGCAGTAATATGCAAGCCATCAGCAATTCAAAAATGTAAATCATTCCAGTTACAAATTTTACTATCGTTATTTAGTCAATATATTCTGGATTCAATTTTATTTTCTCTTCTCTTCTTTAGTTCAAGGTCATTAATGTGACTGCCGGATGTCTATCTAGAACCAACCACATATATTAATGCAAAGTGCATGGCGTTTATTTATAGACAGTATGACCCATGTGCTTACCTGATCATGGGTCATTTTGTCCTATAAATAATACTTAAAATACAGTGATGTTCACCTAATCGATTGATTTAAAAGACTGGTACAGTACTTGCCTTATAAAATTGAATGTTTAATAAAAAAATTACAAACTTAAATAAATACTTGAATTGATAGAGGTCTCATTTCCCTCTGTACTACGAAGGGAAAAGTAAATAATAAATATAAAATTCAAGGTGTCTTGGGAGGTTAAGATCATGTCAAAGTCATTCGACTTGAAGACGATCTTTTCAAAAGAAAATTTAGTTGCAAAGCCAAACTTTAACCGATGGTTGATTGCTCCAGCTTCAGTAGCGATACATTTGTGTATTGGTTCGGTCTATGCCTGGAGTATATTCAATCCACCTTTAATAAAACAGTTAGGTGTAGTAACCAGTGCAGCAGATGACTGGTCGTTTGCCTCTGTTGTCTGGATCTTTTCTACTGCGATTGTTTTCCTTGGTCTTGCAGCTGCAATCGCAGGTAAATGGCTTGAAAAAGTCGGGCCAAGGGCAACCGGTTTTTTAGCAGCTTGTCTTTGGGGCGGGGGATTTCTGATTGGCAGCGTTGGTATTGCAACACATCAACTTTGGTTGATCTATCTAGGTTACGGGGCTGTTGGGGGATGTGGGCTTGGTTTGGCTTATGTCACGCCAGTCAGTACCTTAATTCGATGGTTTCCCGATCGTCGGGGGATGGCTACTGGCATAGCGATCATGGGTTTTGGCGGGGGTGCAATGATAGGCGCTCCATTAAAAACCTATCTATTGAGTTTATTTTATCAAGCACCAGAATATCTGGGTAAAGCTACAGATGTGAGCTTAATTACCGAAGGTGGTCGTCGTTTTGCTGAAGTTGCTGGAAGTAAAGTGGAGGTGGTTATTGCTTCAGTCTCTGACATGGCGAAGGTGCCTGTACCAGGCCCAGAAGGTGTCTATGTGGTTGGCACGGGTTACGGGTATAGTCAGTGTCTTTCTAACGCTGGGTGTGGTTTATTTTGTTGTAATGACCATTGCTGCCTTTTCATTTCGTGTCCCTGCAAAAGACTGGAAGCCTGCCGGATGGGAGGCACCAAAATCAGATGAAAACAGCCAGAGTTTGATCACTCAGGATCATGTGCACATTGACCAGGCACTAAAGACGCCCCAGTTTTACCGTTTATGGATAGTACTTTGTTTTAACGTGACAGCGGGTATCGGCGTGATTGGTGTTGCCAAGACCATGATTACCGATATCTTTAACCCAAGTTTGCCTGATATTGTCAATGCAAGTTTTGCCGCGACCTACGTTTTAATGATCAGTGTTTTTAATATGGGTGGCCGATTTGTATGGGCCTCAATGTCCGATTATATCGGGCGAAAAAATACTTATCATATTTTCTTTATATTAGGGATCCTGTTGTATATATCCATTCCGTACTTTGCTACCCAGGGGGCCGTTAGTCCAAGTATCACCTGGTTAATCATGTTTTATGCAGCAACCATGCTGATCTTCACGATGTATGGAGGTGGTTTTGCAACCATCCCTGCCTATTTGGCGGATATCTTTGGTACCTTGCATGTTGGTGGAATACATGGTCGATTGCTTACAGCGTGGAGTACAGCAGGTATATTAGGCCCGTTCGCTATTACCTATCTAAGACAACGCTCAGTTGATGATGCGATATTGTCTTTGTCGCAAAAAGTTGATCCCGCAGTGTTTCAGGAAAAGTTTGGTGCGAGTATTCATAATCTTCAAATATTGATTGATGCCAAGACCGTCACTATTCCCAAGTTAATGGAGCTTGTTCCGGCAGGCATAGTTGATCCTACGCCAAGTCTCTATAACACAACGATGTATGCCATGGCTTTTTTGCTATTCATTGCTTTTATTTCAAATCTTACGATACGAAAAGTAAATAGTAAGCATCATGTCCAGAACACGCATCCTGATCTTATATTAGGCAATGCAAGTTAAAACCGGTTTGGCCTTTTGTTCGCAGCAACAAAAGGTGTTAGTTATTCAATGCTGCAATCAAACTAGATAAGAGGAATCAGAAGATGACTATTAAAGTTAAGAAGAAGGGCTATCGATCCCTTGTTAAAGGGGGGCAAGCAATAGGGGTTGCAACGCTGCTTATGTGCACAGCGACGCAAAATGTTATTGCCGGCGAAGAAGTTACAGGGGGAACTTTGTTTGGAAACATGCAAACAGTTACCCAAGATCTGCTGGACAATGCTGCAGGAGATTCAAATAACTTCCTTCACACCAATGGCAATTATAACCAAACCAGATTTTACCCTGCAGAGCAGATTAATCTGGAGAATATAAAAACCTTAGGGAGAGCCTGGAGTTTCAAAATGGAAGTGACTGATTCATTGGAAACATCGCCGATCATTATTGATGGTACAATGTATGTCACGTCTTCTTTCAACCATGTGTATGCGTTGGATGCAAAAACCGGCAAACAAAAATGGCATTACAAACACGAAATGGGTCCAATTACGACCTATTGTTGTGGTCCAAATAATAGAGGTGTAGCCGCTTATGGCGATATGTTGTATATGGGGACTCTGGATGCCAAGTTGGTAGCAATTGATGCGGCATCAGGTAAAAAGGTCTGGGAGTCACAAATAGCGGATCCAGAACTGGGTTACAGCGAAACAATGGCACCCACCGTGGTTGATGGCAAAGTGCTGATCGGTACCAATGGCGGTGAGTATGGTATTCGTGGTTTCGTTAAAGCCTTTGATGCCACGTCAGGTGAATTGTTATGGACATTTTACACCATTCCTGAGGACTCAGTGGGTGTCTGGGCAACTCATGATGCAACTGGTCGCGATATGCTTAGAGATATCAAAGCTGAAAAAGCTGCACTCAAGAAAAATGGTGACCCGTACAAAACACTGGGTGGTGGCACCTGGCAGAATATGGCCGTCGACCGAGACAATGGTCGCCTCTATACCCAAGATCGATGAAAGAGCTTGATGTTTATGAATTAAGAGATCAGTCTATCACCTATGAGCAAGATTGAATTAACCGCAGAAAACAAATTGAAATTAGAAGCACGACATAAGCAAGTGCGAGATATCCGGGAAGGTGATCGTATCAAAGCCGTATTACTGAATTCTGAAGGGTGGAGCACAACGATGATAGCGCAAGCCTTGCGCAAACATGAAACC
Source organism: Gammaproteobacteria bacterium (assembly GCA_965250225.1). Taxonomy (GTDB): domain Bacteria; phylum Pseudomonadota; class Gammaproteobacteria; order Eutrophobiales; family Eutrophobiaceae; genus CBDEUK01. Next base: position 118,007 of record CBDFNQ010000035.1, read on the forward strand.
TGTATACTTCGTCACTTGAAGGACTATACCGGAGAGCAGAAATTGCACTGTGCAAACGGCGGTTCCGAGGAGAAATTAAGCAAGCGACAATGTGACGAATTACTCGCACATCTGACAGCACATCTATATCAACATAACCACCAAATTGTGGCTTACATCAAGACCCGTTATGGGGTTGACTACACGGTATCGGGTTTACATAAATGGTTGCATCGTCAAGGATTTGTTTATAAACAACCCAAAGGGGTCCCCGCCAAAGCCGATGTTGAACAACAACATGCCTTTATCAAGCAGTATGACGTATTGAAAGCAAACGTCGGTGCTGATGAGCCTATTTTGTTTGGTGATGGCGTGCATCCGACACAGTCGACGAAATTGAGTCACGGTTGGATAAAGAGAGGGACAAATAAGCTTATCAAAACAACCGCGAGTCGCACACGGATTAACCTATTAGGTGCGATTGAACTCAATGCCTTGTCAAACACGGTGACAGAAACCTATGACACGATTAATGCCGACAGCATTGTTGATTTTCTATCCAAATTACGAGCGCAATACGTTGATGCAAACACCCTTCACTGGATAGTTGATGGGGCGGGTTATCATAAGGCGGCGAGTGTTAAAGAAAAGGCAAACGAACTTAATATTAAGATACACATCCTGCCGCCTTATAGTCCTAATTTGAATCCGATAGAACGTTTATGGAAAGTGATGAACGAACACGTCCGTAATAACCACTATTTCCATTCGGCCAAGGAATTTCGTGAGCAAATCGATGACTTTTTCAAAAACACTTTACCGGATATCGCGGACTCATTGAACGATAGAATTAATGATAACTTTCAGATCATCGATCCTGCAACTTGAAGTTGATTGAGTATATTTCATGGCTGGAAACCCTTCTCCTGATTTGTATGGTGCAATCCGACCGGGCGACAATCTCTACACCAACTCGCTTATTTCTACAGACAGTGATGGCAATTATGTTTGTCACTTTCAGTACATCGCACACGATGTCTGGGATCTGGATGCTGTTAGTCCGCCTGTCATAACGACTGTTAAAAATGCAAAAGGCGCGATGGTCAAAGGTATTTTACATGGTGGCAAGTCAGGTCATATCTATGTCCACGATGCATCTGACTGCAGCTTGATTCGTTACTCTGATGCGATGGTTCCCCAAGAAAACATGTGGGTATTACCAACAAAAGAGGGTGAACGTATGTTGCCTGGCGCCAACGGTGGTGTTGAATGGTCACCTCTGGCAACTGATCCAAGTCAGAATTTGGCTTATGCCATCAACTTGCATCAGCCGATGACCTATCATGTGGAAGCAACACCATACCCAGATGGAAAATTGTGGCTTGGTGGTGCTTTCAAGGTCATAGAATCAGAAGAACAATGGGGTAATGTGACCGCAGTTGATTACAACACTGGCAAAATCAAGTGGCAGGTAAAAACACAACAACCCATGATTGGTGGCATTCTCGCTACGGGTGGCGGACTTGTGTTTACTGGTGAAGGCAATGGTTTGTTTAAGGCCTATAATTCATCCACAGGTGAATTGATGTGGCAAGACCAAACTGATGCAGGTGTTAATGCACCTCCTAGTTCCTACAATGTTGATGGTGATCAATATATCGTTGTGGGTTCAGGAGGAAATGCACAGATGAACTACAAACGTGGCAATGAAATTATTGCCTATAAACTTAAGAAGTAGTACCTCCTCCTTGTTTATCGCTCTATAGTTTGGATAAACTATTGGCCGCCTTTTATAAGGTGGCCATTTTTAAATGGCAAATTATATTGAACTAAGAATTGAACTGCCTTTTCTAATAATTGATATCGTGAACGGAATAAACAAATGATTAACAAAAAACTACATTACCTAATCTTATTGTTTGCTGCTGTTTATAGCGGCAGTATTTTTTCGGGAGAGGAAATATCTGCGGAAGATGATAGATTCGCACCGGTACGCGACAAGCTGCAAAACTGTTTCGTCTGCCATGGTGAAAATGGCACATCGACACAACCGACATTTCCAATCCTGGCAGGCCAGGAGTTTTACTATCTTTATGTACAGTTAAAAGATTTTAAATCCGGTCTCAGAGAAAATCCGATTATGCAGCCTCTTGTTGCGGATATAGAAAAAACAGATTTGCGTCTCATGGCAGAATTTTTTGCTGAACAGGAATGGCAGGGCACTGATTACACAACTTCACCCGAACAAATCGCAGCCGGAAAAAAAGTAGTTGATGCTGGCCAATGCGTCGCCTGTCACCTTGGAGCTTTTAATGGCAATAGTCGGAACCCAAGGCTTGGCGGACAACACTTTGAATATTTGCATAAGACTATGCTCGATTTTAAAAATAAGGTACGTAATAACGCACAGCCCATGAATGCGTTATTTGGCACGTTTTCTGATGAAGAAATCAAGGCCGTTTCAGAATATTTAGCGGGATTTAAGAATGAGGAATAATATTAAGGAAAAATTATCTTCAATTATGGGAAGTCGAATGCCATGACAAAAAAAATAAGCATCGTAAATTGCTTTTTCTTTGTTGCATGTTTGCAGTTTTCATCTGTATGTGCTGATGAGGTTCGTGAATTAAATTTTAAGTTATTTGATGCTGCTAAAGAGGGTAAGACTGAACAGGTTGCTTCGTTATTAGAAGAAGGTGCTTCGGTAAATGCACGGAACCGGATTGGTAATTCAGCCTTTCTATACGCAGTGAAAGGTGGATTTCTTGACTTGGCCAGATTTCTTGTCAATAAAGGTTCAGAAGTGAAATTGGTTAATACAAAGGGAGAAAATGCCTTAATGTATGCCTCTAAAGGTGGTCACTTTGAACTTGTAAAATATTTACTGGTAGAAAGATCCGACGTAAATCTCCATAGTTTAAAAAACATCACGGCATTAGATTGGGCAGTCTATGGTGAGCATGCTGACGTCGTCAAATTATTATTAGAGCATGATGCTAATGTTGATATTGTCGATAATACAGGCAAAACAGCGTTAATTTATGCTGCAGCAAATGGTAATTTAGAAATAATTAAACTTCTTCTGCCTAAGACAAAAAACGTAAATCAAAAATATGGCCATGATTTAACAGCCTTAATGTGGGCCGCTGGATATGGACGGACTGATGCAATTTCATTATTGTTAAACTCAAAGGCTGATCCAAATTTACAGGATGATCGTGGAAAAAGTTCATTAATGATGGCTGCAAAGGCTGGGCATATAGACGTAGTCGAAAAATTGCTGGAGCATGGTGCCAAATCTGATATGAAAGATAATGATGGTAAAACTGCATATGACTTGGCCGCTGAAACAGATAACGAAAGTATTACTCTTATACTTTCTGATACACATTGATGCCTGATCCATATTTTTAAATAATTTTCAAATCAGAAACAAGAAAAAATTTATTATAATTCATCTTTTTTTTCTATTGATATCTGAAGTTTATTTAGAATAGAAAAATAAATGAATGCCTTCTACTTGATCCCAAGTAAATAATAATTAACATTTAGCTATTCAGTGACGTCTTCCACTTATCAAGAAAATAGCAAGTTTAACTATCGTGTCCATATGAGAGGTGATCCAAAGTATTTATCGAGAGATTTCGATGATGGTAAACGTATATATTAATAATATATTACCCGTCCCGCCTGGGAATAGCGTTTATATTCTGATTTCCAATACGGATCTAAATAAATCGATCGGGTATAAGCTTACCATTAGAGAGGATTGAATAGTTATATATATTAAACACAAGGGTATTTCTTTTACATATCTGTAATAGATTCGGCCAGGAGTTGTTTCAATATTTTCATATCGATATCTTCCAGTTTGTTCACATAAAGACAGGACCTTCCCGTTTTATACTTACCGAGTTTATTCATCATATCCTGATAATTGGAAAAACCAAGCATGATATAAATGCTTAGGTTTTGTTTGCGCGGCGGAAACCCGGTTACCGGCCAATCGCCTTCACGACCGGTTTTGTATTTATAGTGGTAACTGCCGAAGCCGATAATAGTATCGTCCCACATAACTGGCTTCTTTTTGGTGATCTCTTTAAAGAGTTTTAATAATTGATACGAATCTTTTTTACGTTTTTCATTCTCAAGTGAATCAAGAAATTGTTTCACATTTTTATTATTCGGTTTGGTTTTTAATTCGGCCACTGAACTAAGCCAATTATTTAATTCCAAACAAATAATAATTCACATTTAGATATTCGCTCACGTCATCGACTTCTTCCTCAAACCAGGCTAGGTCGTTGGCGAGTTCGCATTGTAGTACGCGTTCATGAAGTTGTTGCAAAGTTTTAATTTCACGATCTTCTTTTTGGTAGAGAGTGGGTTGATGACAACGCACACAGTTTTCATTATGCAGGCTTTGGCCGTTTTCAATGTCTGCAGCTTGGGTTGTTGTGATCAATAGAAAACTGAGGAGCATGCTGTTTAAATATCTAAAAGAACTGGATTCCGGCCGGAGCCTATCCCGGAAGTGTTTAATCCGGGGTCGGCATAACGAGAATTTATTTTTTATTGAATAATGATTATTCATCAAGCAGGTTTCGCATTCAAATGTGCAATTCGGATTGGTGCGGGCGGATGAGAATCATGAAACGCAGAATAGAGTGGGTCTGGTGTTAATGTGTTTGCGTTTTCTTTGTACAGACTTACCAACGCACTGATCAAGTCTGCTGGTCGAGCTTGTTCAGAGGCAAAATCATCGGCTTCAAATTCATATTTGCGTGTGAGAATTTTGATCGATGGCATGATGAATTGTAAAAACACAGGTGCAACAATACTAAATAACAATAAAGCCATATAGTTCGATTGTTCACTAACTCCTAAATCTTGATAAAACCACGATTGATCAATTAACCAACCTAATGCAGCGAACCCAATAAATAAAATTATAAACTGTAATAGAGTGAGTTTCTTAACATGATTGCGTTTAAAGTGTCCTAACTCATGAGCGAGAACTGCTTCAATTTCGTCATAGCTTAAGATTTCAATTAAGGTATCAAAAAAGACGATGCGTTTATTGTTCCCAAAGCCAGCAAAATAAGCATTGCCATGAGTAGAGCGAAGTGAACCATCCATTACAAATACGCCTTGGCTTTTAAAACCGTTACGAGTTAATAAATTTTCTATCCGTGTTTGCAAGTTTTTATCTTCAAGCGGTTTAAATTTATTAAAGATAGGTGCTATGAAAGCAGGATAGGCCCAGGTCATGAAAACTAAAAATCCTACCATTGTTACCCATGCATACAACCACCAATTTTCACCCATATTATTCATGATCCATAACACCAACAATAATATCGGCACACCTAGAGCTAGCAATACGACAGTGTTTTTCAGCATATCCATAAAGAAGACTTTTAATGTCATCTTGTTGAAACCAAATTTTTCTTCTAATTGAAAATTTTGGTAAAGCGATACAGGAATATCAATGATGCTGCTGATCAACATGAATGTAATAATCAATGCTATTCCCATCCAGAGTTCGGAGAATTCAAATTGACGCCAGAATTGATCGAGGAATTCCAGCCCACCACCTAATGTCCAGAGCATTAACACGGTGCCGCCTAATAAAATGTCGAATCGAGCCAGCTTACCTTTATCTATTGTGTAATCTGCGGCTTTTTGGTGTGCCTCCAGCGGTATCTTGCCTTCGAAGGCCTTGGGGACGGCTCCACGGTGTGAAGCAACGTGCTTGATGTGCCGATGTATCAGAAACCACTGCAAGATAACCCCGGTGGCAAGGGCGGCGATGAAAATGTAGCTAAATGTATTCATAATATGTTGTATATAATGTAGTTAAGTACAAAGTCAAAAATCTAATTTATTATTTAAGAGGTAATTATGTCCCAATCTGCTGATAATCTCATCTGGACTGATCTGGAAATGACCGGCCTTGATACCGATAACGATCTGATCATTGAGATCGCCACAATCGTCACTGATGGTCAGCTGAATATCCTGGCAGAAGGGCCGATGATCGCTATCCATCAGTCGGACGAGGTGCTGGAACAAATGGATGAATGGAATACCAATCAACATACGAAGTCGGGACTTGTGGCAAGGATCAAGGACAGTGAGTATACAGTGACAGATGCAGAGAATAAGACACTGGAATTTGTGAAAAAGTTCGTTCCAGGGCGGACTTCCCCCATGTGTGGCAACAGTATATGCCAGGATCGGCGGTTTATGCATCGTTTAATGCCAAATCTGGAACAATATTTTCATTATCGAAATTTTGATGTGAGTACTGTGAAAGAAGCATCCAAGCGTTGGTATCCAAAAGGGCCTCAGTTTGTTAAAGAATCCAGCCATCTGGCGATGGACGATATTCGTGATTCGATCAATGAGATGAGGTTCTATCGCAAACACCACTTTGTCTCCTCTGTTGATCGATCGTGAGCTTGGCCCAATCTCATCTTCCCAATCATTTATTTACGGCAGCGAATGTTAGAGAACTTGATCGCATAGCGATCGAAGACCATAACATACCTGGTTTAACCCTCATGCAGCGAGCTGGTACGGCAGCTTTTGAGTTGTTATGTGATACCTGGTCCGACGCCAAAAAAATTGTGGTTGTCTGTGGGTTTGGCAATAACGCAGGTGATGGTTATGTGCTTGCAAAACTAGCTTATTATGCAGAATTGGTTGTGGACGTTTTTCAGTTCGGTGATGTAACGCGATTAAAGGGAGATGCCAAAACCAGTTACGAAGAATATATCAAAACGGGCCAAACAATTTTTTCAAATTCAAACGTTGATTTTAAGCAATATGATCTGGTTGTTGATGCCTTGCTTGGTACCGGACTTGACCGTGAAGTGACGGGTGAATTTAAACGTCTCATCGACCGGATAAATCAATCAACGAGACCAGTACTCGCATTAGATATTCCATCCGGTTTGAACGCAGATACTGGTCAGCCTTTGGGCGCAGCAATCGTTGCAGATAAAACCATCAGTTTTATTGGAATGAAGCAGGGCTTATTCACAGGCATGGCGGCCGATCATGTGGGTGAGATGTCATTCTCGGATTTACAAGTTCCTGAGAGTGTTTACCAGTCAGATGTTCAACCCAGCAGTTCTTGGATTGATTACCAACAGTTAAAACAATTTTTATTACCCAGAAAACGCACGGCACACAAAGGTGATTTTGGTCATGTATTAATGATAGGTGGGGATCATGGTTATATGGGTGCATGTCGTATGGCAGCTGAAGCCGCTGCTCGAACGGGAGCAGGCCTGGTCAGTGTTGCTACACGTGCATCGCATGCTGCGGTACTAAGCACAGGTCGACCGGAATTAATGGTACAAGGTGTTGAATCGTATGCTGATTTGGTCCCATTACTGAAAAAAGCCACAGTACTGGCCATTGGTCCAGGCTTAGGGCAGGGTGAGTGGGCGATTGAATTATTCTCACGCATTCATGAAAGTACAATTCCTCAGCTTATAGATGCCGATGGTTTAAATCTATTGGCAAATAATCACTCTCATTCGGATCACCGAATTTTAACGCCACATCCTGGTGAGGCAGCTCGATTGCTCAACTGCTCAACTGACGACATACAAAGGGATCGATTCGATGCCGCCAGGCAACTACAACAACGTTACGGTGGCGTGGTTGTGTTGAAAGGCACTGGTACTCTAATTGTTGATACAGACTGTAAGGTGTTTATCTGTAGTGATGGTAATCCAGGTATGGCGACGGGTGGCATGGGCGATGTGTTAACCGGGATCATTGCCGGTTTACTCGCGCAAGGTTATTCAGCAAATGATGCTGCAAAATTAGGAGCTTGTCTGCATGCAGCAGCAGCGGATTCAGCTGCAAAATCAGGCGAGAGAGGGTTATTAGCCACCGATCTTATGTCTTTTATTCGCCAACTGGTAAATCCCTGAATGACCTCCAGAACCATCCCAACTGCCGAGGACATGGAAAACTTTGCCGCACAATGTGCTGAGCATTCTGGGGAGCTTCATACACTTTATTTCAAGGGTGAACTCGGCGCTGGAAAAACGACCTTTGTTCGTGGCTTTCTTCATAAACTTGGCCATGTAGGCCCGGTAAAAAGCCCAACTTATACACTGGTAGAACCCTACTCAGTCGAAGGTCGGATGATTTACCATTTTGATCTCTTTCGACTAAATGACCCGGAAGAGCTTGAGGCAATTGGAGTACGTGATTATTTTTCAAGCTCTGCCTTGTGTCTGGTCGAATGGCCTGAGAAGGCTCATGAATTCTTACCCCAGGCCGATGTCTTAATATCAATCGATTATCTGGATGATGGACGGCAAATACGGCTTACTGCCAATACAGAGCCAGGAGACCAGTTCCTGCAAAAACTAAAAAGTGACTGACGCCGATATTAGTGTTGTAAATTTGATCAAATATTCGATAAAAATCATTACTTTTTAGATTAAAAACAGTAATATATAGTAATAAGTTCAAAATTTACTTGAAATTTAATGAGATTCAGCTAAAAATTATGGTTAACTAATTAGAATTTAATTTGATATCAAGGACATGCGTTCAGTTATAGCATTCATTTTCGCGGTATTTATACTCCAGGCTCAGGCTGCACCAACAGTGGTTGAGAATGTGCGCATCTGGTCGGCTCCGGACAGCACCCGAATTGTTCTCGATGTGTCTCAACCAGCAAAACACAATTTGATCGAGTTATCCCATCCAAACCGTGTCGTTATCGATATTAAGGACACAAACACCATTCGCAAACTGACTCAGCCCAAAGCCAAGGACAAGTTTGTAAAGTTGATTCGCAGTGGCACTCGTAATGAATCTGATCAGAGAATTGTTCTTGACTTGAAAAAACAGGCGGTCGTCGAAAGTTTTCTGTTACAACCGAACAAGCAATACGGCCATCGACTGGTTATCGATCTGAAAACCAGTGAGAGTGAACCAATGATTTCAGAGGTCAAACAGTCGCAGCAAGTTGCCGTAGTTGAAAAGAAACGCGACATCGTCATAGCAATCGATGCTGGGCATGGCGGTGATGATCCTGGTGCGCGAGGTCCTAGTGGTACGTTTGAAAAAGATGTTGTGCTGAATGTTTCAAAACGTCTTGCAGCATTAATTAATAAAGAAAAAGGTATGAAGGCAGTTTTGATCCGTGAAGGTGATTATTTTATTCGTCTTCGAAACCGTATTGCCAAGGCAAGGAAAAATAAAGCAGATTTATTTATTTCCATTCATGCGGATGCGTTTAAAGATCCAAGAGTCAAAGGTTCTTCTGTCTATATCTTATCGAAAAAAGGTGCCAGTAGTGAAGCGGCCCGTTGGTTAGCGGAACAGGAAAATGCGTCGGATTTGATCGGTGGAGTTAGTCTTGATGATAAGGATGATGTGCTTGCTTCTGTGTTGCTTGATCTATCACAAACGGCAAGTCTGGAGGCCAGTGTCGATATTGCCGACCGTGTATTGGGTGGTTTGAAAGGATTGGGGAAGGTGCATAAAAAGAGAGTGCAGTCAGCTGGATTTGCCGTGTTAAAATCACCGGATATTCCATCCATTTTGATTGAGACCGCGTATATCTCAAATCCTGGAGAAGAAAAACGTTTAAAGACTCGCGAATATCAAACCCGAATGGCAAAGTCGATCCTCAAAGGACTGCGTAGCTATTTTTATGATTACGCTCCAGAAGGAACCTTGATTTCAAGTTTATCCAAAAAGCGGAAACATACCATTTCCAGAGGGGATACCTTGTCAGAGATTGCTAAATTGTACAGTGTTAGTACAAAAAATTTGAAACAACACAATGGATTGAAATCTGACCGTTTGTTGGTTGGCATGGTGTTGAACATTCCTGAAGAGAGCTAACCCAGAAGAGACTTAGCAAAGTTCATACACATACCAAAATATTTTTTTCTTTAATATTGCACTATATTGTCAGTTTGTTTACATAACAGTCGTTCATTAGTTTCCTGACAGCGGTAACTTACGTATTATGAAGCCATAATTTATCTGTTTTAATTATTCATTAAAACAGTCAAGTACGGCATACGTCATTCAAAGGACTGTTTATCAACTAATTATTAAGTAAATAATTAAGTGTCAAAATATTTAAGGAGAATACATGCCTGACCTGTCTACTTTACCTCCAGAACTTATTGGGCCATTTGCTATTGTGTTTGCATTGGCTCTGTTGGTGTCAAAAATATTTGACCTTATTGAAAAATGGAGAAAAATAGCGCCATCGAAATCCACAAGTACAAATAGTGATGTCCTAATAAATAAGCCGTTATCTTCGCTTTCAAAGAAGGAAGTTTTTATTTATTCCTTTATTGGTGCTATATCAATAAGTACATTTACAATCATAGTAAATTACATTTTTATTGACGCCCAAGAATATCTAGAATCTCAGTTGTTCAACTTTGGATATAATCTATTTTTCGGATTCGTATCGGCTATTATTTGTACTTTTTTTATAAGTAATAAGTTTGCTCTTATCAATCAGAATGTCGTAGTTCCTTTATTAATGGGCTTTGCTGTTGTTGCAGTAATCTCATTGCCAGTTGGGTTAATAGCAAGTATATATCAAATCAACAAAATGTTCGGATAATGTAAATGTATAACAATTTTCTACTAAGCTCTAAATTTCCCAGTAAGAATAGTGTTAATAGTCTAAATCATTTTTCGTAAATGATGTGCCAAGTGCACCTCCGAGGATACGGCGCAGTATATGATTCATAGTGTAAATATCATTATCGAAGCCGCCGTGTGAGGTGCTCCTTGTCCGTTGGCCTTCAACGCCATTAGAATAGATAAATTGTGGTTGTTTTCTTACCTGCGTTACTTGTTTTTCAAACTTTTCCATACCCAGGATTGGTTTTCCCTTTTCCCGTTCAAAGGCATTGGAGACTAAATAGAGCAATGATTTTCGGTAAGCTTTAGCCACATTATCATCAAGTTCCAGCTCATCTTTGAGGTTGTAGATGGTCAGATCAGAAATGTGTATTTTTGATTTTCTCTGTATGACAGGTAAGTAAGCCTGATGGAAGAGATCCACCGTACAGGCCGGTGCCATCAAGCTACAGCTGTTAAATTTGATGTTTTTTCTCTTCAGGGTTTTTAATAGATGAGCAATCACGACTGCCCCTGTGCTGTGTCCGACCAGGTGTAGTTTTATCTTTTTGCCGGATTGTTGTAGGTGGTTACGGAAGTGCGACAAGGCATCGGTGGCAGCACCCTTTGCAGAGAAAGCATCTTCGGCGTCTTGTTTCATCTCTTCCCATAACAGTGTTCCCGGTCTCCTGAGCATACCTTCGACAAAACGATCGGCCCAGTCACTGAAGCCGCCCACACGTTCTTCCGCCAGTTTTTCCTTGCGGAATATCAGATCCTTTAATTCTTCCACAATCCCGGTGTCGTACATGATATGAAAGGGATAGATCTGGTTTGATTTAAATACGTTTTTCATAGCAGCAATTCGATTGGCAGAATCTTCAGGTGAGTTCAGCCCGCCATGAACATAAAGGAGTAAATGCTTATATTTATTGCTATTGGCAAGTAGTTCTGCTGTCTGGGCAACATCTTCTGATGTACTCCAGTAACGGCCACTGGTTTTGTATAGACCATCATCAACATGGATAAAATGACCGGCTATCTCTGATCGAGGTATAGCTGACTTTTTTATTTTCTTTGAACCGCCTGAATTAAGCTGAGCAGACTCAGGACGCAAGCCAAAGATTTGTGGCGTTGGCAATGCCAGGCGAAAAACCCAGGCATCCATAATATTAGTGAGCCAATCTTCATAGCTCCATAATGCGATGCCATTGTTTCCCCAGGATTGTCCCCAGGAATTTTGCAGCCAGAACCCTTCCTTATTGTAACCGACGATGGCGAAGGCATGGCCTCCCTCCATTTTATCGGATCTTTCAATGATCCCATTACGAGGTCGATTCCAGCCATGATGAACCTTGGCCGAAACAATAATAGTACCCACCTCATTTAGCGCTACATGGAAATCTGAAATATTCGGTTTTAATCGATAATAAGCGCCGATGGTGTGCTGGCGGGCGTTCTTTGCCCGTTTAATGGTGAGTTCGCCTTTACTGCCAACCGAATAAGGCCATTTCCCCTCTTCGCAAACCCCCATATTTTTCCAGCCATGGATGACACCACGAATGCTGGAACCATCATAATCTTCACCCGGCCATTCATCATGACGTTTCGCCATTTCATACAACATACGTGGACTGACACGAGTTGTTTGTTGCATGAGTGTATACATACGGTTGATTGCGGCTGCCAGTGCAAACCCGGTACAAGCCCCTTCGCTTTTTTGATCAAGGATATGTAAATTTTCAGGTGGGTCGATATTGTCTTGTAATTGGATAAGTGCGGGTTGGTAGTTCCAATCACGGCTGTCTGGTACATCCGGTTTGGCATTCTTAATCCTTCGATAGGTTGACATTTTTCCTCTCCTTTTGTCTAGAGTAAGTATAAATTACTACTTCAGAATATAGCATTATTGAAATCCCTGGACAGAATATTATTAAAGAGGTAGACGTCCTCTGATATTTTTTATTCTTGAGGGGGACATCATTTTCACGGCTACGGTATCATTGCATTATGAATGACACCTTCACAGTTCCCAGAATTCATATACTGGATCCCATATTATCGAATCAAATTGCGGCTGGTGAGGTCATCGAGCGGCCTGCTTCGGTGGTTAAGGAATTACTGGAAAATTCTCTTGATGCCAATGCTAAACAGATCACTATAGATCTCGAACGAGCGGGTAGTACATTAATTCGTGTTACCGACAGTGGGCACGGTATTCATCCCGACGATATGTCGATGGCACTACAAAGTCATTCCACAAGTAAGATCCATAAGACATCTGATCTGGCATCGATCACCAGTCTCGGTTTTCGCGGTGAAGCATTGGCAAGTATTGCATCGGTGTCGCGCTTCACTTTGCAAAGTTGTCACGATAGTAGTCAACAAGGTGTGTCGCTAACCTTTTCAGCAGATCAAACTCCCGTGTTAGAACCGTGTGCTCGACCTGGAGGTACTACAGTTGAAGTGCGAAATTTATTTTTTAATACACCAGCAAGAAGAAAATTTTTACGTACAGAGACTACTGAATACCTACACAGTATTAGTTTAGTAAAGGCAATGGCATTATGTCATTTTGATTGTGCTTTTCGTATGCAGCACAATCAACGATCTGTTCTAAATCTTACAATAGCAAGCAATAATTACTCAAAAAGAATCAGTGAAATCTGTGGCAGACAATTCCTGGAGAATTCACAAGCGTTTGATTTTTCCCGCGAAGCAATGCGTTTATGGGGTTGGTTGGGAGATGCTGAAATAGCGCGCAGTCAAACAGATAAACAATACCTTTATATTAATGGACGCTATATTCGAGACAAACATATCAATCATGCAATACGACTTGCCTTTCAGGATCTACTCTATCCTGGACGCCATCCCAGTTATGTGATCTTTCTTGAACTGGATCCGGCTCAAATGGATGTTAACGTGCATCCAGGCAAACAAGAAGTACGCTTTCAACGAACCCGTGATGTGCATGATTTTGTTTATAGTTGTCTGAATCAGGTTTTATCACCGAATAGCTCAAGCCTGGTCGATGTGCCAATGAACGACATTTCATTGTCGTCATCCAATAATGATGATACAGAAATTCATGAGTCAGCTGAACCATATGCTTCTGATAATACAAATTTCCGAGAAAATAATAACATACTGCTGCGAACAATATTTGATGCAAATAACGATTTACCAGATCACAATCTATCGTTAAATAATCGTTATCTGATCACGCAGGTAAAGGAAGGTTTTTTATTGATCGATGTATTTGCTGCGCGAGAGCAGATGGTATTAGAAACACTGCAACAACAATATACAAAAAATTCTGTCATCAGTAGACCTTTATTAATGCCAGTCGATTATCAGAACACATTAGATAATATTGATCTGTTAGAAGAACATTCGGCAATCTTATCAAGGATTGGATTTCATTATAGACGCACAGCACCTGAACGTTTATTGATCCGTGAATTGCCCGAATGCCTTCGAACTATTCAAATAAATATTTTTTTAAATGACCTGATTGCTTTATTAACTAAGAACGACAGTGAAGAAAATTTGACTAAAACTATAATGAAATTGGCTGCCAGTCATTGCAACGATGAAATGCCAGAAACATTACGAGGAACATCATCTGGAAAATTCTCAGTAGAATTACCTGTTGATGAACGCAAACTATTAATTGCCTATTACCATCAGCAGATGAAAAATAAGTCACGTTTTAAAAAAACACTCTGGTGTGTTCTCGATGATGATGCGATAAAAAAAATTCTTTCTTCGCATTAAATATTATTTATGTCTAAGGTTATTTTTTTAATGGGTTCAACTGCAACGGGTAAAACCGATATGGCGGTGGAATTAACCCGTCATTTCCCGATGGAGATCATCAGTGTTGATTCGGCAATGGTCTACAAGGACATGAATATAGGAACGGCAAAACCGACTGCCGATATTTTACAAAATGCTCCCCATCGTTTGATTGACATTTGTGATCCTAAAGAATCTTATTCAGCTGCACGTTTTCGTACCGATGCCTTACGAGAGATTAAGATGATAGAAGCGGATAGAAAAATCCCTTTATTAGTCGGTGGTACTGGATTGTATTTTCGTACACTGGAAGAGGGGATCAGTATATTGCCCGAGGCTGATTCCAGTATTCGAACTCAGCTGGATGCTGAACGTCGGCAATCTGGTCTTGCAGCTTTATACGAAAGATTAAAAGCCATCGATCCAGGGTCTGCTGAACGTATTGATGCGAATGACCCACAACGAATACAGAGGGCATTGGAGGTTTTTGAAATCAGTGGCAAAACCATGAGTGAACTGTTTGAAGAGAATCAGAGTGAGCGTTTAGACAGAGATATCATCAAGATTATTTTATTGCCACAAGATAGAAAAACTCATCGCCAGGTGGTTGAACAGCGTTTTTTACAAATGTTAGAGCATGGCTTGCTCGATGAAGTCCAGCAGCTCTTTGAACGCGGCGATCTGACTGCTGAATTACCGGCAATGCGAATGGTTGGCTACCGACAAGTGTGGCGCTATCTTGAGGGTGAATTGGAGTATGAAGAAATGAAAAAACACGCTATTATTGCAACGCGTCAATTAGCTAAACGCCAGACGACCTGGCTGAGAAAAGAACAAAACGGTCAATTTCTTGACTCGCAAGGTAATGAGAAATTCAGTAAAGTAAAAGAAGTTATAATCAACTATCCTTTAACTGGATAAAATCCTGTAATATGGGGTATGACAACTCGCTAGAAGTTGATAATTATACTTAACTATAATAATTACTGTTAAACACACTACATCGGGCTGATAAGCAAGAATACATAATAATAAGGAGATACCCAAAATGAGCAAAGGGCATACATTACAAGACCCGTTTCTCAATGCACTCAGAAAGGAGAGGATTCCGGTTTCAATATTTTTGGTCAATGGGATCAAACTTCAAGGCCAGGTTGAATCGTTCGACCAGTTTGTTGTGCTGTTGAAAAATACGGTAAGCCAGTTGGTTTATAAACACGCAATTTCAACCATAGTCCCGGCGAAAAACGTCAAAATGCCAAGGGCCGATGAGGATGGTGGGGATAATTAGTACAATCTATCTACGGTAATTCTTATTTGAATCAATCACTTGATGATAAAGAACGAGCCGTTTTAGTTCACATCGATTTTGGTAAAGCCGATTTCGATGAAGACCAGGAAGAGTTTGTTGAATTGGTGAATTCTGCCGGTATTGAGCCGGTTGAGCTCGTTGTTGGTAGTCGAAATTCACCCGATCCTAAGTATTATTTAGGCAGTGGAAAAGCCGAAGAGATTGCTGCCGCCTGTTCACTGCACAAAACTGATGTAGTGATCTTTAATCATTCACTTTCACCGAGTCAGGAGCGCAATCTGGAACGTCTTTGTCAATCTCGTGTGGTTGATCGTGTGGGTTTGATCCTGGACATATTTGCCCAGAGAGCCTTTAGTTATGAAGGTAAGTTGCAGGTGGAACTTGCACAACTCACACACTTGTCGACTCGTTTGATCCGTGGTTGGACCCATTTGGAACGTCAGAAGGGTGGTATTGGATTACGTGGCCCTGGTGAGAGCCAACTTGAAACGGATAGACGTTTGATACGCCAACGGATTAAAACTATCAAGGCACGTTTAGCTAAGGTCAAGAGCCAACGGCATCAAGGGAGACAGAAACGAATTCGATCCTCTGTGCCTCTTGTTGCTCTGGTTGGTTATACTAACGCAGGAAAATCGACGTTATTCAATACCTTAACTGGCGCTGAGGTGTATGTCGCTGATCAGTTATTTGCGACGCTTGATCCGACTCAAAGACGTTTACAATTATCCTCCGGGCATGTGGCCGTGTTAACCGATACGGTGGGGTTTATTCGCCAGATCCCACATGATTTGATTGAATCCTTTCGCGCCACGTTAGAGGAAGTGAAGGAGGCAGATTTATTATTGCATGTGTTGGATGTGAATGATCCGCAGAGGTTAGCGCATATGGAACAGGTGAATGAGGTCATTCATGAGATTGGGGCTGAACACGTTCCTCAAATAGAGGTGTATAATAAGATCGATTTGAATGAAGCATTCGCTGATGCGAGGTTGGAGACGAATAAGGAGGGTGATCCTAAACGTGTTTGGCTATCAGCAAAGACGACTGAGGGTATGGATGCTCTGAAAGAGGCCATTAATCTATCGCTTTATGAAAAAAATACACATCATCAATTGCATATACCGCCAAGTGCTGGCAAATTACGCGCTCAATTATTTGATGCGGGTGCAGTTGAAGAGGAATCACTGCATGAACAAGGTGGTTGGATAATGAATATACATCTTGATGAAACAACTCTGGAGTCTCTCTGTCAACAATCGGGTATTAGCTCGGCAGAGATACAGACGTCACTTATTTAACTAATTTTTAATAAATATATTTTGGAGAGTATGACTATGGGCTGGAATGAGCCTTCAGGCAACAATAACGACAAAGACAAAGATCCCTGGGGTAACCGTGGGAATGATGATGGGCCACCTGATCTCGATGAGATCATGAAAAAATGGCAGAAAGGCCTGGGTGGTATATTTGGTAAAAAATCCAATGGCTCACCGACTCGCTCAGGTAATCGTGGCTCCTTACCGTGGGGGCTCATGTTAGCGGCATTGGTTGCCTGGCTTGCCTATGACATGTCTTATGCCATAGATCAGCAGGAACGTGGTGTTGTTTTACGCTTTGGACGAGCGGTAGATACCATGCAACCAGGCTTAAATTTTCGCTTTCCTCGTCCAGTAGAAGAGGTTCTCAAAGTCAACGTTGGTCAGGTTCGTCAGATAACCTCTCGCTCCTCGATGCTGACCCAGGATGAAAACATTGTCGATGTTGATGTTGCTGTAAAATGGCAGATTAAGGATCCGACAGAATATCTATTTAATGTCTATGACCCTGTATCAACATTACATCAGGCAACCGAGAGTGCAGTCCGTGATGTGATTGGTAAATCAAAGCTGGATTTTGCCTTGACCGAAGGCCGTAATGAGATTGCCCAGAAACAACAATTACTCTTGCAGAGTATTCTGGATGAATATAAAGCCGGGATCTTGATTGTTGGTGTTGAATTGCAATCAACGAAACCACCTGAACAGGTGAAAGATGCCTTTGATGATGTCATTAAGGCACGGGAAGACAAAGAACGTAAGGTCAATGAAGCAGAAGCCTATCGTAATGAAATTATTCCTCAGGCGAGAGGTGAAGCCGCTCGTATCACGGAAGAATCCAATGGTTATAAAGCGCGTGTCATAGCCAAGGCAGAAGGTGAGGCCAGTCGTTTTGATCAGCAATTACGGGAATATCAACGGGCACCGGAAATCACTCGTCAGCGTTTGTATCTGGATGCGATGGAAAATGTGTTTTCCAATAGCAGTAAGATTTTATTAGATGCAGATAATAGCAACAGTCTGATGTATTTACCCATTGATCAACTAATGAAACAAAACAGCTTAATGCCTTCAAATAACAACACGCCTCGGAGCACATCCAGTCAATCATCACAATTGAACAATACCGCTCCTTCTCGTATTCCTGACACAACAAGAGGAGTCCGCTAATGTCTTTCAGAATTATAAGTATAATCTTTGTTCTTATTATTGTTGGCTCAGCGACACTCTTTAAGGTTGACCAATGGCAATCAGCATTAGTATTAAAGTTTGGTGAGATCGTTCGTACTGATTTCAAACCAGGCTTACATTACAAGATTCCTTTTGTAAATACCGTGGCTAAATTTCAATCTCGATTATTAAGTCTGGATAAGGATCCTCAACGTTTCTTAACCTATGAGAAAAAAGATTTAATTGTCGATTATTACGCTAAATGGCGTATTGCTGATATTGAAAAATTTTATATTGCAAGCCGTGGTGGTGATATTGAATACGCGAATAGCCTGTTAGGGCAAAGTATCAATCAGGCGCTACGAGATGAGTTCGGTAAACGTACTGTGCAAGAAGTAGTCGCTGGTGAGCGTGATGAAGTTATGAATGCAGTGCAAGAAATTTCTGTAGAGCTTGAAGATCGCTATGGTATTGAGGTTGTCGATGTTCGAACAAAACGGATTGACTTGCCAGAAGAAGTTAGTAGCAAGGTGTATGATCGTATGCGATCTGAACGTGTCCGTGTTGCGAAAGAATTGCGTGCACAAGGTGCTGAGGCGGCAGAGCGTATACAGGCGAATGCTGATCGTGAGCGTGAAGTGATTCTGGCAAATGCTTATAGAGATGGGGAAACTATTCGTGGTGAAGGTGATGCTCAGGCAACAGGTACATATGCAGCATCATTTGGGAAAGACGAAGAGTTCTATGCATTTTATCGAAGTTTGAACGCGTATGAGAGTAGTTTTAAAAATAACAATAATGTTTTGTTGCTTGAGCCTGATTCAGAATTTTTTAAATATTTTAATAATCAATCAGGTCATTAATTGACACAAAAAAAACGAGCCAGGTTTCAATGCCTGGCTTTTGTTTGTGTGGCATTTAATCGGAGCAATCTTGGGTAATGATAGCCAGTATGAATGAATCCCTTTCACAGTCTGGACAGCCATTATGTGGTCAATGATTTTAACCGCAATTGCCTTGATGTTAATATTGGAAGGTATATTGCCTTTCATATCACCGGATAAATGGCGGCAAGTTTTCTTATTGGTGTTACAAATGAAAACCTCTGAAATACGTTTTCTGGGTTTGTCGAGCATGTTAGGTGGCTTACTTATTTTATTTCTGGTGTTGTAATGACAGAACAGCAAAAAAATACCTGGTTATTACCTGAAGGCATAGAAGAGATCCTGCCACCCGAGGCAGCACGTCTGGAAAAAATATGTCGCATTATGATCGACACATTCCAAAGCTGGGGTTATGAATTAGTGATACCACCGATGGTTGAATTCCTGGATTCTTTATTAACTGGAACCGGAGAAGACCTCGAATTACAAACCTGCAAGATCACTGATTTATTGACGGGCCGAATGATGGGTGTGCGTGCGGATACTACGCCACAGGTTGCGCGTATTGATGCACACAATTTACAACGCGATGTTCCGACGCGATTGTGTTATCTCGGCACTGTATTGCATGCAAAACCATTTTCTAACAACAGTAGCAGAAGTCCTATACAGGTGGGTGCAGAGTTATACGGTCACAGCGGAATAGAAAGTGATGTAGAGATTATTTGTTTGTTACTGACGATGTTTGAACGGATTGGAATTTCCGATATACACATTGATCTCGGACATGTGGGAATTTATAAGGCATTAATTCGTCAGGCAGGGTTAAGTGACGGACAACAAACCGAGCTATTTAACATTCTTCAACGTAAGGCAAAGCCAGAATTGTTGGTTAATGTAAAACAATGGAACATGTCTGGAGACATTCTGACTGTATTTTCAAGCCTGATGGATTTGAATGGTGGCTCCGACGTTTTAGATCAGGCAGAAACTTGTTTTAAAGAGTGCGGTGATAGTGTTAAGGGTTGTCTTCGTGAATTACGATCCTTGCACGATCAAGTAAAATTGCGTTGTCCTGATGCGCCATTATTTTTTGATCTTGCTGAATTGCGTGGTTACCACTATCACACTGGTATTATGTTTGCTGCCTATGTTCCCGGACAAGGTTCTGGCATTGCGTTTGGTGGACGCTACGATGATGTTGGCAAATCATTTGGTAGAGCCAGAGCAGCAACTGGTTTCAGTGCCGATGTAAAAATATTGATGAATTTATTAACCGACACAAGGATTGAAGCTAAAGCAATCTATGCGCCTTGTGAGACCGACAAGGCACTATTGAAAAAAATTACTGAGTTACGCGAACAAGGTGAGATTGTTATTAGTGATTTACCAGGACAAATGGGTGGGGCAAATGAGTTGGGCTGCGACAGGCAGTTAATCCTGAAAAACGGGAAGTGGGTTGTCAAGCCACTTTAAGTATAGAATTTATTACAACAACGATTAAAAACATGGGCAAAAGTATTGTAGTCATAGGCACCCAGTGGGGAGATGAAGGCAAAGGCAAGCTGGTTGATTTATTAACCGACAAAGCCGCTGCTGTGGTTCGTTTTCAGGGTGGACATAACGCCGGTCATACCGTTGTCGTTAAAGGTGAAAAAACCATCCTTCATTTGATTCCCTCTGGCATTCTTCGTGAAAATGTTCAGTGCTTGATTGGCAATGGTGTTGTGCTGAGTCCGGAAGCCTTACTCGAAGAGTTGCACATGCTTGAAGGCAATGGCATCCCGGCACGGGATCGGTTAAAAATCAGTGAATCCTGTCCCTTGATTTTGCCTTATCATATTGCATTGGACAAAGCCCGAGAAAAAGCTAGAGGTAAGGCAGCGATTGGTACCACGGGTCGAGGCATTGGGCCAGCTTATGAAGATAAAGTCGCTCGTCGAGGTTTAAGAGTTGATGATTTACAACATCGTGAACGTTTTGCCTCCAAGTTAGGGGAAGTTCTTGATTTCCATAATTTTTGTTTAAAAAATTATTACAAGGAAGATCCTGTTTCTTTTGAAAAGGTACTGGACGAAACAATGACCATGGCAGAAGAAATCGTGCCAATGATTACGGATGTTGCAAATATCATTTATGATTTTCAGAAACAAGGCTCCAACATAATGTTCGAAGGTGCACAGGGAACATTGCTTGATATTGATCATGGCACGTATCCTTTCGTGACATCTTCAAATACAACTGCAGGTGGTGCCTCCACAGGTAGTGGTATGGGGCTACGAAATTTCGATTATGTCCTGGGGATTACCAAGGCCTACACAACTCGTGTTGGCTCGGGCCCGTTCCCCACTGAACTGTTTGATGAAATGGGCAAACATCTTGCAGAACGTGGACATGAATTTGGTGCAACCACTGGGCGTGCACGTCGTTGTGGTTGGTTTGATGCGGTGGCGCTACGACGTTCAAAACAGATTAATAGTCTGACCGGATTATGCATTACCAAGCTCGATGTCCTTGATGGCCTGGAGTCGATTCAGATTTGTACCGGTTACAAATTTAACGGTGAAACCTGTAACACCTTGCCATCCGGTGCAGAAGCCATTGCCGATTGCAAACCTGTTTATGAAGAGATGCCAGGTTGGAACGATACAACTTTGGGGATTAAAGAATTTGATACCTTACCTTCCAATGCAAAAGATTATTTAAAACGCATTGAGGAGATTACTGAAACACCTATTCATATTGTTTCAACTGGCCCTGATCGTGAAGAAACAATCGTCCTCAAAAACCCGTTTGATTAAAATTATATTGTTGTTTAAGCAGACATAAAAAAGACGCTTGAATCTGCTGCTTAATTTATTTCTCAGAGACAGAAACGGGTAAGTTAGATCACGCTTTTTTTGAAGATTTTTCAACAACACCCTGTACATTGGATGCGTATGTTTCACACAATTTTTGTATCTTTTGCGCATCTTCCATTGATTTGTCTGATATATCCTGTGCGTTCGCTACTTGAGACTCAAGATATTTCTGAAACGATTCAACATCATTAATTTCAGTTGCAGATTTCAGTGCATTAACATTTGCCTTGGTGCTTTCCTGAATAGCTTTTAACTGGATAGCGGCAACTTTCTCAATACTTTTTACTGCCAACTCGTTTAGCTCTTTAACAGGAGCCAGAAACTGTTCAAATGTCTTGTCCATTATATTTTCTTCCAATTGTTTGTGAGTGGGTATCTAAAAAAAAGGATACTACATTAAAAATTGCTGCAAAGCAATATATTCTGTGGATTAAGGGGTTGGTATTCAGAATAGTGTGTGTGGTAATGATTGATTTCAATAATCTTATTACATTAGCTCTGGCTTCATTGCTGTCAGGTTGATTAAGGTTTCTTCCCTATTATCCGGTGGCCGCACACCAAACAATCTTTCCATCAGTCCAAGATCTTTGCGACTCCACCATAAGAATGGATAGGATATTGATTCATTGGACACCTCAAATCCGGCACCTCTGATTAATTGCAAATATTCCTCGGCTGTCTTCTGCACTCGCATCGGGTGTCTGAAAAGTAATCGAATTATCCATGAGTGGATGTAGTGTTTTGTCGACTCCGCAAATAACAGAATACCGCCCGGTTTGAGTATTCTGTAGTACTCTTTGATGGCTTTTTGTTGATAAATAAGATGGTGGAAGGTCTGGTGGCAAAATAACAAATCGACCGAATCGTCATGGAGTTGCATGTTCGAATTGGAACAACAAACAAATTCAACATCAATACCAATTAGTTTATCCGGGGAAAAACGATCATCTAGCATCTTGAGAGAACGGCCATAGCCGCAACCGACATCAGCAATAACGGAATATCTCCGTTGTTCTTTCGGTAGTAAACTTTGTAAATCGTTTAGCGCTCTTTCCAACACCTGGACCGTCCAGGTATCGGTGTGTAAAAACTATTTTCCAAAAGCTGATTCAGGGACATGGGGCTCTGTTATCGAGGCACTCATCAAAATTACGTTTCAATACTCAAGGGAGAAATCGGATTATTTAGATTACGACAAAATTCTAGTAATCGGAAATGGTTTTCACAGGATGGAGTCCTCGACGAGTGTCTTCTTCGAATAGAAAGTTTTTTGTATGGTGCCCAGGAGAGGACTTGAACCTCCACGGGGTTACCCCCACTAGCACCTGAAGCTAGCGCGTCTACCAATTCCGCCACCTGGGCATTTCTATTTAGGCGGGCACCAAATTTTTTTATATTGAGCATTAATTAAATAAACGCGCTACGCGCGGTCGCTAGAAAATGTGTTCCAGACATTTTCAACCGAATATATCCATATATTCGTTTTGGACTCCATGTCCTTCGCGATACTCATGCTTCCTCGGTAATTGCTCCCGGCATTACTCTACCCATCCTTGGAGTCGTGCACATCGGTCGCTCTTATGCGTCCGTGCATCCGCGACACTTGGACTCCTGCTTCGCTCTACCACCTACCTCCCTGTAGGTGTGTCCATCGTCTACCCGCCGTTCACGCCATCCTGGCTGCCACGGCATTCGGGCTCCTCGGCTCTGGCCTCCTGCTTCGCTCTACCACCTACTTCCCTGTAGGCGTGCCCATCATTCCGTCACCTGGGCATGTTATAGTGTCGAATTGAAAACAACGGCGGACTCTACCGATCCCCCTGGATATTGTCAATGAGCAAACGCGGGCAAAAAAACAAACGCGGTTCGTCAGATGATTACGAATACATCATTCCTGAGCGACAGCAAATTCTGGATTTTCTGGTTGAACATGGCCAGCCATGTGGTATTCGTGGGATTGCTGCAGCACTGATGCAGGAAGATCACAGTGAATCACGAAAGGCATTGCGTCGTCGTCTCAGGGCGATGGAGCGTGATGGGCAGATCATACGTAATCGTAAAGAAGGTTATGCCCCGATCAATAAAATCGATTTGCTACAAGGAAGTATTATTGCGCATCCAGATGGTTATGGATTCATGGCACTGGATGAGGGTGGTGATGATTTGTTTTTATCCCCCAAACAAATGCGCAAAGTGTTGCACGGTGATCGGATCCTTGCTCGTGTTTTAGGGATCGATCATCGGGGGCGAAAAGAGGTCAGTATTGTTGAGGTGTTGGAGAGGGCTAATCAACGCGTGGTTGGCCGCTTTTCGAGGGACGGCCACATTGCTTATTTGATCCCGGATAACAAGCGTATTCATCAAGACATCATTATCCCAGATGGCAAACAAGGCGAAGCAAAGAAAGGTGATATTGTGGTTGCGGAGATTATTCAGCAACCCGATAAACACACACAACCGATAGGCCAGATTGTGCAAGTCCTTGGTAACCGTATGGAGCCAGGAATGGCTGTAGATATCGCAATACAAAATCACAACTTGCCCAATGACTGGCCGGAAGAGGTACTTGAGGAGATTGCGAGGTTCGGTGAAGCGATCGATGATAAACAAATTAGTGGTAGAAAAGATATTCGTGATCTGGCTTTAGTCACTATTGATGGTGAAGATGCCAGGGATTTTGACGACGCAGTGTACTGTGAACACCGGGGTCAGGAATGGCGGTTGTTGGTTGCCATTGCGGATGTTTCAAGTTATGTTTTACCAGGGACATCATTGGATAATGAAGCGTATGAACGTGGAACTTCAGTTTACTTTCCCCAGAGAGTTATACCGATGTTGCCTGAAGTATTGTCGAATGGTTTATGTTCTTTGAATCCAAAGATTGATCGCCTGTGTATGGTTTGCGAACTGAGTATCGACAACAAAGGTAATATCAAACGAACAAAGTTTTATGAAGCCGTCATGAGTTCAGCCGCACGATTAACCTATGATAAAGTTGCAGGAATATTAATTGATAACAATAAAGAGCTAAAGGAAGAATACAAATCTGTATTATCCCATCTATCTAATCTGTATCAGTTGTTCCAGTTGTTACATGAAAAACGTAAACAAAAAGGTATGCTGGATTTTGATACCAACGAACCCAGTTTCAAGTTTTCTGATGATGGTCATATCGAATCGATCAGTTCTTATCAACGCAACGATGCACATAAAATGATCGAAGAATTTATGTTGGCGGCAAATGTAGCCTCGGCCAATTTCCTGATCGAAAAAAAATGTCCGGCAATGTACCGGGTTCATGAAACTCCGAAAGAAGAAAAGTTAAAAGATCTGCGTGCTTTCCTGTCCGAACTTGGTTTGCAGCTGGCTGGGGGCGATGAACCCGCCGCAATGGATTACGCAATGTTAATGCAGTCGATCAGTGATAGGGAGGATGCGCATCTGATTAACATGGTGCTATTACGCAGTATGCCATTGGCCGTTTATGATGCGACGAACCAGGGGCATTTTGGTTTAGCATTCGAGGCCTATACACATTTCACATCACCGATCCGTCGGTATCCTGATCTTATGGTTCATCGTGCTATAAAACATATGATCCAGAATGACGCTCCTGAAAAATTTTCTTATTCTCAAGCTCAGGTTCAAAAAATGGCTCAGCATTGTTCTGAAACCGAACGACGTGCCGAAGAGGCCTCACGTGAGGTTGTACGTTGGTATAAATGTAAATACATGGATGAAAAAATCGGTGAAGAGTTTCATGGAACCATCAGTTCAGTTACCTCGTTTGGATTATTTGTTGAGCTCGATGAGATATTCATTGAAGGGCTGGTTCATGTGACAGCATTGCTTCCTGAGGATTATTATCACTTTGAAGCAGTCGCCCATCGTTTACGAGGCGAGCGTAAAAACCATGTTTTTCAATTGGGCAATCGTCTTAAAATCAAGGTGGTGCGTGTTGATCTTGAAGATAAGAAGATCGATTTTGAATTGGTGCAGTAATCATTCCGATGCCGAGAGAAAAAAAAGAATTTGTCTATGGTATTCATGCAGTGCGTTTTGCCCTGCAAGGTACACCTGAATCTGTATTTGAACTTTGGGTCAAAGAAGATAAAAAACCATCTCATGATATTGTACAGATAAAAAAAATAGCGAAGAAAAATGCAATTTCTATCCAGACAGTCACCGCCAGGACATTAGAGGAAAAAACACACTCAAGCCAACATCAGGGGATTGCATTGTTAAGGCAAGCCCGTCATGTGAACAATGAAAATGATCTGCAAAGTTGGCTCAAGGAGTACGAAGATAAACTGAAGTTATTTTTAATTCTGGATAATGTCCAGGATCCGCACAATCTCGGTGCTTGTCTGCGTACTGCTGATGCAGCCGGCGTCGATGGCATTATTGTTTCAAAAGATAATTCGGTGGGTCTAACGCCTACTGTTTGTAAGGTTGCGAGTGGTGCAGCGGAAACTATTACCTTTTATACAGTCACCAATCTGGCTCGTACTATTCGACAATTAAAAGAACACAATATCTGGATCACAGGCACCGATGGAGAAGCAGAACAAAGTCTTTATCAAACCGACTTTACGTTATCCGTAGCTCTAGTTCTGGGTGCTGAAGGTCAAGGTTTGCGTGAAAACACACGTAAGCATTGCGATCAATTGATCAGTATCCCCATGAATGGAACAGTGGAAAGTCTGAATGTTTCAGTTGCAACCGGTGTGTGTCTGTTTGAGGTGCTAAGACAGAGGAATAATTAATTTTTTTCTGAGTAATATTTTGTATCTTTCCAGCTCACTTTCCAGGATGTATTAGTCCAGAGTTTTATGCGAGTGAAAAAGTTATTGGGTTTTTTTACGGATTTCTTTTTTTTCGAGGCATGTTGAACTTCAGGTTTTGGTTTTTTTGTTTGAATATTTTCATTGATCTGCTCTTTTTCGCTTACAAGTTCGACTGACTCAACAATCATCGACATATCAGTCAGCTCTTTACCTGATTTGATATGATTTTTCTTTGTCAATAAATCATCGATCACCGTTTGTATTTGTGATCGTATCTGATCAGACAGGTTAGTATCGACCATTAAAAAGGAAAAATTTTTCAGCATGTCATCGATCTCTGAAGTTATATTGTTTCGATAGACCTTTTCTTTCATTTTAAGAGTGACAATTCTATCTTTTATCGAATTCATCGGGACAATACATCTGAAAGGGGGTATTGGTTGCCCTCTTTCCTTTAGTAAAAGCCTTAATCCAATAGCGGTTTGAGAGTCTTTCTTGAATTCCTCAATCTCGGAACTTAAATCGTCAGAGAAATCAATTTGTTTTTCTTCTATTTCATCCTGGGATATTTCGATGAGTGTTTTATTGAAGACTTGGCTTAATGATTTTAGTACTTTGTGATCCAGGCTTCTCAGGACTTCTTTTACCATGTCTGTCGGGGAATCTTTCATCTGCTCCGACAGCATTGTGAGAAAATTCTGTATTTCATCGGGGATGTTGTAACTGATATTATCTAATAGTAGTACCGAGTTCAGACCATTCTTCATTTGTTCCAGGTCATTGGTTACGGCGATAAGCTTTTCCAGGGCCAGGCGCCTTTTTTGTAAGCTTTCGAGAGTTTCAGACTGATTATTGGACATAAATTTACATAGATTGAATAAAAGCCGTTACCTAAATATTTATTAATAGTAGAATGTTCCGACCGGGTTGACATTAAAAATTACCACTATGAATAGTATATCGGCCCATTATTCTGAAAATGCATATAAACATAAGCGTACAATTTCATCAACGATTACATATTGTTAGATATTTGCAGTAATATTCAACATATGGTCAAACCTATTTCATCAGATTGGTTCAAGGATGATCAGCAATTTATCTGGCATCCTTACAGTTCTTTCACCAATCCATTACCCGTTTATCCAGTCGAATCAGCAAAGGGCGTTCGTATCCGATTAAGCAATGGGCAGGAATTGATCGATGGCATGGCGTCGTGGTGGTGTGTGATCCATGGTTACAATCACCCCGTTTTAAACGCAGCTTTAAAACAGCAAATAGATTCCATGTCGCATGTTATGTTTGGAGGCTTAACACATGAGCCGGCTGCGCGACTGGCAGCCAAATTAGTAGAGTTAACGCCTGAACCATTACAAAGTGTTTTCTTTTCAGATTCCGGATCGGTCTCAATTGAAGTTGCTATGAAAATGGCAATTCAATATTGGCAGGCAAAGGGTCAAAAAACCAAACAAAAATTCATTAGTTTTCGTCAGGGATACCATGGCGATACTCTGGGGGCGATGTCTGTCTGTGATCCGGTCACGGGCATGCATAATTTATTTAATTCTATACTACCTAAACAGTTTTTTGTCTCTGCGCCTCAACCAGCTTTTGGTAAAAATTGTTCAGAGGGTCATTTAACCGAGGTTCGAAACACATTAGAGCAACATGCTGAGGAGATTGCAGCGCTGATCATAGAGCCCATTGTGCAGGGGGCAGGAGGCATGCGATTCTATTCCGCAGACTATTTGTCTGAGCTTAGAGAGATATGCACTGAATATGAAGTTCTCTTGATCCTGGATGAGATTGCCACGGGGTTTGGGCGAACTGGAAAACTGTTTG
Source organism: Gammaproteobacteria bacterium (assembly GCA_965250225.1). Taxonomy (GTDB): domain Bacteria; phylum Pseudomonadota; class Gammaproteobacteria; order Eutrophobiales; family Eutrophobiaceae; genus CBDEUK01. Next base: position 146,594 of record CBDFNQ010000035.1, read on the forward strand.
CCGCAGAACACGCGGAGGTGTCAGCCGATATTCTTTGTCTTGGTAAGTCCTTAACCGGTGGTTATTTAACTCTTGCTGCAACACTGACTACACGTGAAATTGCCGAGTGCATTAGCCGAGCTGAGCCAGGCCTGTTCATGCATGGCCCAACCTTTATGGCCAATCCTCTGTCTTGTTCAGTTGCTTTAGTCAGTATCGAACTTTTGGAGCAGTCTAATTGGCAAAAGAATGTTCAGAGGATTGAGCAGCATTTGCTCAGTAGCCTGGAAATTTGTCGTAATTATGACTGTGTCCTGGATGTACGAGTATTGGGGGCGATTGGTGTGATCGAGATGACGCGTCCTGTTGATATGAATAAAATCGTGCCGAAGTTTGTAGACGCTGGTATCTGGGTCAGGCCATTTGGTACTCTGGTCTATTTGATGCCTGCTTTTCTAATTAGTAATGCAGATTTAAACTATTTAACACAGTCTTTAATTGAGATATTGTCATCTGAGGATATTTTGCTCGATGAACATCAATAAGATACTGATTATATAAGATGTTTTAGCGGTTGCATGGCTCTTTGCCATGCTTTATCATCGCGCCCTTATTTTCCTTGTCACACTGGCCCGCAACCGGGTGACTAATAATCCTAGAGGATATTACAATGCGACATTATGAAATTGTGTTTCTGGTTCATCCGGATCAGAGCGAACAAGTGTCTGGTATGGTTGACCGTTATCGTGCCACGATCGAAGAAAATGGTGGTTCTATTCACCGTCAGGAAGACTGGGGTCGTCGTCTTCTTGCTTATCCAATCAACAAAATCCACAAAGCGCACTATGTTTTAATGAACATCGAATGTGATCAAACGGCTCTGGACCAGTTAACCAGTGCGTTTCGCTTCAACGATGCTGTGATCCGGAATCTGGTTATCCTGAAAGACGATGCTGTCACCGAGGCATCTCCACTGGCAAAATCAAATGAAGAACCTGAGCAGGATAGTCGTCCTTCCACGCCAGCTTCCAAAAGTGCCAAAGCCAATACGACCGAAGCCAATACGACTGAAGCGAATACGACTGAAGCCAAAACTGATGAGCCGTCTGAAGATGATGCGCCGCCAGTTAATGAAGAAGAATCATCTGTAGAAGATTCTGCGCAAGTCGACAGCACTGATAATAAAGAGGAATAAATTATGTCACGTTATTTTCGTCGTAAACGTTATTGCCGTTTCACTGCTGAAGGTGTGAGTGAGATTGACTACAAAGATTTGAATACACTAAAGAATTACGTTAGTGAAACCGGGAAGATCGTCCCAAGCCGAATTTCGGGAACTAAAGCCAGGTACCAACGTCAGTTGTCCACGGCCATCAAGCGTGCGCGGTTTTTGGCATTGATTCCTTACTGCGACTCGCACTAGATTTTTTATGCCAGTAACACTGGTGTATATAAACCAGGCAATGCGCCAGATAGCACGTTCGGCATTTGCTGATATTTTTTAAACCATGCACGCACTTGGTCGGTATTTAACCCAGGGACGGTTGCAGGCAATCATTGGCCTGAGTTTTTTGACATTGATGTCTATGTTCATACCGCCACTGGCCTATGTGTTCAGTGGTGCATCGTTGGGCTTTATTACTCTAAGACAAGATCCTCAGATCACCCTGCAGGTGGTTATGGGGAGCATGACAGTAATAGTGATATTATTACTGATGACGGGGATCAATCCGACTGCACTGATCCAGTTTGTTCTGGGGATTTGGCTGCCTGTCATGAGTGCAGCCATTGTTTTACGGGTGACACAATCACAGGGATTAATGTTGCTGGGTGCTGGCTTTATTGGCTTCCTGTTTATATTGTTTATGCATTACAGGATTGAGGATATAGCAGCTGAATATCGTCAATTGTTTGAAGTGTTTTGGCAGCAACATATTCTGCCGGGTCTTGAGATCAATGCTAAGAGCAATGAAATAGACGAACTGAAGCAAGTGTTCGATAAAACCATTCCTTATATGAATGGTATCAGAGCCTGTTTTATTACCACTGGCATAGCAATAACAGTGTTAGTGTCCCGTTGGTGGCAGGCAAAGGTATTTCACCCGGGCGGTTTTCGAAAGGAATTTTTTGCATTGCAATTGCCAAAGGTTTTACTTATTCCGTTGGCGGTCTGCTCCGGGATTGTATTTTCTGCTGCGCAGTTGGATGATTCCATTGCACGCGATTGTCTGATCTTGTGTATGGGGTTATATGTTTTTCAGGGCATTGCTTGTGTGCATGCCTATTGTGCAAGAAAAGAATTACAACGGGGCTGGTTGATCGGGATGTATTTGGCGTTAATATTTTCATCCGTATATGCTGTGATCATCCTCGCTTGTATTGGTGTAGCCGATTCGGTTATAGGGCGAAAACTGCCTACGAATGATGTTTCATGAATCAATATCCATGATTTAGTTTTTAAGTTATTAATAGAGGTTATAGAGATGGAAGTAATTTTACTTGAGAAAATTCAAAAGCTTGGCGAGCTTGGGCAGACTGTCAGTGTGAAACCTGGTTTTGGTCGCAATTATTTGATCCCGGCTGGCAAAGCGGTTCCAGCAACAAAAGATAATGTTGAGCAGTTTGAAGCACGTCGCGCTGAATTAGAAAAAGCTCAGACCGAGGCACTGGGTATTGCTCAGGCAAGGGCTGATAAAATCAACGAATTGGTTATCAGCATTGCGCAAAAAGTGGGTACGGAAGGAAAATTATTTGGTTCCGTCACGCCACACGATATCGCTGAAGCTGCGACACAGGCTGGTGTTGAATTGCAAAAAAGTGAAGTCCAGTTACCGGATGGGCCTTTCCGTGCAATCGGTGAGTATGAAGTTGCGATACATCTGCATGCGGATGTGAATGCAACTCTGAAATTGACAGTAGTCGCGGAAGAAGAATAAGTCGTATAATCTATACTGATGAGTTGGCTATCTAAACCAGCTCAGATTTACCGTTTTCACACAACCGAAGCTGCTGAGTTTTCTTCTAAACATCACAAGATTCGGTTCCAAAAGTCGATTCAGGGGATCTAAATGCAGGATTTTGCCCAGCCACCAGAGTCAATGGATGCAGAAATTGCATCATTGAAAACACCGCCTCACTCGATCGAAGCGGAACAGGCGGTTTTGGGTGGTGTGTTGATTAACAATGAGGCCTGGGAAAAGGTCATTGAACGGATCCACGAAGATGACTTTTACCGCAAGGATCACCGCACCATATTTCAAGCTATTTACTCTCTGGATGACGAAGGCAAACCGTTTGACGTTGTTACAGTGGCTGAATGGCTCGAAAATCATCAACTGCTTGAAGATGCGAGTGGTCTTAACTATATCGCAGCATTGGTTGATAACTGTTCTGGTACAGAGAATATCGCAGCCTATTCCGATATTATTCGCAAGCGTTCTGTCCTTCGGCAACTGATCAGAGCTACATCTGAAATCAGCGAAAGTGTTTTTAATCCCCAGGGACGTAGCAGTGAAGAGCTTCTGGATTTTGCCGAACAGACAGTATTCGAAATTGCCGAACAGGAAAGTCGCGGTACTCGCACCTATAAGAGCATCAAGGACCTTTTGGTAACCGCGCTAGACAGAGTGGATGAACTGTTTCATCGTGACAGCCCGATAACGGGTATTGCAACTGGCTTCGATGATTTTGATGAACGCACAGCGGGGTTGCAAAACTCTGATTTGATTATCATTGCTGGGCGTCCTTCCATGGGCAAAACCGCTTTCGCTGTGAATATCGCTGAACACGCTGCAATTAAAGAAAAAAAATCGGTTGCCTTATTTAGCATGGAGATGCCAGGGGAACAATTGGCGATGAGGCTTATGTCATCTCTGGGTCGAATCGATCAGCACAAGATCCGAACCGGTAAACTTAAAGATGAGGACTGGCCTCGATTGATCTCAGCTGTTGAGATCATGAAAGATTCAAAATTATTAATCGACGATACCCCCGCCTTATCACCCGCAGAATTACGTGCACGTTGTCGACGAATTCATCGTGAGCAGGGTCTAGATTTAATCGTAGTTGATTATTTGCAGCTCATGCAAGTACCAAGTAATTCAGAAAACCGCGCAACCGAAATCGCTGAGATTTCACGCTCTCTCAAGGCCATGGCGAAGGAACTCAGTGTTCCTGTTGTGGCCTTATCGCAATTGAATCGTAGTCTGGAATCACGAACCGATAAACGCCCCGTGATGTCTGATTTGCGTGAGTCTGGTGCGATTGAGCAGGATGCAGACTTGATCGTCTTCATCTATCGCGACGAGGTCTATGATGAAGACAGTCCACATAAAGGTAAGGCCGAGATTATTATCAGTAAACAACGAAATGGTCCAATTGGAACCGTGAAACTGGCTTTTCGTGGAAAATACACGCGTTTTGAAAATTTTACACCAGATAATTTCGATAATTTGATCCCGGATTTTGGGGAATGAGTCGTCCCGCCAAAGTACGCATACATCTTCCCGCCCTCAGTCATAATCTTTCAAAGGTTCGAGAGTTAGCACCGAATAGCCAGGTAATGGCGATCATTAAAGCTGATGGTTACGGCCATGGTATTGTGCGCGTTGCCAGCGCTTTATCCAATGCTGAAGCCTTTGGTGTTGCCTGTCTGGAAGAAGCAACAACCTTACGTCAAGCGGGCATCACCAAACCCATTGTTTTGCTAGAAGGTGTGTACTGTGACAGTGAGCTTGAACAAGTTTGCAATCTGAATCTTGACCTTGTGGTTCATCACTCTGGTCAGATTGAAATGCTGGAACACCTTAAAACAGATATCAACATCTGGTTAAAAATTGATACCGGTATGCATCGTTTAGGTTTTTTACCGTCTGAGTTTGAGGACGCTTATAAACGTCTAACGCAAATTAAATCAATTACCCAGCCGATTAAATTAATGACACATCTTGCAACGGCTAATGAACGAGATCCAGAATTAACCTTTCAGCAAATTCGTAGTTTGAAAGAATTTTCATCAGAATTAGCGCTTGAAAAAACCATTGCTAATTCAGCCGCGGTGCTCAACATAGAAGAAAGTCATTGTGACTGGGTTCGTCCAGGTTTGATGTTGTATGGTATTTCGCCGTTCAGTGATACCACAGGTGAAGATCATGGTTTGCAAGTCGCTATGACACTCGAATCGAAATTAATCGCAGTGAAACAATTAAAGATGGGTGATCCGGTTGGTTACGGTGCATCGTGGTGTTGTCCTGAAGACATGCCGATAGGTATTGTTGCTGCCGGCTATGGCGATGGCTATCCAAGACATGCTCGATCGGGTACTTCTGTTTTGGTCAATGGTTTGCGTACTGGTTTAATTGGAAGGGCTTCGATGGATATGCTGGCAATTGATCTCTGGAATCAACCGAATGCCAAAGTCGGCGATCCAGTCATTCTTTGGGGCAGGGGTTTGCCGGTTGAAGAGATAGCGCGTGCAGCGAGAACCATTCCGTACCAATTGGTCTGTGCTGTTCATAAACGTTTACGCTTTGAAGAAGATGGCTAAAGTCAAAAGCCAGTATCACTGTAGCGAATGTGGCACTACCACACCAAAGTGGATAGGACAGTGCCCCGAATGCAAACAGTGGAATACGCTCAATGAAAGCATCATTGAATCAGCTACGGCAAATCGTCGGCAACAAATGCATGACCATCTCGCGAATCCTGCTGAGGTCTGTTATCTGAGTGATGTCGATACGGAACAGACTCCTCGTTTAAGTTGTGGTATTAAAGAACTGGATCGAGCACTAGGCGGCGGTTTGATTCAGGGCTCGGTGGTCTTGATAGGTGGTGATCCAGGTATTGGTAAATCAACTTTATTGATCCAGATGTTATCTAGCATGACGACCAATTCCGCAGTGTCCTGTCTCTACGTCACGGCTGAAGAATCCAGCCAACAAGTGAGCCTGCGTGGAAGAAGACTGGAGTTGGCACTAGAAAAAATACGTATTTTTACCGAAAATCATTTAGAAAAAGTTGTCAAAATCATTGCGAAAGAAACACCTAACATCGTAGTGATTGATTCTATTCAAACTGTTTACACTGACGTCCTTCAATCTGCGCCTGGTTCTGTTGCACAAGTGCGAGAATGTACAGCGCAATTAGTACGACTGGCAAAACAAACCGATACCATAGTGTTCCTGGTAGGGCATGTGACAAAAGAAGGATCGTTAGCGGGCCCGAAAGTACTGGAGCATATGGTGGATACCGTTTTGTATTTTGAAGGTGATTCCGGTAGTCGCTTTCGTTTGGTGCGCGCGGTAAAAAATCGTTATGGCGCGGTCAATGAATTGGGGGTGTTTGCCATGACTGAACGTGGTTTGCGTGAAGTCAGCAATCCTTCGGCGATATTCCTTTCGAGTCATGATGAGCAAGTGTCCGGTAGTGTGGTCATGGTATCGCGTGAAGGGACGAGGCCCATCTTGTTGGAAGTTCAGGCTCTGGTTGATGAATCACACAGCAGTCAATCGCGACGTTTAACCGTTGGTCTTGATCAAAATCGTCTGGCTATGTTGTTAGCAGTATTACATCGGCATGTTGGCATCGTTACCTATGACCAGGATGTTTTTGTCAATGCAGTAGGTGGCGTGCGTATCAATGAAACTGCGGCAGATCTGGCCATCGTACTTGCGATCATTTCAAGTTTAAAAAATAAGCCCTTGGCAAATGACTTGATAGTGTTTGGTGAAATAGGTTTGGCAGGAGAAATCCGGCCGGTTCAAAACGGTGAAGACAGATTAAAAGAAGCAGCAAAACATGGTTTTAAACAAGCAATTATTCCTAAAGCCAATCAACCAAAAGAACCCATCGATGATCTAAACATCATGCCTGTTACGCAGTTATCACAGGCACTTGCCTTTCTTTAATTTGTCTCTGTTTCCCAACCACTACCAATGGCCTTAAAGGGCAATTTCAGTCTCAGTTCGGGCACCTGTTTTGCTATCCAGGCAGGGAATGTATTTGAGTTGGGTCCCGGAAATATTTTATAGGTATCTTTCCACGGATAACGATTGGCTGCGGTATCAATTTTAGCAATCAATTGATCAACACCCTGGCCACGTTTTTCCAGAATAAGAGAGGGTTTCTTGCCATACCAATAACGATCGGGCTCATCTTGTTCAATACGCAGTACATCCAGGCCACTATGCTGCCGCCAGCCAATGACTTCATAAACGGTATATTGTTTTGCATTGGAAGGTTTTACTGATATCCATGTGTGTACAGCAAACAAGCCGCGCCAACCAAATGTCGGTGCAGTATATACATGTATCACCGCCTCATGAGTCGTTTCGGTTTTCGGTGCAATCCCGGCAGGTTTTCGGCTTGCCGTACGCCAGTCTCCAGATGGGTAACCATAAACTAACAGCAGTGGAGAAATTATGAATAAAAGTAATAAGAGTTTTTTATACATTTTTTTAAAAATAGATAATCAAGGCGTTACCTAACCATTGACATAATATCAGTGCTTATGTTCCAGGAAAATACAAACGATCTAGTTAATCGCAGGATAAAACGGTTTGGCAAATTTAATTCGCTAAGAGTTTAGCTGGTGTCAATTACAAACAGAAAAATAGTCTTAAGATGCCAAATATTTATGATGTAAGACATCCAAGCTCACGTTCCAGGATAGTTTCATCACCAACATTCAGCTCGACCAGTCGTTTTAAACTGGTCATGCTATCCAGATCAATAAAATCACATTGAAAACCAATGTGATTATTTTCTTCGTGAGCGACATGGGCCGTCATACGGATTCTGACCGCTTCTTCCTCGAGTGGAATTTCTATATCAAAAAATTCTCCTAAAAGATCATCATCCCAATCATCCGGTTTTTGGATTAACAGGCCGTTAAGAGAAATATCGATCAGGTCACCGATCCAGTTTCGGTTTTCCCAGAGCAAGTAAACGGGGGTATCTAAAATTACCCGGCTAAATTTTCGTTTATTTTCCTGTTGCATCATAGCTCACCTGCTGTGGCCTTCAAATTTGCTCAGTCACTTACGCTGATTTTTCCAAGTACATCTTGCCGTTGTATTATCTTGGCGGTTCTTACTGCATTATCGGCGGACTGAACAATTTCTAAAGTATAATTCTGAATTTTCAGGCTAGTACCGGTTTCAGGAATATCCTCCAGTTGTTCCAGAATAAGACCGTTCAGTGTTTTAGGCCCTTCTGAAGGTAGCTCCCATTCTAATGTACGATTGATATCGCGAATGGTTTCGGTTCCATCGATCAAATAACTACCATCTGCCTGTGGTTTGATGGATTGATTGTCAGTCTGGATATTGTCTGAAAAATCACCCACAATTTCTTTCAGAATATCTTCCAGTGTCACCAGGCCTTGCAGCACACCATATTCGTCCACAACCAGGCCAATACGTCTGTTAAGTTCTTGAAAGTTAAGTAATTGTGTATGTAAAGGTGTGCCCTCAGGTACAAAATAGGGTTCCCTGGCAATGCTTACAATTTCTTCGTGAGTGAAATCCGTTTGATCCTTCAATAGGGCTATCATTTCCTTAACATGGATAATACCAATCACATTATCAATTTTGCCGCGATAAAGCGGTAAACGAGAGTGAGTGCTATGGCCGAATGTATCGACAATCTCGGAATAGGGTGCTTCTAAATCAACACCTTCTATCTCACTGGATGGGATCATGAGGTCATCAACCGTTGTGTGCTCCATATCCAGAATACTCAGCAACATCTGTTTATGACGGTTGGGGATCATGCTTCCGGCCTCGTGCACGACACTTCTTAGTTCTTCGAGATTCAGCGGCGTATCGTCTGGATCATCAGTATTCACACCAAAGTATCTTAATAGGCCATTAGTGACTGCATTGACCAACCAGACTGCCGGGTAGAGAATTCTTTGCAGGAACTTCAGGACATAGGCTGAGGGGAAAGCGATACGTTCTGGATGAAATGCCGCATAGGTTTTGGGAGCCACTTCGGCGAAAATAAGAAACACAACCACCAGGATTACAGGAGCCAGGGCGATACCCAAATTACCCAGCAACCTCATGCCAATCAGCGTTGCTACCGATGCGGCGATGAAATTTACCAGGTTATTGCACAACAGGATCAAACCTATCAGGCGATCGGGTTTAGCGAGTAATTGATGAGCTAATATTGCTGATCGGTGCTCGTTCTCAACCAGGTGTTTCAGACGATAACGATTCAACGCCATCATGGCTGTCTCTGAGCTGGAGAAAAAAGCAGATAAAAGTAATAGAATAAATAGGCCACTGAACAGGGCCCATAATGGAATCTCGTCCAAAGAGGTTTTGACCTCAGGTTAAAATGGACTTGTATTTTCTCCCCAGTGGTAGGGGGGGTGTCAAGTATTTATAAAAACACTATTTAAAACAAAAGCTTAGAATTTATCGAGCAGCATTTCATAAATAAATTTAGAACCAAAATAGCCCAGCATCAGCAAGATGAATCCACCGAGAGTCCAGTAGGTCAGGGTTTGTCCGCGCCAACCCTTTATCCAACGACCCAACAGTAAAATAGCAAACAGCAACCAGGCCAACAGTGAGAGGATGGTTTTGTGCGCAAGATCCTGGGCAAACATATCGTGTAAAAACATCAAGCCAGTGGCCAGACTCAGGCTCAGGACGAAAAAACCAAGAGCCATTACCTGAATCAGTAATTCTTCCATCACCTGCAGAGGAGGCAGGGTATCCATGATCCGGGTTGCCTGTTTATTTCGCAACTGCCTGTCCTGAAATGCCAGTAGACAGGCTTGCAAGGCGGCAATGGTTAACAAGCTATAGGCAATGAGTGACAGCAATATGTGAAGATCCAGCCCAAAATCACCTTGCTCGACCAGATGAAAATCACTGGGAAACATCATAGCCAGTAATATTGCTAGCGCTGCCATAGGTAAGACAATGATCGCGATATTCAGAATCGGTTTTTTCAAAGACATGAGCAGGACAAACAGGGCGATCAAACAGCCGGTTAAAGACGCAGCATTGTAAAAACCTAAATTGAGCTGACCCAGGAGATCCAGGCTTTTTATTAAAATTACAGCGTGGAGAATGACTGCAATAAAGCAAATCACAGAGGTGATGGTATTGTTCCGATCAGATGCCGACTTATTTCTGATGTTCATGATCAGGCGGATGGCGCCGACCAGGTATAAAATGATGGCTACGATACTGAGTGTGTTCATAACGGTATTCTCATGGATATTCAGTATGATTGCACATTTTTCTTTTGCTGGAATTCAGGTCAGCAGATTTGAATTCTGTTAAAATCCCCGGTTCTAAAATTATCAACTAATGAAGTAATCATGTTCGATCAACTTACTGGCCGTTTAAGCGGCGTTATTAAAGAATTGCGCGGTCAGGCCCGACTGACTGAAGAAAACATGTCAGCTACCCTGCGCGAAGTGCGTATGGCCTTGCTCGAGGCCGATGTGGCCTTACCCGTCGTTAAGGATTTCATTGCTGAGGTCAAACAGCGTTCCTTAGGACAGGATGTTAGTGACAGTATGAATCCAGGTCAGATGATCATCAAGATCGTCAATGATGAACTGGTTAAATTAATGGGTGATGAAGCGGTTCCGTTGAATCTCAATGCTCAACCTCCGGTGGTTATTCTGATGGCGGGTTTACAGGGTGCGGGTAAGACCACAACCGTAGCAAAATTGTCACGACATTTAAAAGAACAGTTGAAGAAAAAGGTCATGGTCACTAGTTGTGACGTTTATCGACCAGCGGCGATTGAACAATTACAGACCCTGGCAACAGATGTTGGGGTTGAATTTTTCCCAAGTGAAACAGGACAAAAACCCGAGCGTATCGCCAAGGCGGCAAAGGAAAAAGCCGCCAAACAATTTATGGATGTACTGATCGTTGATACTGCCGGCCGCTTGCATATCGATGATGAGATGATGGCTGAAATACAGGAAGTGCATACCGTTCTAAAGCCAACCGAGACCTTGTTTATTATCGATAGTATGACCGGGCAGGATGCCGTGCATGCTGCTAAGGCTTTCAGTGAAGCACTGGACCTTACCGGTGTGATCCTGACCAAGACCGATGGTGATGCTCGTGGTGGTGCAGCCTTATCCGTTAGACAAGTGACTGGCAAACCGATCAAGTTTTTAGGCACGGGTGAAAAAAGTACAGAGCTGACTCCATTCCATCCAGATCGAATCGCCTCTCGTATTCTTGGCATGGGTGACATGCTGAGTTTGATTGAAGAAGTCGAACAAAAGACTGATAAGGACAAGGCTGAAAAACTGGCGAAGAAGATCAAGAAAGGTCAGGGTTTTAATCTAGCAGATTTTAAGGAGCAGTTACAACAAATGCGTAACATGGGAGGCATGGGGAGTTTAGTGGATAAGATGCCTGGCATGAGCGGAATACCTGCCGGTGTTGCCAATCAGGTGGATGACAAACAAATGTTCAAGCTAGAAGCAATCATCGATTCTATGACAGTGAAGGAACGTAGACGTCCGGAAGTAATTAATGGCTCTCGCAAACGTCGCATTGCCAATGGTTCCGGCACACAGATCCAGGACGTGAATCGTCTGTTAAAACAATTCAAGCAAATGCAAAAGATGATGAAAAAGTTTTCTAAAAAAGGCGGCATGGCCAATATGATGCGCGGCCTCAGTGGAAAAATACCACCGGGTATGCGTTTTTAGAATTCATCCTCCGTCGTAAAAATTATTTCGTATAGTGATAGCGGCACGAAATGATAGTGAGTTGCTTATTATCTACGATGTAAACAAGGCGGTTGGTCTCATCAATTCGCCGAGACCAAAAACCCGATAAGCTTTCCTTTAATGGTTCCGGTTTTCCAATTCCCTCAAAGGGAGTTCGCTGTGTATCTGTGATCAGTTTATTAATACGCTTCAATGTTTTTTTATCTTGATTTTGCCAATAGACGTAATCAAGCCATGCTTCTCTTGTCCACGCTAATACCTTAATCATCGGTTAGATCATGATGTTTTGTTTTTCCTGAATGGTATTGTTCTATTGATTTGGCTAAATGCGCTGCATTATTGGGATTTCCAAGTAAATGAACCGTTTCCATTAATCCGTTGAAATGTTCAAGTGACATGACCACAGCATCATCAGCATCCCGGCGCGATATGATAGTGTAACTTACATCATCAACCACTTGATCTAGGATGCTTTTTAGCCTGTTACGAGCCTCTGAAAAATTGACCACTCTCATGAGATAACACCTCTAATTGTACAGTAATATGTACAAGTATAACTTGTTCAATATATTGGTCAAGTATTTGTAGCCAGTGTTTTCCAGGACGTGAATCGCCTAAAAAGACGGTATGGACAACATGATGCGTGGCCTCAGTGGTAAACTGCTACTGGGTATGGGTTTTTAGAATTTGTCGTTAGGTATTAAAAGGAGCTAGCATGGGGTTAATAGCAACAATAATTGTGAAACTAGTCGATCCAATTGGGTTTGTTGTCGTATTCGTAGTTTCCATTTTTTCACGGAGTAAATGGATAATTCCAGTCGCCGCTATTTCTGGTGCTGTAGTGATTGAAACTATTTTGACATCGAACCAATATACAAGAACTTGGGGACAAGGTTTATTTCAAGGATTTATTGCGAGTGGCATACATGCATTAATTTGCTATTGGCTAATTGGAAAATTTAAGACTCCACAGTCGATCAAAGAAAATAACTATACAGAAACTTTGATAACGAAAAACGATACTGAAGCTAATGATAATATAGGAGATACTAACCCTATTGATTCTGTTGCTAAACACCTTCAAGTAATGGGATATGATTTCACGCCATATGGAGCGAGTGTAGCGTTACTAGAAATACAAAGCGGCTATAACGAGGTAGAAACTGCTTCTCATGTCGCGCTTACAACATTGGCTCTCGATATTAAGGGAGCAGGTACAGATATTGTAAAATTAGCATCGTTTATTCCGCATGCGCATGTCTTACTTGAAGTTTTAAAGAAGTATAAAGATCAGAATATGATGAATCCTACTCAATGGAAAAATGATGCCAACGCAGTTCTGAGAATTAGTAGTGTGGATGAGCATCAGGAAGAATGGCTGGGAAAAATCCTTAGTGATCCTATTGCGGGAAAAGAAAGGCTTGCCACTAGGAGAATTGACTAGGATCAAAGAAATATCAAAAGTGACAGTGTCGATTGATCATTGCTTGTGGCTATTCGCTATTGGCTTTTTTTGTACTCATAACGATGCCATAGGCGCAAGCAATCATTATCACAATAAATACTACCAAACTCCATTCGGCGATACTGAAACTGAGAAAGCGCCATTTAACTTCAGCGCATTCGCCTGAGCCACTGAGGATCATGCTCAGGGCTTCTGAGAATGGAAAGACATCGAGCATGTATTCCAGGCCTGGTCCACATTCTGGTACTTGATCCTTAGGTAAGTGTTGTAACCAGACTTGTCTTCCAGCGATGCCTGCGCCAATCAACGCAGTAATGTCGATCACACTAAAATACAAGATTGAAAATATTTTTTTCGGAGCATGCAAACTGGCGATCAAGGCAATAACAGCAACTGCGATGTAAGCAATACGCTGCAGGATACACAGAGGGCAGGGTTCTAATCCTTCATAATGTTCAAGATAGAGGCCAAAGCCGAGTAGTCCAAAACAGACAAGTGAAATTAGTGCAAATAGAGTTCTAGTAGAAGCCATCGTTCGTTTTAATTTTTAATTTATGTTAGTTAAGATAAGTAATTCTATGTTGATTGAGTCAAAACGTCATGAATAAATTTTGGGATTCGTTTTTCTAGCCAGTATTCAGGTTTAGCAAATGATGAACCGGAGATAAAACCGACGTGTCCGCCGTGTGCGCTTACATCAAGTGTCGTACCGTTTGAGAGTTCTTTTTGATTAGGGACAGCGTCTTCTGGAACAAACGGATCGTCTTTGGCATGAATGATCAAACAGCGTGTTGTTATCTTGGGAAGAAACTGTCGACAGCTGGATTTCAGATAATAATCTTTTGCGGATTTAAATCCATGTAATCTTGCGGTGATATGATGATCGAACGCCCAGAAATCACGATATTCATTCAATCGTGCTAAATCAACAGGTGCTTGTCGTTGTTTAAACTTAATGCGTATTTTCTCACGCAGACTTTTGATCAAATACCACTGATAAAATCGTGAGAATCCTTGATTGAGTTTGTCTGCACAACGATCTAACTCAAAGGGTACTGAGACTCCAATTGCCGCGGTGAGAGGACAGGCTGTCGATTGCTCTGCGAGATATTTCAATAGCGCATTGCCACCCAGTGAATAGCCTATTGCAAATAAAGGTACCTGAGGGTGACGTTGTCTGAGTGTATTGAGTGAAAATCTAATGTCACCTGTATCACCCGAATGATAACTTCGATCCAGACGGTTCGGTTCATCAGAACAGCCACGAAAATGCATCAGGACACCAATCCAACCATTCTTATGAATGGCATTCAACATACCCCGAGCATAAGGTGAGTTAATGGAACCTTCCAGGCCATGAAAAAGTATTACGACAGGTTTGTTTTGTCCTGCCGGTTTTTCTGTCCAACACAGGTCAACAAAATCACCATCGGCTAACTCAAGTCGTTCAGGGAATAAACTGTTTTTATACCGAGACTTGAAAATCCTGGGCCAAAGGGTTTGGAGATGAGGACTTTTGCACCAGCAAGCGGGTTTGAAGGAGCTGAGTGAAATCAAACTTAAAAGTGATAGTTATGTATTTTCGATTTAATTGTTATGCCGGGCTGATTGCCATGGAGGGTGGAAATACAGGAAGCGCAGGAGCCGTTTCCTGTAAGACTCGGTATCCAGTGGAATAACGAATTAAAGTTTTTTAAGAGCCGTAATATTTCTTTGTAGTCGCTGTTCAGCATATCCAGGCTTGTATATGTTCCAGATTTCAAGGGTTAGTGGCCACACCATCATGACTCTCTCTGGGAGATGCCTCCACGAATTCATTATTTGCACTGGCATCATCTTCATCGGAAGAAAGGGATTTTAATGAAGTTTTCGTGCGGTCAAGTTTCATGTCTGGATTATATACTCAATCAACTTCAAGTTGCAGGATCGATGATCTGAAAGTTATCATTAATTCTATCGTTCAATGAGTCCGCGATATCCGGTAAAGTGTTTTTGAAAAAGTCATCGATTTGCTCACGAAATTCCTTGGCCGAATGGAAATAGTGGTTATTACGGACGTGTTCGTTCATCACTTTCCATAAACGTTCTATCGGATTCAAATTAGGACTATAAGGCGGCAGGATGTGTATCTTAATATTAAGTTCGTTTGCCTTTTCTTTAACACTCGCCGCCTTATGATAACCCGCCCCATCAACTATCCAGTGAAGGGTGTTTGCATCAACGTATTGCGCTCGTAATTTGGATAGAAAATCAACAATGCTGTCGGCATTAATCGTGTCATAGGTTTCTGTCACCGTGTTTGACAAGGCATTGAGTTCAATCGCACCTAATAGGTTAATCCGTGTGCGACTCGCGGTTGTTTTGATAAGCTTATTTGTCCCTCTCTTTATCCAACCGTGACTCAATTTCGTCGACTGTGTCGGATGCACGCCATCACCAAACAAAATAGGCTCATCAGCACCGACGTTTGCTTTCAATACGTCATACTGCTTGATAAAGGCATGTTGTTGTTCAACATCGGCTTTGGCGGGGATCCCTTTGGGTTGTTTATAAACAAATCCTTGACGATGCAACCATTTATGTAAACCCGATACCGTGTAGTCAACCCCATAACGGGTCTTGATGTAAGCCACAATTTGGTGGTTATGTTGATATAGATGTGCTGTCAGATGTGCGAGTAATTCGTCACATTGTCGCTTGCTTAATTTCTCCTCGGAACCGCCGTTTGCACAGTGCAATTTCTGCTCTCCGGTATAGTCCTTCAAGTGACGAAGTATACAGGTTTCATGTTTGCGCAAGGCTTGCGCTATCATCGTTGTGCTCCACCCTTCAGAATTCAGTAATACGGCTTTGATACGATCACCTTCCCGGATATCTCGCACTTGCTTATGTCGTGCTTCTAATTTCAATTTGTTTTCTGCGGTTAATTCAATCTTGCTCATAGGTGATAGACTGATCTCTTAATTCATAAACATCAAGCTCTTTCATCGATCTTGGGTATAGACAGTATTACACTGGAATTGTGTCAGCGTTATGTGGAAGAAATTATGTTGCTCAGCGAAACAGAGATCGAACAAGCGATCCGACTTCTGTTTGAACAACATCGCCTGGTAACCGAAGGTTCAGCCGCTTTGAGTATTGGCGGCATAATTAAACGAAAAGAGCAATTCAAGGGAAAGAAAGTCGTTGCGGTCGTATGCGGACGGAGTATTGATCTGGATGTGTTTAAACGAATTATCAATTAGCAAATAAAGACAGTCTGATAAAGCTGTCGATTATATTAAGGCCGCTCGGGAACCGGGTGAATCATTCTATACATCTGTATAGTCAATGATTGAAAACTATATTTTCATACGCTGGCAGGATATTTCAAATACAAAATGAGTTGCTAAGTTGAGTCTACCCAGATGCAGTAATAAGCGCCATCCTTGTTAATTACACTTCCCTTATGCGTTATCGAAAATCGGAGATAAAAATTGCCAGAAATATTAGTTAGAAAAGCAAGCATTGAAGATTCAGGTTTAATCCTTGGGTTTATTAAAGAACTTGCAAGATATGAAAAGGCAGAAGATGAAGTCATTGCAACGGTTGAAGATATCGAAAATAATCTTTTCAACCGTAGCTCAACAACTGAAGCGGTCATTTGTACTTCTGACCAACTAGCAATTGGTCTTGCGATATACTTTTTAAACTTCTCAACATGGCTTGGTAAAAATGGATTGTACCTGGAAGATCTATATGTTTCTCCAGATCATAGAAGTGCCGGGATAGGAAAAAAACTTTTAAAACATTTAGCTGTATTGGCAGTTGAAAACAATTATAGAAGGTTTGAGTGGAGTGTTCTGGACTGGAATGAACCGGCGATAAAATTCTATGAGTCAATCGGTGCAAAAGCGCAATGTGAATGGATAAGCTATCGCCTTGAAGGCCAATCCTTATTGGATTTTGCCAGGAGTTAAACCGCAGTTGGCAGCATTAATGTGTAGATGCAAACAGAAGATAATCTTCATCTTAGATATTATTTAATTGCTCTATTGAATATTACAAATAGATATATAATTTCACACTGCTGTCCCGTTAAGAACGAATAAAGTAGGCCTGAAATCCTATGATTTGTCACAATGAAATAACGACAAGTCATTGAAAAACAAAAGGAGAACAGGCCTTGAGTCATCATAATACTGTGTTTTCACAACTACTGAGACTAATACCGAGACATGAATTTGAAACGCTTGCAAAACAGCATCATCAGGGACGCACTTTTCGAACGGCCTCTCGATGGTCTCAGTTCGTCTCTATGTCGATGGCACAATTATCTGGTCGAAGCAGCTTGCGTGATATAGTGGAGAACATCTCGGCACAGACACACCGTCTTTATCATTTAGGTAGTGCAAAATTGTCGCGTTCTAACTTATCCCGCATTAATGAAAACAAACCTTCCACTCTGTACGAAGCGTTGTTTGGGAAACTGTTACATCGATGTCAGGGGTTAGCACCAGGCCACAATTTCCGTTTCAAAAACGCACTCTATTCACTTGATGCCTCGACCATTGATTTGTGTTTGTCGGTTTTTCCGTGGGCTGATTTTCGCACAACAAAAGGAGCGATAAAGTTACATGTCGGATTAAATCATGCAGGCTATCTGCCCGAATTTGTGACCCTCACCGAAGGCAAAGACCATGATATTACTGTGGGTCGAATGCTGAATTTCCCTAAAGGCAGTATTGTCGCTATTGATAAAGCATACAATGACTACGCTTGGTATAAGCAATTGACTGAAAAGGGCATATACTTTGTTACTCGCCTTAAAAACAATGCAAAATTCCGCATTGTGTGTCATCGACCCGTGTTAAAAGGAAAAAGCTTAACGAGTGATCAAACGATTGAATTCACTGGTATTCAGACGGCAAAGAAATGCCCTGTTCAACTTCGCCGTATTGGTTATAGGGATGTTGCAACAGGTAAGTATTACGTATTTCTAAGTAATAATTTCAAACTCGCTGCCAAGACAATAGCCGATATTTACAAAGCGCGATGGCAAGTGGAATTGTTTTTTAAGTGGGTCAAGCAAGATTTGAAAATAAAATCATTTGTGGGCACAAGCAAGAATGCAGTGATGACGCAAATTTGGATTGCGATGTGCATGTACTTACTTATTGCATTCATCAAATTTCAATCAAAATTGAAGAAGAGCATGCAACAGATATTACGATTGTTACAGCTTAATTTGTTTGAAAAACGAGAGCTAATCGCTTTGCTAAGAGGTGACCCTTTACATGATAGCTTGCCGGATATTAATCAGATGGCTTTGTTATGAAAGTTAACGGGACAGCAGTGTTTATAAAAATATGTTTAATTGTGCATGAAATTCAGTATTTGTGCTTCTGACTACAGGGGCATATTTCAGATGGATATATGGTGTCAATTTATATCCCTGGAAATATATCCCCTTCGATAGATTACCCAATCAGAGATTTCGCGCATAATACGCCAAATATTAATAATTTGGTTCAATCACATTCAACAATGAATTATGAGAGACAGTTAAGGCTCATATCATTCTTCTTGACCACTCAACAGGTTGGCTAGAAGATGGTTTGAAGGCGTTATTCAATTAACTTATTGTCGATGCTGAAATGTTGTAAATTGATGACGGAAATCTTATGTATTCTTGATCGTAGGAGTTTATTCCAGATATAGTCTCCGAAAATCGCAGTCATCATTTTTTTCTTACGCAACCGGGACGTTTGAACTGAACTTTATGGCTATTCAATAATTTGAGCTATAGAAAAAACAGTATATTCTGAATAGAAAAGAAATAAATAAGGTATTCACTATGAAAAGCACAGGCAAACAACAGACGAAAGCATTAATCTTCGGTATTATTTTGCTGTTTATATCTGGTTTTACTAACGCCGCCAAACTTGAACAAGTACAACAAGAAGGCGAAAAGAAACTGGTCGAAGCAGAACAGTCACAAAAGAAGATCGACAAGATAGTCGAAGGCGCGCAGGAGCGTCTCATTCAATACCAAAGTTTGCTAAAACAAATTGAAGGCTTAAAGACTTACAACGAGCAGTTATCGACACAGGTTCAAGGACAAGAGAATTTGATCGCCCGCTTTGATGAGTCCATCACCCAGGTCGCGTTGATTGAACGTCAGATGGGGCCCCTGGTGGCGAAGATGGCAGACGGTCTGGAGCAATTTATTGAACTGGACTTGCCCTTTTATACAGAGGAGCGACAAGAACGATTGGCGTTTATACAAGAGAGTCTGGTTGCAGCGGATGTGGATGTAGCGGAGAAGTTTCGCCAGGTCATTGAAGCCTATCAAATCGAAAACGAATACGGTCGTAAGATAGACACCTACCAGGACATCGTCACGCTCAACGGAGCGGAAATGGAAGTCGATGTCTTGCGTATTGGACGCATTGCCATGGTGAGTCAAAGCAAAGACACCAAGATCTCGGCGCGTTGGGACAACGACACAAAAAGCTGGCAAGTCCTGGATAATGTCACCTATCGCAATGCCATCCGCCAGGGGATCAAGATGGCGAAAAAACAAGCCTCCATTGGCATACTGACTCTGCCCATTGCACCGGCCACAACGGCGGAGGTGGCGCAATGAGAACACATCAACACAACACATCATTAACACTCAAAGCATTTCTACCCATTCTGTTCATTGCCTTAAGTCTTCCAATAAGCGCATCGGCAAAAGAAGACACCCTGTCCATGGACACCCTGTTACAACAAGTCAAAGCCGGCCGTGCCAAAGACGCGGCGGACAACAAACAACGCGAACAAGCTTTTATCAAGGAAAGGGCGCAGCAAGTCGCCCGGATCAAGCAAGCTATGCTGGATGTTCAGGCATTGGAAGCAAAGAGTGCGGCACTGGAACAACGTTTTAATGCAAATGAATTATTGGTAGAAGAAAAACGCCAACAGCGTAACGAACGCCTGGGTTCTTTAAAAGAATTGTTTGGGCATCTGACGGGCGCCGCAGGTGATATGCGCAGTCGCTTTCAAAATTCGATCACCACCAGCCAATTCCCGGAACGTGAGGCATTTTTGAGTGGACTCATTAAGAAAATGAACAGCGATACGGACTTGCCTACCCTGACAGAAATCGAGCGGGTCTGGTATGAACTACATCGAGAGATGACCGAATCCGGCCGCGTCGTCAAATACACAACGATAGTCGGCACAGAAAAAGCTCGTGAGATTGTCCGCGTTGGACTCTTTAATATCGTCTCCAACAGCGACTATCTGGCCTATGATTCGGACACACGCAGCGTCTCCGTTCTTCCACGTCAACCGGTCGGTTTAGCAGAAGGTGTCAGCGCATTACAATCCTCCTCTGATGGTGTTACTGCTATTGGCATAGATCCCACCGGCGCTGCCGGTGGGGGCTTTTTAAAGGCCATTATCAATACACCCACATTGGAAGAACGCTGGCATCAAGGTCGCCAGGTGGGCTATATCATCACTGGCGTTGGTGCCTTTGCGGTGCTCGTCGCCTTATGGCGTTTCCTGATCCTCAGCTTTACCTCGACCAAGATCCGCGCGCAACTGACACGAAAAGATATCAAAACCAACAACCCATTGGGTCGTATCTTAAAAGTCGCCGAAGACAATCCACAGACCGATACCGAAAGTCTTGAGCTGAAACTGGGTGAGGCGATCTTAAAAGAAGGACCGAAGATCCAGTCGGGCCTGTCCTTGTTGAAAATCATCGCCATGGTGGCACCCCTGCTCGGTTTGTTGGGAA
The DNA here is from genome assembly GCA_965250225.1 of Gammaproteobacteria bacterium. GTDB lineage: Bacteria > Pseudomonadota > Gammaproteobacteria > Eutrophobiales > Eutrophobiaceae > CBDEUK01. Next base: position 167,531 of record CBDFNQ010000035.1, read on the forward strand.
CGGTGACCGGTATGATCATTGTCTTCCAGGCGATCACCATTTATGGGGCGGGCGATCCGAAGGCGATGGCCGGCGGGATCTCCAGTGCTCTGGTGACGACCGTACTGGGATTGATTGTCGCCATCCCTACCCTATTAATGCACACAATGCTCCATGGCAAGGCAAAAAACATGTTGCACATATTGGAAGAACAAAGTGCCGGCATTGTTGCCGAGCGGACTGGCCAATAACTGAACGTCACGAACAAGCAGGAGAGATACCATGCTGCTGTATTTATTAGACGCACTTGAGGCCATTGATCATTTTTTTCATTCCGGTGGACCGGTGTTGTATCTCATTGCCTTGTTGACCTTTGTCATGTGGGTGCTGATGCTGGAGCGGTTCTGGTATTACTATGGCGGCTACCGCGGCGATGCCCGGAAAGTCATCGACACCTGGGAAGCACGCCTGGAACGACAATCCTGGGCAGCGCATGCGATACGCGACAAACTCATATCCGAGACGCGGATCAAGATCGATCAGAACCTGTCTTTAATTAAAACCATGATTGCGATTTGTCCGCTGTTTGGTTTACTCGGCACGGTCACCGGCATGATCGACGTCTTTAGCATTTTATCTATTACCGGTGGTGCCGATGCAAAATCCATGGCCGGTGGCGTCTCGCGTGCCACCATCCCAACCATGGCCGGCATGGTGGCGGCCTTATCGGGTGTCTTTGCCAATATCTACATCTGCCAAAAAGCCTCACGCGAACGCAAACTCATTGAAGAACACTTAACCATGGATCATTAATTATGAGAAGACGAAGCTTTAGTTCCGATGCCGCTAGCGACGACGAAGGTGCGGTTGATTTGACACCAATGCTGGACGTGGTGTTCATTATGTTGATCTTTTTTATTGTCACTGCGACGTTTATCAAGGAAGCCGGCATTGAAGTCAATCGCCCGGACGCCAACACCTCCGAGCAAAAAGACAACACCACAGTACTGGTGGCGATCAATGCCGACAACAGTATCTGGATAGACAAACGGCGTGTTGATATACGCTCGGTTCGGGCCAATATTGAACGGCTGCACGCGGAGAACCCGGAAGGCGGCGTGGTCATACAGGCGGATGAATTGGCGTCTGTGAAAACCTTCACCGGGGTATTGGATGCGGCTCGGGAAGTGGTGCCGCACGAGAAAATATCACTGGCAACGGACATCAAAAATTAGCCATGCAAAGTAGCCTGCTTAGAACCCTGTTTGTCCTGCCCCAGGCGGCCCTGGTGACCTTGTTGCTATTGGTGTTAATGGTGAGCTTGATTGAATTTGCCGACAAACGGCTGGACACAGAAAAACGCATAAAACTGCCGGACATCCTGATGCCGGAAGTGGAAATCGAGATCCAGCGTTTAATTGAAAAGCCGGAAAAACCGGAAGTCGATGAGACACCGCCACCGGACATCCCCGAGCAAGACTTCGATGAAATTGATGGCAATGCCGCCGTCGGTCAGGTGGGACTTCCAGGCAAGATACAGACTAAACTGGACTTGAATATAGGTGCCGGACTGCAAGCGACCGACGGTGAATATTTACCCATCGTCAAAGTCGCCCCGCAATACCCAAGACGCGCCTTAAGCCGCGGTATCGAAGGCTACGCGATAGTCGAGTACACCGTTACCAAACGAGGCACGGTCAAAGATGCGTTTATTGTGGAAGCCAAACCCGAAGGCACCTTCGATAAGGCCGCGATCAAATCGGCTTTGCGCTACAAATACAAACCCCGTGTGGTCGACGGTGAACCGATTGAAGTGTCGGGCGTGCGCACCAAGATCACCTTCGAGCTGGAAGACTAAGTGTATGGTAAAATTGGCTGATCACTCCTCATTACGTTCACTGGGCACGGTCTTGTTGATCGCATCCGTCCTGCTCGGTTCAACGCAGGTTCATGCCAGGAAAAAAGACGACACCAAAGCCACCGGCGCGATTGACACGAAGACATTCGAGGTATTAACCAAGGCACAAGAGCTGACCGAAAACAGTCAATACGACGAAGCGATAAAGACACTCGACACCCTCAAGGACTCGAACAAATTAAACGGCTACGCCAAGAGCCAGATGTGGAACTTCTACGCCTTCATCTACGCCAGTCAGGAAAAATACAAAAACGCCATCGGCGCGTACAAACAATTACTCGCCGAGCCCGATGCGCCCGAAGGCTTGAAGCTGACCGCCAAATACACTCTGGCGCAACTGTACTTTCAGTTGGAAGATTATCCTGCTGTGATCAATTTTATGGAAGAGTGGTTAAAGGAAATTCCCAAACCGACGGCGACCGCGCACATCATGCTGGCGCAGGCTTATTATCAAAGTAAAACCTATGATCCGGCCTTAAAGAATCTGAATAAGGCCATCAACATTGAGCAGGGCGAAGGCAAGAAAATCAAAGAAAACTGGCTGCGCATGAAAGTGGCGATCTATTTTGAAAAGAAAGACACCAAGAACACCTTAAAAACCTACGAAACCTTATTACAGCACTATCCGAAACTGACCTACATGAAACAAATCGCAGGCTTGCATGGCGAGTTGGGGAATGAGAAAAAACGCCTGACGACTTATGATGCGATCTATCTGCACGGCGGCTTAGAAAATGGCTCCGACGTGTTAAACTTAGCCTATATGTACCTGGGACAGGAAATACCCTATAAGGCGGGGAAGATCATCGCAAATGGAATGAAGCAAAATGCAATCAAGGAAAATAAAAAAAATGTAGAGACCCTGGCCAATGCCTGGGCGCAGGCAAATGAACACAAAAAAGCCATCCCGGCCCTGGAAAAAGCCGCCGGTTTATCCGACAAGGGTCTGTTATACGCACGTCTTGCCGGGGTGTATTTTGATGCGGGCGAATTCAAGAAAGCCGTCGATGCCGCCAAAAAAGCCGATGAGAAAGGCAAGTTAAAACGCAAAGACAATAACCTCATGCTGCTCGGCATGGCCTCATTCAATATCAAAGACTTCGAAGGCGCACTGCAAGCCTTTCGCGGAGCGAAGAAATCGAAAAAGAGTTTTAGTGATGCCAGGAAATGGGAAAAGTACACCTTGAGTGAACTGGAACGACTGCGCGTATTGGAAGAGAGTAAATTCCAATTGGCAGAAAAAACCAAAGAGACACTGGAATCGGATGAAAGTAATGTTGAGGCTATTGGACAGAAACTGTTATTGAGTAATGATGCGGTAAATGAAAATGAAGCGGTACAAAAAAGCAAGACAGATCCAGCACATACAGCTAACGAATAGTAAAGGTCGAAATGAACGTTAAACTAGTACTATTTATTTATCTTGTATCGATGCCGCTCTGTGTGTTTGCAATGGATGAAGAAAGTACCGAAAAGGAAAAAGCCTGTATCGTCTCTGAAAAACCCGATCTGCCGAATGCTCTTATGGCAACTGAGCAAGAAATGTTTGATGTGCAAAAGAAAATAAAAGAGTATATAAAAAAAGGCGACGAATACCTTCAATGCATTGCACTGCATGAGAAAGGCTGGGGCGAGGAGATCCGCGTCCCATGCAAATCACAGGAATTCGTTTTGCTACATTGATGCGGGAATTGACACGCAGAAACAACAATGGCGCTTTTGTAGGCTTGAATAGCTATCACTAAAGCTTGATATGAGGCTGTAAATAAATTTGTGTAACTGCTCATCATCGATAACCTAAACAAAGGTAAACAATAATGAGCAGAACAATGAATCAAGAAAAACTCCAAGCACTGGCAGAAGAACTCGCCAAAGATTTAAAAACCCCGGGCGATCTGAATGCACTGAGCGCACAACTCACCAAGTTAACGGTTGAAGCGGCGTTAAAGGCAGAGATGAATCATCACCTGGGCTACGAACAAAACGCCCCAGAAGGTCATCACAGCGGCAATAGTCGTAATGGTTACTCCATTAAAACGCTCAAAGGTGACCATGGAGAATTTGACCTGCAAACCCCGCGAGATCGCAATGCCAGTTTTGAGCCGCCGTTAGTCAAGAAGAATCAACCGCGCATTACCGGCATGGACGATCAGATCCCTAGCCTGTATGCCAAGGGCATGAGTACACGCGATACCGCTGCGGCATTTGACGAGATGTACGGCGCAGAGATCTCCGCCGGCCTTGTTTCACAAGCGACCAATGCGGCGACGGAGCAAGTTGTTGAGTAGCAAAACAGACCACTGGATGCCGTCTATCCTATCGTTTATTTAGACTGTATTGTGCTCAAGATCCGCCAAGATAAACGGGTGATCAATAAAGCGATTTATCTCGTTCTTGGTATCAATATCGAGGGTCACAAAGAATTGCTAGGCCTGTGGATGTCGGAAAATGAAGGTGCTAAATTTTGGCTGTCCGTACTAACAGACCTACAAAACAGAGGTGTTAAACATATGCTTATCACCTGCGTCGATGGTCTGAAGGGTTTTCCTGATGCAATCAACGCAACGTTCCCTGATGCTAGAATTCAACTGTGTATCGTTCATATGGTGCGTAATTCATTGAAGTTTGTACCCTGGAAAGACTACAAAGAATTGACTGCAGATTTGAAACGCATTTATCAATCCGCCACGGAGCAAGAGGCCAGTTTAGAGCTAGAACGGTTTGCCGATAAATGGGATGCCAAGTATCCGCAGATCAGCAAATCCTGGCGCACACACTGGCCTAACCTGATCACGCTGTTTGATTATCCCGCCGATATACGTAAGGTGATTTATACGACTAATGCGATCGAGTCTTTGAACAGTGTGATCCGCAAATCAGTAAAGACGCGTAAAGTCTTTCCGAGTGATGATGCGGCATTAAAAGTGATTTATTTGGCTGTTGAATCCGCCTCTAAAAAATGGACGATGCCTATCAGAAATTGGAAAGAAGCATTAAATCGTTTTATGATTGAGTTCGAGGAACAGTTGGCTCCTCATATTTAAAACGGGCAGTTACACAGTTTGGTTTACAGGCTCCCGTGTCAATCCTTCCATAATTGTTTTCAATTGCTAATGCAACTAAATGTTTTAAAAGTTTCATTCCTGCCCCAGTACCTCTATGGCTTGGAGAAACATATAGATCTTCCAAGTACAGTCCATTTTTACCAAGCCATGTTGAGAAATTCAAAAAGTATACTGCAAAACCGATAGGTATATTGTCATAAGTACAAATGATAGCTTCAATTGTTTTACTATTGTTGAAAAAATTGTTTTCGATATCTTCAACTGATGCAATTACTTTTTCTTCAGCTTTTTCATGTCTTGCAAGTTCTTTAATAAATCCAAGGATTAAATTCGCATCTTCAATGTTTGCCTTTCTAATTAATATTTTTGGCAATCTATGTCTCCTAACTGTGAGTCAAATGGGGCAAGCTTGGCAATTCGCTTTTTGATCAGCTCGTATAATTCTCCGAACATTTAGTAAAGTTTAATCCAAAATAATGCCCTAATTTCCAATAAAAATAAGTGTCGCCAGCATAGGTATTAACCAGAAATACAATCAGTCTTGCTTTAATAGGGGCTAATACAATATAGTGACTAAGCTCTAATAAATAAGCATCTTCATCGACCAATATGTTCTTTAATTACACCCCTGGAATAGATGTTCTGTATTCGGTACTAATGTAATGAACCATCCCACCTACTAGTCTGGCAATATTGTGTTGCCAGCTTATTATTCAAATTCAATTATTTGAATAACGAACGGGAGTTCTATCATGAATATTAGTACATTGGGTATCGATATAGCAAAGAACGTATTTCAACTGCATGGTGTTGATGCTAGAAGCAAAGTAGTTTTAAAGAAGCGGATTAGCCGAGATAAACTGGCAAGCACCATAACTAGAGTTATTGTCAAATCTGGTGTTTGACCAATTGAATCAAGCGGCGATCTGATTGTTATTTGACACTTCTATACCGTCTTTAAATTGAACACCTTTGATGACCTTGGCGAGGTGATCAAATCCTCTTAGGCGTCGCCATTTACCTTGTGCACATTCTCCAAGCTTAAACATCATATGCAACATGCCGTCACGCGACAGACAGCCTCTTGCTCGTTTCGTCCTGTGACGGATTGTGGCAAAGGTAGATCCAATCGGATCACGGGTTCACCTGATTTAGCGCGTACTTTGGGGCTCCTAACCGTCACCGGCCCAATTCCTGTCAGGATCTTTCGTTCAGGCAGGTAACCATTACGGACTACCGCAGCGTTACCCTCCGTTGTTAAACGCGCTGTATACTGCTGAAGCAGTTCTTCCAATTCAACTTGTACGGCCTGTTGGATCAATTCTTGTGCCCCGCTTTGTAACAGCTCTGATAATGCATCTGTAATGGTGTCTCGACCTTTGAGACCGACAACGTTATTCTTGTTCATAGTGCCGTATCCTCGTTTTGGTTGGTTGATTGTTTTTACGAACTTCAAATCAACCAGATACGCCGCTTCTTTTCAAGTGCTAAACACCAGATTTAGTTATAACTCGTGGAGGCACAAACTATTGGGCACGTGTTTTTCAAAGGAGTGGCCATACCGTCAAGCTAATTAGCCCTCAATTCGTTAAGCCTTTTGTCAAAACGAATAAGAACGATGCCAATGACGCTGAGGCTATAGTTGAAGCCGCTAGCAGGCCCGGAGTATTTCAAGATAGTTGTCGCGTAAACGTAAAAAATAGTTAAGCCGCCCTCTTAACCGTAGATGTATATTCATTGGCTTTATCAGGGTTTAATAACACCTCCTGAACAGGTTCCCAATTCCTTGTGTTACCTGACCAACGCTGCGGATATTTTGCTTTGGCTGCCTGATAAACTTGATGGCGTTTCGCCAGAATTGTTTTATCGTTTCCCGCGTGGCGTTGTGCCGGCGTCACAAATTTAATCGCACTATGAAGATGCTCATGGTTATACCAGCTGACAAAACCTGCGACCCATTCACGTGCATCGACTAATGTCTTAAAGGGCAGTGAGGGATATTCAGGACGATATTTCAAGGTCTTAAACAAGGATTCAGAATACGGATTATCATTGCTGACCGAGGGACGACTCAAGGATGGGATAATACCCAACTGTTGTAAGGTCGCCAACATCGTGGCCCCTGTCATCGGGCTGCCATTGTCTGAATGCAACACGACCTGGTGGCGTTGAAGGCCTTCACGGTAACACACATCCACCAACAAATTCGCCGCCAAGTCACTGCTCTCCGAGTCATGTACCTGCCACCCTACAATCTTCCGGCTATAGATATCCATCATCAGATACAAGTAAAAAAATAACCCTTTAATTAAATAAGGTAAACCCCCGGCTCTGCCGGGGGACTCTCAAAGGTTTGACCGTTCCCACGGTCTATCTATCCTAGTTACTCTACCAAAAGTAACAAAGGAAATAGAAATGAGAGATTACAAAAGTTTGTCCCATAGCAGATGGGATTGTAAGTATCATCGTGTTTATACTGAAATATCGTCAGAAGGTTGTTTATGGGAGTTTTAGGTCTTATATCGGGGAGATGCTTCACGAGTTAGCGAGTCATCTAGAAAGTAAGATTGAAGAGGGACATATTGATGGGTGCTCATATCCATATGTGCATCAGTATTCCGCCAAAGTATCCGGTATCGAAAGTAGTGGCTACATCAAAGGGAAAAGTGCGATTATGATTTCACGGAGATTTGGCAGGAAGGCAAGGAATTACAAAGGAGAAAGCTTCTGGGCCAAAGGATATTTCGTTTCAACAATAGGTTTAGATGAAGAAATGGTACGAGAGTACATACGAACACAGGGCGAACGAGATAAATATTTCGATCAACAAAACTTACCGCATTAGCGGTGGGCTTTGCCCCTTTGAGGGGCTCACCCGTATATACCCAAGATCGATGAAAGAGCTTGATGTTTATGAATTAAGAGATCAGTCTATCACCTATGAGCAAGATTGAATTAACCGCAGAAAACAAATTGAAATTAGAAGCACGACATAAGCAAGTGCGAGATATCCGGGAAGGTGATCGTATCAAAGCCGTATTACTGAATTCTGAAGGGTGGAGCACAACGATGATAGCGCAAGCCTTGCGCAAACATGAAACCTGTATACTTCGTCACTTGAAGGACTATACCGGAGAGCAGAAATTGCACTGTGCAAACGGCGGTTCCGAGGAGAAATTAAGCAAGCGACAATGTGACGAATTACTCGCACATCTGACAGCACATCTATATCAACATAACCACCAAATTGTGGCTTACATCAAGACCCGTTATGGGGTTGACTACACGGTATCGGGTTTACATAAATGGTTGCATCGTCAAGGATTTGTTTATAAACAACCCAAAGGGATCCCCGCCAAAGCCGATGTTGAACAACAACATGCCTTTATCAAGCAGTATGACGTATTGAAAGCAAACGTCGGTGCTGATGAGCCTATTTTGTTTGGTGATGGCGTGCATCCGACACAGTCGACGAAATTGAGTCACGGTTGGATAAAGAGAGGGACAAATAAGCTTATCAAAACAACCGCGAGTCGCACACGGATTAACCTATTAGGTGCGATTGAACTCAATGCCTTGTCAAACACGGTGACAGAAACCTATGACACGATTAATGCCGACAGCATTGTTGATTTTCTATCCAAATTACGAGCGCAATACGTTGATGCAAACACCCTTCACTGGATAGTTGATGGGGCGGGTTATCATAAGGCGGCGAGTGTTAAAGAAAAGGCAAACGAACTTAATATTAAGATACACATCCTGCCGCCTTATAGTCCTAATTTGAATCCGATAGAACGTTTATGGAAAGTGATGAACGAACACGTCCGTAATAACCACTATTTCCATTCGGCCAAGGAATTTCGTGAGCAAATCGATGACTTTTTCAAAAACACTTTACCGGATATCGCGGACTCATTGAACGATAGAATTAATGATAACTTTCAGATCATCGATCCTGCAACTTGAAGTTGATTGAGTATATATCTCTTTGTCCGCCAATAAAGGCACGATTTTATTCGGTGGCAGAGCCGCATAGTCGGTTTGGTTCACCACCTCAATAATGCGCTGCCGCATGACATCATCAAGTTTATTCCTCGGCTGATGATCTGCATCCAAACGCCCATCGCGTAAGTTATCGGCCTTCTCCCAGCGTTGTACGGTACGTACCGATAAGCCCACGATATCACACGCAGTGGCTTTACGTGCCCCGGCTTGACGAGCTTCCTCTATCCACGTTAACAGCTGTTGGCGCTGTTCCTCCATGCTCAATTGTCCTCGTCGTTTCCCCAGATCGCCTGGGCTTTTTTTTCAGAACCAATAATGCCGCCGTCTCCGCTAACGCTTTCTCTTTACGTCTGAGTTCTGATTTGAGTTGCTTATTTTCTTCCCGTAAGGCTTTCAGTTGTCCCCGCTCTGCGTGTCTGTCCCGGTCAGGCTTGAACTGAATAAATTCCTGTTGCCATTGTTGGATATGATGCGCATACAGTCCATGTTGACGACAATAAGCATTGGCCGCTTCTTCGTCTAATGCAGCACAATCCATAATGGCCTGTAATTTCTCTGCTGCACTCCAATCCTGTGGCCGTCTCTCTTTTGTGCTCATTGTGCTGTTGCTTCCTAATGATTGTTGTCTTGTTTCTCTGACCCATCTCCCCACAGTAGAGAGGGCTATGCCATACTCTTTTGCAATAGCTTCGATGGTTACTTCCGGTGCCCGGGTTAACATCTTCTCTACCACACTGTTCTTAAATGATTCACTATGTTTTTTTGACATGTTCTATCACCTTCTGTTTTTCTTCTAAAAAAATAAATTCAATCTTGGTCGACACTTAATCTCAGCCGAGTATTATCGATTGCTTAGACAGCGCGCATTTACGTCTTGGAAAAATGCAACAGCAGTTTAATTGAAGTGGATTAGAGAAGTCGTATCGATTTTTGAATTAACTTGATTAGTACTCCCATTCAGTCAGGCTAGTGGAGACTTATTGTCCCACTGTTTGTGGATGTGACTTGAGTGTTAAACGTCATACTTAGCGTTTAATAAAAGTGACATATAGTTTAGCCGGTTATATTGGTTAATTACGGGTAAATATTTTTAACTTCGTGCCACTTTAGACCAATCTCTTAGCACCTGATGGGATGCGTTATAGCCCGGCGCACCAGTAACCCCTCCACCGGGATGTGTTCCCGCACCACACAGATACAAGCCTTCAATGGGTGTACGATATTGGGAACAGTCAGGTAGTGGCCGCATAAAAAATAGCTGATCTAGGCTTAACTCTCCGTGAAAGATATTGCCCTCGGTAATTCCGAATGTACGTTCAAGATCCAGTGGTGTAAAAACACGGCGGGCGATAATCGATGCTGGTACATTGGGTGCGTATTCCGCAATTTTCTTTACCACTAGGTCACCAAGATAGTCCCGTTTCTCTTCCCAACTACCTGTTGCGAGTTTATAGGGAACATACTGCACGAAACAGGTAAGCATATGCCGACCTTCCGGTGCAAGTGTATTGTCGACGTTCGAGGCAACAACGCAATCCACCCACAAATCTTCAGGTATCTGTCCGCGCTGCGAAATGTTATAACAATCTTCAGCGCCTTGTAATGTCGGCACTAGGGTAAATAAAGCACGTTGTCCCGGCCCGGCATCAGCGGGCATACCATTGACACGGGGTTCCTCACTCAAGACAAAATTGACCTTCGCACTTGGCCCATCCATTTTGATACCGTTCACGGCTTGGCGAAAATCATCATCGAGATCATTTGCGTCCAACAGCCCAAGAAAGGTTCGTTTTGGATCGGCATTTGATAAAACGATATTCGCGCTGATTTCTTCGCCATCTTCAAGCACCACACCACGTAATTTTCCATTCGACAGGACAATCCTGGCGACGGGCGAGGAAGTTCGGATGTCCACCCCAAACTCACGACAAGCCGTGGCCATGGCGGTTGTTATCGCCCCCATACCCCCGATCACGTGGCCATAAAAGCCTTGTTGCTCCTCAGAGCCACCGCTGAGTAGGTGAAATAACAGACCCATTGCGCTGCCGGGCTGATATGGCCCACCATGCTTACCATAGGTGTTGTTGGCAAGGATCAATGATTTCACCTGATCACTCTCAAAATGCTGGTTGAGAAAGTCAGCCAGACTGCCCATAAGAAACGAATTCATCTGCCCTATTTGTGTACCACTTATTTTCCTGAAGCGTTTAAAGACTCGATACAATTGCTTGATCCGTGTCAGGCCCTTAGCGTTGATATCCGGTGGTGGTTCAAGAAAAAACGGTTGCAGGTATGCAGCCAGTGCCTTCAGCTCTTCATCGATGCGAATAAAGGTTTCGGCATCGGAAACTGAATACGGTTTTAGTTCTGCCAATGTTCTCTGATTATCCGACCACCATGGAATAACTGTCGCGTCAGGTAAGGCGATTTGCAATCCCGGTTCACACGGCACCATGCGTAGTCCATATTTACTCAGGTTCAGATCACGTATTATTTCCGGCCGCAACATACTGGCGATATAGGACGTGGTTGAAACGCGGCAACCGGGTGCCAATTCCGGATCGACTTCTTCAGTGACACAACAGCCACCGACAATCTCCCTTCTTTCGAGTACCAGTACTTTTCTACCCGCCATCGCCAGATAGGCTGCGGCGGTCAATCCATTATGTCCGGCACCAATTACAATCGCGTCATATTCACTATTATTAGCCATATAGTCTCCTCATAATGCTTTCCGACCTCATCAGAAATGGCTTGCAGGGGAAAATATTATGGCACTCATTAGTCCTATAGAAAATCTAACCACTTTTTTATACTGTCAGGGTATAGTTGAAAAACTCCGAGTCTTTTATTACAGACCCAGCCAGTGATTTCCGATATACCCCTAATAATCTACCCCTGTAGATAGAAGCATAAGTGATTATTTTCATGCATAATTTGGTCTCCAAAACATATAAGAAAGTTTCCGATTTGATTGATTGGTTCTACACAAATGGAAAAATATTCATTATTAAATTTGCTGCGTCACGCATGCTCTGGAAACACAGCATGGTCCCAGGCATGGCGACATCCTGAGCCGAAACCGGCTTATGATGTCCTCATCATTGGCGGTGGTGGACATGGCCTGGCAACGGCTCATTATCTGGCAAAGGAACATGGTATTCGCGATGTCGCCGTATTGGAGAAATCCTGGATAGGTGGTGGCAACACTGGTCGCAATACCACCATTGTTCGCTCCGACTACCTGCTTGAAGAAAACTCGCAGTTTTATGAATTTTCACTGGGCTTGTGGGAGACACTGAGCAATGACTTGAATTTCAACGTCATGCTCAGTCAACGTGGTGCACTGAATCTGGCTCATAGCGAAGCCGATCTGGCAAGCATGGCTAAACTGGGTAACGCTTTGCGTATTGCAGGTATTGATGCGGAATTGATGACGCGGGAAGAGGTGCAAAAATTTGTACCCTTACTTGATTGCTCTGATGATACAAGATATCCCGTCCACGGTGCCTTGTTACAGGGTCGGGGCGGCACAGCCCGACATGATGCCGTGGCCTGGGGTTATGCCCGATCGGCCGACAGTTATGGCGTGGATATTATTCAGAACTGTGAAGTGACCGGTATGCAGATTGAAAAAGGTCGCATCCGGGGAGTGAAGACAAACCGCGGTACTATTCGCGCCGACAAGGTTGCTATCGAAGTTGCCGGCCATAGCAGCCAGGTCGCGACACTGGCCGGGTTGCGTCTACCCATTGAGTCACATTTGTTACAGGCCATGGTGACCGAGCCCATTAAGCCCGCACTCGATACTGTGGTAATGGGTCATGCCTTTGACGGCTATGTCAGCCAGACTGACAAGGGTGAGATCGTCATGGGGGCGCAGCTGGATTATTATCCCAGCTATTCGCAACGCGGTAACTTACCACGCATTGAGGATATTGCCCGCTACACTTGCACCATGTTCCCAAGCTTCAGCCGACTGAGAATGATGCGTTCATGGGCCGGTATTAATGACATGACCATGGACGGTAGCCCGATCATGGGTCCAACTCCGATAGATGGACTCTACATCAACGGTGGTTGGTGTTACGGCGGCTTTAAGGCGACGCCCGCGTCAGGCTGGACCTTCGCCCATACCCTGGCTCATGAGCAGGTTCATCCACTCATCGAACCATTTAATTTGGATAGGTTTATGTCGGGAAAAACCATTGATGAAACCGGAACCGGCCCGTTTCCACAAAGACACTGAGGATAAAGCGTATGCAATTGATAAAGTGTCCATGGTGCGGTGATCGCTCACAAAACGAGTTTAGTTACTATTGTGATGAAGAAGGCATCCCTGCCAGTAATGAAAAGGAAGGGACAGATAAAGACATGCTTGAGCGGCTTTACCTGAGAACAAACCACATTGGTTTTCACCATGAGGTTTGGCAGCACAGTGGCGGTTGTCGTGGTTGGCTTAGCCTGCAACGCCACAATCAAAGCCATGAAATCAAGACCAGCAAGCCACTAAATCGTACTCCAGGCAAGCCGGAATCATGAGCCAATCTCATCGTAAATCCAGCGGCGGTTTCATTAACCGCAAGTTGCCAATCAACTTTAGCTTCAATGGCAACGCCTATCAGGGCTATGCGGGTGACACCCTTGCTTCTGCCTTGCTGGCGAACGGCGTGCATTTTATTGGTCGAAGTTTTAAATATCACCGTCCCCGTGGCGTCTTTGCCATTGGTTCTGAAGAACCTAATGCCCTGGTGCAACTCGAACGTGGTGCCTACACAGAACCAAATACACGCGCAAGCCAGGTTGAACTCTATGAAGGTCTCAGTGCATCCAGCCAGAATTGCTGGCCCAGCCTGAATTTCGACATGCTCGCCGTTAACGATAAGCTGTCCGCCTTTCTCAAGGCCGGGTTTTATTACAAAACCTTTATGTCACCACGCTGGTTGTGGCCAGGTTATGAAAAGATGATCCGCAAGGCCGCCGGGATGGGGGATTCTCCAGTACAGGCAGATCCAGATCATTACCAACAAAAACACGAACACTGCGATGTACTGGTGGTTGGCGCGGGGCCAGCGGGACTTATTGCTGCACACACAGCGGCCAGTTCCGGCGCCCGGGTCATTTTCGTCGAAGAGGCAGCTGAGGTAGGTGGCTGGTTACGACGGGACAAGATGCAACTGAAAAATAAAGCGGCGCTTGACTGGTTTACGCCGATCATTGCAGCATTAAAAGACCGACCCAATGTGCTCATGCTCACCCGTACAACCGCTTTTGGCTACTATGATCATAATCTTGTCGCCTGTCTCGAGCGGCTAAGCGATCATATCAATAGTCAAGCGGGTTCTGTCGATGGTATGCCCCGCCAACGTCTTTGGCGCATCCGGGCAAAGCAAGTCATTTTGGCAACGGGTGCGATTGAGCGTCCTCTCACCTTTGCCAATAACGATCTACCGGGCATCATGCTGGCCGGTGCTGCCCGTGGCTACCTGAACCAGTTTGCCGTTAAAGTCGGTCGTCGCGCCGTGATCTTGACCAATAATGATAGCGCCTATCACAGCGCCATCGATCTTCATGATGGCGGTGTTAAAATCGAATGTATTATTGATCTACGGCTAATGCTAGTCCCTGACTCGGCATTAGTCAGGGCGGTATCGGAACGAAATATCCAGGTCATAAAAAATAGCACCATCACACATGCCTATGGCAAAAAGGCGGTTAACGCCGTTGAAATAAGTCAGGTTGATGCGCTACAAAGCGGCAAGTCACTGCGTATGTCATGCGATCTTGTTTGCGTTTCCGGCGGCTGGACTCCGGTCATCCACCTCCATGCACAGTCCGGCGGTCGTGCCCGTTACGACACGGATCTGGCTACCTTTGTCCCGGCTGAGTGTAAACAGGCAGAAAGATCTGTGGGGGCGGCACGCGGCCTGTTCGGGTTAAGCGATTGTATCCGGGACGGACTCCAGGCGGGGACAGAGATGGCGCAGCTATGTGGTTTTCGTGTGGGCGAATCTGTGAGCATTCCAGAGCAAACAGATGGACTGAATGCCGTATCGGTAACCGATCCAACCCCTTCAAGTCCCCAACAACAATCCCGATACAAGCAATTCATCGATCTGCAAAACGACGTCACCACCCATGATATCAAACAAGCACACACGGAAGGTTACATATCGGTAGAACATTTAAAGCGCTACACCACTCTGGGGATGGGAACGGATCAAGGCAAGACCTCCAATATAAACGGATTGGAATTACTGGCTCGGCATCGACAAGAGACGATCCCTGAAGTGGGGACAACTACTTTTCGGCCACCCTATACACCCATAAGCCTTGGCAGCCTGGCCGGTTCTGCTATAAAAACACGGTTAGAGCCAAAACGACTCAGTCCCATGCATGCTCAGCAGGAAAAAGCCGGAGCGGTGTTTGTGCCCAATGGGCTGTGGCTCAGACCGCAATGCTATCCACTGCTGGGTGAATCCAACTCAGTCGCCGTACTACGTGAGATGACAGCGGTTAGAAATAAGCTGGGTATAGTGGATGTATCTACATTGGGAAAAGTTGAAATAAAGGGAAAGGACGCGGTTGAGTTTCTTAACCGTGTTTATATCAATGGCTGGGATTCACTGGCTGTGGGTCGTTGCCGCTACGGTTTGATGCTGCGTGAAGATGGCATGATCCTGGATGATGGAACGACCTCGCGACTGGCGGAACATCATTTTTTCATGACCACGACGACGGGCAACGCTGAACAGGTTTTGCAACATCTCGAATTTTTCCTGGAAGTGGTCTGGCGCGATCTGGATGTCAATATTATTCCCGTCACTGAGCAATGGGCGGCGCTTGCCATGGCCGGCCCACAAAGCCGAGAACTTTTGTGCCAACTGTTTCCCGATGTGGATCTATCCAGCGAAGCGCTGCCTTATATGGGCATGCTTGAATGTACGCTAGCGGGCTATCCAGTCCGAATCATGCGCATTAGTTTTTCCGGCGAGTTGGCCTATGAGATATACATACCCTCAAGCCAAGGCGCAAAACTGTGGAACCAGTTACTCAACCTGGGCAAGGCATATGGTGTTACACCTTATGGTCTGGATGTATTGGACATGCTTCGCGTCGAGAAAGGTTTTATCGGCATGGGCACTGATGCAGATGGCCGCGTAACACCTTACGATCTAGGCATGGGCCGGATGGTAAGCAAGAAAAAAGATTTTATCGGCCGTATTGCCTTGAAGCGTCCTGCACTGCACGCAGATGACAGGCTGAGTCTGGTCGGTTTAATCGCGGACGATAATGCTGAACTACGTGAAGGTGCGCACATATTGGCAACAAAAAACGCATCCGGCTTTGGTGCATCAATCGGCCACATCAGTTCCGCCGCCTATAGCATCGCTTTGAACAAGCCCGTTGCACTTGCCATGATTAAAGGCGGACAAGCAAGACGCGATGAGACCGTCTTTGTTTGTGATCCCGTCCGTGACAACAAAATCGTCCCTGTCAAGGTAGTGAATCCGTGCTTTTACGATCCTGCCGGAGACAGGTTACGCGACTAGATACAGGTATAAATATGAACGATACAAATGAATCACTGTTGTTCGCTGACAAGGATTTAAAAATCTCACAACAAAAGGGCATCGCATTATTACACCTTTCCTCGCGTCACACTGTCCCTGCCGCGCTTCAGCAGATCGTTACAAATCTTGATATGACTATTCCGATGGAAGCGAATACGGTGATTCATGGCGATCAGGAAAGTCGCGTATTTTGGTTTGGACCGGGGAGTTGGCTCATCCGTTGTGCGAATACAGATAAACCGCTCATCAATGATCCGGATAATGCCATCACGGATATTTCCGATAGCCGCCTCATTTATCAAATTGAAGGGGATAAGGCATGTGAATTAATGTCCCTGGGCTGTCCCCTGGATTTTCGATCAAATGAGATCGCAGCAGATCGTTGCGGCCACACGATTTACAACCATTTTCATATTTTTATATACAGAATGGCCGAGTCTTGTTTTGAAGTGTATATAGAAAGGAGCTATGCCCATGGCTTTAGCTTGGAATTAATCAGTGCGGCTAATAACATATAAATATTTTTTTTATATCAAAAGGATTTTATTTGAGTAATGGTCTTTAAAAATAACAGGCGGGTAGAAAAATGAGTTTAGAACAAACACTAGCGAAAGAATATTATTTTGACACTGGGATTTTTGAACAGGAACGTCAACATATCTTCCATTCTGAATGGTTCTGTGCCGGACGTACATCGGATATTGTCGAAGCCGGCGACTACCAACTGGTGAATATCGCCGACGAAAGCATCATAGTCACCCGCACGTCAGCGGGTAAACTCAATGCATTCTATAACGTATGTCGACATAGAGGGACTCAACTGGTTGACAGTAGCGAGTTATCAGAAAAGGGTTCTTCCCCTTGCGGTAAATTTAAAGGTTCGATCAAATGCCCTTACCATGCCTGGCTCTATAATCTCGATGGTACGCTGCGGGGAGCACCCCATGTTATGCAAAACGACGATTTTTGCAAAGAGAACTTTTCACTCTATCCAGTGGCCTTGCTATGCTGGGGAGGCTTCTATTTTTTAAACCTTGACCAACAGGTATCGGCTGAAAATGGTACATTTGAAAAACAACTCAATGACATTCTTGAGCGGGTAAAACGTTATGAGCTGGAAAATTTGCTTACGGCGGAAAGAATCCGCTATAACGTTGAAGCAAACTGGAAGGTAATATTGGAAAATTACAATGAATGTTATCATTGCGGATCGGTTCACCCTGAGTTGTGTGAGATCGTTCCCGCATTCAAAAAAAATGGTGCCGCAGGTCTGGATTGGGAACGAGGCATTCTACAGCGTAAAGGGACTGACACCTATTCTGTTACCGGAACTTCAAACCGTGCCTCTCTGCCGAAATTAAATGAAGAAGAAAAAGTCCGACATAACGGTGAACTGGCTTATCCTAATATGATGTTGAGTCTGGCCCGTGATCACGCGGCTGTGTTTATTCTGTTTCCAAAAGACGCAGAACATACCATTATTGATTGTCATTTCCTGTTTCATCCTGATGAAATAAATAAAACCGATTTTAATCCCGCCGACGCCACTGGTTTTTGGGATATGGTAAACAAACAGGATTGGACCATCTGTGAAAAAGTACAACGAGGAATGCGTTCCCGTGCATTCAAGTCAGGCTTTTATGCACCAATGGAAGATTTGAGTCTCGATATTAGACACTATATTGAAAAGCGTTTGGGTAGGAAGAATAGCTAGAATTCATTACTTGTTATTCTGCTAATTTAGGTACAAATAAATTTTTAATCATTGACCAGTCATTTTAAGTAACCAATCACGAAAGGCGGTGACGGGTGCGTATTTTGATTTATCAATTGGTGATACCAGATAATATCCAGCCTCACTTTTCAGTGGGGTGTTAAAAATAACAATCAATTCCTCTTTGTCCAACTCGTGCTGAATTAGAAACTTGGGTAGCAAAGCGACTCCAAGACCTGCCACGGCAGCCTGGGCAATGATGGAAAATTGCTCAAACAGCATACCTTGTCCCACAGGTACACTGACCCCATTTGAGCTTAACCAGTTCTCCCAGGCATTGGCGCGACTGCTCAGGCGCAACAGTGACAGTGAGATCAAATCGGCAGGCGTGTTAATGCTGTGTTGATTTAACAAGCTTGGCGAGCAAACCGGAATTGACTCTTCTCCCATTAGAAAAGTGCTCTCAGTTGCAGGCCAGTCGGGTCTGCCATAGTGTATGGCGGCATGCAGGTTTTCATCCTGAAAATTAAAAGGTGCAAGTTTGCTGACAAAGTTGACAGTGACATCGGGGTGCTCTTGTAAAAACATTGGAAAACGCGGCATTAGCCAGCGTGTACCGAAGGTGGGTAATATGGCTAAATTCAAGGTACCACTGAGCGGATTAGTGATCGCATTGAGGGTGGCATTGCGAATAAGCTGCAGTGCGCGATGTACTTCCTGGGCATAAATTATACCGACTTCAGTTAACTGAATGGATTTACGTATTCGTCTAAAGAGAGTGATACCTAGTTGTTCTTCCAGCGCATGGATCTGTCGGCTGACGGCACCTTGGGTCAAATTAATTTCTCGGGCAGCGGCGGTAAAACTGCCGGTTCGTGCGGCAGAATCAAATGCCATGAGCATGCTGGTGCTGGGTATGAGTCGCTTTTGATTAGACATGTCCATTACTATATATCATGAATCAATGAAGTAAAGTGGTTTGTCCAAACTTAATAATTACTCCAATATATCAATGTATTAAGCAAAATATTGAATCTATCTCTATTAGCTGGATTAGATAATTCTATGAGGTATAAGCATATGTTCTCGCTGTGTTCTCATACTGTAGTTGTGGCTGATTGTGTCAGGCTAAGAAATGTTGCCTCAGGTAAAAACAGACACTTTTTTGAATCGCGTTGATAAGACCATGCTTATCTTGCCATGTATAATGAGGCGACATAAGTTTTGACTTAAACTACGTCAGCAGGCAAGTTAGTGTGTTGTTGCCAGTCATGTTTTTTTACTGTTCCTGATCATCGTAGTAGTTTATAAAACTCTGCATATTAGTGACTGTGCCGCAGCATATCTCAACCAGGTGTTACGCATGCAATTAAATAAACCAAACCAAACAACATTTTTATTTGCCATTCGCTCGTCATGGGCGCTGTTGCTTGGTTTTGGCATACTCATGATTGGTGATGGTTTACAGGGTTCGTTGCTCGCCATCAGGGCGGATCTGCAAGGTTATACCACCATCACCACTGGTTTAATCATGTCTTCCTACTATATCGGGTTTTTATGTGGTTCGATCATGGCTCCTAAAATCATGGTGCAGGTAGGGCACGTTCGAGTTTTTGCGGCACTTGCTGCGATCGCATCAGCAGCTATTTTGATCCATGCTGTCTTTGTCTACATTCCGGCATGGATATTTCTCCGTTTGATCAGTGGCTTTTGCTTCGCCGGACTCTACGTTGTTGCTGAGAGTTGGTTAAATGATAAGGCCACCAATGAATCGCGCGGTAAATTGCTTTCCTTGTATATGGTCGTCACTTATCTAGGTGTGGGGCTTGGGCAATTATGTCTGAATTTGGGAGAGCCAACGGAATATCCACTCTACATAGTGACATCGGTGCTGATTTCAATCGCAGTTGTTCCCTTGTTATTATCAGCGGGAGCACCGCCACATTATTCAGAATCTGTGGGCATTAGATTACGAGAGTTATATCAAATATCCCCTCTTGGGATTGTTGGCATGTTTGTAGTTGGACTGGTGACGGCGACATTTTTTGCACTGGGACCCGTATACGGACAGCGCCATGGTCTCGATGTCGAAAATATTTCCTATTTTATGACCGCTGCTGTGGTAGGGACGATTCTGTTTCAGTGGCCTATAGGAGCTCTATCGGATAAATTTGATCGAAGGATTGTCCTTACCATCGTCACCTTGTTAACTGCGGTAGCTGCTTTTGCCTGTGTGCCATTCTCCGCAATATCAAATGAAATACTGTTTTTAGCTGTCGCTGTCTTTTGTGGTTTTGCATTGCCCATGTATTCTGTTTGTATTGCCTACACCAATGATCACCTACAGCCCAGGCAGATGATCGCCGCAAGTGGTGCACTAGTTCTGGTAAGTGGGATAGGTGCAGTGATAGGCCCTGTTTTGGTGGCCACGGTGATGAATTATATTGGCAATGACGGGTTTTTCTGGAGCATGGGCGTTGTCCATTTGTTAACAGGTCTTTTTGCCTTATATATAATGACAAAAGAAGCTGCCACGCCTCTCGATCAACAAGGCGTCATTACACCAACATCCATCCATCCATCAAGTTCAGTGATTGAGAGCATGCAACAATATGCAAAAGATGAGGCCTTGTCACAGGGTTCTGAATCGTCAACAGAGAAGTGAGGTATGTTCTATCCCCATTGCCTCAGATCAAAAACATAATCTATTACAAAAACTCATTACTTCATGAAGTAATTTAGTTTGTGTATTTTCTAAATTATGACCAATATATTAATTATAACACAATTTTTAAAGACTAATTGGCATCTGTCAAAAAAGATTATCGATTAGTGTTTGGAATGCAAATTAGCTATTAACATACAGAATAACCTGGTGATGATTATGTCAACAAAAGAAAAATACCAACCTTCTACAACAGAAAAAGACTTTATAGATTCAGTAGAAAAAGGCAGTTATGAGCGCCAAATTGTCAATGGATTGAAAAAATTCATCGACAAGAATGTGGCAGAGGATATGCAATCCTTTTATTCAGAACCTGAATTACAGGCATTGGTGGATCTGCGTGATTCGGATCGCGATATCGAACAGCGTATGCCGGTAAAAATAACCCGTCACTATTTCGAACTAGCTAAAAACAGTACCGCCTTGCAGACTCTGGTGAAGGCCAGTCCGAAAGAAATCTTTGATCTGGATGGTGCTCCCGATCCGGGCAAGCAAATGGACTACTGTCCGGTAGAAGGATTGATTCATAAATACGAATTAGGTCTTATCTATGTGGCATCAACCTGTTCAGCCCATTGCCGTTTTTGTTATCGCGAAGAATTGATTGCCAGAAAAGAAGTAGAACGTCCTGATGGAACTGTGGCGCCAAAAGGTCTGGCGCAGATCGGTGAGATTGTCGAGTACATAAAAGAGCACAACGAGATCGTTGCAGAGAACGATGGTATCCATCCAGAAACGGGTCGGGAAAAACTGCGGGAAATCCTGATGTCGGGTGGTGATCCCATGGTACTGGGTAATAAAAATATCGCTGCATGGTTGTCAGCACTGGCCGAGGTGGGTATTGAAAATATCCGAATTGGCACCAAGGAACTGGCATTCTATCCTGATCGTTTCGACGACAGCTTCTTCGACATGATGGACAAATTCCACGCGCTTTATCCGGGTGTCAGTCTAAGAATTATGATCCACTTTAATCATCCAGATGAATTCCTGAAAAAAGATGCGAATGGAAAATACATGGATGATCCGGAAGGTGGTCTGCATTGGGTGGATAGTACCAAACGCGCTATTAAGGAATTGCGCAGCCGTAACTGGATCAATGTCGATAATCAGGCACCGATTATTAACGGCGTCAATAACGATCCAGATGCATTGCGCATTCAGCAACGTGAACTCAAGCGTAATGGTGTTGAAAACCACTATTACTTTTGTGGCAGGGATATTATTGGTCACAAGGCCTTTAATGTACCTATCGAAGAGGCCTGGCGAATTCTCAATGAATCGCAAAAGGGTTTGTCCGGTGTGGAAACCCATGCCCGGCTTTCTATTACGCATTATAAGGGAAAGACCGAAGTGGCGGCAGTGACCAATAAACCTGTAGCCGGTTTACCCGGCAGTGAAAACGGCGTTGTCATACTGAAATTATTACGTGGCGCGGCGGAAGCATCGGATCGCGGTAAAATTGCAATATTGGGTTGTAACCCGGAAGCAATCTGGTTTAGCGGTTATAACGATCGGGTGCTGTTCGATGAAGCGGGATTTTTTGATGATGTTGCGGAAAATCAAACATCACCCAAACTCGCAGAAGCGATGTAGCCAATCTGGAGTAACGTTAATCAATAATATGAATAAGTCATACTTGGTATACCGATAAAATTAAGTGAAAAAGATTTTTGCAGATACTGAAATCGGAAAGGTAGTAATTAATGATCGATAAACAAGTGGGATCAGTAGCAGAGGCCGTCGTCGATATTTTCGATGGTGCAGTGGTCATGGTTGGTGGTTTTGGTGAAGCCGGCAGTCCTGTTGAATTGCTCCATGCCCTGATTGATCAGGGCGCAAAAAATTTGACTATGGTCAATAACAATACCGGTAGCGGGCATGTAGGTTTGGCTGCATTGATTGAATGTGGACGGGTCGACAAAATGATTTGCTCATTCCCGCGTACCGCCAACTCAACTGTATTTCCCGATATGTACCGTAGTGGTGATATTGAACTGGAACTGGTTCCACAAGGCACGCTGGCCGAACGCATCCGGGCGGGCGGTGCTGGTATCCCGGCTTTTTATACCGCAACCTCAGTTGGTACTCCATTGGCAGAAGGTAAAGAAGTCAGAACATTTGATAAGCGTGATTATGTTATGGAATATGGGTTAACAGCGGACTTCGCCCTGCTTAAATGTGCCCGGGCTGATTGCTATGGCAATTTGGTTTATAACAAAACTGCACGCAATTTCAGTCCAATCATGGCGTCGGCAGCAAAGAAGACCATCGTGCAAACCGACGCGCTGCTTGAAGTCGGTGAGATTGATCCGGAAATTATTATAACCCCGGGAATTTTTACGCATCGTATCGTTACGGTCGGCAACCCCATGCAGGAATCAAGACTAGTCAATGAGGGGAGGACGTATCCATGACAGCAGAGACAGTCGGCTGGAGTCGTGACGAAATGGCGCAACGAGCCGCACAGGATATTCCAGACGGAGCCTATGTCAATCTAGGTATTGGTATCCCGGAAAAGGTGACCCGATATATCCCTGAAGGTCGGGAAGTGATTTACCACACCGAGAATGGATTGCTGGGTATGGGACCTGCACCACAAGCCGGTCAGGAAGATCCCGAGTTGATCAATGCTGGCAAGAAACAGGTCACTGCCATCCCGGGTGCGGCCTATTTTCATCATGCCGACAGTTTTTGCATGATCCGTGGTGGTCATATCGATTTATGTGTTCTGGGAGCCATGCAGGTATCGGCCAGTGGTGATCTGGCAAACTGGTCAACGGGGGCAGCGGATGCGATCCCGGCTGTCGGCGGCGCGATGGATCTGGTGGCCGGGGTGAAAACAATTTATGTGATCACCCAACACTGCACCAAATCCGGTGAGCCGAAGCTGGTAGAATATTGCAGTTATCCGTTAACAGGAAAAGCGGTGGTCAGTCGCATTTATACCGATCTGGCGGTGATTGATGTCAGGCCGACAGGATTTATCGTGGTGGAATTGGCGCCGGGAATTGATTTTAATTATGTACAGCAAAGAACGGCTTGCGAATTAGTATTTAATGAGTCGCAAACAAAAACAGCCAATGCCTGAATATGACGGGTGAGTGATAACATGAAAGCAGTACAGCCGAAAAAAGTCGTGGCGCAGTCAAAAAGTGAGGCGCTTTATCAGCGCGCCCTGAATAGTATGCCCGGGGGTTGCAGTCGCAATACGGTTTTACGTAAACCGCATCCACTCTATACAGAAAAAGGTGAGGGCTGTTATGTCACCGATATCGAAGGTGTAAAGCGTATAGATTTTGCCAATAATATGGCTTCCCTGATCCATGGGCATGCCCATCCACAAGTGGTTGCTGCAGTAAGCGAACAACTACAAAAAGGCACGGCCTATACACTAGCGACCGAGGTAGAAATTCTATACGCCGAGCATCTGTGTGATCGCAACGGTGGTTTCGATAAGATCCGTTTTGTAAATTCAGGCACTGAAGCGGTCATGAGTTGTTTAAAGGCAGCGCGGGCATTCACAGGTCGTGCAAAGATTGCCAAGGTGGAAGGTGCCTATCATGGCCTTTACGACTATGCCGAAATAAGCCAAACCTCAAAGCCTGATAATTGGGGGGAAGTTGAAAGACCCGCCAGTGTGCCGGTTGCCTACGGTACGCCACAATCGGCATTGGATGATGTGATCGTTATCCCTTTCAACGATGTTGAAACAGCCATAGCAATACTTGATCAATATGCAGATGAATTAGCCTGTGTTTTAATCGATGTCTTACCGCATCGGGTTGGTCTTGTTCCCGCAACTAATGAGTTTGTTCAGGCTTTGCACACGTGGACACGTAACAATAAATCGCTACTGGTCTATGATGAAGTGATTACTTTTCGCACAAATTATAGCGGCGCGCAGACGTGGTACGATGTTCGTCCCGATTTAACTGCATTGGGTAAAATGATCGGAGGTGGCTTTCCAGTAGGCGCCCTGGCCGGTAGTGAAGAGGTTATGGCTGTTATGGATCCATTGGCGGATAAGCTTTTATTTCCCCATTCCGGCACCTTTTCCGCAAACCCGATCACCATGACAGCAGGCCTTGTATCAATGCAATTGTTTGACGATAAGGCAGTAAAAAGATTGAACCGATTGGCCGATTACGCACGCAGTCAAATCGCTGAAGCGATTCAGATCGCGGATATCACAGCCTGCGTAACAGGCGAGGGTTCCATGTTCCGCGTTCATATGAAGCCTGAACCGCCAGATAATTATCGAGAGGCATTTGTCTCCACGGAAGAATCCAGACGATTACTGATATTGCTGGATCACCTGTTCGATAACGGCATTATGATGATCAATACTTGTACCGGTACGCTCTCAACAGTAATGACGGTAAACGAAATTGATCGACTGGTTGAAGTCATGTTAGCTGGATTTCGTAAAATTAAAAGTGCGATAACATAAACAAAGATAGCCTAATACATTTTATATATTTGAAAGTGATTGAATTATGACGGATGTTTTTATTTGCGACGGGATACGAACGCCCATTGGCCGTTATGGTGGTAGTCTTGCCGCTGTACGAACCGATGATTTGGCGGCGATTCCGCTGACGGCATTAATGAAAAGACACCCCGATGTTGACTGGTTAGCAGTAGATGATGTGATACTCGGTTGTGCCAATCAGTCTGGAGAAGATAACCGCAATGTCGCGCGGATGGCCGGGCTATTATCAGGATTGCCACAGGAAGTGCCCGCAAGCACCATCAACCGCTTGTGCGGTTCAGGTTTAAATGCCATTGGCAGTGCAGCAGTAACGATCAAGTCAGGCGAAGCAAATTTAATTATTGCCGGTGGTGTGGAAAGCATGTCCCGTGCGCCGTTTGTTATTAGCATGGCCAATAGCGGTTTTGACCGCTCCCAGGAAATGTTTGACACCACCATGGGCTGGCGCTTTATTAATAAAAAACTGGATCGTGAATACGGTACCGAGGCCATGCCGAAAACTGCTGAAAACCTGGCGCTGGAATTTAAGATAAGTCGTGAAGATCAAGATCGTTTTGCTATGTGGAGCCAGACCAAAGCGGCCAATGCACAGCAGGATGGCCAGCTAGCCGAGGAAATTATTCCTGTGGTCATCCCCCAGCGCAAAGGTGATCCAATTACAGTGGATAAGGATGAACACCCACGAATTAGCAGCCTGGAAAAACTGACCCTATTAAAACCAATTTTTGATCAGGGCAGTGTAACGGCTGGAAATGCGTCAGGCATAAACGATGGTGCGGCTGCATTATTACTGGCATCCGAAGCAGGCGTTAAGCTTCATAACCTCCAACCTAAAGCGCGAATATTGGGCAGTGCGGTTGCCGGGGTGCCGCCGAGAATTATGGGCATCGGTCCGGTTGCCGCTACCACCAAATTGCTGAATCGTTTGAATCTGACGCTGGATGATATGGATGTTTTGGAATTGAACGAAGCCTTCGCCTCACAAACCTTGAGTTGTACCCGACACTTGGGACTGGCAGACGATGATCCACGGCTTAATCCTCAGGGCGGCGCGATTGCTCTGGGTCACCCACTGGGAATGAGTGGCAGTCGTTTGGTGA
>CBDFNQ010000036.1:0-244697 GCA_965250225.1 Gammaproteobacteria bacterium
TCAACCGATCCTGTCCATGTTCTATCAGGTAAAGAAGGTATCTTTGCGACGGCTTCTTGTCCAACTTCTATCCACGCAGCCTGCTGTTCAAATACTTCTGCCAACAACCACACATTACTTAAATCAACCATCGAGATAGTTTCAGTAGACGGTTCGACATACATGCCTTCGCGAACCATCAAGTCAGTCACTACACCGTCATGATGTGCATATATGCTGATTGTCCGTTTAACTTCACGAGTTTGAGTGAGTTTGTTGATTTGCGAAGATGATATTCCTAATGATTTCAGTTTATGTTTCGACGCATTGATTAATCTTTCATTGTTGCGTTCTAATGCCTTTAAGTATTCTTCCTGAGCATTAACCAATGTAGGCGAATACAGCGTAAACAAAAGCTGTCCCTTCTTGACACGATCACCCACTGTGTCTACGGTAAGATTTTCAATCCAACCCTTTGTTCTCAAATGTACGTGTCCGATTAATGATTCATTCGGACTGATATAAGCCACCGTATCGACCCGACGTGGTAGCGTTTTACGTTCAACTTTAGTCGTGCGCACACCAAGATTATTAATCACCGCTGGAGAAATCATGATGCTTGTTGAATCAGTCTTATCACTTTCATAAACAGGAATAAAATCCATACCCATACTGTCCTTTTGCGGAGTCTCAGCAGTAATACCTGGATCCATGGGATGTCGATAAAAAAGAATTTTAGGTTCAGTCTGTTTCTCAGCACTGACTAAAGGCACAAGATCCATTGTGCAGATAGGACAACGACCCGGTTCATGACTTGTTACCTGCGGGTGCATAGGACAGTAATAAGATGAATTCAGGTGCTTTACTGCATGTTCCATTGCCGTCTCTTTTTTCGGCAGTAAATTTTCATACCATCCAAACCAGAGTCCTGTAGAAAAACCGGCGACGATTATTATTAATAACCCTGCTATTAACTTACGGCTCATAGTGACTCTCCTGAAAGATATAACAGCTTGATGTGGCTCTTATAATATTTTGTCTGAATATTTAACATTTCAAGTTGTGTATCCAGCGCAAGTATTCCTGTTCGAACCAAGGTCTCAAAGTCAGCAAGATCATTTTGATAAGCACTGAATGCAGCATCTTGTGTTTGTGCTGCTTCAATTGTTGCTCTTTGTTGGTAAAGATTTAACCTGCGTTCAAGTCTTGTGAGATTCGCAAATTCAACATCAACCTGACGAACTAATTCTCGTAAGCGATCAGATCGATTGAAACGCCTTGCTAGCTCTTCATTTTTACTTGCAAGCAATTGCTTATCCTGGCGCTTATCCGTAAAGAGTGGTAATGACACTTTGAAAAATATACCGGCAAAGTCAGGGCCCGTCTGCAAATCAAACCTGCTGGCTGTATTTTCAGTTACCATAAAATCGACCATCCATTTTGGTTTATATTGTTCTTCTGCAATGGCAACCGACTTTTGTGCAGCGTCGACATTAGCATCCTCTATAGCGAGTAAGGGATGAAACCGGGCATTCTCTATTATTATTTTATGTGGTCGTAATGCAGATAGTTGCGGAAGCATTGTAGATAATTGTCTAGTTGCATTTCCTGTTGTATCCATTTTGATAATTCCGCCTGTGCAACATCGATCATGCCCTTTGTTTCTTCTATCCGATCTTCTATAAAGGACAATTCGAGTTGTGCTCTTAACACATCGTATTGATTATCCCGACCTTCGGCATATTGTCTTTCCGTGATATCTGCCATTTCCGTAAATAAATCACGGTTTAATTCAAGTAAGCGATTT
Organism: Gammaproteobacteria bacterium; assembly: GCA_965250225.1. Classification (GTDB taxonomy): domain Bacteria; phylum Pseudomonadota; class Gammaproteobacteria; order Eutrophobiales; family Eutrophobiaceae; genus CBDEUK01. Next base: position 1,787 of record CBDFNQ010000036.1, read on the forward strand.
TTTTCTTGTTGAAAATATAATTCGGCATAAGCATCACGCACATTATTAATTACGAGCAAACGTTGATTTAACATACGTGCCTGCTCAATATTTGCCATAGAATTCGTACGTTCAGCACGATATTTCAATGTATCTCCAGGTGGAATTGCCTGACTAAATCCTAAACGTACTTCAGTGTCTTCATGCTCATTGAAATTAAAGTTATTAAGCGGAACTTCAGCAATGCCAAAACTCAGCTCAGGATCGGGTAATTGTCCATCAGCAATAGCACGTTCTTTTAAACTTTCTGAGCGGGCATTGTACTTCTTACTGATAAAATCAGAATCCAATGCAATCAGTTCAGCCTCTGCCAACGTTAATTCATTAGCGAATAAGCCAGTTGATTGAATAAATATTAAAAATACACCAATAATTTTTATAAATTGATGGACACGCATAGCGACCTCACAAAATAGATAATTAAATTATTACAAACACACTGATGCAAAAAAATATTGCACCACTGTCATTCACAGAGAATTTAATAAGTCAGTTTTGGAGGGGGCGTTGGAGGGGAATCAGTATTGAGAACGAGTTGTTCTTGTGATGGCGATTGAACGGCTTGTTGAGTCGCTTGCATCGTTATTAACGATGCGTTTGAGATGAATAATGTCGAACCACTGCATGAATTCATATCCTGACAACAATCATTGAGTGTCTCATCTGAAGACGGGTTCTGATCGCTGTGACAGTTTTTACTGGTTGTGTTTTCAGGGTTTTGTTGGGTATCTGTTATATCAGACATATCAAGGCAGCACAGAATACTGCCAGCAGAGGCAGTAAATGCAAAACTACAAAGTATGCAGAAAAATATTATTTTAGACAGATTACGCATAGTTCAAAGTGTAGCTCATTGAAAGAAAAAAACAGATAATAATATTAGTAAGCACTGCTATCAGAAAGTTCCTTGAATGTTAAGAATGTGTGTCTAAGACGGTTTCTTTAACGCCCGTTGTCTTCGAGCTTGTTTGGGATCGATCTTGAGAGGACGATATATTTCTATCCGATCACCTTCTTGCAAAATATCATCCAATGATTTTATGTCACTAAATATACCTATCTTATTATTTTTCAAATCAATTTCCGAATACTTATCTAATATATCAGAACGTTTTATAGCTGTTTCAATGCTCGAGCCCGATTCCATCACAAGCGATATTGAAGTCACATCTTGCTCTGAGGCGTAGACAATTTCGACGTTAATATTATTCACCATAAAGTTGTTGCGCTCTTTTTGTAAAGGCATCTACGAGTGAGTTGACAATTTTGCTGAAAATTTTGTTCAGAGCCATCTTGATAATACGATTATTAAATTCAAACGACATATCGAGAGTGATTCGACATTGGGATTCGGTCAGATCTTTAAAATGCCAGATGCCAGACAAATGTTTAAACGGTCCTTTGACAAGCTTCACCTCGATTGATGAACCCGGCTGCATAATGTTATCCGTAGTAAAAGCCTGTTTGATCTTTCCCGACTGCAATGAAACCGTTGCAGTTAAACTGTGTGTGCCCTCCTGAAATATAGTGGCCTCAGAACACCACGGAAGAAATTCAGGATACGCTTCAATGTCATTCACCAGGGCGTACATCTGTTCCGCAGAAAAAGGAACATCGGAAGATTTATGGATCGTCGTCACAACAAAGATATTTTTAAATTATTTACCAATAACCCCAATAGCATTAAGGAAAATAAACAACACGCCAATTGGCGCAACAAAACGTACTAGGATTTTCCAAATACCATACTTCAGAGTAGTAATGGATAACTCCTGAAAAGTTGATTGCCTGTGCATCAACCAGCCAGTGAATATCGCCACCAGCAACCCACCAAATGGCAACAAAATATTGGAAGTAGTTTTATCCATAACGTCGAAATATGTCATATCCAGAAATTTATAATCAGACCAGAGATTAAATGACAACACCGAGCCTATCCCCAGTATCCAGGCTATCAGACCTGCGAATATCGAAGACTTCATACGACTCATGCCACGATTTTCTGCTAACCATGCCACGGCTGGTTCTAACAACGAAATTGAAGATGTCCAGGCAGCAAACATCAGCAGGATAAAAAATGCCGTGCCTAATAACTGGCCTACACCCATTTGTCCAAAGGCGATTGGTAAGGTTACAAAAATCAAACCCGGACCACTACCCGGTTCAAGACCAAAACTGAATACCAATGGAAAAATTGCAATGCCCGCAAGAATAGCAACCAATGTATCGGCTAAGGCAATGATGATACTGGTTTGGACAATTGAAGTATTGCTCGGCAAATAAGAACCGTAAACCATGATCGCGCCCATGCCCAGACTCAGACTGAAAAATGCCTGACCCATGGCAGCCAGCACAGTACCGCCAGTTAATTTACTGAAGTCTGGTTTAAACAGATAATTGATCCCTTGTTCAAAACCAACGGTGGACATCGCATAACCTACCATCACCAATAGCAGGATGAATAACGATGGCATTAAAAATTTTACCGCCCGTTCAAGACCACTTTTTACACCAAAACTAACGACCCAGACTGTCAGGATCATGAACACACTATGAAACAATAATAACTGGCCAGGATTGGCCAGCAAATTATCAAACAGCTCTCCTATCTCAGTCGGATTCATACTGGAAAATCCACCGAAGGTTGATTTAATGATATAAAAAATCGTCCAGCCTGCAACCACACTATAAAACGACAGGATCAGGAACCCTGCAATCACACCCATCCATCCCATCAAAGACCAGTGATGACTCTGGTTTTCTTCTTCTGCCAGAGTGTGCATGGTATTGATAGGACTTTGTCGACCACGACGGCCCAACATAATCTCGGCGATCATGATCGGAATACCAATCAAGGCAACGCATAACAGATACACCAGCACAAACGCACCGCCACCATTTTCGCCTGTGATATAGGGGAAACGCCAGATGTTACCAAGCCCGACGGCTGAACCTGTCGCCGCAAGGATAAACACCCAGCGAGAAGACCATTGACCGTGAATGGATGTGCGATTAGTTGTCATTGTGAACCCACCTTTTTAAAGCATATTTTGCGGGAATTCGAACACCTTCACAACTATTCTCATATTCATTGTCTTGAGGCTTCAGTTTTCTCCCATATCTGCCGTTATAGTCGCAACCGCATTTATTTAAATTTATGACTTCAACTGCCAAACAATTAAGCTCAGGGAACCGGCTCCCAAAACAGATCGGTCGATTCATTCCTATTCGACAACTTGGGCATGGTGCTCAGGGAGTTGTCTATCTTGCAAAAGACTCAAAACTTGATAGACAGGTTGCTATCAAAACCTTGTCACAAAAACGCAATGATTCCAATCTTGCACAGGAGGCACGGAACGTAAGCAATCTACACCATGACAACATAGTACAATTATATGAAATCGGCACGCATGAAAATGTACCTTTTCTGGTTTATCAATATTTTGAAGGCGACCAGTTGAGAAAACGCATGGATGACGGTAATCCATTTCAATCGCTCACCGCAGTTAAAATTATCTGTAAGATTCTGGACGGGATAAATTACGCGCATAGCAAAAACATCGTCCATCGTGATATCAATCCATCGAATGTCCTGATCAATAATGATGATAATCCGAAGGTGATGGACTTTGGTATTTCACAAGAAATTGGTACGGCCACATCCACCGATGCCATAGCAGGCACAGTAAATTATCTGGCTCCGGAATTACTTTCCGGGCAATCGCTAGGTCCATCGGTTGATATCTTTTCTACCGGCTTGATACTGCATGAAATGCTGACCGGCCGAATGGTCTTTACTGCTGAAAATCATATGGCTGTAATGTATAAAATCAGCCATGAAAACATCCTGCCACCATCGAAATTCAATAATAATATTGATGTTGAACTTGATCGTCTTGTAATGCGAGCCCTGGAAAAGGATATCAATAAGCGCTATAAAAGCGCGGATGAAATGAAGCAGGAGTTACAGGAATACCTGAAGAGTTTCGACGATGAAAATGAAAAGGCAGCCACACCAGAAGCAAATAAAAAAATCAATAGCACACTCGAATTCCTAATGCGTAGAATGCAGCGTAAACAGGATTTCCCTGCTATCTCCAGTCACATTTCCGAAATCAATCAGAAAGCTTCCAAGAACGCACTATCATCAGCAAATGAATTATCCAATGTTATCCTGAAAGATTTTGCATTAACAACAAAACTCTTACGTTTGGTGAACGCATCTTATTATGGACAATTTGGTGGAGAGATAACAACTGTTTCACGCGCCATTATTATTCTTGGTTTTGAACAAGTACGCGCTGTTGCACTGAGTATCATCCTGTTTGAACATTTAAAAAGTGATCAACAGGCAAATGAGCTTAAGATGGGTATATACAGCGCCTTGATGAGTGCCATCATTGCCAGGGAACAGGCAAAAAACATGAAACTAAAAAATGAAGATACTATTGAAACAGTATTCATTGCTTCAATGTTCCATGAACTGGGTAACCTCCTGACAATTTATTACTTCCCGGAAGAATATCAGGAGATAGTTAACCTGATCGTAAATAAGGGACTGGAAGAAAAAAAAGCCGTAAAGAAAGTCCTGGGTCTTCTTTATAGTGAACTCGGAAAAGGTATTGCTAGTGAATGGAAATTACCGGATGTCATTTCCAATTCTATGGACAAACTTCCAGAAGGAAAAATAAAAAAAACGGAGCAAGAATACGAGCTGGTCAGACAATTGACTTGCTTCTCAAATGAATTGAGTGCCATTGGTAAGATAAAAGGCAATAAAGATGATGCATTAAAAAAATTACTGGATCGTTATAAAAATTGTATTGGCGTAGATAAGGACAAGATAGAAAAATTAATTGACGATTCCAAAAAGGAAATAAAAGAATTTACACGCATTCTTCAGATTGATACCACTAATATCGAACTGTTTGCCGATCTGTCAACTACCAATTCACCCGCTGATGCGATGGGTAATACCGGAGGTATCAATGGAGCAGATGAAGTTCCATCTCATTTACAAACCAACGTTCATCTTGAAGGTGAAATCGAACAAGCCAATGCACGCCAGGATATTTTGATAAATGGTATATCTGAAATCACGAACTCCATGTTGGGCGATTATGATCTGAATAGTGTTCTTACCATGGTTCTGGAAACAATTTATCGTGGCATGGGGTTTAGTCGAGTCTTATTTTGTCTACGAGATAATAAAAATAGCACTTTGGTTGGCCGCTTTGGATATGGCAAGACTATTACCGAACTGATACCTAAATTCAAATGTCCATTGGGTAAAGGAAATGATGTCATTAACGAAACGGTATCGAAAGGTAAAGATTTTGTAATTCTTGATGTGAATTCAGCAGAATACAAAAATCGAATCCCTGATTGGTTACGGAAACTGACTGCTCCGCGTTCTCTATTACTCTATCCTGTCATAGTCAATAAACGTGTCCTCGGAGTTATCTATGCAGACATGGACGATGGTACAACACAAGTCTCAATGGAGGCATTACGATTCTTCAAGACTCTGAGAAACCAGGCTGCCCTGGCCATTATGCAAAAACAGATGAAATAATAATTTTTCATTTGGAAAAAAATGAAAAACGCCCTGAATCAATAATATTCCTGTTATACCCATGATATCTGAAAATGTATATTCAGGTATCATAAGTATATACTTGCGCTCTTCCCAGAATGAGACCAAACCGCAAGAATAATGGCCAAAAAAGAAAAACAAAATTCAAATACTATCGCCTTGAATAAAAAGGCACGGCACAACTATATCCTGGAAGACCGTTTCGAAGCTGGATTAGTACTTGAAGGCTGGGAGGTAAAAAGTCTAAGAGCTGGCAAAGTTGAGTTCAGGGACAGCTACGTCCTGTTGAAAAATAATGAGGCCTATTTATTTGGTACATTAATCACTCCCCTGCCCACTGCCTCCACCCACATCAATCCAGAGCCGCAACGTAATCGGAAATTATTACTTCATAGAAACGAATTAAACCGGCTCATTGGTGCGGTTGAACGCAAAGGCTACGCCCTTATTGCCACGGCACTCTACTGGAAAAACGGCAAAGCAAAACTGGAAATTGCCCTGGCCAAAGGTAAACAGGCACACGACAAACGACAAACCGAAAAGAACAGAGATTGGGATCGACAGAAACAACGGTTATTGAAAGGCAGCCATTAGCCATTAGCCATTAGCCATTAGCCATTAGCCAAATTGTATTTGAACTTTTGATAGTTCGTGCAGCTCTAAGAAAATGAGCTATACTCTAGCTCTTCTTTAGGTATTTATACTGATAACTAATGGCTAATAGCTATGAACTATCTTTCCCCGGGGGCGTACTTGGCTTCGACGTGGGTAGCAAAACCTGAGGTGCATGTCGAGGTGCAGAGTACCTCGTAAATCCAACTGCACAATTATAGTTGCCAACGACGACAACTACGCCCTAGCTGCTTAATAACCAGCATAGTGCCCTCGGCCTGATGTGTGCTTATACGCTCAGATAACCGGGGTCGACTCATATAAGATCGCGATGAAGCATGTTCGGTGTGGATTCGTTAAAACTTATCCGAACTCGCTCTATGTTTTCCCTGTCTGTCGGGTAATGTAGAGCTAAACTAATAGATAGAATAAACATGTAGAGCCGAAGGCGGAGTGCTTGCGGACGCGGGTTCAACTCCCGCCGCCTCCACCATTAAAACAACCTATATATATGATGTATATAGGTTTTTTTATTTAAAAACTTGGTAAGTGTACAGGGTGAATATATTTTCACCTTAAATTCTAATAATTTATTGCGACTGAAAATCCCCGTGTCGGCAGTTCGATTCTGTCCCTGGCCACCATTATCTAATTGGTTCTCTGAGTTGTATACAGATGATAGAAAGATTAATGTTAGAAATTAATACCATAGATCAAGGATCTTAAAGACCCATACATCTCCAGGTGTAAGTCGCCCCATCTTTACAGATAGCGAAACACAAACGACTGCAAAAACGATAAAAGCTACAAACAATGAATAATACGCAAATGCAAGTTGCATTGTTGGGTGAAGAAATTCTCTACTAGCAAAGAGATATGCTGCAATCCCGCTGGTAGCAAATAGCAATAGTACGAACAGCTTAGAGAGCTTCATTTCACTCTAACGTCAAAATCAGCTGAGCCACTTTTTGGCGTCCGTGGTTAAATGATTTGTTAGTCTGTTTTTTTATAGTTAACACTTGTTATTACTCAACTATTGTATACTCTGAAGTTAATTTATACAGCTCATAAAAAATAGCGCTTATCTCTTTTAGTCTTGTATCGAGCTGCTCAATTACTTGTGGAATTGCAATATCTTTTTTTGCATGACTTATTTCAGAAGTAAGGGTGAATTCTTTAGTTTTACTGTTTTGATATATATTAATTCTTAAGGGATTATGACTTAACTGATTTCGGTATGTACTGAGGGATAAAGCTCTATTAAATAAATCATGATATTCGTCTTTGTCTTTTAGACTTGAATTTTGTAATAAAGCTTGCAGAAATCTAATTCGAGCTTCGAAGCGATCGATGTTTAATGCATACTTCCTCAACTTATCATTTGGTAGCAAATTCAAAACGACATACGTTTGTGCCTCTATTTCATTAAAGGTTGTAAGAAACATACCTATTTTTTCTATATCCTTATCCATAAGCAGCCTAACGTTTAAGCTCACGGACGCGCGAAAAGACGCGCGTGTGGAGTGACTTGTTAGGGCATTTATTCAAATGTAGCCTCTGAAATTTTGCTTCTCAATGCCCACATATCTTCTTTTTCTCCAGTAGATAATTTCACTAATTCATCATGACTACATAAAAATTGAACTCTATCTAATGGTAGGTTTGTCCAGCTAGCGATTGTTTTGGTGGAACGCCATGTGTCCTTGCTTGTGTTTTCTTCTAACCAATTTCTAATTCTTTTTGACTCACAACAATCTTTTATTTCTTGATGAAGATATTGAATCAAATAAACCATGATGCCAGCAAGCGAACCTCCTGTAGCACCAATTATTACACCTTCTATAATTTTTTCTTCCATACTTTAAAAGCCCTTACGTGTTGCATAAAGGGGGCGCGTTTTTCGCGCGCGCCAGTGAGCAAAGCGAAAGAATTTGAAACATTTGTTAGATGGCATTTCAATTATTCCAGTGGCTTAAGGCCAAGAAGTTTTTCTATTTTTGATACCCTTTTATCGATATTATCGAGTGAATTTATAGCCTGTTCTCCTTCTTCATGAAAATATGTAGAAAGACCGCGTAATAGAATGGCTGCATCCTCAATTGATTTCCTTCGAGGAATAACGCCAAAGGCAACAAATCGAGAAACTGCAAAAAGTGGAATTGCGTGGAGTTTAGCAATCATTTCACACGAATTATTCATTAATGCATTTTTTGCTTGATCTGAACGTTCTTGCGTTCGGCCAATAGGTGTATGGATAGTAGTGGCATGGAATGCCAGATTGAACCGTACATCTCCAATTTCTTTCCGGAGATCATGAAGTGGCTCAATAAAGAACTTCGATAAAATTTGACCAATAACATATACAGTGATAGCGCCGAATGCTCCTAAGATGATTTTTTCAATATCAGTCATCAGAGCCGTTTGTTAGCAATCATTTTGAACCTTCGAACAATTCTTTTAATTTCTTAAGGCCATCAGCTATCGGAGGTAAGTTTACACTGATCTCCCCCACGCCAACTATTTTTCCATCTATTTTTCCGCCTGAAATTATAATAGCGACGGCAAGAAGTAAAACTGTTCCGGTGAAAATTATTACAAACGGACTATTTTTTGTTGCACCTTCTACTTGCAGGTCTAATTCATTCAACTCAAGTTCATACATTTCTTTAGATGTTGTTTCACGTGCATACTTACTAATTCTTTGTAGCACATCATTTGCACTATCTTCAATTGAAATATCATCTGAGTGTTGGTAGAGAAGTGCATTAAGGGCAGATATATAATATAGATAATCAGAAAGTATTTTTGCCGTTATGAATTCTGGCTGTCCTTCCTTGAATAACAAGGAAAACGTTTTTACTATTGGTTTATTTATAAGCATTGACTTCTCCTTTGATTGCTAACTATTGATCATGGGGCAGTAGTGTCCGTATATCATTGGACTAATGAATGGGTAGAATAGTCGATTTACTCTATATTTCATTAAGTTGACTCACCATCAATTAAAATATTAATAAAGTATTTCGAGATCTCTCTTCATTTTACATAGAAGGATAACATTTTCATGATATTTAGTGATGGGTTCACCCATATGGGTGAATTATCTGAATTGACCTTGCAGCTATATATGGTCAAACTGTAATTCCACAGTCAACCAATTCAACACTAGGTTTTTTCAGAAAGAAATTTCAGACTACAAAAAAAAGCCCTGCAATTGCAGGGCTTCGTTCTGAAAATATTCAGAACACTAAAATCAGCAACGATCTTTCTTTGCCTGGCCTGGAGGACAAAATTTACTTTTTGGGTGTGAATGATCGTGGTATACGGTTTCTTGAGAGTGCCTATGTTCATCATTATCGCTAGAAGAATCTGATGTATTAATAGCCACACCTACAGCTGCACCAACTCCTGCACCAATAATTGCACCTTCACGGTCACCGATTTCAGCTCCGACTGCGCCACCAATCGCACCGCCTACGGCACCACCAATTGCTGCGTCAAGCGTTAGATTATCATCTTCGGCACTGACTGTTTGTGTCAGTATCAAAGCTAAAAACATCAATATAATTTTCGCTTTCATTTTTTATGTCCTCATACCAAATTTAAAACAAATATTTGGGTTAACTATTCCTATCTATTGTAGTTACTACTGATCAAATAGGGTTATACAAGTTCAAGGTAATTATGAGAATTGTGACGAAAGTCTTATTTTAAGTCGCCGAGCGGCTTATCCTTACATAATTTTTTCTCAACCTCCTCAAACATCAAAACATTTAAAAGATTTAATAACGTTTACCAATATTGCATTGGGCAATTTTTGATATACTCAGAAACTGATAAAATGACACAACGATGAATAAGCAAACATGTTCAATATTGATGATACACGTATAGCAGATGTTCGCCCGCTGATACCACCGGCTATCCTGCTTGAAGAACTACCACTGACTGAGCAAGCAGAATCACTAGTTGCTGAATCACGAGAACACATCGGGAATATTATTCAAGGCAAGAATGATCGCCTACTCTTGATCGTAGGCCCTTGTTCAATCCACGATCCGGCAGCCGCACTTGAGTTTGCCCATAAACTGAAACCTCTCGCGGATCGTTATCAGGACGAATTATTAATATGTATGCGAACCTATTTTGAAAAACCGCGGACTATCATCGGCTGGAAAGGTTTGATCAACGACCCCAATCTGGATGGTAGCTTTAATATCAATAAAGGTTTGCGTACTGCACGCAAAGTGTTACTGGATGTATTAGAGATTGGCTTGCCTACTGGTGCCGAATTTTTAGATACGATCATTCCGCAATACATTGCTGATGCTATTAGCTGGTCTGCTATTGGTGCACGCACGACCGAAAGCCAGATCCATCGTGAATTGGCTTCCGGCTTGTCCATGCCGGTCGGTTTTAAAAATGGGACTAGTGGTGATACACAAATTGCTCTGGACGCGGTTCGCTCTGCCAGTCATCCACACTGGTTCCCCTCAGTAACTAAACAAGGTGTTTCCGCAATATTTTCTACCGTCGGCAATCCTACAGCCCATGTGATTTTGCGCGGTGGCAATATCAGCGGCCCTAATTATTCACCAGAGGCGATTGAACCGGTTATATCAAAACTGGCTGAGGCAAAATTACCAGCACACATTGTTATGGATTGCAGTCATGGCAATAGCGATAAAGACTTTCGTCGCCAACCAGAAGTTGCATCGTCCATTGCTAAACAAATTTCATCTGGCAGTCATGCCGTTGCAGGCATCATGCTTGAGAGCCATCTGGTTGAAGGCCGACAAGATTACGACCTTGACGGTGAAAACACCTATGGACAAAGCATTACCGATGCCTGCCTTGGTTTTGCTGAGACAGAACCTGTCATCACAATGCTGGCAGAAGCTGTTCAGGCCCGACGCAAACTGTGAGAAAAGCATCATTACTGATGTTTTCGATACATCGTCAACAAACCGAATAGTGTACTTCCGAATAACCAGATCGCCGCTGGGATCGGCACGGGTGCTGTAACTGGATCACCTGTGATTAACACATTATCGAAGGCAATGTCTTCATCCCCTGCGTCAAAATTATTCAATATAAATTCCAGGGTTAACATATCTCCCATGCCGACAATATCTGTCTGATAGGCAGTAAACACATCCGTTAATCTGGCACCATCTCCCACACCATCAAAATCACTATCCAATGCAGGCTCGGTATTTGTGCTACCAACAGATTCGAAAGCAAGCAAATTTAGCATTGGATTGCTATCTATTTTATAACGCGCAAGAAATGACGTGTTTGCATCCCAGTCTTGATTACCGTCTTCGGCATCATCTTCAGCGAACAAGGTAGAGAGATGTAGATTATTAAACCCTGAAATATTAATGATAAAACTTAGAACCCCCAAATCAGGAGCACCCATTAAACCATCGGTATCCATCGCAGCGAAAAAGCCGGAACCCTGTTGATTCGTAAACATGATCGAACTGCCGATGGCAATGCCATCCGGGGCGACACGACCAAAATAATCCATATCAGAATCGGAAAGTTCAGAAATGTTAGTTGTATAGGTTACGAGAGAATCCTCGAAATCTTCAAATAACAACGTGTCTGCTTGTGTCTGAAATGAAGCGAGAGAAAAATATAATAGGAAAAGTAATAGAGATTTAGACATGATCGAACTCCTTATCGATTAATTGAAAATAACAACATCCTGTAGCAATAAGGCTAACCCAGCTATTTATAATATTCAAGTCCTGAATGTACATCATTCCCTATTAAGTCGATTAATAGGTTATTATTCAGTGCCTATTGACAATTTTTCATAATCAACACTATTAATAATGAATCAACAACAGCTACGTAAATTAAAACGTCAATGCCATCACCTAAAACCTGTCATCTGGATTGGACAAAAAGGCTTGAGTGATAATGTGTTTGATGAGATTGAATCAGCACTGGGACATCACGAGTTGATTAAAATAAAGATCGCCTCCGCTGATAAAGCATCACGCCAGGAGATGGTCAGTGCTATTTGTGATAGAACCCACTCAGACTTGATCCAATCCATCGGTCACATGGTCTCATTCTATCGCAAAAACCCGGATAACCCGAAGCCCACTATGTAGCAGGGTATGTGTTTTTCTGCGAATTCTGTTTTCTTTTTTTTAGTCTCGCCCCTGCAAGCAACGTTGTTTCAATTCTTCTATTCATTCAGACAATAACCTGCATATTTTAGCGTGCTAAGCAGTTTTGATGCATCAAATCTCGAAAATGCAGCAGAAATCCAGAATCTACACTATAAAACACAATTCAGAACCTACATCCCTAAAGTCAATTTTTATTTTGTCGATATAACCGGGGAATATCGAAATTTTAAAGAATTATCACGACATTGAAACAAACTTCTAGATAACTATGAAAAAAGAAAGCAAAAAAGCCCAATTATCAGATGCCGATGCCATTGAATTTCGTACTCTGGCTGAAGATGCGCCCGTCATGCTTTGGCTCACAAACAATAACGGAGACAATATATTCTCAAATAGCAGATATATGAATTTCATTGGTCGGGAAAAAGTGGAGAATATGGGTGGAAAAGCCTGGTTCAATGCCCTACACGCTGAAGATCAAAAATATTGTCTGGATATTTTTAGCGATGCATTTCAAACACATAAAGCATTTGAAATGGAATATCGTCTGAAAAGACGCGATGGCGAATACCGATTTATTCTTGACCGTGGCGAACCTTATATTAACAGTGAGGGAAAATTTTCAGGTTTTATTGGTTCTTCTACGGATATTAGTGATCGCAAATCATCCGAAGATGAATTAAAAAAATCACATAGAGAACTCATTCAATACAATCATGAAATGGACTTGATAAACCAGCTTAATTCCTATTTACAGGTTTGTCGTACTTTAACCGAGACTTATCCTGTTATTTCTCATTACGCCGATAAAATATTTCCTGATTGTTCTGGCGCTCTGTATTTATTTAACGAAAGTAAAACTCTGGTTGAATCCATGGCGCACTGGGGGAAAAAATTGGTCGAAAGCACACCCATTATCGCGCCTGATGACTGTTGGTCATTGAGACAAGGCAGGGAACACATTGCCACGGAAGATGACAACAAATTATGTTGCGAACACATTAAAAATAACGTGATTAGTTATACCTGTGTACCCATCATTGCCCAAGGTGAAATGCTTGGCATGATACATCTCGAAATTGGCACGCCTCCGGATCATATGGATACGGAAGAAAAGGAACGTTTTTTCGATTCACGTCAACGACTCGTCAAAACAACAGCTGACAATTTAGCATTATCATTGGTTAGTTTGAAATTACGTGAAGCCCTTAAAAATCAATCTATCCGTGATCCACTTACTCAACTGTATAACCGCCGACACATGGAGGAAAACCTGGAAAGAGAATTAACCCGATGTATACGTGCAGAATCCGGGCTCGGTGTCATTATGGCTGACGTTGATCATTTCAAAACCTTCAATGATAATTACGGTCATGACGCGGGTGATCTCGTTTTAGTTGAAGTTGCAAAATTTTTCAACGAATTCATTCGTGGAAGTGATATTATTTGTCGTTATGGTGGCGAAGAATTTCTCATAACCATGCCAGATATTTCAAAGGAACTCATTCTCAAAAGAGTCAATGGGATTCGGGAAGGCGTAAAGAATCTTGAAATTATATATAATGGAGAACTACTGCCAAACATAACCTGTTCATTTGGTGTTTCGTATCTACCTGATAATGGTGAACAAATATCCACGCTAATAAAGTCAGCCGATAAAGCACTATATACAGCAAAAAACAATGGCAGAGATCGGGTTGTCGTTGCTAAAGCAGTTGGTAACCGCCGAAACAAAAAAGTTGAAAAGACATCTGATTCACAAAGAATTGCAAGCTAGGTCGAGGTGTGCAAAAAACAGTCCAGTCATAGATTCAATTATAATGAACAGAAATTACTGTTTATTTTCTGAACTAGAAGCATTTATTAATAAAGTATCCATCACACGACTGGGTAAAACACGTTTTAAAAATGCAAAGGCATAGGTCGGTTTAGTCACTGAGTATCGTATTTTAGGCTTTTTACTTTCCAGTGCATGAACTACTTTCTTAAGCACCGCATCAGGATCTAACGTAAAAGGAACAACATCCTCTTTTTTTTGTAATTTTCGTTCAATCGCCTGATACATTTCTTTATGTATACTGTTGTCTTTTATTATATTTTTTTGAAAAGCTATGAAAGCATTTTCCCGAAAGCGGCTTCTTATAGGTCCGGGTTCAATTAATGAAACGTAAATACCACTGCCATGCAATTCCATTCGTAACGTATCACTCAAACCTTCCAACGCGAATTTGCTGGCATTATAAGCACCACGGTATTTCAATGCGACGAGGCCGAGAACAGAACTGTTTTGAATAATACGACCTTCACTCTGCTGGCGCATGACTGGAATGATCAAATTAGTCAGCTCATGTGTACCAAACAAATTTGTTTCAAATTGATCACGCAACACATCACGAGAAAGATCTTCGACTGCACCGGTTTGTCCATAAGCACCATTATTAAACAAAGCGTAAACTCGGCCATTTGTTTTATTTAATATAGATTCAACAGCAAATTGTATTGAAGATGAATTAGCAAGATCCAGTTGCTCACTTTCTAAATTTTGTTTTGTTAAATTTTCTACATCTTGTTTTTTTCTCGCAGTAGCAAACACACGATAACCACGTGCATTTAAGGCCTTTGCCACATGGTAACCAATTCCGCTCGAACATCCAGTAATAATAACAACACGCTCAGTCATTGCTAATCATCAGACGACGGTCTTATCACCAGTCTTATAGTCACCGAAAAATTTACAGCGTATATCATCTGCAATCAGATACATACATGGTAAAACCAATAAGATTAAAACGGTCGCGAATAATAAACCAAATCCGAGACTAACTGCCATTGGTGCAAGAAAGGCTGTTTGACCTGTGGAAAAAAAGATTAATGGAGAAACGCCCAGAAAAGTAGTGATGGTCGTTAACAAAATTGGTCTTGCTCGAACACGACCTGCTTCAATAACCGCTTCAATCCGTTCCACACCTTCGGAACGCAATCGTTTTATAAAATGCACTAATATCAAAGAGTCATTAACAATAATTCCAGACAGAGCCAGAACACCTACGGCAGATAAAAATTGTAGATTATAGCCAAACAAAGCATGACCAAAAACAACTCCAATCATGCCAAACGGAATCGTAATCATTATCACGATAGGATCAAGTAGTGATTTGAATAAGGCTGTCAACATAAAAAAGATGACCGCCAATGAAATAATCAATGCTTGAAACATTCCAGCAAAAGATTCTTCTGCATCTTTTTTTTCACCGAGATAAATCAACTTATAATCTATTGCTTTGTCTCCATCAAATTCTGTTTTAATTTTATTGCTGACTTGTATGCCAGTAATTATTTTCGAATCAACTTCACCCAGAATTTTAGCCATTCGCTGTGAGTCACGACGTCTGATCTGATTCAATCCTCGACCAATATTTATATCAGCAACATCGCCTAAAAATACCGTTTCTCCATTAGGCAAAACAACGGGAAGATTTTCCAGACTGGAGGATTGTTTTCTGATTGCATCATTGTAGATGACACGAACAGGAATGCGTTTTTCATTCCAGGTTACATGTACAACTTCATTGCCAATGAATCCGCTGCGAACCACATTGGCCAATTGTGATTGTGTTAAACCGAGCCGTTTGCCTCGTTCGTTGAGTTCGTATTTATATTCCAGCTTGCCAGGTTCCTGATCGTGTTGAACATCTTTGACACCGGGAATTTTTTGTAAATAATTTTTCAGTTCTTCAGCTTTTTTTTGTAACAAATCAATATCAGAACTGACAATTCCTATTTCAATATCAGAACCAGCAGGACCTGCGTCCGGCTTTAAAATGCTCATCTTTTGAACACCTGGCATTATTAGTATTTCATTTCGTACGTCATCAATAATATCACTCGCTGCTTTTTCTCGCGTTCCAAAATTAGCAAAACCAAGGCTAACGATTGGCGTAATGAATTTCTCAATAAAACCTCTTGGTACTGGCTTTTGTAAATCAACAATAAACTGAATTTTATTACTGCCAAATTTAAAACGGTTAAAATCAATAAAGGTTAATCCGACATTAGTTATTAATGTATCAATATCATCTTCATGAATAACTTGAGATAATTGATTTTCTATATCAGAGGCAAGTTCAAGACTATCTTCAAGACTATAGGTATTGGGTGTTTCAATATTGACAAAAAACTGGCCAATCTCAATATTGCCAAACATCTGAAACGGCAGGCGTGTCATCGAATAGGTTAAACTGATTGCGAGAACACCCACAATAATGACAGATACAAAATAACGATTCAGACTCGACCAATGCAGGAGTGCTGTATAACGATCAAGTATGGCTTTCCAGTCCACAAATGAACTATCTTTTTTAATAACTTTCAAATAATGACCAGCATGCGAAGGCAATACTAAAAATGCTTCCAGCAATGAACCCACTAGAGCACAACAAACAACCACGGGGATCACTTTGATAAATTCACCGAGCGTGCTACCTATTGCAAACATAGGAACAAATGCCGCAATAGTAGTAAGGGTCGATACCACAACTGGCCAAAATACTTCTTTCGACCCAATCGATGCAGCTTGATAACGATCAACACCTCTTTCCATATGACGATAGACATTCTCTGTGACAATAATGGCATCGTCGACTATCATCCCAAGCACGATTAAAAAGGCAAATAACGACACCATGTTTATCGAGAAGCCCAGATAATAAAGAAGAATAATGGCAAACAAAAATGAAAATGGAATACCAAAGGCAGTAATGGCAGCCACTCGAAAATTAAGTAAAAAATATAATGAAAACAGTACTAGTATCAATCCAATCAGACCTGAAGATTTCACCGTATTTAAACGGGTTTTAACATACACTGCCAGATCTGAGTGATATGAAATCTCGACACTACCTGGGATCTGATCGCGTAAATCATCAACTAGCTCTTTCATTAATCTGGACACTTCAATAGTTGATGCCGGGGCTGTTTTTGTTACCGTTAAATTAACAGACGGTTTACCATTGAACCTGGCGTAAGTAACGGGTTCTTCAAAACGTCGGCCAACTGTGGCTACTTCACTTAAGGTTAATTGCCCACCATTTTCATTTACACGCAAAACAATTTGTTCAATGTCCTGTGGTTCTGGAGCAGTTCCCTTGCCACGCAAACGTATGTCTCCTTCTGTTGATTTTATCGAGCCCCCAGGTTGATCAAACAAATTATTTCTAACGCCATTAAGAACTAACTCTAGCGGCACTCTCATAGCAGATAATCGATGTGGGTCGATAGTG
Organism: Gammaproteobacteria bacterium; assembly: GCA_965250225.1. Classification (GTDB taxonomy): domain Bacteria; phylum Pseudomonadota; class Gammaproteobacteria; order Eutrophobiales; family Eutrophobiaceae; genus CBDEUK01. The sequence goes on from CBDFNQ010000036.1 coordinate 19,462, forward strand.
ATCCAGATTTCCCAATCTCTGTCACCGGCCATCCCAACACTGGCAACGCCGGGTATTTTTTGCATCTTCCGTCGCACATCTTCTGCTAGTTCATATAATTTATCGTTTGCAATATCGCCAGCCAGGCTCAATGTAATAACCGGGAAACGTGCACGTATGCGTACCAACTCTGGTTCTTCAGCAATGTCAGGCAAGTCATCAATAGTATCGAGTATGGTTCTGGATTCCCTCAAAAAATCATCCACATTTGAGCCAGGCTTCAATTTGAAAAAAATATTCGAAATACCCTCCGTACTCGTGGAAGAAGTAAAATCAATATCCTGTGTGTCTTCAAATTCTTCTTCAATCGGTAAGGTAATTTGTTGTTCAACTTCAAGTGGAGATGCACCTTCGAAGACAGTCGATATGCGAACCAGATCCAGATCAACTACTGGAAAGATTTCCTGTGGCAAAGATCGCCAGCATAAAAAACCCATGACCATAACGATGATCAAACTCATATTTATGATGAGAGGATTGTTAATTGAATAGCGGATAAACGACATACTGAAACAGAATCATTAAAAATAATTATTCGTCAATAGAAATTTTCTGGCCATCAGTCAATGCTGCAACATCCTGTGCGACAATAGACACACCACCCTCTATCCCTGTAATCGCCTGCAGATCACCCTGCCTGGCAAGCAGTTTCACAGGAACACGTCGTAAATGATGATCAAGCTCAATCTGATAAACAAAGACCTGGCCCTCTTCATACAATATTGCACTTAATGGCACCGCAGCGACATTCTTCAACATCTCACTTGGCAAATGCGCTTTGGCAAGTTGTCCCGAATACAAATCTTTGCCCTGCATTCTGATCCGTATCGCGTGAGTCAAAGTGTCTGCTTTTGGATCAGGTTCGATTGCAATAATATTGGCCATATATTTTTCGTCATGGATCGTAACTTCGATAAGTTGCCCAACGGATAATCCCACCATCGTTTTACCTGTTACTTCAAGATATAAATCCAGATCATCCAACTGCACCAATTCGATTGCAACTTCACCTGAACGAGTATAGTCACCTAACTCAACATTTACTGAATTGACAGTCGCATTAAATGGCGCACGAAGTTCTGTACGTTGTAAATTACGTTTTGCCATATTGATTTTCGCTTGTCGAAGTTTGAGCTTCGAAGATGAAGAATTAACACTACTGCGCAAACGTGACTCTTCTGAGCGGATCTTTAGCAATGCCTGTGAGGCACTATCGTAATTCGACTTCGACGCTAATGATTTTTGTCGCAATTGCTCTAAACGCTCGACTTCGCGTTGCTGGATTTCCTTCTCCTTGACCAGTAATTCCAGCTGTTGTTTATCTCGTCCCAAGTTTGCCTGTTCCAATTCTAGCTCGGCAAGTGTTTCGGTATATTTGTCCTGATAATCACCATCAAAAATGCTCAGCAACACCTCACCTTCTTTCACTGCCTGACCAGATTCAACATTCCTTACATTGATCTGTCCGCTTAATTCAAATTGCAGTTGTGCTCGCCTGACTGGCTGGAATTTGCCAGTGAGAACCAAAACAGGCACCATATCCAACGTCTGTACGGTGGTAGAAACAACCCTGGCAGGCGGCAAAGGCTGAAGCTCTGCCTTGGTCTCTGGTTTGGTCCACAGCAATAATGCAATGCAGAGTGCAATCAGAATAAAAACAGTAAAAATTCTCATAAAATTGGTTACCAATCGAGTTTTTCCATGATCAGACAAACTATTTGACCAAAAAATCACATAAAAATTTGAAGCAGAAGGCATTCTATGCGATTTTATTCGCTATGATGCCATCATAAATGAATTCTAAATATAATAATGCGTATAAGACTGACCACTTTACTGGTTTTGCTGTTAGGAATGGGGGTTTCGATAATTGGTTTGGCAGATGAATCTGAAAATGATTCACCCTGGCCATTCTGTCCAAGTACCCTTGATATACCCGCACGACCTTTGATCACAGACTCGCTGGCAGCGGATGATATTCTGATCACAGCTGATGAGGCCGATCTGGCTGAGCAGGGAATATCCGAACTGTCCGGCAGTGTTGAAATCACCCAGGGACAACAACAACTCCGCTCCGACCAGGTAAAATACGATCAAAGCAATAACTCAGCTGATCTACTCGGAAATGTGGATTACTGGGATAGTTCTGTTTTTTTACGCAGTGAAAATGCACATCTTCAACTGGATGAAGGAACAGGATTCTTCAGCAATTCAAACTACCGCATTCTGGATAACCGAGGACGCGGCAAAGCCGAAAGTCTGGAGATAGAAACCGGGGTCAGTACAACCTTAAAAAAAGTGGATTACACCACCTGCGAACCTGATGATAATTTCTGGAAACTCTCTGCCAGCAAGATCCACCTGGATCATATTGAAGAAACCGGTAGCGCCAGGAATGTCATCATAAAGGTAAAAGACATTCCTGTGTTTTACACACCTTATATTTCTTTTCCATTGAGCGATAAACGAAAATCCGGTTTTTTAACCCCCAGCGTCGGCAGCTCAAACAATAATGGTTTTGAAACCAGAACCCCCTATTACTGGAATATATCACCGGCTATGGACGCCACATTGACTCCACGATTATTAACCGAGAGTGGTGTGATGTTAATGGGTGAATATCGCTATTTATTCAGCCGTGGGCATGGTGAAGTGAATGTAGAATATCTTGCCAGTGATGCCAATTTCAATGATGAAAAACGCAACCTGTTTGGTATTACCCATCAACAAACGTTTACCGATAAGGGTAATATTTTTCTCACATACAACCGCGTTTCAGATAGAGAATATTTTGAAGATTTTGGTACTACTATCAACCTGACCAGCACTCGTTTTCTGGAGCAGCGCGCGCAAGCAAGCTATGCGGGTTCGTGGTGGGATGCCTCGGCACTGGTACAAAACTATCAAACTGTTGACCGAAGTATTGCCATTACCTCAAGACCCTATAAACGACTGCCTCAAATCCGGTTTGGCACACGATTGCCAGAACGCAACCGACAATTGAATTATAGCTTTCAAAGTGAGGCAGTCTATTTCGACCGCAGTGATAACAGCGGTATTATCACTGATGATTCAGCTTATCGTCTTGATCTCTATCCATCAATAAGCTATCCCTACAGAGGCCTCGCAGGTTACATAGAACCGAAAGTAGGCGTGAGATATACGCAATATTCGATTGAAAACCCGTCAAACTTTAAAGCCAGCCCGAGTCGCACCACCCCAATTTTCAGTATAGACAGCGGTTTATTTTTTGAACGTGAGACCACGCTGTTCAGCAATCAAACTCTACAAACCCTGGAGCCACAACTTTATTACCTTTACATTCCGGAAGATGAGCAAGACAACCTTCCGGTGTTCGACACGGGAATATTCGATTTTTCTTATTTCAGTTTGTTCCGTGAAAATCGCTTCAGTGGTGCCGATCGAATTGGTGACGCTAATCAAATCTCCCTGGCTCTAACCAGTCGTTTCATTAATCGCAATACAGGCGAAGAAAGAGGTTACGTTCGTTTTGGTCAAATCTATTATATCGATGATCGAGACGCAAACTTGCCAGGGGTCACAAATAATAGCGAAAGCAGCTCACCCATCTTACTGGAAATGGATATGAAGCTGCCGTATGACTGGAGAGTACACTCAGAATATCAATGGAATCCGGATACTAACCGGACGGAAAAGCTTATTGCGCAATTGCAATATAACTCGGGAGATGGCAAAGTCCTCAACCTTACTTATCGTGTCCGACAGGATAGTGAGCAATTACTGACGACCAATTTCTCGGATATAGAACAAAGCGATATTTCTTTCCGCTGGCCTATCAACCCCAAATGGAACATTGTTGGACGATGGAATTATGCCGTTCCAGATGGTCGTTCAATTGAAACATTTGCTGGCGTGGAATTTCAGGATTGCTGCTGGGGCATACGCGCAGTGGCACGTCGCTTCTTGACCGATATCACGGGTGATTTTGAAACAGGGTTCTTCTTACAATTTGAACTCAAAGGCTTGTCCGGGGTCGGTAAGAAAACATCCGAATTTCTGGAACAAAATATTCTTGGTTATGAAAGTGAATTTTAATTTATCCTTAAAACATATCAGTTTTACCAGCATATTCAGTTTATTATTACTTGTGACAAGCAATACAAGCCAGGCAGCTGAACCTGTCGACCGTATTGCTGCTATTGTAAATAATGATGTGATCATGCTCAGCGAACTGGAGCAAAAAATACGTACCATTACTAGCCAGATACAGCAGAGCGATCAACCACTACCTCCACCATCGGTTCTTGAAAAACAACTGCTGGAACGGATCATATTAACCAGACTACAACTGCAAAGAGCTGAACAGAGCGGTATTCGTGTGGATGATGAGACGTTGAATCGTTCGGTCAGTAACATGGCGTCACAAAATGGTGTTTCTCTAAAAGAATTCCGCAATATTCTGGAGGGCGAGGATTATAGCTTTGAAAAGTTTCGTGAAGATATACGTAATGAAATTGCTATCAGTCGTCTACGTCAGCGAGAAGTCGTCAATCGTATTACAGTTTCCGATCGTGAAATTGATAATTCTCTTGCCAACGCTGAAACCCAGGGTCTCACTGAAGTAAAATATCACATCGGCCATATCCTGATAGCAGTGCCTGAAAACAGCAGCGACGAGGAAATCCTGCAACGAAGATTAATTGCCGAAGCAGTCATCTCTGACCTGAACGAAGGACAAGACTTTACAGAAATTGCAATCAGATTGTCCGATGGACAACAGGCCGCCGAGGGTGGTGACCTGGGCTGGCGCACGATGAGCCAGGTGCCTTCCTTGTTTAGTGCTCATATAATCAATATGCAGGCAGGTACCGTCAGTGAGATCATTGATAACGCCAGTGGATTCCACATTATCAAAGTGCACGACGTCAGCAGTGGCGATAAAAACATGGTGAGTCAAACCAGAGCCAGTCATGTTCTACTCAAAATCAGTGAGATCATGACCAGTGAACAGGCACAGGAAAAACTTCAACAATTTCTTTACCGAATGGAACAAGGAGAAGATTTTTCCCAAATTGCTCGTTCTAATTCTGAAGACATGATTAGCGCTCTTGAAGGGGGTGACCTGGGATGGCGCAGTCCCGGAGAACTGGTACCACAATTTGAGAAAGCAATGAACGAACTGAAAATCGGCGAAATCGGTAATCCATTTCAGTCTCAGTTTGGTTGGCATATCGTCAAGGTCAATGATCGCCGCGATTTCGACAACACTGACAACGCCAAACGTACGCGTGCCAGAGAGGCCATACGTCAACGCAAAATCAAGGAATCCGAACAGGTCTGGTTACAAAATCTACGTGAAGAAGCCTACGTTCAATATAAACTGAATGAGTGAGTATTGTCCGCGTATTGTCCTGACGCCGGGAGAACCCGCCGGGATTGGTCCTGATCTGGCAATCGAAATATCCACCGTTCTAACCGATGCCGAGATCGTCTGTATTGCTGACCCCGTGTTGTTACAAACACGTGCTGAGCAATTAGGCATTCCGGTTAAGATAGAACTATTTCATGAATCATCTGAGCCAGGCCAAAATCCAATCGGCACACTCAAAGTTCATCCCGTAACGCTACATACGCCGACAGAATGCGGAAGGCTTGATATTTCTAATACCGATTATGTGCTGCAAACTCTGAAAACCGCCTGTATGGGATGTCAGTCAGGTTTGTTTGATGCCATGACAACAGGCCCGGTACAAAAATCGATTATTAATGAAGCCGGGTTTCCTTTCACCGGCCACACTGAATTTCTAGCCGAGCTTTGCGATGATGCCTTCCCTGTCATGATGCTGGCCAACAGCTCCTTAAAAGTTGCATTAGTAACGACTCACTTACCTTTGTCTCAAGTGAGCCAGTCGATTGACCAAACACTATTGAAAAAAACCTTACAGATCGTTCACACTGATTTACAGCATCGTTTTGGATTGTCACGTCCACGCATACTGGTCTGTGGTTTGAATCCTCATGCAGGAGAAAATGGTCATTTAGGCATGGAAGAAAAAACCATTATTGAACCTGTTCTCACTGAATTAGCGACTACGATGAATATCGTCGGCCCCTTGCCTGCAGACACCGCATTTACACCCGAACACATCAGCAGTGCGGATGTGATAGTGACAATGTACCATGATCAGGGCCTGCCCACGCTCAAAGCCCTGGGTTTCGGTGAGACAGTGAACATCACACTCGGCTTACCGATCATTAGGACATCGGTTGACCACGGTACTGCCCTCGATCTTGCTGGCACAGGTAAAGCCAGGGTCGACAGCCTGAAAACGGCGATTGATATGGCGGTAGAATTTGCCAGAAACCAACATTCCAGAAAACATCTCGCAGGCGCACCAGAACACGTTGCTCGCAATTAGATGGATAAGCATGTACCACGAAAACGTTTCGGGCAAAATTTTTTACAGGACCAATCCGTCATTGCCCGAATACTGGCTGCCATCCAGGCCAAAGATAATGCCGTCGTTGAAATCGGCCCAGGCCAAGGCGCACTAACCATCCCTTTACTCGAACAACTGGCTAAACTCACGGTCATTGAGCTCGATCGAGATTTGATTGAGATGCTCAAATCGAAATCGGCTAACAAAGGCAAACTGACAATATTTAACCAGGATGTCCTGAAATTTGATTTTTTCGAATTAGGGCATCCGCAACTCAATGTCATAGGCAATCTTCCCTACAATATTTCTACACCCTTGCTATTTCATTTGTTCGAATATTTAACGGTGATTTCCGAGATGATCTTCATGCTGCAAAGAGAAGTGGTTGACCGAATCTGCGCAGATGTTAATGACAACAATTACAGTCGTCTCTCAGTCATGACCCAGTTTCACTGCCAAACCGAAAAATTATTCGATGTCCCACCCGAGGCTTTTTATCCAGTACCCAAGGTCACATCATCAGTCATTAAAATGACACCGATTTCTCGGAACAACCCGAAACTGGATCAACAACTGTTTGCCAAAATAGTAAAACAAGCCTTTGCTCAAAGAAGAAAAGTGCTCAATAATAATCTGGGTGAATTGTTGAGTCTGGCAGACTTTGAAACACTTGAAATTTCACCAAAATCTCGAGCACAGGAATTGAGCATTGAACAATTTATTGAAATAACATTACTGGTTCAGGCAAAGCAAGTTCAGCACTGATGATCTGTGGATATCTTAGTGGATGATATTCGTCAATACCTTGTCGCTGTTTTCTATAATATATAAAAACCAAGCAACAACCTTAAAAATATAATAAATTCAAACAGTTATATATATTGATATTTTATAATTTGATATGTTCTATAAATTCCCTTTTGAAAAAAACCGTTTTGAGCTGTGAATAAAATCTAATTTATAAGATATAGGATCATATAAAAACCATTGTTTTTACCCATAGTAAGCAGTCACTATAACAGTCTTACTTTCTCTTATATTCGACTATACTAGGCAAACAAATATCGCTGCAAAACCAATGAATAATAACAATAAAGTCCTTGAGTTCACGCAAAGCTGCATCCGTATTATTGAGCGCTGCACTGAGTTTAGCGGCAAGCTGGTATCCTGGTTAGTGTTGATCATGGTGCTGCTTGTCAGTTATGACGTCGCCATGCGTTATATCTTTAACCAGGGCTCAGTAGCCATTCAGGAACTCGAATGGCATTTATTTGCACTGATATTTTTACTCGGTGCAGCTTACACCCTGAAACACGATGAACATGTCCGACTCGATCTGTTTTACCAAAGCCATTTTAGTAATGAGCGAATTCGAGCCTGGATAAATCTCGTTGGCAGTGTTGTATTTTTGATCCCTTTTTGTCTGCTGATCATCAATAGCTCCTGGTTCTTTGTTTTACAATCCTGGTCTTTCCATGAAGGCTCACCTGACCCCGGTGGTCTACCGCACCGCTGGTTATTAAAGGCTTCGATTCCCGTAGCATTCGCCTTATTATTTCTCCAGGCAATTGCTGAAGCATTGAAAAACATTCATACCCTATCAAGGCAAGACAAATGATTCTTGGCATCCTCCTCATGTTCGTCTGCTTGATGCTGTTGTTATTAATGGGCTATCCCGTGGCCTTCACACTGGGTTTCGTGGCGTTATTATTTGGAACTATTTTTCTGGGTGTGGACTTTTTCAATCTGTTACCACTTCGCATCTGGGGCATCATGACCAACTTTACCCTGCTGGCCGTACCCTTGTTCATCTTCATGGGGATCATTATGGAAAAGGCTGGACTGGCAGAAGATCTGCTGGAAACCATGGGTGCATTGTTCGGTCGATTACGTGGCGGTCTAGCCATATCCGTTGTCATTGTTGGTGCCATGCTGGCTGCCACAACCGGAATCGTCGGTGCAACGGTCGTTACTATGGGTATCATCGCGCTGCCAGCCATGATGAAACATAAATATTCCGCCGAACTTGCTACAGGCACAATTGCTGCCTCCGGTACGCTCGGACAAATTATCCCACCGAGCATTATCCTGATCCTGTTAGGTGATGTGATGGGTGTGCCTGTTGGACGTTTATTCATTGGTGCGGTCATTCCCGGCATTTTGCTGGTTTCCCTTTTCCTGATCTATATCCTGATGAAAGCTTGGCGTGATCCAGATTCTGCTCCTGTGCTAGCGCACAATCATCAAGGGAAATTATTCAGCAAGGTCATCTTCACCTTGATACCACCCTTGCTTCTGATCAGTGCGGTCCTTGGCTCGATATTTTTTGGTATTGCATCACCGACAGAGTCTGCAGCTGTTGGTGCTGTCGGCGCATTGCTTCTTGCACTGGCTCACAAAAAACTAACCCTGGAGAATATTAAACAAAGTACTCGCTTAACAACACGGCTCACCAGCATGGTATTTCTGATCTTGATTGGTGCGACTGCGTTCGGCCTGGTCTTTCGTGGTATGGGTGGCGATCAACTGGTGCTAGACCTGATGACCTCTTTACCCGGTGGGGTTTGGGGATTCATGCTCGTAAGTATGTTATTGATCTTTTTGTTGGGCTTTTTCCTCGATTTTTTACAGATTTGCTTTATTGTTGTTCCTATCATTGCACCGATCGCACAACATTTCGGTATTGATTTGTTGTGGTTTGCAATCTTGATTGCAGTCAATCTACAGACTTCTTTTCTGACCCCACCGTTTGGTTTTTCACTTTTCTATTTAAAGGCAGTCAGTCCAGCCGAGATAAAAATTCAGGACATTTATCGCGGTATTATTCCTTTTGTCATGCTTCAGGTCATCACTATCGCAGCATTGATGTTGTTACCAGAACTCATCACCTGGTTACCTGACAAGATGGATGCCTTGCATGGATTGTAAAAAATACAGTTAATAGTCACTAGTTAATAGCAACTAGAAAAATCCCTTATCCCTTATCCCTTAATGTCTTTAACACAGGCCGAGTGTCGGGACGGATATTGCGCCAAATCTCGAAAGATTCAGCTGCCTGTTCCACCAGCATGCCTAAACCATCAAACGCCTGCCCGGCACCTTGTTCACGACTCCAGGTCTGAAATAAAGTCGCTGCCTTTGAATACATCATGTCATAGCTGATCCCATCCCGGACAAATAATTTTTCTGGCAGTGGTGGAAGTTGATCATTCAAACTGGCAGAGGTGCCGTTGATAACGATATCAAAACTCATGCCGGCTATGTCAGCAAACTGTTTAGCCACCACGGTAATAGAGTCAGAAAACAATTGAGCCAGATATTCGGCTTTTGAAAACGTACGGTTACAGATCGTGATTGATTCAGGTGCCTGTTCCAGTAAGGGCCCTAATACACCTCTAACCGCACCTCCTGCTCCGACGATCAAAATCTTTTTATGATTGATTTCTATCTGATGATTCTCTATTAGATCATAAACGATCCCTGCGCCATCAGTGTTGTCACCAAAATAATTATCAGCATCTAAAAATAGCGTATTTACGGCTCCTGCCTGTTTAGCACGATCAGATAGCACGGTGGCGAAAGCATATGCATCTTGTTTAAATGGCACAGTGATATTCACACCTTTACCACCTTGCTGAAAAAAATCATTCGCAGTTTGAGAAAACTGATCGAGTTGAACTTCTATGGCTTTGTAAGAAAGAGACTGGCCGCACTGTTGGGCAAAGAGACTGTGTATCTGCGGAGATAAGCTGTGGGAAACCGGGTTACCAAAAACAGCGTATTGATCGATTATTTCTTTATGACTCAAGTTGGGAAGACAGGTAATCAGCTGTTAGCACCCAGTGCCGCGAGTCCACCCTGTAAGCAAAAGGATTGAAACCCACGTTCACTCAATAAAAACGCTGCCGCCGAACTTCTGCGCCCAGTATCGCAATACATCACATATTTTTTATTGATATCAAGACTCTCAACTTTGAGTCGCAACATAAACAGTGGGATATTGATACTACCTTTGATACCAGAATTTTTATGTTCGCTGTCTAAACGGACGTCGATGATCACAGCCCCTTCCTTAATCAGTTTTTTTACCTGACTGGCAGTTACCCAACTGAGCATAGGTTCTTTTAAAAATTCATTAAAGTCACTCATGGATAAGCGCATCAACACGCCATCGGTCGTCATGACGATATTGGCATTGCGTGTCGCTTCAGATAACAATGCTTCTTCACCAAAGGCATCGCCATCTCCCAGGGTCGCTAGCACCAGCTCAGACCCGGTTTTTGAAGTGCGCATTACCTTACTTTTTCCACGTTTAATGATGTAATAATAGTCACCTTGCTCCCCTTGTTTAATGATGACATCACCACTTTTAACGGTAACTTCCTCCATGCGCATAAACATCGCCTGTATATTTGCTGGTGGAACTTGCAAAAACGCTTTGGACTGCAAAATTCGAGTCATCCAGTCGCTATCCGAACTACCATCATCAGACGACTCTTCTTCGATTTGAATCTCACCCACTTCAATACCGGATAACTGATCCCAGGTCAGCAAGATGTCCAACAAATCAGCGTCTATACGAATAATTTTAGAATTGATCTGGGCAACCGAAGTGCAGTTTCTTGGCTGCTGATTGGCAATGGGATGTTTGGAAATGTCCGTTCCACTCTTAACAGATTGCTTGGTCCCTTTGTTTGATCGAAGGCTGATTTCACCCTCCAGCAAATAGATCGAATTACGATCGTTCTCACCTTCCTTAAATATGGTTTTACCCGCGGGGATGGACTCGACATATGTTTTACCCGCCAGCTCCTGGAAATTCTCCCTGTTTAATGCACTGGGAGGAATTAAACTCTTGAGCAAAATCTTGTCAACTAGAACACCTTTCATCTTTTATTTCTCGAACTAAAAAACCTTAGTTAATATTATGGGAATTATTTCAATGTGCTTTTATCTAATGTTACAAAGCGTCAGAATCAGTTTCCCCTGTTCTGACACGAACAATACCTTGTAGATCCAAAACAAATATTTTTCCATCGCCAACTTTCGCGGTATTTGCAGCCTTACTGATAGCTTCGACGATGGAATCAACCTTGCTAGCATCCGTTGCAATTTCGATTTCGACCTTGGGAAGAAAATCTACCATATATTCAGCGCCGCGATAGAGTTCAGCGTGACCTTTTTGACGTCCAAAGCCTTTCACTTCCGTTACCGTTAAACCCTATACTCCAATGTCTGATAAAGTTTCACGAACATCATCCAGCTTAAATGGCTTGATAACAGCGCTGATAATTTTCACCTGTACCGCCCCTAAAATCGTTGCTCTTTTTTTAAGACTAGGCTATCAATAAACCCATCGACATGCACCAAATAATTACTCCAATTCACTAATTAGTGTGGCAATAAGGAAAACGCAGGTATTATTACTATCTTTGTCACTCTTATAAAAAAAGGGCACCGAAATGCCCTTTTTGTCTAAGTTTAAAGGATTCTCACAGAGTGTAACCACGCTCATTATGCAGAACGAGATCCAGGCCTTCTGTCTCTTCTTCTTCATCGACTCGAAGTCCAATGACAACATCAAGTATCTTAAGTAACAAGAAAGTGATGGCACCACACCAGACAATCGTTGCAACAACACCGATCAACTGTGTCTGAAGCTGGGAAGACATTGTTGACTCCAGTCCCAGACCGCCCATAGACTCGGCAGCAAAAACCGCAGTTAATAAGGTACCTAAAATACCGCCCACACCATGCACGGGAAACACATCCAGTGAATCATCAATACTTAGTCCACGTTTGATGTATTGCGTAGCAAAATAGCACACTACGCCAGCCATCAAACCAATCGCTAAACCACCCATCGGGCCAACATAACCTGATGCCGGCGTAATTGTGCCCAGACCTGCGACCATACCAGTGACAATACCTAATACACTGGGTTTTCCATATCGAATCCATTCACATGCCATCCAGGCCAAAGACCCTGCTGCGGCTGAAATATGGGTAACCGTCATGGCCATACCCGCGCTGCTTCCAGCTGTCAGAGCACTACCAGCATTGAAACCAAACCAGCCCACCCAAAGCATCGATGCACCCATTACAACTAATGTCATGTTATGTGGTGCCATTGGGGTTTGTGGAAAACCTTTTCTGTTACCAATAACAACCGCTGCAACAATTGCAGCGACCCCTGCGTTGATATGAACAACGGAACCTCCGGCGAAATCCATAAATCCACGATCAGCAAGCCAGCCACCACCCCAAACCCAATGCGCTACAGGGGCATATACCAGAATTAACCAGAGGGTAGTGAACCAGAGTACGGCTGAAAACTTCATGCGTTCAGCAAAGGCACCGACAATCAGTGCGGGTGTAATAATCGCGAAGGTCATCTGGAACATGAAAAAAACGGTTTCAGGAATTGAACCACTGACACTGTCCAGACCGATACCGGACATCAAAATCTTTCCACCACCAACAATTTTATTGAGCGTTCCTCCATCACCAAACGCCAGACCGTATCCAATAACCATCCAAACAATGGATGCGAGACAGGCAATTGCAAAACATTGCATCAATACCGACAGAACATTCTTCGCTCGAACCAGACCAGAATAAAATAAAGCCAGCCCAGGTAGTGTCATAAACAGAACCAGAACCGTTGAAGTTAAAACCCATGCCGTATCTGCACCGTTGATTTCATCGGCAAATGCCGTCATAGGCAGGATTAATAACATCCCTGTAAACAAGCAATACATCTTTTTAATAACCATTATTCGTATCCCCCCCACATAATATTTCATTTACAAGGCTTCAGAGCCTGTTTCACCCGTTCGTATCCGAATCGCCTGCTCCAGATTGGTAACAAAAATCTTGCCATCTCCTATTTTTCCCATTCCAGCCGCTCCAGAAATAGCTTGAATAACAGAATCGAGCAAATCATCATCAATTGCGACTTCTATTTTTACCTTTGGCAGAAAATCAATCACATATTCAGCTCCCCGATATAATTCGGTATGGCCTTTTTGACGACCAAAGCCCTTAACTTCAGTAACGGTAAGTCCCTGCACCCCTATATCAGATAGTGCCTCACGGACATCATCCAGTTTGAAAGGCTTGATTACGGCAGTAATCATTTTCATTGTCTTTCCCCCTCGTAAAATTATTTAAATATTGAAAAACAGATATGCACCACACAAGAGTATCAATTATTTCATTTTGGTGCAGTAGAATTAGCCTGACATTTTGTTCTTACAATAAAAAGGGCGCCGAAGCGCCCTTTTTTGCAAATAGATAAAAAGTTTACAAGTTGTAACCTCGCTCATCATGGGAAACAAGATCCAGACCTTCTGTCTCTTCTTCCTCAGTGACACGAAGTCCCATAACGATATCGAGAGCCTTAAGTATAATGATGCTCAAAGTACCCGTATAGACAATGGTAAACAACACACCCTTAACCTGTATCCCCAATTGGTCGGCAATGCTCACACCATCAGCCAGACCAGAACCACCCCAGGAAACATCGGTGAAGACACCGGTCAAGATTGCACCGATAATGCCGCCGACCGCATGAACACCGAATACATCCAGTGAATCGTCATAACCCAAAGCACGCTTCAATGTAGTTGCAGCAAAGAAACAACCTGCGCCAGCTGCGATACCAATCAACAATGCACCTTCTGGTCCAACCGATCCCGATGCCGGGGTAATCGCAACCAGACCAGCTACGGCGCCAGAGGCAATACCCAAAACGCTTGGTTTTCCATGACTCAGCCATTCAACGAACATCCAGCTCAAAGCTGCCATCGCTGTTGCTATCTGTGTTACCAGCATGGCCATACCTGCTGTGCCGTTAGCTGCGACTGCAGAACCAGCGTTAAATCCAAACCAGCCAACCCACAGCATCGCTGCACCAATAATCGTATAGGTCAGATTATGCGGTGGCATCGCCGTTGTTGGATAACCTTTACGTTTACCTAACATGACAGCTGCAACAAGCCCAGCAATACCCGCATTAATATGCACAACGGTACCACCAGCAAAATCAAGCACACCCCAGTCCCACATCAATGCACCGTCACCTGACCAAACCATGTGAACCATCGGCACATAACAAACTGTTAACCAAAGTGCCATAAATACCAACATGGTTGAAAATTTCATACGTTCGGCAAAAGCACCAACGATAAGTGCAGGTGTGATGATTGCGAAGGTCATTTGAAATGTTGCAAACACAGATTCCGGTACCGTACCAGTCAGCGAATCAACCGTTATACCCGACATGAATGAATTACTCAGACCACCTATGATAGAAGTCATATTTACGACGCCTGTTTCCATACCCGTTGTATCAAAAGCCATACTATAGCCATAGACAACCCAAATAATGGACATCAAGCTGGTTATAGCAAAACATTGCATTAACACTGACAGGACGTTTTTGCTCCTGACCATGCCTGCATAAAAAAGCGATAGGCCCGGTATGGTCATGAATAGCACCAACACGGTGGCGGTAATCATCCAGGCCGTGTCACCAGTATCTAATTCATCTGCCAGAACTAATGACGGACTGAATAACCCAACCATTAATATATAAAGACCGACTAAACCTTTATGATTTTTAATATTACTAATTAACGAATTCATTTTTTGTTTCCTCCCCCAAACTGTTAAAGTGCTTCATCGCCGGTTTCACCGGTACGAATACGAATGACCTGATCAAGTTGCTGGACGAAAATCTTTCCATCACCGATTTTTCCGCTGTTTGCAGCTTCGGATATGGCTTTGATTGCAGCGTCCATACCGTCATCACTGACGGCAACTTCCAGTTTTACTTTAGGCAGGAAATCAACAACGTATTCCGCTCCTCGATAGAGTTCGGTGTGGCCTTTCTGTCTGCCAAACCCTTTCGTTTCGGTAACTGTCATGCCCTGAACTCCAATCTCTGATAACGCTTCTCTCACGTCATCAAGCTTGAAAGGCTTAATAATGGCTGTAATTAACTTCATAAATATTCCCCCTCACAAATTAAAAAAAACTGGTTGAGATATGATTAACCGCAATAACAATCCTGCTTGCACTGCAATATGAAGATTTATAAGGCACCGTTTGTGCCATATCAATAAAATACCATACTATTCAATGAGTTAAATGATAATTTTGATTAAACTTATATGTTTTTATACTGGATTATGCTGGTTATGCGCACAGTATTAGTGCGCCTTTCCGGATATTATTTCTAAATTGGTGCGAGATATGCAAACGGTGGAATTTCTAAACAGATAGACTGAAAAGAATTACTTAACTAATTGTTTTATATGTAATAAACAACTGATTGGTTATTAAAAACATTGTGTCTTATTCATACAAATCTCTGAAAATGGATCACAGATAGTGCAATATAAATAGTAAACATTCACTTATCGTATGAAGCCTACATACTTTTGTTTTTATAGCCTTATTTCCACGGGTTCTGACGAAAATCGTATAATAAGCTGCCCTCATCCTGTACACCCTCTGGCTGGTACTCATGTCGCAGCTCACAGGCTTTTGCAAGACCCATCTCGCAAGCTCTCCCTACATACTCGTAGGCCTTGGCGTCATCCTTATCGACTCCCCTGGCAAATTTATAAAAATCACCCAATTTGGCACAGGCATAGGCATTGCCTTTTTCACATTCTGCCAGGGTCAAATTGTGCTGCACCTTGCAAGCCTTCCTCAAATCCTGGTCACAGGCCTGTGCCCAAAAATTTGACTGACTGCCCGGATGACCCTGCCCAATATGACCACTAGCGTACCAGGTAATGAAAATGGCTAACCAAACCGTCATCAATACAATATTTAATTTGCCAGGAGTCAAATCAATGGAAGGTAATGATGCAGACAGTCGCACTCCAATTTTATCGAGGTAAATAACGCAAAGGTTTATCAGCGGAACAGATAGTAGTTTGTCGTAAAAAGTCGGATCGCCATAGTATTCCAGTATCTCAAACAACAACATGACACTGATCCCATACAAGAGACCAAAGAAAAACTTACCGACATTAGTCCTTGGTGACGTCGAGGGATCAGTCACCAGAAGATGCAAACCAAGAAAGACCGCTATTGGAATGTCTGATGTATAAAAGAAGTAGACACCTGTTAGTTGATAATAAATAGCACCCAGTACAAGTAATGATATGACCGTGGCAAGTGTAACCAGAGTCACCTTGAATATGTATTGAACAATCAAACCCAGAATAAAAATTTCAATGTAAATATGAGGCGGTTGATTCAGTGAATTCGATATTTCGTGTCCCCAGCTGATATAAGTACTGTCCGTCAAAATTAATAACAGGGAGGCAACCGACAAGGATATGGCTGATGGATTAAAAATATGGGTGCGTCGACCATCCTTGATCCAGGTAAAATAGTCCTTGGCAAAAATTCCAAAGGTGATCATCACGAACTGCAGATAAAACCAGTCATCACGAAACCATAAAAACAGATTGGTACTGAAAATAATCGGGAATCGTCCAAATCCCAGGACCCAGGCCTCTCCTCGAGACCAACGGAACAATAGATCGATAATGTGTACGAACACCAATTGGGCGAAGATCAAAACAGCCTGGTCATAAACCTGTGGCCAATACCATCCCCAGTAGGCAAAGATACACAGATGCATCAGTAGCTGGACGTAATGCGGTTTTACAATAATTAACAGAATATCCGTGTTTGTCTTCCTCACACGAATGAGTAATAACATCGCGACATACAACACTAGTAATAAAGCACTGAGTACGAAAAATGTCGTCATCAATGTTTGATTAGAAAGTACTCGAGGACTGAAAGTGAGAGAAAAGAAGACAGCTATCAGGGCGACAGGAATAAAGAAAAGCTTGGTAGTCTGATTTATTTTTAGTGGACTTAGAGCCTTGTTGGTATTCATGTGATTTCAGCTGTTATGATTTTTATTCTAATATTTTCTGGATTGTAGATTTTTGTCACATCATATTACCAATTCGTTTGTTGCCCAAATTACTATCTTTGATGAAAAAGATATCCAGACAAATAATTTATTATTTACCAGACATTAAAAAAGCGGCCAAAAGAGCCGCTTTTTTGCTAATACTATTTTCTTTCTGTTACATTAGAAAGAAGCACCAACAGTAAAAACAAGTTCATCTGTCGGATCACCTGCGAAAGTTTGACCATCACTGTCGGTATCACTATAACCTATAGTAATGTCAAAGATGCCTACCGTCTTGGATACATTAATACCGTAATAATTATATCCACTGATGCCATTCAAAGATGCATCCAGATCCTGATAACCATAATGGAAACCCAGACCAATATCATAAGCTAAAGTCAAATCAAATGAAGCCTCAATCGCGGTAGCATCACCAGTTTCACCAAAAAAATCAGGTGAATATAAGACAGACAAACCAACAGTTGGATCCCAGGGTGCAGTAAATGAGTAGCCAAGTGAACCACCAAACTCCCAGTAATCCAGATCGGCACCACTATCACCAGCATCACCCGTATCGGCTTCGCCAGGATAAAAATAATAGAGCCAGTCTACAGACCATGAGACACCGGCAAATTCATTACCATAACCACCATAGAAGTCTATTTCAGCCGTCTCGGTTTCTACAGGAGAAATAGAACTCGCCCAGGTACCGAGATAAAATCCATTATATCCCCAATCAAAACCGCCGCTAACAGCAGAATTGTCATTCGAAAGGCTCAAACCGCGGAACAGATAGTTCGACGTGTAGGCTACATTCGCACTGAAATTGCCCTCATCTAATAGATGTCCGTCAGCGCTCGCGACAGGCGAGGCGGTGTACAGGGACAACGCCATTAGAATACTTAGAATCTTTTTCATTTATTAAAACTCCCCAAATTTGAATGCTAAATAAATATTTAAAGCTTTACAGTTTATAAAAAATAATTTTGACTATTGATGCACAGCATCATCTATACCACCCTGTATCAGCTATGCAAAAAAAATTGCATATTCTTTTATTTCAACAGGTTAATTAAATAATCTTCATTCAATTATGGATTTCATTTGATCGTATAAGCTTATGTTTTGCACACAAAATGAGCATTTAATAATTATATGCACTACTGTTGACTTAGGATGTCTCTGCTTTTGTTATATTATGTTCTCCCACAGAAACTCTGTTATAGAAAGAAGGCGTGCAAATCAAGATGATGATCAATCAACAAACTATTGAAGAATTCATTGTTCAGGTCACGAAATTAATACCTGAAGATATGAATCAGTTAAGAAAAGATATTGAAAATAACCTCCGCGCAGCAGCTAAGGCAGGTTTCAGAAAAATGGATCTGGTGACCCGTGAGGAATTTGATATCCAGACCGAAGTGTTGAAAAAATCGCGGAAACTGGTTGATGAATTAACAATACGAATCAATGAACTGGAACAACAGTTAAAACAAAAATAAACACATCATTTTTTACTTTTTCTCCATATAGGCGCACCAGCTTTTTAAATCAGTAATCTCCTCCCCGCCTTCAATACAGTATGTTTCATAAAAATATTCTTCAAAAATTTATTGAAAATAGTCACAGATAAGTCTGTGATACAGACATAAAAAATTAATTTAATGTGTAGCATCAATTTTTGACTTGCTTTGTTGCGGTATGAAACGTTAGTTTTTCCCGCAAAAATGGATTAAAGTAAATGAAAGGAATTTTATTCAAGGACGACCATCTATGAATTTATCGATTGTTTACAGCCGTGCCCAAATAGGTATTGAAGCACCATTAGTTACTGTTGAAGTACACCTGACCAGAGGACTTCCATCACTTTCAATAGTCGGATTACCAGAAACTGCTGTTAAAGAAAGTAAAGACCGCGTTCGCAGTGCGATTCTAAACAACCATTTCGATTTTCCATTAAAACGTATCACGATCAACCTTGCGCCTGCTGACTTACCTAAAGAGGGTGGACGTTATGACCTGGCAATTGCTATTGGTATCCTGGCTGCATCCGATCAGATTAATACAGATTGTCTGCAACATTACGAGTTCCTTGGTGAACTGGCATTGTCTGGTGAATTGCGATCCATTAAAGGATCCTTACCTGCTGCCATGGCGATTAAACCCACTAATCGCGCCTTGATCCTTCCGGATCAAAATGCTGCAGAAGCCGCATTGGTGAAGGACTTAACCATTTATAACTCCGAACATCTAAGCGACGTCTGTGCGCATCTGGCAGGCTTGGTTCCCATTTCACAATATCAATGCACAGAAAACCAAAACTCAACAATTCAGACAAAAAATCTGCAGGCAAAAGATTTACGGGATGTTCGTTCCCAACACCATGCAAAACGTGCTTTGGAAATTGCCGCAGCTGGAGGACACAGCTTGCTGATGATAGGCCCACCCGGCACAGGCAAAACCATGCTGGCAGAACGATTGATTGGAATTCTACCAAAACTCTCCGATCAACAGGCACTGGAATCAGCGGCAATTGTTTCCATCAGCCAGACTGGCTTTGATATTAAAAACTGGAAAAGCCCACCCTTTCGTTCTCCACATCACACCGCCTCTGCAGTTGCATTAGTTGGCGGTGGCAGTCATCCACGCCCGGGAGAAATATCCCTCGCACACCATGGGATATTATTTTTAGATGAATTACCTGAGTTTTCTCGCCATGTACTCGAAGTATTACGAGAACCACTTGAATCAGGAAAAATATGTATCTCCAGAGCTGCCCATCAAGCAGAGTTTCCAGCAGAATTTCAATTGGTCGCTGCAATGAATCCCTGTCCCTGTGGTTATCTCGGCGATACTGGTGGACGCTGCCAGTGTAATGATGATCAAATTTTACGATATCGAAATCGAATTTCCGGCCCATTGCTGGACAGAATTGATCTGCATGTTGAGGTACCGAACATTACTCATACGATCCTCAATAAATCCGATGCAAAAAATACTATCAGCAGTGGTACGGTTCGTAAGAGAGTCTGCCGGGCACGGGACTTACAATTCCAGCGCTCAGGACTGATTAATTCAAAACTAACGAATCAACAAATCGATCAGTATTGTTTTATTAATGATGAAAACACGGCTTTTTTACAAACAGCCATTGATAAACTGAATCTATCAACACGCGGTCTGCATCGGATCCTGAAAATTTCCAGAACCATTGCTGACCTTGCGGATTCAAATAACATCGAGAAAAACCATCTGAGTGAGGCGTTAAATTTTCGTTGCATGGATCGCAAACAATATTAGGGGCACTAACAAGTTAGACTGAATTAAGCGACAATGTTCGGACGAAACTAACAGCAAAAGGTGCCCGACACATATCCCTTTATTCAAGGAAAGTCGCAATAATTAATTACTAGGGCAATAAATATTTTTATTGAGACAATTAGACAGATATAGCTTTAATGATACCTTTTATTGAACTCGTCTAAATTTTAATGCCTTCTAAGAAGATTTGTGAAACTAAAATTTAGTTTCAAGCATGGCATTTCTTACAGTATTATTTTTTTGCTTTAATCTTGGCTTTGGTTTTTTTCTTTTTTTGCGGTTGTGTTTCCCTAAAAAAAGGAATTGAAATTGTTGGCAATTTAGCATTATTAACTAAATTGTAGACATGTTGACGCCAAAATGGCCAAGCATTATGAACAGCATTATATGCGGAAAATTCTTTTATCTCATCATCTGTTAATTTTTTGAGTATCGTATAGTCAACACGATATGTCGCTGATATATTGAATAATTCTTTAAAAGATTCTTTATCGGAATCTTGAGTATCGTTATAAATTCCTTTAACAGAAAAACATATATACGTTCTTAAAATACAGATTTCCTCATTATGCTCGTCTAAAAAACTCAATTCTTCTGCTTTTACAGAGAGCGAAGACTCTTTAGTTACTCTATAAGGATAAAGAAGTGGATCTATTTCTGAATTACGCAACAAAGAAGAACTATCAAGAACAATATCTTTAAGTTCTAATTTTTTAACTGCTCTTTTGGTAAGCTTAGAGTCCATTAGGCAGCAATAATTACGTTATTGAAATTAATTTCTAACTCGCGTTTTTTCTTAACGCTAGAAAAACGAATGCTTGTCCTATGAGATTCATCAATAATTTCATATTGCAACTCATCAATAATATTTCTAACGAAGGTGACTTTTCTTTCAGACGCAGAAAAACCAGCAATAACACTAAATGCTTCAGGGATTTCAAAGGCAACACGCATGAGACGATCCATCGCTATGCTTTGCACAACCTCACCTCTCTCATATTTAGAAAATGCGTGCTTTCCACCACCAAATATTATTGCAGCATCTTCTTGAGTTAGCTCAAGTTTTTCTCGCAATATTTTAATCTCTTCAGCAGAAAGAATGTTATCTATCTCTCTTCGTTTTTTACGAATTAAGCTTTCATTAAATATTTTTTGCTGAGGTAAGATAAACTCAAAATCACATTTCTTACATGCAGTGGAGTTCAATTGCGAGATGGAATGAGAGATACCTTTATAGTTAAACTGTGATTCATGTGTGATGTTTTTCAGAACACTACACTCACACATAGGACAGATAACATCATTATCTATTATTTTTGCCATTTCCTTACTTCCTAAAATTAACCTTCACCGCTGTAAATGGAATGAAAAAAGAGTTAGCCAACTAGCACTATATTTAAATTTAATATAGAGCGAATCTATGCAATCTTCAGACCGAATATAGTCAATGAGGTAAACGTCACATAATGCCGTATTGTGACCATGGAGGTATTCCTTTGTTTCAGTAAAATGATTTTGACTCAAAGATAATAAGCATTTTTTAATGTCCTCATCAGAGTAATCAATATTTGTCGCATCCCTTTCTGAGCTACCTATATAATTAACATTTAGATTTCCAATACCGATAAGGTTCTGGATCTCTTCAAGATCATATATTGGGCTTTTTCCGAGCATTTTAAACCATCATGGTTAGAATATCGACTGAATTTTGAATTTCTTTAATTTTATTAATTTATTTAAATTCAGTAAGTTATAAATATAATGTATTGTAAATATTTGAATTATAAAGAAAATTATAAAGGTATTCAAAATGCTCCCTATTATAAAGCAAATTCCTTCTAATGTGATGTACTAGACATTATCTCAAATTAATGTCGTTTAATAAAATTCTTTCTATTATTTTAGTGTGTACGCTGGTCAAAACGAACCACCTATTCTGATAAAGGCGAACTAAGCAAGAGCGGTAATTAATGGCGGAGTAATGAATGGTGCCGGAGTGATTTAATTTTAACCAGTCGATACTCCAAGTCTTCCTCGTTTATCGTATCCTACCTGACGTTTTAGTGTTTTTTCAATGGACTCTTTGAAACGTTCATTGCCTAGTGGGTAGTTATAATATGACGCATGGCTAATCTCATGAATATTCTCATCCGATAAATCCACTCGAAACAATTCACGATAAGCATGCTGTCTCGTTTTATCTGTAACGCCCAATCCATGAAAGAGCGCATGGTCTTCTATCAAATCATCTTCCTTTCCCCAAGCATGGAAAGCATAACTGCTCCATTTGTATTCGTCTGGCTTATTCGTCATACCCGCACGTACCGGATTCATTTCAATGTAGCGATAACATTATAACAGATAATTATCTGCATCTATTAAACTGGATTTGTGCCGCCCCTCCCAAAGAGTGCCACCACGTCGATAGGTTTTATTAATATACAAGACATAATTCTTCCCAATCTAAAGACATGGCTTTGGAAATTCCAGCTTCATCCGTTGGAGTCAATAACAAATGCGCGTGATTCGTCATTAAGACATACGCATAACATTGAATGCGATAACGGATTAAAGCTTGTTTCAAACACTGCAAATAATAAACATAATCATCAGATTGAAAAAAACAGGGTTCGCGATTATTACCGCGTTGAACTATATGGGCTGGAATTCCTGGTAGATACATCCGTGGTCGTCGTGGCATAAGAGCAAACTCCTTTTGCTAATTTGAATGAACTTATTTTACTCTATTTATATCGTTTGTTTCCAGTTTGAACAAAATTAAATCACTCCAACACCATTACTTCCAGCCGGGCTGTCTTCTCCGTTCCTGTTTTTCCAATGACGTAGGTATGCATCAAACGGTCAGGCTGTTTGATGCCAAAGGTATTAAATTGATTTCTGGCGTTAGTAGTTCCTAAGATGAGAAGGTCTCTATCCATGAATTTATCATCAGAGAAAAACAGAAATGACGATAGGAGTGGTAAATATCCATTTTGACTACCATAACGTGCATTAGGTGAATACTTTCACAGCTTTATAATTCGCTTTCCTTCTTATAATATCTGTCCTAAGTTCTACGTGTATCAATAATTACATCTATAAAATATTGTCAGTCAGCCAAATAGTTGTTCTTAAATACGGAGATATGAAAAATGAACAGTCCCGCGAAGGAATACTACGACAAAAAAATATATTTACAATTTTCTGACCTACCCTCCATAAACCTCGTCAGTGTACGATTAAAAATGACCGCTAATTGGTTGCAGCGAACGTCTGAAGCCACCAGGAGAAGATTTTTTACTCTGAACGAAGACTGGAATTTATCATTCGACAAAATTAGTTATCTACCCGAATTGAACGGCAACATTCATATTCCAAAATCCGTTAATGGCAAATCCATCATGTTTGATGGTGCTTCAGTGCCTTTCCCGTGGCTCATTAGTTTGCTCACTATTGGCATTTTGCGGCCCCTAGGGATGATGCTGATAGCCTCCATTGTGCATGATTTTATGTTTAAGTTTGGGTATCTCATGGTACAAGCTGATGGCTCCTCAGAGATAAAACACATCAAAGTTGAAAGGCATATTGCAGACAGGCTGTTTAAGGACATCATCGCAACAGTCAATCGAAATTCTATCGTAGCCTGGATAGCTTGGTATGCTGTCCGTTTAGGATGGGGCTTTGGTGTGAAATATAATGGCGGAAGATATAATGGGAGATGCCCCGTACTGGTTATATTGTCTTTTATATTGGTGGGAGGTCTTGTTGCCATTATAGGCTTTACCAATAAGCCACTCCTCTACGAAGTTATAACTTATTTGGTTTTCTCTTATTTTATATTTTATCTATTAACGATAATCACACTCCAAACTACCAACAGCCGAAAGGATTCGG
Source organism: Gammaproteobacteria bacterium (assembly GCA_965250225.1). Classification (GTDB taxonomy): domain Bacteria; phylum Pseudomonadota; class Gammaproteobacteria; order Eutrophobiales; family Eutrophobiaceae; genus CBDEUK01. Next base: position 44,092 of record CBDFNQ010000036.1, read on the forward strand.
CTTAGATAGCAATAATTTGTGTGACAAAAAAGTAATTACCCGCAGTTATATTGAATAGTTACATTTACTTTTCCCACCAGCGACATTTGTTGGTTTTTTGCATCACCTACGGGAAGCTGAGCGGCAATATCTTCTGCTTTGCTCACATGTTCTTGTGCTTCTGTACACGATCGGGCGAAAAATTCTGCCTCAGCCCATTGTATCTCGGTAGTAATATTGGTGATGTCTTGGACAAATTGAGGTGTATTACGATATTTTTCTACCTCATACACCAATGAAGCCCGTCTCATATATTTCCTCATTGACGAGAAATCATTACCTGCCATATAACTTCCCGCCAGTGAACGGAGTGCACCAGTATAAACGGTAGAATCACGCGCTCTTTCAATCGCTTTTCCAAGATAAAACCTAGCTTTTTCGACAAGCATCGAATCCAACAAGAAACCACCAATCGTGTAATATTCAATGTCTGAGACAGTACTTTTCCCATACCAATTATTCTCAATCCTATCAAGAATCGCTACCGCTTGATTGGTTAAAAAAATGTTTTTAGCGTTCATCACTCCCGACAGCTTTGCTATTTTTTCTGGCTCTTTTTCATATTGTTTTAACATATCCATGTGCAGTTTAGGCAAGTTGGATATTTCATTTATGATGTTTTTCAATTCCACGCGGTCTGATAATACTTCTTGTTGAATAGATTTCAGGTAGGATACAAATGTTGTGCTAAACGAAAAGAGTAGAGCAATCACCGCGACCAACGATGAAACTTCCTTATACCAAGGCTTTTCTTTCTTTTCTAATCTTGCGTTAAGACTTTGTAGCTTTTCCTTTACTGCCGCAATTTCATCCTCTGAAGAATTATGTTCATCATCCATCGTATTCTCCCTATATAATTTTTTATCTTGTAACTAATTTACTACGATTGCCGCTTGCCAATACCACATTATCTGTTTGTTAGAGCACAACTCATTGCTCCTTTAAAAGTAACACCTTACCTAGATGTTCCAAAATGGCACGGTATCTTTCTGACAAGCTTTGTATCTTTCTACCCACTTCATTTGCAGGTAGTGAAGGATCGCCCAAATATAACTTATCTGGTGTCTTCCTAAGTGATTCTAGGTATTTATCACACTTTATTTGTACACCCTTATTACACAATAAAGAAACGTGGGCTTCTAAAGTTACCGAGTTATGAAGCTCCTCTATAAAATCCTGATAGAATTGGCTAAGTTCTTTTCTACTCTTTTCAGGGAATACTTCACTCAGCGATTCGGTAACTATTTTTGCTGAAAGCAAAGTGGCGTATGTAACAAAGCTGCTCTGTAATTTGGTAATAGATAAAGTGATTTCTTCTATTAGCTCTCCTTTTCTTTTATTCCTTTCTTTCTCTTCCTCATTATCAATGCGAAGTTGTTCAATTTTTATATCCTTTTTGTGGCCTTTGATCACTAGAAAAACACTACTTACAGTTCCAACTAAGGCAATAACTGATGGAATGCCAATTTTGATCAAATCAGAAAGTAGTCCGGTTGTTATTATCTGTACTTGCTCGGCGGCCATTTCAGTGTCCTTTTTGTACTCTAACGTTACAGCTCAGTTGGCGCGCAAAAGCATAGCGACGAAGGAGCGACGCTTTTGAGCGTCAACTGGAGCGCCTTGTTGAACGAAGCCGCTAGCGCGGCAGAAGTTCTAAATATCCGATAATTCCTCAACCTCGCTCAATTCCGAGTGAGGTTTATAACCATGAGGAATTATCGAATGAACAAAACACAACAACAGCGTTACGAGTCGCTGTACGAACAACATGTTAACGCACTCAAACGCCAGGGTAAAAGTAAATCGACTATTGATGTCTATGCGCGTGCCGTTAGACGAGTCACGGCCTACTTTGACCGTTGCCCGGACAAACTCAATGTCAACGATCTAAAAACCTTCTTCGCATCACTGGTTGAAACCCATTCCTGGAGCACCGTCAAAGTCGATCGTAATGGACTGCAATTCTTCTACAAACATGTTTTGAATAAAAAGTGGGAATGGGTCAATATCGTCAAGCCACCCATCGTCAGATCCCTGCCCGATATCCTGACCCCCGATGAGATAACTCAGCTGATATCTCACACCAAAGAAGCGCGCTATCAAATCTACATTCTCACGGTGTACAGTATGGGGCTACGTCTGGGCGAAGCCTTGGATCTGAAGATCGGTGACATTGACTCACAATCCATGCGTGTCCATATCCGCAAGGGCAAGGGACGTAAAGATCGCTATGTTACCTTGCCAAAGAGAACCTTACAGGTATTGCGAACGTACTGGGCAACACATCGCCACCCGCAGTTCATTTTCCCGGCGGGTAAAAATAATGTCGAACGACACCAAGCCACGCGGCACATGGACAAAGGCGGCACTCAGAAATCTTTCCGGGCCCTTGTCCGTAGCGCCGGTATCCATAAACAGGTATCCATCCACACACTACGGCACTGCTATGGTACCCATCTGGTCGAAGTTGGCTTGAACCTGCGTGCCATTCAAACCGAGATGGGTCATGAATGCCCGAAGACAACGGCGCTCTATACTCAACTGACAGAAATCACGCAACAAAATACCCGTGAACTCATTGAACGCATGGTCGAACGATTGACCTTGTCAATGACCGGTGAGGGTTGAGCCATGGAACTCGCCTCAATCATTGAACAGTATCAAGCCCCATTATATGCACGCTATGGAGCATCGTTGTTGCCCGTACAAAAACAGCTGTTAAACGCGATTATCCATTGCCGCACTGAACGCTATGGCGAGATGGTACTTCGCTGTGATGACTGTTCAGAGCAACAACGGTGTTTCCATTCCTGCGGACATCGCAGTTGTCCTCGTTGTCAAAACCATGAGACGACACAGTGGTTACAACGCCAACGGCAAAAGTTGTTGCCGGTTGATTACTTCATGGTGACGTTTACCTTGCCTTATGAATTGCGTTCACTGGCCTGGCAACATCCAAAGACCGTATACAACGCACTCTTCACTTGTGCATCGAGCACCTTGAAAGATTTTGGACACAACGATAAAAAACTCGGGGGTTGCATGGGCATGACGGCGGTATTGCACACGCACTCCCGGCGTCTTGACTATCATCCGCATGTCCATGTCGTCGTACCCGGTGGTTGTCTGAACCGGCAACGCCGACAATGGCAGAAGATGAAAGGCAAATACCTCTTTAATGAATTTGCCTTGGCCAAGGTTTTTCGAGGGCGTTTGTTGGAGTCCTTAACCTCACAAGGCTTGTCGATCCCCAATAAACTACCGGACAAGTGGGTGGTGGATTGTCTTCCTGTCGGCAAAGGCAAACCCGCGCTGGAATACTTATCGCGTTACCTGTACCGAGGCGTTATCTGTGAGAAGAACATTATTGCTGAGCAGGATGGCAAGGTGACGTTTAAGTATGTCGATAGCAGTTCAGGGTTAGCGCAATACCGCACACTCAAGGGCGAAGATTTCCTCTGGTTGTTGTTGCAGCATGTGTTGCCAAAAGGCTTTCGGCGTGTGCGGGACTTTGGTTTCCTACATGGTAATGGCCGAAAAATGTTGATGTTAATACAGTGGGTCTTGCGTGTTGTTATCGACAGAAAAGCAACCGTATCTCGACCTCCGTTTACCTGTCCCAACTGTAAAGGCGCAATGAACATCATGGCCTTTATCCGACCAAGCTGGCGCTCGGGGTAACAAACTCGAAGCCATTAAAACAACAAACACATTCAACACAGGAGTCTGTTCACGGTTATGACGACATGGAGTTATTATTTAATTCCCTTTACCGGGACAAGGCATTTGCTCGCCCGGAAAAAAAGTCTTTCGCTTCCGACCGACAATCTACTGATATTCCAAAAAAGATATTTGCTATTATAAGTACCGAGTAAACTGACCGGGCTTGTTCAACAACGGGATAATGTCGCGGCTATCGCGCGACATATCCTTGTTCATTAGCTGTATTTTTATTAAGGTATGTTATTGCCATTTTTAATCAATAAATTAAAATCAACTCCTTCTCTTATCGTATACCTATCACTAGGCTTACAAGAAGTGCTATTCCCCAAATTTAAACCGTTTCGCATGAGAAAACCACCTGGAGTATAAAATGCTTTATATTTATAGAACTCTTTTTTAGTAAAGGCATCAATATAAACAACTGATTGTTCGCGTATTGGAAATACATATCCTGAAAGATAGACTATCTCTTTCTTTAAATTATGAGCAGCAACTACATTTTTAAATGTAGGTGATAACCAAACAATTGCTTCATTATTACAGAGAACCTGAAACTGAATTCTTCCAACAATTTCATCTGAAAACGGTAAGACTAAAATTATTAAGTAAATAACTGTAAATGGAAGTCCTGCTTTTTTAGTACATAATTTTGCTATCTTCTGGGCAATCCAGAACCAACCACAAAAAATATTAAAGTAATTATCCCTATCATTATTTAGACTTCCGTGATAATCAGATGAGCGCCGATACAGCTAACGGCTGAATTGTGGGGCGGCGTAGCCGTCCCACATGAATGATTTGATACTTATTGAGGCTCCTCTTGCGACTTTCAGGCTTAGTTCCATGCGGAGCTATCCTACGTGTTTCAATCACAATGCGAAAGAGGAGCCTCAGATGAGATTTTACACCAAACAGCATCAACATTATTGCGGAATTGATCTGCATACGCGGATGATGTACGTCTGCATACTAGATCAGTCCGGAACTATCGTCACCCATCGTAATATGAAAACCAGTCCAGAAAATCTACTCGCCACGATAGCGCCTTATCGAGAAGATTTAGTCATTGCCGTTGAATGTATCTTCACCTGGTATTGGTTAGCCGATACTTGCGCCAGAGAAGGAATTGATTTTGTATTGGGTCATGCCTTGTACATGAAAGCCATCCACGGTGGTAAAGCCAAGAACGATAAAATAGACTCGCATAAAATTGCCTTATTGTTGAAAGGTGGTATGTTGCCACAGGCGTATGTCTATCCTGCCAGGATGCGGTCCACGCGAGACCTGTTACGTCGTCGACTGTATTTGACGCGCTATCGGGCTGACTTAACCGCCCACATCCAAAACACAGTGAGTCAATATAACCTGCCAGCTCTGGGTGCACGAGTGGGTCGTAAGAAAGAACGGGCTGAGATAGCAAAACATTTTCCCGAGCCAGTGGTTCGACAAATGATCCAACTGGATGTGGATGTCATTCATCATCTGGATGAGCAATTACGTGTGTTGGAACAAGACCTGGCGATGAAAGCCAAGGCGCACGATGCCTTTGCCTATCATCTCCTGCGCTCGGTGCCAGGCATTGGTCGGATATTATCCATGGTTATTTTCTATGAGATAGAGGACATTCATCGCTTTCCCACATTAGGCCAGTTTGTTTCGTATTCACGTCTCGTAAAATGTGCAAAAGAATCAGCCGGCAAAAAACTGGGCTACTCGAGCAAAAAAAATAGGCAATGCGTATTTGAAATGGGCCTTTAGTGAAGCGGCTGTCTTGTTTTTAAAAGGCAATCCAGCGGCACAGAAAGCGATTAAGAAAATGGCTAGTAAACACGGGAAGGGTAAAGCCTTATCGATCCTGGCACATCGTTTAGGTCGAGCCGTGTATGTAATGTTAAAGAAACGCCAACCGTTTGACCAGGAGCGCTTCATGAAAACGCTTTAGCTATGGGAGGAGGCTGTGACGCTCAACGTTTAACTGGACGCCACAAGACCCAAGTTCATCAGACCGAAACAAATCGATACATTGACTTTCTAAGTCCCGATACGGTCATGAGCAGGGTTGGCACCCTGCATGATTTGATTAGCGCACGGTCTCGCTCCTTCTTTTAACGATTATTAAGTTTGGGTTCTGCCCCTGAGGTCAGCCTGAAACTAACTGATAAAATACAATCAGACGATTTGAATAGGACTCACCAGGGTATGAAATTATTTTTAGTGTTGGGTAACTATTGATGTAAACAAGTTGCCCGGATAAAGCTCGATAAGTGTTTATTGCAGGGATCAACCTGACAATGTAGATGAAAACAAAGTCAGACGACCGATTTTAATAATGATGTTATCGATTTAATGCGTCGAGGGGTTTATTTGTCTCTTGACAGAGCGGGGCCTCATAAGTGTTATAAGCTTTATCAACAATCACCATCGCCACCGCCACCGCCCCAATAACCGCCCAAAAAACTACTGTCTACTCTAGAAGAAAGTGAGGCTGAATATCTATACAATAAACTGAATAGCACTATAGTTAATGAGAGGCTAAATGCCCAGGGTAAGATTATTGATGTTAATAATACACCTGACTCTACTTCCATATATTTATAACTTGCAGAAGAAGTTAAGCTAAGTAAAGAAAAAGAAAGTGACCAACCTAACCAAGCTAAACCAAATGCAATTAGCCATAATAAAAACACAAACATACCGATCTTAGTATCAAGACTTGCGCCCACATATAATGCTATACCAGTAAATAAATTTAATTCTTTCATGTTTTGTTCATTGCTTATAACGTTGAATTCAGCGGCGCGGTAGCGTCCTGTGAAATGACAGGTTATGAGTTTTTACTTAAATTAATTAGATTTCCACCAAGTTGGCTTACCCGACAATTGTAATAGAATTTTTTCAGTCTCCACTGCTCCTGTACTGGTTAGAAACTCCATAGACATATACCAAATTCGACCGAGATCAGGATGTTTAGTTGTCAAAACTAATTCAAAGGCACCGGCTGACTTTGCAGGGATTTTAAATGGTGGCACTAACTTATGAGTTTGAATGCCTTTTTTGTATTCAAGTACATATTCATATTGATAAGCCGATTTCAAAGCACCAGGTTCACCACCTCTTTCTCCGGTTATATCATCAACATGATATTTTATATGAGTGACAACCATATCTTTATCATTTGGATTTTCAAGAGAGATAAGGAAAATCGGGTAGTTGAAAGGAGACTTTAGAAAATAAGGATCTGGTTCAAAAGATATGACTTTTTTATCGTAAAAAGAACTTTCTTTTTCTTGATATGAGGTTTCCCCATTTAGGGCGAATTGTATTAATTGGGGAGCCTTGTCACCGTTATTGAAGAGGTTAACAAGCGTTGAAATAGAACTCGTTGTTTTTTCAATGCCAATTATTATTACACCGAATATAATTAGTATAGAAAACATTTTATTGTTTTTAAACCAATCTAAAACTTGTTCTACTCTATTTTTTGTCTTAGTCATTCGTTATCCTTGTTAAATTGTATGCAATACTCATAATCGGGATAGGGAGACACCTCACGATGCCCCTCCTCCCACACCACCGGGCATACGGATCACGTACCACGGCGGTTCAAATTTCTTTATATTCATCTTGTTGCCAGTTCTGGCAACCCCAAGTTCTTAAAGTACTTGTTTGGCATTGCATAGTAAAGTCCAGGGCTTCTACTTAAACGCCATGGGCCATGGGCTGACTTGGCGGTGTTCCATGCCAGTTGTCGCTTAACACCCATCGCTCTCAGTTTTCTATACCCAGAACGTCCCCACTGTTTCCAAACATAACTTCGCAATCGTCGCCGGATCCACTTATCCAAGTCTTTCAGAGGACTCAATACTTCGGCAATGTCAAAGTATGCTTTCCAACCAAGCAGGGATTTTCTTAGCTCTGAAATAACTTGTCTTATAGAATGGCCTCTCGTTCGACGGCTCAGTGTTCTTATCGTGGATTTTAATTTCTTTAATGCCTTGTTCGACACTTTGATTTTATTACCACGCTTGCGACTGAACGTAAACCCCAGAAAGGTTCTTTTCCAGGGACGGTCTACAGCGCTCTTGTGGGGATTCACTTTGAGCCTGAGTGATGCTCCAACATACCGCTGTAAACTTTTCATCACGCGTTCCCCTGCTTCCTGACTTTTAACAAAAACAACAAAGTCATCAGCGTAGCGAACGAAAGAATGACCGCGCTTTTCTAGCTCCCAATCAAGTTGATTCAGTACAATATTCGACAGTATCGGCGAGAGTGGCCCACCTTGCGGAACGCCTTCTGTACTCGCTACTTTCTTGCCATCAATTTGTACTCCCGCTTTCAGAAAGCGGTTAATCAACCTGAGCAACGCTGGGTCTTGATGCTTTTCTTTTAGCTGTGTCATGAGTAAGTCATGATTCACTCCGTCAAAGAATGCTTCAAGATCGCAGTCGACAATCCAATCTTTTTCATTTCGAATTGTTGATTGCGCATAACGTATTGCTTGGTGTGCATTTCGTTTAGGACGAAAGCCATAACTGTTGTCATGGAATTCCGGCTCCCATTCGATTTGCATCACCTGTGATATGGCCTGTTGTATTAATCGATCTAATACCGTCGGTATACCGAGCTGACGTTTACCACCTTCTGGCTTTGGAATTTCAACACGCAAAACCGGACGGGGACAATACGTTCCGTCGATTAGTTTGTGTTTAATTCGTCGCCAGTGTTGCTTAAGATAATCGGGAAGGGCATCAACTCTCATTCCGTCGATACCTGCGGCACCTTTATTGCGTTGCACTTGTTTTAACGCGCGCGTTAGATTATTCCTCTCCAGTACGCGATTAATTAATGATGAACATAAATTGGATTTTGACTCAATTGGATTTCCCATTTCTGATTCACCCACTGGGTTATCCAGAGACAGTGTTAACTGCTTATCAGGTGCCATTCAGAAATACTGCTCCAACGATTACTCTCCTAAATTCGTTCTGGCCTTCAGTTGCGAGAGTGCAACCTACTATGCCTTCTGCTGACTTCTGTATTGCGATCACAATAGATCTCTCTGTTGTCAGTTGTTCCTTCAACACAATACAGAGCTCCCGGGGTAAGACTCTTAACTTTCATCGCGTAAACGCCCAATTTATAAAACGTAATCCAATTGCAGATAGAAGACTTCGTTGTCACGTGCCAACTCGTCTCAATTACGTCACACCTCTTATTGGGTTCTTGTCCATCGCCCCGCGATTTTGCGTTGGGCTTCCTTCAGACCCTGCCTCGCGACAACGCCCTTGCCCTGTCGCTAACCTTCGGCTCTGCGTATACCTGGTAAGAGGACTTACACCTCTCTAGTTAAGTGCCATGCCCGGCACACACGCCTAAAGAATGGGCGCCAAAGGCGTCCCATTGCTTGTTTTGTTAGGCTTATTCTCCAACAGTGATTTAATGTAACGACTATGCACCCAACCTTCAGTGCCAGTTTTCTTCTCTCTAACCAGACTCCATAAATTGTGCGTTTCAACTAACTCAATCTCTGTTTGTTCTTCAAGGACATACTTAACCTCATGCTCTCGGCTTGGTCCTTCACGAAAATTTAAGTTCGCTGACGTGAAGTGACTATATCTATACTCAGATAAATGAGAGTATTTATCGTTAATATCTGTGATGCTTTTATATATATCTTCTAAGTTTGAATCATCTAAAGATATTTTAATTTGATCAGGGGAGTTTTTCGATATGGCTCGGTAGTCACTTTCTTCAGAAAATGGAATTTGTACCATGCTTGCTATACTTGCAGTAGGTATTATGAATGTTTCACCAATCCCTAAGTCTTTCTTAAGGTAGAAAAATACGTACTTTTCCGTAGCCGTTACTAATACTAAATCTTTGTTTTCATATGGAAGGAGATGTCGATTTGTTCTTAGCTCCACTACTGAGTAATGTGAAGGTTTGCCTCGTATTTTTTCTAACTGATAATCTGTTTCCTTGTGAACCAAGTAAAATAATGCAGCCACACCCAAGATTAGCACTACAACCAGAAAAGCCCCAGTTGTACCTCTATTGTATCGGTGCTTGGCTAAAAATCCTGCTTTGGTACTCACTATTATTTGTTCAAGTTCCGCTGGAGAGAGCTTTCCCTCGTGTTCTTTTCTAACATTTAACTCTTCATGCCTTAATCTGGAGTTTATAATTGCTAGCTTTCTAGCCTGATACCAAACTAAAAATATTCCAACTGCGAAAGTTGGAAGCGAAAAAAAGAATATTCTTGGGTTTTTAAACGCGGCTAAAAGAAAATCATCTGCTTCAGCGAAGACGACAATATTGATACCAAAAGACTGCATTAATCGATATTCACTCCAATACCCAACAGATGAACATAGAAGGATTGTTAAAGAGAATACCAAAATAGGGTGTTCGCGGAAGAAACTTATTATTCCACCAAGTTTTACTTCATTATTGTTCTCCATGATATCCTCCTTTTCCGTGATGTTCTATTGAGCCTAACGTTGGGATAACCTGCCCGTTATGGCGCAGGTTTTATGTGCGATAAAGCGTAGGTGCACATAAAACTTGGGCTGTAACGGGTCAGTGTTGATCCCGTTGTTGAACGAAGCCGCTAGCGCGGCAGAAGTTCTAAATATCCGATAATTCCTCAACCTCGCTCAATTCCGAGTGAGGTTTATAACCATGAGGAATTATCGAATGAACAAAACACAACAACAGCGTTACGAGTCGCTGTACGAACAACATGTTAACGCACTCAAACGCCAGGGTAAAAGTAAATCGACTATTGATGTCTATGCGCGTGCCGTTAGACGAGTCACGGCCTACTTTGACCGTTGCCCGGACAAACTCAATGTCAACGATCTAAAAACCTTCTTCGCATCACTGGTTGAAACCCATTCCTGGAGCACCGTCAAAGTCGATCGTAATGGACTGCAATTCTTCTACAAACATGTTTTGAATAAAAAGTGGGAATGGGTCAATATCGTCAAGCCACCCATCGTCAGATCCCTGCCCGATATCCTGACCCCCGATGAGATAACTCAGCTGATATCTCACACCAAAGAAGCGCGCTATCAAATTTACATTCTCACGGTGTACAGTATGGGGCTACGTCTGGGCGAAGCCTTGGATCTGAAGATCGGTGACATTGACTCACAATCCATGCGTGTCCATATCCGCAAGGGCAAGGGACGTAAAGATCGCTATGTTACCTTGCCAAAGAGAACCTTACAGGTATTGCGAACGTACTGGGCAACACATCGCCACCCGCAGTTCATTTTCCCGGCGGGTAAAAATAATGTCGAACGACACCAAGCCACGCGGCACATGGACAAAGGCGGCACTCAGAAATCTTTCCGGGCCCTTGTCCGTAGCGCCGGTATTCATAAACAGGTATCCATCCACACACTACGGCACTGCTATGGTACCCATCTGGTCGAAGTTGGCTTGAACCTGCGTGCCATTCAAACCGAGATGGGTCATGAATGCCCGAAGACAACGGCGCTCTATACTCAATCAACTTCAAGTTGCAGGATCGATGATCTGAAAGTTATCATTAATTCTATCGTTCAATGAGTCCGCGATATCCGGTAAAGTGTTTTTGAAAAAGTCATCGATTTGCTCACGAAATTCCTTGGCCGAATGGAAATAGTGGTTATTACGGACGTGTTCGTTCATCACTTTCCATAAACGTTCTATCGGATTCAAATTAGGACTATAAGGCGGCAGGATGTGTATCTTAATATTAAGTTCGTTTGCCTTTTCTTTAACACTCGTCGCCTTATGATAACCCGCCCCATCAACTATCCAGTGAAGGGTGTTTGCATCAACGTATTGCGCTCGTAATTTGGATAGAAAATCAACAATGCTGTCGGCATTAATCGTGTCATAGGTTTCTGTCACCGTGTTTGACAAGGCATTGAGTTCAATCGCACCTAATAGGTTAATCCGTGTGCGACTCGCGGTTGTTTTGATAAGCTTATTTGTCCCTCTCTTTATCCAACCGTGACTCAATTTCGTCGACTGTGTCGGATGCACGCCATCACCAAACAAAATAGGCTCATCAGCACCGACGTTTGCTTTCAATACGTCATACTGCTTGATAAAGGCATGTTGTTGTTCAACATCGGCTTTGGCGGGGATCCCTTTGGGTTGTTTATAAACAAATCCTTGACGATGCAACCATTTATGTAAACCCGATACCGTGTAGTCAACCCATAACGGGTCTTGATGTAAGCCACAATTTGGTGGTTATGTTGATATAGATGTGTTGTCAGATGTGCGAGTAATTCGTCACATTGTCGCTTGCTTAATTTCTCCTCGGAACCGCCGTTTGCACAGTGCAATTTCTGCTCTCCGGTATAGTCCTTCAAGTGACGAAGTATACAGGTTTCATGTTTGCGCAAGGCTTGCGCTATCATCGTTGTGCTCCACCCTTCAGAATTCAGTAATACGGCTTTGATACGATCACCTTCCCGGATATCTCGCACTTGCTTATGTCGTGCTTCTAATTTCAATTTGTTTTCTGCGGTTAATTCAATCTTGCTCATAGGTGATAGACTGATCTCTTAATTCATAAACATCAAGCTCTTTCATCGATCTTGGGTATATACTCAACTGACAGAAATCACGCAACAAAATACCCGTGAACTCATTGAACGCATGGTCGAACGATTGACCTTGTCAATGACCGGTGAGGGTTGAGCCATGGAACTCGCCTCAATCATTGAACAGTATCAAGCCCCATTATATGCACGCTATGGAGCATCGTTGTTGCCCGTACAAAAACAGCTGTTAAACGCGATTATCCATTGCCGCACTGAACGCTATGGCGAGATGGTACTTCGCTGTGATGACTGTTCAGAGCAACAACGGTGTTTCCATTCCTGCGGACATCGCAGTTGTCCTCGTTGTCAAAACCATGAGACGACACAGTGGTTACAACGCCAACGGCAAAAGTTGTTGCCGGTTGATTACTTCATGGTGACGTTTACCTTGCCTTATGAATTGCGTTCACTGGCCTGGCAACATCCAAAGACCGTATACAACGCACTCTTCACTTGTGCATCGAGCACCTTGAAAGATTTTGGACACAACGATAAAAAACTCGGGGGTTGCATGGGCATGACGGCGGTATTGCACACGCACTCCCGGCGTCTTGACTATCATCCGCATGTCCATGTCGTCGTACCCGGTGGTTGTCTGAACCGGCAACGCCGACAATGGCAGAAGATGAAAGGCAAATACCTCTTTAATGAATTTGCCTTGGCCAAGGTTTTTCGAGGGCGTTTGTTGGAGTCCTTAACCTCACAAGGCTTGTCGATCCCCAATAAACTACCGGACAAGTGGGTGGTGGATTGTCTTCCTGTCGGCAAAGGCAAACCCGCGCTGGAATACTTATCGCGTTACCTGTACCGAGGCGTTATCTGTGAGAAGAACATTATTGCTGAGCAGGATGGCAAGGTGACGTTTAAGTATGTCGATAGCAGTTCAGGGTTAGCGCAATACCGCACACTCAAGGGCGAAGATTTCCTCTGGTTGTTGTTGCAGCATGTGTTGCCAAAAGGCTTTCGGCGTGTGCGGGACTTTGGTTTCCTACATGGTAATGGCCGAAAAATGTTGATGTTAATACAGTGGGTCTTGCGTGTTGTTATCGACAGAAAAGCAACCGTATCTCGACCTCCGTTTACCTGTCCCAACTGTAAAGGCGCAATGAACATCATGGCCTTTATCCGACCAAGCTGGCGCTCGGGGTAACAAACTCGAAGCCATTAAAACAACAAACACATTCAACACAGGAGTCTGTTCACGGTTATGACGACATGGAGTTATTATTTAATTCCCTTTACCGGGACAAGGCATTTGCTCGCCCGGAAAAAAAGTCTTTCGCTTCCGACCGACAATCTACTGATATTCCAAAAAAGATATTTGCTATTATAAGTACCGAGTAAACTGACCGGGCTTGTTCAACAACGGGATAATGTCGCGGCTATCGCGCGACATATCCTTGTTCGTTAGGATTCACTTTGAGTCTCCTAAATAGCATAGGGCGTCATCGCGACCAGTACGTAACCACTGTCTTTCTTCTTGAAGGTCCATTCCGAGAGGCCTGTCTTAGGATCAACTACGTTCACTGTCAATCGTCGTTCTCCGCGCATATCTTCTGATCGCACATAATTTATTGTCTCGATCTGTAATTCTCGGAATACCTTGGGCTCTATTTCTCGTAACCATTGATCCCAATCCTTGGAGCCAGTATCAAAAGCGAGTTCATAAGTGTGTGCGTCTATCACCCCCAAAAGCTCGGCTGTTTCGTTAAAGCTAATTTCTGGACTGAAAGCAACATAGACGATCCCGCTCGGCAAAGAGCAACGATACTTTTCGATTTTCTGCAGCCCCCCATCCGAAGCCCATTGTCCTCGAACAAACTTCTGCTTCTTGGAAGGCAGTGGATCATCCTTTGACCATGGTAGGTAATGGAAAAACGCTGCGGGGAACATATAGACAGTGCCACTCACTTGTTCTGGGCTAAATCTTACGATCGCTGCGGAATCACCTACCGGCGGCTCGTCTCGATAAATGTATTCAAGAGACTCAATTTTCTTTTCGAAAAGTTCTTCTGATCAAGGTGATAAGTTTCGATATTTCTTGACTCGGTACCTCTTTCGCGAGTTCTGCATCGACAGCTGGTTCCGCTAACAGCAAACTCCATCTACATAACAAAAGAACAATTACGAGGTATTTCATTTGTGAACCCTAACGACAGAATTCACGGGCTGCGACGCTAGGAGCAGTCCAAGTGGAATGATTGGTTAGATTGCAAAATCTAGAATTATTGAACATATAAATAACACGCCTATAGCAGAACATAATGTATATGAAATTAATCGCTCTCCTTTCAATAATTTTTCTTTCTTAAGAGATATAAATAATGGTATTCCAATCCAAATTGGAATCCAGAATAAACCCACCAAAAACATTCCTTGTAAATTTTCATTCCTTACAGGATTTTCTGGATATTTAATAAAGTTCCATAACCAATCAAATTGCAGATAAATTCCGTAGAAACCTACAGTAAGGCATGAATATAAAATCATCTTTAATATCATTTGCAATCTAACAGATATTAGACGGACCCCTCGGGTCCGTCTATCAATAAATTGAATTCTTTATGTTTTTTCATAATCACAATTATACCAATGGGTTAATCCATCATTACCCTATTATTGATCCTAGCAAATCCGGACCCCGATTTGCTGAATAACTGACGTGCTATCACCCTCAAGTCGGCCCGTTAGCGATTCCTTGTCAGTCTACCTAGACTATCAAATTTCTAACGTATTGTTTATCACCCATATGGGTGAATATTTTTTCAATCGCTCATATGCTACTTCTTCGATCTTGAATTAAATCCGGTTATAGTTACCAACTATTGGGCTTTATTTTTGATATTAATTCTGTTGCAACTAAGGATATCTTTTTACATAAATGATTGCTCAATTTTTGACCTGACTCAAACCGTAGATAGGTTCTCTGATCGACTCCAATCAAACTCGCTACTATCACACTTGTCTGTCCATTGAGCTTCCGCCACATCGCTAGTTTCTGAGGAAGAGTTGGACAAGGCTCATAGGGGCAATATCCAAAGAACGCTATGATGTTCGGCCAGTGATTTGAATACGGTCGAACACCTTTCCCTGATTCCCAATGCGTAATGGAAATCGGATCGGTTCCGATGATTTTAGCAACCTGCTTTTTGTTTAGTCCCCTTTCTAAACGAACGGCTTTTATATGGTCACCGATATGATTGAAGGATTTGGGGTAATGAGCTGAATATTTTTTAGCTTTTAATTCAATCGGTTGGAGGGATGACAACAATGCAACGCAGGTATGGGCTTTTATAGGTTCTAAGAATTAAAAACCACATGAAACAGCCTGATTATTTACCTAGATATTTAGGTGTTTGTTATTGAAGCTTTTCACTTTTTACGACCATAAAGACGCCACAAAAAAATACTACTAAACCTAATAAAATAAGACTGATACTAATTATAGATTCTGATGAAATAAAAAACCAATAATACTTACGGCAAAACCCAGAGGAGCTATTCGATAACCTATGGATGATTTAGAATTTATTTCTTCTGAGACAAATGAATTTGCAATAAAACCAACGATAAAAAGTGCCCAACCACTAATGAATATAGGGTTTTTCATAATTTTGGAATCTGTGTAAGGGTGCTGTGTCACCGAGACAGCTGTGTGTTTAAATTGATAATTATAATACGTATGTTCTTCTTTTTTCTTCATTGTTCACCTCGCTTAACTTTTGTTGATGAGGTGTCAATTATTTCCGGGTAAGATCAGGTCGGCTGGAATGATTTGTTATGTGTTGATTTTTTATATCCAACTATCATTTTTCTCCTGTTAGAGCGAAAATAATAATATCGGTTACAAATAAACCACCTATAATGCCAAGAGTCACATATAAAAATTTTGTTTTAGATGGTAATGAAATTGCTACAACTCCAGATAATATTGAAAAAATTAATGAATTAAAGAATATAGACCAATCTATTTTTGAGTTAAAAAATAAAACCGTAAGATAATAAAGAGAAACAGACCAAATAAATGTGAAAACAAATCTATCCGTCAAAGACACAATCGAATAAATCGCTTGTTTTTCTTTGCTCTTTTCTATTTCTGGATTTTCATCACCATCATATTCTTTGTCTTTGCCACTATCCTTAATAAAAGCTTTTCGAACAAAATATGAAATAATTAACAATATAATAAAATATTGGGCTGATAAAGATATTGTTGTTAAGCTTTCATCGCCAAACAAAAGTGGCATTTGCACTAAAACGAAAAATGAAGCTACTATTCCTGAGACAACAACTAAGAGTGCTAATAAGTTATTTTTTATTTTTCCTGAAAAATATACTGAGCTAATTACTCCTATTAAACATAAAAAGGCACTTAAAATAGCAATTACATTCATAGTATTCTTATCGCTTACCTAGGTCACATAACGTTTTTCTAACCCGGCGCTGCCATAAAACTTACCGCGTAGCGCCGCGACGCTTTCCGGCGTCGGGTTGAAATTTTTGTTATGTATATTAACGTTGATACTCATTTATTTCTTGAAGAATTTCTTTAGCACGAGGTGCGTGAATTGAAGAAGGCTCAATCCGCAAAAATAAATTTAAATTTTCCTTCGCCAACTCAAATTTAGTAGTCATATAGTAACTAACACCAATATTCCAATATAAAAGAGTATTTTGTGGATCTAACTCAATTGCTTTTTTGAAATATGGAATGCTTTCGTTATGGTCGTATAATAAACCCAGAGCTTTGTATGCTAGAGAAGAATTTGGGGTTAATTCCAATATTTTCCGAAAATATTTTTCGGCACTATCATATTCCTTTTTAAAGAAATACACAGTCCCTAGGTTTAGTAACGCATTGGTACATAGTGGTTCTTTTTCTATAATTTCAGTCAGGAGTCGCTCCGCTTCTTCTAATTTTCCTTTATGTAAATTATCTGAAGCAACTACCAAATCATTCAAGACATACTCTGAACAATTAATTGATTCGCTTTTTCCAGTTGTTGATCCATACACTTTCTTTCCATCTACTTCGAAAAAATATTCATCACTTGACCTGTTATTTATATAAAAATAGATGCCGGTAATTAGCAAGACCGACAGCAGGAGCTCTATATACTTCCTCACTTAATCCACCTACACATGTACTTATACATAACGTTTAAATCAGCCGGACGAAAAGGCGGAGCGACGTGACGCTTTTGAGGATCGGCTCATATGTGTTATGTTGCTTTCCCAACTTTAGCATTAAATAGTTTCCTCAATTCATTAACTATATCGTCTTCAAGAATGAGTCTTTTTGGTATAAATTGAAAAATAACATCCGAATGATACAAAAGAAATAACTTATCATTTTCTTTCCATCTAATGATATGTGACCAAGGAATATTCACATCACCAAGATCACTTTTGCTATCAATACCATCATCATTAAATAATACAGTAAATGGCGTATGGAAAGCTTTCTGTTGCTTAAATATTCTTCTAGCTTGAAAAGGTATATACATAAAGAAATAACCAATCATATAAGCAATACAGCCAATAAATATCCAAAAAGATGTGGAGTATTCACCAGTTTCTAGAGCTTCCTTCCATGTGTGGTACAACGCCCAAAGTAGTAATAATAGAAGTAACATCCCTACAATTTTCCAAATTGGTTTTGGCCTCAAATGAAGGAATTGTGATTTCACATAATCACTAGGCTCTAATGTAATATTTAATTCAATCATTAGCTCTTAAGCAACATAACGGCTGAATTCAGTCGGCGCATTTTGCGAGTCGACTTTAATGGCTTGGATATACGTAAATTCTTGCATCTGGGACAAACACTCCTAATAGAAACCACATTCCTTGAACTACCCACATTAGAACCGCGTAAAACTTGATTTGTTCCTCAGACCAATGATCTGCGAAAGATGCAATTGTTATCTTTGCACCAAGTCCTACCAGTTGGTCCGCGCCACCCCAGCTAATGATCCACTTCCACCAAATGCTTGATATCAGAAATAGAATAATCCACAGAACTAAAGACATTTCATTCCTTGTGACTTACGTATAACGCCTAGCGCAGCGGGCAACTGGAGCAACGCGTAAGTTGCTCCGACTGACGCTACTTGTTACATGTTTTAAATCCATGACATACCTACTGGCAAGTTGTAACCACTAAATTCTAAATGAAGTACCCTGCGTTGACTAGGGTTAGAGCCTTTGCTTGATGAATGTAATATGTGGGGGCGCATAACTAACGCTGAACCACGGTTTGCAATGCACTCTGTAGCTTGATGAGAATTTACATATGAGGCTATTTCGTTTTGAGGAATGACACCATAATGATGACTTTTTGGTAGCACTTTTAGGCAGCCATTTTCTTTAGTTGATGGATCAAGGTGTATGCGGAAAGTAACCATATTATTTAAGACCTCCTCTGGAGGTTGCACATGAAGAACATTATCTTTTACGCTCCAAGGCCCCCAGCCAGATGGTTTGCTTTCCGTTGTTACGGAAACGGTCTTATCTTGATGCCAAGGTACTAACCAATTACTTTCTGGTGTTTTATTAAAAAGAATAGCTCTTACGAAATTCGGTTTCCCATTTAGATACGAGGCTGCCTTTTTATAGGCAAAGAATGAATTCACATAATTGTTAATAGAGGCTAACTTTTTTTCTGCATTTCTCACCCCTCCCGTACCAAAC
Source organism: Gammaproteobacteria bacterium (assembly GCA_965250225.1). Taxonomy (GTDB): domain Bacteria; phylum Pseudomonadota; class Gammaproteobacteria; order Eutrophobiales; family Eutrophobiaceae; genus CBDEUK01. Next base: position 63,156 of record CBDFNQ010000036.1, read on the forward strand.
GGAAATTCGATACTGCCTATTTCGTTAATGATATTAGAAATATCTTTTTCCGAAATAAATTCATCTATTATTTCAAACCCATTTTCTAACATTGGCACCTTACTTAAACCGTGAAGACATGTAACGTTATGAGTCAGACGCGGGAGCCGCAGGTGAGCCGTCGATCTGGACTCGCTTGTTAGAGGCAAAATATTCCCTGACAGAAGATTTACCAAATAAATAACATGCAATCAATATAACTAAAACTAACCCGAATATAATAGAAATATATTCTTGCATGTATAGCAAAGGTAAAATCATGCTAACCAATAAAACAATTATATAAATTAAACGTGAATAAGACGTTCGTTTCAGCATAAGCCAACCACAGATAGGTAAAACTATGCCAATGAAATAAAATAAATGGAGCATGTCCGCTCGCCCATATCTCAGTAGATGTCATTTCCTGTCCATTTATATTAATTGGTATCCCAGGAACAACAATTGGAAATAAAAATAAAAAACATATAAATGCATGTGCAGTTAGAAACTGTAATATATTCGGCATGCTTTTAAATGTTTCGTACATTTTACTATTAAGCCTCTAACGTCCGTGATGAGCCGCTGGGGAATGCGGAGCGAAGCGGCGCCTTTCCCAGTCGGCTTCGATTGCCTAGTTAGGCATTTTCTTTTTCAATTCTTCTACAACCATATAACCTTGACTTCCATCCGACGACAATAAAATAAAAAAATGATATCCACCATAAAATAGATAGCGTGACCAATAGCGTATTCTCATAAGTAGTACATCGTCTGTAGTATGCACATTCATCACTTAAACCAATTGTTGATACAAGCCCTAAAATCAGAATGCTCAGTGATATATAAGCCAAAATCACAACAATACGTCTAGGAGTAGAAGGATACATATATCCCACTTCTTCTAATTCGCGCTCTTCCAATGCCTCCCTGGAAGGTAGTTTGCTTGCATCTTTATAAACTACTATAGATCTGGCAATGACATCGTGCAGAGCTTGATGCTTTTTTGTAGTCAAAATAAATATAGTTGAGGGCAATCCCAGTAACATTTTAAGAATAAAACGAATTAATGCGTATATGATATTAATATTTTTATTGGTATTAATATGTCTTACTTTAAGACCAATGATGTGATGGCCAAAAGACGCGCCGGTAAAGGAAACCATAAACGGTTCTAGCAAAACAGCAGGTGCGAATGAAAGCAATACTCTTAAGATATCATTTTCTAAATGAAAATAGCTCACTACAAAAAAACCTAAAAATAATGAGAATGGAAATACTAGAGAATCTATGAGCATAGCTTGGATTCTTCGTAGTAATCTTGGGTATGCTAGATTTTCCATTATCTTTATGCCTAATCGGGATAGGGAGACACCTCACGATGCCCCTCCTCCCACACCACCGGGCATACGGATCACGTACCACGGCGGTTCAAATTTCTTTATATTCATCTTGTTGCCAGTTCTGGCAACCCCAAGTTCTTAAAGTACTTGTTTGGCATTGCATAGTAAAGTCCAGGGCTTCTACTTAAACGCCATGGGCCATGGGCTGACTTGGCGGTGTTCCATGCCAGTTGTCGCTTAACACCCATCGCTCTCAGTTTTCTATACCCAGAACGTCCCCACTGTTTCCAAACATAACTTCGCAATCGTCGCCGGATCCACTTATCCAAGTCTTTCAGAGGACTCAATACTTCGGCAATGTCAAAGTATGCTTTCCAACCAAGCAGGGATTTTCTTAGCTCTGAAATAACTTGTCTTATAGAATGGCCTCTCGTTCGACGGCTCAGTGTTCTTATCGTGGATTTTAATTTCTTTAATGCCTTGTTCGACACTTTGATTTTATTACCACGCTTGCGACTGAACGTAAACCCCAGAAAGGTTCTTTTCCAGGGACGGTCTACAGCGCTCTTGTGGGGATTCACTTTGAGCCTGAGTGATGCTCCAACATACCGCTGTAAACTTTTCATCACGCGTTCCCCTGCTTCCTGACTTTTAACAAAAACAACAAAGTCATCAGCGTAGCGAACGAAAGAATGACCGCGCTTTTCTAGCTCCCAATCAAGTTGATTCAGTACAATATTCGACAGTATCGGCGAGAGTGGCCCACCTTGCGGAACGCCTTCTGTACTCGCTACTTTCTTGCCATCAATTTGTACTCCCGCTTTCAGAAAGCGGTTAATCAACCTGAGCAACGCTGGGTCTTGATGCTTTTCTTTTAGCTGTGTCATGAGTAAGTCATGATTCACTCCGTCAAAGAATGCTTCAAGATCGCAGTCGACAATCCAATCTTTTTCATTTCGAATTGTTGATTGCGCATAACGTATTGCTTGGTGTGCATTTCGTTTAGGACGAAAGCCATAACTGTTGTCATGGAATTCCGGCTCCCATTCGATTTGCATCACCTGTGATATGGCCTGTTGTATTAATCGATCTAATACCGTCGGTATACCGAGCTGACGTTTACCACCTTCTGGCTTTGGAATTTCAACACGCAAAACCGGACGGGGACAATACGTTCCGTCGATTAGTTTGTGTTTAATTCGTCGCCAGTGTTGCTTAAGATAATCGGGAAGGGCATCAACTCTCATTCCGTCGATACCTGCGGCACCCTTATTGCGTTGCACTTGTTTTAACGCGCGCGTTAGATTATTCCTCTCCAGTACGCGATTAATTAATGATGAACATAAATTGGATTTTGACTCAATTGGATTTCCCATTTCTGATTCACCCACTGGGTTATCCAGAGACAGTGTTAACTGCTTATCAGGTGCCATTCAGAAATACTGCTCCAACGATTACTCTCCTAAATTCGTTCTGGCCTTCAGTTGCGGGAGTGCAACCTACTATGCCTTCTGCTGACTTCTGTATTGCGATCACAATAGATCTCTCTGTTGTCAGTTGTTCCTTCAACACAATACAGAGCTCCCGGGGTAAGACTCTTAACTTTCATCGCGTAAACGCCCAATTTATAAAACGTAATCCAATTGCAGATAGAAGACTTCGTTGTCACGTGCCAACTCGTCTCAATTACGTCACACCTCTTATTGGGTTCTTGTCCATCGCCCCGCGATTTTGCGTTGGGCTTCCTTCAGACCCTGCCTCGCGACAACGCCCTTGCCCTGTCGCTAACCTTCGGCTCTGCGTATACCTGGTAAGAGGACTTACACCTCTCTAGTTAAGTGCCATGCCCGGCACACACGTTTTGGATAAGACGCGCGCTTTTGCGCGTCGTTCTTGAGCCACTGGTTATGTTTCATTTCCACTCAATATGCTTATTTAAATAGTTAATAGCGTAAAAGACCATAATTATTCCCAAAATAACTATTAAAGCAAAGACAAAAGAATCGATTAAACCAAAAGAATTACTATTATCTCTAAGATACAAAGACGGGAATAACAACACAGCACATATACCAAAAATATAGTGAAACGATGTAATTAATATACGAAGTGTTTTTTTATCTTCGTTGAATATTTTTCTGATGATTGTGAGTAGAATGACATATCCCAGTATAGCAAGCACCATCAAGTAACCTAGTCCGATAAGATTAGCTAAGGTTTCAAGCATATAAATTCCTGTTTATTGAAACATAACGGCTGAATTCACGGGCTGCGACGCTAGGAGCAATCTGAGTGAAATGATTTGTTAGAGCATTCATGCTTTGATTAACTCCATTTCATCTCTTTCAAGTGCAATTGAATGAGAATGACATTCTCCTTCTTTAAGATTTGGCCATGATTTTCGTATCCATGGTTTTCCATATTCATCGATTTCTTCTACTTCAAATATTTCATTAATCATTGAAGCAACATCAGCTTTTTCATCATTTGGTAATTCATCAAACCAATTTCCAGATAATTTTAATAACTTGACTCGTGCCCCAACATTTACTTCATTACTATTTATATCTAAGGGCAATTCCATTTTTATCTTTTCCTTGCTCTAACAGATATTAGACGGACCCCTCGGGTCCGTCTATCAATAAATTGAATTCTTTATATTTTTTCATAATCACAATTATACCAATGGGTTAATCCATCATTACCCTATTATTGATCCTAGCAAATCCGGACCCCGATATGCTGAATAACTGACGTGCTATCACCCTCAAGTCGGCCCGTAGAGATCCCTTGTCAGTTTACCTAATCTATCAAATTTCTAACGCATTGTTTATCACCCATATGGGTGAATATCTTTTCAATCGCTCATATGCTACTGCTTCGATCTTGAATTAAATCCGGTTATAGTTACCAACTATTGGGCTTTATTTTTGATATTAATTCTGTTGCAACTGAGGCTATTTTTTTACATAAATGATAGCTCAATTTTTGACCAGACTCGAACCGCAAATAGGTTCTCTGATCGACTCCAATCAAACCCGCTACTATTACACTTGTCTGTCCATTGAGCTTCCGCCACATCGCTAATTTCTGCGGAAGAGTTGGACAAGGCTCATAGGGGCAATAACCTAGGAAGGCTATTATTTTAGGCCAGTGATTTGAATACGGTCGAACTCCTTGCCCTGATTCCCAATGCGTAATGGAAATCGGGTCAATTCCGATGATTTTAGCAACTTGCTTTTTGTTTAGTCCCCTTTCTAAACGAACGGCTTTTATATGGTCACCGATATGATTGAAGGATTTTGGGTAATGAGCTGAATATTTTTTAGCTTTTAATTCAATCGGTTGGAGGGATGACAACAATGCAACGCAGGTATGTGTCTGTGGCTTTCTCGGTGATGAGAATGGCCGCTGCCAATGTACTGAAGATCAGATTTTCAAATACCGCAATTGAATCTCTGGACCTTTACTGGACCGTATCGATCTACATGTTGAGGTGCCAAACATTACTCATAAGATCCTCGATAAAACCACAACAACAAATACTATCAACAGTTCTACTGTGCGTAATCGAGTTTGCCGAGCACGAGACGTACAATTCCAGCGCTCAGGAGTGATTAATTCAAAACTGACTAACCAACAAATCGATCAATATTGTTTTATTAATGATGAAAATACAGCTTTTTTACAAACAGCTATTGATAAACTAAATCTATCAACACGCGGCCTGCATCGGATCCTGAAAATCGCCAGAACCATTGCTGACCTTGCGGATTCAAATAACATTGAGAAAAACCATCTGAGCGAGGCGTTAAATTTTCGTTGCATGGACCGCAAACAGCATTAATTTCTTCTCTGTTTACTTGCTTCATGTTTCTATTTCAGGTGAAATGCTAATTATGGATACAGAAGAGCCCAATGCAGGAAAACCTGGTGACATCCGGGTAGAAGTTGAGAGCACTTATGTAGAAGAGCAATCCGAACCAGAATCGGAAAGGTTTGTCTTTGCTTATACGGTAACGATAAGCAACAATAGTGCTTCACCTGCACGCCTGGTCAGCCGCCACTGGATTGTGACCGATGCCAACTACAAACAACAGGAGGTTACTGGCGAAGGCGTCGTTGGCAAACAACCCTACCTACGACCAGGAGAATCATTTCGATACACCAGTGCGACCATGCTCGAAACGCCTGTCGGTAGTATGCATGGCAGTTATCAAATGCTGGATGATGATGGTCAGTCGTTTGATGCCCCTATACCGGCATTTAATCTTTCCACTCCCAATACAATTCACTAAACCTGCACATGGCAACCTATGCCATTGGTGATCTCCAGGGTTGTTTTGATGAGCTTCAGGATCTGTTAGATCGCATTCATTTTGATCAAGAAAATGATCAACTCTGGTTTGCTGGCGACTTGGTCAATCGCGGTCCAAAATCACTTGAATGCCTACGCTTTGTGAAGAATCTTGGTGATGATGCCAAAACTGTTTTAGGTAATCATGATCTGCATTTGCTCGCGATAGCCAACGGAGTTCGCAAACCACATCACAACGATACTTTTGATGATATCTTGAACGCAGAAGATAAAACGGAACTGCTTGACTGGCTCAAAAAACAAAACTTACTGGTTCACGATAATAAACTTGGCTTTACAATAATACACGCTGGGCTACCACCACAATGGTCACTACAACAAGCCATCGAATTGGCAAAGGAAATAGAGGCTTTGATAAAGGGTAATGAGTTCGATGGTTTTTTAAACGTGATGTATGGTGATGAACCGGGTATCTGGCAAAATGATCTAAGCGGATTTGATAGATATCGTTACATCATAAATTGTTTTACGCGCTTACGTTATTGCACACTCGAAGGACAGATAAATTTTTCTGATAAGGGTGCACCAGGGACGCAGAAAAAATCATTAATCCCCTGGTATCGCCACCCAAAAAGAGAAAGCAAAGACCATAAAATTTTATTCGGACATTGGTCTACCGTCCATCTAGGTATAGATAACAACTTCCAGCAATGGAATGTATTCCCACTGGATAAAGGGTGTTTATGGGGAGGAGAGTTAACAGCTTTAAGACTGCAAGATGAAACGTGGTTTAGTGTGCCATCGAGACAAAAAAGTAATTAACCAAAGAAATATAAATTATATTTTAAAATTAAAAAGAAAAACTCAAGCCGCCTATTATTCTGTAATCCGGTTCACTCTGTTGACCATTTAAATCGTTAACAATAGGTATACCAAGCGATGTAAAGAGAGAAACTTTATGTCCTAAACCGACACGCAGGCCTGGCGATAGATACAATGTATGCCCACCCGTATTTTCATCGTTGCGATCATTAATTTTCACGTGTTCACGTCTATCACCATTTAATTCTAAAACCAAATCGACATAATCAAGAATGTCAAAGCTATGCGCATGTGAATCATGATCATGTCCACCTTCAGGAAAAGTAACTCTATAGCTGGCAGCAAGATTATAATTAAAGATGTCGCCCAGTTCAGTATCTTGTGATCCTTCTGTGACGGCTGTGTAGAGTAGATTTGCCGACAGACCTATCTTGCCCAGATTATGGTTATAAGACAGTCCAAAGAACGGATCCCAGGAACCTGACCCCGGTTGTTGTTCTAGTTCAAACAAAGCTCCTTCTGCTTCTCTTACACCGTCTTCACCGGTAGGTGTTTTCAAACCCATCAAAAAAGCAATGTCCTGATTTTTTATCTTTAAAAAAACCTGTATTGGCTGAATAAAGATAAATCACCTATACCATTCGCATCACCCGCTAACTCAACTTCGCCTGCGCCACCATCATGCTCTGCCTCTCGAACATTTGAACGATCAAGATAAGGAAAAACTCAACCCAATCGTAAAAATCGTCTGTTAGACCATAAGCAAGATTGGCAGCAACACTTAATAGACTCTCCACACTATGCACTTCCTCTTCAGCCGCGCCAAAGGCTTCCAATTGTTCATCCGAAAATTCATTAAGTTCAATAAATTGGGTACCGAAACCTATCACAAATTTTACCCTCTGGCAGGGTTGCCCCTGGTGTGGTAATTATGGCTCCGGCAGCACCTGTCTCAAAACTAAGGCTGGCATGATCTGCCTTTACTGATTGCAAGTTAATAACAAACAAAAAGACAATAATAAAAATAAAAACGCATATGAAAAATTCCTGAACTAATTGCTTAAAAAGAGACGGGAGTATATAGAACTCTCAAGTCTTTTCCTATGTGACAAAATTGTCGCAGAGGAAAATTTAAGGGTCCGTTTTTTTGATCGACGAGGCAGTCAAGTGAAAACTACTTAAGATTGGCTCTGAATTTTAAATCCGTTTTAATATTATAAAACTATAATCGTAATCATTTTTTACTATCGGCTTTGAATACCTGCCTTTCAATTTCCCGCCACTCGGATCGATTGAAATCAGGAAAATAAATATCGCCTTCAACATCAGCATGAACTTCGGTTAAATATATACGAGAAGCTTTTTTCAATAGCCTGATTATATAACTCGGCACCACCCATAATCATCAGTTCATCGTGTTCATAACAATACTTATTTAAAACATCCAGACTGTTCACAACAGTACATCCCTCTGACTTGTAGTATTTATTTCGCGTGACAATAATATTCTCTCGTCCCGGTAATGCCCGACCTATGGATTCATGTGTTTTTCGACCCATAATGATGGGTTTACCCATTGTGATAGCTTTAAAATGTTTTAGATCAGAAGACAGATGCCATGGAAGATCATTATCCTTACCGATAACACCATTTCGATCCATGGCAACAATTAACGAAATAATCATATAACTTTTCGTCTATGAGTAATTTTTATAATTTACTTTAAATAGAAGGCTGTATAAAACCGGAACAAGTAATAACGTTAGTAAAGTTGCGAAAGCCAGACCAAATATTATTGAGATGGCCATGGGTTTGAACATAGCTGTACCACCCCACCATAGTGGCATCATGCCAAACACGGTTGTTGCTGTTGTTAATAAAATGGGTCTCAGTCGTTGCTGGCAGGCAAAAATAACCGCACTGGCTTGATCTTTACCAAATTCCTCGATTTCTATCTTGACCCTGTCTAGTAACACAATGGCATTATTAATTATGATCCCGGATAAAGAAATAATGCCTAATATGGTAAAGAAACCAAACGATGAATTGGCGATGAGCAATCCAAATGAAACGCCAATCAGGCCGAGTGGGATGGTTGTCAGGATGATAAACGGACGCCTTACAGAATTAAATTGAGCAACAAGCAATAATAAAATTAACATCGCTGCAATGGGTAACTTGGCAGCAATGGATGCATTGGCACTACCGGAATCTTCTGCTTCACCACCTTCTTCATAATGATAATCTTTGGGCCAGGTTTTCCTGGCTTCTTCTAACCAGGGAGATAACGTTTTATTCACCTCCGCTGCAGTTGCATCATCACGCAATTGTGCTTTTAAGGTTATTGTCCTGTATCGGTTACGGCGTTCTATCATGCCCGGTTCAAACACTAAACGAACATTGGCGACCTGTTTCAGTGGAACCGATTGCCCGCTGGATTGTGAATACACACTGGTACCATCCAGCTTACTTATATCTTGTCTGTCTGCCGCTATAGAACGTAAAATAATTGGAATTAATTTATCGTCTTCACGGTATTCCGTCATCTCAATCCCGGATAAGCTGGCCTTTAATGAATACGCAACATCATCACTGGTAACACCCGCCCGCCTGGCTCGTTCCTGATCGACTTCAACCAATAATTTTTTAGTTTGTTTTCCCCAGGTATTTTTTACCGATGCGATTAACGGATTTTGAAAGAGATGTCCCATGACCTCATCTGTAATTCGGTACAGCTCTTCAAATTCCGGCCCTGAAATTCTGATTTGTATGGGATAACCTACAGGCGGGCCATTTTCAAGTCGGCTGAGTTTAATATTGAGATCTGGATAATGCGAACGTGCATAATCCTCAATACCCTTGATGACAATTTCAACATCATTACTACTAACAGTGTTTGCAATTAAAAATGAATTTGCAGGATTTGGATTGGGTGGATTCAGACCCAGATCAAACCGGGGGCCACCATCACCAATAAACGTTAACCAATTTTTTATTTTCGGTGACTCATTGTCAGAATTGACAAAGGTATCTTCCACATATTGATCAATATCCGTCATGATAGATTGGCTCGCTTCAATAGACGTGCCCAATGGCATTTCAAACGTACCATTGAAAACTGGATCTTCTGATTGTTCTATAAATTTCTTTTCTACAAGTCCAAGACAAAAAATTGCTGATATAAATAAACTGGCTATAAACAATCCGAATAAATATTTGTGCCTCAATACTCCAAGGAGAATCGTTCTATAAATGCGATAGGCTAAACTATCAAACTGTTCGACTGTTTCGTGCTTTAAAGATTTTTTACACAATGCTTTTGCCGCGAGCATCGGAATAATCGTCATTGCCAACAGCCATGAGGTTAAAAGAGTAATGGTTACGACATAGAATATGTCAGCCGTGTATTCTCCAACTGCTGATTCCGCCAAAGCAATTGGCATGAAGGCAGCGGCAGTCGTTAAAGAAGAAACAAGCAATGGCAGTAATAATTCTCGCCCGGATTCAGTAGCGGACTCAATCGCGGATAAACCCTTATCATATTTAACGATAACCGATTCGACTACCACAATTGCATTATCAACAAGCAGTCCCAAAGAAATAATTAACGCCGCCAGGGAAATCTGATTGATCGTAATACCAAATATTTGCATAAAGTATAACGAAATGATCATTGCCGCAGGGATCAAGGCGGCAACAATCATCCCCGTTCTAAAACCCAATGCGAGCAGCATTACCAGACAGACTATACCAATGGCCTGCAATAAATTACTGATGAAGCTGTCGACACTCTTTTCTACCAAGGAAGCCTGAAACCAGATCTTTTTAAGTTCAATACCCCAGGGATATTGCGCCTTAATCACAGGGATAACATCATCCAGCTTTTCACCCAACTTGAGGATGTCACCTCCTTCACGCATGGAAATAGCAATCGCTAGTGCAGGCTGTCCATTGACACGTGTGACACTGTCAGGAGGATCGGCATAGGCGCGGTAAACATTTGCAATGTCGCCAAGATAAACAACACTGCCATTTGGAATTTGAATGACCGTCTTGCGTAAATCTTCTATCGATTCAAAATTACCGGTTGGCTCAAACACAATACGTTCTCTACCAGTCAAAATGTTACCACCGGAAGATAGTATATTTGCTGAACTTAAAACACCCGAAAGTTGCTGAGGAGAAACTCCCAACTCTGAAAGCCGGGCATTATTGTATTCAATAAAGACAACCTCTTTCTGTGCACCATGAACATCAACTTTTGCAATTTCAGGTATTTTTAAAAGACGATCACGAATTTCATCAGCAACATCTTTCAGTTCAGCATAGTTGTAACCATCACCAGTCAGGGTATAAACACTGCCAAACACATCACCGAATTCATCATTTACAAAAGGGCCATCTACACCATCAGGCAAATCAGATTTAACATCGTCGACCTTGCGCCGAAGATCGTCAAAGATTGGCCGCATATTTTTATACGACTCCAGAAAGTTAACGTTAATGATGGATATACCATTGCGTGATTCACTGGTAATAAAATCAATTTCAGGCATCTCCTGGATTTTCTCTTCCAGTTTATCCGTCACCAACAATTCTACTCTTTCCGGACTTGCTCCAGGTAGTCTTGTAGTGACAACGGCAACCCTGATGATAAATCCGGGATCACGTGCCTTGGGTAATTGCGTGTATGCAACAAGACCACTGACTATTAGTATAGTGACCAGAATAAGTGCAACACGATCATGTCTAAAAGCGAGTTGAGTGAGATTCATAAATAATCGCCCTAGTCGATACGAACACGCAAACCATCACGGATCACAGTTACACCGGCAATCACGACTTTATCACCCTCTTTAACACCGTCAGAAATCTCTAATCCTGCAGGAGTCAGTTCTCCTGTTATCACTGCTTGTCGGCGAATTAAACCCACCCCTTTTTCAGCTGCAGGTTCTATGATGTAAACATACCTTCCTGATACATCCTCGCCAACAGATACAACTGGTAACATAAAATTTTGTTCACCTGAATTCATATCGAAAGCGAAAGAAACCTGTGCCGCTAAACCAGAGCGAAGTCCATCAGGCTTATCCGTTAATGCAACAGTCACCGGATAGGTAGCCCCGGCAGTTGATGCAACACCAACTTCTGTAACCTTTGCTGAAAATATTTTTTCAGGAAGTGCACTAAAGACTACTGAAGTGTCCATTCCTCTCTCGATCAATGCGATCATACTTTCGGGAACCGCCAACACAACCTCCAATCTGTCACCACAGGTCACCAGGGCAATTGTTTGGCCAACACTCACATTCTCATTATTTTCTGCAAGTATCTCTGCTACTCCACAGGCTTCTGCCGCCTTCAATTTTGTGTATGAAACATTTAAACGCGCCAGTTCAAGTGCTTTTCTTGCTGCGCTTACCTGTGCCTCACTGGATTCAGCTGTTGCACGTGCGGAATCCAGATCATTCCTCGAAATATTATTGTTTTCATACAAGCCCTTTACTCGCTCAAAGTTCGCCTGTGCATTTCTTAAGGTTGCTTTTGACTGAGATAAATTAGCGACTGCTTGTTGTGCTTCAAGTTGATATTGTGAGGGATCCAGTTCTGCAATAATCTTTCCGGGTTGTAATTGGTCACCCACCTCCACGGAAATAGATCGAATTGCTCCGCCTACTCTGAAACTCAAATTCGATTCCTGCCCCGCTCTGGCCAGACCTGAATAAGTATGCATTGTGCCACGTTCAATCGATGTTACAGTTTGATAACGAACAGGTCTTAATGACGCTTCCACTCCGGTGTTCTCAACATCTTCTTCCCCACATGCGGGCAACATCGAAACCAGAAGCAAATATAAAAATAGTCTAATCGTTGACTTCATACTCTTCACCTGAAATTGTTAAGACTTATTGTGTCTTGTAATATTGATCCAGTTCCTGGTACCAATTCTCAAAACCTTCCGCTGTCAATAACAAATCAAAATTAGCTACGGAACGTTGTATTTCTATCCAGTCAATCATGAAAGTATATTCTGCTTCAACAGCAGATAGATTTGAGGCCAGAGCAGCGTCTTGTGCATCAATTAAGTCTGTAATCGAAACCACACCTTTGGAATACGAATCAATAACCAAAGAAAGGTTTTCGACCGCAGCTTCAGCTGCATCATTGGATAACCGAATCGCCGGATAACTTCCAAATGCTTTTTGTAAAGCGGATCTTACTCGTGCTTCAACTTGTTCTCTAATGCTTGCTTTTTGATAATGATTTTGCATCAACGTATTACTAGCACGTGACACTTCTGATTTTCGTGCACCACCTGCAAACAAAGGTAATGTCGCCTGGATACCAACTAACCAATCATCATCAAATAAATTAGGGCTACCATTACCCAGACCACCCCTTTCGAGGTTTCGTCCATACTGTGCACTCAAAGTTACATCAGGCACATAGTAAGCACGTTCCGCTGCCAGTAATTGTCGTTTGTTCGAGAAGATTACAAAATCTGTTTGCTCTAGCTCAGGTGAATTGCTGATAGCGCGCTCAACTTCAAAATCAGTGAATATATCAAAACTAAATGGACTATCAAAAAATCGTTTGAAACGCTCGCTATCCAATATAGATAAAAGACCAGAAATACCCTCATCTGTCACAGCAATGGAGCCAGATAGATCCATATTTAATAGTCGTTTGAGCTCTGTTCCGGTTCGATCGCGTTCTGATTCCGCTGAATATAAATTCCTTCTATCCGTTGCTAATTGACTTTTCCAACGTAGTACTTCTGATCGATCAGAATAACCAATTCTTAATCTTGCCTCGGCCAATTCCAGATTAGTTTCAGTTACGCTTAAATTAGATTTCCTGACTTTCACAGTCGCAGTAGTTTGTAATAATTGAATATACGTTGTTGAACTTAAACTGATCACGTCAAGGATACGACTTCGTAAAGCGGCATCTTCTGCTTGTAGTAATAGCTGTGCGATGTCATAACCTGACTTTCTACTTTCAGAATAAATAACCTGACTCGCTGTCAAGTCCGCATCGGATGATCGTTGTGCCTGAGACTGGCCCGCACGATTACGATCAATTTGTGAAACACCGACACCTATGCTCAGTTGTGGCAGTAAAGAAGATCGCGTATTCGTTACGTTATCTTTGGCTAATTCCAGATCCAGCTTGTCTATCTGCAGAGAAAGGTTAGCATTAACTGCCTGCTCTATCGCATCAACCATCGTAAAAGGAATTTCGTCTTCTATTATTTCGTCATGTAACACATCGGCGATTTCAAGAAATTGCCACTTAGGTGAAAAACCAATTGCCCTTGCAGTCTTCATATTAAGAGCAAGTTTTTGTGGTTGATCGAGTTCAACCTTTAAATCAGCCGGGTTAACTCCGAGTAGAATACTTTGGACATACAAGGCGATGCGCCTGGCAAAACGAATGTTATCAATTTCACGACCACTTGCTGTAGCCATCAATCCCATTTCCAGTTCATCTCTGCCTAACAATGAAAAAGTTGGAATTTTTCGATCAATTAAATTATCGGAAAAATTTTTAAAATCCGATTTGCTAAATCTAAATAATGGAGGAACGTATACTGCGTCAACATCATCAGACATACCATCAAGCGCTTCTACTGGACTATCAATCACAGGCAATATTGTCAGTTTAAAACCAAGCTCCTGCTGAACCTTGTAAGTTGTTCCCTTTAACTGTGGCAAGGTCTCCAGGAACAAACGATCGACAGGAAGGGCAAGATGTTCAAATTGGGTCAACGCATAAAACTGTCTTAGATCTTCTTCAACCGTTCGATTGTCACTAACATAAACATAATTATATTTCCCGCTGGCTCCATTTTTATAAGGTAATTCCTGCAATATACGATCTGCGACAATCGGAGCAATGACAGGCTTATTTAATTTTTCAAATTGTGCAGCCTGATGAGAGGCCAACAATCCATTGGCAATGATCAAATCAACCTCAGGATCATTTAATAAATCATCCAGAGCATTTTTTATACCATCAACCTGCCAGTTACCGTCCCTTGTTTTATTTTCTGGGAATACAACATTAAATTCACCTGCCGTTAAATCCTTGATTTCCTTAATTACCTGATTGATTGGTAGGATTTCACGCTGTAACGGACCATCACGAACAATTGCAATTTGGATTATCTCATCTGCATTTGCATTCGATATGCACAGAAGAATAAATATAACCAATAAAACAAGATGGCTGTGTAATTTTATTAACACAATACTAAACAGCTATCGGTGCTTTGATGGCAGGATGTGACTGGTAATTAATCACTTCAAAATCCTCATAACGAAATGAAAATATATCTTTAACATCAGGATTGATTTTCATTTGAGGCAATGACAACGGCTTGCGAGACAATTGTTCTTCTACTTGTTCAAAATGATTCAGGTACAGGTGCGCATCACCAAAGGTATGGACAAAATTGCCCACTTCCAAATCGGTTATTTGTGCAACCATCATGAGTAGCAAGGCATAAGAAGCAATATTAAATGGTACACCCAAAAAGATATCTGCACTGCGTTGATAGAGTTGACAGGAAAGTTTTCCATCCGCCACATAGAACTGGAAAAAAGTATGACAGGGCATCAATGCCATCTTATCCAGTTCACCGACATTCCAGGCACTAACAATCAAGCGTCTTGAATCGGGATCATTTTTGATCAGTTCAATTATTTGTTTGATTTGATCAACTGTTCTTCCATCGTTTGTTTTCCAGGAACGCCATTGAGCACCGTAGACAGGGCCAAGATTGCCATCTTCATCCGCCCACTCATCCCAGATACTGACACCGTGCTCTTTCAAATATTGAACATTCGTTTCACCATTTAAAAACCAGAGCAATTCATGGATGATGGATTTGAAATGTAATTTTTTTGTAGTAACTGCTGGATAACCTTCATTCAGATCAAACCGCATCTGATAACCGAATACACTTAATGTCCCTGTTCCGGTTCTGTCTTCCTTTTTTACGCCATGCTGTCTGACGTGTTGCATTAAATCCAGATACTGCTGCATAGTGACTTCCTGCTAATTATTTTTATGCTGAACGCTTCCTGTAGGCAAAGACAAAAAACACAATTCCGAGAATAATCATGGGAATTGAAAGTACCTGTCCCATAGTCAACCAATCAAACGCAAGATACCCGATATGGGCATCTGGTTCACGTACAAACTCCACGGCAAAACGAAACAGCCCATAAAATAATAAAAACAAACCGGAGACACTCATCAACGGTCTGGGTCTGGATGAAAAAAACCAGAGAATAATAAACAGGGCAACACCTTCAAGCATAAACTGATATAGCTGAGAAGGATGTCGGGCAAGACCTAACGGTTCCACGTGAGGAAATACCATGCCCCAGGACACGTCTGTTGTCCTGCCCCAAAGTTCGCCATTAATAAAATTACCAATACGACCTGCTCCCAGGCCAATCGGCACCACAGGCGCAATAAGATCCGTGGCTTGAAAAAATGTTTTCCCGATGGAACGGCTATAGATAGCAACTGCGATCAACACACCTAACAGGCCACCGTGAAAAGCCATGCCGCCTTTCCAGATTTTAAAAATCTCCAGTGGATTATCAAAATAAAACGAGAAGTTATAAAACAAGGCTGAACCCAGGCGACCACCAATGATGATCCCTATGGTAGCGTAAAACACAAGATCAGAGATCTGTTCTTTTGTCCAGACATGATGGGGCTGTTTAATTCGCTGATTCAGCAACAACCAGGCAATGAGGATCCCGACCACGTAACAAAGCCCATACCAACGAATTGCCAGGGGACCGAGTGAAATTGCAACCGGATCGATTTCAGGAAAAGCAAACATGCCCCAATACTAACCCATTTGGGTTAATTTACTGATTGTAATTAAAAATATTCAAGTCTCTGGCACCCATGACGCTACAGTTTTAGTGATATTAAGTTATAAAAATCAGAATACTATGCCTGCTGAAATGAGCCAAAATAACATGTTAGCAAAAGAACCATTTATTGACAGACGTGTCGATATCCAGAAAATCAATGACTTACCTCCCCTGCCAGCAATCGCCAATGAATTACTGGCTGCATTGAATAACGGTGAAGCAGAAATTGAAGATATTGCTGAGATCATTGCAAGAGATCCTGCTTTGTCAGCAAAACTCCTCGGGCTAGCGAACTCAGCTTTTTTTGGCTTTGGTAGGAATATGAATAATATTGCTGAAGCAATTATTAATGTATTGGGTCTGGAGCTGGTAAAAGGACTGTCTGTTGGATTAATAATGAGTAACTCTTTTGATGTCAACAAATGCAAAGGGTTTGATATTGAACGTTATTGGAGTAACTCATTACTAGCTGCAACTTTGGTTAGAGATATCAACAAAACTTGTAAAATTGATACCACTGTAAATCCTGGTTTATATTATCTGTTCGGCCTGTTACACAACCTGGGTATCCTGGTACTGGCGGACTGCTTTCCTGAAGAAATGGATACTGTTTTTAAAACACATGAAAAAGAGCCGGAAAGAAAACTGATGGCAATCGAAAACGAGTTGTTAGGAATCGACCACCATATGGCAGGTTATGACCTTGCTGTAAAATGGAACCTGCCTGAAGAAATTTACACGGTTATTCAACATCACTCCGATTTTGATTATAAGGATAAATTCTATCAAGTCGCGCAATTAACCGGCTACTGTTCGAGAATTGTTCAACATTGGTTACAAGAAAGCCATATCGAGCCCAGAAACAATTTAATCCCCAATACATTAGATATTCCAGTCAATAAATGCGACGACATTATTGCAGCTGTCCATAACAAAATCGAAGATGTGACCATGGTCGCATCAAAAATGAGTAACTAAATAAATATTATCATCATGTATCAGCAAGTTCCCGACATTAACAATGCACCACAAAAGCAATTGACAAAATTCATCCATGCTTTTTCGGGAATTCGTTCGCTAAGTAATATCGAAATGATTGAATGTCTTGAACATGAACTTTACAAGTCCATTGTAAAATCAGTATTAACCTATATTGATATGGATAGCTGTTCAATTTTTCTCTATGAAAATAATAAATTAAATTGCGTTTCCGGCATCAGTTGGGAAGATAAAAATAATAGCAACATAATTCGTTTATCTAATTCAAGTCATAACTTCAACATATCAGAAGGCATAATCGGTCACTGTGCTGAGACAAAATCACTGGTTCATTCCAACGATTGTTCCAATGATTCAAACTATGTTTGTTTTGGCAACGGACGTTACAGTAAAGCAGCAGGATCATTAATGTGTGCACCTTTGATATCAAACAAGCAGTTATTCGGCGTTATCAATATTTCGCATCCTCATGCTGATTTTTTTGAACCCTGGCACGAAAAACTATTGATCACCTACGCAAACATCATCGCGAAATTGATCAACAACCATAAAATGATCCATTCGATGGAATCAGAAATTTATTCGCGAACACGAGAATTGAAAACTGCATTAAATGAATCCGACGATCTAAAAACACGCTATCGAGAATTGTCTTTCGTCGATTATTTAACCGAGTTACATAATCGACGTTATTTTTTTCCGGAATTTGCATCTGCTATTGCCAATGCAAAACGCCATGGGCAGCCTCTATCATTATTGGTACTTGACCTGGATTCATTCAAACAGGTCAATGATAATTATGGCCACGAACTGGGTGATGCAGTATTAATAGGTGTTAGTCAATTGCTGAAAAGACAAATCCGAAAAGGTGATTTGCTTGCACGTTTAGGCGGAGAAGAATTTGTCATTGCTTTAATAAATACCGACAAACAAGGTGCAAAACAATTTGCAGAACGTCTGAGGATCATGGTCAATGAATTGAAATGGTCTTATCAAAAAACCACCATACACATTTCTACCTGTATTGGTATCAGTACCCTTGCCCTTGATAATGAACGTAGCACAGAAAGCATCTCACGCACCATGATGTCCGATGCTGATAAAGCCCTATATTTCTGTAAAGAAAATGGTCGTAACCAGGTAATATCGTTCTCGGATTTGGAAAATACGGCCAGCTCTAGTAGCATTTAGTCAATTCAATCATCTTTATGTACGAATCTTATGAATGCCAGGCCACGGCAGAATGCGCTATGTCACGAAACCAGTCCGTACCTACTTCAACACGCGGATAACCTGGTAGACTGGTTTCCCTGGTCTGATACAACCATAACAATAAAGGCTCAAAACGAGAACAAACCCATCCTGCTTTCAATTGGCTATTCCGCCTGTCACTGGTGTCATGTCATGGCACATGAATCCTTTGAAGATGAAGAAACCGCAAACATCATGAATACGCACTTCGTCAATATCAAAGTTGATCGGGAAGAACGCCCGGATCTGGACAGTATTTACCAAAAAAGCTCAACGAATGCTGACCCAAAGAACAGGCGGTTGGCCACTGACTATGTTCTTAACACCAGATGATCATCTGCCATTCTTTGCTGGCACATATTTTCCAATAAAACCACGTTTTGGCCTACCTGGTTTTAAAGATTTATTGCTGCATATCACAGATGTTTATCAAAATCGCGAAACGGACATCCGCAGTCAAAATATATCGTTTGCTGAGGCCTTCAACAAAATGGATGTGATGTCTCATGAAACAGATTCATCCCTTTCAGAAAGAGCACTACAAGTTGCCTACACAGAGTTGCAACAATCATTTGATCCAAATTATGGAGGTTTTGGTAGTCCGCCTAAATTTCCGCACCCAGGCAATATCGAACGTTTGTTTCATCATGCACTTGCTGCCAAATCAACAGATGAAAAAGACAAGACATTGCAAATGGCATTGTTCACGCTTGAAAAAATGGCAGTTGGTGGTATCTATGATCACATAGGTGGAGGTTTCTCACGTTACTCGGTCGATCAATACTGGATGATCCCACATTTTGAAAAAATGCTTTATGACAATGGCCCATTACTGGTTTTGTATTTCGATGCCTGGCAAATCTCCAAACAGGATCTCTTCAAGCAAGTCACTTTGGAAACTGCCGATTGGGTCATGCGAGAAATGCAATCACCTCAAGGTGGTTATTATTCATCAATTGATGCTGACTCGGAAGGCGAAGAAGGAAAATTTTATGTATGGGATCGTAAAGAAGTGAAGGCCATTGTCGGTGAGGAACACTATAAATTTTTTGCTTATCAATACGGTCTCGAACAGCCCGCTAATTTTGAAGGTCAGTGGCATTTTTATTTACACCACACTATTGAAGAAACCGCTGAGAAATTTGCACTTGATTTAAACGAATGTAAAGAAAAAATTAATCAATCCAGGACAATGTTATTCAGTCATCGCGAACAACGCATACGCCCGGAACTGGACGATAAAATATTAGGTTCCTGGAATGCATTAATGATCAAAGGAATGGTTACTGCCGGCCGTGTGTTTGAAAGGACAGACTGTATTGACTCTGCGTGTAAGTCCCTCGATTTTATCATGGATAATCTCTGGGAAAATAATCGACTCTACGCCACCTATAAAGATGGTAAAGCTCATCTGAATGCGTACCTTGATGATTATGCTTTTTTAATTGATGCAATTTTAACGGTGCTGCAATCTCGTTGGCATATCAAATACCTGAACTTTGCTATCCAGCTTGCGGAAACCTTGCTCGATCAGTTTATGGATGAAGAACAAGGAAGTTTCTTTTTCACCAGCCACGATCATGAAAAATTGATCCACCGGGAAAAACCCTATATGGATGATGCGCTACCTTCTGGAAATGGTATCGCTTGCCTGGCATTGTTCCATCTTGAGACATCTCATCGGTGATCTACGTTATATAACGGCCGCAGAAAAAACGCTTCATGCTGCCTGGTCTTCAATAGAACAAATCCCCTATGCCCACAATACCTTGTTGCTCGGACTGGAAGAGTTTCTCGATCCTGCCCCGGTCGTGATCATCCGAGGCGGATCCGATCAAATTCAACACTGGCAACAGGAAATTTTTCGCTCAGGACTGCTCGGACGAGGCCAGGTTTTTGCCATTCCAAATGATGAAGAGAACCTGCCCGGATTACTGGCTGAGCGCAAAGTAACGAATGAAACCACAGCCTATTTATGCAGCGCACAATCCTGTTTACCTCCCATTTCTAAGCTAAAAAAACTCCTCTTGAGCTTGAAACACTAAGAACTCAAGTGACATAATAGCCCCCCCCTTGGCGGTTCAGCTCTATTTCAGCTGATGGTCGAGCAAGGTCTGCATTAACTAACTTAGTAATAACAATAAGTTATAAATTAATTAGAAGTAAATGGGTAAGCATTGAGTACCGCCCCTTCATTTCAATTACACAGTCAGATCACAAGAATTCTACACAGATAGGTGTCCCTTAGGGCTCCCTGTCCGCTGGAAACGTCTCTTTTTTAATAATTAATTACATTAATAATATAGGTGGGTAATAGATGAGCACGAACAATAAAAAACTTCAGGCATGGGTCGATGAAAAGGCCGCTTTATGTCAACCAGATAACATCGTTTGGTGTGATGGTTCAGACAAAGAGTGGGATGATATGTGGGATATCATGGTTAAAGGCGGCACCGCCCGTAAGATTAACGAAGACAAACGTCCTAACAGCTACCATGTTAATTCAATTCCTGCTGACGTAGCGCGCGTTGAAGACCGCACTTATATCTGTTCTGCAAATGAAGGCGATGCTGGCCCTACCAACAACTGGTATGACCCGGCAGAAATGCGCGTAAAAATGGACGGCATGTTCAAAGGCTGTATGAAAGGCCGAACCATGTACGTTATTCCATTCAGCATGGGCCCTATCGGTTCTGACATCGCTCAAATCGGTGTTGAATTATCCGACTCACCTTATGTTGTTACTAATATGCATATCATGGCACGCGTCGGTAACGCAGTATTAGACGTATTAGGGGAAGATGGCGATTTCGTTCCTTGCTTACATTCTGTTGGTGTACCTCTAGCTGAAGGCGAAACAAGCGAACCTTGGCCTTGTAATCCTGATAACCGTTACATTGTTCATTATCCTGAGACCCGTGAAATCTGGTCTTTCGGTTCGGGTTATGGTGGTAATGCATTATTGGGTAAGAAATGTTTTGCACTGCGAATTGCTTCTACCATGGCACGTGATGAAGGTTGGATGGCTGAACACATGCTTATCTTGAAACTGACCAACCCAGAAGGCGACGTTAAATTTGTTGCCGGTGCTTTCCCAAGTGCCTGCGGTAAAACCAATCTGGCCATGCTGGTACCGACCATTCCTGGCTGGAAGGTTGAAACCATTGGTGATGACATTGCCTGGATGAAGTTTGGCGAAGATGGTCAACTCTATGCAATCAACCCGGAAGCCGGTTTCTTTGGTGTTGCCCCAGGTACAGGCATGGACACTAATGCGAATGCGATGCTGTCAATGGAAGCGAATGCGATTTTCACTAACGTTGCTGAAACCGATGATGGCGATGTATGGTGGGAAGAGATGAGCGAAGCACCAGCTCATTTAATCGATTGGAAAGGCAATGACTGGACTCCAGAATCAGACACCCCTTCTTCACATCCCAATGCTCGATTCACCGCACGTGCAAACCAATGTCCTGTGATCGCGAGTGAATGGGAAGATCCAAAGGGTGTTCCAATTAGTGCCATCCTGTTTGGTGGTCGTCGTGCCTCTGTCGTGCCTTTGGCAACCGAAGCTCTGGATTGGAACCACGGTACTTTCCTTGGCACCATTATCGCTTCTGAAATGACAGCAGCGGCATTTGGTGCAATCGGCCAACTACGTCGTGACCCAATGGCAATGCTGCCATTCTGTGGTTACAACATGGCGGACTACTGGGGTCACTGGTTGAACATGGGTAAAAAAGAAGGCGCGAAAATGCCGAAAGTTTACTACGTTAACTGGTTCCGTAAGAACGAAGCAGGCAAATTCATGTGGCCTGGTTTTGGCGAAAATAGTCGCGTACTGAAATGGGTATTCGAACGTTGTGCCGGCACTGCTGACGCAATCGAAACCGCAATTGGTAACATGCCTACATTAGACGGTATCGATTTCAGTGGTCTAGATATGGCAGATGAAGACATTGCCAACTTGATGCGTGTTGATACCGAAGGTTGGTTATCTGAATTACCGAGTATCGAAGAATATTACGATACATTTGGTGATCACCTACCTGAAGAATTACGCAATCAGGTTCAAGCGTTGCGCGAACGTTTAGAAGGTTCAAAACAGGCAGTTGCCTGAGTTAAGTTTGTAAATAGTAAGTTCAAAGGCCCGTTCAGTATTATTTGCTGGGCGGGCTTTTTTATTTACAGGGATGTAAATTATTAGAGCAATGCAGGAATCAAAGCCGAGAAGTCCAAAACAGTGATGTACAGAGATCTATTGACGTATTTTTTTATACTTATGTATTCATTTGATGCCTGAAAACGCCACACCTGATAAACGTGCCATATCATAATGCCATGTAGCGAGATCATCTTTAGTAAATTCATTTAGGTTAGAATGACCACAGGCTCTTGCCATTACTTGCATTAGTTCAACAGAAGCCTGAAAAAAATTACTAAGTTGTTGCGAAGATTTTTCAATATTTAATAATTTCCTCAGTTCTTCTTTTTGAGTCGCGACTCCAGTAGGACAATTATTCGTATTACACATTCTGGCCGCAACACAACCAATCGCCTGCATCGCACTATTAGATATGGCGACACCATCCGCTCCCAATGCGAGCGCTTTGACAAAGTCTATCGGTACACGTAAACCACCCGTAATGATTAATGTCACTCGTCCACTTGCACCTTGTTCATCGAGAAAGCGTCGCGCTCGCGCCAAGGCCGGAATCGTCGGCACACTGATATGATCCCTGAACATCTCCGGCGCGGCACCCGTACCACCCCCTCTTCCATCAAGGATGATATAGTCAGCACTGGCATCGATTGCAAATTTCATATCTTCTTCAATATGGTTCGCACTTAATTTAAATCCTATCGGTATGCCACCCGATAGTTCACGAACACGATCAGCAAACTTTTTAAAGTCATCTACTGTGACTAAATTTTTAAAGGTGGGTGGTGAAATTGCAGACGTACCTTCTGGTATCCCTCTTACTCGAGAAATTTTTCCTTTATTTTTATTCCCAGGTAAGTGACCACCGGTTCCAGTTTTTGCACCTTGTCCACCTTTGAAATGAAAGGCCTGTACTTTCGATAATAATTCTTCTTTAAAGCCAAACTCAGCACTAGCTAGTTCATAAAAATAATGTGAATTATTTTCTTGTTCTTCTGGCAACATACCACCTTCACCAGAACATATACCCGTTCCTGCCAGCTCTGCACCTTTTGCTAATGAAACTTTAGCTTCTTCAGACAATGCACCGAAGCTCATATCAGAAACAAATAAAGGTATTTTTAATGTTAATGGTTTTTTTGCTTCTGGCCCGATGACCAGTTCCGTACCGACGACTTGATCTTCTAATAATGGCTTTGTTGCCATTTGTGCGGCCATGATCTGTAAGTCATCCCAATGCGGTAATTCGCTTCGCGGTACTCCCATCGAAGTCATCGGTCCATGATGACCCAGCTTACTTAAACCTTCGCGAGCAAGTTGATGTATGAATGCAACCGTCGGTTCTTCCGGTGTCGGTGTAGCAGCAGGAAGACCTGTACTATTTTTGTCTACACCAGGACCTTCCTTACCAACCTGTTCATTTGAAAACTGTTTATGCGTACCATCACAAAAAGGCGCATTTCCGGTATGCTTGCATGCACACAAATAAGCCTCTTCATCTTTATCCGCAGTGAATGCTTTTGGCGTAAATGAAGTCCCTTTATGTGAACCATCACAAAAAGGTTGATTGCTGGATCCGCCACAAGTACAAAAATAATATTCTTCACCTTGTTTAAGGTTAACCGCTATCGGTTTGTTATCTGCAACAACAGGATTAGTCATGTCTCCTCCTTCAAATCATGTGTAATGTAGCAACGCTTGTGATCTGTTTAGCTATTCGTAAACACTTTCTGCTTAGTTATTATATTTAAGCACGCCAATAGTTGTTAACGTAAGTGCTATTAACCATAAAATTGGCCCTATTGATCCTGGAAAAAGTGGCAGATAAGCTGGTATTAAAATTGTCACTATGAAACCTATATCTGCGGCACTTATAACAATTGCATTAAGCCAATAACCCAATTTACTATTTTTCCAGTTGAGAGTTATTGCTACCACAATTCCAAACAGAGCAAAAAACAATAAATAAAATGCGTCTTGATAAATGCGACCTTGTATCATGCCAGACTCAAGCATTTAACCAAGTAAGTACACTTTCTTTGCAGCAATTAAATGTAATATTCCCCAAAGAATATAAAATACAGCACCAATTCTTGCGTAGATCATAATTTTTCTTCTAAATACGGTTGTTTTGAAAATCTTCAAATGCCTGCAACACTTCCGCTTTGGTGTTCATGACAAATGGACCACCACGTGCCACCGGTTCATTCAACGGCTGTGCGGCAATAAGTAAAAAACGACTGGTTTTCTCTGCCACAACACCAACTTGATCGCCATCACCTAATATTCCTATCTCTTTATTTGAAAGTGATTGTTGTGATTCACCGACTGATAACTGACCTTCGATAACATAGAGGAATGCGTTGTCACTTGAATTTAGTATTTGTTGAAACTGTTGACCGGCGGGCAAGCTGATATCTAAATAAGTCGGATTAACGTAATTATTTGTTACAGGTCCCTTTGTGCCTTGATTGGTTTGACCTGATATGACGCGTACTTCAGTACCGTTATCTAAACGTTCAACAGGAATATCGTTTGCCGGAAATTCCTGATAGGCCGGATCATTCATCTTTTCACTCTTTGGTAGATTGACCCACAGCTGAAAACCTTGAAGTAATCCGTTTTCCTGTTCCGGCATTTCGGAATGTACAATCCCTTTAGCTGCCGTCATCCATTGCACACCACCTGCTTCAATCACACCTTCGTGGCCGGCATTGTCTTTATGACGCATGCGTCCTGCTAATAAATAAGTGACTGTTTCAAAACCACGATGCGGATGACTCGGAAAACCACCGATGTAATCCTGTGCTTGATCAGACTCAAATGCGTCTAATAATAAAAATGGATCCAGCATATTCAGTTCAGGCGAACCAATAACACGCGTCATCTTTACGCCATCACCGTCAGTTGCAGGTATGCCAGATGTTGATGTTTGTAATTCTCGAATTTGAGTATTCATTATCGTCACCTTTTAAACTTATGCTAATGCAGACTTTGTACAGCGCTGACTAATTGAGCTTTAATATTACCGTTCTTTATATTCCCGGACTCTAAATCAAAGTTTTCGTAAAAACTTGGAATCGATAAGCTGGCTTTCACATCGCCATCGAAATAGGGAGCTGAGTTTTCAGCTGCGGCTAATACACTGGAAGCGCCACCAGGCCCGGGGGAAGTAGCAAACAAAACCATGGGCTTATTTTGAAATACTTTTGGGTTAATACGGGAAATCCAATCAAACAGATTTTTATAGGCAGCAGTGTAAGAACCGTTATGCTCAGCGAATGAAATAATCACAGCGTCACTATCGCCAATCTTCGCTAAAAACTCTTTTGCCAAAGACGGCTGACCAATCTCTTCTTCCTTATCCTCGCTAAACAATGGCAGCTCAAAGTCATTTAAATCAAGGATTTCAACTTGAGCATTTTCCAGTAAACTCATTGCATAGCTTACTAGCTGCTTGTTTATTGATTTTTTACTACTACTTGTCTCGCGAAGGCTAATACTTTCAGTAGGGTTTAGCGTGAGTGCATGGGACCCGTGTTATGAGCCCCTTGAATAGTTAATATGCCTTGTGGGCATGGGTGTAGATTATCTGATTGTCATGTCGAGAATAAACATCAGATACTGTACAAATTGTTTATTCTCTTTATTAGAACAATCTAGGTTGTGAATGGGTCAACTTGGAAGACATGAACAGGTTTTTATCCGCATAGTGGAGGCCGGCGGTATCGGCCGGGCGGCGGAGCAGATAGGATATTGCCAAATCTGCCATGTGAGCCGGCGACTGAGTCGAACTGGAAGACCCGCCTCGGTGAACGAAGTCTGACTGAACCGCACTACCCGAACCTCCAGCCTGACCGAAGCTGGTCCGCGGTTACTATGAACGGGCGATAAAGGTGGTGGATGATGTCGCCGAGACTGAACGCACATGACGATCGGAATTCAAGATGCCGCTGTATCTGGCACCCTGCGGATATTACGCACTGGCCGCACCTCTCCTTCGGTTTGGACTGCATCTGACCTTGCACCGGCCATTGACCTGTCTTCGCCAAACAGCACCCCCTACTTAAGCATCCAGATCGACTTCTCCGATCAGACAGGTGGATATTGTCGAAGGAGGGTTTGGACCTCGGCATTGCCGTATTGCTGAGTCTGAAGGACTCCACATTCAGTAGCCCGCAAGATCTCCCCCGTGCGTCATGTATACTGGTGGCTCAAGCCCCGACTATCTAAAAGCACATAAGGCATACCCCACTTTCGCCCGGCTGATCTAAAGCAACCATCGCTTATCCTCACAATACGGGGGTTCCAGTAAATCCCCCTCCTGGAAACGCGTTACCGATGCCGAGGGCCGGGAGCACCAGCTCAGATTATCTGGCAGCAAGATGACTGGCAAATAACGGGGACTTCCTCAAGAGACATGGCCATCGCTGGCCACGGTATCGTGATTCCTGCCGACCTTTATTAGTCATGGAGGGCGTTGGCGTCTGGCGAGTTGGTAAGGGCCCTGCCAGATTATCTCATTACAAACTACCAGTATTGAGTGCCTATGCGGTATATCCGAAAAGCACGCTATCTATCACCGCGTACGGGCAAGGTTGCTGATTGATTTTTTGGTGGAGCGTTTTGGGGATAATCCTTATTGGGATCAAAATATTAGTGTATCTTCATAATGTCTTGATAAAATTTATGTCCCCATTAAATAAAAAATAAAACGAAGAAATCATGATTGAGATGACACTGGAACTTGCCGAAGCTATCGGCAAGGCTGCATTAACAAAATCAAATGAATCAACCAATATACCCATGACATATAAAGCAGAATTCAGCCCGGTTGAATTTAACTAGTCAGGTGCAAAAGCACACACTAACTGTTTCCCTTGATAGCTCATCCCCAATCCTGCGGCTTGTAACATCAGAATATTATTCGCTCCATCACCAATGGTGCAGGGCTGTTCGGGATTAATATTTAATGTTTTACATTTGGTTCGAAACCGCCATTGGCAACATATCTACGCTAGACAGCATCGACTTTAGATGTTTTAAATTTAGCCTGACTTTTTTTATGAACCATGCCATTTTCAGCTGAATTAATCAGTCCTGAGTTTTTACTCCTTCTTACTGCTATTGCAGGTGTCGCTGGTTTCATTGACGCGATTGCGGGTGGTGGTGGACTATTGGTTCTCCCTGTACTGCTCTGGGCAGGATTAAGCCCAGCACAAGCCCTGGCCACAAATAAACTCCAGGCAGTGTTTGGTTCCTTTTCTGCGACAATACATTTTATTCGTCAGGGAATGATTAATTTGCGTTCTATGATTTATGCAATCCTGTTTGCATTTTTCGGAGCCGCTAGCGGAACGATCTGTATTCAATTGATCCATTCCGATGTACTGGAAAAAATAATTCCAGTTTTACTGATCAGCTTTGCCCTGTACTTTCTTTTCTCACCACGAGTTGGCGATGAAGACGCCAAACCACGGATCAGCCTGGGATTATTCTCTTTTATCATCGCATTTGTTATTGGATTTTATGACGGTTTTTTTGGACCCGGTACCGGTTCTTTCTTTGCCATGGCTTTCGTTATGTTGCTGGGCTATAACTTAATCAAAGCCACTGCACATGCCAAGCTGCTCAACTTCACCAGTAATTTTGCCGCGTTACTTTTTTTCATTATAGGCGGACAGGTTGTCTGGAAAATCGGGCTTGTTATGGCTGTCGGTCAGTTGATCGGTGCCTATTTTGGCGCGCACATGGTATTACGTCATGGCAGCACGTTGATCCGTCCTTTACTGGTTTTTATCTCTCTTGCCATCACTTTGAAACTGTTATTTTTTAATGCCTGAAATACAAAAGCAATTTGATGTGATCATCATTGGGGGTGGTGCAGCTGGTTTAATGTGCGCCATTACTGCTGGACAACGTGGCAGACATGTATTGATCATTGAACGTTCTAAAAAACCGGGACGGAAAATTCTAATGTCTGGAGGTGGACGTTGTAATTTTACCAATTTGAACATGAAACCAGAATATTTTCTTTCACAAAACCCACACTTTTGTAAATCGGCTCTGTGTCGATACACACAGTGGAACTTCATCTCACTGGTCGAACAATACGCAATTCCTTATCATGAAAAAAACCACGGACAATTATTTTGCGACCACTCCGCCAAAGATATTTTGGCACTATTATTACAGGAGTGTGAGCACGTTGGAGTGGATATACTGTCACTCTGTGACGTGACAGAGATAAGTTTCAATAGTCATTATCGGTTAACGACAACGCATGGAATATTTTCAACTGAATCACTGGTGATAGCCACGGGAGGCTTATCCATCCCTCGCATGGGGAGTACGGACTTTGGTTACCAGATTGCAAAACAATTTGGTCTGTCTATTGTTCCAAACAACGCAGGGCTGGTTCCTTTTAAATTTACCGAACCTATTCTAGGAATCTTTGCACGTTTGTCTGGAATCGCGATCCCTACAAGAATTCATATAGATAATGTTTCGTTTACTGAGAACATACTCTTCACTCATCGTGGACTGAGTGGACCTGCAATATTACAAGTATCAAATTATTGGCAGCCTGGAAAGACTATTTCGATCGATCTGTTGCCTGAACAGGATAGTAAAGTCTTGCTCAAGTCCTTTAAGCAATCGCATAAAAAATCCCTGTTACGTTCAGTTCTGAGTCACTATTTACCAAAAAATCTGATCAGTGAACTAGAACAATTATGGTGGCCAGAGCACACAGAAAAGAATCTGGCAGATTTTTCAGATCAACAATTAATCGCTATCGCGCAGAAACTTAATAAATGGAAATTACAACCTTCGGGAACTGAAGGTTATAAAACTGCTGAAGTCACTTTGGGTGGTGTGGACACAAACGAGTTGTCTTCAAAAACAATGGAAAGTAAAAAACAACCCGGTTTATATTTGATCGGTGAAGTGGTTGATGTCACCGGTCATCTGGGTGGCTATAACTTCCAGTGGGCCTGGTCATCTGGATATGTAGCAGGGCTGGCAGTGTAAGCGAATAGAACATCGATCTCCAGAACACTTGAATCAAGGATGTTTATTCTACCGTATACCCAACAACCAGAGACTGAACATTTTCAGCTAATTTTGCCAGGGCATCACTGGCCGAATAGGTTTGTTTAAAGCTCACTGCATTTTCTTCAGAGACTTGACTTATATTTACAATGTTGCGATTGATTTCTTCTGCAACCGAACTCTGTTCGCCGGCAGCCGCCGCAATTTGCGTATTCATCTGATCAATTTCAGTAACTCTTTCGGCAATCGTTGCCAAAGCAGTCCCCGCAAGACGAGTTTGTTCTACCCCCATAACAGCCTGTTCGCGACCTTGTTCCATCTCTAGCGCAGCCTCCTTGGAACGTGACTGTAATTTTTCGATAATTATTCGAATTTCCTGGGTTGATTCCTGTGTTCGACTGGCCAATGTACGCACTTCATCCGCAACGACAGCAAATCCTCGACCCTGTTCACCTGCTCGTGCCGCCTCAATAGCCGCATTCAATGCCAACAAGTTTGTCTGTTCTGCTATCCCCTGTATAACTGCGAGCACGGCACCAATATTGCCACTATCTTCTTCAAGTTGATGGATAACATCGGCGGCACTGGTAACACGGGCAGCCAGTGATTCGATAGAAGTAATTGTGTTTTGCACAACCTCTCTACCACTCTGTCCCTCTGTATCTGCATTACGAGTAGCCTCAGCACCTCGAGATGCATTCGCAGAAACTTCCTGAACGGTGGCGGTCATTTCGTTCATCGCTGTGGCAACCTGCTCGGTTTCACTCAGTTGTTGCATAAGTCCCTGCAATGACTGCTCTGTGATTGCTGAAAGCGCCTCAGAAGCAGTTGTTACCTGTTCAGCCGCTTTTCTAAATTCAAGAATGGTGTGGCCAAAGACAGCAATCACTTTGTTCATTGCTGTTGTGAGTTGTATGGGGATCAAATTCCCTATGGGTTCTAAAGGACGGGTCAAATCTGCATTACCATCTTCCAGTTCTTTTGCGATTTCGGTCATAAAATCGATGATATGTTCGATGGGTTTGTTAATTAGCTCAGCAAATACTTTACCAAAACCGACTGCAATCGCGACAAGTACTACCAAAAAAATGAGTGCCCACTTGATAATATTTTTTACCACATGAGCAACAGGGGCAAAGGCCTCTGCCTCGTCTACTTCGCTGAGGATGACCCAGCTTAGCCCAGGAATATCCACCGGTGAATAGGCCGACAAGACCGGAATATTGCGATAATCGGCAAATATAGCGTGGCCAGTCTTCCCATTGAGAGCGGCCTGTACACCCGGTGAATGAACGGGCTGTAAGCCAATGGTTGTGTTTTTGGTCTCAATCGTTTTACGCAGTGAGTCCGGCATACTTGTGGCCTCCAGCGCATTCAGGTAACCAGCTTTATCATCAACCAGAAAACGCCCCAGACTGCGCATTGTCTTATCCGCTCCGACCAGATAAGTTTCAGCGGAATCGCCCATACCTGCTTTTGACCATTCGCCACCATAGGTCATGATGTCGCTAATCGCATCGATGGGCATCTGAAAAATCAGAACACCAACCTTAACACCACCATCATAGATAGGGCTGGCGATAAAGGCAGCGGGATCCTCATAAGAGGGGGTATAGGGGGCAAAATCCGTGATTGTGACAAACTCATTGTCTACCGCAGCATTCGCTGCCTTGAAAGCCTGTCCTATTCCACTGTTTGCATAAGGACCGTCAATCAATGAGGTGCTGTAATCCAGCTCCTTGAACACAGAATAGACAATATCACCACTGTCAGGGTCAACCAAAAAGATATCGTAATAACCAAATTTTTGCTGGAAATCGCGAATATGCGGATGGTGGTATTGATGTAACTCCGAATACAAAGAACTGTCATTGGCTCGCATCAGGCTGTCTTTTTCGCCCAATGGATGCTCGTTACCACTGATGTACCAGGATTGTAGTGCGACGGAATCCTTATCCAGACTGGACATGAGTTGCTTGACGTCTACGGTCGCATTGTCATTTCTGCTACGATACTCGTTGAGAAACAATTGTTGATAATAATCAGCCAACTGGCTATGGGTGTTGATGTCAGCCGTTGCATAATTATCTTGTCTGAATTCCCTGAAACCACCTTTGAATGCTTTCATTGCATCAATGATCTCTCGATCATTGGAGAAAGTCAGGACCTGATTATTCAGCATCTGAAAATATTTTTCGATTTCGACTTTCTTGGCAGTGCGCAACGCCACCAGTTTTTCCATCGCCTGCTCTTCCATCACAGAACGCCCACTCTCTATCGATTGCCAGCTAATGACCACAGCCATTAATAGTGCAGGAAGAACACCTAATAAGATTGATCCCAGCACTAACTTTGTTTTCATATTCAGTTTCATTACATCCACCTGATCACGCTGATAATTTACATACCTAAATACTTCGGCTATTTAAGTGAATCCTTTAGAATATTTCACCGACAAGGAGAGATAAATGGTTAAAGATACATTTCGGAAGTGTACCCAACGTTTAGGACAGGTATTTGGTCAAGAATAAGGAGTTATTTTCTGTTTTATAATGAGTTGAAACAGAGGTAACAAAGCATAAGTAGGAAACGTTGAATTCATTCTCTATCGTTGGTCAAACCATGCAACACATTGGCGCTTGCTCGTTCTGGACTCTATTATCAACCGAAGCTTGATAGCGATGCTGATTTAAAACTAATGCGTCTGATTGATGAGATTCATTTGAATCGGCCGTTTCTCGGTAGTCGACGGGTCACTGATGTACTGCATACTCTGGGGTATCGGGTAAATCACAAACGTGTTCAACGCTTGATGCGTAAGATGGGCATTCAGGCTATCTATCCCAAGCCAAACTTGAGCAAACGAAGCACGCAGTACAAAGTGTATCCGTATTTACTCAGAGGTCTTGAGATCAGTCGACCGAATCACGTGTGGGCCACCGACATCACGTATATTCCCATGAACAAGGGCTTTGTCTATCTAACCGTGATAATGGATTGGTACAGTCGCAAAATTCTATCCTGGCGCTTGTCAAACAGCCTTGAGAGTCATTTCTGCGTTGATGCGTTGGAAGAATGTTTATATTACTATGGTAAACCAGAAATATTCAACACCGACCAGGGTTCACAATTTACCCGTGATGCATTCACCGATGAGCTCAAAGCCCATGACATACGCATTAGCATGAATGGCAAGGGTGCATGGCGAGATAATGTGTTCGTTGAACGACTATGGCGTAGCGTAAAGTACGAAGAAGTCTATCTGCATGTCGATGAGTCCATACAACATGCGAAGACACGACTCCGTAACTGGATTGATTTTTACAATCGACAGCGTAAACATCAAACGTTCAAAACGATGCCGAATCAAAGGTATGGTATCGTTGAAGATTTGAAGGTAGCAGCATAATTCAGGTGAAAATAACTCCTAAACGACCTGTCTAAATACTGAGGTACACTTCTTTTCATTCTTCACCTTTAACCTTTCTCTCAGAACGATGATTGACTACCAATAATAAAGGAAGGCCGTGTGATTGGTGCGCTAGGCTTGGGTGGCGGTGCGCCCGATGAAGATCATGAATGCGCGCTAGCTGGCACAACTGTCGTTTAAATACAGCAGGAAATAAAACCGGGGCCATCCACACGCAAAAATCGGGAACAGAACATGAGTAATGATATTGTCATCGAAGCCTGGAATACCGTTTTATTCGAGAAGTTTTCCCGCTTCAAATACCTTATTTTATAGAAGGCTATGCCTCTATCAGTGAAGAGGCCTTGAAACGACACCAACATCCCAGCGGCGCGAGTGTCCTTGTAGGCTGTAGATTTGGTGATTACATCATTCAAATCACGAAAAACAAGATAATAAAACAATCCGAACCCATCACCCTACAATATAAAATTGAAAGACTACTAGTCCCATAATACCTCTCTCTGCCCTATACCCGAATGGCACTTACTTAAGCGAAATTATTCTATGAAAACATACTGTCGTCATATAAAGGCGCAGACCAAGAATGACCGCCACGGACGGCGGAAATGCAGTAGGAATGTAGGAACATTCCTTGCCCAGTAATAATAGGCATACTTAGTACATCTGGATCCCGGCCTGTGCCGGGATGACGGTGTTCTTGGCTTAAGTAAGTGCCATTCCCCTATACCCAGATATTTGAAAATGTAGATTTAGAGTATCTTAATATCACAATCACACGGCTACTCATGTCAGGATGTTGTCAAAAATGAGTTCTTAAGCAACGTTTGTGCAATATGAAATATCGCTGTCAAAATAATCCGCAGCTTGATCTTCAATAAGAATAAATGCTTACAGCTGGTTTCATTTTTATAACGGATTAAAGCGAATGTATTGGCATATTTGATGCTTTCTTCCATCTCACTCAACAATGAAGTGTATTGAAGCAAACAATTTGTGTTGTAAAAAGGAATTGTCCGGGTGTCATACCCGGTGTCTCGGATTTTATTCAGAATAGTAATCAGGACTTGTCATTTATTTTCTAAATAACTCTAAAGATCCTGATAAGTTCGGCCGATATGTGTTGTCTATCTAGTCTGATGGTG
The DNA here is from genome assembly GCA_965250225.1 of Gammaproteobacteria bacterium. Classification (GTDB taxonomy): domain Bacteria; phylum Pseudomonadota; class Gammaproteobacteria; order Eutrophobiales; family Eutrophobiaceae; genus CBDEUK01. The sequence goes on from CBDFNQ010000036.1 coordinate 97,599, forward strand.
TTTTAAACAAAATAGGGTTTGTGATCATGGTAATAATCGTAGTTGTTAAGGATTTGACCTCGATGTCTCAAACAGAGTGACTTTCTCCTTGAGAGGAACTGCTGAGGATGACATCGATGCCCTGCAAAAGGCAAAGTCAACACGCGTTACTTTGTTGCTGACTGATGTAAACAATTGGATCCAGGGAAGAGATGACAGTGAAAGAGGAATTCCGCTCCCCGTCAATGTGACCGCAAACAATCCCCCCGGTCATTGTATATCGAACTAAAGAGAAATGAATACTGAGAAATGAATTGTTAAGAGGTGTAATACATGAACACATTAAAGCAAACGTCCGAGGTGAATAGCCATCAGTCTGGTTCGGTGGTCGCGTTGCGAACAGCGCAGAGAAATCTGGTTTTTTCGCTGGACAACGAGAAGTACGGCATACCGTTAACGTCCGTCAAGGAAGTCATTGGTATGACCAGCATCACACCAGTACCCCATGTGCCGATTTTTTTTAAGGGCTTGATTAACCTGCGTGGAGAAATCATTTCAGTTATCGATTTACGCTTAAAACTGGCTGTGCCGGCCATGGAATATCAAGCCAAAAAAACTTCCATCATTATTACCGATGTTAACGATCGCTCGATTGCCATCATCGTCGATGATGTTAATGAGGTGGTCGGATTTGACGATGTCCAGGTGGAAAACGATCTGGATATCTCCAGCGGCGTACAGCGTAAATATATCCGCGGCGTGGCCAAGGCGAAGGACAAAACTCTGGTGTTGTTGCTTGATATACAAAAAGTACTGACCGCAGAAGAACTGGAATTGGTTATGGAAAAAGCGGATGCCGCTGAGTCTGATCAGAATAGTTAATATTTAATATTTAATTAAGTCGTAGGAGAAAAATCATGTTCAATACATTATCACTAAGAGTAAAAATCCTGTTGGGCAGTGTCATCACCTTGTTCTTTCTAATCGCCCTCGGACTGATCAGCTTGCAAAGTATAACTTCCTTGCAGCTCACCAACAGTTGGGTCGATCACACACATAAGGTCATCCAGGAGGCAATGGAGATTGAGGCCGCCGCCGTGGATATGGAAACCGGCATGCGCGGTTATCTGTTGGCCGGCAAGAAGGAATTCCTTAGCCCCTACAAACAGGGGCAAGATCGTTTCAGAAGTCTGATCAAGTCACTGAAAAAAACGGTGGATGACAACCCTACGCAGGTGACACTTCTAGGTGAAATTGAATCGACTATTGGGGAATGGCAGAGCAATATCACCGAGAGCGCCATAGAACTGCGTCGCAGCATTGGCGATGCGCAGACCATGAACGACATGGCAGAGCTGGTCGGTGAGGCGCGCGGCAAAAAATACTTTGACAAATTCAGAACGCAGATCGCCACCTTTATTGAACGCGAGCGCGTATTGATGAAAAAACGCCAGGCCACTGCCGCTGCCACCGATGATATAAACAAATTGCGTGAGACCGCGCAATGGGTCGACCACACCAATCAGGTGATCCAGGAGGCGATGCGGATAGAAGCGGCAGCCGTGGATATGGAAACCGGCATGCGCGGTTATCTGTTGGCCGGCAAGGAGGAATTTCTGGAGCCCTATAAACAGGGACGCAAACACTTCGGCCAATTGCTCAACGCCCTCAAGGTCACGGTGAATGATAATCCGGTACAAGTGGCACTGCTGGGCGACATTGAATCGACTATTGGGGACTGGCAGAGTAACGTCACCGAGAAATCCATTGAGATGCGTCGTCAAATTGGTAACGCCAAAACCATGGATGATATGTCGGCACTGGTTGGTGAGGCGCGCGGTAAAAAGTATTTTGACAAATTCAGAGAGCAGATCGCCACCTTCCGTGATCGCGAACTGGCACTGATGCAGCAGCGGCAGCAGGATGCCATCGAAACCGTCGACAACACCAATTTCACGCTGATCGCTGGCGTCATCGTGGCACTACTCGTCTCCTTACTGGTCGCTTATTTACTCAGTAACTCGATTACGCAACCGTTCCAGAATATCTTCAAGGGTCTGAAAAAATTTAGTGCTAAAGAACTCGATGAGCTGAGCCTGGCATTTGGCGACATCGTCAAAAAAATGAGTGTCAGTGCGGGCAAGGTCGCTGGCGTGTCGGCGAATATCGCCAACGTGAGTCGTAACTTATCACAGATCACGAATCGTCAGGCCAGCTCAGTGGAAGAAACCTCTGCCAGTACCGAAGAAATTTCTGGCATGGTAAAAATCAATGTTGATGCGGCGGCGCAATCCCGCGACCTGTCGCAGAAGGCGGGTCAAAAGATGGTCGATTTGAATAAGGCGATGGATAAAATCGAAGATTCCAATCAGAAAATTACTGAACTGGTAAAAATTATTGGTGAAATCGGTACTAAAACTGAAATCATCGATGAGATCGTCTTCCAGACCAAGTTGCTTTCCTTTAACGCTTCAGTCGAGGCAGAACGGGCGGGCGAACACGGCAGAGGTTTCGCCGTAGTCGCACAGGAGGTCGGTAACCTTGCGCAAATGAGTGGTAAGGCGGCGACCGACATTTCCGAAATCGTCAAGCAGAGTGTCGACCAGGCGGAAACCATCGCCAGGGAAAATACCAAGCGGGTAGAAGATGGTATCAAAATTGTTGACGACACCCGCGAGCAGTCCAGCATCGTGGCCGAGGGTGCCAGCCAGATTTTTGAATCTTCCAACGAGCAAGCCAAGGGTATTGCGGAGATCAGTAATGCGGTGGAATCCATCAACAAGACGACGCAACACACGGCCACTATCGCCGATCAGGCATCCGGTTCCAGCGACGAACTGAATCGACAGGCCAAAGAACTCAACCTCCTGGTGCGTAACTTGAATGGCTTCTTAAAAGGCCATGATACTGCTGACAGTAATATCATCACTCAGACTGAGCAAACTGAGTTCAAGCCTGGCGTTGATGAAGCCAGTAGCGCGCCCATTATGACCGTTGTCGAGAATACAATGGATGATGCTGATCCTAACGCAGCTGACTCAGACAATAAGACAGCCTGGGCCAAGTTGTAACGCCATGGTGGCTTGTCAACCAAGGCGCAAGCTAATGGATTATTCGTCAGCCAGGCTGGAACGGATCGGCTTCTTCATAGGCGAAATAAAAGACAGCGGATGAAGGCAACGCTTATTCGTAGCCGCTTGCTATTGACAGAGCTGCCCGCTTCGATTTTTTAGCGGACTGATGTCGGTATTTTGAGAGTGTTCGAATAACAACAATTGTATGAAATTATATTGAATCCTAAGGAGGATTACATAATGTTAAGTTTAAAATCAAGATGCATTTTTATTAGATTGCTTATCATTGCCTTTGCTTTTTTGCCTGTCGTTGTTCAGGCGAATAGTGATGCCGAACTCATCAAGGAACTGCGTACCAGCATTAAAATGCTGGAAAAACGACTTTCCTCACTGGAAGACAAACAGCAACAAACAGCAGAAACGGTCGCCGCCGTACAAGAGAAGAAAACCCGCAGCTGGGGTGGACATCTCTACGGTAAGGTTCGGGTGAGTGTCGATAATCGATCCGGCGATTTTGCCGATGACCGTACCTCACTTTCCAGCAATGCATCACGAATTGGTGTTTATGGCACGATTCCGACACCCGATTCGAACACCAATGCCATTTATCGCGCCGAAATGCAATACGAAGCCACCCAGGCGGATCAAACGACATTTAGTTTTCGTGAAGCCTATGCCGGCTTACAAAATCCGGATTGGGGCACCCTGCGTTTGGGACGTTTGACCACCATCTACAAGGATACATTGGAAAAAGTCGATCCCTGGATCGACAACGCATTAGAGTCGCATGCCTTTGGCCGCCAGGGGTCGTCTGAATTACATGCCAACTTTTTTAACAGTGCGATTGATTATAAGACCCCGGATTTTGGCAATGGTATTACCGCTTCGCTCTGGTATTCGTTGGCCTTGTCTGACTCAAGCCGCGCCTTGCATAACACCGGTACCTTACAAAATTACGTCGGCGGTAATGCTGGCGGACTCGGCGTTCAGTATGAGCGCGGGCCACTCTTTCTGGGTGCCGATGTTATCAACATTGATGCCGACACAATCAACCTGAGCGGGCTTAGCAACGGCAGCGGTTATCAGCTTGCCGGTAAATACACCTTTTATAACAAGCTGACGCTGGGCGCTTTTTACGAAGATGTAGAGGATATGGGTTTGGGCAAAAACTTTTATGTCAATGCGATCTATCGTCACAATCGCTATCGTTTTATCGCCTCTTACGGTGGCAACGATGACGCGCCTGTTTATGGCAGCAACGATTTTAGCAATTGGAATATCGGCGTGAAATATGATCTGAGTAAGGATTCTGAACTCATCATCGGTTTTGATGGCCGCGAAGATAATGACCTGAACCTGGATTTTAATACCTTCACGATTGGCCTCAACACCAATTTTGAAAATTAGTCTGTGATTTCATTTGCCGGCAATTAAAAACAGAGCATGGAAAATCATCTCAGTTCGGAGCAGAATTATACACAGGGCATGCTGTCCAGCGGCAGCGCCTCGTCGGTACACTATGCTGGCCCGGCGCCATTAAGCCCGAAAGAGTTCGATTATTTCAGCCGCAAGATCCTCTCCCAAGCCGGGATCGTTATTACAAGGGATAAAATTAGCATGCTGGAGGGGCGTTTGCGAAAACGTCTTAAAGCCCTCGGCTTGAGTCACTACAGCGAATACCAAAGGGTCTTAAATCAGGACGCAAGTGGTCGGGAGTTGGGCTTGTTTGTGAATAGCCTCACCACCAATAAAACAGAATTCTTTCGTGAACCATTTCACTTTGAGCACCTGCAGGAAGTGTTGCAGCGGCAAGTCAATGCTGATCCGGTATATATCTGGTCAGCGGCCTGCTCCAGTGGCGAGGAAGTCTATTCTTTAGCGATATTGTGTGAAAATCTGAAATTGGATTACCCCCTGTTCGATTACAGAATCCTCGGTACCGACATTAATACCGAACGCCTGCTGATGTCGGAGGATGGACTCTATGAAAATCAGGACATTTTGAATGTTCCGCCGATGGATCAACAAAAGTACTTCGAAGTAGCGACTAATACATATAATAACAGTATCAAGGTCAATCCCAGGCTGCGCCAGCGTGTGAAGTTTCGGCAATATAACCTGATCGATGATAATCATAATCTCGCACTAAACTTCAATTTCATTTTTTTGCGCAACGTTTTGTTTTATTTTTCCAAGGAGACAGCTGAAAAGATTGTGCGGAAGCTGGTTAGACGGCTGGAGCCCAACGGACTGTTTTTTATTAGTCTGACGGAATCACTACATTATATGGATGTCGGACTGACCAAGGTGGGTGCGTCTATTTACCAGAAAAAGGAAAGCCGATGAAAGAGATGACTGTTTTCTCAGGCGAGCTCATGTTTTGTCATGAGGAACCGGCGATTCTGAATACCGTCGTCGGTGTCTGTATCGCCGTCTGTTTGTGGGACAGGAAAACGAAACGCGGCGGACTGTGCCACTACCGACTGCCGATAGCCAACGACAAGATGGGCCAAGACGACAAGTCCTATGAGTTTGGCAAGCATGCCATTATTACGCTGTTAAAAATGTTTAAGCGACACGGTTCCAGCGTAGATAATCTGCAAGCGAAAATATTAGGTGGCGGTGATCTCCACTACGGCGAGTTCATGCATCAACAACAGATCGGGAAGAAAAACATCGATGTGGCACTGCAAGTACTTGCGCAATTTGGCATTGCCGTCAAAGGCAAATCGGTAGGCACTACCAACGGTCGACGCCTTCGCTTCAACACAGAAACGGGAGAAGTCGATTTTCAGCCTGTCAATTGCGCCGACTTCTCAGAACAAAGGCTAGATCAAAGTCAAGCGAATAATGGTTCGCGCAAAATAAGGGTACTGATCATTGACCCATCCGAGAAGATGAGGAAACGTCTGCAACAGTCGATTGAGCAGGACAGCGAGTTTGTGATCGTGGCCCAGGTAGCCAATACGGATAACGCCAAATCCGCGATTGAAATGTTAATGCCAGATGTTATTACGTTCGATGTCAATATGAAAAACACGAACGGCCCGGCATTTATTAGCCACTATATGAAACAGCTACTTATTCCCACAGTGATCATCACTACCATACAGCAACAAACATCCGACAAGATTTTTAACGCATTAAAATTGGGTGCCTTTGATTATATTGATAAATCAAACTTGCCCAACCTGAATAGCACGCTCAAAGCTGCTTACCAATCGAAGCAGATGATGATGCGTACACAAGCCTTATCCACAGAACTCAAACTGGAACGCGTTAATTTTAATGAAGATTACCGACATGCCTCGCTCATCGTCCTGGGCTCATCGACCGGCGGTGTGGACGCGTTGGAGACGATGATAAAAATGTTGCCTGAAACAACACCCCCGATTTGTATTGTTCAGCATATTCCCAAGGTGTATTCACATTCACTGGCGCAACGGCTAAACGAAATGACTGCGGTCAGCGTAGCTGAAGCAGTGGATGGTGTTGAGATTAAAAACAACCACGTTTATATCGCACGTGGCGGGCATCATATGAAATTGGCGCAATTAGCACCAGAGAAACTGGTTTTGCGATTGACCGATGAACCTGCACACAATGGATTCAGACCCTCTGTTGATTATTTGTTCAACTCAGCGCAAAAACTCACAGGCTGGAATATTGTCGGCGTGTTGTTATCCGGGATGGGTCGGGATGGCGCGCAGGGCTTATTGAAATTGAAGCAACACGGTGCCTATACAATTGTGCAAAACGAGGCAAGCAGTGTCGTCTACGGCATGGCAAAAGCGGCCAATGAGATCAACGCAGTTTGTAAAACGATCGCGATCGAAGGTATCGCCAGCGCCATGCTTGAGGCATCGCTGAAACCGGGTAAAAAGCAGCGTGTGTCCATTAATAATCCTCAAGCGACAGCAGCTAATGTGCGTACTGTCTAAAAGGGGAACACGGAAAAGATAGGAAGTTAAATTTTTAACAGGAGAGAAAACTTATGAAAGTGATTATTGCTGATGATGATCCTGCGATGTTGACACGTTTGAAAGACTCAATATCTGAACTGGATCCAAAGCATAGCACTATTGAATTGTGTGGTGAAGGAGTCAATGGCGAACAGTTAATTGAGAAGGTAGAACAACAGACACACATTGATCTTGTGATATCGGATATACGCATGCCTGTCATGGATGGCTTGTCTGCGCTAGTCTACCTGAAGGCAAAATATCACAAAATGAAGATTGTCATGCTTTCCTCTGAATCAGCCGCATCGATGATGTTGTCCGGTGAAAAGCACGAAGAAGCGGGTGGAGAGCTCAGTAAAAAGCTGCAGATGTTAGATCAGGTCGCCACACGTGTGCGTAAAAAAGAGACGGCTGAAGGCAAGATAAATTCGATTTTAACAGGCTGTGAAAAGTTGCAATTAGATCCCATTGAGATAGCCAAATACTATGGTGCAGACGGCTATATAAGAAAGCCAGTTTCGACAGGCAAACTGGGGCAGTTTCTGGATGAACTTCAGTCTTCAAGTGAATTTATCAATATCAAAATCGCCTGACCATGATCCCAGGTTCATGGTTTTTTTATTAATTTAGTGCTACGGGAGCAAAGAAAATGAAAATAATGATCGCAGATGATGAGCCAGTGATGCTGGATCGTTTGAAAAATTTAATACCTCAAATGTTTACAAACGATGGTGTGGTTGAACTGTGTGGTACAGCAGAAAATGGCAAAGAGTTAATTGAGATGGTAGCGCAACAACCGTCGGTCGATCTGGTTATCTCTGATGTGCGCATGCCCGTCATGGATGGTTTGTCTGCCCTGGTTTTTTTGCGGATCAAATACCCCCTGATAAAGGTTGTCATGCTATCAGCTGAATCAGCCACAACCGTGAAGCACCATGCCAGCGGTGGCACCGTATCAGAAAATGCCGAGCACGGTAAAAAACTTGGGATGTTGGATCAGATCGCCAACCGTATACGTAAAGAAGAAGAGCTTGAAGGTAAGATAAATTCGATATTAGAGGGCTGTGAAAAGTTAACACTAGACCCCTGTGAAATAGCCGAACACTATGGCGCACACGGCTTTGTCAGGAAACCGGTTTCGGAAAACAAACTGAGCCATATAATAAAAGGTATAGAGTCTTCTGCTGCATTTATAAAAATCGGCATGTATGACTCACAGCTTGAGGAAGCCGTATAGATGAAACGATTTGGTGATTTTCTTATAGACACGGGACTGATTTCCATTGAGCAATTGGCTCTGGCCTTGCTGGAACAACTTAAGAGTACCCCGCCCAGTCTGGTGGTGTTGTATGAAAATGACTGCCTGGATGCACAACAAGTTATTGATATTCTGGCCTTGCAAAGTGAGGAACGTATCGATTTTCCATCGGCCTGTGAAAAACTCAATCTCTGGCGCGAGGAATTTGTCGGGGTGTTGCAGCTCGAGACAACGAGAAAACGACCCAAACTGGGTCAGATCATTGTTGAAAAAGCCTGGGTCGATCCACAAAAACTACTCGCAGAATTACATCGTTTTCGTATCTGGTGTGAGGAAAACCAGATCAGCAATAAATTGAAAACACCAGTAGTGCTTGCTAGCGACACTAACAAAGCACAATCTGATCAGTTGGCACCAGAGCCGTCAGCCGCGCCAGTCTCGTACAATGAATTTACCCCGGTTTTTGACCATATTGAAGCGAACAGTATACCTGATTTTCTCGATCTCTTTTCTGAAGAAAAGATGAACAACATGGAGTTAACCATTCTGTCACTGGAATCCCTGGCTGAAGCTGACCCTGAAGTGGCCTATAAAATACTCGATGCCTTCTTTGGCGAATATCACTCCTTAAAAGGCGCAGCGCGTTCAGTTGGCGCAGCCTTAACCGAGGAACTGATACATAAGTCAGAAGATCTACTGACGTTTTTCAAACAGTTTTCAACCAAGACCGACGCTACTGACTTTGCCTTGTTAACCGCGATCAATCTGTCGATCCTGGACTTGCTATGGCACTTAAGGGACGATCTTCAGGAATTTACCTCTGAGGAATCTTTTTGGCAGGAGGAGGCGACCCGGTTTCAGTATCTCTCACTGTTGGATGAGATACAGCAGACCTTGCAAAAACTGCATGACCGGGGTTATGAACTCTCTCTGGATGATATTAGCGATGCGTTTTGAAGAATATAGATCGAGGGTGAGTTTATGACTAATAAGGATCCACAGCTTAACGGATCGGCCGATCTGCATCACCTGATAGAGCAACTTAAGGCACTGATGATCAGCCTGGATGAAAGTTCCTCCAGCGACGCTGCCTTGCCGTTGATCGAAACACTGGTGGCAGAAGCCGATCTGATAAAGCTTTATTCAATCAAGGAGATCATGCCCGCCTGTGTCTCTGCACTGTCTTTTTTTCAGCAAAATGAACTGCCATTGGACAAGCAAGTGATCAATATATTGACAGAATGTTTTGCCCTGATCGTCAAAGAAGCCGAGTCTGCAATCAATGTAGATCCATACGATAGTTACCCACAAGAACGGGACGCTATTTTAGCAACACTGTCTGTTTACGTGGCGGATTCCACCGGTTTTGAATTGCAATACTGGGAGGATGTTATCGTCGCTGAGAATAATCTCAATGCGGAGTCAGCCTATATGGAATCTATTGCCACTGAGCAGTCGAGCAATTCAAAGGAGCCAGCGGAGATGGAAAAAAATCAAATCATGCCAGAGCCGAAACCCCGCAAAAAAATTGAAAAGACAAAGTCCAAACCGGAAGAGACGACTCGCGTAAAATCGAAATTACTGGCGCAACTGTTGAGTCATTCTGAAGAACTGGTACAAATCAGGAATGCGCTTGCTGATATATCAGAACGTCAGAAAGAACCACGCATTAGTGAGCTGTCGAGCAGACTGACATCGGTTTCCGATCATATTTTGAATGACTTATTGAAGACACGCATGAGCCCGATTGGGGTGTTGCTGAATAAATATAAGCGCATTGTTCGTGATCTGTCGCTTGATCTAGATAAGAAGGTAAACCTGAAAATCATTGGTGAGAATATTGAGCTTGATAGTAATCTGATCGATGCCATTACCGAGCCGTTGACACATTTGGTCAGGAATTCAATTGATCACGGCATTCAATCGCCTGCTGCCCGGGAGAAAGCCGGTAAACCAGAAGCCGGACTACTGATCCTCCATGCTTATAACGAGTCCGGCAAGGTCGTGATTAGTATCTGTGATGATGGCAGCGGAGTGGATAGAGAGAAAGTATTGGAAAAAGCGATTTCCAGCGGGCTGGTTTCAAAAGATAAGGCAGCAACATTATCGCCACAAGAAGTATTAAACATGATTTTCAATGCCGGTCTGTCCACCAATAAAGAGGTCAGTTCGATCTCTGGTCGAGGCGTCGGCATGGATGTGGTCAGACGTAGAGTTGAGGAAATCAAAGGCGAGATCGAATTGAGCAGTGAGTTAGGCAAGGGCACACAGGTCTTGCTTCGATTCCCCTTAACCATGGCGACCTTAAAGGTGTCGTTATTCAAGATCAATGGTGTTAGTTACGCCATTCCATCTGCGGATATCACCCAAATCATACGATTTTCGCAACAAGAAGAAGAGACCAGTCTTCGTTTTGATACGGATCAGCCGATGCTCTACCGCAATGATAAAATTATTCCACTGCTTGAGCCGAAAGCCTATCTGGATGGTTTGAATAATAACCCGACACTTAAGGAAACCTATATGACCAGTGCGGTATTGAATATCATTGTTTTTCGCCACGAAGGCAAAGATTGGGGACTGTGTGTGGATGAAGTGTTTGCCTATATGGACATCGTGATCAAACCAATGGATCGCAGCATGAACCCCGCTGAACTTTTTGCTGGCCTGGCGGTGCTGGGAAACGGGGAGCTTGCCATGATCATGAGTCCAAAAGGCTTATTGAAGCGACTATCAACCTCCCCGGAAACTGGTATAACAGCGGCGCTATGATGACACAGAGTTATCAACTATTTTCAAGTTTAATGAATCTCCATCCTTAAAATATCACTATCAACAATCTAACGTAAATTTAGATCAAATTGTCGTTTTGTTTTCTCAACATTCTTTTCCTCAATTATTTTCTCCTTAGGATAAATATAAAACATGTAAATTCTTTCTTCTTCATTACACACCTCATCTATCTTATATAATAGAAAGTGTAAATTTTTTCGGGGTATGATCATAATTGTTACCCAGCAATCCCCATCATCAATAAAGCTGAATCCAGGGCACTTGAATTAATTTGATAGGGAATCGAAGTTTGCAGCAAATGCTTACCCTGATATGCAATACCTAACCCTGCTGCTTGTAACATGGGTAGATCATTCGCTCCATCCCCTATACAACAGACATCTTCAGGTTTAATAGCCAGTCTCTGGCATTCTTCCATCAGCACATTCAGTTTGGTTGAGGCATCGACAATGGGTTCCAATACCTTGCCAGATAACTTTCCATCGGAAATATCTAAATGATTACAAACATAACGGTCAAAGCACAGTTTACTTGCAACATGTTTTACTATCGGCTCAAAACCACCGCTGACCAATACCATTCGTATTTTATTTTGTTTACAACCCTTCAGTAGGGTCTCAGCACCAGAATTAAACTGAACTGTTTCTGCAAGTTCGCTAAATATATTTTCTGAAAAACCGCTTAATAAACTAACTCGTTCATTTAATGCCTGGCGAAAATCCAGATCACCACGCATGGCTCGAGAAGTAATTTCACTGATCTGTTCACCTATGCCAACCGCTGCAGCAACGTCGTCCAATGTTTCGCTTGCAACAATAGTGCTATCCATATCGCAAATCAGGAGTTTTTTCTTACGTGTCTTAACAGGTAATACAACAACATCAAAATTTTTAGCCTCTGTAAGTAATAACAGTTTCTGGAATAAATCCCAGGCCTTATGTGATGAGATTTTCACCCTAAGCTCTGTGGAATTATTATTCGATAAGGATGATGTTGAACGAATAGAAATATTATTATCACGCAATAATTGTTCACACTGTGGGAGAGATTGTTCTTGCATAGAAATCCCTGCGAAAACAATAGCAAACTCTATTTCCTGATCCTTTGATGTATTGAATAACCAGTAAGGATCAGAAAAACACGTCGGCTCACTCATAATGAGAGTGGTTCAAAATTAAGATATTGAACATCGTCTATATGCTCAATGTTCCTTAATGATTCTAAATCTCCTTGTGAAACAGGTGCATCGATTTCCAATAATGAAACCGCGTCACCCCGACTTTCTCTGCGACCAAGATGCATATTGGCTATATTGATACCTTTATCAGCGGCAAAATTTCCAATAGAGCCAATCACACCCGGTTGATCCTGATTGGTTATGTACAACATATGTTGTCCAAATTCCGATTCCAGTTCGATACCTTTGATTTCTATCATCCTCGGACGATTTTGTATTTGTGTACCAGAGATAGTTCGAGTCCTTTCTTCATCCGTAATACTGATTGTGACACGATTATGGTACACATCTTCCAGGTCTTCTTTTGCTTCGGTAACATGTATACCTCGATCATGCGCAACCTGACGCGCGTTAACACTATTGATGTTATTGAAGTGTGGGGCTAATACCGATTGTACGACTTGTGTGGTTAACGGTTCCAGATTCAATTTGGCCGCATCACCAGCATAGGTCACAGTAATCCCTTTGATTGCAGTGTGAGTAAGTTGTCCTGCAAATGCGCCAAGATAATTGACCAATTGTAAATACGGTTTTAACTGGCGCGTTTCCTCTGCAGTCATGTTTGGTGCATTCAATGCATTCGCAATCGATCCTTCCAGAAGATAATCCGCAATCTGTTCTGCGATCTGAACCGCCACCTTTTCCTGAGCTTCTGTTGTAGAAGCACCCAAATGTGGCGTACAAATTACATTTTCTAAACCAAACAAAGAATTTTCTTTTGCTGGCTCCTGCAAAAAAACATCCAGTGCCGCTCCTTTCAGATGTCCGCTTTCAAGCGCAATTTGCAATGCTTGTTCATCAACCAAACCACCCCTTGCACAGTTAATCAACAAAGCCCCTTTTTTCATTTTGTTTAATGCCGTGGCACTGATAATGTTTTCAGTTTCCGCTGTCTTTGGCACATGTAAAGAAACCACATCGGAACTGATCAGTAATTCTTCCAACTCTACCTTCTTAATTCCTAAAGAGTTTGCTCTCTCTTCTGTCAGATAGGGATCGTAGGCCTGTACCTTCATACCAAAACCGCAGGCCTTTTGCGCAACAATAGAACCTATGTTGCCGGAACCAATAATACCCAGTAACTTGCCAGTTAATTCAACACCCATATAACGTGATTTGGCCCAGGCACCTGAATGAGTGGTTTGATTTGCCTGGGGAATATGCCTCGCCAGAGAGAACATCATCGCCAACGCGTGCTCAGCCGTTGTGATGGCGTTACCCATAGGCGTGTTCATAACGATAATCCCTTTTTCAGTACAGGCAGGCACATCAATATTGTCCACACCGATACCGGCTCGACCAACCACCTTTAATTGTTTCGCTGCCTGTAATACCTTTTTTGTTACCTGTGTGGAGGATCGAATCGCCAAGCCATGAAACTCCGAGATCATTCCCAATAATTCATCTTCAGGCATCTTTCCCGTTTGCACCACTTGAATACCACGCTGTTCAAACACATCGACGGCCTGACTGGACATGGGATCGGAGATCAATACACGTACTTTAGACATCAGGAACCCTCCTTGACAACAAATTCACTGACCCAACGTTGATAGGCCCAATCCAGCCACGGCATTAATTTTTCCATATCGGAACTTTCAACTGTCGAGCCTCCCCAAAAACGAAAGCCGACGGGCGCACCCCTGTAAGAGGCAATATCGTACGCCACCTCTTCTTCATCCAACCATTGACGCATCAATCCAACCGCCTTTTCTTGTTCGTCATGATCCAACTTTAAATATTCAGCGGAAACAATTTTTATACACAAGGAGGTGGTGGAACGCGTTTCCGCTTTTGTTGGTAGCCAGGCTATCCAATCTGTCTTCGCCACCCAATCATCCACGGCCTTGAAATTCTCTTCGCTGCGTTTGATCAAGGCAGGCAAGCCGCCAATGGATTCTGCCCAGGATAAGGCGGAAAACAGATCTTCAAGTGCCAGCATACTGGGAGTGTTTATCGTCGCCCCTTTAAACACGGCTTGCATCAATTGACCATTTTTTGTCAACCGAAAGATCTTGGGTAATGGTCTTGGTGGTACATAATTTTCCAGACGTTGAACCGCCAGTGGACTTAAGGCCAACATGCCAAAGCCACCTTCGCTGCCCAGTACTTTTTGCCAGGACCAGGTGATGACATCGAGTTTTTCATAGTCCAACTGCATTGCGTAAACCGCTGAGGTAGAATCAGCAAAGACGAGTCCTTCTCGATCGCTTGCAATCCAGTCCAGATTGGGGACGCGCACACCGCTGGTGGTGCCGTTATAGACAAACACAATATCTCGCTGCGGACTGGCAAGATTCATATCCGGCAAATGTCCAAAATCAGCCGTATAAATATTTAAATCATCGATTTTTAAATGACTTTGGATATCATCGACCCAGAGATTAGAAAAACTTTCCCAGGCAAAGACATCAACACCGCGTTGCCCGAGCATGGACCACAATGCCATTTCAAAAGCACCGGTATCTGAAGCTGGAACAATGGCGAGATGCCAGTCATCAGGTAGCCCCATCAAGCTTGCCGAACGGGTTATGGCTTCGTTTAAACGAAATTTTGGTATTGGTGCCCGATGGCTACGCCCCAGATTTGCAACTGAAAGATTGGAAAGATCCCAGCCCGGGTGTTTTTTGCAGGGACCGGATGAAAAACGCGGATCATCTGGACGCACAACAGGCCTTTCACAAAGCCCTTTGGCGGATGTGTTCATGTCTAACCTCTAATTAGTCGACGGTTTGCTCCGTCACGCACGGACAATAATATACCAGACAAATAATAAACCAAAATTTAGCTCTGCTCCCTGCTGAATCGCCCAGAAAATATTTTCTATTAGTTATTGCTTTGAAAAGCGGGATACAGTAATCTTCTGCACTGCAACAAACCTTGAAATGACTATTATTTATAGAATGACTAAGACGGAAAAAAACATATGAATGCGCTTAAAAACAACTCTATCAAGCTGGGCGACCTCGAAATTGCTGAAGAACTGTATCAACTGGTCAATGATGAAATCATTCCCGATACCGGTGTTGAGGCAGAAGATTTCTGGAATGCTCTGGCGGATATCGTTAAAGAACTGGGCCCACGAAATGCCAAATTACTGAAAATTCGCGACCAATTGCAGAAAAAGATTGATACCTGGCATAAAGAAAATCGAAAACAAGCGCATGATCCCACAGCCTACAAGACATTTTTACAACAAATTGGTTATCTGGTTGAGCCTGTCGATGATTTTGCGATTACGTCTGAGAATGTCGACATTGAAATCGCAGATGTCGCCGGCCCACAATTGGTCGTGCCTCTGGATAATGCTCGTTATGTCTTAAATGCAGCCAATGCACGCTGGGGCAGTTTGTACGATGCCATGTATGCGACTGATGCAGTTTCCGAATCCAATGGTTGTAAAAGGATAAAAAAATACAACCCTATACGTGGCGAACGAGTGATTGCACGTGCACGTAATTTTCTAGATCGACACTTTCCACTGGAAAGAGACACCCATAAACACGTCACTCATTATTATATTAAAAATAATCAATTAACGGTCAGCATGGGTGATGAGACAGAAACAACATTACTAAGACCACAACAATTTATCGGTTACACGGGTAACCCCGAAAAACCGAATGAAATCCTTTTGCGTCATCACGGGTTGCATGTCGAGATTTGTTTTGGTGAAGGCTTCTTTATTGGTCGTCGTGATCACGCTAACATTTACGATATCCACATTGAATCGGCCATCACAACAATTATGGATTGCGAAGATTCTGTTGCCTCAGTTGATACAGAAGACAAACTGCAAGTGTATAAAAACTGGCTGGGTCTGATGAAAGGTAATCTGACTCGCACTGTTGTAAAAGATGATGAAACCATAGAACGCAGCCTTGAAGCGGATCGGCAATATACCGGTGCCCATGGAGAACCAGTGACTGTCCACGGACGAAGCCTGATGTTGGTACGAAATGTTGGTATGCATCTGGAAACGGATGCAGTGTTACTTAATGGCAAACCCATTCCGGAAACCATGTTAGATGCCATGGTCACTGCACTCAGTGCAAAACATGATCTGTTACAAAACAACAAACACAGAAATAGCCGCACAGGCTCTGTCTATATTGTAAAACCAAAGATGCACGGTTCTGATGAAGTGGCTCTGGCAAATGAATTATTCAACCGGGTTGAAGATGCCCTGAAACTATCTCGCAATACCTTAAAGATGGGTATCATGGATGAGGAACGTCGTACCTCTGTCAATCTAAAAGCGTGTATTCATTCAGCGCGTGAACGTTTGGTTTTCATCAATACTGGTTTTCTCGATAGAACCGGTGATGATATTCATACCAATATGGAAGCTGGGCCCGTCATTCCCAAAGATGAAATCAAACAGGCAAAATGGTTGAGTGCCTATGAAGAATCGAATGTTCAGGTTGGTCTGCGTTGTGGTCTGGAAGGCCATGCACAAATTGGCAAAGGTATGTGGGCCATGCCGGATGAAATGAATAATATGATGAAGACCAAGATCCAGCATCTCAAAGCAGGTGCCAATACCTCCTGGGTGCCATCACCGATTGCAGCTACTCTGCATTCACTTCATTATCACCGCTTGAACGTACATTCTCGTCAACAGGCTTTACTGCAAGCCGATGATATTCCGGTTGATGATATTCTCGAAATCCCTGTGATGGATCCAGAGCGTAAATTATCCGAAAAAGAAATCCGACATGAACTGGAAAACAATGCCCAGGGTATTCTTGGTTATGTCTCTCGCTGGGTTGGGCAGGGTATTGGTTGTTCAAAGGTGCCTGATATCAATGACACAGCATTGATGGAAGACTGCGCGACTTTGCGTATCTCCAGTCAGCATATTGCCAACTGGTTACACCATGACATTCTTACCGAAGACGAAGTTCGCGCTGCCATGAAACGCATGGCGGTCATTGTTGATCGACAAAACCGTAATGACAGTTCGTATCAACCCATGTCGGAAGATTTCAGTGCCAGTGTTCCTTTTCTGGCTGCCATTGATTTGGTGTTGAAAGGACGCATACAACCCAATGGTTATACCGAGTTTGTTCTTTATCGACGTCGACGTGAAGTAAAAAAAGAGCGTTAGAAATACGAGGCAAGCCTAAAATTTTAGATTGAACTGAATAATAGAAGGACTCTGGTAAATTGGTTACTTACAGTCAACCCATTACTTAGCCTCACTAGTTTATTTTGGATATTTTTTTCCGTTCAAAAATAAACCGATAAACGTATTTCTGACAAGGAAATGATAGGTGGCCACACAAATGGCAGTAGCAATAAATACTACAATCCCGAACTTGGAAAGCGCTGATAGATCAATGCCTGATATTAAACCAACAATCAATGCTACCAATGGCAAGTGAATAAGATAAATCCAATACGCTGCATCTGAGATATAACGTAATGCATACGAACCATTGCTGGCATATCGTAAAAATAAGCCCATGCAAGCGAATATATATAACCATGTTGCGAGAGAGTTTGCGAACATAGCAAAGTAAAGTGAGAGTCCACTTTCAGAATCATCAAAATACATCTTGACGATAAATATTATCGTTCCAAAAACAAGCATTATCCATGCAGGCTGAATGAAATTCGAAATAAGTTTTTTTGATTGATACAAAGCCCATCCATACCAATAAAACACGATATAAAACATAGCCGTATTTAAATCAGGAACAAAGCTGGATGAAGTTATAGCAAAACTTGATTGCATTTGGTAAAGCGTGAAAAATGTGATCAGGACTAAAGGGATCAATATAATAAATTTTTTGTGGCAAACCTCAAAACAGTTTTTTATCTTTGTTACAATAAAATTAAACTGTTTTAAACCCCATGCGATCAGACAAGTGAGAAAAGAAATTAATGCAAGATAATACAAAAACCAAAGATGTATCGTATTCTCGGGTGTCAACCCATCAGGGTATACCGCATTAATTGCAATACTTAGGCCATCCTGATTTCCTGATATCATTTGCGCCGAAAAATTAAAAGTAAACACGGCTAATGGCCATAAAATAAAAAGAGCTACAATAAAAGGATATACGATACGGTGTACCCTGTTTGAAACCATCGTGCCTGGGCTTTTCTTATAAAACAATAACGCACCGAAAAATCCAGCAATTACAAAAAAAGCAGGCATCCTAAACAGGTGAATAAACTCAATGATTATGTGAAAGACATGATTATTTGTGGGATCTTTTAACGGCCAAACACTACCATAATTAATATCTGAATAGGTCATTGAGGCGTGTAACACTAAACCGAGCAACATCATTATTGCTCGCATGGCATCAAAACCATGAATCCGGTCTACATCAATATTATTAGTCATAGCTTATCGGGGATTAATTATTATTATATTCCCCTATATGAGTAGGTAATTTCATACAAGTTCACATGACGGTAATGTTTAAGCTGGTAAATTAAACCTGTACAGCCCATAAGCAACAAACCCAACCCCAAGGTAATAACCGTAACAGGTTTCATGACAATATCTTTTACTATCCTGAATTGAATATATAATTTTCAATCAGGTTTGTTCTGCCCTGACAGGATAACCATCATCATTATGATGGATGACTAAGTTTTTTGCCTCCTGCCAATTATGCGCTTGTTGTTCAGTCAAACTATAATAGTCTGCTTGATCCTTAACCAAAATGGGATTGATCGTGCTACGCCGATCAATCCCTTCAAAACGATAAAGATTTATTTGTGCCCAAAGGATAAAGATGCTAGAAATAATAAAAATGACAAACGTGTAAACAGCTGCACTGTGCATTAACCCGACATAACCCCCCAGGGTGATCATATGCTCATAGAAAAATTTAAAACCCATGCCCCATGCAAGCAAACTCAATAAAGGCAACCACAAGTAAATATAAATTGTCCAGAAGACAAAGGTTAGTGTGGCATAACTATATTTTCTCCTGATGCTTTGCATATTTGGAATTTCAATAATGAGATCATGCATGGCTATCGTCTAACTCTTGTAACCCCCGATCCGGACTGATCCAACGAGCACGGGTTTTTTTACGTTTTAATAATACCGTTGGGACAGCAACAATCACTGTGGCTGCACTTAATAACCAATATAATATTGGATACCAAATCATCCAATAATAATAATGCCAAATACGAGGTTCATATTGATTGTCTATCAACAGGCTAATACCAAATTGCAATAGGCAGGTAAAACCCAGTAGCACCCCTGTCCAACCAGGTGCAATAGATGACACAACTATTTCTTCTGGCAACTCAACGATAAAATTCAATAACCAGATACACAAAACAGTAAACATTAAATAGGACCATAAGACACTGACCAATGACTCCAGCCAGATTACCCACATTCTCCGTTTGCGCCAGGGTGTCATTTCCATAAAGTGTTTGATTAACACTTCAATACCACCTTGTGCCCAACGTAACCGTTGACGCCATAAACCATGTAAGGTTTCTGGTGCTAAAATCCAACAGAGGCTATTGGGTTCATACCGAATATCCCAATGATCCAGTTGCAACTTCCAACTGATATCGATATCTTCTGTCACCATATCGGATGACCAATAGCCAACCTGATGTAGCGCCGTTTTACGAAACGCTGTGATAACGCCTGACACTGTAAAGATTCGTCCATAAACACGTTGCGCACGCTTTATCAAACCGATGATGGATGAGAATTCACCCACTTGAATTTTTCCTAGCAGGGTTGATCGATTTCTTATGCGTGGATTCCCAGTGACCGCGCCCACTCTAGGGCCACTTATAAAGTGGCGAACCATCCAGTGCACCGCATGAGGATCCAATATGGTGTCACCATCGATACAAACCAGAAATTCGTTTTTTGCGACTAAAGTACCCGTATGCAGAGCAACTGCTTTACCCTGATTTTCAGCATGACGCATAACGCGTAAGTTAGTTTGATAAGGTAACTGATTGAGGATGCTCGTCGTATTATCAGTACTTCCATCATCGACCAGAATGATTTCATAGTCTGGGTATTCTATCCTGCAAAGAGCCTGGACAATTTCCTTCAAATGTTTACCTTCATTAAAGCAGGGCACAATGACCGATACTGGCGGATATTCAGATAAAACTGGCGGCTGTTTGTAACTAGAGGTTGTACCTCTCTCCCAATGCAAATAGTAGTAAAGTCCACCCACTATCCACAGATACGCCATAAAAAGAGGATAGTAAAAGGTAAATTCAAAAAGGAATGCAATTATTTCAGTAAATGACATAAACTACTGTTTGTTAATAAGATTTACTGTTTAATGCAAAATCGTTACCAAACAATAGTTTTTGTGGAAACTTCTTTTTATAGTGAGAACTGCATCGAGAAAACGAACGTTTAAAAGCAGAAAATTTCCTGTATTTTGTCTAATCCTTTGAAATTAATAGTTATTTATTTATCAAAAACGGTAAATTTCCGTCGCTTTACAGAGACAAAGTCGTAATTTTACGACTATTGATCATAGGGATAATCATTTGTTGAAATCCCGGAAATAATTTCATCTAAACGCGGGTGATCATTCACAAAATCATCCGGGTAATACCCAATATGGTGGGCTCCGGCATTAGCCAGCAATTCAATATGTTCTAGTAATGTATGAGTAGGGATCTCAGTTTCGAAACGCCAATCTCGACTTTGTAACTCAAACACGGTTTTGTTCAAAGCGCCGGGGATTTGCTTCACGTGTTCAACCAACTTGCTTAACCAGATTTCAGGATCCTCAGCATTTTCCAGATAGGGCATTGCCATCACCGCCGTGTAATCATAATTTTGTATGAACATGGAAAAATTCTGTGCATACCAGGCTTCACTGTCAGGGTCTAAAATAACTTCAGCATAAAGATTTCTGGCGGTTATTAAATTCTTCTGGTGTTGACCAACCACGATTGCTAATTCGAGTGAAAAATCAATTAACCATTGTGTTTTTAACTGCGACCATTTATTAAAGAGTTCCTCATCCTTTTTAATCAGATTGATATCTGCAGGCAGACCCCATTGCTTTGTGTAGACTACAATCGCAGCGGACGATGTATCTTCAAAATCAGATAACAGCGCATCATCATGAAACAGTAACCCATTGAATACGGAATGTTTGGCCAAGTCTTCATAGATATCACGAATGATTTTCCTGGCTTGATTATTGAATGGACTCAATCGGCGATACACATTTGGCTTGTTATCAATTTGTCCATCTGTTTGTACCATTAACTCTTGTTGCTTTTTTTTATCGTTTAGATCAAACGCAAGCATTGGCATCCATGCGTAAATATTTGTGTCAGCGCGAGTTTTTAATTGCCAGGCCACCCGGCTAAATAAATCTGCCCGCATGGGTAAATGACGGTTAGGAAAATATAATTCACTGGCAATACCATCAGCATCTGGATCCGCAAAGGCTTGTAAATAAACAGTCGAAGCACGCATTGATTTAATCCTTTCAACCAGCTGATCCAGATTTTTCTCCTGCTGACTCTCATCGCTATCGTAGATATAGTCAAGATCCACATGAACGATGCGCTGATCTGGTGATTTCTCAGATTTTGTTAATTCCTCTTTTACAATATCGACACCGGGATTTCCTGAAATGAGTACGCGACCTATTGTTTGTAAATTCTCAGTCTTTGGACGACGGCTATCGAGAGTCAAATTAAATTCCATCCCTGATTCCTTTGCCAACTGTAATGTGTGATGATTATACGCACCATAAGGCCAAACCATTATTCTCGGTTTTACACCAAGTTGTCTCTCTATGAGTTTTGAATTATGTTGCAGGTCATTGCTTACTCTTACCAGGTATTCAGCTCTGGTTTCATACAGATTTTTTTCGTTGTGATACGTATGTGTAATTGCAGCAGGAATTAAATTCGCCTGGGGATTAGCAATAATTCCTTTATGCAAGTCATAACTATGGGAGGCGAATTCAATCAAACCTGAGGTATGCATTTCTTTGATTTCATCCCAGGATAAAAATTTTTCCCTGGGTACAAGTTCATCGCCATAATCAATCACACCCCCAGCCTCTACCTCTAGCCAGCTTCCTACCAGGGCAAACACAGCCGGATAGTTGTATAGCTTTAAAAGTGGGTAGATGCGAGTATAGAAACTCCTATAACCATCATCGAAAGTCAGTAAGACAGATCTTTTTGCTAATTTTTTTTCACCACGTTGTGCTGCCAGGACATCATCAAAACTAATGACGCTATAACCATGTGCTTTAAGCCAGTTAAAGTGAGCCACGAGAGTATCTGTAGAAACTGCATATTGATCGTTATCAACGTCCTTTAATATTTCGTCTTTTACATCGTGATAACATAGGACAACAAAATCAGCCTGCTCTGCCCTTGCCACTGTAGAGAACAGTAATACGACGATTGTCAGTATATTTATTCGGCTAAAATCGCCAATCAATCTTGCCATATATTGCATTCTCAAATTCCGGTTCACCATCAAAGACTCTTCTGCTACGTGAAATACCATAAATTATTTCCATATCCCGGTTCACATTCCAGATCTGTTCATACTGCAATGACCAGGTCCCAGCGGTTCCAAACCCTTGCTGTTCATACAGCCCTATCGAGGCACGTAAGCGGTGGCTAAACACCTTGTCATATCGTCGGTATAAGCGCCACAAGTTATCAGCAGTTAAACCAACGGATACATCACGCTTTGGACTGTAATAGATTACATTATCAGTTTTGTTTTTCGATGAATAACCATCCAGGCGAAGTATTAGTTTATATCGTGGCTGATTAATAACGCGCCGTTCGACAAAGGCCTGAATAGAATGCCTGCTATTTCCATCATCGAAGTCCATATAAGAATAGTTTATCCCGGCCTGTTGTGATTCATGCCAACGATAATTGAGTCCGAACCCTAATCGATGTGCGTCTATACCGGCTCTTCGGCCACGCAGAGGTGCCTGCAGGCTATTCAAATCAACATCCATCTTCAGGGTAAGATGATCACCAACAAAATAGTTGGTGTTGGTTTTTACTCCGATACCTTCACTATTCTTCAAGGCATTATTTATTTCAGCCGTTAATTCATATTTTTGTGAACGGTATTCCAGACCAATTCCAGGCCGTTGTTCAACGCCTTCTCCCTCAACAAAATCTGCTGTTGCAAAATTAAAATGTAAAAAGGCACGATAATTATAGTCAATCGGCCGAGAATATAGATATGTGTCAATGCTTAACTCACGGCTACCAAGTTCGGTTCCATTCGATGTTCCCAATCGTATATCTGAAAGTAACTGACGCTTGTTATGACTTTTCCATTCTTTCCCCAGGCGCTGCACATCTTTATTCTCAGGATACTGTTCATGAATTTTTTCAAGTTTCTGCTCGGCCAAACGATACTCTCTTCTATTTAAATTCGAATTGGTGCCACCAACTCGTGACGAAATATGTTGCGGCAACTTACGTAATACACGTTGATACTGGGTAATGGCTTTAGCATTCCAACCACGCCAACGATAAACCAATGCCAGGTCATGTCTAACATCCGTGTTCATAGGTGACTTTGCCAACATGGTTTCTAATGCTGTCTGTGCAGTTTGCAGATCATCACCATAAGCACGTGCGAGAATTGTAACTCTGTCGGCTTCCAGTTTTTTAGCATTTGATTTAAATATTTTCTGATCCGACGATATTTTCCATGTCGCCTGGTTCTCTGCTAAGGAATCAATTGTTTTGTAAGCATTAGGGAAATCATCAACTTCTATATAAGCATAAAACAGCAATAATTTTGCACCATAATGTTGCGGGTCATTGGACAGAATATTATGAGAAATGCTCATCGCCTGTTCAGGCATTTCTTGATAGAGATAGGCATTACCAACAGCAATGAGAACATAATCTGGAATATCGATATTATGATCTAATAAACGCTCATAGTATTCAATGCCATCCACCATTCGGTAACGATCGATTAAAGCGACAATATGATCAAACATCAACCTACGGTCATTCGTGCTCTCAAGCTTATTAGTTTTTTCGAAATTAAATAATTTTATTTCAGTATGTTTCCCAAGTGCCACATCCGTATTGTCGAAACGTTTTCTGTAATCTGTTTCAGGTAGAATTCCCCAACGTACATGATTGGCGGCCTGATCCATTTGTATGGCAATAATTTGTTCGTTATTAAGTAATGCGGGAAATTGATTGATCTGATCCAGTGCTAACTCTGCTGCACCCATATTCCTGAGGCTAAGAATATAGAGACGCCGAATTCTTTTTTCATTCGGATACAACTCAAGATATTTATGATAAATAAATGTAGCATTGACATAATCTTTATTTAGCTTATAGACATAAGCTATTGCCTCTAATACATTTCGGTCATCAGGATATAAAAAAGATTGATAGTTGAGAATTTCAAAAGCCGATTTTACATTTCCGTTCTCGGCTGTTGTCAGAGCAAGTCCCAGAGAAGCGTTTATATTCCCTGAATCTCTCTCCAGCAATTCAGAATAGAACTGTATTGCAGTATTGTAACGCCTGGTTTCTCGACAAGCCTTGGCAAAGGCATCTAAAACATAATCCGGAGTGATGTTAATATTCAGTTGCGAAAGATAGTCAAGTGCTTGTTCAGTACGACTAGCCCACAACATTACAACCAGTCGGTCATAAAAGTATTTTCGCGTTGAAGGATCTGATGATTCGAGTTGTTCGAGAATTTCTAGTGATTCATCAAACTGACCATCACGACCTAATTGAATTGCCCGTTCGTGCCTTGCAGACACATTGTTGTCAACTTCGTTAGCGAAATTTGTTTGTCCATGAACTAAAGGCAGGCAAAAAGTAAAGACAATGCCAAACCGACAAGAAATTACTGGAAACTTTAGGAAATTTATCTTCAATTGTTCTGTTAATAAGAGCCACTGAATTGTTCACAGACGAGGATTTTACATATTAAGATCATAGTTAAATTTTTCTTTAAACTGTTCGGCAAACTCCGCCTTATGAAATGTATGGTTCTGTGTGCCATACCATTGAATTTTAATCGCGCCAATCAAGGAAGCAACTCGTCCGGCTGTTTCCCAATCCAGATCGTTTAACAAGCCGAATAATAATCCAGCTCGATAAGCATCACCACAACCAGTGGGATCATTAATCGACACAGGTTCTACAACTGGGATTTCATATTCTTTACCCTCGGTATAAATGACCGATCCTTTACCACCCAAAGTAACTATCAAGGCCTTAACTTTATTTGCTACATCATTTGAATTATAACCAGTACGTTCCTGCATTAGCTGCCATTCATAATCATTCACTGTAACGTAGCTTGCCTTGTCTATAAAACCTTTTAACTCTTCACCGCTAAACATAGGCATACCTTGCCCTGGATCAAAGATAAAAGGAATATCTGCTTCCTGAAATTGTGCTGCGTGCTGCAACATGCCATCACGACCATCCGGCGAGATAATACCCAAAGAAATACCTTCGGCTTCGTTAATATTGTTTTGGTGTGAGAGATTCATAGCGCCCGGATGAAAAGCAGTAATTTGATTATCATCCAGATCGGTAGTGATAAAAGCCTGGCCGGTAAAATTATCCTCAAAAACAGTAACATGTTTACGACTAATGCCTTTCTTATCCATCCACTGCGAATAACTCTCGAAGTCCTTACCGACAGTCGCCATTGGGACAGGCTCCTCACCAAGCAATTTTAGATTATAGGCAATATTACCTGCACAACCACCAAACTCCTTACGCATCTCTGGCACTAAAAAAGACACATTCAACATATGCACCTTATCCGGCAAGATATGATTCTTAAATTGGTCGGGGAAGACCATGATATTATCAAAGGCAAATGAACCACAAATGAGTACTGACATATTTTTTTCCTATAAATTTAAGGGACCTCTGAACAAGGCCATCCATGACTTGTCAGAGGGCGAAAACTAAGGCAGCAATCGCTCCGGGCGATTGCATTGCATACACTCCATCCGTGGAGATAAATGTGATTTTTAGTTTTCTTTCATTTTCAATAACCTATGGATATTGAAAATGGCGGCACATGACCTCCATGGATGGAGGAAATGCGACAGGATTGTCTGGAACAATCCTCGCCATGTGCCACAGGAAACTCTGACTTTATCAGAGTTTCCTTAAAATAATTAATGGCTTTTGATCTTTCTTCACAAATATTACACTGGAATTATGAGCCTGATTGAAATAGCTTTTTCCGGAAAATTTCTCTTCGCAATTATAGTGCATGGCGTCTTGATTGTATCGGGTATCTTTATTTTTGAATATCTGGGAAACCGATACAGCAATCCTGTTCTTGACTTTAGCTGGGAAAGAATCGGCATGCCATTTTATCGTGCTTTTGTTATCGCTATCTTTGTCTTTAGCACTTACCCGATTATTTTCGGACTATCAGAAGCACCTGGTCTTTCGGAACTGATAAATTCAGGTGAAAACAGAATCAACAGTGTCATTAATATTCTTTTCCTAATCAGCCTGTTTTTCCCTTTAATTCCGATCATTGGCAGAAAAATCGAATTGATACTACCTTTGCAAGCCATCGCTTGTTGCATCATGGTATTCAGCTGGTTGGCTGAACATTACGATTTACAAACGTATACCGACTGGCCCGGTTTCAATATCTTTGTGATTATCGTCCTTCTGGCAATATTAACTCACTTTATAGCCAACCTGATGGCAAATGAATTAGGTTCAAAGCTTGACAAGAGATTTCATGTTGCTGGATGTCAGGAACTCATAGGCCCCGCTATCATTTTATTTATGCAAGCCCCGGCCATACTTTTATATTCGGCCGCTTTGGGAAGGCAATTAGTGTAACGCGTAAACATTTAACTATTCCCTATTCCCTTTGTGTAAGTCACACGCCAAATCTTACCGGCCCCATCATCGCTAATCAGCATTGAACCATCACCCATCTGTAACAAACCCACTGGCCTACCCCATACTTTTTTATTGTTTGGTGCCAACATCCAGCCGCTCAGAAAATCTACCGGGCCCCCAAGAACTTGCCCATCTTTGAAAGGAATAAAAACTATTTTATAACCAGCCAGTTGTGAACGATTCCAGGAACCATGAAGTGCGACAAAGGCACCATTATGATATTCCGCTGGAAATTGGTTGCCAGTGTAAAAAATAACACTCATCGCCCCCACATGGCCGCCTAACAAAACTGAAGGATACAAGGTTTTCTTTACCAGTTCTGGTGCTTCGCCTTTTCGACGCGGGTCTTCATGTGGACCAATATACGCATAAGGCCAACCATAGAAACCGCCCGGCACCACTTTGGTTAGATAATCCGGAACTAAGTCATCGCCAAGTCCATCGCGTTCATGTGAGCTCACCCAAAGATCACGCGTAACCGCATTCCAGGCCATACCAACCGCGTTGCGGATCCCACTGGCATATAATTCATAGCCACTACCATCCAGATTATAACGCGTGATGGCTGCACGAGCTTCGTCTTCGCCCGCATTCACATTAGAACCTGAACCAATACTCAGATATATCTTTTCATTCTGTTCATCAATTAATAGGCTGCGTGTTATATGGCCAGAGGCGTACTGTTTGAGAGAAATGATTGTTTCAGCATTATCAACTTGCATTGTCTTTGCATCATAATCATAACGATGAACCGCATTGACATCTGCGACATAAAGCCACTGTTTGTACAAAGCAAGACCATAAGGTTGTTGCAAACCTTTGGTTAATACTTTTCTTTGTTTATCTCTAATAACATAGATCGCACCAGCACCCATGTCGGACAAAATAATTTCATCCTCCATGCCACGGATCATATGACGTGGTTTTAGAAAGTCGGTTAAATATTCTTCTACCTGAAAACCTTCTGGCAAGGATAATACAACATCCTTTGGTTGGGAGATGACACGTGCAGGATTGACAGACGATTTTGTTGCATAAGGTTCAGGCAAATCTTGCCAGTTAACCGGAAGATTATTTTCAGCATAGAGTGAATTGCTAATCAGGCAAAGGATTAATACGAAATAATAATTCCTCATAACAATATCTCCGTTCATTCTGTTGCTAATTAATTTTCTTATTTATGATCAAATCGTTGCAACACCGGTTTTAAAAAACAACCCGTATGTGATTTTTTAATCTTGCTAAGTTGTTCTGGCGTACCTGTGGCAATGATCTCTCCACCTTTATCACCACCTTCAGGCCCCAGGTCAATGATCCAGTCAGCGGTTTTGATCACATCGAGATTGTGTTCTATCACAACAACAGTATTACCATGATCACGGAATCGATGCAGGACATGAAGTAATTGCTGAATATCATAAAAATGCAACCCTGTCGTAGGCTCATCCAGTATGTATAAGGTTTTTCCAGTATCACGTTTGGAAAGTTCACGCGATAACTTCACACGTTGCGCTTCACCACCAGACAAAGTGGTGGCATTTTGTCCTATCGTTATATATGACAATCCAACATCGATTAAAGTTTGCAGTTTTCGTGCAAGTACTGGCACGGCATCAAAAAAAGACCGGCCATCTTCTACTGTCATGCCCAATATTTCAGCAATAGTTTTGCCTTTGTATCGAATATCCAGTGTCTCACGATTGTAACGTTTACCCTTACACACATCACAAGCCACATAGACATCCGGTAAAAAATGCATTTCAACCTTGATAACGCCATCGCCTTGACAGGCCTCACAGCGCCCACCTTTTACATTAAAACTGAAACGTCCCGGTTTATAGCCTCTGGATCGAGCCTCCTGAGTCGCAGCAAATAATTCACGAATCGGGGTAAACAAGCCCGTATACGTAGCAGGATTGGAACGCGGCGTACGACCAATTGGACTTTGATCTATGTCGACGACTTTATCAAATTGTTCAAGCCCACTGACCGATTGATACTCAGCACTGGTATGACTCGCACCGTTCAATTCACGCGCAACGATTTTATACAAAGTCTCATTAATCAATGTTGATTTGCCAGATCCTGAGACACCGGTAACGCAAGTCATCAAACCCACTGGGATTTCAAGATTGACGTTTTTCAGATTATTTCCTTTTGCCCCATGTAGTCTTAATGTCCTTGTTTCATCAAAAACAGTACGTTGGCTGGGAATTTCAATTCTGCTTCTGCCTGAAAGATACTGTCCCGTCACCGATGTTTTATGTTTAACAAGATCATTCGGAGTTCCCTGAGCTACGATTTCACCACCATGTACACCCGCGCCTGGCCCAATATCAATGACATGATCGGCTTCCATGATCGCTTCTTCATCATGTTCAACCACGATGACTGTATTTCCCAGGTCACGCAGATGCTTTAAGGTCGTCAACAATCGTTTATTGTCGCGTTGATGTAAGCCGATCGATGGTTCATCAAGCACATACATCACGCCAACCAGTCCAGCACCAATCTGGCTGGCCAAACGAATTCGTTGTGCCTCTCCGCCGGAAAGAGTTCCCGCATTTCTGGCAAGGGTAAGATAATCGAGACCAACATTGATCAAGAATTGTAAACGCTCCCCCACTTCCTTGAGTATTTTCTCAGCGATCTTGCCG
Organism: Gammaproteobacteria bacterium; assembly: GCA_965250225.1. Lineage (GTDB taxonomy): Bacteria > Pseudomonadota > Gammaproteobacteria > Eutrophobiales > Eutrophobiaceae > CBDEUK01. Next base: position 127,469 of record CBDFNQ010000036.1, read on the forward strand.
CGACTACCGGTAATGTTTAACGAATCAATAAATTGTTTGGCCTTGCCAACTTGCATAGCGGTTATTTGTGGCAACGCTAATTCTCCAACAAACACATGCCGTGCACCCTCGTTCAAACGCGCGCCCCCACAACTCGGACAAGGTTTATTATTCTGAAATTTTGCCAACTCCTCACGCACCATGTTCGAATCCGTATCACGATAACGACGTTCCATATTCGGGATGACACCTTCAAATGGATGGTTACGTTTGACGGTGCCGCGTCTTTCATTCAAGTATTCAAAGGTTATTTCTTCTTCCCCACTGCCATAAAGAATAACGTTCTGTATGGTTTCCGATAATTCACAATATTCAGTATCAATATCGAATTGGTAATGTTTAGCCAGAGATTTGATCAATTGAAAATAATACGCATTGCGCCTGTCCCAACCACGGATCGCTCCACCTGGCAAACTCAAATCAGGATGTTGAACAACCAGTTCAGGGTCAAAAAACTGCTTCTGCCCAAGTCCATCACAAGTTGAACAAGCACCCACCGGATTATTGAATGAAAACAAACGAGGCTCAAGTTCACTTAGACTGTAACCACATTCAGGACAAGCAAATTTTGCTGAGAAAACTAATTCTTCACCAGCCTCATCCATGGTTACGACTTTGGCAATCCCATCAGACAAACGCAGTGTTGTTTCAAATGACTCAGCCAAACGTTGTTTTAAATCATCACGCACCTTGAAGCGATCGACCACAACTTCAATGTTGTGTTTTTTATGCAGTTCCAGTGTAGGTGGGTCATCCAGTTCAAACACTTCACCATCGATTCGAGCACGAATAAACCCCTGGGCATAAAGACCATCGAGTAATTGTAGGTGTTCGCCTTTTCGATCCTGGACAACAGGAGCCAGCAACAGTAAACGTTCTCCTTCTTCCCTGGCCAATACCTGATCGACCATCTGACTCACCGTTTGCGCCTGCAGTAACTGATTGTGTTCAGGACAACGTGGTTCACCCACCCGCGCATAAAGCAGACGTAAATAATCATATATCTCAGTGATCGTACCGACGGTAGAACGTGGATTATGAGAAGTCGATTTTTGCTCAATAGAAATAGCCGGTGATAAACCCTCAATATGATCAATATCGGGCTTTTCCATGATTGAAAGAAACTGCCGAGCATAGGCCGAAAGCGATTCCACATAACGACGCTGACCCTCGGCATAAATAGTATCAAACGCCAAAGATGATTTGCCTGAACCCGACAAACCGGTGACGACAATCAATTTGTCTCGCGGTATCTCAATATCAATATTTTTTAGATTGTGGGTGCGGGCACCACGGATGATGATTTTATCCATTCAGTAAATCTACTTAGCCGAAAAAAATTCAAACTGCTATTATAAACGGTTCTGACCATTCCATCCCATTAATTGGAGGGATAAGAGAATGGCTGTTTGATCCCTCGTAATTGTCTGTTTAATAGCAATTGTTTTTTTAGGATTCTTGCTTTGCAGGAAAAATAGCAGGATTTATGAATACCAGTACTAAAATGAGCCCACAAGAATTGCGCGGCACCGTAACCCTTGCCTTGATTTTTTTCTTGCGCATGCTGGGGCTGTTTTTAATTCTGCCGGTATTTTCTCTCTATGCCTTAAAAATTGATGCCGCAACACCAATACTGGTTGGTGCAGCCCTTGGCATTTATGGGTTAACTCAGGCCCTGTTCCAGATCCCGTTTGGTATGTTATCGGACAAATATGGCCGCAAGCCCATGATCACTCTCGGCCTGATACTGTTTATCATTGGCAGTCTGGTTGCGGGCTACGCAGACGATATCTATCTACTGCTTATCGGGCGAGCATTGCAAGGTGCTGGAGCCATTGCATCAACAGTCATGGCATTGGCAGCCGACCTGACGAGCAAAGAACAACGAACCAAGGCAATGACCCTGATTGGTATCAGTGTTGGTATTGCCTTCGCCGCCGCATTTATCCTCGGACCGATACTCTCAACCTACATCGGACTCTCAGGCCTGTTTTATGTCACTGCTATCCTGGCCGTGGTTGCCATAGCTGTACTCTATCTGTTTGTCCCCGATACAAAAATCGAGATGCATGATGATACAGGCATGAATCTGAATGAATTGAAAACCGTACTCGGTGACAAAGTATTACAGGGATTTGATTTCGGTATTTTTTCACTACACATGATTTTAATGGCTAATTTTATTGTCATACCGATCATACTGCTTGAAACCATCGGTATCCAAAGTGCGCTGCACTGGCAAGTGTATTTGCCAGTGATGCTGCTATCCATCTTCATCATGGCGCCTTTTGTACTGATGGCTGATAGAAAGCAACTCGGCTCCCTGTTTTATGTCTACGCCATCGGACTTCTATTGCTCTCACAAATTGGGTTTGCTATCTCCACCGATACGTTCTGGAATGTTCTCTTGCAGATGGTCTTGTTTTTTACTGCCTTTAATTTTCTCGAAGCATCACTACCGTCACTGATATCCAAGGCCGCCAACCCTAAACGTAAGGGAACCGCGCTGGGCGTGTATTCCACTTCACAATTCCTTGGGGCATTTATCGGAGCCCTGTCTGGCGGCTATTTATATGGCAGATTTGGTCATAGCGGTGTCTTTATATTTGGCGCTGTGACAGCATTTATTTGGTTCATACTAGCGGCGAAGCTGTTAAAATATTCAAAATTCAGTAGCGATTCTTAAATTAAAAATATTTGGAGGAAATCATGGCACGTGGTGTTAATAAAGTCATTCTGGTAGGAAATCTGGGCAACGACCCAGACGTGCGTTACACACAAGATGGTCGGGCTATTGCGAACATCAGCATCGCCACCACTGAATCCTGGAAAGATAAAACCAGTGGCGAAAAGGTTGAAAAAACAGAATGGCATCGCGTCGTATTTTTCAATCGCCTGGGTGAAATCGTAGCAGAATATCTAAAAAAGGGTTCACAAATCTACGTTGAAGGCCGATTGCAAACTCGTAAATGGCAAGACAAAGAAGGCAATGATCGTTATACAACAGAAGTGGTTGCCAATGAAATGCAAATGCTCGGTGGCCGTAGTGGTGGTGGGGCGCCCTCTTATGATGCACCTGTATCAGATGAATCCTCCTCTGCTCCGCAAACATCCAGTAACTCAGCAGCCCCAGCTAGTGATAGCTTTGATGACGATATTCCTTTTTAATTGATATTAAACGTTAAGGAAATCCTGATACATTCTGGGATTGTTCTGCTATAGGGTTGATGTTAATACGAAGTCAGTTCAAAGATTTTGGTTCGGAAATATAATAGCCTTGGGCAAAATCAACACCGATTTCCTGTAATTTATTTTTTACTTCTTCATTTTCCACAAACTCGGCTATCGTCTTCATGCCCATGATCCTGGCAATATCATTAATAGCCCGCACCATTTCATAATCAATTTGATCATCAACAATGTTTTTCACAAAAGTACCATCGATCTTTAAAAAATCAACAGGCAATTGTTTCAAATAGGCAAATGAAGAAACGCCACTGCCAAAATCATCGAGTGCAAATTTGCAACCAACGCTTTTAATAGCCTGCATTAATTTTAACGCTGTTGAAATATTGGATATTGCAGCGGTTTCAGTAATTTCAAAACAAATTTTATCTGGAGGAATATTTGTCTCGTATAGCTTTTGCAAGACAAAATCGAGATATTGAATATTATTCATTGAATGTCCGGAAATATTGATAGAACACATTGTTAGATTTGCTGTTTTGATTGGGTTTCTGATCATCCATTCAAGCACCTGATTAAATACCCATGTGTCTATCTTGACTACAAGATTGTATCTCTCGGCGGCAGGCATAAATGCATCAGGCATAAACAACTGTCCATTCTCATCATGCATTCTTAATAATATCTCAAAATGCTCACCAATATTTTCATTCTCTAAAGAAGAGATATTTTTTATTGTTTGATAATACAAACTGAAACGTTCTTCATCTAATGCCTGATTGATAATCGCTGCCCATTGAACCTGCCCCTGAGTGCTCGTGAGTTTTGTGTCATCCGGAGTATAAATATGTACACGATTGCGACCAGCATCTTTAGCCGCATAACAGGCAACGTCGGCTTCTCTCATAATGGAATGCAAATTTGTGCTACTGCCTGGTTGAATGGGGACCAATCCGATACTCACTCCAAGTATGAAACGTTTACCTTCCCATACATAACGAAATTCCTCGATATACTTACGCATTTCATTGGCAACACGCTTTGCCTGCTCGAGAGTGCAATGTTCCATTAAAATACCAAATTCATCACCACCAAGCCTGGCAAGGGTATCGCGTTTACGTACTGCATTATTCAAGATACCGCTGATCTGTCGCAACAACTCATCGCCAGCAAGATGGCCACAGGTATCATTCACTATCTTGAATTGATCGAGATCCATATAACACAAGGCATGTTGCGCAGAATCATCATTCATAGAAAATAAAATACGCTCAAGACGCCTTTCAAATTCTGCTCGATTAACCAATCCGGTCAACGAATCATGGCTTGCCTGGAAACTAAGTTGTTCAGACAAACGTTTATTTTCCGAGATATCCTCACAAACGATAAGGATACTGGTACTACCATCAATCTCATCTTTAATTGCACGTATAGTGTCACGCACCCATATTTTACCACCCTGCTTATGTTTCTTTTGCAACTCGACCCGCTGGATAGCATCAGGATTACTTAGACAAGTTTTTATTACTTCATCAAGGTTATTGTCATGTTTATCATCAATAATTGAATAAACAGTTTCCCCCAATATATCTATTTCCTTATAACCCAGTTGATCAGTAACATGTTTATTCAGGGAAAGAATTATGCCGTCTATATCAACACTGAATAACATTAACGGATTATCCTGATATAAAGCTTTGAAACGTTCTTCACTGATTATTAATGCATCCTCTGTCTTCTTTCTATCAGTAATATCCGTCATAGCACCCATAACACGCAAAGGCTTCTTTTGATCGTCATACATGATATATGCGCGATCATATACATCGACATAACTACCATCGAGTTGTTTCAGTCGATATTCACCAGCCCAGTAATTATTTTTTTTATTAATTGAATCCATAAAAGACTGATAGACTTTATCACGTTCAGAAGGATGCATTATTGTGAACCAATCCCGATGATCATTTGTTGAATAACAATTGACGAACTCTTTATCATTACGCCAGACATTATTATTTTTTATATCCCAATCATACAATGCATCATTAGTCGCCATAGTGATCAGTCGGAAACGTTCTTCATTTTCCAGTAACGCATTTTTTGCATCTTCCAGTTTTGTTGTGTCTTCTACCAGGAACACAATCTGCGATGTTCCACCAATATCTGACAGTTGCATATTTACTTCAGCCACATAACTCGAACCATCCTTACGTTTGTGGCTAGTTTTAAAACGTACAACTTCATCCTTGCCATCAACCAAAGATTCAAACATTTTTTTAATAGCTTCACTGCTTAAATCAGGATTGATTTCAGTATAATTTACACTCTTCAACTCTCCCAAAGAGTATCCAAGGTTTTCCCTCGCCGCCTTGTTGGCATAAATAAAACTGAAAGTATTGGCATCGTAAATAAAAAATTCACTCAAAGATTGTTCAAGTATTTTATCTAACTGTAGTTCTCTAATTTCATTATTCTTTTTATCCGTGATGTCATTGCTGAGAATATAGATGCCGGATACTTGTCCCTCAGTATTGATATTTGGCACGAAAGACATTTCATAAAATTTTTCAGGGAAATGTTCGACACCTTGATATTCAAAATCGATCCTGTTTCCTTGAAGTGCGGCAAATAAAAAATGTTCGATTTTTTTATAAGCTGTTTTTGTAATGATATTTTCTAATTTTTTTCCAACGATCTCTTTTTGTCCTGGATTGAACAACTCATTATACATTTGATTTACAAACTGGATGGTCAGGTCAGTATCGACATAAGAAATAGTTACTGGAATGGAATCAGAAATAAGGCGGATTTTCTCTTCACTTTTGCGCAATAACTCTTCAGTAAGTTCCTTTTCTCTAATATCGTAGACAACTGAAAAGACATGTGAACTATCCTCAATAGAAATAATCACCGAGGAAAGCAACATGGTTGAGGCATGACCATCCTTATTCACATAAGAGATTTCAGTGTCTTTTATGGTTCCATTTTCTTTCAGGCTATCCGACAGTTTTTGTTGTGTTTCATTTGTGAATAGATTCAAACCAACACATGAATGACCAATTACTTCCTGCTTATTGTAACCTGTTAATTCAGTGAACCCGGAATTAATCCTGGTAATAACATCATCCGCTAATTTCGATTCAAAAATCGCGTCAGGAATAATATCAAATACTTGATTGAGGAAATTGACTTGATTTTCTTTCTGGGAATATTGCTTTGTTACTCTGACTTCAACTGGGTTCCTTCCCGGTTCGACTAGATCCACAATACAATAACTAAAATAACTGAAATCCGATTTCTCTATGCCCTTAATCAAAAGCAGGTTAATAAGAAATTCATCGCCCTGCCTGGTTGCGACTCTAACCTGACATTCGCTTCGACCCCCGGATTTCATCTCAAGATAGAGAACAATCGCCTTATTGTAATCTTCAGAAACACACAATTCAGCCAATGACATGCCGATCATTTCAACCGATTGATAGCCAAATAAATCTGCAAATTGGGTATTCACACTAAGGAACTGTGCACTGCTATCCAGCCTGGCGACACGTTCAAGTGCATCCTGGAATAAGTCCTGAACCGAAGCCTGATTGCTCAGCTTTTCAACTTTCTCATCAGATTCGTGTTTTGGATCATCATCAGCCATAAACAGAGATCTCTAGCAAAGTAACAAATGGTTAAGGAACCTTCTCAATGAGGTTCTCACTCAAGATTATTAAAATAGTTTTATACAAATTGACATGAATACGGAACCTTCCTGGGAGTCTGTCGATTTTGGATCGTCCTGGGCCCGACAAGCTCTTTATACTATTATTATAGTCAAGCCTGATTATCACTGATTCTTTTAATAATAGTCAATTTAAGATTCTGATTTTTTGGCCGAAACAGAATATATGAACCTGAAACCGAACTTCTGTCTCTATTACATGAACATAGCTGAGCCGCACTTTTTTGACGTGCAATACTTAACTAAGGCCTCCACATGACCATTATTACCGATATCAACCTACTTAAAACCAGACGTACCAAAATTATCGCAACGGTGGGTCCTAGCTGCGACAAAAAGGAAATGATCCATGCCTTGATTAATGAAGGTGTGAATGTCTTTCGCTTGAACATGTCACATGGGGAGCACGCCTTTCATCAAACCATGCTGGAAATCATTCGATCCGTAGCCCGTGATCTTGAGCAACCAACAGCCATCCTTGCCGATCTCTGTGGCCCGAAAATTCGTACTGGTAAATTCATAAACGGTCAAATTGAATTAAAACAAGGCAATGAAATCATTGTCACCACGCGCAATGTGGAAGGGGAAGATGGATTAATACCTTCACAGTATCAAGACCTTGCAACCGATGTGAACCCTGGAAATCGTATTCTTCTGAATGATGGCTCGTTTGAATTACAGGTTCTGGATGTAAAGGATGAGGATATACGCTGTAAAATTATTCACGGTGGTATCCTAAAAAATAACAAAGGGATAAATCTACCCGGGGTCAATATTTCAGCCCCTTCGTTAACGGAAAAAGACCGCAAAGATGCTGAATTCATGCTGGGACTGGGTGTGGATTTCCTCGCCCTGTCCTTTATCCGAACGGCCGAAGACATCCATGAACTCAGAGATCTGATTAACTCGAATAATTCGAATGCTGCAATTGTTGCCAAGATAGAAAAGCCTGAGGCACTCGAAAATGCCAGAAAGATCCTGGAAGCAACCGATGCCATCATGGTGGCACGAGGCGATTTGGGTGTTGAGTTGAATCCCGAACAAGTTCCGGTGGCACAAAGCCAGTTGATTGACATGGCACGAAGTCAATTCAAACCCGTTATTGTGGCCACACAAATGCTGGAATCGATGATTGAAAATGCCCGACCGACCCGTGCCGAAGTCACCGATGTCTCCTCTGCCGTTTCCATGGGTACCGATGCGATTATGCTATCGGCTGAAACCGCAGCGGGAGCCCATCCTCTTGAAGCAGTTAAAATGATGCATCGGATTGTATGCCAGACTGAATCCTATCTCTGGAAGCATGGTGGTTATCCATCCATCAGCAGAGGCAACAAATCCAAACCAATTCCTATATGGGATTCAATTGCTAACACTGTGTCGAAGTTATCACGTGACCTTCAAGTACGTGCCATTATGGTGTTATCACAAAGTGGGATGTCAGCAGGAACTGTGAGCTCAGCACGACCATCAGCGCCAGTGGTTGCTATCTCTAATGACATAGAAGTCTGTCGCCGGATGTCATTACTCTGGAGTGTGATCCCTGTCTTAAGTCAGGAAGCAGGCACTATCAACCCAAACATTCTTACCCAAAATATCGCCCGCGACTTACATCTAGCCGAAGACGGCGAACATGTCTTATTAGTCAGGGGCTTTCATCATGACCCAAAGAAAAACACACCATCGGTTACCGTGATCAGTATTTGATCGAAGGTAAATTGTGTACATCGCATGATGTAACACTGAAAACGTAATTAGCTCCACGTTGATGGATATGTTTTTCCGTTAATCCAGGGCTCCACAATTCACATTGACGTAGTTACATAATGTAACTACAATCAAGAAATGGAATTCGAATGGGATGTCGTTAAGAGAAAGGAAAATCTCCGCAAACACAGTCTCGATTTCCTTGATGTACCAATACTTTTCAACGGTCCAATGCTCGTTCGATTGGATACGCGTAAAGATTACGGAGAACCACGATGGATTGGGATCGGAATCCTTGAATCCGTTTGTATCGCTGTCGCATTCACCGAACGAAGTGATGGTGAGGTAACCCGAATAATTTCAATGAGAAAAGCACTTAACCATGAACGCAAAGCCTTCGAAAAAACACTCAAAAACAGATTGGAATAAAGTAAAAACACTATCGGATTCCGATATTGATACGTCAGAAATTCCACCACTTGACCCGGATTTTTTTAAATCCGCAAATCTCCGCATGCCCTCAAAGAAAGCAAGCATTACAGTCCGACTCGATTCAGACGTTCTGGAATGGTTCCGAAACCAGGGTAAAGGATATCAAACTCGGATTAATGCGATCCTCCGTACATATATGGAAGGACATCATAAATGAATATAATACGCATATTAGTTTCAACGATCCTATTCATAAACGGCTCTCTATTTATATTAGCGGCCGAATTAAATGATCCTACGGATATTATTAAGAATATATCTGCTAAGTGGAAAACAACTGAAAGAGTCACACAGGACACCTGTGATGGCAATGGATTTACCTATATTGAAGATGGGATCATACTGACTTCATTCAATCCACGCATTAGAACTACGGACAATAAACCGATCAAGAAATATTCATTCTGGATTAGTGATAATCCTTATGAAAAAGCTAGAGAGACTAAATTTCCAGATGATTATCCTACATCAATAATCCCGTTTATGGTTGAGTTTAACTATAGCGCGGGTTACTTTTGCATTGATGGCTATGAGAAGGAGGAAATGACTCATATCCCAAAAATTATTTTAATACGAGCTCCGAATTGTTTAGATAAAACTATTGTAATTTATGATGACAGGCAAGAACCTGAATCAATAGAACTTGAGTGTAATTAAATATAAATAATAAGATGCGACTATTAGAAAATTTTAGTTATCGCAACTCTCATTCTTTCTTTACCACTAACTACTCATGCTGAGTGGGAACAAAAAGAAACAGATATTGAATGTCTTAACTGGCCTGCCACAGGAGTTCCATATGACGGTATCGATCCTAGATTATTAGTTCCAAGTGCAGAAACTAGATTCTTATTAGATGTTCGCAAGGATATAATTATTGAATTAGGTTCAGATGGGACAGTCTCATGGAAATCTCTAGAGCCAGATATTGAAGATGGTAATAAAAGGTAAAATATTATAATCGAATATGGAACTGCGATATAGTATGTTATAAGTTGTTACGATATTAGTATAGAGTGTAATTCAATGGCCTCAGAGTTAATTATATACATACTTATTGCTATCAGCTTTATAATAATAATTTATTTTTTTGCAAGTTCAATCTGCTATATGCCAGATGAGACTTCTAAATACATTTCGACAACAAAAGGATTGACAAGAACTGTATATTTTAATTATGTCGATGTGGTAAGTCACTGTATTGCTCCATTCTTAGTTCCTGATAAAAATTATTTTTATTCCGAAAAGAATATAAGCAACATTAATGCTATTTTTATGTTGGGAATGGTGGATGAGCTATCTGACAAGATGATTCTTTTGCCTGATGAGCATTACAATTTTTTTATCGGTTCCACACTAGATATTAACAATAAAGTTAAAAAAAAGAATTCTTTATTTTTTGTACCCAAACAACAAGCTATAAATATTCATAGATACACAAAAGGAAAATATTATAATAGGGTAAAAATTTCTCATGCGTATATTACCGGTCAAGAATTTAATAATGATCTGTTGGAAGCACTATACAAATTAGGACGACAACTTACTCAAGAGCTTAATTGGTTTAGTGAATCACGAATCGACAAATTAAATACAGAAGCAATAACTAGAATTGTACTTCATTGGCACACATTAAATATAATACCAGAATTGGGAGAGGAAGTGGAATAAGCAGGATCAGGTACGATTTTTTTATAAAAATTCAACCGTGTATTTTGCGTAAGACCTAATAAAAAGTATCTCCACCTATTTATTGAACTAACGATTTTTATAAACCCGCACTACGCCGTCCGTTGCGGTTTGATAGGTCACAGTGAACTCTTTAAAGGCAGCCAGCGCGTCTTTAAAATCTTTATCTTCGCGTAACGTAAAAGAATCGATCCCACAACGTTGCATATAAAATAATTGATCGCGCAATATATCACCCACGGCGCGTAATTCTCCCTGATAACCATAGCGATCACGAAGCAAGTGTTTTAACTGCCCAAAAAGTCTCTTGATAAAGTTCACGTATATGTTAACCTCTCTAAATGAGGGAGATAGTATTTTATCGAATGGAATCAGGAGATTGTCCGGTTGAAGAATTCCTGGATTCTCTGTCTGCGAAACAGGCACAGAAGGTAACGTGGGTAATGGGTCTTGTTGAAGACCTGGAAGTTGTTCCCGTCAAATATTTCAAGAAAATGGCCGGAACAGATGATATCTGGGAAATTCGAGTCCAATCAGGCAGTAATATTTTTCGCATACTGGGCTTTATAGAAAAGAACAATCTGGTGGTTCTTAACCATGCTTTTCAAAAGAAAACGCAGAAAACCCCTAAGAAGGAAATTGCGATTGCTGAAGCTAGAAAAAAGGATCATCTCTTAAGAGGTAATCGTCATGAGTGATTTAAAGAAATATGTAAAGAATAGAAAGGCCAAGGATGAAGTCTTTGCAAAAAATTATGAGTCTGGATACTCAGATTTCAAGTTGGGTGTCATGCTGCGCCAAGCAAGAGAAAATGCTGGTTTAACCCAGGAAGAATTAGCTAAGAAATTAAAGACAAAGAAATCTGCTATATCAAGAATTGAGAACCATGCCGAAGATATTCGCTTATCCACTCTTGAAAAAGTGGCAGAAGCATTGGGTAAAACATTAAAACTCTCTATGAGCTAGGCAAGCAACTAACGATTTTTATAGACTGGAATTGCACCATCGGCAGCAGTTTGATAGGTCACGGTAAACTCCTTAAAAGCATCAAGGGCGTCTTCGAAACCCTTATCTTCGCGTAACGTAAAAGAATCGATCCCGCAACGCCGCATATAGAATAATTGATCACGCAACACATCACCAACGGCTCGTAATTCCCCCGAGTAACCATAGCGATCACGAAGCAACCGTGCATGGGAATAAGAACGACCATCGGCAAAGGCGGGAAATTCCAGTGCGATCAAATCAAAATTAGACTGATCTTTGGCCACGTCTTCTGTCTCGATAGAACCATCGATAGAAACACCAAGTTTACTATCACGGTTCATTAATTCAGATTTGTGTTCCAACCAGTAGGCAAAAGGCACAATCACATCACCCGTCGGTAACTCACCTTCAACATCTGTTAAGCACTGCCACTCATCATCAATAATAGCGTTGTCTTTAATGATCTTCATATCAGCTGTACACCCGTTCTTTAAAGTGCTCAATACCGATACGACGATAGGTTTCCAGAAAGGCTTCTTCACCTTCTCGTTGTTCGAGATAGACATCGAGTATGTCGCCGATCACATTCGCGACACTTTCCTTTTCGACTGCTGGACCTAAACGATCACCTATTACGGCATCGTTTTCAGCCGAACCTCCCAGGGTCAATTGATAAAATTCAACGCCTCTTTTATCCACTCCAAGAATACCGATATGCCCTACATGATGATGACCACAGGCATTCATACAACCGGACATTTTAAGTTTGATGTCGCCAATATCGTGCAGGAAATCCATGTCATCGAATTTTTTATTGATCTGATCGGCAATGTCGAGAGAACCCGCATTGGCCAGAGAACAAAAATCCAGACCTGGGCAACAAATCATATCGGTTAATAAACCAATGTTTGGTGTTGCCAGTTTCTTTGCAGACAATTGTTGCCAGAGCGGATATAAATCTGACAGTTTGACGTGTGGCAATATCAAATTTTGATCATGTGTTACGACGATTTCACTAAAACTGAATTGATCCGCTATATCCGAAATCGCATCCATTTGTTCACCCCGTGGCATCGCCGGGTGCACTACCGGGAGCCTTCAAGGATACGACAACGGCTTGATAACCATCGGCCTTGTGTGCGTGCAGGTTACGGCCCGCCCAGGCCGCAAAAGCCGGATCAGTTTTTAGATACTCAGCATAACTGTCATCACTCGCTGCTTTTTGATCAAATTCGGGTAAGGCAAAATACGCTTTGACCCGCTCGACTTCTTTATTGTCGAGTTTTAATACACTATCTTTGATGTGTGACCATTCTTCTTCAACCAGTTCGGTAAATTTTTCCCTGCCCGTTGCATTCACTAAAATTTTGATACGCGCCTTATATTTATTATCACGACGTCCATAACGATTGTAGACACGCAGGATGGCCTCAAGGTAGGACAGAAGATGTTGTTTTTCCAGAAACTCACGGATGGTAACGCCGACGAATGGCGTACGTCCCAGACCACCTCCTGCCAGGACTTTGAAACCCACTTCGCCTTGTGCATTTTTAACCAGATACAGACCTATGTCATGTACTTGAACAGCAGCGCGATCTTGTTCTGCACCGGAAACTGCAATCTTGAATTTTCTCGGTAGATAAGCAAATTCAGGATGAAAGGTCGACCATTGACGAATGATTTCACAATACGGCCGCGGATCCTCTAATTCATCCGGAGCAATACCAGCAAACTGGTCAGACGTGGTATTGCGTATGCAATTGCCACTGGTTTGAATGGCATGCATTTCTACTGTAGCCAAATCAGCCAATATATCCGGCACGGTTTCTAATGCCGGCCAATTGTATTGGATATTCTGTCGGGTGCTAAAATGTGCGTAATTCTTGTCATACTTACGTGCGATATGAGCCAACAGTCGCAATTGTTTTGAAGACAACAGACCATAGGGGATCGCCACACGCAACATCGGCGCGTGAGTTTGAATGTAAAGACCATTCATTAAACGCAGTGGGCGATATTCATCCTCGGATAATTCACCGACCAGATAGCGACGAGTTTGATCACGAAATTGTGCTACCCGTTCGTCAACAATGGTTTGATCGTATTTATCGTATTGATACATGAAGTAATGATGTTCCTGCCCGAAACATTCCGCCCGGGCGGGGAAAGATAGCAAGACAGCCTTATAAAGAAAAGAACAATATTTTACTATCTTTATTCGATTTGGCTATCAAAAATGCTATTTTGGGGTCTGACCTTCTGACTAACGATCAGTGTAAACATTACGTTGTAAAACAGTGGCTCAATGAAACCGATGATGCGTCAATAGAGAGCGTCCTTTGCGGGTTAAATAACCCTCCGAATCGATAAACCCCATTTCAATTGCCTTTTTATAGAGCGATTGGGAATTATTCTTAGAAAGATACATTAAACCATCACCAAAGCGCGCTTCAAGTAACGCAGCAATCTGCGACTCAATAGGTTCAGGCTCTTTTTTTGTAACAGTGTCAGGCAAACAAGGAACTCCAGGATACATAATGATAATTTACCAAAATTCAGAAATATGTTAAAAATTTATTTATAATAATTAAGTAGTTATATAGTTTATTTAATATAAATAGTCAAGTGTTAGGGCTATCTAATTGAGAAATAGCTATTTATTATTTAATTTCTGACAGCTTGTTGACCATCAAGTTCCTAATAGTTTGAAAACCTGTTCTGTTTGCTGACTTCAGGATCTCGATACTGTTTTTATTGATATGTGGTTTAATATGGGAAGATTATAGTGTTCGAATTGCTTTTAATTAGGACAAATGCGGTGAGATGTCTCGATCTGTCTGCCTATTCCACCCTGTCAGTCCAGTTTAATGCCTGGAATCTCTCGCAGAACTCGTGCCCCGTGCATTACAGTCAGGATATGAATGCGTTCGCCGGTAATGTGATAAATGATGCGATACGGTGCCTCTATAATTTCCCGTACATCGTCTCGTTCCGTTTCCGCTACCATTCTTCCAGACTAGAGATGTGCCAGGATTCGCTCGTCTCGACCCGTCAGCAGGTCGATCATACGTAAGGCATTGTCCGAGGGATCTTCGGCAATGTAATCGTAAATAGCGTGCAGATCCGCAATGGCGTGCGGCATCCAACGTAAGATCATTCTTTTGTCAGGTCAAACTCTGCGCGTACCGTCTCGGTATCTACTCCGTTGCCTGCCTCACTCTCACTTAAGCCAATTTCAATCGACCGACGAACGGCCATTCGATACAGCACATCATCCCAGGTACTGTCTTCCGGTAATTGGTCTATGAGCTGACGGGCAGCTTGTCTAATATCTTGTTCAGGTGTACTCATACTCTTAAAGCATATCAGGTTGCCTCTGCTATCTCAGCGGCTAAGGTGATTAACAATTCAATTTTTGTGTCTAATTCCGTGTTTTCAATCTGGTTACTTCGTTCCATCCTGGCCGGATGTGTACCGGTGATGTTAGGTATGGTTGTAATATTGAACGTAGTAGCGACCGATCATTTGCATCATTTTGCCGATACTCGTTTCCAGTTGGGGAGTGTCAAAAAGATGGACATGGTTGCCCATCAATACGTACGCATGAATATCGTGCTGATGTTTCTATGCGACTTCATTCAGTTTCTCTAAATAAAACCGATAGTCGTCTTCTGCACCAAAGATTGTTTGTCGATTATTCCCTCGGTGGATGATGTAAAGCGGGGGAAGCGTGCCATAGTATCATGGGGTCACGTATCATGGGGTCGACGATTATGTGTGACTACGTCGATAAGCTGCTGATTTTCGATCACCACCCCTGCCACTTGATATTGTTTGACGGTCTAATTTTTTTTCCATCCGTTGTTTAAATCGCTCACTGCCTAAAACCCATGCCTTGTTTGTAGACTCTCTGATCTCTGCCAAGGTCATCTTCGAAATATGAGCACGGAATAACTGTCGATAGGCTGACTGACGTCCCGCCTCGGTCTTTCCTAAACGATGATATTCACGATGGGGTTTCAGTAGTACATCTGACTCACCCAGTGCATGATGATGATAGCTTGACCAGGGATATTCTGCAGGATGATCGACCATACCTTGTGCTCGTACGGGGTTGAGTTCTATATAACGCATACAGGTTAACAAGTACTGTTCTGAATCAATCAGTGTGGCCTTATAACGACCTTCCCATAAGGTGCCGGTACGTTGATAGGTATAATTATAATACTGAACATAATAACGTCCCAACATTTGCATCATTTTACCGATACTGTTTTCCAGTTGGGGAGTCACTAGAAGATGAACATGATTGGTCATCAGCACATAGGCATGGATATCACACTGATGTTTTTCTGCGGCCTCACCCAATTTTTCCAGGTAAAACTGATAATCATCTTCCGCATCAAAGATAGCTTGTCGATTGTTCCCTCGTTGGATGACATGTTGCGGCTGACCAGGCAACACAAAGCGCGGTAGACGGGCCATGGTGTGCTTCCCTATTCATAACAATGAAGAATAAGGAGCTTAACACCAGAAAACGATTATATCAAGGAGTCTGACCCCATGATTTCCAAGGAGTCTGACCCCATGATTTCCTGATTTCCCATGATTTCCGATGTGTTTTTAACTTCTCTTTGGTCTTAATCGTATGCACTTCCTCATACAAGGTGATTGCACGGCCTTCAGAGGCAATGGCTGCGCGCAGGACAAAGTGTTGTTTGTACTCATCCATATCCGACCAATCAATCAGTATTATCGGACGTATTTGTGTCCCCACCAATTGATGACATAACGCACGATAGACTTCAATGCTCTCCTGATGAAGATGCTGATTGGATAACAGGCGATCTGCTCGTTTAATATTGTGTTTATGGCTGGTTTGGCTGTCTATGGAACGCCCCAAGTCGGTTACCGTTAAACGTTGTCCTCTCAATGCAGCCAGCACATTGGCTTCGACCGAGGCACGTCGAGTTTGATGCATATCGGGACAAGTATTCTGTATCAATTTGTGTAACACTTTCTCTGCCTGCATGATGAAATACTCCTAATGTTGACCAAGTTTCACAACTCGATCTGATCGGAATTCATCATGTAGGTTCACATCACTATGCTGTTTTTTTATAAACCGTTGTTTTTGATCGACTTTTTATGATTATTCGTGGGGATACCTCAGAGTCTGACCCTATTATTTCTTGCGGTAATAATCGAGAGCCGTGTTTCTTTCAGGTCGATGATTATCGCTATTACTTGCAGTGCTTGAAAGAGGCTTTTGCTCGTTATCGTATTCAATGTCACGCGTATGTGTTAATGACGAATCATGTGCACTTGTTATTAACACCAACGGATGAAAAAAATAACAAAAGGTGCCGAAAGGTGCCGGAGTGATTTAATTTTAACCAGATGTCTGTCAACGTGGTCGCGCTCATGTTTCTTCTCGTAAAATCCGGGACAGACCACGTTTAATTTTAAATTAACGAAAAAAATAAAAGGGGTCGCCCATAAGTCGTTTCATGTCAACAGGGCGATAAGCATCGAAGTGACACCACCCTATTTTTTAAATTTATTTAGTCGTCGTGTCCTGCATCCGAATTTTATTTGTGCGTGCTACTTCAAAATGAAGTGCTTCAGTCACCCATCAGGTTCAAGATGGTCGGTGCTGCCATTTGGCAGGTTTGCCGTCACCCCTGGCAAATTATTTGCCCCATAAAATAATCGGTACCCCAATGTAACTAATTAGTACAGAGTAAAGGACTGTACGTCAGTCTCCGGTGAGTTTACACCGAGGGCACTTCACTAAAACTAAATGAAAGGCGGTGATGGATATTCAGAGTACCGGGTTGTTCGCCATACCCCTTTCGACCTCATCACCTAAAACGCATCACCCAAAGGCACGTGTTATATCAAAGACCGTATGTTCCTTTAACATGTGATAACACGCACGGGTTAGTTTATTTGCGATTGTTTTTTTAGCCACCATCAACGGTACTCTTTTACATTTTCGTTGGTAGTAGTGTTTGATCGTTGGTTCCCAAATGGTGGCATAGTGCGCTGCTTCAATAAAGGCCATCGCCAGATATCGATTGCCTTTTCCCTTTGATTTGCCGTTACTCATTCGGTCAGTTGGTACACAGCGGGCATAAGATGAATAATTCCCCACCTGTGAAAAACGTTCAATGGGCCCGGTTTCCAACAAAATGGTCATGCCTAATATCTTACCAATACCAGGTGTGCTCGTGATAATAGAGAAGGACGTGTCTTGCTTACAATAAGACAACACAAAATCCTCTATCTCTTCAACCTGTGTTTTCAGTTGTTGTATCAGTTCGAGCGTATGACCTGCAGTAAACAAGGTGGCTACATCTTTAAAATACAACGATAACTTTTCTTGTGTTAATCGTTTTACTTGATGGCCGCTCAAGCGCTTACCCGTATGGCGAGTGATCATGCTCTGCAAACTCAGTAACTGAGCGGTACGTTGTCGAACCAATAATAATCGGCGTCGCAACATATCACGAATATATCGTTGTGTTTTAGGGTAAATATAACCAGTTGGTAAAATATTAAGCCTAAGAAGATGCGCCAGAAATCGCGCATCCGTTTCATCGTTGGTGTGCTTGATACCATTGTATTGTTTAATGGCTAATGTATTCGCTAGGTGAACAGTATAATCGTTCTCGATTAGTCCATCGACTAGCCAATACCAGTTGTACGTCGACTCAACGACAATTCCCGTTAAATCCTGTGCAAACGGTTTTAAATGTTGGGTGATGGTCTCAAGGTCATTATTTACTCGCTTTTCACTAATCACACGATCGGTGTCGTCGATCATGGAAATTACGCTGTTGTTGCTATGTAGATCTATTCCGCAGTAAAGTGACATTAGTCGTCTCCTGTTTAGGTGGGTAAGCCACCTGAGTTTATCTCTGGATGCCTCCGAATGGGAGGTGACGGCTTATGATTTTCAGTGACAAATGAGAATATTTCTCGTTTTATGATATCGTCACGATACTGAAATAAATTACCATCAAGATCCCAGGGAAGGAAGATGCCAAGACAACCCCGTATTTATTTACCATGAGTTCCCAGTCACGTCATCCAACGTGGCAATAATCGCAGTGTGACATTCTTCTCCGATGATGATCATCGTTATTACCTGGATGCTCTTCATACCGCGAGTAAGAAATATGGGGTTTTAATCCACGCCTATGTTTTGATGACCAATCATATTCATTTATTACTAACGCCGAGTGATGAGATGGGCATTGCCAAAGTGATGCAATCGATAGGTCGGTGTTATGTGCAATACATCAACAAAACCTACAAACGCTCGGGGACTTTATGGGAAGGACGTCATAAGGCAAGCTTAATACAAGCAGAAGAATATTTATTATCTTGTTATCGATATATTGAACTGAATCCTGTAAATGCCAGTATGGTGGAGCATCCTGGAGAGTATCCCTGGACGAGTTATCATTATAATGCGGCGGGCAAGACAGACAGAATAATAACGGAACATACAATTTACACAGGACTGGGACTGGACAAAGCCGAGCGCCTACAAAGCTATCGTGAATTATTCATGATAGCCTTGGATAAAGAGATGGTGCACTCAATCCGAAATGCAGCTGATTTTTCGGTACCACTAGGCAATGATCGTTTCCGTGATCAAATTGAAAAGGCGTTGGGTAAGAAAGTGGGTTACGCTAAAAGAGGAAGGCCAATGAAACAAACGGGCAAGAAGACAAATGAGAAGGATTCCTAGTTGTCACTGAAAACCATCCCCTTAAAGGCATTCCAGTGTAATTGTTATTGGTTATTAGTAAGGGAAGGTATTTAGATGCACTTCTCTATGTCTTATTGCCATTTTTTTATAATTAATAACACAAGTAAAGTAGTTTGCTGAATGTTCAAGATATAAAAAGAAAATACACAGTGAATGATAAAAAAAATATTTATGAGCCGTTGTGAATATTTATCCTGATTTTATTTTTGTCATGATTGTGCTCGTCAAGAAACTCTAAAACATCACCCATATGAGTGATGTTTTGAAACAACAATTGAAGTCTCAGTATTCATTCAGGGTAAATGTTCTTTAGCCAGATAATCATGAGACGCCATTTCATTCAAACGACTCTCTGTCCTGACGAAACTCTCGGCAAGTCGCTTGCCAGTGTATAAGTTCTCAGGAAGAGCCTCCGCTGTGATAATTAATTTCACGTTGTGATCGTAAAATTCATCCACCAGTGTCATGAAACGCTTTGCCTTATCCACCATGTGATCATCCATCGCTGGAATATTCGCCAGTAACACTGTCTGGAAGCATCGTGCAATTTCGATATAGTCTGCTGCACTACGTGGCCCGTCACACAGGGTATCGAATTCAAACCAGACAACACCGCCGGCAATACACTGTGTCTCAATAGGACGGTCTTCAATTTCAATAGTCTGATCTTTTAAACCCACATCCATTGCAATGTGTTCAAAATTATTTTGCAACATGGTTTTTGAGTCATCATCAAGAGGCGAATGATAGATCTCGGCTTTATCAAGAAACTGCAGTCGATAATCAACACCAGAATCAATATTGACCACCTGTGTGTATTGCTTGATCAACTCAATCGCTGGCAGGAAACGTTCTCTTTGCAACCCATTGGAATAAAGCCTGTCGGGTTCTTGATTCGAGGTTGCCACCAATATCACACCCCGTTCAAACAGACCCTGAAACAAACCCACCAGCAACATTGCATCGGTAATGTCAGAAACATGAAACTCATCAAAACAAATGACAAGGGTCTTGCTAGCGATATCCTCTGCGACAATCTCAAGTGGGCTCTCAACATCATTCAGTCGTTTCAGTTTGAAATGTACCATCTGCATAAAACGATGAAAGTGTATACGCATTTTTTTATCGAACGGCAAACAATCGTAAAACAAATCAACCAGAAAGGTTTTACCTCGCCCAACACCGCCCCAAAAGTACAAACCCTGAATAGTTTTCGACTGTTTTTTACTCAGCTTATGTTTTATATGATCAAGAATATTTTGTCTGGTATCTTGCTGTTTATGTTTTTCAATCAACTGTAAAAACAAAGAATGTAATTTCCCGACTGCCAGCTCCTGTGCCGCATCGCGATCAATCTCATTATTTTTGAGTGCCGATTTGTAAGCCGTTTTTGGAGTCATAAAATTGCTATTATAATAATTGTTTGTACACTGAATTCATGTCTGTCGTCATTGTTGTTATCTTTGTTCTTTGCCTGGTTTTTGGGCCACAATTGTGGTGTGCCCATGTCCTTAAACGTTACAACGAACCCATAAAATCACTTCCGGGTACTGGAGGTGAACTGGCAACACATCTATTAAAACGGTTTGGACTCGATAGAGTCAAGGTGGAAATGGGTCAAGCGGATCAAAATTACTTTGATCCGGAGGCTAAAGTGGTTTGTTTGTCGCCTGAATATTATTCTGAAAAGTCTCTCACTGCGATCACCATCGCTGCCCATGAGGTCGGCCATGCAATCCAGGATCATACAGATTATTCAGCGTTAAAACTGCGAACCCGTTTTGCAAAAATAGCTGCACTGGCTGAAAAAACGGCAGCAATATTACTTGTTAGTGTTCCGATCATTGGCCTGATCACACGTTTGCCGCATCTAGGGGCTGCAACATTTTTATGCGGGCTCACTATTTTACTGTTACCTATCCTTATGCATTTGATCACCTTGCCGGTAGAATTCGATGCCAGCTTTCAACGCGCCTTACCTATCTTACAGGAAGGTAATTACTTACCAGAAGCGGCCATGCCGATAGCAAAGAAAATTCTGACAGCAGCTGCACTCACTTATCTTGCTGCTTCACTGGTCAGTTTGTTAAATTTTTACCGCTGGATTGCAATCTTGCGACGTTAATTATTTTAAAATAACTGCAATTGATCTTGTGAGTCTGGATTTTGAAACAGACTAGTGTTTAACGAAATACCTTTTTGATTGAGATTCAACCGCCGACAAGCCAGCGCAAAACGTTGTGCAATTATCTTTGCAAAATTTCCCTGGCCGCGTTGACGGAGCCCGTACTCAGTATTATTTTCTTTGCCATCGCGTATATCCCGCACCATGCTCATGACATGACTGGCCTTTAACGGTTCATACAATTCCAGCCATTCTTTAAATATCGCTTTGACTTCATAAGGCAAACGTAACATCACATAACCTGCAGTACTCACACCTGTCTCGGCCGCAGCAGCTAAAACAGATTCCATTTCTGTATCATTAATCACCGGTATAACTGGAGCAAACATAACTCCAGTAGGAATACCTGCAGCGTTCAACCTTGCCAGAGCCTTGATTCGGCTATGCGGTGCAGTAGCACGTGGTTCCAGTTTCCGTGCAAGATCATTGCTTAAGGTTGTCACTGATATAAACACCTGCACAAGATCATCTTCTGCCATTGCTGCTAACAGGTCTATATCTCGCTCAACCAGATTTGATTTGGTCACAATAGTCAGCGGATGTTGGTATTCTTTCAATACCTCAATGATCTGTCGTGTAATTTTCCACTCGCGCTCGATTGGTTGATAGGGATCGGTATTCGAGCCCAGGGCAATGGGTGAACATTGATATGACGCTTTGTTTAATTCTTTTCTAAGCAAGTTTGCTGCGTCTGGTTTGACAAACAAGCGTGTTTCAAAATCGATCCCCGGTGACAGATCCATATAGGCATGAGCCGGTCTTGCATAACAATAGGAACAGCCGTGTTCGCAACCACGGTACGGATTAATAGATTGTATAAAGGGAATATCCGGTGATTGATTGCGACTTATGATGGTTCGTGCTTTTTCCACTGTTACAGTCGTTTTGGGTTTGTCCGGTTCCAGCTCTGAATGACCCCAACCATCATCAACATCTTCGTAATGTTGTGAGGCATAACGATTATCAACTTTCGTCGCCGTGCCGCGACCTTTGATTTTTTTTCCGCTTGATTTCATCTCTAAATATTACATGTTGCTCCAATCAAAACTTGCTGTAAAAAAATAGTGGCATCCTCTGGTTTTACTGGCTGTCATAGCGCTATTGGCGTAAGATCAAACTTCGTGGACATCACTATTTTATTCTCTTTTGTCGAACAGATCGCCCTCCCTGTCTTAATACTGTTGTCGGTATGGATACTCTATCGCCTGATCCGTCCCGGACAAAGTGAGGAGCAACTACTGCGCATGGAAAAGCGGCTGGAGGAAAACCTCACTCGCATTGATCAACTCGAACAACATTTCTTTCGGACTGAACAGGATCAGGCAAGGCATATATCCGGCTTGCGCGAAAAAATGATTTCCTCTTTTGCCAACCAGGGTGAAAGCATACAAAGCAAATTATCGAATCACCAAACCAGCTTTGCTGAAAGACAGGCAAACGCAATAAAACAATTAACCGATAGTGTGCAACAGGGCATGACTCAGATCCAGAAACAGGTCAGTGAATCCCTGAACTTAAATATGGAGGCACTGGGTAAACGGGTTGATGGACTGACGGAAAAAACCGAACAACGTTTGCATGAAATCGGTGGTCTGGTTGAAAAACGTCTGGAAGAAGGCTTCAAAAAAACCACCGAAACCTTCACCGATATTTTAAAACGCCTGGCTATCATCGACGAGGCACAGAAAAAAATCACCGAACTTTCAACCAATGTAGTGAGCTTGCAAGAAATACTGGCTGATAAACGTTCGCGTGGTGCCTTTGGTGAAGTGCAACTCAATGCCTTGATAGCAAACGTAATGCCGAAAGACAGTTACGAAATTCAATACAAGCTACCAAACGATAAGATTGCCGACTGCGCCTTGTTCCTGCCGGAACCCACTGGAACCATTATCATCGACGCAAAATTTCCACTTGAGTCATACCGTGTGATGACTGATTTTTCTACCACCGAACTGGAACGAAAAAAAGCTGAAAAACAATTTAAACGTGATGTTCAAAAACACATTGATGACATCGCAGAAAAATATATCCTGCCAGGTACCACTTCCGATGGTGCCGTTATGTTCATACCAGCCGAAGCAGTTTTTGCCGAAATTCAGGCGCGACACTCCGATGTCGTTGACTATGCACACAACCTTCATGTCTGGCTGGTCTCTCCGACAACCCTGTGGGCAACCTTGAATACAGCTCGTGCTGTATTAAAAGATGCAGAAACTCGCGAACAGGTCGATATCATTCAAGAGCATCTGGGTTACCTGGCGAAAGATTTCCAACGCTTTCAAAAACGCATGGATGATCTTGCCAAACATATAGGTCAGGCCCATGCCGATGTCGAAAATGTGAAGACCTCTGCCAGAAAAATCACGTCTCGTTTTGAAAAGATCGAACGTGTGGAACTTGATAGCGTGAGTGAAGTCACAGTTCCTATAGAAAGCCAGAAAAAGTAACCCTAAGCTCAAGACATTTAAGAGATTTTTGTTACACTAAAAGTGTATAAGGTTCTATATTTTGAGGTTACCGAGCAGTTTTAATGAAAAAACGTAAATTAAAAGCCATTATTTTTGATATGGATGGCACCCTTGCCAACACAGAAGAGATCCATCGCTTGGCATTCAACGCCGCATTTGAAGAATTTTCCTTACCAATCAACTGGTCCGTCGATATCTATACCGAGTTATTGTCCGTCTCTGGTGGCAAAGAACGCATCTTCAGGTTCTTAAACGATTCAGAAATCCAGATCGATAAAAACCTCAGAGAGTTTGCAATCTGTGTTCATCAACGCAAATCCGAAATCTATCGTGAGATGTTGGTCGAAGGTAAATTGCAACTGCGCAATGGTGTAAAAAGACTCATTAATGAAGCACATCGTAAAAAAATTCGCATGGGCATTGCAACCAGCTCGTCAAAAGCCAATGTTGAAACTCTACTGTTAACGACTCTCGGGGATAAGAGCCCAGTGTATTTTGAAAGTATCGTCTGCTGCGATCTGATTGGTGATCAGAAACCTTCGCCTGCCGTCTACCAATACGCCTTGGCGGAATTAGGGGTTGCACCAGAAAACTGTGTCGCGATTGAAGACACTTGTAATGGCAATGAAGCCGCTAAAGCTGCCGGTTTAAAGACCGTCATTACCACCCATAACTTCACCACCGATAGTGATTTTACTGGCGCATCACTGGTACTCAATCAACTTGGTGAACCCGAATCACCATTCATACTCAGTAATGGCGAACCACAGGAAAAAACCTTTGTAGACATAGAACTATTAAATAATTTACTCAGTGATCAAAGCCATGAAATGCAAGCGCAATTCTGGCACCCAAATGCCACCAGTCTGGCTAAGTAAAAATACTCACAAACATTGTAGAGTACCTTTAGTTAATCACAATAAACATCGCAGTATTCTGTCGAACAATTCTTATCAGTAACGGCTCTTTAAGATTATTCACGATAGCTTTGAACTGCTCTAGATCATTCACCTTCCTACGGTTCACAGACGTAATTACATCACCTTCTCTTAAACCACTTACCCAGGCGGGTGTGCCACGTTCAACTGCAGCAACAAATAAGCCCTGAACACGACCATAATATGGATTGTCTTTTTCGATATTTCCTACGGTCACACCAGACAGCCTCTTGTTACGTAAGTTATTTGCTGTACCTTTGTTTTCATTTTTGCTCACCGCTGCAGTGACCATGATACGTTCACCTTCACGCAAAATTTCAAAACGTACTTTTTCCCCAACCGGCAAAAGTCCAATCCTGTGGCGAACATCGCTTGCATTCCTAATCGATTTACCATCCAGAGAAATGACCACGTCGCCAGGTTCGAAACCTGCTTTTGCAGCAGGAGAATCTTCCATCACACGATTGATCACAGCACCTTGTTGTCTCTCTAAACCGAAGGCCTCTGCCAGTTCCGGACTCAGATCCTGCATATGAACACCTAGGAAACCACGTTCGACTTCACCGTTTTCCACCAGCTGTTCCATAATATTCAAAGCAACATTCATCGGAATAGCAAAACCAATACCGATGTTACCGCCCGAACGAGAAAAGATAGCGGTGTTAATCCCGATCAATTCACCGCGTAAATTGACCAGAGCGCCGCCTGAATTACCCGGGTTAATCGATGCGTCCGTTTGAATAAAATCTTCATACCCTTCTATACCGAGGCCACTACGACCTAACGCACTGACTATCCCGGAAGTCACCGTTTGTCCAAGACCAAAAGGGTTGCCTATCGCCACAACAAAATCACCGACACGTAATTCATCGGAATCGGCCAATTCGATGTCAGTCAGATTTTCACTTTGAACTTTTATTACAGCAACATCGGTTTCCGGATCAGTGCCGACAATTTCTGCATCCAGCTGTTTACCATCTCGTAATGTCACTGTTATTTGAAGGGCATTGGCAATCACATGGTTATTGGTAATGATCAGTCCCCTTTCTGCATCCACAATCACACCCGAACCCAGACTTTGGGTCTTTCGTTCCAGGGGTTGATCAGGAACATCAAAGAAACGACGAAAAAAGGGATCATTAAATAAAGGGTTCTGCTGTATCTGCACCTTACCTTCCGTTGCAATATTCACGACGGCTGGCGTAATTTGTTCAAGCATGGGAGCCAGTGTGGGTATTGACTCTCCATCAACGACTGCTGGCAAGGCTGCCCTGGCCGAGGAAAATTGAAAAAAAGCGAAAACAAAAATAAGTGTTTTCAGAAAAGTTTGTTTTAGTTGATACATGGTGAATATCCAGTTTTCGTTTTTTATAGAATATTTTTAGGCAACTGTTCTTTCAAAAGTTCATTCTCACAACTCACAGATAAAAAAAGAGGCGGACATTTGTCCGCCTGCTCTAGGGGGAGGAGTTTTGCTAATGTTAAATAGATGGAGACTGCCGACTGATTTTTCAAGCCCAGGAAACAAGAATAATTTCTTTAAACCCAGTAAGCAGACTTCGTCATCACCTTAGAACAGAGAGCCATGGCTTTTTTAACAATTTTCGGCAATTCGGCTGCACCAGAATCCGCTGCCTTATCGCGATGATGCGTCTCGTCTACTTTCATCTGCTCCAGTACGGCTCGCGTTTTCTCATCATCCACCGGCAACTGATCAAGGTGCGATTGTAAATGCTCAATCACCTGTTGTTCTGTTTCTTCTATGAATCCCAGACTCCATTTATCACCAATGACCCCCGCAACCGATCCGAGGGCAAATGAACCCAGGTACCAGAACGGATCGAGATAACTGGAACGTCCGTTCAATTCATCCAGTCTTCTACGGCACCAACTGAGGTGATCCAGCTCTTCATCGGCTGATTCTTGCATACTGGTTCTTACATTCTCATCTCGTGCCGTCACCGCTTGCCCCTGGTATAAAGCTTGAGCAGAAACCTCCCCAGCATGATTGACGCGCATAAAGCCCTCAACCTGGCGGCGCGACTGTTCGGGCATACGATTTTCAGCCATTCCCTCAGCCGGATATGGCCGGTTGGCAGGCCTGGAACCTGATATTGTAGACAGCACGTGACGGTCAAACTGGATAATCCAGTGATCAATCGAACTTAAGTGTGATTTCGTCATGAGGCAAGCCTATATAAAAAGGTATTATTTCTCACAAATCATGGGTTTAACATTAAACCACGACTCTTTACTGGTAACCAGCCAATTGTGATTGACACGTATCAGGCCAATCCGTACTATTCCCCCTCTTTTTTGACACGAATTACAGAGAGAATCACGGTTCTAAGATGAATACTTACACCCCAAAAGCGGCTGAAATTACCCGCGACTGGTACGTCCTGGATGCGGCGAACAAGCCCCTTGGCCGATTGGCCAGCGAAGTCGCCAAACGTCTGCAAGGCAAACACAAACCAACCTATGCTAAACATATGGACATGGGTGATTATATTGTTGTCATCAACGCCAAAGACGTAGCCGTTACTGGCAATAAAATGAAAGACAAAATGTACTATCGCCACACCGGATTCCCAGGTGGTATCAAATCCATCAGCTTTGAAAAGCAACTGGCAAAAAAACCAGAAAAAATCATCGAAACAGCAGTGAAAGGCATGTTACCGAAAGGCCCATTAGGTCGCGCAATGTATCGCAAGCTTCGGGTTTTTGCCGATGCGCAACACAGCCATACTGCCCAACAGCCAAAAACTTTGGAAATCTAAACCATGAGTGAACAAATTTTTTACAGCACTGGTCGTCGTAAGAGTTCTGCGGCTCGCGTTTTCCTGAAAAAGGGCAGCGGTAACATGACGATTAATAATCGCACCCTGGAACAATACTTCGGTCGTGAAACCGGTCGCATGATTGTTCGCCAACCACTGGAAACTGTGGAGATGGCCAATAACTTTGATATCAACATTACGGTTAAAGGCGGCGGCATTTCTGGCCAGGCTGGTGCGATTCGCCACGGCATTACCCGTGCACTGATCGAATACAACGAAGAATTGCGTAGACCACTACGTCAGGCTGGCTTTGTCACCCGCGACGCCCGTGAAGTGGAACGTAAAAAAGTCGGTCTTCATAAAGCACGTAAACGTCCTCAATTTAGTAAACGTTAATACGTTTACTTCAAGTAATTAGCTAGTAGCGACAAACTGTTAGCTGTCAGTCACTACAAGGAGGTAGTACGAATGGATGCACTCAATAAACTGGAAGTCTGGAAAAGAAGCAAAGACCTCTCAATCGCTATCTACAAGAACCTTACGTATTGCAGAGATCATGGGTTTAAAGACCAGATAACGAGAACCTCTGTTTCCATTCCTTCCAATATTGCTGAAGGTTACGAAAGACACTCAAAAAAAGCATTCACCCAGTATCTGAAAATTGCAAAAGGCTCCTGTGCCGAAGTCAGAACACAACTCATCATCGGTATGGAGATTGGTCTATTCGAAAAATGCCTGGCTGAAGACCTGATTGATGAATCGTTGCAAATTTCGAAAATGCTGTTTGGACTAATAAAACATTGTCAAATACAATTACAAGAAAGCAGTGAGTAATTAGCCACTTTTAGCTTTTCACTAACACTATTATCTAGTAGCTATTTACTTCTCGCTATCCTTTGGGGGTTCGTCTAATGGTAGGACTGCGGACTCTGACTCCGCCAGTAGAGGTTCGAATCCTCTACCCCCAACCAATAGAATCAATAAGTTATAGAATTATCATCCTCTGGCAATCCTTGATTTGACTATTTACTTAGTCGCCCCTGAAGAACACATAAATCATTAATAACAAAGAGTAAATTTCTTAATAAAGGTAAAATCGTTTGCAAGAAAACAAATCATAGCACTTAAAACCTTGCGAACTATGAAGCCTAAGACAGCTGATAATCACCCTGATTTATACCGCGCCCAGCTCTCTCAAATACTTAACATGTCACATCCGTTGTGTCGTCTAGCCAAGGAAATAAACGGGTCACGCATTGAAGATAACATCGACGTTGTTTACAGTATCGGCTGTGGTCAGCCGGCAATCGAGCCTATTATCGGTCATCTAAAATCAGACCATCGATTGAACAGGAATCACTTAAAAGGCAAAGCGGGAGACCGTGCTAATGTCGTATTAGCTGCCGCTGCATACAATATGGCTAAGCTACTGGCCTGGTTTTATTGGCTTCGATATTTTCAAGCTATCTTTCGTCGATTAAGTTTGAAAATAGCTGGAAATCAGAAAATAAATTTTTGTGTTTTTGCTTAATCTTCAGGGACGACTAGTTAGTCTGGTCATCGCTTTCTTTAGGTACAAAACCATACCTTGTAGTATTTTCTGGAGTAAATTTTAATCATTAATTCTCACGAATCGCAGGTGATAATACGGTACGCTGCCATAAACTATTTGCCAGCTGTTGTGGTAGTTCAACTGCTTCATAAGCATTTTGCCAATGCTCACGTATCCCAGCCTCAATATCATCTGCTATCTGGTTAGCTTCAACCTCGTTCAGCCCAAAATGGCCGCAACTGGAAAGCGCATTAGCAAGGTTTGCCCGCTTACCCTGCTCGCCAACATCCATAGCTTGGCTGCTTGCTAAACTACTACGTGGCATAACACAAACATCATAGGCTGGTGTCAATCTAACAAAACGACCGTTCCAGAACATGGCATGATTTCGAGCATGGTCATCTGTGTTCCCAATGAATATATTAAATAGCATCCGCCGATACAGCTCACGACATTGATTTACCGGTTCTTCAGAATAGCGACGTAGGTAATCGGCCAGTTCTGGATAACTTGCATATCTAGCCTCCATTTCATCTACTAAATCCAATGCAGTTAATGCACTAAAAAAATGCCGCCTCTGAGGTTCTCCAACATTGCAATCAAAACGATTTACTAGTAACACATCTTTATCCATCACTGTTTTAAACTCTGTCGTCACTGTATCAATGCCCACTTGATTCGCCAGTACCATAGACATGGCTTCTAACCTGACCATTGGATAAATATCTGTACTAGAACTAAATTTGGCTATAGCTAGTTCGTCGTCTTCTTTTTTGATCAGCGCCTTTGGTCTCGCTCCACCTATACTCGTGCCATGTAACAGTGCCTCCTCTAGATCAGGTGACAACGACACATTCTTCTCAACAGCTTCTGCAGCCCTCATCAGATCTTCCAATCCAGCCATGTGTTGTGGCTTGGGTTTATATGTTTTCTCTGAATCTTGAAAATGCAATGCACCTATGCCCTGGCCACCCGTCAAGAGATAGTCTATTTCTGTTAGCTCTTCTTCTCCTCGCTCAGCGGACAGTTGCAGCTTATACATTAAGACTCGCCTGCCCCAAGCATCTGGTGCTGCATCTCGTAGAACGCCATGTAAACCTCGACGAGTCGGCTGCTCATCAGTAGTGATTGGCAAATCATGAGGCAATAATGGCACAGCATCTTGTAATTCCCGATAGGAACGACCATAGATAAACCGATGCACACTTACATGCGTTCCATTATCAACCGCGACCTTGCCACAAACCACTGGCTCAGAAGCACAAGGCATGTAAAACCATACAAAGGCTTCTTTATGCCCTGGATTAAAAATCATCTTTCAGCCGTTGCTTCGTTCGGATTCTTTGAATATCTGTATTCGCGGCCAACAAAGCCGCACGGTCTGCCACATCCATCAAATCTGGATCTGTTGGAATATCGAGCAACCAACTGATTGTCATTACAGTCCCCCAAGCTACATTGGGCTTACCACTTTCCAGGCGATTAATGGTCGGCCTGGATGTACCAGCACGCACGGCCAGTTCCTCTTGGGTGAAACCACGTCCACGCCGGGCAGCACGGATCAGCTCCCCTAAGGCTTTCAGACGTGCTTTTACATGTATTGGAGTCTGAAATTTATTCATTTTTGTAACATATATGATTCATTAACTACTTTAGTGAATCATATATATTGCATTTTATCAAGTTAATTCTTAACTCAACTAATTAAGTTGTGAAATGTTATGTATCAGGCTGTGCATCCGGATGCATACACTGACGGACTCTAACTCCGCCAATTTTAATTAGAAATTTATTCCTAATAATATCGACAAACACAACATTACTACTTGAAAAAATAGATCTAAATTATATAATTTATTTCAACTTCCTTTAGGGCTCTGTCCTAAGGTCACATTGGCTCCCCCGGGAGCCTTTGTCATTCCTAAATAATTACCACAATGATCAATTCCATGGATAAAGAAAGTTGGGGCACATACACTCCACCTGATAGTTCATTGTTCCTCCGCGCAATAGTGAAAATCGGTCTTGCCCGAGGGATGTTCAGTCGATGGATTAGACACCAATGGAGCATGCGATTTCCTGAAGTCGTTGATGCCGAAGTAAGAGGGATAAAGTATAGATTAAACATTACGGATAATGTCACTGATGCAAAGCTCTTGTTGTCATCGAAATATTATGACCGAGAAGAATTAGATGCTCTTGCCGTACCAAATGGAAAAGTATTTATCGATATCGGAGCGAATACCGGATATTACTCATTAAATCTTGCCCATCGAGGATTTCAGAAAATTATCGCAATCGAAGCCAACCCTCCTACGGTTGAAAGACTCACGTTTAATGTCAATGTAAATAACTTTTCTGACAAAATTCACATCGTCCCTTTGTGCGTGGGAAAAGGGGGAACGGTGGAATTTTATAGCGATGGCAATTTAGGTGCGGCAAGCCTGGTTAGAACAAAAGAAGAAATAGAACCGATCCTTGTTGAGTCTAAGCCTCTTTACAAAATCATGCAGGAAGCAAACATCAAGCAAGTGCATAGCATGAAAATTGATGTGGAAGGTTATGAAGACCAGGTACTCATTCCATTCTTCGAAGAAGCTCCGAAAAAACTTTGGCCCAACGTTATCGTTATTGAGCATTGTCACAGCTCAATCTGGCAGGACGATGTGCTTGATTACTTGTTGGATGGAAAATATCGACTGATCAAAAAAATGCGTTCAAACTCTATCATCCAAAAAACTTAACCACAGAAAGTGAGTCGTACAATCACTACAGTATAAAACCCAACAACAGCCGCATCAAACACTAAACTATCTATCACCTGATCATTTTATAGTTATGAACCCTGTTGCTTAATTTCACAGTCTGTTTTTTCAGTATGCTTCATTTTTTACCTTGCTTATGTGTTTTAATCCCTTTGGGTTTAAAATAAGACGTCCTCAATAAATTGCTCATGGTCTTCATCCTGAGTTTCACTATTTATTGTAGAATTTATGCCATCGCTCCCAGCAACGCCTTTTCCCTGTATCAAACTTTGTTCGACCATTCCGCGCATTTGTCCAGCATTTAAACTCAGCTCATGACTTGATCGACTGGCATTAGTCACTGTCACCACGGTTTCTGCTGCAATTTGGCTGATTGAGTTTATATTTTCAGTCAGTAAGGTCGAGTTATTACTTTGCGCCATAAGGGAGTCGGCAATCCTGGTACTTGTATCGGTGATGGTATTCACCTCATGACTAATGGCTTCAAGGAGTTCTCCCGCAGTCTGGGAAATGCTGACGCTGCCTTTTGCCATATCCAGCCCTTTTGCAAGAGCAGAAACAGCCTGTTGTGATTCTGATTGTAGTGTGTTGATCATAGTCTGGATATTAGTTGTTTCCTGTGCTGTCCGTAAAGATAGTGATCTTACTTCATCAGCAACAACGGCAAAACCACGGCCAAATTCTCCAGCTCGTGCAGCTTCAATGGCGGCGTTTAACGCTAACAGATTTGTTTGATCAGAGATGTCGCCTATTACAGCGAGTATGCTGCCGATACTCTTTGTTTCTGAAGCCAATCTCTGAACAGTTTCAGAAATATTTTCCATTTCATTCGCTAGTTCATTAATGGAATGAATCGATTGATTTGAAATCTCAAGACCTTTTTCAGCATCTTTTGTCGCCAGCTTGGCTGAATCGGCAGCAGCATTAGTATTCGATGAAATGGTTTCAAGCGCACGCGACATATCAGTAATACCCACAGCAACTTCAGAAATTTTCTGTTGTTGATGCTCAACCCGTTTCGTTATCTGCTTTGTGGTTTCTGACATATTGTTAGCTTCTTTAGCCAAATCAGAGGACGATGTATTGACAAGTTTGACAACTGTTCCGATTTGTTTAATGAATCGATTAAACCCGCGTGCAAACCAGGAAAGTTCGTCGTAACCTTTGTCATCCAGCTGCATCTGAAGATTTCCTTTATCAGCGACCTCTGCCATCGATTCGCCGAACCGTGTCATTCTTCCTGAAATCGATGCAACAAGCATGCTCCCCATGCCAATTCCAAATAACACTCCGATAAGCACAGACATGATGATATAGTTTCTACTTTTCGACACATTTAGAATCATCTTTTGATCAGCAGAGTCTATTAAATCCAGTGCCTGTTGGTGTAGCTTGGCCAGATCAGCAGTTATTTCTCCAACCAATGGATCAATTTGTGTTTCTATCAGATGAATGTCTCTACGCCATTTTTCACCACCATGAATACCGATCAAGGATTCAAGATAGACTTCAAACTTATCCTGCATGGTCAATATCTTATTGATTGTCAGTTCGGAAACTGACTGAGGAGATGAGGCTTTGGCTATAGAGCGATTCTCGGATAAAAGCCTGTTGAGATTGTCAAGGGAATCTTGACGGCGATAGGTCAGATAAGCCTGCAGATTGCTGGATATCTCATACCAGATAGATAGTAGCTGACTTTTATTGTATTGCGCTTCTACGTCTGGTTTCCCATTCCGTGATTTTTTTAACAAACTGAGAACTTCATTGCTGATTGGGAGCATGAGTTTCTCGGCATATTTTAGACCGGGAATATTCTCCTCAGGGTATGCTCCTATCTTAGTAATATACTGTTTATATTTCTCGAGTGTAGCGACATTTTTTTCAATCTTTTCAATCAACAGCCGAGAATTAGCTTCAGAAAATATGTCAGCACTAGCATGCAGAACTCCAAGCCCAACTTTAGCCTTGTTAAGGGCATCCGTATACATCTTCTGGTATTCAATATTCGATGTCAACAAATAGAAGCCCAGGCCACCATAGGCCAGATCTATATGTTCCGAGATTTTACCTGTTGTATCAACAACCGGCTCTATCTCTTCCAGGATGTATTGCATCTCATGCTGAATTTCGTATTGCTGCCAGATACTAAAAGCCCCCAGCAAAACAAATGCTAACAGGCCACCCCCGATTGAGAAGCTGACCTTTTGTCGAATTGAAATTCGTTTTAGAAATGTGTCCGAACCAGACATATATTTTTACACCTCTCTGTGTTTTTAAAACTCTGAACAAATTGCGCCCGTCATTTCGAACCCTGTTCCAAATCCTTAGATGTCGGAGCGGCAACTGTTATCTGTTCCATCTTACAATAGTATCGTCAGCACAAAAATATACTTGAACAACAAATCAGGCTACTCTTTTGATGATATTTTCTTGTTAGCCTGGCAGAAGTCCTTATCTTTACCCGACCAAAATCGGGTTTTTCAGGGCCGATTCACTAAATTTGCCAACCATGCTGTTATTTCTCACCTACCGTCGTACATTTCTGATGCTTATTGAGAAAAATGTCTAAAGAATCCCTTTCGCCTGCCGATGTAGTCTGTAGTGCTTCGTATGAATTCTCCATCGTGCTCATTTATATGAAAAAAAATAGGCATTCAATTGAACTTACAAAAATTGCACAACAATTAGGATAGTAACGATTAAAATAGATCTCCCAGTAAATTTCGGACTGGCCCTGCTATTCTTTCTGTTTCCTAGCATGAGTAGCGCAGAAGATAACTATATCATTGAGGCAGGCCACCCAAGTTTGCAGGAGTGGTTACTGCCTGATACGCCACCTTATCCTGAAGACAACAAATCCAATCTAGCTCGTGTTGAACTCGGCAAGATGCTGTATTTTGATAATCGGCTTAGTGGGGACGGTAATATGAGCTGTGCAACTTGTCACAACCCCATGTATGGCTGGTCAGATGGGTTACCAACTGCAAAAGGTGTGGAAAGTAAAGTGTTAGGGCGTGCTTCACCTACCGTGATCAATACCGCTTATAACTCAATACAAATGTGGGACGGGCGTAAAGCAAGTTTGGAAGAACAGGTTATGGAACCTATGGAAGCCACGCTTGAAATGAATATAGACATTGACCTACTGTTCAAATGGTTGCAAAGCAATCCAGGTTACATTGATGCCTTTGAGAAGGCCTATCCTGGAAAAGGAATTAACACGGATACAGTATCCAAAGCAATTGCCAGTTTTGAACGATCTATTATCAGTAACAACTCGCCTTTTGATAGTTGGGTCAAGGGAGACAAGAATGCCATGTCTCAGCAACAAATCCGGGGTTTTAAATTATTTGTCGACGACCAAAAGGCAGCCTGTGCTGCTTGTCATTCCGCACCCAATTTCACCGATAATGGTTTTCATAATATTGGCCTGGCCTCGTTTGATATAGCTGAGCCTGATGTCGGCCGCTTTGCACAAAGACCATTAAAATTAATGAAAGGAGCTTTCAAGACGCCCACCCTGCGCGATATCACATTAACAGCGCCCTATTTCCATGATGGCTCTGCCACTACCCTGAGGGAAGTTGTTGATCATTATTCCAAGGGTGGGGTTGTGAAAACAAATCTGTCACCAAACTTTAAAGATGGCCTCGTCTTGAGTGAACATGACAAAGCAGATTTGGTCGCTTTCATGCAGGCATTATCCAGCCCACCGCAAGAACACACATTTCCAAACCTGCCACAGGGATTAGTAGTGAGCGAATAACAGACTAATATTTATAATATGAGATGAATAATAATCATGAAAAAAACACTAGTACTTTCCATCATTATTGCCGGATTGTTTATTGGTCAAGTCGTAGCTGCAGAAGAATTTATTGTCAGTCAGAAGAACAAAGCGTTTTCTGTCAGTGAATTAACGATCAAAGTTGGAGATTCCGTCGGTTTTAAAAACGAAGACGATTTTCACCATAATATTTTCAGCTTATCTGACACCAGTCTGTTTGACCTAGGATCTTATGAAAAAGGCAAAACCAAATCAGTGACGTTTGACACAGCTGGAACCGTTGATATTGAGTGTGCAATACACCCGAACATGACTATGAAAATAATAGTTGAGTAAATCTTACTTCACATCTTAGGTCAACATGAAAAATAGTTTTGCATTTATGGCTTGCCTGATTTTTATTTTTAAGTGGCAATCAGGTTTTGCAACAAATGATATTGAACCATCATAGGAATTTGGCGCAAGAACCTATATTGATCGTTGTTCTCTCTGTCATGGTTCCGAAGGCTATGGCGATGGATTGATGGCTTTATCATTGAAAGATTATCCGCAAACTAATTTGCACATAAATCGATACGGAAAGGATAAAAAAAGCTTACGTCAATCTATTGTAAACAGTGGAAGCAAAGGTGAAATGAATAAGGAGATGCCGCCCTGGAGGGTTGAACTGAGCTATCAGGAAATAGAAGCATTAATATTGTTCCTGAAATTGATGCATTCATCTCCGACAGAATTAATTGGGCTAGTAAAAAGTATCAAAATACAACAAGGGGGAAATCTGTTTCAATATTACTGTTCACTATGTCACGGCAAAACAGGTAACGGAGATGGCAGGATGGCAGAAATTATCAATGATCCACCACCATTTGATTTAACCAAAAGCGTTCTTCCCGCCGAGTATCTGCAAAATATTATTACTCTTGGTGGAGCTAAAATAAAACGCTCCGAACGTATGCCTCCCTGGGGGGATGAATTCACCGACAGTGAAATTAACTCTATCATCGGCATCCAATATTTAGCAAACTGGTTGAAAACAGGCTCTGCTCATTACATTATTAAATAAACATTCCATGATAAATTTTTTAGAAAATATCTTCTGTAATAAAACTGGCATACAATCATTGCAATGTAAAACCCAACAACAAAGATTCTGTATGAAAACAATTATATCTGTTAATAATCTTAGCAAGACCTATGGCTCCGGATTTCAGGCACTTAACAACATTAATCTGAAGATCAATCAAGGAGAGATCTTTGCTCTACTTGGGCCGAATGGCGCGGGTAAAACAACACTGATTAACATCATCTGCGGAATTGTTAACCCAGGCGATGGTGAAATTGTGGCCAACGGCCACAACATTATTTCTGACTTCCGCGCAGCGCGATCAAAGATTGGGCTGGTACCACAGGAATTAACGACTGATATGTTTGAAAGTGTCTGGAGCACGGTGAACTTCAGTCGTGGCTTATATGGTAAAGCACCTAACCCTGCCTATGTCGAAAAAATATTACGTACCCTTTCCCTATGGGACAAAAAAGACTCAAAGATCATGGCACTGTCGGGCGGTATGAAACGTCGAGTCATGATTGCCAAAGCCCTGTCACATGAACCGACAATATTATTTCTTGATGAGCCAACTGCCGGTGTTGATGTCGAATTGCGTCGAGACATGTGGGAGATGGTTCGTGGCTTACGCGAGAATGGTGTGACCATTATACTGACCACACATTATATAGAAGAAGCCGAAGAAATGGCCGATCGTATCGGTGTGATCAACAAGGGTGAGATTATCGTAGTAGAAGAGAAGACTGCCCTGATGAAAAAACTCGG
Source organism: Gammaproteobacteria bacterium (assembly GCA_965250225.1). Classification (GTDB taxonomy): domain Bacteria; phylum Pseudomonadota; class Gammaproteobacteria; order Eutrophobiales; family Eutrophobiaceae; genus CBDEUK01. The sequence goes on from CBDFNQ010000036.1 coordinate 165,394, forward strand.
CAAGAAACAATTGATTTTACATTTACAAAATCAATTGGGTCGAATTCCAGACGAACTTGCTGGACATTCATTAGAACTTACAGCCAATGGTAATGAATTAATTTATACCTACGACACACAACATGAAAAAACAGGTATTTCTGTATTGATGAAGAAACTGAATGAATGCGATATCGAATTTACAGACATTCATTCAAATGAAAGTTCGTTGGAAGATATTTTCGTTAGTCTGGTGAGAACAAAAAAATGAATTTCTATGCGATCAAGGCAATTTACTATTTTGAAATGGCTCGTACCGCACGAACATTAATGCAAAGCATCGCATCGCCAGTTCTTTCAACCTCGCTTTACTTTGTCGTATTCGGTGCAGCCATTGGATCACGAATGGGAGAAATCGATGGGATCAGTTACGCTGCTTTCATCATTCCTGGCTTAATTATGTTGTCACTATTTAACGAAAGCATATCAAACGCCTCGTTTGGAATTTACATGCCAAAATTTACCGGTACGATCTATGAGATCCTTTCCGCACCGATATCTTATGTCGAAATACTACTTGGTTTTGTCGGCGCAGCAGCAAGCAAATCGATCATACTTGGTCTGATTATTTTATTAACTGCGCGGCTGTTTGTTGATTATGAGATTGAACATCCATTTTTCATGTTTGGATTTCTCGTACTCACTGCACTAAGTTTCAGCCTGTTTGGTTTTATTCTTGGAGTGTGGGCTGACAATTTTGAGAAGCTTCAAATCGTACCAATGATGATCATTACACCACTCACTTTTCTAGGTGGTAGCTTTTATTCGATCAATATGCTGCCACCACTATGGCAAAAAATTACTTTATTCAATCCCGTGGTGTATTTAATCAGCGGTTTCCGCTGGAGTTTTTATGGTGTTGCAGATGTCGATATCATGATCAGTCTGGGAATGACACTGCTGTTTATGCTATTGTGTCTGACAACTATCTGGTGGATTTTTAAAACAGGATATCGATTAAAGGATTGAGACTATGGGCGTCGAAATGCAATGGAATTGATACCTACTTTCTATTATGGAATTCAGGAACATTCCTTTTTCGATGTGTCGTATCTATTTTCAACTTCAGCACCTAGACTTTATAAAAATTTTTATACAGGCAACCGTTAAAGCCTATAATTTAGAGCCAAAAATAAACCAGAATGATTGATTTAAAAAAGGATAGAAAAATATGAAAGCCAGCGATCTGTTTATAAAATGCCTTGAAAATGAAGGGGTTGAATATATTTTAGGTGTCCCCGGAGAGGAAAACCTCGATTTTCTTGAGTCCTTACGCCAGTCCAGCAAAATCAAACTGATCCTGACTCGGCACGAACAACCCGCTGGTTTCATGGCAGCGACCATAGGCAGGTTAACCGGAAAACTGGGGGTCTGTGTCTCCACTTTGGGGCCTGGTGCTACCAATTTTGTAACCGCCTCGGCCTATGCACAACTCGGTGCCATGCCTATGCTAATGATAACCGGACAAAAACCCGTACATTCCAGCAAACAGGGACATTTTCAGATCATAGATGCCGTCGACATGATGCGGCCTATTACTAAATATACTAAATCTATTGGCCGTGGAGACCGTATCCCAACGGTTGTCCGTGAAGCTTTTAAGATTGCAGAAGATGAGCGACCCGGCGCAGTGCATATTGAATTGCCGGAAGACGTAGCAAGTGAAGACACTAACACCAATCCAATGGCTGTCACCAGAGTCAGGCGTCCGGATGCAAATGACAAAGCAGTCGCGATCGCAGCCGAAATGATTGAAGGCGCGAAGTCACCCCTAATCTTGATCGGTGCTGGGGCAAATCGCAAACGCGTTTCTAAAATGATCAGTGCATTTATCGATAAAACATCCATTCCATTTTTTGATACACAAATGGGCAAAGGCGTTATTCCAGAAGATCATCCTTTGTTCATAGGAACAGCTGCACTGTCGGATAATGATTATTTACATTGCGCAGTTGATCGCGCCGACCTGATCATCAACATTGGTCATGATGTGGTTGAGAAACCACCTTTCTTTATGACTGAAGGTGGCACCAAGGTTATTCATATCAATTATTCTCCTGCGAATATTGACGAGGTGTATTTTCCACAACACGAAGTACTCGGTGATATCGCCAATGCAATGTGGCAATTATCAGAAAAAATAAAACCTCAAGACCATTGGAATTTTGATTACTACCATACGGTTAAAAATTATGTTGATGAAAAAATGGCAGAGAACAGCGATGATGATCGCTTTCCGATTATTCCTCAACGTTTTGTGGCTGACATCCGTTCGGTTATGGGAGCAGAAGATATCATCGCTTTAGACAATGGTGTTTATAAAGTCTGGTTTGCGCGCAACTATCGTGCACTTGCGCCCAACACCGTATTACTTGATAACGCGTTGGCAACCATGGGAGCCGGTTTGCCATCGGCGATGGCGGCAAAAATGGTATATCCAGACAGAAAGGTCATGGCTATCTGTGGTGATGGTGGCTTTATGATGAACAGCCAGGAACTTGAAACGGCTGTTCGCCTGAAACTGGATATGGTGATTGTCATTTTAAACGATAACGCCTATGGCATGATTAAATGGAAGCAAAACGGCATGGGGTTTGAAGACTTTGGCCTGGATTACGGTAATCCCGATTTTGTAAAATACGCAGAAAGTTATGGTGCTATCGGCCATAGAATAACCAGCAATGCCGGCTTCAAAGAAACCCTGGAAACCGCGCTGAACACGCCAGGAGTACATTTAATTGAAACTCCTGTCGATTATTCTGAAAATGCCCGCGTCCTGACAGAAGAATTAAGAAACAAAGCCTGCATACTATAAAAAGGTGTGGCTAAGGTAATTCGACGCAGATTTTGTCTATTGCAGAATGGCGTATTTCAGGAATTTCTTTAGGATAACCATACCAGAGCAGTCCTACTGAGTATTCCTGATCTGGATTTATCCAGACCAGTTCATAGAAACGTGGATCACAGATCACATCACCCGTGGTCCATTTTACACCAACGCCTTCTTGCCAAAGATACAGCGACAAATTTTGTATAGCACAACAACAAGCCGCGTAATCTTCCTGATTGGTAATGGGATCAGATGATTTATCACAACTGACCAACAACCAGCCCGGAACCTGACGCCAACGTTTTAATTTAGCCTGACCGGCTTTCTCGCCTTTTTTTTCTGTTACTACTTCAGCATTAAGCAAACAAATTTGTTCCGCTGTCTCAGGCCCTATCAAATAGAAATGCCAGGGTTCGGTTAAGTGATGGTTCGGTGCACATTGCGCCAGCCCAATTGCGGATTTGATTAATTCGTCATCGGGTTTCTTATTCGGTTTAAATAAATGGATCGTACGACGACCACGAATGATGGTTTCAACGGATGGGTTTTGTTTGTTCATCGATAATCCAACTACCTATTTCACTAATCTATGGCAAAGCCAATAATAATAAATCACTATTAAGGTCAATACTGTGGCAGAAATTACCATCGAAAGCATCCGCAGAAGCTTAGGAAACAAGGATAAGTAATTAACTTAAGCCTATGATTACAATACTTATGTCTTCTTTGGCCGATCTTTTTATTGATCAATAACTAATCGTAACCAATTGTTTTTATTATATATTTTTATATTTCGTATTTGCAAGTGTGGCTGATCTGTTCATCCTGAAACATCCTGCTGCAACACTTTCTTTGTCAATCGAATATTATTGGCTCAAGAATTGCTCCTTCCCTGTCGATAGTGGTATTTGTGAATCGGATTAATGACGGGGACAGACCATGAAAGCAGAAATACAGGCAAACGTAAGCCCAACACACAACGATATTGATGAATTTAAAGCCGTCACGCGCCTGATTGCGCTGAATGCTGTGATGGAGGCTGCAAAGATTGGTCGTGAGGGTGCCAAATTCGCATCAGTAACCAATGAATTACTCTCTCTGGCAAGAGATGCTGTAGAAAATGACGATTTAATGGCTGCGATGATCGATAAACAAACACGAGCCATTGATGAACTGGCTGCGATTAACAAAGACCAGGCCGAAGGTATTTAGCGCACTGTATTGTTTCAGTATCTGAAAATACTCAATCCAACAGAAAAACTGATCTGAAATATTCAATTTAGATAATACCTCTGGCTCGAATCAGTCCTCCCAATTTATATAGCACCAAACGATTTTAAACCTGGCTACACCTTTCCTTTGCTCCTGCACTGGTCGCCTTGGAGCATCTTGTTCTGACCTATTTAACTTACTCCTATTACACATTCATAAAATCATTTATCTATTTTAGGAACCTCTGAACGAGTCCATCCATGGCGTATCTGAGAGCGAAAACTAAATATACGATTTTTAGTTTTCTTTCATTTTCAATGACGTATAGTTATTGAAAATAGTGGCCTTGAATAATAAAACCTGAATAAAAATTCCTGGGAGGATCAATATGGCAATTGAAGAAGGAAAGGCGGCACCAGCTTTCGCATTGAAAGATACCAATGGCGATAAGGTATCGCTCAAAGATTTTAAAGGGCAGGACGTAATTGTCTATTTTTATCCGAAAGACGACACGCCGGGTTGCACGAAGCAAGCGTGTGGCTTCCGTGATTTATGGAAAGACATTAAAAAAACCGGTGCAGTGGTCATTGGTATTTCACCTGATGGTGAGATTTCACATCAAAAATTTGTTACAAAGTATAAGCTACCTTTCACCCTACTCTGCGACCCCGATAAAAAAATCATGACGAAATACGCAGCCTTTGGTGAAAAAATGATGTATGGGAAGAAAGTCATCGGCGTCATACGTTCTACCGTTTGGGTCGGCGCAAATGGCAAAGTCAAAAAACATTGGCGTAAAGTACCTAAGGCAGCCGACCACCCTGCTAAAGTTTTACAGGCATTACAGGCTGATGCAAAATAGTGAATGTATGATGATGCCTATACGTTCAAACTCACTTGAATCGACACTAGGTTAAATCCATCAGGACATTATATTGGCGGGCTATTGCTCAGGTAGACCATCAACTTGAAATAAAAATGCTTAAAAAGGCCCTGAAAACTTGATTGAATCGATTTTTATAGGATATATTTAACCCTAATAATAATTAAAAAGAAAACAGTGATTACAACAAGTGTCTAATATTGCATCAGAAATAGAACTGGTATTATTTTAAATATCTATTCAATTTTATTGACAACTGCTTAACTTTAGGGAGAAGAGCTGACCATGCGCATCCTGGCTTTACTGCTTGCATTCGGTATTCTTTGTTATTGGTGCATCAGCCGTCACTCACCCCGTATAGAACATGATGTACTGACACAAGTACGATCAACATTAGTGGCAAACGATTATCTTGATATTGTCCCAACAATCGATGGCCGTGATGTATTGCTCACTGGACAAGTTGACACTGAAGAGGAACGCCAAAACCTGCTTCGTGCTGTAAGAGACAACGAAGGCGTGCGTAGCCTTGATCATACCTTGGCACTGACCCCAGTCGTCTTTCCTGTTGAAGACAGCAGCACAACGGTAATAAACGTCACAATACCAGAAACACCAGTCGTAGCAGAAGAAATTATCGAAACCCAACCACCTGAAGAGCCCGTTGTAATTGAAACAGTGGAACCTGAACCGATAGCGATACCGGAAGATTCGGGTCTACCATTGTCAGATTTAGAAATAAACATGGCCTGGAAAGACGACGCACTTAATTTGTCTGGTTATCTACCGGATCAAGCCAGCAAGGATATTCTTCTTAGCAAAATAGACAATAGTTTGACCATCAACGATTCAATTGAACTCACGGATCTGGCAGGTGAATGGCCACAAAACTGGTCTTCTATCACATCCACCATGCTCAGCCATCTGCTATCTCTGAAACACGGTGATACCCGAATAGAACCTGGAAACGTTCACATTTCCGGCCTGACGAAAGACAATATATCACGCGATTTATTGAACAAATTATTACGCGAATCTCTGCCTTCCAACTGGGTATTGCATTTTGATATCGACATTCCTTTGTCTGAAGCATCAGTCGCCTGTGAAACTGAAATTCAGAATTTGCTGAATGCAGAAACGATCAACTTTAAACTCAGCAGCGCCAAAATCAATCAGGCCAGCATCGATTTAATGAATTCCATCATCGACAATGTTCAAACCTGCTCGGCGGCAACATTTCTGATTGAAGGTCATACTGATGCACTCGGTGGAGAAGAATTTAACCAACAACTAAGCGAAAGACGAGCCAGATCCGTTAAAGACTACCTGGTATCCAAAGGCGTGGCAGAACACCGAATCGAAATCAAAGGTTATGGGGAAACACGCCCCATTGCCGATAACTCAACAATCACAGGCCGCTCACAAAATAGACGGATTGAATTTGTTGTACTAGGGGAATCACTATGACTTATCTCATTTTTCAAATGTTCCTGTGCCTGTTAATTGCTTTTATATTAGGCTTTATTCTTGGCTGGCTAATCAGCGGCTATATTAAAAGAGAACAATATCAACGCCAGATTAATTTACTGAGCACTCAATTAAAGAGTTGCAAAGATAAATGTGCTCAGCTGGGCGATGACACGTCAAAAGATGAACTGGATTCCTGCCAGAATGAAAATGATAAATTAAGAACTGAAATCGAGACACAACAGGAGACTATCCATAGTCTGGAAGAACAATTAAAAATTAGCCAGACAACAAAAATAGATTCTTCGGGCGGCAGTCTGTTGGAACGAGCAGACTTCGATGAACATCGACCAATATTTTATAAAGATATGCCGAAATCATTTTTCACCAGTGCCCCCACTACGATTGATGATCTAAAACGTATCTCTGGTGTAGGATCCGTACTGGAAAAAACATTAAACGACCTTGGTATCTATCAGTTTAAACAAGTCGCTTTATTGACCATGGATGATATCGTATGGGTTTCCAAACACCTGGATCAATTTAAAGGGCGCATAGAAAGAGATGGATGGATTGACCAGTCCAAAGAACTCCATAAAGAAAAATATGGAGAAGACCCTGAATAAATTGAGTTAAAACCATATGGGCCGTTGGCGTCCTCCTGCTGAAAAATCATCAGCTTATATCACTGTTGACGGTTATAAAGCCCTTGAGTCTGAATACAAGCTCATCTGGCAAAAACGCGCTGAAGTCACACAAGCGCTTTCCATAGCAGCCGCCGAAGGTGATCGTTCTGAAAATGCCGAATATATCTACCGCAAAAAACAGTTACGTGAAATTGATCGTCGTATCACCTATCTGCAAAAACGCATGCCCGTTCTTAAGATAATTTCAGATGTTAATGATAGAAATCGAATATATTTTGGCGCCTGGGTGACCCTGGAAAATGATGAGGATGAAGTCTTAAATTACCGTATCGTTGGTGCTGATGAAATTGATGCGGAAAAAAAATATATCAGCGTCGATGCACCACTCGCCAGAGCCTTACTCGGCAAAACACTCAACGATGAAATCGCTGTCACCATTCAGGAAAAAATCAATCATTTTTATATTCAGAAAATTGAATACCTATAATGCTGAAATAATTTACTCTTGTTTTTTACAAGCTTCGTGTAAATCCGTACCATGCATATATACATCAAATACCTGAACGAATCGTAATGTTGCAATATCTGGAAGTCATATTATTAATTGTGATACTGCCCTGTGTCTGGTTGGTTATCATATACAATTTATTTGTACGAGATAGAAACCGGGTGACCACTGCCTGGGCAGATATTGATGTGCAATTAAAACGTCGCCATGACTTGATCCCGAAATTAATCGAAGCCGTACAACAATATGCAAAATATGAATCTGCGACAGTGAGTGCTGTCACAGAATTGCGAAATGAAAGCCAGGCGCTTGCCAATGTGACAAAAAAAAGTGCTGTTGAAGAATCAATCAGTGTTCATCTATTGAAAATTATTGCTATTGCTGAAGATTATCCTGATTTAAAAGCCAATCAATCTTTCCTGGAATTACAACAAGAATTATCCGAAGTTGAAAATACCATTCAGTATGCACGACGATATTACAATGGTGCTGTCAGAAATTTTAATATTCGTATTGATTCTTTTCCCGACCTGTTCATAGCTCGCTTGTTTCATTATCAAAAAGCGGATTTTTTTGAATTTAAAGAAAATACAGGTGATTGATGCGCATCCTGTTCACCCTGGTATTCTTATGCACCTCAGCATCTGTTATCGCGAAAGAACGTATTACCAATTTTCATAGCGACATCATTATTTACAACAACTCGGAAATGCGAGTCACAGAAAATATTGATGTCAACGCCGGAGGTAATAAAATAAAACGTGGTATTTATCGAGACTTTCCAACGAAATATAAAGATCGATTAGATAATAATTATCAAGTTGGATTTGATATACAGGCTGTTCTGCGCAATGGTAATAGCGAAGACTATCATGTTAAATCCTTACCCAATGGGGTACGAATTTACTTCGGTCAAGAAGATCGATACCTGGATCATGGCAATCATCAATACGTTCTCAGATATAAAACAAACCGACAACTGGGTTTTTTCGAAGACCACGATGAGCTCTACTGGAATGTCACTGGCAACGATTGGGATTTTACCATTGATAAAGCCAGTGCCGACATTGAATTGCCTGTAGGCATACCAGCAAACAAAATTATACTAGAAGCCTATACCGGCCTACAAGGAGCCAAAGAACAGAAATTTGAAGCCTATATTGATGTCGGTAATCGGATTCATTTTGAAACAACCAGTCCACTTTACCCGAAACAGGGATTGAGCATTGTTGTTAGTTTCCCAAAAGGCTTTGTCAACGAACCAAGTACTGAAGATAAATTACATTATCTGTTTGAAGACAATAAACACCTTTTATACGCAGCTATTGGCCTGTTATTGCTCTGTGGTTACTACTGGTTTTCCTGGATCAAGGTTGGCAAAGACCCTGAAAAAGGTGTGATCATAGCCCATTATCGCCCGCCTGATGGTTATTCTCCTGCTTCCATGCGTTTCATTGAAAAGATGGGTTATGACAATAACTGTTTTGCCAGTGCGATCATTAATCTTGCTGTAAAAGGCTTTTTAATGATCAAAGAGAATTCAAATAATGATTACACGCTAAAGAAAACAGGACAAGATGTCGATATGGCGGCGGGTGAAACTGCACTAACCAAAAGTTTATTTAACAATAATAAGAGCATCATCCTGAAACAATCCAACCACAAGCGCATAGCATCTGCCATCAATGCCCACAAAGCGTCTTTAAAAAATGATTATGAACTTAAATATTTTCTTACAAATACTGCTTATTTTGTCATCGGTATATTGATTAGCATTATCATTCTTACAATTATTTTATTCAGTAGCATAAATACGTTTAATGATCCGGAGGCGTTATTTTTTCTGATCTGGTTAACCCCATGGACACTTGCCTGTATTGCAATGTCGAAATCTGCCTGGAATCATTTCACGAGTAAAAATTATTTTTCTGCTATCAAATCATTATTCTTCATAGCACCTTTTTTATTTTTTGAAATAGTTGTCGCAATTCTGTTTGTCTATATGACATCAATTTCTTTAATCATCATTTTATTGATCTTGTGCGCCATTAACTGGTTATTTTTTGAGCTGTTAAAAAAACCGACCTATAAAGGCAGAAAATTACTCGATAAAATCGAAGGCTTTCGTGAATATATTAATCTGGCAGAAAAACACGAACTTGATTATAAACATCCTAAAGGGAAATGCCCGGAATTGTTCGAACAATATCTCCCTTATGCACTGGCTCTCAATGTTGAAGATAGTTGGGCCAGACAATTCGCAAGCGTTTTACAACATGCAAAGCCTGGAGATCAAACTTACTCACCAGGCTGGTATCATGGTGGACGTTGGGAAAGTACGAATTTATCCGGTTTTACGTCGTCATTAAATTCGTCATTTTCAAGTGCTATTGCCTCTTCATCAACCGCTCCGGGATCATCTTCCGGTAGCAGTGGTGGTGGATTCTCTGGCGGCGGCGGTGGGGGTGGAGGCGGTGGTGGCTGGTAGATAAAGACATGACGAAAAAAACAGAAAGCAATAGTTTAAATTTACCGCCAAAACCCAAAGAACCGAACCCAGGAGAATGCTGTGGAAGAAATTGTGAGAATTGTGTTTACGTGTATTACGAACGAGCAGTACGACGCTGGGAGAAAAAAGTAGAGGCTATTAAATTAGGAAAATCTATACTCAATCAACTTCAAGTTGCAGGATCGATGATCTGAAAGTTATCATTAATTCTATCGTTCAATGAGTCCGCGATATCCGGTAAAGTGTTTTTGAAAAAGTCATCGATTTGCTCACGAAATTCCTTGGCCGAATGGAAATAGTGGTTATTACGGACGTGTTCGTTCATCACTTTCCATAAACGTTCTATCGGATTCAAATTAGGACTATAAGGCGGCAGGATGTGTATCTTAATATTAAGTTCGTTTGCCTTTTCTTTAACACTCGCCGCCTTATGATAACCCGCCCCATCAACTATCCAGTGAAGGGTGTTTGCATCAACGTATTGCGCTCGTAATTTGGATAGAAAATCAACAATGCTGTCGGCATTAATCGTGTCATAGGTTTCTGTCACCGTGTTTGACAAGGCATTGAGTTCAATCGCACCTAATAGGTTAATCCGTGTGCGACTCGCGGTTGTTTTGATAAGCTTATTTGTCCCTCTCTTTATCCAACCGTGACTCAATTTCGTCGACTGTGTCGGATGCACGCCATCACCAAACAAAATAGGCTCATCAGCACCGACGTTTGCTTTCAATACGTCATACTGCTTGATAAAGGCATGTTGTTGTTCAACATCGGCTTTGGCGGGGATCCCTTTGGGTTGTTTATAAACAAATCCTTGACGATGCAACCATTTATGTAAACCCGATACCGTGTAGTCAACCCCATAACGGGTCTTGATGTAAGCCACAATTTGGTGGTTATGTTGATATAGATGTGCTGTCAGATGTGCGAGTAATTCGTCACATTGTCGCTTGCTTAATTTCTCCTCGGAACCGCCGTTTGCACAGTGCAATTTCTGCTCTCCGGTATAGTCCTTCAAGTGACGAAGTATACAGGTTTCATGTTTGCGCAAGGCTTGCGCTATCATCGTTGTGCTCCATCCTTCAGAATTCAGTAATACGGCTTTGATACGATCACCTTCCCGGATATCTCGCACTTGCTTATGTCGTGCTTCTAATTTCAATTTGTTTTCTGCGGTTAATTCAATCTTGCTCATAGGTGATAGACTGATCTCTTAATTCATAAACATCAAGCTCTTTCATCGATCTTGGGTATATATGACATTCTGAGTTATTCTGTATTAATCAGTTTCATCTTCAACAAATGAATCTCCCTTTCTTCCTTTGAATCTATTGTAAACAAGCCAACAGATGCCATTTTCTCTGAGTTCAGTTTTCTTGAAACCGGTGAATTCAGGATCTCATTAACAGAAATTTGCAGTTGATTATTACCTGGTTCCAGAATGAATGTTCTGTTAAAACGATCATCAAATACCTGATCGTTATCCAGATGTGGTAAATCATGGATGCGACAATTAATCTCCAGTTCCTGATCCTCCGGGTTATATAAATTGATTTCCAGGTATTCATAATCGCTCCAGTCAAGTGGAAAATATCCCATCATGACAGTTGAATACTCAGCCTTTGAAAATATCAACTGAAAATAGCTTTCATCATTAACTGTTATTTTCTTTAACGAAGAAAGGCTTTCATTATCAAGCTTGGTAATCTCAAAAGGTGTTTGTGGATCGATGAGTACTGGAAATTGTTGATATGTATAATAATCATTCACCGGGATCTGGAAAATATTTTTATGCAAAACCAATAGAAACAGAATTATTACAATCACGATTACCTTTGTGTTTTTTTTACCCAATTGAGATTTTTTGTTTGAATGGAATAACAAGGCCAGAATACAACCTGACACATCACTGAGAATATCGTTTATTTCGGCAGAACGTCCTACAGCTAATTGCATAAATTCAATAAAAACACCAAATACACAGGTTGCTATTACCAAGACAATAAATTGTTTCAATAAAGAATACTGTTGTAATGGTTTGATGAACCTCAAGCTGAGATAGGTCCAGAGATAAAATGCGACAATATGCCCAAGATTCCATATGGAACCAAATAGTCTTATGTATGTGAAATCGAAGCGAGCTGTAAAACTGAAAACTAAAGCAATAAAAGCCAGGGCAATGAGCGCTTTATCAACTGAATTTATTTTGCCTGAATTTGAGTCCAAATTTTAAATTCTCAACAAGTAAAATATCATGATATTTTTTTATTATCATCTTCAGTTTTATTTGATTTACTATAACCGGTATCCTGACGATTAAAATTAACTGCATGTTTTTGCTGATATACATCAAATACTTTGTCGGCAGTAAGGCCGGCACAAATCATTGCAGAAACCAGAAAATGTAGGATATCGATTAATTCAACGCGTATATTTTGTAAATCAATTTCATCCTTACTCCACCATTTCCACAGTAATTCTTCATCAAACTCGATAACTTCTTCGCCCATCGCTTTTGAATATTTTGTCAGCCATTGATTTGGCAACTCATTCACTTTCAAACGACCCTCTTCTACCGCCTGAAATATAGCTTTCATCTCCAGAATTCCACCATTCAAATCTTTCAAATTATTTTTTTTAAAAACATAATCATTCAATTCGGTTTGCATCTCGAAGATTTTTTTTAGCATATCATTCGTATCTGTCATTTTTGGTACCCTGTTATTATTCTGCACATTCAATACATAAAGAATTTGCGGGATCTATCTGTAACCGTTTTTCTGAGATCAATTCGCCACAGGACAAACAGAAACCATAATCATCCGAATCTATCCTGGCCAGGGCTCGTTTGATTTTCTGTAGTTGGATCTCTCTGCGTCTTTTTGCCTCTTGAGACATTGCCTGTGCTCGCATAGCGTCCATTCTGGACAAACGCCCCACACAAGCCTGGTCAAGTTCCACTACTGAAGCTGCTTCATCTCCGGTCTCAGAAATTCCCATTAATTTCACTTGCTCATTTAATAGCAGGCTGCGGAAATAATCCAGATCCAGTGATTTTTCTGACATTAGGGGTCACATAAAAAAGCAAAAGTCGATCATACCATTATTTCAGCGGATAGAGAGTTTGTGTTCATAACATTTTTTTTCACTATAATAGCGCCTTTCTTTTTATAGAATCACTATACCTCCGATGGCCCTGGTTACATTCGACTCCGTCACCATTGAATTTGGTGAACAAAAAATTCTCGACGAAACGAATCTTGCGATTGAAAAAAATGAACGCATTTGTGTGATCGGTCGCAACGGTGCCGGGAAATCGACATTGCTCAAACTCATCGTCGGCCAAATTGAGCCCGATTCTGGCGAAATACAGCGACAAAACAACATTCGTATCAGCCAATTGCAACAGACCCTGCCTAAGGAGCTTGAACTCACTGTCAAAGAATATGTCCGCGCTGGTCTGGAAGGCTTGCAGGAAAAGCTCAATCGCTTTCATGATTTATCCACACAAATACTGGATAAAGTCATCATGCGTGAGTTGGAGAATTTACAACAGGACATTGAGGCACATGGGGGCTGGAATATCGACCAACGAGTGGACACTATTTTAAGTGAACTCGAACTCCCCAGCGATAGTACTTTAGCTGAATTATCTGGCGGCTGGCGCCGACGTGTTGGACTTGCCAGAACCCTGGTGAGCAATCCAGATTTGCTATTACTTGATGAGCCGACCAATCACCTCGATCTCAATACCATTCAATGGCTGGAAAACCGTATCCATGCTTTTACCGGCAGTATTGTGTTCATTACCCACGATCGAGCTTTTTTAAAACGCCTGGCCAATCGTATTATTGAACTGGATCGCGGACGCCTGAGTAGCTGGCCCGGCGGTTATGAAAAATACATCACTAATAAAGAAAAATTCCTGCAAGAAGAAACAAAAAATAACGCCTTGTTTGATAAACGTCTGGCGGAAGAAGAAATCTGGATACGTCAAGGGATCAAGGCACGGCGCACACGTAATGAAGGCCGTGTGAGGACACTTCAGTCCATGCGTGAAGAATACTCAAAACGGGTAAAACCACAGTCCAGAGCACGTATTGTTGTCGAGGGGGCTGATCAATCTGGACGCAAGGTGATTGAAGCCAGGAACCTGAAGCATGGCTATGGTGACAAACTATTAATCGATGGTTTATCACTTAAGATCACGCGCGGCGATCGTATCGGTCTGGTAGGAAATAATGGCGTTGGGAAAAGCACTTTATTAAGAATCCTGCTTGGCGAAATCGAACCCGAATCTGGTTCTGTCAAACTCGGTAGCAACGTTGAAACGGCCTATTTTGATCAATTACGACGCAATCTTGATCCTGAAAAAACGGTAGCGGAAATAGTCGGAGATGGTTCTGACTATATCAAACTCAACGGTAAAGAACGGCATGTCATTGGTTATTTGCGTGGTTTTTTATTCACCGCAAAAAGAACCATGACAAAAATTAAAGTCCTCTCAGGAGGAGAATGTAACCGTGTCATCCTGGCCAAACTACTCACTCGTCCCAGTAATCTACTGGTGCTCGATGAGCCAACCAATGATCTGGATGTTGAAACCCTGGAAGTACTCGAAGAACGTTTGTGTGAATATCAGGGGACGCTGATAGTCGTCAGCCATGACCGGGAATTCCTCGATAACGTGGTCACCAGTATTCTGGTCTTCGAAAATTCCGGGAAAATAGAATCTTATGTTGGTGGCTTCAGTGACTGGTTGAGACACGGCAAAACACTGGCTGAAACAGAACAATTCACCAATAAATCCTCAACCTCCCAAATAATGAACAACCAACAACAAAATTCCTCAAAAAAACTCAGCTATAAATTAAAACTCGAGCTGGATTCATTACCTGAAAAAATTGAAGATCTGGAACAACAATTACAAACACTACAAAATGAAACAAATTCACCCGAATTTCTTGATCAGGCTTATGAGCAACAAGCTCCAAAATTAAATCTGTTAACAACAAAACAATATGAACTGGACAGCGCTATCAATCGATGGACTGAACTCGAAACCTTGCAAGAAGAACTCAAAAATTAAATTTAGATTGAGTAGAGTACTTATTCATAGGCATAAAAACCATTTTTAGCCTGTATTTTATGTCGCAATTACCAAAACATTGCGATAAACTTCGCGATATTGACTGTCGATGAGAACATAAATCAAGATTTTTATTTCGATTCATGCATCGTACAAACAATAAGTTTTTTATTTAATTTTCCAAGTTTGAGGTAGAGATATAATGGATAATGGTACAGTGAAGTGGTTCAATGAAACAAAAGGATTTGGGTTCATTGCACCAAGTGATGGTAGTAAAGACGTGTTCGTACATTTTTCAGTGATTGAAGGGGATGGATTTAAAACCCTGGCAGAAGGACAAGCTGTCGATTTCGAAGCAAAAGATGGTGATAAAGGACGTCAAGCAACCCGCGTTACCGCTGCGGCGTAGTTTAGTTATTTAGCTTAATTTCTATCATTCAGGCGGAAAGGCCTTTCTCTGATAGGCCATAATCTTCGTGCTCTACAGTTGCCCACTTTGTTCGTGGAGGGGCATTTGGTTTTTTTTGCGTTGTATTTTGTCTCGCAAATCATCTATATCTAATTTAATCCCACTAGAATTTTCATAATCCGATTGAACAAGCGTTTTATCATTCACGGCGCATTACCTGCTTTTGGCTCGGCCTTTTGCTTTGCCATCATGGCCAGCTTTATCAAGATTACTTCAGAGGAATTACCCGCTTCACAACTGGTTTTTTTACGCAGTGTTATCGGCTTGTTGATTATCTTGCCAATCGTCTTACCCCGTGGCTATCAATTCATAAAAACCTCTAAACTAAAGTTACATCTGTTTCGTGCGTTGATTAGTCTCTGTGCTATGACGTGTTTTTTTTATGCTATTGGGCATATTGGTTTATCAGAATCAGCTTTACTAAATGCCACATCGCCTTTGTTCATAGGAATCCTTGCAACGATTTTTCTACAGGAACAACTTGATCGTTTTTCACTGCTCGCCTTGCTCTGTGGCTTTATCGGCATAGCATTAATACTCAAACCTGGCACTGAATTATTTAGCCTGGCAGCCTTGATCGGATTAGCATCCGGCTTGTTTATTGGCTGTGCAAAAATCCTTGTGCGCTACATGTCCGATACTGAGCCTGTATTACGCACAGTATTTTATTTCAGTTTATTATCAACTCTCTATTCTTCTATTCCTATGTTCTGGCTATGGCAAAGCCCATCCAATGATGCACTGATCTATATGTTACTCGCGGGGATCTGTGCCACAGGCGGTCAAACCTTGTTAACCTATGCCTATTCTCACAATGAAGCCATTCAGGTCGCACCGTTTACCTATGTCACCGTCCTGATTGCTACGCTGATTGCCTGGCTAGTCTGGCGAGAGTTTCCAGATTTAACCTCAAGCATAGGAGCCATACTGGTTATTGTTTCTTGTCTGGTGATTACATTTCAGAAAAAAATGCCGAATCCATGGAAACAAAAAACGCCTTAACTTAATCTTGTGTTTCATTTTCTGTTGACAACGACAAAGATTATCTTCAGACTCCCCGCCGTTATGAAATCGATAATCAAAGACACTGCACAATGCATTACCATGCGACTGGTCAAATGGCTAGTCTGTGCTTCTACTTGTCTGCGGCTTTCGATGACATAAACTAAATACACAATTTTAGAATTCAATAGAAACCGCAGATTTCAAAATCTGCGGTTTTTTTTTGCCTGGAAACTTATCATGAACTTATCAGTCGCCTATATCGCAACTATCTTAATTTGGTCAACCACACCGCTTGCCATTCAATGGAGCAGTAGAGGCCCGGGATTTTTATTTGGTGTAACGTCTCGTATGTTACTCGGGCTGCTGTGTGTATTGATCATTAACGTTTTTTTAAAAAGATCATTGCCAGTAAACAAAGCTGCGCTGCAGAGTTATATCGCTAGTGGAGTGGGAATATATGGAGCGATGTTATCGGTGTATTGGGGTGCGCAATACATCCCTTCTGGGTGGGTATCGATTATATTCGGACTGGCTCCTATGATCACAACCATACTAGCTATGTTCTTGCTCAAGGAACAATCCTTAAGCTTGAACAAGATCGTCGCTCAGGTTACTGGCCTGGCTGTGATTTTTATGTCATCTTTTGACGCTGGCTATTCTGCCAGTCTGGGAATAATTGCTGTGTTGTTCTCTGCTATTATACATTCAGGCAGTGCAGTCATCGTCAAACGTATCGATGCCAATATCAGGCCGCTGGATTCGGTAACGGGCGGTTTATTGTTCGCGGTACCCGCCTATTTTGTGACATGGTCTATTTTTGATGGCGAATTACCACAAATGCTGTCACTGAAAAATACGATTGCGATCTTATATTTAGCAATTATTGCCACAGCAGGTGGATTTGTATTGTATTATTTTATCTTAAAATATTTGAGCGCAGTGAAAGTGGCAATGGTAGCCATGTTATCGCCAGTATTGGCATTACTCCTGGGTAGCCTGTTAAATCATGAAGAAATAACAGGCAGAACAATTATTGGGGCGATCTTGATTATTACTGCCATGTTTGTGCATGATGCATTACCAACAAAGAATGAAGATAAATCTATTTGATGAATATGCTATTTCATGATTTATGATCTACACACACATACGCAGGTATCGGATGGCAAACTCTCGCCATCCGAATTACTTGCGCGCGCGAAGGAATTCCACGTAAATGCTATTTCGATCACGGATCATGATACCGTTAAAGCTTATGATGAACTGACTGATAAAGACAAACAGAGTATCACTCTAATACCTGGCATTGAATTCTCTTCTGTCTGGCGAAAAACAGGTGTACATATTGTCGGTTTGAATATTGATCTAAACAATGATGCTTTGAAACAAACCATACAGCTTCAACAAAAGAATCGACAAGAACGTGCAAAAACTATCATCGATAAACTAGCAAAAAAACTCAGCCAGGAAATAGCACTGGAACAAATTGAATCAATTGCCAGAAACAATAATATTGGCAGACCCCATATTGCTGAATATCTAGTGCAAAATAAAATTGTGGAAAATCAAAAAGAAGCTTTTGATAAATATCTTGGCACAGGGAAAATCGGTGATATTAAAAATACCTGGCTCGATCTTGAAACAATAATAAAAACCATTACAAATTCCAACGGTATAGCCGTACTTGCTCACCCGGCGAAATATAAATTAACCAGAACAAAATTAATTGAATTATTATCTGATTTTAAAAATTATGGTGGTCAGGCTTTTGAAGTTGTTTCAGGTAAACAAGTACCACATTTAACCAGAGACCTTGCCAGGATTTCAGAGGCCAAAGAACTTTATGCCTCCTGTGGTTCCGATTTTCATCAAACAGGACATTCCTGGTCGGAACTTGGGAAATTTGGAAAACTACCAGAAAACTGTAAGCCAGTCTGGGAATTGTTTTAATAGAGTAAGAGTAATAAATTATTTCTTATGGGTGTCTCTATGATTTTTTAATAGGCTGAACCAAAACCCAGGGCTTAACCACCACACTCCAGATTTCTTCGCCACCTTCCGACCAGGTCTTTGCCTGTTGGTCAAAAGATCGTAATATTTTTTTTGCATTCACCCACTCTTCAATCTGTTCTGCATCATCAATGGCAAGAGTGTGCGCAACCTGAATTAAATCGAGCTCATCAGAGACATAGATCATTATTCCTTTAGCATAGAAAAATTCTACCTCTTTCCATACGACACGTGATGTTTCAGAAAGAATATTTCTTTTTTCTTCTGTTTCAATGGTTAGTTTTTCTTCTATACACATCTGGGTTTAGAAAGAGTGATTCAAAAAACAGATTTTCCAATTGTTGCATCACCTGCAGCCTGTAGATCAGCATGATAAGACGAACGTACCATTGGCCCACTGGCAACATTGCTAAACCCTAAGCCTCTTGCGTATTTACCTAATTCATCAAATTCCTGTGGTGCAACAAATCGTTCAACTGGCAAATGAAAGCGGCTTGGCTGTAAATATTGACCCAGGGTTAATAAATCACAGCCCTTTTGTTGTAGATCAACTATTACCTGTTTAATTTCATCAAGGCTTTCGCCCAGACCCAACATCAAACCAGATTTTGTCGGCACGTTAGGATTTCTTTGCTTAAATTCTTTCAGTAACCGTAAAGACCATTGATAATCAGAACCTGGTCGAACTTTTTTATAGAGAGCTGGCACGGTTTCAAGATTGTGATTGAATACATCTGGCGCTTGATTACTCAATTGTTCCAGAGCAGGTTCTAAGCGATTGCGAAAATCCGGAACCAATATTTCCACACTAATTCCCGGAGATTGTTCTCTAACTTCCTTAATGCATTCTGCAAAATACCCGGCACCACCGTCACGTAGATCGTCACGATCAACCGAGGTGATCACAACGTATTTAAGCTGCATCAATTGAATCGTCCTGGCAAGATTTTTCGGTTCGTCTTTATCCAGTGAATTCGGACGGCCGTGCGCCACATCGCAAAATGGACAACGTCGTGTACACAAATCACCCATGATCATAAAAGTTGCTGTGCCATGTGCAAAACATTCACCTAAATTTGGACAGGACGCTTCTTCACAAACCGTGTGCAAGTCATGATCACGAATTAGGCGTTTGAGTTCTAGAACCTTTGGGTCGGTGGGTGCCATGGCACGTATCCATTCAGGCTTTCGCTTTAATGGCCCTTCGCTAGGGATAACCTTAATGGGAATACGCGAAATTTTTAAACTGCCTCTTTGTTCCCGGGTGGGTTTATTCATATCTGAATTCATGCCGCTTTATTATCTTTTTTTGTTTGCCCTGTTTGTTTTGTCTGATCCATCTGTATCTTTAAACCAAGATTCTCTGCCAGTTTAGGTAGCAATTTCTGGGCGACCGATTGACATTTCTCTTTGATCGAAAAATCGCTAAGCTGTGTCACTTCAAGGCCTGCAAAACCACAGGGATTGATTCCAAGAAACGGAGCTAGATCCATATCGACATTCAGCGCTAGCCCATGATAACAACATCCTTTCTTGACCCGTATTCCGAGTGCAGAAATCTTTTTATGATTGACATACACACCCGGTGCACCATTGCGTCGTTGACCATCCAGTCCATAATCGTTTAACAATTCAATAATTGACCGTTCCAGCAAGTTCACATAAGACTTAACTGCCAAACCCAGTTGTTTCAAATCAAGCAAGCAGTAAATGATCACCTGCCCTTTTCCATGATAGGTCACCTGTCCACCACGATCCGTCTGAATAACCGGGATGTTGTTTGTATCGATTAAGTGTTCACGCTTCCCATTCAAACCTAATGTGTAGACAGAGGAATGTTCAACCAACCAAAGTTGATCCTGTGTTGCTTCTGTACGTTGTGATGTAAATGCCTGCATATCTTCCAGGCACACTTTATAGTCCTGAATACCCTGATCAATGAATTGTGCAGTTCTCATAGAGCCATTATCACTCGTTCATGTGCGGTTAATTCCATGTAGATATTATCCAGTTGCTGTTTACTCTGAGCCTCGACAACGACGGTCACCGATATGTATTTTCCACCCTTGCTAGCACGGCTCTTGACAGCAGCATCACCAAGATCAGTCACGTGTTTTTTAACAATGCTGACAACGAGACCATCAAAGTCATCCATATCCATTCCCATCGCCTTAATCGGGAATGAACAGGGAAACTCCATGATGGTTTCCGTTTCCTGTTCGGATTGATTGGTATCTTCTGACATAATACCTACAATAATAACCGACAAAACTCACTATAACACTGAAACATGGACAAAAAAATATCTGACCTAAAAGCTACTCATGCACGAAGTGGCAAGCTCGAGTGGATCGGAATTCGTCCAAACCGTAAAGAGCCGTTGCAAACTCCAGACCAGGTTGAGTTCATTACGGGTCACGGTATCAAGGGTGATCACCGCGCCTCTAAAGTTGGTTCTAAACGCCAGATCACTCTACTGCAATTTGAGCATCTCGAGGTCATTGCCAAACTGCTCGGGCAACCTTCAATTGCTGCAGAATTATTACGCCGCAATCTCCTCGTATCTGGCATCAATCTGACAGCTTTTCGAGGGGAAACCTTCAGCATTGGCAGTGCTATCCTGCAAGGTACCGGTTACTGTCACCCCTGTTCCAGGATGGAAGAAAACCTTGGATCCGGTGGCTATAACGCGGTTCGTCATCATGGTGGTATTACCGCGAGGGTTCTCGAAGGTGGGATAGTCAAATTAGGCGCAATAGTAACGTTAAGGGATCTCTGAACAAGTCCACTATTACTAAAGGCATAAGTACTCAATCAGATTCACAGGCATTATGCATACAATATTATAAAATGAGATTTTTTCACGAAAAATAGTTTTTGTCATAACAAGGCGAAAATGTTCTAAAAAACGGAATTTACACGCAGTAAATGAGTACTTTTAGGTTATTTTTAATGCCGATATGGCGAAAAATATGAATCGTGAGAAGATCTCAGTTAATCATTCCTTTTAATTATAATTTCTGCTGTTAATATCTGCGCCTGAATTGGTTTAGAAAGCCGTTATTTTTCCCCTATATACAAACTAATAGAAACAGTCTTTTTTCTTTATGAGTACCACAAGTTCAAAACACGACAAGCTCACATTGGGCATCTCCGGTTTCGGTTACGACGACCTGTATAAACCTGACAAACTCAAACAGCTCAATGCATTGTTCCACCAGGAACTCGCCCGTAAAGACGCCACACTGGCCGAACAATTTCAGGCTTACACAACAGCAGAGGATAATTCATTTTCTGCCCAAAACATTTCAGATCTACTGGTAAAAACAGCACCGCATGTGGGTGATTTCGTTGCCCGATTGTTCGGTGTCACTCAGGAAAAAGAACAACAGGAAATAAACATCCAGTCTGATATGAGCAGTGTGTTTGTCTTCCGAAATGAAGTAGTGGATAAACTCGGAACCAAATTTAAAAAAATCGACACCTCTGATTGGGATTTCAATGCGATCCAGTCCAATATGGATTTACTCCAGACAGCGGGCTTCCCACAAACGCTGGCGATCAAAGACGATGAAAAAGCCATTGCTATGGTAGGTGCCAGACTGGCAAATCTTAGTGACCATTATCTGCTATTACGAAAAGACAGACCCAGTGATTATTCTGGTGGGGCGGCGGCTGCTGATAATGATACCAAACAACTCCGTGAATCATTACGAGACAATGATCAAATAACTTCTAATTTTGCAGAGCAGCTCGCGATAGAAGACGATTCAGAGTTTATCGATACAATCTTAGAGATTGTACGAATCTGGGCTCACGCAACCCAACTTGAAAACAGTCCACTCGCTGAGAAAACCAGAGGTTGGTTGAGTTTTAAGGATGTGGCTAAACGTGATTTTAATCAGCTTGTTCATCATGAAACATTTCATCGCGACGGTTTTGATACCTGGATGTCTGATAAAAATGACCGCCGACATCGTGATGGTTTTGCGCTAACCGATCAACGTTTTGAACAACGCCAGGTATTGTATGAGGTCAATCACTGTATTTTCTGCCATGATCGCGATACAGATTCCTGCTCCAAAGGCATGCGTAATAAAAAAACCGAAGGTTTCAAATCCAATTCATTAGGGTCGCCTATAACCGGCTGTCCACTCGGTGAAAAAATTTCAGAAATGCATGTGGTTAAAAAAGGCGGCGATAATATTGGAGCGTTGGCCTTAATCGTTCTGGATAATCCCATGTGCCCTGGCACGGGTCACCGTATTTGCAATGACTGTATGCGCGGTTGTATTTATCAAAAGACTGAACCAGTGAATATCCCACAGATTGAAACCAATGTATTAACGGATGTATTGTTCATGCCATGGGGGTTTGAAATCTACAGCTTTCTCACACGTTGGAATCCGTTAAACATTCAACGACCTTATCAACTGCCTTATAACGGCAAAAATGTCATGGTAGTTGGCATGGGTCCAGCCGGATATACCCTGTCGCACTATTTACTCAATGAAGGCTTCGGTGTTGCGGGAATCGATGCACTGAAGATTGAACCACTATCAGAAAAACTCATTGGTGGAAAAGGCACAGCACCAGAACCCATTGAAGATTTCAATGATATTTATGAAGAACTGGATAAACGATTGCTTGCAGGTTTTGGTGGTGTCGCTGAATACGGCATTACCGTACGTTGGGACAAAAACTTTCTTAAGGTCATCTATCTGACCCTGGCACGTCGTGCAGCCTTCCGTTGTTATGGCGGTGTTCGCTTTGGCGGCACAATAACTATTCAGGAAGCATGGGACATGGGCTTTGATCACATTGCACTTGCATCCGGTGCCGGAAAGCCAACCATTATTGGCCTGAAAAATAATCTGATCCGGGGCATTCGCAAAGCATCGGACTTCCTCATGACACTGCAACTCACTGGTGCTGCCAAAAATAACTCCATGGCCAATCTACAAGTTCGTTTGCCGGTCGGGATTATTGGTGGTGGTTTAACGGCCATTGATACTACGACAGAAGTCATGGCCTATTATCCTGTTCAGGTCGAAAAAATATTACGCCGCTACACAATCCTCTGCGACAAGCACGATGAAGAGACGGTTCGCGCACGATATGATAAAGAAGAAATTGAAATCCTTGATGAGTTTCTTGAGCATGGCAAAGCCATTGTTGCCGAACGTGAACGTGCAACAGCCACAAATGTAAAACCAAATTTCGAACCTTTAATCACCGCCTGGGGCGGTGCCACCATGTTCTATCGCAAGGGCATCAAAAATTCTCCTGCCTACACTCAAAACCACGAAGAAATACATGAGGCTTTACAGGAAGGTATCCAGCTTGCCGAAGGCATGAATCCACTCGAAGCGGTCGAGGATGAATATGGTGCACTCAAGGCGGTTAAATTCGACAAACTGGATGAGATAGATGGGCACTGGATGTCTCAGTCAAATGAGCTGGAAATTCCACTCAAAAGTTTATTCATCGCGGCCGGTACAGCACCGAACACCATTTATGAACAGGAATATCCCTACTCTTTTCGCATGGATAAGAAATTCTTCCAGCGCTATGAACCGCATTGGAACGATACGGATATTCCCGAATTATTACCAATGGACGATGAAGCTGAACCTAAAATCGGAAAACCGGCTCCTTTTACCTCTTATCATAAAAATGGCAAATTCATCAGCTTCTATGGCGACAATCATCCTGTCTATGCAGGGAATGTCGTTAAGGCAATGGCAAGCGCAAAGGATGGTTATCCTTATGTTGTTAAGTTATTTGAAAAAGAGTTTGCCCAATTAAACGAGAATGAACAAAGCGCTCGTGATGCAAATCTGGAAAGTTTATTTAACAAACTTGATGAAGAATTATTGGCCACGGTTGTTGAAGTCAACCGCCTGACACCGACCATCGTTGAAGTCATTGTGAAAGCGCCATTACAGGCACGTAAATTTCATCCAGGACAATTCTATCGTGTACAAAATTTCGAATCCCTCGCACCGACGGTAAATGATACCGTGCTTGCCGCTGAAGGTCTGGCCTTGACTGGCGCCTGGGTCGATAAAGAAAAAGGTTTGATTTCATTAATCACTCTGGAGATGGGCAGTTCATCGCGCCTTTGTTCTCTGTGGGAAAAAAATGAGCCACTAGTGATCATGGGTGTTACCGGAACACCGACTGAGATCAGTGAGGATAAAACCGTTATGTTAGTTGGTGGCGGTCTTGGTAATGCGGTGCAATTTTCTATCGGCAAGGCATTACGTGCTCTGGGCAATAAAGTGATTTATTTTGCCGGTTACAAAAATCCCACAGACGTGTTTAAAGTCGAAGAGATTGAAGCGGCCTCTGACGTCATCGTCTGGTCAGTTGACCCAGCACCAGGAGTAGAACCTATCAGCACAACCAGACCACAGGACAAATCGACTGTCGGTAATATTCTCGAAGCCATTGAAAGATTTGCCAAAGGGAAATTGGGTAAATCGGATATTTCACTAAACGATGTTGATAACATGATTGTGATCGGTTCCGACCGCATGATGGCGGCTGTAAAAGAAGCACGTCATGGACGCCTGAAAGAGTATTTCAAAGCAGATCATACGGCGATTGGCTCCATCAACTCGCCGATGCAATGCATGATGAAAGGCGTTTGTGCTCAATGTTTGTGTAAACATGTCGACCCGCATACTCAGGAAGAATACTTTGTCTATTCCTGTTACAACCAGGATCAGGAACTGGACCGCGTTGACTTTAAAAACCTAAATGCACGCCTCAGACAAAATACGGTACAGGAAAAACTATCGAACCTCTGGTTGGATCATATTTTTGAATCGGAAGAATTTAAATCTAAAAATATATAATCTTGTCATTCCAAAGTAGAGATTATTAGACGAAGAGAAAGGTGCCGGAGTGATTAAAATTAAATCACTCCGGCACCTTTTCTTTCTTTTTAGGATACCTCAAACCACATCTTTTGCATGGTTTAGAAAATCTAATCTTTATTGGAATTTGCATCATATTAATATTATTTTAGTTTCATGATGTATAATGCAAAACACTTCTGCATATTTTTGTAGTGGCGTGTCTAGGCCATAACAAGAATATGTCAGTGTGGTGCGTATTGTTAACCATTTTCATATGTCTCGGTGGTTATAAGTTGATAAGCCATAGATAGTGCAGCCACCTCAAAAACTATAACGAATGTAGACAGTAGGCTAGACAATAAAAATGTATATGGAATCCAGATTAAAATAATAGTGGGAATAGCCAGGAGTATAGGAAATACCACTACCACCAAAAACATTAGCAGTTGATAGGTTTCAGTTAATTTCCACGAAAGCCTAAAAGAAACGCCTTTATCAATAGCAATACCGGGAAAAACAAGGCTAAATCGCCCCAAAATCCAACATATTATAACCAAGGCTATGATACTTCCAAGAATAGGTATAAAGCCTAGCAATACAATCGGTATAATCATAAGTGACAGGCCAATAACGTGAAGAAAAAAGTAAGTTTCCCGTTTCGTCCATGAAGTTAAACCCCATTTTGAAACTGACTCTGGACCTAGCAATACAATTCTGTGGGTTGTGATGGCGAAGATAGTTTGAACAAAAATGGTCAACGCTCCAACAACAAAACTCAAAGCTATTTCAGGCTCTAAATATTCAATTGCATCTAAAAAGACGAATGCTATAAATGGCCATGCTAGAGCTCTTACTAGATTCCTCTTATACTCGAAAATGTAGTAAAAAGTCCCCGCGATAATTTTTTTAAATTCCATTGCCGTATCTTTATGGTTAACGGTTGAGTCAAAGGACGTTGCTTTTCAGCGAATTGTTATGTGCGATTATTTGATCGGGAACCATTTTTCTACAATGTTTTTTTCAATACCTTTTGTTTTATCAACGATCCATTCAGTTTGTTGTTTGAATGAGGCGTACCAAGCCATGACTTCATCTCCATCTACTAAATAAACTAATATACTTCCATGCATGTTTTTATCGGTGTTTGATGTAAACCAAACAAAAAGCCCAGACTCAGTGAAATCGGCTACCCTATTATTTAGATTGCCTGCGCTTGATTGAAGCCGGTGTTTGTGAACCCATTTAGGTTCTTTTTTACTACTGCCATAGGTTCCATTGTCTTGTCGCTCCCAATGTATCTGCTGTCCAATTTGTCTTGGATTGAAGGGAGGAAAGGTCAATTTATCTTTCCATAATGGATCTAACGAAGTATCTGAAATTGGATAACAATCATATGCCACTCTTCCTTTACCTGAATATTTTAACCACTTGTGATCGAACCATTTATTAATTCTCGTCACCTGTAAATCTTTTGGCGCCCTTTCTTTAACTAATGTAGCAATTAGACTATTTACAGCAGTCAAGTACTTTTTATTGTCACCGTCTTTAATTGGAATATCTACGATCATTTTGTGTGAAGCACATAACGAGGCTGTAGAAAAACCTGTCTTCGGTTCAGGTTTTCAACATCTCGATTAATTTTTGATCGGTTCATTTATTTTTATAGTGCTTTTGGTTTTAATAAAATAGAGGTTGCTTCATTCTTGAATATAACTCAGGCCGCCAATCCACCGTAATTCTTTAGCTTCTCAATATTGTGTACTAGACAATACATCTTCCACTGACATTGTACTTTCTTTTTACTGCGCAAACTGAATCGGTTGAGCCGTTTATTTGAACCTATATTACCAAACACCGGTTCGACTACCGACATTCTGTGACTGTAACTCTGTTTTCCCTTGTCGCTATCCACTCGGTGCTTCATCCAATCAGTGAAGTTCGGTGCTCTTTTACTCTCCAGGACAAATGAGACCTGTCGACCGTGGCCCTCTCGGGTGTTCGCAGAGCTTGGGTTTCTCATGCATTGATGTTTCAATTTGCAGCCTCGACATTTTGTCAGCCGTCCTTCAAAAAATAATTTATAACTGCCTTGTTGATCATGGCCTTCTTTCTTTAGCCACATCGCCTCGCCTGCCGGGCAGATGCAACTTTTCTTGGTAGGATCGAAACGGAATTCACTGGCAGGGATGACGTTGATTGTTTTCTTTTTAGTGTTTGTTTTCCGTTTGCCGTATTTGCTTTTCTGCTCGGCGAATTTTGGATCCCGACTGCGAAATTTGTTGTCGGGGATATAACCATTGATCCTATTCTCGTGCAGATATTTCATATTCGCTTCATTGGCAAATCCGGTATCTGCGGTCACTATGATGTCGTCCTGATATATATTGTTGCTGATCCCCAATCGTTTGTAGCGTTCTTTAATCGTCTCCAATACAGGTTGTAAGGTATAGTGTTCCTGGCCTGCTCCGAAGGCTTGAGCATCAATGATCACTTGATGTTTTTTATCGACCGAGGCAACGCCATTGTACCCCTGAATAGTCCCTTTGTTGGTGGTCATCTTGGCGCTTTCATTATCGGTGATATTACTTTTGACTTGACCCACATGGATGTGGAGAATGCCGGTTTTGCAGGAGCATAAACCTGCCTTTGGGTCTTTTACCTTGGCCCATCCGTGGGCTGTTGGACTTTAAAAATTGATCTATCTTCTCATGCGCTTTATTTAATGTCTCAATGGCCTGCTCGGTGCGCTTGTGTCTCTCTTCATCACGACTTTCATTCTTGTCTAACTGTTGATGTTCGTTTATATGATGATGGATCTGACGTTTAATTTTCTCGCGCTTTTCTGCCAGCTCTTTAAAGGTCCCCGACCATTCTTTTGAGGCATCCGATGGCATCTTGCAACCATCAATCGCAAACAACTCATGGCCCAGTAATCCTTGCTCATGACAGACCAATAACACCTGTTCAAACAAATCCGCTATCTCAGTTGCACAGGAACTGACAAACTCTGCAATCGTTGTAAAATGCGGCACGCTATCACACGACAAGGCTTTAAATATGATGTTCGTTTGACAACACCATTGGATCTCGCGACTTGATGTTATTCCTTTAGAGTAAGCGAACAGGATGACCTTCAACAAGAGTGCCGGGTCAATGGCAGGGCGGCCGTTGTCATCGTTGTTATACCGAGGATAAAAAACAGACAGGTCTAACGTGTTCTCTATTAAGTAATGAACGGCGTGTTCGAAGGTGCCCGCTTGAAGTTGGTCTTGATAATTGATCACCACCATTGAACTCTGATTGTGATCATAAGGAATGAATTTAGGCATTTAAAGTGCTCTTTATGGGTTGCGCTATTTTACCAAATCTAAGGTGGAAATAGGGGTTTTTCTACAGCCTCAACGCCCGCGTAATGGGCTGGTATGGAGCGTCAGCGGAAAACTAGTCCCAGTTGACGCGTTTATTATGCTTTCAAAACGGTATATCGTCATCATTTTCTTTGGGTTCATCCTGAATTAATTCATCCTGTAACAGCAGTTCTCTTAGTGATTCATAAGAGAATCCTTTTTCATTAAGACTATTCCAAAACTCTAGCCATAATCTGCTATGGGCAATTTCTGCGCTCTTTGTTTCCGTATATAGCCTTGAGAAAAACAACTCAATTGATCCTGCATTTAATATTTGATTTATTCCATATGAGCCTGTATTTTCTATGGCACCTCTAAAAATGATCTTTATGTCATTTTCATCAAGTTTACTAGCCATAGGAACAAGTAAACTATTTCCTCTAAACTCAGCTGAATCGAAACTGAGTGATTCGATAAAAATATTTATAGCTTGGTTTTTAAATGTCTGAGAAGGATTAGAAGCAATTAACTTTGCTTGATCAACATTATTAAAGCTTTCAATCTTAACCATCAGTTCCTTTCTGATTTGAAGATTCACTTCGGCAAGCTTAGGAGTTTGGTATTTTATCAGATCGTCAACATCCATAGATTGCATTAAACCGTCAATACGAATCTTCTCAGGAGTAGCAATTTTCTCCCACAATTCATTTCGTGACAATAGAAAAGGAAAGACCCTTTTTAACTGAGTGTCATTAGCCTCAGAAAGCATTGCCCCAAGCTTTGTTTCTATTACGTTTGTATACGTTTCAGGATAAAGTCTGCTTATGGCTCCAAGTGATGCGGAGATCCTATTTAATAGCTCTGGTGAAATACTAGACTCATCGCGAAAAACCCTTTTTAATAGAATTACTGTTAAGTTTCTAACGCTACTCTCTCTAACACGACCAAGATTATTATCAGATGATAATAGGGTAAAAGCTTTTTCTTCATCTTCGGGAAACGAAGGCTCATTAATGTGTTCAAATAATCTTTGTATTACAATTTTTCCCTTTACCGGAGGATGTATCAATAAATAATTTGAGGCTTGAACGATATATGACAATGTGAGCTCAGCATGAGGTGAGAACTGACTTCCATCATGTGAAAACGTTGGATGAGCGCAAACATTTCGATCATTCTTAAGTCTTTCTAAATGAGACTTCTCAATTGTAGATATCAGTTGAAGTTCATCGCATGCTATGTCGAGAATATCTTTCTCAAACGAGAGCATAGAGTTGGGATCATTTGCATTGATTCCATCTAACCTTTCTTCAATCATCTTTGCTGCTGCATCTTCACTAAGGCTTAACTCACGAATCTTTTCAATAATATCTACACAAACCGCTATCCATGTTGTTATCAGAGAAGCTCTATAGGCTCCAGCTCTATAAGAAGATATTGATTCATTCAGGTAGTTTTTGGAATGAACGTTCCTTACTTTTTGGATTAGCTCATCTAAATTGCTCAAGTGTAATTTCAATTATTTACCTCGTTCCATCGGGCTGTGCGCATAACTAGGTGATAAGCAGTCCTTCAAAGGACGCGAATATTGGATATTAAAAGGGTAAAGCGAGTCCTTTTATCTGCTTGTTTCATTGATTGAACGACACCTTAATCCTTAAAAATAAACAACCAAAATAACCCCAATGTTACCAGGATTCAATAGCCACTATTGCAGAGCTAGAGAAAGTCATCGATTGTATGATACAAAACCCATGAGTTTATTTTCTATATAGATATCAATTACTTAACATTTCATGATAAACACTTCATTCGAATAGCTGATGCCTTGTGCTAAAGGCAAAATCGTCAAATAAGCTAAATAATGAGAAATCAGTAGCAAGTCTGTGATCTATTTCGCAATTTTGTCTTCAGAATAATGCACTCTGTGCCGAAAAGGCTATATTCCTCGAATAGAATCAAGGTGGTACAAAATGTATTTAAGCCCGCTGACATATCTGACTAATCTAATTTATTTCATTGCCTGATTTAGATCAGAAAAAAATAACGACTATACAATGGTTATAAACAATGAATTTGAATACCTTCCATAATCAGGAAATCCTTCACAAGATCCCCTTATTTCATTCTCTGAGTGATGAGGAACTCAAGCACATACTCGAAGCACCAGAGAACGGCATCGAAGATTACCAGGCAAAAGAAATTATCGTTGAGGAATCTGATATCGGCACCTGTATGTACATCGTTCTCAGTGGCATCGCCGAAGTCAATGTGAAACATGGTGAAAGAAACATCTCAGTTACCGTCAATACATTGCGTCCAGGCGATTTTTTCGGTGACCAGGCCTTATTACCTGAAGGTACAGGCAAACGTAACGCTTCGGTGCGCGCACTACATCCCGTTAAATTATTCCGCATCCAGAAAAAATATGTGTTATTTAGCTTTGACCGTACTGATGACAGTACAAGAAATACCTTGCCAAAAAAGACGATGCCACAATCAGAAGTGCGTGATCTGATCATGAATATGCGCATGTTTCGTTCGTTAACTGATGAGGAACTATCACATAGCAATGAATGGACCAAAATTATCTCTGTCGAACCGGGTGAATTTGTTATTAAAGAATCAGAACCTGCCGATCACCTTTATATCATCCTTGAAGGTATTCTTGAAGTATTCACCCTCGACAGTTTTGGCAAAGTAGTGATTCTTGCGCGACATGAAGCAGGTCGGTATTTTGGAGAACAAGCCTTATTAACCAATCAACAAGGCAAACGAAATTGTTATGTCCGCTCAAACGGCGTCTCTCGTTTGATCCGTATTCCAAAAGGATATTTCCGATTGGTACTCAACCGCGACGCGGAACTGGAAAAAGCATTAAAGGAGATTGGTACAGTTCAAATTGATGAAATTGAAAAAATAAGAGCATAGTCTGAAAAAAGCAGATTATTACGGCCTAATCTGGCTAAATACTGTTTAAAATCCATATAAATTTCATATAATAAGCTCATTCTCTGTACAATTAGTGATCGATTGCGTGATGCAATGATAAATCCTGATACAGGACACAAGAATGAGTTCAAATACATTTCAAAACCAGGAAATACTCAAAAAAGTACCTTTCTTCCAATCCCTTACTCACGAGGAGTTGGGGAAAATCATCGAAGCGCCGGAAAACGGTATGGAAGAATTTGATGCCAGAGAGGTCATCGTTCGCGAATCCGAAATAGCCGATTGCATGTATGTCATTCTTGACGGTACAGCAGAGGTATTCTTACGTCTGGAGTCCGGTGAACGCCAACTAACCGTTGCCACCTTAACCAAAGGTGATTTTTTTGGTGAGCAAGCCATCCTGCCTGGCGGGCCTGGAGTACGAAATGCTTCAGTTCGCTCCTTGCATCCAAGCAAAATGTTTCGCATCGATAAAGAGTATGTCATCCGCTACGCTCAACTGAAAGATGATTCAGAAATGACTATGGTCGGAGATGTTGATACCAAGAATCATGAAATCCATGATTTGCTCAGCAAGATGCGTTTATTCGAAACGGTGAGTGAACAGGAATTTGTCAACCTGTCTACCTGGGCAAAAATTGAAACCTTTGATTCCGGTGAGTTTGTTTTCCGCGAGTTTCAGAAAGGTGACAGTATCTACATCATATTAGAAGGGATGGTAGAGATATTCATACTCGATAGTAGTGGTAAAGTCGTTATCTTCGCTCGCCTGAATCGCGGCCGGTATTTTGGTGAACAGGCTCTGTTACCATCAGCCGATAACAATCGAAACAGCTACGCACGAGCTGATGATAAAACCAGGTTGATCCGCATAGAACGATCTTTTTTTCAAATTCTGCTCAATAGAGATAAGAAACTACTTGAAGCATTAGTAAAGATCGGCAAATCTCAGGCTATTGAGGTAAACAAGATCAAAGCCAACTGAGTCTAAAATATGTTTTTATTGTTTGTTTAAATATTTCTCCACGCTCTATTGCATCTTATATTTTCTATTATTTTATTATAGATACACAACGCAATGAATGATGCTCTAAATATAAGTCAATTAGCCAAAACCTATTCCAACGGGCATCAAGCATTACAAGGTATTGATCTTACCGTTAAGGAAGGTGATTTCTTTGCCTTATTAGGTCCGAATGGTGCTGGAAAGTCGACAACAATAGGTATTGTCTCATCTCTGGTCAATAAATCATCTGGCAGTGTAAAAGTATTTGGCCATGATGTTAACACTGATACTACCGCAGCTAAATCTAACCTGGGAATTGTCCCTCAGGAAATCAACTTTTCACAGTTTGAGTGTTGTTATGAAATTGTGGTAAATCAGGCTGGCTATTACGGATTAAATAAATCACTAGCAGAAACAAGAGCAAAACAATATTTATCACAACTAGGCCTGTGGGGAACGTCGTTTTGATCGATCACGAACTCTCTCAGGTGGATTAAAACGGCGGTTAATGATTGCACGTGCTCTGGTTCATAATCCAAGATTATTAATTCTTGATGAACCTACAGCAGGGGTGGATGTTGAGCTAAGACGTTCCATGTGGGATTTTTTGATTGAGATTAACAGCCAGGGCACAACCATAGTGCTGACTACACACTATCTTGAAGAAGCTGAACGCCTGTGCCGAAACATCGCGATCATAGATAATGGTAAAATAGTGACTGATACTTCTATGAAAGATTTACTTGGACAATTAAACACTGAAACGATTGTCCTTGATTTGAATAAGCCACTTGAACAAGCACCAATTATAAAAGATTACGAATTAACTAAAATTGATGACCTTACTTATGAAGTGACTATGAATAAATCGAATAATTATAACGCCTTGTTTTCAAGGCTAAGTGAACACAATATTGAAGTTGTGTGTATACGCAACAAATCAAATCGTCTGGAAGAATTATTTATCAATCTTGTTGATAAAACCAGTTAATGCAGTTGGATGAAATGACTATAGAAAAACTTTTTATCGCATACCGGACGATTGTACGAAAGGAAGTTTCGCGATTTATGCGTATATGGGTACAAACTATTTTACCTCCCGTTATCAGCATGTCTTTATATTTCATAATTTTTGGCAATCTTATCGGTCCAAGAATTGGTAAAATGGACGGCTTTGATTATATGGAATACATAGCGCCTGGGATCATAATGATGTCAATCATCAATAATTCCTATGCAAATGTCGTGTCTTCATTTTTTGGTGCTAAATTTCAAAAACATATCGAGGAAATGCTTGTCGCACCAATACCTAATTTTTTAATACTTCTTGGCTTTATTACGGGAGGCGTTACCAGGGGAGTACTGGTAGGAATGATTGTTACACTGGTAGCTCTTTTTTTTACAGACTTACATATACATAATTATGCTGTTGTTATTAGCGTTGTATTTTTAACATCTGTATTATTTTCTCTGGCAGGTTTAGTGAATGGAATTTTTGCCAGAAACTTTGATGACATATCCGTTATTCCAACCTTTGTGCTAACACCTTTAATCTATCTTGGGGGTATTTTTTATTCAATTAGCTTATTGCCGGATTTTTGGCAGGCTGTTTCGAAATTTAATCCGATCCTGTATATGGTGAATGCCTTTCGTTATGGTATTTTAGGTGTTTCTGATATTGACGTTGGTTTCGCTATCACCACCATCTTTATATTTTGTATTACTCTATTTTTATTGTGTTTATATTTATTGAATAAAGGAATAGGAATTAAGAATTAGGCATATCTCAATCTTCTTAAAAACTACTCTCCACTATAAATACAACCCGCTGTACAAGTCTCCTCAATAATAATTGAATCCAGGATTTTAAGTTCAGGCTTTAATTTTTTATATATCCATCTAGCAAGATTTTCGCTGGTAGGATTTTCCAGCCCTTCGATATCATTTAGATAATGATGATCAAGCTGATCAAATATTGGTTTAAAAATACGCTTTATCTCTGAAAAATCAATTACCCAACCTGTATTAACATCAACATCGCCTTCAACATGTACTTCAATCCTGAATGAATGGCCATGTAGACGGCTACACTTATGACTATCTGGAAGGTTTGGTAACCTGTGTGCGGCTTCAATAGTAAATTTTTTATAAATCTTCACCACTGAATTCCTGTTTGAATTTTTGGTAAATTGAATTGATCTGTTGCCAGACAGGTCCTACTGTTCCATCACCAACCATTTGTTGATTTAATTTGATAACTGGAACCACCTCCTGTGTTGAACTGGTTATCCAGATTTCATCTGCAGAAAGTAATTCATTTTCTGTGATTGCGACTTCTTTACAGTTAAAACTATTTTTTATTGCTAATTCCATAACTAAATCACGGGTAATTCCTGGTAACAATTGACGATCTATTGGTGGTGTTTTAATTACCCCGTCTTTAATAACAAAAACATTACTAGCAGCGCCTTCAGTCAGAAAACCATCTCGAATTAATATTGCCTCACGAGCACCTTTTTTATGTGCTTCATATCTTAATAAAACTCCAGGCAATAACGCGATAGATTTTATGTCACAGAATTTCCAGCGGATGTCTTCACTGGTAATTGCCGAAACACCATTTTTTCTCACCTTTTTTATTAATGGACGACTCATTACAAATACGGTTGGCACCATATTTTTATCAAACACATGCTCGCGCTCAGAAATTCCTCGGGTGACTTGCAAATATAAAGATTGATTCGGTTCTTTATTTTTCTTTACGAGTGTTTGTAAAATTGTCTCCCACTCACTGTTTGGAAACGGGTTGCTAATATGAATAGCATCAAGACTGTTTTGCAAGCGGGTCAAATGCTCATGTAATCGAAAAATATAGTGATTATAGGCCGGCATTACCTCATAAACACCATCGGCGAAAATAAATCCACGATCCAATACAGAAACTTTTGCTTCTGATTGTTCCATATAATCACCATTCAAATAAACAATAGACATACAATTAATTATTCCAACAATAATTTAATATTATCTTTTAGTCTGTTAAATAAACTACCTTTATTAATAGCATTCAACGCCACGAGAGGCACCCGAATATACTCGTCACCATGCAAATTAATTATTATAGTTCCCAGCTCATCCCCTTTCATGATCGGTGCTGTGATTTTTTCTCTGGTTTCTATTGTTGCTTTCAGGTTATCGTACTGTCCGCGCGGGATAGTAATTATCAACTCTTTTTCAATGCCTAGGGACAATTGGTCGACATCGCCTTTCCATACTTTGACAGTCGTGACTGTTTCATCATCTGAATATAATTTCCTGGTTTCAAAAAAACGATAGCCATAATTTAATAGTGCTTGTGTGGCTTTTGTCCTTGCTTCCGTACTTTCTGTTCCCATGACAACCGTTATCAACCTCATGCCATCACGTAATGCTGATGCCACCAGACAATAACCAGCGGCATCAGTATGTCCGGTTTTTAGGCCATCGACAGAAGGATCACGCCATAGTAACTGGTTCCGATTAGGTTGAGTAATATCATTAAATACAAACTCCTTCATGGAATGTAATTGATATATTTCAGGAAAATCATGAATGAGAGCTCTGGCAAGTAGCGCTAAATCTTTTGCTGTGGAATAATGTTGTTCGCTTGGCAATCCTGTGCTGTTTTCAAAGTTCGAATTATTCATGCCCAACTGTTTTGCATATTGATTCATTAGTTGCACGAACACCTCTTCCGAGCCAGAAATATGCTCTGCTAAAGCTACACTTGCATCATTACCCGATTGAACTATGACGCCCTTAAGTAAATCTTCTACAGAGACTTGTTTATCAACTTCAATAAACATTCTTGATCCTGGCATCTGCCAGGCCTTCTTGCTAATGAGGACTTTATCGTCAAGTTTTACAGTTCCCTCATCTAGTTCTTTAGCAACAACATATATTGTCATTATTTTAGTTATACTGGCCGGTGACACTCTTTCATCTGATTTTTCATCAACTAAAAATTTTCCACTGACATAATCCATCATGATGAAGGACTTCGCATTTATTTTTGGTGATGCAGGAACTACCCCAACATTTGCGATAAGACAAGACACTTTTATAAATAATAAAAAAAATACAAATATTTTGTGATAAAGACTCATATATAGTTTGACACTCTATTGACTAATAAATACTGGATTATGAATACCATGCCTTTCTAGTTTTAACACGATATTATTTGCAATTTTTGCATTACTAATAGGCCCGATTAACACACGATACCATTTTTTATTATTTACAATGGTTTGTCTAACCGATACTAAGTGCGCACTGATAGACGATAATTGTGCCTGCATTCTCTTTGCGTTACTTAAAACTGAAAATGAACTAGCTTGTATATAAAAACCAGTTGATCGACTCTTTACCTTTACTGGCCCTGGCCGTTTCGGTTTATCGACCGCAGCTATTTCCTGAATCGGTCTGGATGAGCCTGGGTTGATAGCTTCCACTTCAACTCTGGCAGTTCCCGTCCTGACTACATCCAGCTTCAGTGCGGCAACATAAGATAAATCAATAATCCGTCCCTCATGAAATGGTCCTCTATCATTGACTCGAACAATAATGCTTCTATTATTTTCGAGATTGGTCACTTTAACGTAGGCCGGTAATGGCAGGCTTTTGTGAGCTGCAGTCATAGCATACATATTATAGGTTTCACCACTGGATGTTCTCCTGCCGTGGAATTTTGTTCCATACCAGGATGCTAGACCACGCTCCACATATCCATGTGCGCTATTCATCACATAATAACGTTTTCCAAATACATCGTAGCTCTTCGGGTTGCCATAACGACTTCTTGGTTCAACCTTTGGCACAGCATCATGGACTTTAGAAATATCAATGTTGCGATTTTCTGGTGCTTTGTCTTGCTCTTTAACAATATTTCCACCGCATGCGCTCAATAGCGCCAGAATAAAGAGACTTATAATTGCGCGCATTTCAATAGATCCGGTTAGCAACATAACTTCAATGTTCTGATAAATATTTCTGTTTAATATTTTCTGACAATTGGTATGCCGCCATTGCATATAAATGACTGTGATTATACCGTGTAATGACATAAAAATTATGCATGCCTATCCAGTATTCTACACCTGATGCCTGTTCAAGCTCTAAAAGACTGTAGGCAGACTGGTTATTTATATTTTGGCTGGGTGAAACATTAAATTCTTTTAAGTCATAAATACTTAAGGTTGGCTTGAGTGCATTTTTTGGAGCATCGTTATGTGCATTTCCTGTAACGCTGGCACGTATGGTTGTCTCTTGATCCCGCATCCATTTGTGGGCATGAAAATAATTGGCCACAGAACCAATAGCGTCTGTCGGGTTTGACCAGATATCAATCAGATTATCATTATCAAAATCGATTGCATAATGTCGAAAACTACTTGGAATAAACTGTGGGATCCCCATAGCTCCAGCATAAGAACCAGTCAACGACAGGGGATCAATGCCCTGATGTTTTGTTAATAGCAGAAATTCTTTTAACTGTTGACGAAAAAATTTTCCTCGCTTTGGATAATAAAATGCCAGGGTACTCAATGAATCCATGACTTTATATTTTCCACTAAATTTTCCATAACGCGTTTCTATACCCAGGATCGCAATAATGATCTCTGGTGGCACGCCATATTTTTGATACGCCCTTTCTAGATCAGCCCGATGTACCTTCCAGAATTCAACACCTTGCAAGCTACGCTTTTCGCCCAAAAATATTTTTCTGTACTCTCCCCAGGTCAATTTCTTTTCTGCTGGTTTTGAAATCGCACTTAGAACATTATCAGAACGTGTTACTTTACTAAAAAGTTGATTCAGTTCAGCGCTAACAAAGGAGTGCTCTTCAACCATTTCATGGATAAACTTCTTAACTTTAGGATCGTCCAAAGGTAAAGAAAATACACTATTGATATACAACAGACCAAAGATAAAAAATAATCTAGACATAATTTTCATTAAAATAGAATATTTATTCAGACAATAATCGTTTATGTGTGTTAATACTCATCAAGACACCAAATCCTATCATCAATGTGACCATTGAACTCCCACCATAACTGATCAATGGTAATGGCACACCCACAACGGGCAATTGTCCCGTTACCATACCAATGTTGACAAATACATAAACAAAAAATGTCAAAATAATCCCACAACCCATAAGTTTACCAAACATTTCTTGGGCATTCAGCGCTATATACAGGCCACGTGCAATAATCATGGCATATACTGTTACCAGAAGTAATACACCTATAAAACCGAATTCTTCACAAAAAACTGCAAAAATAAAATCAGTCGATCGTTCAGGCAAAAACTCCAAGTGTGATTGAGTTCCATTCAACCAGCCTTTTCCATACAAACCTCCAGAACCAATCGCAATCTTGGATTGTATAATATGATAACCAGAACCTAATGGATCTTTTTCAGGATCCAGGAAAGTCAACACACGCTGTTTTTGATAACCGTACATAAACGACCACAAAACATAAGCTCCCGGTAACATTAATATGGCAAAGCTTCCAATTAATTTCCAACTAATGCCTGTTATGAACAATACAGATAATCCTGCAGTAGCAACTAATATGGCTGTACCAAGATCAGGCTGTCTGGCAATCAGCAATACTGGAACAATGATAATTAGTAAGGATTGAACTATCTTCGCTATACCAGGTGGTAGACTTTTATCTGAAAAATACCAGGCTATCGTCATAGGCACTGCCAGCTTCATAATTTCAGATGGCTGAAACCTGAATACACCCAAATCCAGCCATCGTTGTGCTCCCTTGCCCTTGTCACCAAAGAATATGACTACAATTAATAATATAACACCTGCAGCATATAAAAAGGGAGACCACCTTTGAATCGTTGTCGTTGGTATCTGGGCAACTACTAACATCACGATAAAAGCAATGACCAGACGAACTACCTGTTTGACTATAATTTGATCATTCTGACTGGTCGCACTATAAATCATAAATAAACCAATTATACAAATTACCAGGATTCCTGTAATCAGTAAAAAATCGACATGCAGCTTTTGTGAAAGGTTTTTCTGCTCCATTTTATTTAGGGCGCCTCTGAAAATAGGATTTTTTTTGTGAGGGCAAGGAAATGCTGCGCACAGAACCGCAGTGTATATCTAATACATGAGGATTCGAGCACGGCACTGACGCTGCTATCGCGGAAACAAGACATTTTCGGAGATGCCCTTTAGCCTGGATCACCGGAATTATCTAGTAAATAGTGATCGAATAATCTGCGTGCAATTGGTGCTGCGCTGGCAGAACCACTGCCTCCATTTTCAACCAGGATAGCAATCGCTATCTTTGGATCATCTACCGGAGCAAATGCAATAAACCAGGCGTGGTCGTGAAATTCTTCTGCCAGTTCTTCTTTTTCATACTCCTCATCTTGTGCAATACCAACAACCTGTGCTGTTCCAGTCTTGCCAGCAAATTGATATGCCGCATTAAATCCGCTACGGCGTGCCGTACCTGATGCATGATGAACAACATTTTTCATAGCTGTAACAACAATTTGCCAATGCTCCTGATTTTCACTCGAAATATTATTCGCCACCAAAGATTTCACATGAGTTTCGACATTATCAACAGGATCAAATATTGATTTTACGATATGTGGCTTATATACAGTGCCCTGATTTGCCAGTGACGAAGTGGCAGTTGCAAGTTGTAATGGTGTGACTAATGTATAACCTTGACCAATACCAACAATCAAAGTTTCACCTGGATACCAGGGTTGATTATATGTTTTCTCCTTCCACTCACGCGATGGTAATAATGCTCTGGATTCTCCAAAAATATCAATCCCAGTTTTTTTACCAAAACCAAATTGAGCTAAACCAGTAAAGATCTGATCAATACCCATAGCATAAGCCAGCGTATAAAAATACACATCACAAGATTGCATAATGGCATAATTCAAATCTGCATAACCATGCCCTTGTTTTTTCCAATCCCGATAACGATGCTCATGTCCTTTTAATGAATACCAGCCTGGGCACCAAACTTCTTCTTGCGAATTAATCGAATCCGATTCCAGCGCTGAAAAAGCCAGGAACGGTTTTATCGTGGAACCTGGAGGATACTTACCATTCAAGGCCCGGTTAATTAAAGGCCTATC
Source organism: Gammaproteobacteria bacterium (assembly GCA_965250225.1). Classification (GTDB taxonomy): domain Bacteria; phylum Pseudomonadota; class Gammaproteobacteria; order Eutrophobiales; family Eutrophobiaceae; genus CBDEUK01. Next base: position 206,420 of record CBDFNQ010000036.1, read on the forward strand.
ATTTGAATCAAGTAAGGCCTGATAGGACTTCGTATCAATACCATTGACAAATAAATTAGGATCATAGGATGGTGCACTGACAAATGCTAATATGTCACCATTCTGTGGATCTATCGCAACAATAGCACCACGCTTATCTACCAGAGCTTCGTTAGCTAATTTTTGCAATGAAAGATCGAGACTTAAATGTATATTTTTTCCTGATGCAGGCGCTTTACGATCGAGAACACGGATGATCCTGCCCTGAGCATTTACTTCTACTTGTTGATAACCAACCTTGCCGTGCAGTCGATCTTCATACGATTTTTCTACTCCAAGCTTACCAATATGAGTCGTCCCACTGTAATTAGAATGATCGAGTGTCTTTAATTCCTCTTCATCAATCCGACCAACATAACCAATAGAATGAACTGTTGTATCACCATGAGGATAATATCGATTTAATCGTGCAACAACATTTGCACCATTCAACCTATGGCTGTTTACTGAAAGTAGTGCTACTTCTTCTTCTGTTAAATTAAAACGAATTGGAATACTTTCGAATGGTCGCTTCTTTTTACTTCGTAAAGTAAAACGAGTTAATTCTTCATCACTGATTGCGATTAGTGTTCGTAGATACTTTATCGTTTCTTCCAGATTTTCTATGCGTTCGCGAGTAATTTCCAGACTAAATGAAGGATGATTATCAGCAAGCAATACACCGTCACGGCTGTATATCAGACCTCTTATTGGTGCAATAGGCAGGACTTTAACGCGATTGTCCTGTGACAGCGTCTTAAAATGATCGTATTGAAGAATTTGTAAATTAAAAATTCGGAAAAGAATCAACAACAGAAAAAAGAATATCGACAAAGACGCAACAAACAAACGAAGATGAATAATTTGTTGCTGCTGATCTTTATTATCAAGAATTAATCTTTTATGCACACCTAATCAAAACACATCATATTTACGCCGAACATCTCTCAACACAATGAATAACCAGGGCCAAAGAAGCATATTCGTGAATGCAGACATCCAGTACATCCAGCTTATTTCAGGAGACCCGGTTAAACTTTGCACCCACAATGACAGTAACAGGTAAAAACTCATTAGAAAACCGACAATAGCTGATTGTTGAACTAGCGAATATACTCTGATCCGTTGATACGACTTGATGATCAGAAATGCAAGCAAGGCATAACTCATGGCATTAAGACCCAGTATCGTACCTTGTAAAACATCAATTAATAAACCAAGAACCCAGGCGGTTCCAATACCAATCCGATTTGGCAAAGCCATTACCCAATAAATTAAAACCAATGCAACCCAGGCTGGTCGCCAGAAAGTTGCCCATTCAGGTAACGGCATTGCCGTTAACATGAAGGCCACCAGAAAGCTCAAAAAGATAATGAGGCTACCGTGTTGTTTATCAATATTCATGGCAAATAAGCGAAGTCACTCGTGTTAATACCATATTCACTAACACGTTCCTGTGGCCAAACCAATAACACTTCTCGACTCTGTCCCAACCTGGCACTGGCCTTAACGAGGATTTTTGCAAACGGCTCACCGGGATCGAGTGAAATTTTTTCAACCACGCCTACTGGATAACCCGCAGGAAAGCGCCTGCCTAATCCTGAAGAAACAATCAAGTCCCCAATGTTAATATCTGCGTTAGTTGGTAAATGTTCTAATATCAAGAGATCTCTTTGCCCGCTACCAATCGCTATCGCCCGTAGCCCGTTTCGATTAATTTCGACTGGTAAAGAATGTGTTGGATCAGTAATTAATAAAACATCGCTATAAAATGGACTGACGTGAACGATTTGCCCCATGATTCCTGTTGCGTCCAAAATCGGTTGTCCATCGTATGCACCTTGATTCTGACCCTTATTAATTCGTATTTGATGCCTAAATGGTTGTAAGTCAACTGCCATTAGTTCAGCGATCAAAACTCTCTCCGAAAGTTTTAATGAAGATTCAAACAGCTGTCGTAAACGATCATTCTCGGCCTGCAGAATTGCATAACGTTGTAATTTTGAATTTAATAATAATTGCTCTTCTTTCAGAGACTTATTTTCCCCCAATAACTCTTGGTGCGAAATAATACTTTCATTCATCGAAGAAACAAATTTGATCGGTAAATTTACTACATACTGGATAGGATAAATAACTGTTGATAATGCAGAACGTATTGAATTTAGATGGCTAAAACGGTGATCAAGGAACATCACCACAATTGAGATAACAATAAAAGCAACAATCCGAATGTTGGCTGAACGGGTGGTTTGAAATAATCTGTCCACGTTATCAGCCGCTAATCATACTGTTATTCGACAGCGAGAATATCGTGGCCATATTCCTCTATCATTTCCAGATAACGGCCACCACCACGAGCAACGCAGGTTAAAGGATCCTCTGCAACAATAACTGGCAAACCAGTTTCTTCCATCAATAATCTATCTATATCAGTCAACAAGGCACCTCCGCCTGTCAGAACAAGACCTCGTTCAGCAACATCAGAACCTAATTCAGGCGGTGTTTTCTCTAATGCATTTTTCACAGCACCAACAATACCCGCCAATGGTTCCTGCAAAGCTTCCAACACTTCATTACTATTCAAGGTAAAACTTCGTGGTATCCCTTCAGCTAGATTTCGACCACGCACTTCAATTTCTTTAACTTCATTTGCCGGATATGCGCAACCGATCTCATGTTTAATGCGTTCAGCAGTTGCGTCTCCAATTAAGCTGCCATAATTACGTCGGATATAAGCGATAATAGCTTCATCAAAACGATCACCACCAATACGAACGGAATCAGAGTAGACAATTCCGTTCAGTGATATCACTGCAACTTCTGTGGTACCACCACCGATATCCAGAACCATAGAACCCCTGGCATCACTGACAGGCATTCCAGCACCAATGGCTGCAGCCATTGGTTCTTCGATCAAGTACACGCTGCGAGCACCAGCCCCTGCAGCGGATTCCTTGATGGCACGTCGTTCTACCTGGGTTGAACCACAAGGCACACACACCAGAACTCGAGGGCTGGGTTTGAACAAAGTGCCTCCGTGTGCCTGGTGAATAAAATATTGCAACATTTTCTCGGTCACGGTGAAATCAGCAATCACTCCGTCCTTTAGAGGGCGAATAGCCTTGATATGAGCTGGCGTACGTCCAAGCATGCGTTTCGCTTCGGCACCAACGGCTATAATCGACTTGACCTTAATATTATCGCCTTCCTTACGTATCGCGACCACAGATGGCTCATTCAGCACGATGCCCTTACCACGCAGGTAAATCAGTGTATTGGCTGTACCCAGATCAATGGATAAGTCGTTGGAAAATAAGCCTCTTATATAACTGAACATAGATTATTTACTGTTATTTGGATATGTGGCATAGAGATATGCCTCTATTATTTCTCTGATGAAATCATCAGTATTTTATTATACTGTTCGCTCGGTTTGTGGCCTGATGGCGCGCAGTCCCTAAAGCTTGTTTCTTGTCGATATTTACTAAAAATCTACAATTCTCGGCAAAAAATCACAATCGCCTAGTGTATCTTTGGAGAGCGCTTTGGGCAAGTTAGAGAATGTGTTAAATTTCTCCTTTTTTCAATCAATAACGGGACAATATTGATGTCACTCGACAAAAGTAATATAGAAGAAATTGCCTGGCTTTCCAGGCTTTCGATCAACGATTCTGAAATAGCAGGATACGCAGATGATCTCAGTAATATTTTACAGTTGGTTGAACAGATGAATTCTGTTGATACCACTGGCATCAAACCATTAGCTCATCCACTTGAAATTAATGCGCGCTTACGCCCTGATGTGGTCACCGAGAAAAACCAGCAAGAATTGTTTCAATCGATAGCTCCTGATGTCGAAGAAGGCCACTATCTAGTTCCTAAAGTTATTGAATGATCGAATCTGATAGTCATCACAAATTTAAAAAAAATTATTGTAAATTCCCATGTATAAAAAAAGTCTAACCGAACTTAGCCACGCTCTTGATAAAAATGAAATCAATAGCCTGGAACTAACTCAGGTATTTCTTGAACGGATTGATCGGCACAATGCTGAACTAAACTGTTTTATCACCATTAGTCATGAATACGCTTTGGAGCAAGCAAAGCTTGCCGATCAGCAAAGACAAAATAAACAACACACTGAGTTAACCGGTATCCCAATCGCTCAAAAAGATATTTTCTGTACAAAGGGCATTAAAACAAGCTGCGCATCAAAGATGCTGGATAATTTTATCTCACCCTATGATGCAACCGTGATAGAAAAATGTAATCACGCGGGACTGGTTCAGTTAGGTAAAACGAATATGGATGAATTTGCAATGGGCTCGTCCAATGAAACCAGTTTTTATGGCAACGTTGCCAACCCCTGGGATACTAACCGTGTACCTGGTGGTTCCTCCGGCGGTTCTGCATCTGCAGTCGCCGCTTGCCTTGCACCAGCTGCCACAGGAACTGATACCGGCGGTTCAATCAGACAACCCGCCTCTCTATGTGGTTTGACGGGTTTGAAACCCACTTATGGACGTGTCTCACGATATGGCATGATCGCGTTTGCTTCCAGTCTTGATCAAGGCGGTCCAATGACACGCACGGCGGAGGATGCTGCTTTATTACTAAATGTTATGGCTGGCTTTGATCCAAAAGATTCCACCTCTCTTGACAAGGATGTTCCGGATTACACACAGGAACTGAATCACTCTATTGAAGGCATGAAAATTGGCCTGCCAAAAGAATATTTTGATGAAAACCTGGATGACTCAATAGCAAAAGTTATCGAAGAAGCCATCAAAGAATTTGAAAAAATGGGTGCACGTCTGCATGAAGTGACACTGCCAAACACGGAGCTTTCCATTCCTGCTTATTATGTCGTTGCACCTGCAGAATGTTCATCAAATCTTTCGCGTTTTGATGGTGTACGTTTTGGATATCGTTGTGAGGATCCGCATGATCTCTCTGATCTCTATTGTCGCTCACGAGGTGAAGGCTTTGGTAAGGAAGTCAAACGACGCATTATGATTGGTACCTATGTCTTATCAGCGGGTTATTACGATGCCTATTATTTAAAAGCACAGCAAATCAGAAGGCTGATCAAAGAAGACTTTCAGGCCGTATTAAATGACGTCGATGTGATCATGAGTCCGGCAACACCCGGTACAGCCTTTAAACTTAATGAAAAAACGGACGACCCCGTAAGTATGTATCTATCTGATATCTATACTGTTTCAGTTAACCTTGCCGGTTTACCGGCAATTTCTATTCCTGCTGGTTTTCACCAAAACTTGCCGGTTGGAATGCAAATCATAGGAAATTATTTTGCCGAATCACGTTTACTGAATCTAGCCCATCAATACCAACAAGTTACTGACTGGCACCAACAAATACCGGAGGCCTTTCAATGAGTCAATGGGAAACCGTTATCGGCCTGGAGATCCATTGCCAGTTAGCCACTAATAGCAAAATCTTTTCATCTGCTGCAACTCAGTACGGTGCCGAAGCCAATGTCCAGGCCTGTGCTGTTGACCTGGGTCTACCTGGTGTTTTACCGGTATTGAATGAAGAAGTTGTACGCATGGCCATTAAATTTGGATTGGCTGTCGACGCTGAGATTGGTGATTATTCAGTCTTCGCCCGCAAAAATTATTTTTATCCTGACTTACCCAAAGGTTATCAAATTAGTCAGTTTGAATTACCGATTGTCGGCAAAGGTAAACTTGATATTGAACTCGAAGACGGGACAGTAAAAACGATCGGTATTACTCGTGCTCATCTGGAAGAAGATGCCGGTAAATCCGTTCATGATGGGTTTGGTAATAGGACCGGCATTGATCTGAATCGTGCTGGAACGCCATTAATTGAAATTGTTTCCGAGCCGGATATGCGTGATGCTAAAGAAGCCGTTGCCTACATGAAAAAAATTCATAACCTGGTGCGCTACCTGGAAATTTCTGACGGTAATATGCAAGAAGGTTCATTTCGGTGTGACGCGAATGTTTCGGTCCGTACTAAAGGAGAAAGCGAGTTAGGAACACGAACAGAATTAAAAAATATCAACTCTTTCCGTTTCGTAGAACAAGCTATCAATTATGAGGTTGATAGACAAATTGATACCTTGGAAACAGGTGGCAAAATTACTCAGGAAACGCGCCTGTATGATCCAGGAAAAAATGAAACACGCCCAATGCGCAGCAAGGAAGAAGCCAATGATTATCGTTATTTTCCTGATCCTGATTTACTACCAGTTGTGATAGAAGATGAGTATATAGAAAATATCCGTCAACAATTGCCCGAATTACCCGATGCAAAAAAACAACGATTTATTCATGACTATTCTCTTTCCGAATACGATGCAGAGGTATTAACGGCACAAAAGGAACTCGCCAGCTTTTTTGAAAATGTCGTAACAGAGTCTAGTGCCAAACCCAAACTCTGTGCAAACTGGATTATGGGTAAATTCTCAGCTGCCCTGAATCGAGACGATAAGCACATAAATGACTCTCCCGTTTCTGCCAATGATCTCGCCCTGTTAATCAAACGAATTGATGACAAAACCATTTCAGGTAAAATTGCCAAACAGGTGTTTGAGGCTATGTGGAATGGAGAAGGTGACGCCGATAGTATTATTCAAAACAAAGGACTCAAACAGATGTCCGACAGTGGTGAATTGGAAAAACTGGTTAATGAGATCATTGCAAATAATCCAGATCAGGTTTCACAATATAAAAATAACCCGGATAAACAGGGAAAATTAATTGGCTATTTTGTTGGCCAGATGATGAAACAGACGCAGGGCAAAGCCAATCCTCAACAGGTCAACGAATTATTACGCAACAAGCTAAAGTAGGGAATAGTATATTATAGATTTTTTTCACAAAAAAAAGGGCCAAGCAGCCCACTTTTTATTTCAATTTTCTAAATAGTTTAAGCTGCTTTATCTTTTTTCGACATCCCTTCTAAAACAGATAAGGAAAATTCAAACGCATCGGGAAAATCGATCAAAGCGGCTGTTTCTGAGTTCTGGATCTTTTCGAACAAACCGTACTGAGTTTTGTATTTCAAATTGCCAATGGCAAGAGAACCTATGCCCCAAAAATTTTGTCCATTTTCCGTCTGTACAGGGCCGTTGTCCTGTGCATCAACCCCTGCAATACCACTTGGCGGAACAGCATTTGTATCAGCTATCACTAACAGATTTTTTGCCTTGTCTAATACATCAACATCCAGTATTCGAATACCTGCCTTGGCAGCACAGATCAAGATATCCGCATCAGCAACAAGTGCACATTTTTCCTCATAAGTCTGCCCAGACACCCATTCCACATCAACTTTATAACGATCGGCAAATCGTGTAGCAACTTTTTTATCATCATCTGCGGTTAATTGACAAAGTTTTACTTTCGCACCTTGCTTTGCAGCGAGGACAGCAGTACACAGACCAACTGGACCAGGCCCGAAGACACAAACTTTTTTATCTTTTAGTCCATCACCAGATTTTTCATGTAATGCCCTTTCTACCAATGCAACCACACTCGCAGAAGTCGTGTATGCACCGTTTGGATCAGCAAATACTCCCACCTGAAACGGACCAACCATTGCATCGCCTGCATTGTCCAACATGTCCTTAGCTAGGTGCACATCACGTCCGCCGATAAAAATACCTGTATCATTAAATCTGCCAGGAGGTCGGGCAAAGATTGAATCCTGAACCATGGGCCCTACTTCGTGAACTTTTATCTTCGTAAACGGTAGTATCTGACTGAATCCAGCGTCTGTGGCCAGTGTTACATCAAATGGGCTTATATTCGTACCTGGTGTAAATATGTATAAAATTCGTTGAGCCATCTTTAATTCCCTTGTTCTGTTAACCATCGCGCAATTTAAGAATAATGCCTTCTGCTACTCTTTATCGTCTAGCCGAACACTTTCTTTAATTTAAATCTATCTTTTAATAAAATATTTTTTTGCTTTATAATCAATAAGATGTCGTATATTGATACTATATATAATCTTGATCAAACTGAAAGCATTCTGTTGTTCTCAAATAATATTGATCAGCAAACGATTGAGGTTCGTGAATACAACAATTTACGTTGGCTACAGCTTGAAGGGAATGCCATCCAATCGATCATTAAGACAAACTCACCTGATGTACTCCTGAATCCAGTCAATCAGGCTATGATGGCAAGCCTCTGTTTTCCAGAAACAATAAATAAGACATTAAATCTAGGATTTGGAGGTGGGAGTATTGAACGATTTTTCTGGTCACAATTTCCTGAGGTTAATGTGTCATCCGTTGAATCAAACGAAATAATAATTCATCTAGCCAGAGAATTTTTCAACATTCCTGTTGAGTTTCCTGTCTACAACACAACAGCAGAACAATTCCTGCAATCTACTACTGAGGAACACTATGATCTTATTCTATGTGATATTTTTGAGAACGAATCTCATCCAGATTGCCTGTATCAGGACGATTTCTATCACAATGCAACACAGAAATTGAAACAAAATGGTGTTTTATCAATAAACCTCACACCATCAGACGAACAAGATCTGTTGCAGATCCTGTTGCCACTCAGGCGCGCATTTCCATCAACCAGGCTGTACACACTCCCGGGACACTATAATGTTATTGTGTTTGCTTCTCAGACAATACTGAGCCCTGATAATGTCAATCAAGTTTGGGTAAATAAAATTGATTCAATCGATGGAATGCGAGTTCGTTCAATCCTGAGCTCACTACAAACACTGCCAAATCCTGCCTAAAAAAAGCAAAACTGTGAACAATTTCAGCTTTCTGATTAAAGTACGACAAGCCTCAAGCCGATAAAAACGTCAAGAACTGGTTACTTATCAAGAGCTAACCGAGCTTACAAACTAAACAAGGTTGCTCATATTTCTATTACTTTAATGTAATCAGATACTTACAAAATATTATTGCAAATTCTTATCCTGGTACTCCCTTTGCAATAACAGTACAAACAGCTATTAGGAATCTTAATATGTTCGGTGCAGAAGTTGTCAGTTATTCAAACAGTCATCGCAGTGTGTACTTCACACTGACCCCCACGTTTTTACTAAGCAGTCTTGCGACAATATTTTTTTTGATCGCCTTTGCTTTTTATAGCGGTGGCAAATACAGTGTTGAAAAATACTCTAAAACGTATTTGTATGAATATTTCTCAACCCTGGATTCACAAAAAATAGAAATCTTACAAGCAAAGCAGGAGGCAGCTAGCAGTCTTGATTTCCTTGCGACACGCCTAAGCCAATTACAAGGTCAGATCATGCGTTTAAATGCACTTGGAAGCAGAATGGCTGAACAATCCCAAATTGATGAAATAGATTTCAGTAATGAAATTGTTGGTATTGGTGGCTCAATTCCAGAAACTGAGCAACAATCGCATTCAGTACCTAATTTTATGTCTGAACTCGAACAACTTACCCTACAAGTTAATGAAAATAACGATAAGTTATTTGCAATGGAATCTATGTTGTTGGAAAAAACGATATCACATAATGCATTTCCATCCATAATGCCGATAAGGGCTTATGTTTCTTCCTGGTTTGGCTGGCGTGATGATCCACTGAAAAAACATAATCGAAAAAGCTTTCATGAAGGTATGGATTTTTCTGCAGATATAGGTGCTCATATTAAATCCGTTGCAGCAGGGGTCGTCAGTTGGTCAGGGCCAAAAGATAATTATGGTAATTTTATTGAGATAGACCATGGAAACGGCTATGTTTCACGTTATGCACATACACATGAAATATTTGTATTGGTCGGAGAGAAAGTCAACAAAGGACAATTGATTGCTTCAGTAGGAATATCAGGTCGTTCAACAGGCCCACATCTTCATTTTGAAATTGAAAAAGATGGTAAATACGTTGATCCAAAAAACTATATGGTACTCAATTAAAACACTATTTTTAATGTAAAAAAAACCGGGTATAACCCGGTTTTTTTCTACAATTATTTATAGCTTAATCTTCAGTACTTTCCTGTTCATTCATCCCAGAATCTTCTGCCCTATCGACCAATTCCACAATTGCCATAGGCGCTCTGTCCCCGGCACGAAAACCACACTTTAAAATACGCAAATAACCACCAGGACGGTCTTTATAACGTGGTCCCAATTCATTGAACAGCTTGGTCACAACGCTACGATCACGCAAGCGTGAGAAGGCCAAACGTCGTTTTGCGACACTGTCAGTCTTTGCCATAGTTATCAGTGGTTCAGCAACTCGACGCAGTTCCTTTGCTTTTGGCAAAGTGGTCTTAATCATTTCATGTTGCATTAACGACACAGCCATATTTTGAAACATAGCTTTTCTATGTGAACTGTTACGGTTTAATTTTCTACCGCTCTCACGATGACGCATAATAATTCTCTATTAATTTATTAGTTAAACAGACAATTTATCCTGTTCCAGACTTGCTGGTGGCCAGTTTTCAAGACGCATACCTAAGGCCAAACCACGCGATCCAAGAACATCTTTAATTTCTGTTAACGATTTTTTACCAAGATTCGGTGTTTTCAGTAACTCAACTTCTGTACGTTGTATCAAGTCACCAATATAGTAAATGCTTTCAGCTTTTAGACAGTTAGCGGAACGAACCGTTAATTCTAGATCATCAACAGGACGTAATAAAATAGGATCAATTTCTGGTTCATTACTGGCTTCAGCAATCTGGGCTTCTTCCGCTTCCAGATCAACAAACACTGCCAGTTGACTGCGTAATATTGTTGCCGCTTCACGAACCGCATCTTCCGGATCGATAGTGCCATTGGTCTCAATTTCCAGAATCAATTTATCCAGATTTGTTCGTTGCTCAACACGAGCACTCTGGACATCATAAGCAACCCGTTTTACAGGACTGAAAGAGGCATCCAGTTTGACTTGACCAATGGTTTGTTCATCATCGCTAGAGCCGATAATCACAGGACGATAACCACGTCCTCGTTCAACACGCATGGTGATATTCAATTCACCAGACTTGGTCAAGTTTGCAATAGGGTGATCCAGGTTGGCAATCTCAACATCGTGATCAACCGTGATGTCAGCAGCGGTAACCAACCCCTGGCCACTCTTATTCAGTGTTAGAGTTGCTTCATCCTTGGCGTGCATACGGATCCCCAGACCTTTAAGGTTCATCAGAATATCCGTAACATCTTCCTGAACACCTTCTATTGTCGTGTATTCATGTAACACGCCTTGAATTTCAGCTTCAACCACAGCACAACCCGGCATGGATGACAATAAAACTCTCCGCAAAGCGTTACCAAGCGTGTGACCATAACCACGGTCAAGCGGCTCAATAATAATCTTTGCAGAATTAGCATTAATCGGTTCGACATCAACCCGACGTGGTTTAAGTATTTCGCTGAAAGTTACTGACATGCGTATTGTTCCTCCGAACGATTACTTGGAGTAAAGCTCTACCACGAGCTGCTCATTAATATCTGATGGCAAATCACTGCGTTCAGGCATTGATTTAAAGATCCCTTCCATTTTCTTCGAATCCACATCGACCCATTCAGGATAACCCAGTTGGTCAGAAACGGTTAATGCGTCCTGAATACGAACCTGCTTCTTGCTCTTTTCCCGGATACAAATGGTATCCGAAGCATTAACCACAAAAGAAGGAATGTTCACAGATTTACTATTTACCAGAATTGCCTTATGACTCACCAATTGACGTGCTTCGCTGCGAGTGGCGCTAAAACCCATACGATAAACAACATTGTCTAGGCGCGATTCGAGTATTTGCAGTAGATTTTCGCCAGTTGAACCTTTTAAGCGAGCGGCTTCTTTATAGTATTTACGAAATTGTTTTTCGAGTATCCCATAAATACGTCTTAACTTTTGCTTTTCTCGAAGTTGTAAACCGTAGTCAGATAAGCGTTTACTACGACCACCATGCATACCCGGTACTTTGTCAATTTGACATTTTGATTCAATCGGACGTGAGCGGCTTTTTAATAGTAAATCTGTGCCTTCACGACGACTCAGTTTACATTTTGGTCCAAGATATCTTGCCATTATTCTCTACCCTTATACACGACGTTTTTTCGGCGGACGACAACCATTATGAGGAATAGGTGTCACGTCAGAAATGTTAGTGATTTTAAAACCTACAGAATTCAATGCCCGAACTGCAGATTCACGACCCGGACCCGGACCCTTAATAAGAACCTCTAGATTCTTCATGCCGAATTCAAGTGCGGCTTCGCCGGCTTTAGTTGAAGCAATCTGTGCTGCAAATGGTGTACTTTTACGGGAGCCACGAAAACCGCTACCACCTGATGTAGCCCATGCCAGTGCGTTTCCCTGACGATCAGTGATAGTAATAATAGTGTTATTGAATGACGCATGAATATGCGCAATACCATCCACCACATTTTTACTGACTTTTTTTCGGGGTCGTGTTGCTGCTTTAGCCATATTAAATTCCTGTTATACCTACTTCTTAACCATGCGACGTGGCCCTTTACGGGTACGTGCATTCGTTTGTGTACGTTGTCCTCTAAGAGGCAAACCGCGACGATGTCTAATTCCACGATTACAGCCTAGATCCATCAAACGTTTAATATTCATGGACACTTCACGTCTGAGATCCCCCTCAAGATCATATTTGGTGATTTCACTACGAATGATGTCCAATTCTTGCTCATTTAATTGCCCTACCTTGCGTTCTGCCGCCAAACCAGTTTGCTTACAGATATCTTTCGAACGGGACAAACCGATCCCATAGATATAGGTTAAAGCAATACTTAAATGCTTGTGGTCTGGAATATTTACACCTGCAATACGTGCCATATCAGCTCTCCAATCTCTCTCTTAACCTTGCCGTTGTTTGTGACGTGGATCGGTGCAAATTACCCGCACCACCCCTTTGCGTATAATGATCCTGCAGTTACGGCATATTTTTTTCACTGAGGCTCTAACTTTCATTTTTTACTCTCCTGACCTGATTCCGTGACATGCTAGCGACGGCCATGGCCTTTAATATTGGCCTTCTTCATAAGACCTTCATACTGATGCGACATCAAATGCGATTGCATCTGCGACATAAAGTCCATAACAACCACAACAATAATAAGTAACGAGGTTCCACCAAAATAAAATGGAACATTAAATTGCAAAATCAAAAATTCTGGCAATAAACAAACAGCCGTAATATAAACAGCACCAGCTAAAGTAAGTCGGGTCAACACACCATCAAGATACTTTGCGGTTTGCTCACCTGGACGCATACCCGGAATAAATGCACCCTGTTTTTTTAAATTGTCTGCCGTTTCGCGTGGGTCAAACATCATAGCTGTGTAAAAGAAACAGAAAAATATGATGCAAGATGCATATAAAATCACATAGGTTAATTGTCCAGGGGACAGGTGATTCGTCACCAGATCCCTTAACCATTGCATGCTTTCACCTTGCGCCAGCCAACCTGTTAAAGTCGCCGGAAATAAAATAATGCTCGATGCAAAGATCGGTGGAATTACACCGGCCATATTAAGTTTTAGCGGCAAATGACTTGATTGCCCGGCATACATCTTTTTTCCAACCTGACGCTTGGGATAATTAATCGTAATACGTCTCTGACCTCTTTCGATGAATACGACAAAACCTGTTACGACTATTGCCAAAGCAAACAACACAAAGACGCCGAACAAATGCATTTCACCCGTCCTCGATAATTCAAGGGTACCTGCCACTGCAGCAGGTAGACCAGCGACAATCCCGGCAAAAATAATCATTGATATACCATTACCTACACCGCGTTCGGTAATTTGTTCACCCAACCACACCAAAAACATAGTGCCTGTAACCAAACTACTCACAGCAATAATACGAAAAGCCAAACCTGGATCCAACACCACTCCCTGTCCTTCCAATGCAATTGAAACACCAATAGCCTGAAAGGTTGCCAATACAACAGTACCCCAACGAGTATATTTGGTGATGGTACGTCGACCCTGTTCACCTTCTTTACGTAATTGTTTTAACCTCGGATCAATAACCGACAAAAGCTGCATAATAATCGATGACGAGATGTACGGCATAATGCCTAATGCCACAACCGACAAACGTTGCAATGCGCCACCGGAAAACATATTAAACATATCCAGAATCGTGCCGCTTTGTTGCTCAAACATATCCTTCAAACGATCTGGATCAATACCTGGTACTGGGATATGCGTGCATATTCTATAAACAAATAATGCAAACAGAACAAAGAACAAACGTTGTCTTAGTTCTGTTAGTTTGCCCAGTCCAGCAATGCCACCGGGAAGTGTTTGACTTGTTGTTGACATTATCTATTCTTCAATTTTTCCACCGGCAGCTTCAATCGCTGAGCGTGCACCTTTAGTAACACCTAGGCCTTTTACGGTAACGGCTTTCTCAATTTTGCCAGAAGCAATAACCTTTGCTCGCTTAATGCTTTTGTTGATCAATCTTGCTGATAGTAAAGCAGCCAGGTCAATCACATCCGCTTCGACAAGTTCCAACTCATGCAAGCGAATCTCTGTCGTTTCACGCGCTAACTTCGAACGAAAACCAACTTTGGGCAAACGACGTTGGATCGGCATTTGACCACCCTCAAAACCAACCTTGTGAAAACCGCCAGAACGTGATTTTTGACCTTTATGGCCACGACCGCCAGTCTTACCAATACCGGAACCAATGCCACGACCAGGACGTTTACCGTCTTTTTTAGAACCTTCTTTCGGTTGCAGTGTATTTAAACGCATAATATTAAGTTTCCTCTACTGCAAGCAAATAAGACACTTTATTAATCATGCCGCGATTTTCAAGTGTATCCAGCACGCTAACAGTATGTCCGATTCGTCGTAAACCCAGTCCACTAACACAGGCTTTATGTGACGCTTGCCGACGGTTTGTGCTCTTTGTTAATGTCACTTTAATTTCTTTTTTCTTGGCGTTCATAATGTCTATGCCTAAGCCATTACTTCTTTGACTGTCTTGCCACGTTTTGCAGCGATATATTCAGGTGATGACATGGATGCTAAACCTTTAATCGTAGCCCGAACCACATTGATAGCATTTGGTGAACCAATCGTTTTGGCCAGAATATTGTGGACACCCACAACTTCAAACACCGCCCGCATTGGACCACCAGCAATAATGCCAGTACCTTCAGAGGCTGGTTGCATGTAAACCTTAGCAGCACCGTGTTCTGCGGTAACCGCATAATGTAAGGTGTCATCATTCAAAGGAACCGTGACCATATTACGGCGCGCATCTTCCATAGCTTTCTGGATTGCAATAGGCACTTCACGTGCTTTACCACGGCCAACACCGACCCGACCATTCCCGTCACCAACTACAGTTAAAGCAGCGAAGCCAAATTGACGACCACCCTTCACCACCTTGGCGACTCGATTAACGTCAACCAGTTTTTCCAGTAGTTCACTATTGCCTGTATATGAATCTGCTAATGCCATGCTTTCACCTACTATTAAAATTCCATACCATTTTCACGTGCCGAGTCAGCCAATGCTTTTACTCGACCATGAAATTTGAAGCCTGAACGATCAAATGCAACCTTGGTAATGCCTGCTTTCTTAGCCCGTTCGGCAATAAATTTTCCAACTACAGTGGCAGCTTCAATATTGCTGCTGCTCTTCACCACACCCTTGACTTCTTTATCCAGGGTTGATGCACTTGCTAACACTTCCGAACCACAGGGTGCGATCACTTGCGCATAAACATGACGTGGCGTCCTGTGAACACACAGGCGATTTACGCCTAAGTTTTTTATGTTTGCACGTGTTTTAACTGCACGTCTTTTTCTTGATTGTTTCTTATTCATATCTGTTTAGCTCTTTTTCGCTTCTTTACGTACAACATGTTCATCCGTATAACGAACACCTTTGCCTTTATACGGTTCCGGTGGACGATAGGCACGTAATTCTGCAGCGACTTGCCCAACCTTTTGTTTATCGATTCCTTTAACAACAATTTCTGTCTGGCTTGGTGTTTCAACTGTGATGCCCTCGGGCACTTGATAATTAACCGGATGAGAAAATCCCAATGTTAAATTCAATACCTTGCCCTGTGCCTGGGCGCGATAACCAACGCCTAAAATAGTCAGTTTGCGTTCAAATCCATCACTTACACCAGTCACAATGTTTTGCACAACTGCACGGGTCGTTCCAGATAATGCGCGAGCGGATTTTGATCCATTATTTGCTTTAAAGGTTAACTGATTATCTTCCTGCTCGATCGTAACCAATGAATGTGTCGAGTGAGACAATTCGCCTTTGCTACCTTTTATTTTTATACCCTCGCCGTCGATATTAACCTCAACACCAGAAGGTAATGAAACCGGGTTATTCGCTATACGTGACATAGTATTAACCTCAAGCAACGACACAAAGAACCTCGCCACCTATACCCAGGTCGCGAGCAGATTTATCCGTCATCACACCTTTTGATGTGGAAATGATGGCGGTACCAAAACCACCCATAACTCTGGGCAGTTCATCTTTTGATTTATATTTACGCAAACTGGGACGACTGGCGCGTTGTATTTTTTCAATAACCGGCTTGCCTTCAAAATACTTCAATTCAACCGTCAAGGTTTTAAGCGCATCACCTTCAACTGAAAACCCATTAATATAACCTTCCTGTTTGAGAATATCGCATACTGCCATTTTCAGTTTTGAAGAGGGCATATCGACCGTTTGTTTCGTCCGTTGTTGACCGTTACGAATACGGGTCAACAAATCAGCTATGGGATCTTGCAAACTCATACGCTCTGCTCCAAGTTACAAGCCATAAGCCACGAGCTACTAGTAACTACCATCAGAACATCGGATCGACCTGACTCAGTTATGCTAGTTTCAAAATATTTAATACACATATTTTCCATTTTCTCCAGTTATTAATAGCTAATTGCTTGTCGCTATTTTTTTACCAGCTAGCCTTAACCAGACCTGGAATATCTCCACGCATGGCAGCTTCTCTTAGTTTATTTCGACCAAGACCAAATTTACGATAATATCCGTGTGGTCTACCTGTTAATTTACAACGATTACGTTGGCGACATTGACTACCATCACGTGGTAATTTATTAAGCTTGTCACGAGCAACCATACGATCTTCATCGCTGGTATCTGTGCTCTTGATCAGAGCTCTTAACTCTGCACGCTTGACCGCGTACTTTTTAACTGCTCGCGCTCGTTTTATTTCTCTATTTACCATGGATGATTTAGCCATATAAACCTCTTGTATTATTTCCTTAAAGGAAAATTAAACGCCGTTAACAAAGCCTTGCCTTCTTCATCGCTACGGGCAGAAGTGGTGATGGTAATATCCATGCCACGCACTTTGTCAATCTTGTCATAATCAATTTCAGGAAAAATGATCTGTTCCTTAATGCCAAGGCTATAATTGCCACGACCATCAAATGACTTGGGACTAAAACCGCGAAAGTCACGTACACGTGGAATCGCAATTGCGATGAGACGATCCAGAAATTCATACATACGGTCATGACGCAGTGTCACCTTACAACCAATCGGATAACCTTCCCGAACTTTAAAGTTGGAGACTGATTTTCTGGCATTATTAATAACGACTTTTTGTCCAGCAATCTTTTCCATATCGGCAACCGCATTCTGTAATACTTTCTTGTCTGCTATTGCATCGCCTACACCCATATTTAATGTCACTTTTGTAACACGCGGAACTTGCATAACTGATTTGTATGAAAATTGTTCAGTCAATTGCTTAACAACTTTGTCTTTGTAAATTTCTTCTAGTCTTGTCATCTCGGTCAAACCTTACACATCAACAACTTCGTTGTTGGATTTAAAAAAGCGAACTTTTTGGCCATCTTCCAGATATTTAATACCGACGCGATCAGGACGATTTGAGATCGGGTTCCAAATTGCTACATTGGAAGCATGAATTGCTGCTTCTTTTTCAACAATACCGCCTGGCACTCCTTGAGCAGGATTGCCCTTAGTATGTCGCTTGATCATATTAACGTTCTCAACAATTACCTGGTCATCTTCAGCCAATACATTTAATACGATGCCACGCTTGTTTTTATCTTTACCAGCAAGTATCGCAACTTCATCACCTTTACGTATCTTCTGCATGACTAGAGTACCTCCGGTGCTAAAGAAACTATCTTCATGAATTTTTCACCACGAAGTTCCCGTGTTACCGGGCCAAAGATACGTGTACCAATCGGTTGCAGCTGACCATTCAGTATTACTGCAGCGTTACCATCAAAACGAATAGATGAACCATCTGGACGACGTACTGCTTTTTTTGTACGTACAACCACTGCATTATAGACTTCGCCCTTTTTAACTTTGCCACGAGGAATAGCTTCTTTAATGGTTACTTTAATAACATCACCCACGCGCGCATAGCGGCGCTTGGATCCACCCAAAACTTTAACGCACATCACTCTCCTGGCTCCGCTGTTATCAGCGGCAGAAAGCATTGTTTGCATCTGTATCATGTGCGTACTCCTATCATTCTCTTAATTTATAATGCGTTAATTTAAATCAAACTTCTTGTGCCCTGGTTAGAACTTTTTGCAATGACCACGACTTGTTTTTTGACAGTGGTCTGGAAGATTCAATAATAACCAGATCGCCTTCATTGCATTCGTTTGTTTCATCATGCGCCAACAACTTAGTGCTCTTGCTATGATATTTTCCGTAAAGTGGGTGTTTAACTGTACGCTTAATCATTACAGCAATGGTCTTATCCATTTTATTACTCACTACCGTTCCGGTCAGAGTCCTGGCTGTTTTCTTATCTTCTGTCATTACTTATTCGCCCTGGGTCTCTTGACTACTGATACCCTTTTCACTTAATAAGGTTTTTACGCGCGCAATCTGGCGGCGTACTCGTTTTACTTCACTGGGTTTTGTTAATTGGCCAGTACCTTTTTGCATACGAAAATTGAATTGTTCACGTAATAAAGCAATTAGTTCTTTATTCAAATCATCGAATGATTTTTCTCTTAATTCTGCCGTATTCATTACATCAATGTCCTTTCAACAAACTTTGTTTTAAGTGGTAACTTTGCAGCTGCCAACTCAAATGCTTCGCGTGCCAGATCTTCAGGAACACCTTCTATTTCATACAACATTCTGCCAGGCTGGATCTGTGCTACCCAGTATTCAACATTACCTTTACCTTTGCCCTGACGAACTTCCAATGGTTTCTTGGTGATCGGCTTATCTGGAAAAATACGGATCCATATCTTCGCACCACGTTTTACCTTACGTGTAATGGTGCGACGTGCAGCCTCAATCTGACGTGAAGTAATACGACCCCGCCCAACTGCTTTTAATCCATACTCACCAAAGCTGACCTTATTACCAACAGTGGCTTGACCACGGTTACGGCCTTTAAATTGTTTTCTAAACTTTGTTCTTTTAGGTAATAACACGATGGACTCCCACGCTCACTAGCCGACTACGCTTTGCCAGCCGCTTCTGTTGATTCAGCTTCTGCTTCAACAGTATCCGGTTGACTATAAACCTCACCTTTGAAGATCCACACCTTGATGCCAATCACACCGTATGTGGTGTTTGAGCGGGCAGTACCATAATCAATATCTGCTCTTAAAGTATGCAGTGGCACTCTGCCTTCGCGATACCATTCAGAACGGGCAATCTCAGCACCATTCAAACGACCCGCAACATTGATCTTGATGCCTTGTGCACCAAGACGCATGGTGTTGGTAACAGCGCGTTTCATGGCACGACGAAACATAATCCGTCGTTCAATCTGTTGCGCAACGCTTTCAGCCACCAAATGTGCATCCATTTCAGGTTTACGAATTTCTTCAACACTGACATGAGCAGGCACACCCATCATCTTTGAGATTTCCTTACGCAGACGATCAATATCTTCACCCTTCTTGCCAATCACAATACCTGGGCGTGCTGTATGAATGATCACGCGGGCATTATTTGCAGGACGCTCAATCTGAATACGACTCACCGAAGCATTGGATAATTTGCTTTTCAGAAAATCACGCACTTCCATATCGACATGCAAAAAATTAGCATAATCCTTGGTATCTGCATACCATGTGGAAGTCCAGTCCTTAATGATCCCCAGACGCATTCCTATTGGATGTACTTTTTGACCCATAAGTCTCTACTCTATTAAGTTTCTGCAACCGTCACGGTCAGGTGACTGGTACGTTTTATAATTCTATCGGCACGACCACGTGCACGTGGACGCAAACGCTTTAAAGTTGGTCCAACATCAACAAAAATCTTCTCAACTTTTAATTCATCAATATCTGCACCATCGTTATGTTCCGCATTGGCAATCGCAGACAATAATAATTTTTTAATAATCACTGCGGCCTTCTTGTTACTGAAGGTTAATAAATCAAGTGCTTTATCAACTTGCAAGCCACGGACTTGATCCGCCACCAAACGCACTTTCTGCGGTGATATGTGCGAATGTCGTAATTTTGCGCTCGTAGACATAATCTTTATTTACCTTTTCTGTCCGCCTGATGTCCACGAAATGTGCGGGTCAATGCAAATTCACCGAGTTTGTGGCCGACCATATTTTCAGTAATGTAAACCGGCATATGATCACGACCATTGTGTACGGCAATTGTTAAACCAACCATATTTGGAATCACCATGGAACGGCGCGACCAGGTTTTAATTGGACGTTTATCATTACTCTCTCTGGCAGTCTCAACCTTAGCCATCAAATGATGATCAATAAAAGGACCTTTTCTAATTGAACGTGGCACTATCTTTTTCCCCGTTATTTCTTACGACGGATAATTAATGAATCCGTACGTTTGTTCTTGCGTGTTTTATAACCTTTGGTAGGAGTACCCCAGGGCGTAACCGGGTGACGACCACCTGAGGTACGACCTTCACCACCACCATGTGGATGATCAACTGGGTTCATAGCAACACCGCGAACAGTTGGACGAACACCGCGCCAGCGCTTTGCACCAGCTTTACCCAATTTACGTAATGAATGCTCACCATTGCTCACTTCACCAATCGTCGCACGACAATCTGATAATACTTTACGCATTTCACCTGAACGTAGGCGCAAGGTTGCATGGTTACCTTCTCTTGCAACAAGCTGCACCGTTGCACCAGCACTGCGCGCTAATTGCGCACCTTTTTTTGGCTTCAGTTCTATACAGTGAACCATGGTACCAATTGGAATATTTTTGAGTGGCAAACAGTTTCCTGGTTTTATCTCAACCCCGACACCTGACATCAATACATCACCTTGTTTAATGCCATTTGGCGCGATGATATAACGACGCTCACCATCTACAAATAACATCAAGGCAATATGGGCACTACGATTAGGATCGTATTCAATACGTTCCACTTTTGCAGCAACACCGTCTTTATCTCGTTTAAAATCAATAATGCGATAACGTTGTTTCGCACCACCACCGCGATGACGCACAGTAATGCGACCATTGTTATTGCGGCCTGATTTTTTACTTTGTTGCTCCAGCAGTGGCCCATACGGCTCACCTTTGTGCAACTCAGGGCTGACCACCTTGACCATGGAACGACGGCCAGGCGATGTTGGTTTTGGATTTACTAATGCCATCTCACTGTGCCCCCATAAAATCTATATCAAAGCCTGGCTTCAATTTAACGTAGGCTTTTTTCCAGTCAGAACGACTACCTAATCTTTGACCAAAACGCTTCTGTTTACCTTTTACATTTAGAACTTGAACCGAGGCCACTTCAACATCGAACATTAATTCAACCGCTGCTTTCACTTCTTCTTTGCTCGCGTCGGTTCTAACTTTAAAGGTAACCTGATTATGGAGTTCTGCCGCTATGGTGCTTTTCTCTGTTACTCGTGGTTCCAGCAAGATATTCATTAGTCGTTCTTGATTCATTTCAACCACGCCTCTACTTTTTCCAGTGCTGCTTTGGTCATCAATATTTTATCAAAACCAACCAGCAAATAAGGATCAATTTCAGCGGTGTCAATCACATCTACATGGGGAATGTTACGCGCGGACAAAAACAGATTTTCTGTCACTTCATCCGTCACAATCAATACTTCTTGCAAGGACAAAGATTTTAATTGTTCCAGCATTAATTTGGTTTTTGCTTCTTTTGGTTCAAGCTTATCGATGATCAATAATCGTTCATTCCGAACAAGCTCTGACAAGATCGAGCGCAAAGCACCTCGGTACATTTTCTTATTCAGTTTTTGCTCAAAACTTCTTTGTTTGGCTGCGAAAGTCACGCCACCGCCACGCCAGATTGGGCTACGGATGGTACCAGCACGAGCACGACCTGTACCTTTTTGGCGCCAGGGTTTTTTACCACCGCCGCGTACTTCAGCACGTGTTTTTTGTGCCTTGGTTCCAGAACGTGATCCGGCCATATAAGCAACAACTGCCTGATGTACCAAAGACTCATTGTATTCAGCAGCAAACACTGAATCTGAGACATCCAGCTTGGCTGTGCTTTTTTTGCCTGATGTGTGTAATGTTAATTGCATGATCGTTATCTATCGTTATCTTTTTACTTTAACAGTCGGCTTAACCAGTACTGTTCCACCTTTGGAACCTGGTACTGAACCTTTAATCAAAAGTAAGTTACGTTCGTTATCTACTCGGACAATCTCCAGGTTTTGCGTCGTGCGTTTTACATTACCCATATGACCTGACATTTTTTTACCTTTAAAAACACGACCCGGTGTTTGGCATTGCCCTATAGAACCAGGAGCACGATGCGAAATGGAGTTACCATGACTCATTCGTTGATGACTGAAATTATGACGTTTGATAACTCCAGCAAAACCTTTACCGATACTGGTACCAGTCACGTCAACCTTTTGTCCATCTTCAAACATATCGACTTTCAGTTCGACACCGGGATTTAAGTCTGCGCCCTCATCTTCATTCAGACGATACTCAAGCAGACCTTCAGCTGTTTCAACTTCGGTCTTGGCGAGTAGGCCAGCAGATGGTTTGGATATTTTGCTAGCCTTCTTCTGTCCATAGGCAACCTGAATAGCACGATAACCCTGTTTTGCTTCATCTGTCATTGCAGTAACCCGGTTTGCCGCTGCTTCGATGACCGTCACAGGAATAGAAACGCCATCTTCAGTGAAGATGCGTGTCATGCCACGTTTATGTCCAATAATACCAATTGCCACGTTTCTAACCCTTATTAGTTCAGTTTAATTTGCACATCGACACCGGCCGCCAGATCCAGCTTCATCAATGCGTCAACAGTTTTATCTGTTGGGTTGATGATATCCAGCAAACGTTTATGAGTACGGATCTCATATTGGTCTCGTGCATCTTTATTGACATGAGGAGAAATCAATACCGTAAACCGTTCTTTCTTGGTGGGTAACGGAATCGGTCCTTTCACCTGAGCACCTGTGCGTCTCGCGGTCTCGACAATCTCACGAGTCGATTGGTCGATCAGACGATGATCAAATGCCTTCAGGCGAATACGTATGATTTGCTGTTCAGTCATGCCTCTTACTCAATTATTTTGGATACAACACCGGCACCCACGGTACGTCCACCTTCACGAATAGCAAAGCGTAAGCCTTCTTCCATCGCAATCGGGTTGATCAGTTTCACCGTCATCTTCACGTTATCACCAGGCATCACCATCTCAGTGCCACTCGGTAATTCACACGCACCCGTCACGTCCGTTGTCCGGAAATAAAACTGCGGACGGTAATTAGCAAAAAAGGGCGTATGACGACCTCCCTCATCTTTCGATAACACGTATATCTCGGTCTCAAAATGTGTGTGCGGCGTAATAGAACCCGGTGCACACAGAACCTGTCCTCGCTCCACTTCTTCTCGCTTCGTACCACGCAGTAACACACCCACGTTGTCACCAGCCTGACCTTCGTCCAATAACTTGCGAAACATTTCAACACCGGTACACGTCGTCTTTTGGGTCTCTTTAATGCCGACAATCTCCATGTCATCGCCAACGTGCACAATCCCGCGTTCCACTCGACCGGTCACCACCGTGCCACGACCCGATATAGAGAACACATCCTCAATCGGCATCAAAAACGGTTGGTCTACCGGGCGTTCAGGGATCGGAATGTAGTCGTCCATCGCCGCAACCAGCTTTTCAATCGACGGAATACCAATATCACTGGTGTCACCTTCAATCGCTTTTAAGGCTGAGCCCGTGATAATGGGTGTGTCATCGCCAGGGAATTCGTAGGCGTCCAACAATTCACGCACTTCCATTTCAACCAGTTCCAACAACTCAGCATCGTCCACCTGGTCAGCTTTGTTCAAATACACCACAACAAAAGGCACACCAACCTGACGCGATAACAGAATGTGTTCCCGAGTCTGCGGCATTGGGCCATCGGCTGCTGAACACACCAGAATAGCTCCGTCCATTTGTGCCGCTCCCGTGATCATGTTCTTCACATAATCGGCGTGACCCGGACAATCTACGTGCGCGTAGTGACGTATGTCACTTTCGTACTCAACGTGCGCTGTCGCGATCGTAATACCGCGTTCTCGCTCTTCTGGTGCGTTATCGATCTGATCGTAGGCCTTTACCTCACCACCATGTTTCTCCGACATGATCTTGGTGATCGCCGCCGTTAAGGTCGTCTTACCATGGTCTACGTGACCAATTGTGCCCACATTTACATGCGGTTTCGTTCGTTCGAATTTTTCCTTGGACACGGCTTATACCTCGCTATCTTTTTAGTCGTTGTACTGTAAATTAATGATTCTTTGCTACGATGCCTTCCGCAATATTCGGCGGCACCTGATTATAATGACCAAATTCCATGGTATATGTGGCTCGACCCTGAGTTGCTGAACGCAAATCAGTTGCATAACCAAACATTTCCGACAAAGGCACTTCTGCCCGAATAACTTTTCCTGCAGGAGATTCTTCGGTTCCGTGATGAATTCCACGGCGGCGATTCAGATCGCCGGTTACTGCACCGAGATAATCTTCTGGTGTGACGATTTCAACTTTCATCATAGGTTCCAGTAGAACGGCATCGGCCCGGGCCGCACCTTCTTTGAATCCTATGGAGCCGGCGATTTTAAACGCCATTTCGTTCGAGTCAACATCATGATACGAACCATCGTATAAAGTCACTTTGACATCGACCATAGGGTATCCAGCAAGGACACCGTTCATCATTTGTTCCTGGACACCTTTATCAATAGCACCAATATATTCCTTCGGTACAACACCGCCGGCAATATTATTAACAAACTCATAACCAGCACCGGATTCTTGTGGCTCAATCTTGAACACCACATGGCCATACTGACCACGGCCACCAGATTGGCGCACAAACTTACCTTCAGCTTTCTCCAGTGTCTTACGAATGGTTTCTCGGTAGGCTACTTGTGGTTTACCAATATTGGCTTCCACTTTAAATTCGCGCTTCATGCGATCCACGATAATTTCTAGATGAAGCTCACCCATACCTGAGATAATAGTTTGGCCAGATTCTTCATCGGTATGGACACGGAATGAAGGGTCTTCCTGAGCCAGCTTGCTCAATGCAATACCCATTTTCTCTTGGTCGGGTTTGGTTCTGGGCTCAACAGCCACAGAAATAACCGGTTCCGGGAATTCCATACGTTCTAGTGTGATCACTGCGTTTGGATCACATAAGGTATCACCGGTTGTTACATCTTTCAGACCAACAGCAGCAGCAATATCACCCGCATAGACCTCTTTGATCTCTTCACGAGAATTGGCATGCATCTGCAATATACGACCAATGCGATCCTTCTTGCCTTTTATTGGATTGAACACAGAATCACCAGAAAACATAACACCGGAATAAACACGGAAAAATGTCAGGTTGCCAACAAAGGGATCGGTTGCAATCTTAAAGGCCAGGGCGGCAAAGGGTTCTTCATCGGACGAATGTCTTACTGCTTCAGTTTCATCTTTATCATCCAGGTGACCAGTAATGGCGGGAACATCAATGGGGGAAGGCATGTACTGAATAATGGCGTCGAGTAGACTTTGCACACCCTTGTTTTTGAATGCACTACCACAGAATGCCGGCACAATTTCATTTGCCAATGTCCGTAGTCGAATACCCTCAATGATCTGTGCTTCTGTTAGCTCACTGGTTTCAAGATAAGTATTCATCAATTTTTCATTGGCCTCAGCTGCCGCCTCGATCATCAGTTCACGGTATTTTGCAGCATCGGCCTTAAGCTGTTCGGGGATATCTCTTTGCTCAAACTTAACCCCCATGTTTTCATTTTCCCAATAAATTGCTTTCATGGTCACCAGATCAATCACACCTTCAAACTGCTCTTCTGCACCAATAGGCAATTGCATTGGTACAGCATGACTGCCCAATCGCTGATGGATTTGTTCAATAACCCGAAGGAAATCAGCACCAGCACGATCCATCTTGTTGATAAAAGCTATACGCGGGACATGATATTTATTAGCCTGATGCCAAACCGTTTCAGATTGCGGTTCAACACCACCAACAGCACAAAAGACTGCGCAGGTGCCATCCAGAACGCGTAACGAACGCTCAACCTCAATAGTAAAGTCAACGTGCCCGGGAGTATCGATGATATTTATTCTGTGTTGTTCAAACTGGCTGGACATACCTTGCCAGAAACAGGTTGTGGCCGCAGAAGTGATAGTAATACCACGCTCCTGTTCTTGCTCCATCCAATCCATGGTGGCAGCACCGTCGTGTACTTCGCCTATCTTGTGCGAAACACCGGTATAAAACAGGATGCGTTCAGTCGCTGTTGTTTTACCCGCGTCAATATGGGCCATAATGCCGATATTGCGATAACGATTGATTGGGGTAATTCTGGCCACTGTTTTGCTCGATTATTATTAATAGTTAAAATTGTTCTGTTACCAACGAAAATGTGAGAAAGCCTTGTTGGCTTCTGCCATCTTATGTGTGTCTTCACGTTTCTTCATCGCATTGCCTTTCTTATCTGCTGCATCCATCAGTTCGCCTGCCAATCTCAAACCCATATTCTTTTCATTACGATTTTTTGCTGAGTCCACTAACCAGCGCATAGCCAGTGTGGCACTACGTTTGGGGCGAACCTCGATCGGTATTTGATAGGTCGCACCACCAACACGGCGAGAGCGCACCTCGACTAATGGTTTAACATTGTCCAAGGCCTGTTTAAAAGTATCTAAAGGTTCGCTACTGCCTTTTTCTGCGACAGTTTTCAGGGCACCATAAACAATACGTTCAGCGACAGACTTCTTACCACTCTCCATGATCATATTGATAAATTTTGCCAAAATCTGATCACCAAACTTTGGATCTGGCAATATCTCTCTTTTTTCAGCGACTCTTCTTCTAGACATATTCTTATTTCTCTAGCTAATTAAGACTTGGGACGTTTTGCGCCGTATTTCGAACGACCCTGTTTACGTTCACCAACACCCGAGGTATCTAAAGTGCCTCGTACTGTATGGTATCGAACACCTGGTAAATCCTTCACACGTCCACCACGTATCAAAATGACAGAGTGCTCTTGCAGATTATGACCCTCACCACCAATATAAGTAGTCACTTCCTGGCCATTAGTCAGCCGCACACGGGCAACCTTACGTAATGCAGAGTTCGGCTTTTTTGGAGTCGTTGTATAGACACGAGTACAAACACCACGTTTTTGTGGGCAGCCTTCCAGCGCCGGAACATTACTCTTCACTTTTTGACGCTTACGCGGTTTGCGAACTAATTGGTTAATCGTTACCATAATCTTCTTCTATTTCTATTCTACTTTTCACACAGTAAAAAAGCCCTCTCCTCATACCGCGGCCGATACCGCTGACGATACGTGGCAGGACTTGTTGTTATTTTTGGTAAATTTTTGAACTTTGCCAGGAAAGTAGATTTCTGTAAGAAACCTTATAAAATCCGGGCTTTAGTAACACTTTGACAGACTGATTTCTAGCTGTCAGTGCGTCAAGGAGGCGGGATTGTATGTCCTATTGTGCTGGCCTGTCAAGGCAACTTGCAGGGTTTTTCAGGGAAACCGGGATTATCTCTGAGTTTCCCTGAAATGGATTAAATTTCGCCCGCATCTTTCACCACTTCGGCTGCTTCAAGGACAATTTCTGGCACATCTTCCAGCACTTCAACAAGCTCTGATTCTGCCTGTTTTGCTGCCTGTTTTGCTGCCTGTTTTGCTGCCTGTTTTTCTGCTTCTTGTTCTCGCCTGGCTTCATGATAGGCAAGCCCGGAACCGGCTGGGATCAGGCGCCCGACAATGACATTTTCTTTCAAACCACGCAGGTGATCGCGTTTTCCGGTCACACTGGCCTCAGTCAGCACACGAGTGGTTTCCTGAAATGAAGCGGCAGAAATGAATGACTCTGTCGACAATGAAGCCTTGGTGATACCCAGCAAGACAGGTTCCCACTTTGCAGGTGTCTTGCCATCTGCTTCAACCCGTTCGTTTTCATCGAGCACAAAAGAACGTTCAGTTTGTTCGCCCTTAAGAAAGTTAGTATCACCCGGATCCATGATCTCCGCTTTTCTCAGCATTTGACGAACAATAACTTCGATGTGTTTATCATTAATTTTCACACCCTGTAAACGGTAAACATCCTGGATCTCACTACCAATATAATTGGTCAGAGCATGTACACCCATCAAACGTAAAATATCATGTGGTGTTGGCGCACCATCGACGATGGCCTCACCTCTTTCAACGTGCTCACCTTCGAATACATTCACATGGCGCCATTTTGGAATGAGCACTTCATAAGTCTCCTCATCTGAAGGGGTAATCACCAAACGTTGCTTACCCTTGGTCTCCTTACCGAAACTGACGGTACCAGTAATTTCTGCAAGCACTGCCGGCTCTTTCGGTTTACGTGCTTCAAACAAATCTGCAACCCTCGGCAAACCACCGGTAATATCACGTGTTTTCAATGATTCCTGCGGTAGACGAGCCACGATGTCACCCACTTTCACTTCATCTCCATCGGCAACATTAACCACAGAATTCGGTGGCAACATATAATGCGCAGGTATTTCTGTTCCGGGGATCATTAATTCTTCACCATCATCATCGACCAATTTCACAACAGGGCGCATGTCTTTCGCTGCACTACGCTGCTTGGGATCGGCGATCACCACATTAGTCAATCCAGTAATTTCATCCACATTGCGATCAACCGTTACACCTTCGACAATGTCAGAGAACTGTACCTTACCCGCAACTTCGGTGATAACTGGATGTGTATGTGGATCCCAGGTTGCGATCTGTTGACCAGGCTCAATTTTATCACCATCTGACATTGTGATAACGGCACCATAGGGTAGTTTATAACGCTCACGCTCACGACCCACTTCGTCCTGAACCACGGCTTCACCAGAACGTGATACAACGATCTGGTTACCACTTTCCTGCTTCAGTAAATTGACATTCTGCAGACGCAAGGTGCCCCCACCTTTTACTTCAATGCTACTGACAGCCGCTGCTCGAGATGCTGCGCCACCTATATGGAAGGTACGCATGGTTAACTGGGTACCGGGCTCACCAATCGATTGCGCAGCTACCACACCTACCGCTTCACCAATATTCACTAACTGTCCTCGACCCAAATCACGACCATAGCAATTAGCACAGACACCATAGCGAGTCTGACAGGAAATGGCTGAGCGAACGATCATTTGATCGATACCGACCTCGTCCATGATATCGACCCAATGTTCATCGAGTAAGGTTCCAGCGGGAATGGCTGTTTCATTGGTTTGTGGATTAATGGCATCGGTTGCTAACACACGTCCCAGCACGCGATCACGCAAAGGTTCTATCACATCACCACCTTCAATAACCGGATTCATTTTAAGACCTTTTTCCGTACCACAATCAACTTCAGTAACAACCAGATCCTGTGCAACATCGACCAGACGACGGGTCAGGTAACCAGAATTCGCTGTCTTCAATGCAGTATCAGCCAAACCCTTACGAGCACCATGAGTGGAAATAAAATATTGTAAAACGTTCAGTCCTTCACGGAAGTTTGCAGTAATAGGTGTTTCAATAATCGAACCGTCTGGTTTGGCCATCAAGCCACGCATTCCGGCAAGCTGACGAATCTGGGCAGCAGAACCACGAGCACCGGAATCGGCCATCATAAAAATGGAATTAAAGGAAGGTTGTTTCACATCCTCACCCCTGGTATTTGTAACCGTTTCTGAACCCAACTTGTCCATCATGGCCTTGGCCACCTGTTCATTAGTATGAGACCAGATATCCACCACCTTATTGTATCGTTCGCCATTGGTGATTAAACCAGAGCTGTATTGATCCTGAAACTGACGGACTTGTTCTACTGCGTCCCCAATAATGTCATCCTTATCATCCGGAACAACCATGTCATTGATACATATAGAAACACCGGCAATTGTCGAATAACGAAATCCTGTGTACATCAAACGATCAGCAAACACCACGGTTGGTTTCAAACCAAGCTTACGATAAGCGGTGTTAATCAAGTTAGAGATGGCCTTTTTGCTCAAGTCTTTATCGAGCATGCTAAAAGGCAAACCAGCCGGTAATAGCCGAGATAACAATGAACGGCCAACGGTTGTTTCAAAACGTTTTAGTTGAGTAACCAATTCGCCTTCTTCATTCGGCAAAGTTTCTTCAACCCTGACCTGAACACGGGCATGTAAATCAACCACGCCATTATCAAACGCTCGTTGTGCTTCATCGACATCGGCAAACATCATGCCTGTGCCTTTGGCATCAGCAGACTCGCGGGTCATATAATAAAGTCCCAACACAACGTCCTGAGTAGGTACAATAATAGGTTCACCGTTTGCGGGAGAGAGGACATTATTTGTTGCCATCATTAATGTACGTGCTTCTATCTGTGCCTCAACAGATAAAGGTACATGCACCGCCATTTGGTCACCGTCAAAGTCAGCATTAAAGGCTGCGCAAACCAAAGGGTGCAATTGAATTGCCTTGCCTTCGATCAATACAGGCTCAAAAGCCTGAATACCCAGTCTGTGCAAGGTCGGTGCACGATTTAACATGATTGGATGTTCACGGATCACTTCTTCGAGAACGTCCCAAACCTCTGCACCTTCCTTTTCAACCAGTTTTTTTGCCGCCTTAATGGTCGTTGCAAGACCACGGCGCTCAAGCTTGGAGAAAATAAACGGCTTGAATAATTCCAGTCCCATTTTCTTGGGTAAACCACATTGATGCAATTTCAAAGTTGGTCCGACCACGATGACCGAACGACCAGAATAATCAACACGCTTACCTAACAAGTTCTGACGGAAGCGGCCTTGCTTACCTTTGATCATGTCCGCCAGAGATTTCAAAGGCAGTTTATTAGTGCCCGTGATCGCACGGCCGCGGCGGCCATTATCCAGTAATGCATCAACCGATTCCTGCAACATACGTTTTTCGTTACGTACGATAATATCTGGTGCATTTAGATCAAGAAGACGCTTCAGACGATTATTTCGGTTAATAACACGGCGATAGAGATCATTCAGATCAGACGTTGCAAAGCGGCCACCATCAAGCGGAACCAGAGGACGCAACTCTGGTGGTAATACTGGCAAGACCTTCATCACCATCCATTCTGGTTTGTTACCAGAAGTCTGAAAGGCTTCAAGCAATTTTAATCTTTTTGACAGCTTGCGTAATTTAGTTTCAGAGCGCGTTGCCGGTATCTCTTCACGTAGCGTATTGACCTCATCATCAATATCAATGGTGGTCAATAATTCACGTATAGCTTCGGCACCCATACGTGCATCAAATTCATCTCCGTACTGTTCTATCGCCTCGAGATAGCCTTCCTCAGTTAATAGTTGACCACGTTCCAGTTCAGTCATCCCGGGTTCAATAATGACATAGGCCTCAAAATAAAGAACACGCTCAATTTCACGCAAGGTCATATCCAACATCAAGCCCATGCGAGAAGGTAATGATTTCAGATACCAGATATGAGCAACCGGACTGGCCAGATCAATATGTCCCATGCGATCGCGACGCACTTTTGACAAGGTGACTTCGACACCACATTTTTCACAAACAACGCCACGGTGCTTAAGACGTTTATATTTTCCACATAGGCATTCATAGTCTTTGATAGGACCAAATATCTTGGCACAAAACAAACCATCACGTTCTGGCTTGAAAGTGCGGTAGTTGATCGTTTCCGGTTTCTTAACTTCGCCGTATGACCATGAACGTATTTTTTCAGGTGAAGCTAATCCAATCGTGATTGAATCGAATTCTTCGACCTGACCCTGCTGTTTTAAAAGCTTTAATAAGTCTTTCAAGGTTTATACCTCCTCAAGACAGTCAACACTGACCCGATTAATTCCAATAAATAATTCATTTGTATTTACTAATGTGCTCAAGATTTATCTTCCTGATCAAGACCAATATCAATAGCCAGTGAACGGATTTCCTTCAGTAGTACATTGAAAGATTCCGGCATACCAGCTTCCATACGATGATCACCATCGACAATGTTTTTATACATTTTCGTACGACCATTCACATCATCCGATTTAACGGTCAACATTTCCTGTAGCGTGTAGGCTGCGCCGTAAGCTTCAAGTGCCCAGACTTCCATTTCACCAAAACGCTGACCACCAAACTGCGCCTTACCACCCAGTGGTTGCTGTGTGACCAGACTGTATGGACCAGTTGAACGAGCATGCATTTTGTCATCAACCAGATGATTCAATTTCAGCATGTACATGTATCCAACTGTCACCCTTCGTTCAAAGGCACGACCCGTACGGCCATCATATAATTGACTTTGGCCATCCTCATCCAGACCAGCCAATGCCAGTAGTGACTTGATGTCTTTTTCAGCAGCACCATCAAACACCGGGGTTGCCATAGGCACGCCACCTTGTAGATTTTTGGAAAGTTCGAAAATTTCATCATCATTAAATGAATCAAGATCTTCCTGCTTGCCGCTAGTGTTATAAACTTTATCGAGAAACTCCCTGAGTTCATGCGCGGCAGCCTGGGCTTCTAACATCTTTTGAATCTTGTGACCAAGACCTCTAGCGGCCCATCCGAGATGCGTTTCAAGAACCTGACCAACATTCATACGTGATGGAACGCCTAAAGGATTCAACACAACATCAACCGGTGATCCATCTTCCAGATACGGCATGTCTTCAACTGGTACAATGGTCGAGATAACACCTTTGTTACCATGGCGGCCTGCCATTTTATCACCTGGCTGGATACGACGTTTTACTGCAAGATAGACCTTAGCCATCTTCAGAACACCCGGAGCCAAATCATCACCCGAAGTTAATTTTGCACGCTTTTCTTCAAAGCGATTATCGAATTCTTCTTTCAATAATTCGAGTTGCTGTGATGCTTTTTCGAGTTGTTTATTATGACTATCATTACGCAGACGAACATCAAACCATTTTTCACGTGGTGTTTCGTCCAGATACTGCTTGGAAATTTTTGTATCCTTTGCCAGACCACCAGGTCCACCATCAGCTACTTTACCTGTCAGCATGTTTTCCAGTCTCTGAAAGACACCATCTTCCATAATACGTAACTGATCATTTAAATCTTTCCGTACGCTATTAAGCTCCGACTCTTCAATCTCAAGGGCGCGGGCATCTTTTTCAACACCGTCACGAGTGAAAACCTGAACATCAATAACTGTTCCATTCATACCAGATGGAACACGCAAAGATGTGTCTTTTACATCAGCCGCTTTTTCACCAAAAATTGCTCTTAGCAGTTTTTCTTCTGGTGTTAATTGTGTTTCACCTTTTGGTGTTACCTTACCGACCAGAATATCACCAACATTAACTTCTGCACCGATGTAAACAATACCGGACTCATCGAGTTTACCCAGAGCACTTTCACTCACGTTCGGAATATCTGATGATATTTCCTCCGGACCCAATTTTGTATCGCGCGCAACACAGGTTAATTCTTCAATGTGAATAGTGGTAAAACGATCTTCCTCGACCAGACGTTCTGAAATAAGAATCGAATCCTCAAAGTTGTAACCATTCCACGGCATGAAGGCAACCTTCATGTTTTGCCCTAAGGCCAGTTCACCCATATCGGTCGAAGGACCATCCGCCAGAACATCATTTTTGGCAATCACATCTCCTGGCTTAACAAGTGGGCGTTGGTTAATACAGGTATTCTGGTTTGAGCGTGTGTATTTTGTCAGGTTATAAATATCAACCCCCGCCTCACCAGTGACCACTTCATCATCATTTGCACGAACAACAATACGGCCAGCATCCACAGAGTCAACGACACCACCACGTTCAGCAATCACGGTAACACCTGAATCAATGGCAACGACGCGTTCAATCCCTGTGCCGACCAAAGGTTTATCCGAACGCAAGGTAGGAACTGCCTGACGTTGCATGTTTGACCCCATCAAGGCACGGTTCGCATCATCATGCTCGAGAAATGGAATCAATGCCGCGGCTACTGATACCACTTGCCTTGGAGAGACATCCATATAATTAATTTGATCAGGTGTTGCCATGGTAAATTCGTTCCGATGCCGACAAGACACTAGTTCGTCAGTCAATTTTCCTTTGGCATCAACGGTTGCGTTAGCCTGGGCGATCATATAATCGCTTTCTTCAATAGCAGAAAGATATTCAATCTCGTCTATTGCCTTACCTTTAACTACTTTCTGGTATGGTGTTTCAAGAAAACCATAACTATTTGTACGTGCGTAGATTGCAAGTGAATTGATCAAACCGATATTCGGTCCTTCCGGTGTTTCAATCGGACATACTCGACCATAATGAGTCGGATGTACGTCTCGCACCTCAAACCCTGCACGTTCACGGGTTAAACCACCAGGTCCCAAAGCAGAAATACGACGTTTGTGTGTCACTTCAGATAATGGATTGTTTTGATCCATAAACTGAGACAACTGGCTGGAACCAAAAAATTCTCTAATTACTGCAGAAACCGGTTTGGCATTGATGATCTCCTGTGGCATCAGACCTTCGGATTCAGCCAAACTCAAGCGTTCCTTAACCGCACGCTCAACACGAACCAAGCCAACACGGAACTGGTTCTCTGCCATTTCGCCTACACTTCTGACACGACGGTTACCAAGATGGTCAATATCGTCGATCATGCCTTTACCGTTTCGGATATCGATCAGCACTTTAAGAACCGCAATGATATCTTCTTTTGCCAGCACACCTTCACCGACGATTTCTTTGCGGCCAACACGACGATTGAATTTCATACGACCAACAGCCGAAAGGTCATAACGATCCGGACTGAAAAACAGATTCTTGAACAGATTTTCTGCCGCATCTTTGGTTGGTGGTTCACCTGGACGCATCATACGATAGATTTCAACTTGCGCTTCCAGTGCATTTGTTGTGCTATCCGCTCGTAATGTATCTGCGATGAAGGAACCGCGATCAAGATCATTAATGTATAAGGTTTCGAAATTGATACCACCATCTATAGCCTGGAGTTGTTCTAGTAATTCCTCAGTAATTTCCGAGTTGGTAGCAATCAAAATTTCACCTGTATCGGTATCGACTAATTCTTTGGCGATGAATTTACCAATCAGATATTCAGCAGGAACCTCAATCTCTTTAAGAGTTGATTTTTCCATTTCACGAATATGGCGTGCTGTTATTCTGCGATCTTTTTCAACAAAGACCTTGCCTTTTTTTGATTTGATATCGAATGAAACCGACTCACCTTTTAAACGCTCAGGAACCAGAGTCAGAAAAAAAGCACCTTTTTTGTAATTTTAAAACTGTTCGTTTCAAAAAATATGTCAAGAATTTCTTCCGTCTCAAAACCCAATGCGCGCAGAAGAATAGTCGAATATATTTTGCGTCGACGATCTATACGGCAGAAAACCAGATCCTTGGGATCAAATTCAAAATCAAGCCAGGAACCGCGGTAAGGGATTACACGTGCTGAGTAGAGCAATTTTCCTGAGGAATGTGTCTTCCCACGATCGTGTTCAAAGAACACGCCGGGAGAACGGTGTAATTGTGAAACAATGACTCGCTCTGTACCATTGATCACAAAGGTACCAGTTGGCGTCATGAGTGGCATTTCACCCATGTAAACTTCCTGTTCTTTTATATCTTTAACAACCTTGTTATTAATGCCAGCCTCTTTATCGTAGATCACCAGGCGAACCTTTACACGCAGTGAAGAAGCGTATGTCAGACCACGTAATTTACATTCCTTAACATCAAACACCGGTGTGCCAAGAGTGTAGTTGACATAATCAAGACTGGCATTACCCGAATAACTTTCAATCGGAAAGACTGATTTAAACGCAGCATGCAAGCCTTTATATTCTCTTGCATCTTTCTCAACGTCACTTTGTAAAAATTGACGAAACGAATTTACCTGGGTTTGTAATAAATTCGGGATATCCATAACACCTGGACGTTGACCAAAATTTTTACGAATGCGTTTCTTTTCAGTGTAGGAATAGACCATTACGTATCCTCACGTACAGCTCGATAATTAGATTGCAGATGCAATAATATTAATTCTTGAGCAGATATATGACATCTAACCAAAAGCGAACTACTGTATTGACAGAAAGCAGAAATAGATTGGTGACAAAAAGTCATCAATCTATTTACTGCAAAAATTGAAATAATTAACAATAAGTTATGCCAATTATTTAACATCAGCACTAGCGCCAGCTTCTTCCAGTTGTTTCTTAAGGTCTTCAGCTTCTTCTTTGCCAACACCTTCTTTCAATGAAGATGGTGCGCTTTCAACCAGTTCTTTGGCTTCTTTCAGACCTAAACCAGTCGCGGCACGAACCGCTTTAATGACGCTTACTTTATTCTCGCCGAAACTTGTAAGAACAACATCGAACTCAGTTTTCTCCTCAGCAGCCGCACCAGCGTCTCCTGTAGCACCCGCTGCAGCAGCAACTGCAACTGGAGCAGCGGCAGAAACACCCCATGCTTCTTCAAGTTCATTGATAAGCTCAACCAGTTCCATAACTGGCATTTGACCTAATGCTTCTTTTATTTCTTCACGTGATACAGCCATTGTATTGACTCCTATAAATATCTATTAAATTTCTGAAAAATTATGATTCGTTACCAGCCTGTTAAGCCGCTTGATCGCGCTTGGCTGCCATAAGCCGTGCGAACTTGGCTTGTGGTTCGGCAATAGTACGAACAAATTTTGACATTGGTGCTTGCAACAGACCTAACAACATAGCTCTTGCTTCATCCAGGGATGGCAAGCTCGCCAGCTTGTTAATGTCATTGGCAGCCAATAACTGACCATCAATCGACACAAGCTTGACCACCAGCTTATCGTTGGCTTTACTGAAATCGCGAATGACCTTCGCTGCTGAACCGGGCTCATCATTTGAAAAAGCCAGGATCAGAGGTCCAGTCAGCCCTTCCCGCATACAATCAAACGCCGTATCTACCAAAGCTCTACGAGCAAGGGTGTTACGCACAACCCTTAGATAGACGCCTGCTTCGCGCGCTTTTTCACGTAATTCCGTCATCTGTCTTACGGATAATCCGCTATATTCAGCTGCGATTGCGGTGGGAGCCTTAGACGCAACTTCGGCAACTTCTGCGACAATTGCCTGTTTTTGCTCTAAATTGAGACTCACTATAAATACCTCCTAATTACCGTGATGACATCTAAGCGGGAAAACCCCAATCTTTCGATGAGCATCAACATTGCTAATCACGGCGACCTTTTCACAGAAAAAACCTGTTTTGGGTAACACCGTCTGCGCAGGTAAATCTCATTACATTAAGTGTTAGTTTTTACTACAGCTAACACACCTACGGTCTTTGACGTCTGACTAAATCCTTTCAATCAGTCCAAAGTTCATTAATGGATAATTCTAAAAATGCCTAATAGCCAAAAAACCAGGTGCATTAAACTTGTTCTAAAATCAGTTCTAATATAAATCCTTTATATCGACGGCAACGATGACTGGTCAATCAGCAAACCAGGACCCATCGTTGTCGATAGAGAAACTTTTTTCATGTACACGCCTTTCGCACTACTTGGCTTAGCCTTTATCAAATCAGCCAATAGAGACTCAAGGTTTTCTTTCAAGGCAGCTGGTTCGAATGACACCTTGCCAATAGCACAATGAATGATACCGTTTTTGTCGGCACGGTAACGAACCTGACCTGCCTTGGCATTGGTAACAGCCTGGGCTACGTCTTTAGAGACAGTGCCTACTTTCGGGTTTGGCATCAAACC
>CBDFNQ010000037.1:0-270901 GCA_965250225.1 Gammaproteobacteria bacterium
CTGTCGCTGTACATCACATGGAAGCTCATTTATTAGCCCCCCTAATCGATTCTGATAGCATCGAATTTCCCTTTATTGCATTACTGGTTTCTGGCGGCCACACACAATTAGTACACGTCACAGACTTTGGTGATTATGAGTTGCTCGGAGAAACGCTTGATGATGCAGCCGGTGAAGCCTTTGATAAGACAGCCAAACTCATGGGACTGGATTATCCGGGCGGGCCAGCGGTTTCTGCCCTGGCCGAAAAAGGAAATTCCAGTCGTTTTCGATTTCCACGACCCATGACCGATCGTCCCGGACTCGATTTCAGCTTCAGTGGATTGAAAACATTCACCGTCAATACCGTGAAAAAAGAACCAAACGATGATCAAACTCGTGCCGATATCGCCATGGCATTCGTAGATGCCGTCGTGGATACACTAGTGATCAAATGCAAACGGGCATTGAAACAAACGGGGATGAAACGACTGGTCGTGGCCGGCGGCGTCAGTGCCAACAAACAACTACGCGAAGGTTTATACAAACTCGGTAACGAATTATCCACTGAGGTGTATTTTCCAACGACAGAATTTTGCACCGATAATGGCGCAATGATCGCCTATACTGGCGCCTTGCATTTACAAAAAGGAATGTCTCAGCCATTGGATTTTCAAGCAACGCCAAGATGGCCATTAGCTAAATAGTTAAAAGAATCTGGTTAAAAAAATAAATCCGTCACTACTAATTGACAACTATTTTTATTTTTTTCTGGATCGTCTTTCTAAATCAACCTCTCTTGCCATCTTAATCATATCTATTCTAGCTTCTACCTTGGGTGGCATTGTTTCATTGGCCAGTTGTAATCCGGCCACTTCAACAAGTGCAGTTAGCGAGATTCCGCCATACGTACAAAATTCACGCCAACCTTCTATAGATTTTTTTGAGATTTTTACTGAGAGAATCTCTCTTTCTTCCGGAGAGTCAGTGTGTTTATTATTTTCCATAGATAAATACTACTAGCTGCTGTAATACATATCAACTACACTGAAGTAGTTGCAACTAGTAGCAACATTTGCATACTAATGCACCTTAATCAGATAGATTTGCATCTGATTCACCAATTATTCAACGAATATATTTAGTTTACTGTTTGTGTGAGGCAAAAAGTATGACGTTTAAAATTAAAAAAAATGATAAACAACAAGCAATTTTCGTTGAGATGACAGGAAATATTGTTCTAGAAGAAAGACTGTCTATGCGTGATAAAGCCTTATCATTATATGATTCTACTGGATATAAGAATGTATTTTTAGATATGAATGACTGCAATCTGAATTTTGATATGAGAGATATTGTTAATTATGTACACAATTGCAAAGGCTTAGGAAAGATGAAGAAGTTAAGAATAAGTGGCGTTATGAATTCAAAGGATAATGTTAGTAACTATATTCAACTATTTTTATCCTCTGTTGGTTATAGCATACATTTTTTCTATAGCCATGAAGAGGCAATTAAATGGCTAGAATCAACCTGATTTAGTTAGATGTAAAAAAATTTACTTATTCCAGTTAAATACTGCATTAAAGGCGAAAAAACAACGTAAAAAACATCATGGATTGCGGCTGTAGCGAGAAAATGCTGGAAAATTTGCTCCAGACATTTTGACCCGAATATGTCCTATATTCGTCCTGCATTTCTCACTCTCCCACCTTCCATGGTGGTCGCGCCACAATGACGAAATTAAGAGTATCAATAAAAATCAAATTCAAAACTCACCGCTGGTTCAACATGCCCAGCCAACTCCAATACAAAATGTACGGGTGCGTTCGCCTGCATACCTGTTGCAACATCAATATTATCATCGAGATATTCACCAGGTTTAAACCTTCTATAAGACACCATGCGCCCATCTGTGTCGTATAAACTTAGTTGTATATTTGGATAGGCAACGTTTGCATCGGATTGATTCGCCATAACGGCATTTACCAACAGACTGTCGGCAATGCGTGGATGTAATCGAACATCGCGGCTCACCAATTTTATCTTTGACAAGTCTTGATCACGATAAACGGAACAGTTCGCATAGGAACATAACTGTTTTACATAGGAGTATAACTGGGGATATTTCGGCAAAATACTATCACGATTAAACCAGAGTGCTTGAGTTGTTCCAACCAATAGTAAGAACAACACACCTGATGCCCAAAGATAATAACTGCTTCGTCCAGGAGTTTCTGTCTCCTCTTCGTAATATTCAACAGCGTATTCACTGTTCGCCAATTGAAAATCATCAACAGGCTCTTCCTCAAGCACAAGTTCGTTGGATAGTTCACGAAGTTCGTTTTCAAAATCTTCTGTATCGTCTTCCGTTTCATGAAATGGATTACTGGTTAAGTCATGAATCA
Organism: Gammaproteobacteria bacterium; assembly: GCA_965250225.1. GTDB lineage: Bacteria > Pseudomonadota > Gammaproteobacteria > Eutrophobiales > Eutrophobiaceae > CBDEUK01. The sequence continues at coordinate 2,388 of CBDFNQ010000037.1, forward strand.
ACTCTTCCAGCTGTTCATCTTCGTCTGTTACTGTTTCTTCAGCAAACGTAAATTCTTTTTCGACTTCTGTGTCGTTGGCAGTTTTTATTATTAATGCTGCTAAAGCAGGATTTAATACATTTTGGCTTTCGGTTCTTTTACTACTAACAGGTTCTCCATCCGTATTTTCATATAACGCTTCTGGTTCTGGCACAACGGTATGAAACGTCTGTTCTTCTTCAATCGTATCGTCCAGGTCTGTTTCGTTTACCTTCTGATCATCTAACTGTTCCTGATCAGTGTTTTCATTTGCAACAGGTGCATCACTTAGCTCTTCAAGTGCATTAAATTGATTGCCACAATAACCACACATCACCAATCCGTTCGCAGCGTGTAATTGATCGGCACGTATGCGAAATTGTCTGTGACATTCGGTGCAAACGGTAAACATATTTTTTAACGAGTAATTTGAACAGATATGATCATTTTCTTGTCCCTTGTAACAACGCCCATTCCTGCTGCAAAACAGGTTCACCCATAGTAAACCACTGAGTGTAGGCCGCCAAACATTCTTCGATTTGAGTAGCCAAGAGTCCGGATAAAACCAGTTGGCCATTACTTGGAATCAATGTTGAAAATTTCTCGACAAGCTCTAATAACGGATTCAATAAGACATTTGCCACAACAATATCGCATTGAGGCAATTGTAATTCACCACACAGGCCAACTGATATTTGTTGCGTAAGATCATTCCGCTGAATGTTATCTTCAGCTGCTGTCACCGCCTGTTGATCGATATCAACGGCATACACCGCTCCAGCACCAAGCCGCGCCGCTGCCAGGGCTAAAATACCCGAACCACAGCCGTAATCGATCACTGTCTTGTCCTGAATATCATGGTCTACCAACCACTCGACACACAACCTTGTCGTCGCATGGGTGCCTGTTCCAAAGGCAAGACCGGGATCAAGAATTAACGGAGCCACTGTTGTGTCAGGTGGTTCTGTCCAACTGGGACAGATGCAAAGTTTTTCGCGATACCAGAGTAGCGGTTGTGACTTTTGATAGTCACCGACCCAATCCTGATCCTCAATCAATTCAATCTTGCGATCGAAAATAAAATCCGCACCAATACGATCACGCAGACAAACCAGCAAGATGTCCAGATCAACATCATGGGGTAACAAACCACTGACTGATGTCGATTGCCACAGGGAACGAGTTTGATCGGTTACATTATCGAAGATTTTTTCATCATTCGCCGCTGAGAAACTGACCGCGTTTGCGCCAAATAATTGCAGAAATTCGGCAAGGTCTTCCGCATGTTCTGCATCGGTCTCGATCGTTAGTTGCAGCCAGGGCATGGCAAATGAAATCAGGCTATCGCTATTTGATGCCTAGCTTGTTTTCCAGGTAATGGATGTCAGTGCCACCAGCTTGAAATGCTGCATCATCAATAATTTTTTGTTGTAACGGGATATTGGTTTTAATGCCATCGATCACAATCTCGGTCAATGCAGTATCCATACGGGCAAATGCCAGGGCACGATCTTCTGCATGGACGATTAATTTTCCAATCATTGAATCATAGTATGGCGGCACTTTATAACCATCATAGATATGTGTTTCAACCCGTACTCCAGGACCGCCGGGTGCATGATAATGCTCGATCGTGCCTGGACAAGGCATGAAGGTTTCAGGATCTTCTGCATTGATGCGACATTCGATAGCATGGCCACGGATAATGATGTCTTCCTGTTTAATACCCAGTTTTTCGCCATCGGCTATCTTCAATTGTTGTTTGAGGATATCGACACCCGTCACCATTTCTGTCACCGGATGTTCGACCTGCACGCGAGTGTTCATTTCGATAAAAAAGAACTCACCTTCTTCAAACAAAAACTCAAAGGTTCCAGCTCCGCGATAACCTATGTCCTTACAGGCATCCACACAGCGCTGACCTATCTGTGCGCGTATTTCTGGTGTAATTCCGGGTGCAGGTGCTTCTTCAAGTACTTTTTGATGTCGACGTTGCATAGAACAGTCGCGTTCGCCGAGATGAATCACATTGCCATGTTCATCGGCCAGGATCTGGATCTCGATGTGTCGTGGTTGTTCGAGAAATTTTTCCATGTAAACATCCGGGTTGCCAAAGGCAATCCCAGCCTCAGAACGGGTCAGTGTCACGGCACTCTTTAACGCCGCTTCACTGTGGACAACACGCATGCCACGGCCACCACCACCACCAGAGGCCTTGATGATCACTGGATAGCCGATCTTTCTTGCCAACGGTATAAATTCATCGGGATTGTCTTCAAGCACGCCATCAGAACCAGGCAAACAGGGAATGCCAGCTTTTTTCATAGCAGAGATCGCAGAGACCTTGTCCCCCATAATACGGATGGTTTCTGCTTTGGGGCCAATGAAAATAAAACCGCTCTGCTCAGTTCGTTCAGCAAAATCCGCGTTTTCTGACAAAAAACCATAACCCGGATGGATTGCAACAGCATCGGTGACCTCAGCAGCACTGATCACGGCAGGAATGTTCAGATAACTATCGGCGCTCATTGCTGGACCAATGCAAACAGATTCATCTGCAAGAAAGACATGTTTTTGTTCGCGATCAGCTTCAGAATAAACAGCAACGGTTTTGATACCGAGTTCGCGGCAGGCTCGTAAGATCCGTAAGGCTATTTCCCCACGATTGGCAATGACAACTTTATCCAGCATAAATATTCAATAATTTTTCAATCAGGTTAGCTAACAGGTTTTTTTACCAACAAATAACTCAACGAATGGTAAACAAGGCTTGGCCGTATTCAATAGGCTCGCCGTTTTCCACATGGGTCTTGGTTATTTCACCACTGATGTCGGTCTCGATTTGATTCATGATCTTCATCGCCTCAACCACACACAAGACATCTCCCTTGGATACCTGTTTCCCCAACTGTACAAAAGGCGGCTCGCCCGGGCCAGAGGCCGCATAAAAAATTCCTACCATGGGTGCCTTAACGATATGACCTTCATCTACCGATTCCGGGCTTGCAGCTACAGTCTCTTCGCCCGTAGAAGCTTGCGTTTGGATCGAGGGTACATGTACGACTTGCGGCGTTTGCACCATAGTCTGCGCAGCTGGAGACGCCTGACGACTGATCCGAACCGATTCTTCACCTTCACAGACTTCAATTTCGGTGACGCCAGATTCTTCCAAAAGCTCGATGAGTTTTTTTACTTTACGAATGTCCATTTATGAAACTTCTCTCTGTTTTCTTGATTAATTCGATAATTTACTAATTGCCGCCAGTAAAGCCAGCTCATAACCCATGGCGCCTACTCCGCTGATCAAGCCAACAGCAATGTCTGACAGATAGGAATGCCGACGAAACTCTTCACGGGAATATACGTTCGACAGATGAACCTCTATGAATGGTATTTGAACCCCAAGAAAGGCATCGCGCAGCGCAATGCTCGTGTGGGTAAACGCACCTGGATTAATAATGATGAAATCCACGCCTGACTTTTTCGCGGCATGAACACGATCTATCAATCTATGCTCAGCATTGGTCTGGAAACAGTCCAGTTGATGACCCGCTTTTTTGGCAAAATCTTTAATATGGCGATCAATTTCCACCAGGGTCGTCGAACCATAAACCTCAGGCTCACGTTCTCCCAGAAGATTCAGATTGGGACCATTTAATACCAGGAATTTTGCCACGCCACCCTCGCTTTTATTATTCTAATTATAGTGCAATTAGCTGCATCTTAGCAGAAGATAATCGCAGGTTCGAGGAATTTATAAGAAATTCAAAGCAAAGAGTCGATGATCTCTCTGGCTTCTTTTATCGATACTGGGCCACGCCTGGTGAATTGAACAATACCCGATCGATCGATAATGACTGTATAGGGTAACGCGCCGAGTGTATTTCCATAGGATTTTGCGATGGAAATAACGGACTGTTCTCCAACCAGGCTCGGATAATTCATACCGATCTCGTCGTAAAACGGCCTGACTTCTTCCGCCACCTGCAAGGCTATACCGATAAATTGCAGCCCCTGCTCAGCATATTGATTTTGTAGATGAATAAATTCAGGAATTTCTTCCCTACAGGGTGGACACCAGGTAGCCCAAAAATTGATCACCAGAACTTTACCATCCCACCCTGATATATGCCGCACATCACCCCCAAGATCGGGCAGGCTAAAATCTGGGCGCGGCATGCCAATAATGCTTTTATCATCCAGATTTACAGTTGAATTTTGTTCTTCAGTTGCTGATGTTCCCTGAAAATATTGTTGTAACTGAAAACCCGCGTAGGAAGCAATGGCCAGAATAGCAATAGCACCGGCGATGCTGAGTAATTTATTCATAAAGCAGTGGCTTGTTTCACATGGAGTACAAATTCATCCGCTTCAACAAAACCGATCAGTCTATACGGCAGGCGTTCTTCGGCGACATCGCTAAAAAACAAGATGGCCGGTGGGCCAAATAAATTAAAATGTTTCAGTAAGGCCTGATCAATTTGATCATTAGCTGTCACATCTACTTTAAGTAAAACCACATTTTTTAAACTCGCCTGAACAGCGGGATCGCTGAAGGTATATTTTTCCATTTCTTTGCACGTGATACACCAGTCCGCATAAAAATCGAGCATTACAGCCTTTCCATCCAGACTTGCCTCCTGCAATTTGGCATTTAGATCATTGAGACTTTTAATTTTATTAAACGCCAGTTCTTTTGATACTGTCTCTCCTGAAGAAAGATTATCCAGTGGCTTGAAGACATCATTACCACCAGTTGCTGCACCGATGATCAAGATGCTGCCATAAACCAGCAACGCCAAACCGATGCCTTTCCACAAACGTGGCCAACGACTGGACGTCTCCAGTTTATCCAGTGCGCCCATATAGATTGCTGTGACTATCAATAATATTCCCCAGAGAATTAAGGTTATGAACCCTGGTAATATGCGCTCCAGAAACCAGATAGCAACACCTAACAGAATGACACCAAACACAGCCTTAATGGCGTCCATCCAGCCACCAGCTTTGGGTAATAACTTACCTGCAGAGGTGCCAATGATTAATAAAGGAACACCCAATCCCAGGCCCATAGAAAATAAGGCCAGACCACCGAGCAAGGCATTACCGGTTTGACTGATATACAACAAGGCCCCGGCCAGAGGAGGCGCAACACACGGACCAACGATGATAGCCGACAAGACTCCCATTAACGCTGTGCCATGGTATGAACCGGTTTTTTGATCATTCGATAAGGCATTCAAACGCGATTGAATTGCACTCGGCAATTGCAATTCATAAAAACCAAACATTGATAGGGCGAGTAAAACAAACACCAGGCAAAAACCCGAAATAACCCAGACGTTCTGTGATGCTGCCTGCAGATTAAAATGAAACGAACCAGCTATCACACCAAGAACAGCATAAGTTAACGCCATTGCCAGCACATACACCAGAGACAACATAAAAGCATGGCGGGTTGTTAAGTCTTTACCTTGGCCCACGATGATGCCGGACAAGATAGGGATCATCGGGAAGATACAGGGTGTTAAAGAAAGCAAAAAACCAAAACCAAAAAAGACGAATAGATTTATCAACAGGCTTTTTTCCGCCAGTTGCCTGGTGATCGCATCTTGTTCAGACAGCTTTAATCCTGTTTGCAATGGATCAATGCCTAAATTCTTATCTGCACCAGTTGCATTATTCAGTTCTGCCTCAGCCATCACTTCTGGCAAAACAAAATCAACCAGCTTTTTAATCGGTGGGTAACAAATAGAATTATCTTTACAACCCTGGTAAGCCACCTCTAATTGAAAATTTTGTGACCCATTCTCCGCTCGTACGACAGGTATCGTCATTTCTGTCAGACCGGTATTTACCACCACCGTACCGAAAGACGGGTCTTCTTTTTCTTTGCCATCGGGCAGGCTGTATTCGCCGATCTGTACAGACCCGGTCATAGAATCGAAGCCAAAACGATTTTGATAAAGATAATAACCTGGCTCTATCTTCCACGTAAGGCGTAACTGGTTCGCATCAAGCACTTCTCCACTCAACACAAACGCCTGTTCCGGATCGAGAATTTCATTTTCTATGGAACCTTCGTTGGAAAATATTTCACCGAACTTATCTCCAAGCGATAGAGCATGGACTGGGCTGACTAGTAAACCGATAAAAAGGGATAAAAATATGAACCGTACGCTATTCATTTTGAAATAATGTTCTCAGATAACCAGTTAAGATAAGATTCAGAACCTGCCTCGATAGGGACTGCGATTATCTCTGGAAGTTCGTAGGAATGCGACGCCAATATCGCAGCTTCCACATCATCCAGCCGGCTTTTTTCTGTCTTGATGATCAGTAGCACTTCCCTGTCGGTCTGCAGTTTTCCCCGCCATTGATAAAGTGACTCCAGACCGGACACCACGTTGACACAAGCGGCCAATGATTCCACCACCAGCTTTTCTGCGATTACCCTGGCAGCCGCTGCATCTGGACAGGTACAAAACACCAAAATATATTGCTCGGTCTGGATCATAATTTAGTCGATCTCACGATATCAGTTTGATTCCTGCAACGATAATGGTAAAACACTGGATCATAACGTGAGCTCATCACCAAAGGCGACTTAATTTTGTTTAGAATAGTATTCCTGTTATTTATTATCGTTCCGATCATTGAAATTTATCTGCTGATTGCAGTTGGCAGCAGGATCGGGGCACTGAATACCATCCTTATCATCATCATCACTGCCATTATCGGCACCAGTCTGTTACGGCTGCAAGGCCTGTCAACTCTGGCACGGGTACAGGAAAATATAGACCGGGGGAAACTTCCAGCGACTGAGATAATCGAAGGTTTGATGTTACTGGTTTCTGGTGCCCTGTTACTCACACCCGGTTTTTTTACCGATGCGGTTGGTTTTTTATGTCTAATACCCGGTATCCGTATCCATGTTGCCAATTATCTATTACGGCATTTTCTGGCTTCTCGCCGAGGTCAAACTACTGCAGAACAACAGGATAATGTAACGATAGAAGGTGAATATTGGGAAGAATCAGACAAGCCTTCCTCAGAACAGGATCGCCTGCCGAAGTAAATACAAATTATAAACCGCAGATTCATTTAACAAGATTTTGATCAGTCTCCGATATGGAGATTGGGTTTCAGCGGATCAGGAGGCATTTGCAGATGGAAGCCATTTGAATTTAGATTTTCGATCACGAGCTCAACATTTTCACGTGCCAGCTTTCGCTCCGGACTCAACTCAAGATCCATCACATGAGTCAGATCTTTTACCAGAGCCATTAACTCAGCTGGTAAAGAATCGGTTTCCAGACCCTCTTTAAGATACACGTACATTTCTTCCTGACGCGATGCGCGATACACTTGACAACTTATCGTGGTATTCATTTATTTTTTTCTATTGAAAGAACGATGACTAAAAAAATAATTCGCTTTTGCCCTGTTTGCGGCAAAAAGACATTTGCACCATATCAAAACAAGGCATTCAAATGCAATACGTGTGATTTTCTTTATTATCACAATGTCGCTGCGACGAGTTCAGCGATCATGTCGACAGGTGATGAAATCCTGCTGGTTAAACGAGCAAATGACCCATGCCAGGGTATGTTAGATTTACCGGGCGGCTTCGTAGAGAAAAAAGAAACAGCAGAACAAGGGTTGCTGCGAGAACTTAATGAAGAACTTGGCGACTATCTTTGTAGTTTTACTAATCGTTATGAATACGAAAATGTCCTGTACAATACACTGGATCTTTTTTTTGTGATCCGTCTGGATCAAAAACCAGTGATTAATGTTAATGATGATGTGAGTGATTTTCTGTGGGTTCAAGTAACGTCCATTGATCTGGATAAATTTGCGTTTGATTCAATTAGGAGTGCCATTCATGTCTATCGAACCAGTTAAACTTTCATAACTCAAACAGATTATGAAATACCTACTACCAGTCTTTATTATTTTAATAATTACATCCTGTAGCAGTTCCCCTCGTAAAGAGACAAAGCAGATTGAAGTAGAGACACAATCTCAGCAGACACACCAGGCAAACAACCACCCACAAGCAAAACAATCTAAACAGAATACACCGGATCACTCTGTTTCTATAAAAGCTAAATTATTGGCACAGCATCATGAATGGCAAGGGACGCGATATAAATATGGCGGCCTAAGTAAACAGGGCGTCGATTGTTCAGGTTTTGTCTTTTTGACATTTCGCAATCAATTTTCTTTATTACTCCCGCGCTCCACTCGCGAACAAGTTAACGTTGGTAGAAAAATTGAGAAACATGAGCTCATTACTGGTGATCTGGTATTTTTCAAAAGAAACAAAGGCCAACGCCATGTCGGAATTTACCTTAGCAACTCACAGTTTTTACATGCCTCCACCAGTAGAGGCGTCACAATTTCCAGTATGAATGATAACTATTGGGCTCGCCGGTATTGGGTATCGAAACGCATAATCAATTAAGCATAAGACAAGAAAATTTTTCATACAACAAACAATAATTTTCGAATACAAAAACTCGATAAAGATAGTTAACTCAAATGTGATTATATGGAAGCAATAGGCAGCATATTCAAATATATCGGTTATGGTATGGGAGGCTTATTCGTAGTCCTGATTATCATCACATTTGTTTTTGGAAAACGAGTCATAACTAAATGGGACTACGAGGCAAAGTTTCGTAATAATAAACGGCGGGAAATTGGCGAATTTGATATCAAAATGAAAAAATACGATGGGGAAGACACAGAGTTTACATTGAAAGAAAAATTTGTACTACGTCACCCTGAATTGAGCCAGGGTAAACAGGTCAGTGTCTATCTTGATAATGAACTGGTTATGGAAGGGAATGTTGAACATGCAGGAAAAATCTATCTTTCGAACAAACATCTTAAAAGTAAAATAGAAAGTCCTGAAGCTGGACAGATATGCAGGGTAATGTGTAGTGCAATAGAACTGTATTCTGAACCTATATACAAAGACTAAATCAACACTTCTATCAAATTTATGATCGAAACAATTTCCTTCAAACAACTTTTGATTAGTTTTATCCCGGTTGTCTTTGTTATTTTTTTAATGTGGCGTTGGCAACTGCAAGCAGGCAACGCAATCTATGCGCTATTTAGAATGCTTGCTCAGTTATTGTTGATCGGTTACGTACTGGTTTTTATTTTTGATTCAAATTCAAGCCTCATTATTAGTGCTGTTTTGTTTGTAATGATCATGACATCCAGCTGGATAGCACTGAACACTAGTAAAACGAAAACTTTCAGACTGTTTATTATTTCATTATTCGCTATTTTGTTCGGTGGTGGATTCACCCTGGCATTGATTACAGCCGGGGTTCTGCAACTCGACCCATGGCACAAAGCACATTACATTATCCCACTCGCCGGGATGATCTTTGCCAATTCAATGAACAGTGTCAGCCTGTCAGCAGAAAGATTAGAAGCGGAAATTCAAAACGGAACAGCTTATGAACGAGCAAGGATCATCGCTTTTCAAACAGCAATGATACCGGTCATCAATTCCTTGTTCGCCGTTGGACTGGTTTCACTACCCGGCATGATGACAGGGCAAATACTATCCGGGGTATCCCCGTTTATAGCTGCACGTTATCAGATTATGGTGATGTGTATGATCTTTAGCTCGGCTGGATTTTCAACAGCCTGTTTCCTGTTTCTTAGGGAAAAATGGTTAGAGACTGAAAGTGTTTCCTGATTTTTTTTGTATCAATCACTTACATAAAATGTTGAAAACACAAAATAACTTTAGATTTTTGATTCCATCTGTCTCATAATTGGCTTGCTTATATCATGAGAATTTTAGTTGTATCTCTGATATAGAATAATGACAGTTAATTATAATTTATAAACAACATCAATAAGGGGAAAGATTATGGAAAGTATGTTGCCTTTAATTATACAACTCATCGGCGGAGCAGTTGGCGGTAATGTTGCCGGTTCTTTATTTAAAAATTTATCACTGGGTACTGTTGGTAATTCCCTGGCAGGAATTGTCGGTGGTGGTCTGGGTGGTCAACTTCTGGCAATGCTTGGCGTTATGACTACCACTGGTGGAATGGATGTCGCGAGTATCGTAGGCAGTCTCGCCGGAGGTGGTGCAGGCGGTGCTGTGTTAATGGCCGTTATTGGAATGATAAAAAAAATGTTAGCAAAATAATTCTTTTACCATTTAAAAAAAAAGCAGCTTAATAGCTGTTTTTTTATTGACCTGAAAATTTTAAAATTATTGCAAAAACAAATTAATCATCTGTCCAGGCATTAATCTTATATTCTTTACCATTCCTCGGCAGTATCCACATCTGATACATACAAGTGAACCACATAAAAGCCGAGGCCATTGAATAACCAAAGCCACCGATGATCGTCAACCAGGCAGCAGCCGGAAACCAGCGAGTTAACCACCAGGAAAAGATATCAAGGATCAAGAAAGCAAACGGCAATGCAATGGACAGTTCTTTTAACCATTTTGGTATACCGACGGAAAAACTGAATATAAGCCCAACAAAGAAAAATATAAACGAAATGCCAAATAGATGAATGTGAGAAACACGTGTTAACGTATCAACTGTGGCACCTTCATCTGTCCTGGCAACCTCATGCAATTCATCGTAACTATTAAACGAAGGAAGCCCAGGGATTGCACCATGACAGGCAACACAATTTTGTTGAATATGTCCTTTAATTTTGCTTTCGTAGCCTTCCTGACTTGCGCCCTCACGAGCCCAATGGATAATATCGGCCCGCACTTCATCCGATGCCTTATCCTTCATGGAACCATTCAATTTTGATTCCAGTTTGCTGTTACCACGATTTCCATAATAACTGTAAACCACGTCATCGAATGATAAACCAAACTCGCCATCGGCCATGCCATGGGTTAACAAGATTTGGCCACCAGCCATTAATAAACCAAGACCGGTTGCCAACAGATAACCGGTAAACAAAACCCGTAAGGACAAACCCAGGCTGGGTAAATTTAACCATCTACCTTCAGTGTTACTCATTGTTATAGTTTCCTGTAAATTTATTGATATGGATTTGAAAAAGGACAATCATCGCACGGATTTGCCCAATGGAAATTAACCATAGGCCACGTTTATTTCCTTAGTACATTATCGAAGTTTCGGAAAATCTCGTCTTTCGGCAATTTTACCTTAGAATATTCATCATTTATCCCAGTAAATTTTCCAGGCATTTTTGTTCTTTTTAGACGTTAATATTCGGTATTGATCATTAACGATCTCCATCGCTATACAGTTCTCCAATGCTATGGCGATGCCCTGGGTATTTTTCATCATGATTTTTAAACTCGGCTGCCGATGTTTTTCCGTATCGTAGTGTGGGCATAGCAACAAATCTGCATAATTCAAACCCTTTACGCGAACCAGCGACCTATCTCCATCGTTACTGAATTTTTTTGAATCACTTTTGTCCTGCCGAAACCAGCAGAAAGCTCTTGCGCTCGAGCCAGATCACACGCAGGGTCATTACGGCGAGCAACAGAGCCAGACCATACCAGGTCAACGCGTAGATGAGATGGGCATTACGATAGCTGAGCCGGGTCATGCCGCCGATTGGCAATCCGCCAGGATTGGCGGTGTCGTCTGCATCGATAAAATACGGTGCGACATTGATCAGCTCCCGAGCCCGAGCGATCGCGACGACATCACGTGAGTACCAGCGTTCAGCAATCGGGTCATTGTCACGCAGCGGAATCCCTCCGGGTTCGCTAATGCGCAGCAAACCCGTGATCGAAACCTCTCCATCGATCTGTCCGTCCTTGCGTTGTGCCGGGTTAGTGGCAGTAGTGGGTACATAGCCACGGTTTATCAGAACAGTTTCACCGGTGGGAGTCAGCAGTGGGATCAAGACCCAGTAGCCATTGCCGCGTTCGGTCAATGCCCAGACCAGGGTTTCCCGTTCGTGTAAAAAACGCCCATGGATTGTGACGCGGTGATACTCGTCGATTTCGCGAGTGATGTTGGGCCAGGAGGCAGCAGAGGGAGCGGCGATAGGCGCTGCGAACGCGCGGCTTTCAACACGTTCGATCAGCGCGATTTTCCAATCAAGACGCCTGAGTTGCCAATTGCCGAGCAGAACCAAACCCAGGATCGTGATACTGATCGTGCCCAAAATCAGCAGCTTTGGAATTCTGGATATTGATAGTGGCGATTTACCGCCCAAGTTCATTTTATGGGCCAGGCTAATGGATTTGGCGCGGTCATTGAAGAAGCCCTCGCGTTTAAGGCAGCGCGCGTGCAGCTTCTATCATCAGCGGCATCATGTTGCGATCGAGATGCCACATAATCCATACTGAGCCCGCGATTGCTATAACCACGAGCATCAGGGTGAAGGCGAGCGAGATGAGAATCCAGCCAGCCTCAGACTTGGTATTCAAGTGCAGAAAATAGATCATGTGCACGACCATTTGCACGATACCGAAAGAAATGATGATAAAAATTTTCAGGTTCGCGCTTTCAAATACATCACCGAGCACTATCCAGAATGGGATGATGGTTAGCACCGCTGACAGACAGAAACCGATCAAATACTCATCAAAGGTGGCATGTGGCGCGCCCTCAACATGTTGTTCTGCTTGGTCGTGAGCGCTCATATCAATACTCCAGTCAGATAGACGAGTGAAAAAACACCGATCCAGACGAGGTCGAGAAAATGCCAGAACATGCTCAGACAAAACAGGCGACGCTTGTTGGCGATCGTTAAACCGTACTTCCTGGCCTGCACCATCAGCACGATCATCCACAGCAGACCGAAGGAAACATGTAGACCATGAGTGCCGACCAGTGCATAGAACGAGGACCAGGAAGCGCTGGATTGCGGTGAGGCGCCAACATGGATCAAATGATTGAATTCGTATAGTTCAATGGAGACAAATGCGAACCCTAACAGTCCAGTAATCGCTAGCCAAAACAGAGTCCAGTTAAGGCGGTTCTCTTGCATTTGCAACACGGCAAAACCGTAGGTTATCGAGGAAAACAACAGGCAAAAGGTAGAAACCAGAATCAACTTGATATCGAACACGTCCTTCGGTAGCGGCGATCCCGCGAAATTGGATCCGACCACCGCACGGGTGGCGAACAACGCCGCAAAGATCAGACAATCGCTCATCAGGTAGAGCCAGAACCCCAAGAGTGTGCCGGACGCAATATGAGGTTCTTCTTTTACATAAAAAGCGGGTGCCTCGTCGGCCTTTACAATGGGTGGATTTACATTGCTCATACCGAGCTGCCCTTAGCTAACTGCTCACTGCGCATGGCCTCGACGGCTTTAACTTCCTCCACCGGAATATAATATTCCCGATCATAATTGAAGGTATGGATGATGGCGCCTACTATCACTGAGATAAAAGCAACTGCTGCCAGCCACCAGATCTGCCAGACCAGGGCAAAGGCCATCACCGTGCAGAGACCCGCAAGTATAATTCCGGCACCAGTGTTTTTCGGCATGTGAATAGAGTTAAAGCCGTCAACAGGGCGCGCATAATCACGCTGTTTCATATCCCACCAGGCATCGAATTTGTGCACCTGCGGCGTAAACGCGAAATTGTATTGCGGCGGCGGCGACGAAGTCGACCATTCCAACGTACGTCCATCACCCCATGGATCACCGGTGTGGTCGCGCAATTCGTCGCGTTTCCGGTAGCTCACATACAGTTGCACTAAAAAGGCGGCAATACCCACCGCGATGAACAAGGCGCCGACCGTGGCAATATTGAAATAGCCACTGAGTGTGGTATCCGGAAATTCACTCAAGCGTCGCGTGACGCCCATCAGACCGAGCACGTAGAGTGGCATGAAGGCCAGATAAAAACCGATCACCCAAGTCCAGAAAGAAACTTTACCCCAGAAGGGCTCCAGACGGTAGCCAAAGGCCTTAGGAAACCAGTAGTAGAATCCGGCGAATACGCCAAATACAACACCACCGATGATGACATTGTGAAAATGTGCAACCAGAAACAGGCTGTTGTGCAGCACAAAATCGGCAGGTGGTACCGCCAACAGTACGCCGGTCATGCCACCAATCACAAAGGTTATGATAAATGCTATTGTCCACATCATTGGTAATTCAAAAGTGATACGACCCTTGTACATGGTGAACAACCAGTTGAATACCTTGGCCCCGGTCGGGATCGAGATAATCATGGTTGTTATACCGAAAAATGCGTTGACGCTGGCCCCCGACCCCATGGTGAAAAAATGGTGCAGCCACACAATATAAGACAGGATCGTTATAACCAGGATCGCGTACACCATCGAGTCGTAGCCGAAGATCTGTTTACGACAGTAGGTTGCGACCACCTCGGAATAGATGCCGAATATAGGCAGGATCAGGATATACACCTCGGGGTGGCCCCAGATCCAGATCAGGTTGATGTACATCATAGCGTTGCCGCCCAGATCATTGGTGAAGAAATGCATATCGAGAAAACGATCTAGGCTCAATAGCGCGAGCACTGCGGTCAATATCGGAAAGGCCGCAATAATCAGGACATTGGTCGCCAGGGCAGTCCAGGTGAACACCGGCATTTTCATGAAAGTCATTCCGGGCGCGCGCATCTTAATGATGGTCACTAGTAGATTGATGCCCGACAGTGTCGTGCCGATGCCCGCGATCTGTAATGCCCAGATATAGTAATCAACACCGACACTGGGGCTAAAATGGATCCCCGATAGCGGCGGATAGGCGAGCCAGCCGGTCTGTCCGAACTCGCCGATAAACAGGGAGACGTTGACCAGCATGGCGCCACCAATGGTCATCCAGAGGCTAAAGTTATTGAGGAATGGAAAGGCGACATCGCGCGCGCCGATCTGTAATGGCATCACGAAATTCATGAAACCAGTCACCAGCGGCATAGCAACAAAAAAGATCATGATCATGCCATGCGCGGTAAATATCTGATCATAGTGATGCGCATCCAGAAAACCCGTGCCCCCGCTCGATGCGATGGATTGCTGCGCGCGCATCATCAAGGCATCGGCGAATCCTCGAACTAGCATAACCAGCGCGAGGATGATGTACATAATGCCGATTTTCTTGTGGTCTATACTGGTGAACCATTCCTGCCACAGATAGCGCCAGAGCTTTTTGTAAGTAATCCAGCCCAACAGCGCACCGCCGCCGATGATGACGCCGATGAATGACACAATCAGGAGCGGTTCGTAGTAAGGAATGACATCCCAGGACAATTTTCCGAAAACTGGTGACCAGCGATCGTCGGCGTAAATTGCTGCGTAATCTTTAGCCATGCTCGTTTATTTCCCCTCGTGCTTGACTGTGTGTTCAGACCGATGTGTATCCCGATGCATAAGCTCGTCCATACAGGTCGTGCCGACTTCGACGCAGCGATTCAATATATTGTGATAAAGACGCTTATCAACATTGCCGTAATAGATCACGGGATGGTTTGTCGTTTGTTTTTCCAGTTCGAGATAGGATGTGCTGACAAGTGATCCTCCCGAGACGCGTAGTTTTTCAATCCAGTTATCGAATCCAACCTCATCCATACCATGAAATTTGAAACGCATCCCTGAAAAACCATGGCCACTGTAGTTGCCAGAAAAGCCATCGTATACACCTTCTTCGTTGATTACTGCGTGCAGTTTTGTTTCCATACCCGACATTGCGTAAATCTGCCCGGCGAGCGCGGGAATATAGAGTGAGTTCATCACAGAACCCGAAGTAATCTTGAACTGGATCGGCCGGTCGACCGGTGCCGCGACCTCATTGACCGTCGCAACACCCTGCTCGGGATAGAGGAACAACCACTTCCAGTCCAGTGCTACCGCCTCGATGACGAGGGTGTCGATATTTTCAGGAACGGGTACGTCTGCACTGATCTGGCGGATCGGCATATAAGGATCCAGCCGATGGGTAGCAACGAAAGTAATTCCACTGAGCACCAGGATTATTATTAGCGGTGCCGTCCAGACAACGGTCTCGACCGTGGGCGAGTGGTGCCAATCAGGATCGTATTCGGCGTTGCGGCTCGACGCGCGATATTTCCAGGCAAACAGGATAGTCAGGATAATCACCGGTACGATGACGATCAACATCAGTAGGGTGGAGATGGTGATCAGGAACGCCTGCTGTTTCGCAATGTCGCCAGATGGATTCATCACTACCCAGTTGCAACCGGACAGTGTAAGTGTGTTGACTAGCAATAGTAGGCTGGTGACTAACCGATTTTTTATCCCCATATTATTATTCTCAAGAACTCCTATAGTCTCAGCTAGTTCGGTTCTAATTTCACTCTAGCGTCAGCCCTGTGCCAGATGCGTCGGTTTTTTAATTAACGTAAGGCTACAATGATACGATAAGGAATTCTAACATGACTTAAACACACGCGACCAAATAAAAATTGACTTTTGATTATTGAGCCAATGTTATAAAGTATCGTAGTCCGATTACAGCTTTGATGCATATGTTGATTGCAAATAAATATAGGCGGATGATAAAACCGCATCTAATTGCAAACCGGACAAATCGTGTTTGAGAAAGCAGTATTTAAATATTCGCACCGAGAATCGGCATTTACCGTTGTACCTGTGTACGCTGCTTATTAGGGTCTGGCGTGCGAATGACTAGTACAGGGCTTGGTTGAATTCACAGGTCAGGAGTCATAGCATTGAATATGAATATAAGTACAGCGAATCAGGATTTGCCACCAGCAGACGCTGATATCATGCACCCTGACCAGATAGTCGCGACCGTCATCATGACCCGCATTTCTGAATATTTCGGTTTTTTCGTTTTTGCCATTGCCTGTGCGCTGGTATTCCCCAAAGTATTTTTTTCGAACTACGACCTGATTCCCGCTACGTTGATGTCCTTCAGTGTATTTTCGCTGGCTTTCATCTCGCGTGGTTTTGCGCGATTGATATTCGTGCCCCTCGAAAAACGGGTCGGCCGTGCCGCCAGGGTGACGGCGGCGATGTTCTTGCTCGGCGGTTCAACAATTTTCGTCGGTTTCATACCGAGCTACGCTGACATCGGCATTGTCGCGCCTATATTACTCTGCGTCACGCGTATCGGTCAGGGCCTCGGTTCCGGCGGCGTGCCGGAAGGCTTGCCGATTATCATGATGCTGAATGCACCAGAGCACAAAAAAAGCTGGTATGCAATGGTACCGCAGCTCGGCGGCCCCATCGGATTTGCCATCGCGGCATCGATTTTTTATGTGCTGACCAATTACCTGACCCCAGAGGAATTCATCGACTGGGGCTGGCGATTCCCGTTCATGGTCGTATTGTCGCTGCAAGTGGTCGCACTGTTTACGCGTCTGCGTCTGATCGATACCCCGGAATACGAAAATGCGGTCAGCCATCACTATCTGCAAGGTAGCCCGGCGCGGGAGGTCTTGAAAAACCACTGGCCGCAGGTCATTCTCGGAGCCTATTTATCGCTCGCCTCCTTTGCACTGTTTCACATAGTCACCATCTTCCTGCTGGGTTACATCAAGCTATTCCCAGTGTTGTCGGTTCCCGATCTGTTGCTCATGCAAACGGTCGGTGCCGTCCTGGCAATATTTACCTGTGTCCTGTCGGGTTTGTTGGCAGATCACTTCGGTCGCCGACGTTTCCTGATCGTGGTCACAGCGATGGTCGGCGTGCTGAGTTTTTTCATCGGCACTTTGCAGGATAATGCCTGGCTCTTCGTGCTGTTCGGTTTCGGCTTGCTCGGCCTGTGCTTTGGCCAATCAAGCGGCACGCTGCCGCACCGGTTTGAACGGGAATACCGTTTCACTGGTGTAGCATTGAGCACCGATCTTGGATGGCTGTTCGGGGCGGCCTTCGCGCCGATCATCGCCCTCAGCCTGACGGTCTGGTTCGGAGTCGAATTCGCGGGCTATTATCTACTGTCGGGTGTGGTCGCGACACTGATTGCACTTTTCATTGCCCAACGCACGCACAGCAGCAGCGACTGAATGTATATCCTGAATCTTTTTCTCTAACCGCAGACTTATTTCTCTAAAATTATTACATATACCAAAATAATTTTAGATTTTCTATTCAGACTATCTCATAAATAAAAAAGCATCTATCAAGATGCTTTTTTATAACTCTAATAGTTTCAGGGACCTCTATCCCAGACTGGGAAAATTAAGCCATCTACCTTCATCGTTACTCACTGTTATAGTTTCCTGTAAATTTATAAATTTGAAAAAGAGCCCTTTGCCACAAATTAGCTGTATGTATGTTTACATCGCGAGTAAATTATTGAGATTTCGGAAAGTCTTATCTTTTGGTATATTCATCTTGAAATATTGACCATTATTCCAGTAAATTTTCCAGGCATTTTTATTTTTTTTGGATGTCAATATCCGGTATTGATCATCGACGATCTCCATTGCTGTACAGTTCTCCAATGCTATGGCGATGCCCTGGGTATTTTTCATCATGGTCTTTAAACCCGGCTGCCGATGTTTTTCAGTATCGTAGTGTGGGCATAGCAACAAATCTGCATAATTCAAACCTTTTACACGAATCAGTGAATTGTCATGGTCATTACTGAATTTTTTTGAATCGCTATTGCCCTGACGAAACCAGCAAATGGCGCCCGCACTCAGGCCACACAAAACCGCACCTTGCCTTCGTACTTTATCTAATAATTTATCAATCCCTAATCGGTGCCAGAGCTTCATCATTCGCAAAGTGTTTCCACCACCTACATAAATAATATCAGCCGATAAAATCTTTTCTCTTATGCCTTTCAGTGAAGGTCGATCCTTGAACAACAATAAATTTTCAACCTGACAAGAAAGTCGATCACTGTATAAACGCTCTATGGCCTGGCAATATTCCAGATCATCTTCACTGGCGGTAGGAATAAATAACAATTTTGGTGTTTTCTTTTTTGATCTTTTAACGATAGCACGATCGATGGACAGAGTTTGTGGTTCTCGATGAAAAGGAACCATGATCCGCCCACCACCGATAGCAATAATATTCCGTTTCACTTCAAACCCCGTTGTTCTTTTATCGTCTCATAGGCCTGTTTTATCTCGTGGGTTCTTTGTGCAGCCATTTTCATCATTTCTTCCGGCAAACCTTTTGCCACCAGTTTATCCGGGTGATGTTGACTCATAAGCCGTCGATAGGCTTTTTTCACCTCGGCATCCGTTGAATTTTTATCCACATTTAAAATGGAATACGCATCTTTAACCGTTGGTCCTGCTTGTGGACTTATTCCACCCGCATTAAATCGTGCCTGGATCATGGACTCCAGTTGGTTATATTGAGCGCGGGAAAATCCAATCAGGGAACTGACTTTTAATAACAGTTCTTTTTCCTTTGGATGCATAACCCCATCGGCATAAGCAGCCATGATCTCGATTTCCATAAACATGCGCCTTAGATTCATTTGCAGACCAAGCTCATGGTTAAACTGCAGCAACACATCTTCCAGAGGAAAATCTTTGTTCTTACCCTGATTAAACAAAGCCATGGCCGTCTTACGTTGCTCTTGATTTAAATCCATTTGATCCATGATTTGTTTAGCCAGGGCGATCTCATCTTCACTAACGCGACCATCAGCCTTACTGACATGCCCCATAACGGAAAAAGTTGCCGTATAAAACGCCGTTTGAATGCGTTCTCGTGAACCGTTCGAACGTGTCGTGCCGCCTATAAATTCAGAACCTTTATCAATATTATGTCCAAGCGCTGCGCCCAAAGCAGCCCCTAATGGACCACCCATCATGAATCCCACCGTACCGCCTATGATCTTGCCCCACCAACTCATTTATTTATCCTCATAGTTTCTATTTAATTTTACCTAACCCTTGCTTCAATACTGCCAGTTATAAGCCTTGTTTATATAGACATTCACTCCAATAACATTACTCAGGTATACTGCGATTAAATATTTCACGAATTAAAATTTGAAAGAAACACTATGCCCTCAAACAAAGTATATAAATTAATTGTCGGCTTTGTCCTAACTCTCACCATATCTAACATTGCATTATCTCAGAAGCTGGAAAACACTGCTCCTGTTGATATAGATTATTTAACTTTTTCCCGGGGTGCAATACCACTATCTGTTTCTGGTGATGGGGAAAAATTGAAAACAGGATTTGAACATGCTCTTGCGGCAATCGACGGCAATCCTGGCTCCTATGGTCTTATGCTTAAGCCTGGCGGCCCTGAAACTTCAATAGAATTTCTGTATGAGTTGCCTGCCCTGACAAACTTTTCAAACTTTGCAATTCCAGACATCAGCGAAACCCCGAGTCCTTCACAAACCTTCATTGCGACGGTAGAAATTTTTGGGTCAAACCAAAGCGCAGATGAGGCATTTGATCTGTTAGCAACGTCAACCTTACAAACCCATACTGAAAAAAACCAGATAACGAATATTCCTGTTACAGATAATACACCGGTAAGATGGGTAAAAGTTGTGCTGTCCGGAGGAATCAATATTCTCACAGAAAAAACATTTTTCGAGTTTAGTGAGATTATTGGTAACGGAAACCAGGAACCTGTTGAGTTGATTGATCGATTTAGCGGAATATGGAAGGGGCGGGGTGTACTAATGGAATTAAGCCTGGACAACACATTGGTAACGGGTTGTTATGACCACACGGGCGATCTAACCGGGGCGGTAGCGGGACATGTTCTGACAGCTTCCGGTATTGACCGACACGATGGTACATTAAGTACATTTGTATTGACTGTGACACCTGATGGGGTGCTTCGTGGTGTTCGTTCAAGCAATGGCGGACCATTTAGGATTTACACTGAGGATACCGCACTAGATGGCACCGAGACCAAATGCTTCACACCAGAGGCACCCCCTCTGGGATGTGGTTCTATCGTTTATGGTATTAATTTTGATTATGATTCTGCTGTCATCAAATCAGAATCTGGTAAGACTCTTTCGGAATTGTTTTCAGGGCTTGAACAATCACAAAATTCATCAATCATAATAGAAGGACACACATCAAGTGAAGGTTCTGATAGTTACAATCAGGATTTATCCTGAGCGTCGCGCACAATCCTTAGTAGACACGCTAGTAAGTAAAGGCATATCCAATGAAAGGATCTCTGCCCTGGGAAAGGATGAGGCTAATCCCATTTCTGATAACAAAGATGACGCTGGGCGCTCTCTTAATCGGCGCGTTGAGGTTGTTTGTGCATCTGACTAGTTTTTTTTGCATTAATACCTCTATTCTTATTTATCCAAACTTAAAATAATTATTTAACGGAACAGACAATGGTAAAAAAGAACAAAAAGAATAACGGGCCGAGCATGGCCGAACGAGCAGATAAACACATTCTTTATCAAGAGTCTGTTCAATGTGTTGAATCTGAAATTGATTTCATTGACGAAACATACAAAGACCTGCGCGGCAAACACGCTATTACATTACGTGAAGATTTCTGTGGCACCATGAATACCTCCTGTGAATGGGTAAAGAGACGCGATAGCAATATGGCTCATTGTGTTGATCTCGATAAAGACGTACTGGAATGGGGCACAAAGAATAATCTTGCAAAGTTATCAGCAGAACAACAAAAGCGCATTCACATTCACAACGCAAATGTGTTGAATGTAAAAATAGAACCGGTCGATGCTTTGCTGGCAATGAACTTCAGTTACTGGATTTTTCAGGAAAGAAAAACCATAAAACAATACTTCAACAGAATTTATAAAAGCTGCCTCAAAGATGACGGCATATTATTTCTCGATTTCTATGGTGGTTACGAGGCGTATCAGGAACTGGAAGAAAAAACCCGACATAAGGCCAAAGGGTTTACCTACGTCTGGGATCAGTCAAAATATAATCCGATCACAGGTGAGTGCACCAACTATATCCATTTCAATTTTAAAGATGGATCAAAAATGAAAAAGGCCTTCACTTATACCTGGCGAATCTGGACACTACCCGAGATACTCGACATCCTTGAAGAATGTCATTTCAAAGCAACTGTTTATTGGGAAGGCACGGGAGATGACGATGAAGGCAATGGGATTTTTGAACCAACGATGCAGGGTGAAGCTGATGCCGGCTGGATTGCTTACATTGTCTGTGAACGTAAATAATTTTTAAATGTGTAAAAGAAGCTTTGAAACACAGAGAGACCTACTCCGGCTCCTTATCATAGTTACCAATTGATATATCTACATGCACTGCTTGGATTATCCTTACTGGAATCTAAAATATCACGCCAAATATTCACATCACTACCAGATAAATATAAATATTCTTCTTCATTGAATATCAATACCGTTTTCAATACATGTGTAGATAAAGGCTTATGATCTTTATTAACACGATAAATTACTATACTTAAATCATCTATTGATATTCTCTCTTGAACTTCCCATTTGATAACATCCGATACTGTAGGATCAGGTATATATTTAATACCTCCTGTTTTTATGATGCTATTTTCACCATTATTAGGATGATATATTACGCCATCTTCTTCACTATTTTCATTAAAAATATAATACCCATTTGGTATACATATAAAACCACCAAAAACACGCACTGGTATTTTTGAATGTTCATTTATCAAAAAACCAAACAGAAAAAAAGATATTAGAAAAAAAATAACCGCCAATTTAGATTTCATATGCATAAGAACAAGTCCCAACCAGTACTGCGTGATAAGACATTTAAAACAACCAAAAACCGAGCGATCCTCGCGAATTTCATAACACCCATCTGATGGGTCAAAATACTAGTGTATCCATTTTTGAACATTCGATACAAATGCTACGCCTTTAAACCCCGTAAGCCTTACCGAGTGACGAGTACGGCATAGCGAAAAATTACATTGATGTAATTTTTAGCGAAGCGAAACAGGGATGTTTCGTCTGAGCGACGCGTAATGACGTGTGAGAAATGAGGACAGCCGCAGGCCAAGGCATTCCGGGGGGAAGGAATTTTCTTGCTGACTTCTTTTTAAAAATAAGTCAGTCGCCTGCAGGCGAAACCACAAATCCAAGCTAACTTAGATTTCCTTCGGCCTGATTAGATATTCCAGCTCAAGGTGATTCGGCAAAAATTCATCAGCAACATTAAACACAACCATAGTCGATGTTGTCATTCCGATATAGTCAACGGTCTCTCAAGAATCATATAGATAAAAATTATTGATAAAATTCAGCCTTGCCTAAATAACCACTCCAGGCAAACCAGTACGCAAGGTGCCCAGGCAAACGTGATAGTTTTTCACCATTAACTCCAATCAATGCCGCTTCAGTAACCCGCCATATTTTTCCATCACTGGTAATCGTACTCAAGTCCTCATCTTGTTTTTCAAATTTTCGTCCTTCTGAACGATAAGCACGGACAGTACGACTTTCTGTATCGCCAATTATTACCAATTGTATAACTCCAACGCGATCATTGATTACCTTGCCACCAGCAAAAGAAGACAAGGGCCAGGCCTTTTCGACACCTGTTATTCGTAGACCAAATATCTGATCTTTTGGATCGAGCCGTTTGTCATCGGCCAATGCAGGAAACATTAAATCAGGGCTATTAAAATAACGACTATAAGCCTTCCCCGGTGTGTAATCTCTATGGAATCCTGTATCCAATGATAATACTTTAGTCTCAGGATGTTGTTTTTTCCATTCACCCCATGTTGTGGTTACGACAGGCAAAACCTTTAACTCTATACCCGAGTCGGTCAATTCTCCAACAACCGGACGACCCGTAAATTGATTCCATAATGAATGCGTTTCCTGATCATACATAAGTTTATTTGAGCGGTATAAAAACCCGGAAGAACCAAAAACAAAAGGTATATCTCGTCCTTCAACGCGCGTATCAAATAAAATGCCTGAACCACATAAAGTACAATAGGCTAATGAGACTGGAACACCGCCAATCACATCATTAAACATCTCATGCCAATCCATAATGCGATAAGGATACGCGCGCAGATCACCATTAATCTCAATACCAAAGACCGGTTCGGAATCCGTTAAATAATCAGCCTTGCTTGTTTTAATCAATTCAGGATTGGTTAGTGCAGGGATACCATCCTTAACGACACCGCCCCATGCAATTTCTTCCAGGCGAATCTCATGCTCTACATTGGGGTAAATGAATTTAGTGAATTTAGGATCAATGCGTGAAAACAATTCTGATTGATACTTTGCAAAACCGGCAAAGGGTTTTATTTCAGGATGCGCTTGCTGCCATAACATCCATTTAAACCAATTGTCACCATTATCTTTGCCCGTTAGTGACTTCAATAAACTGGAAACTTCTCCATCTACATCACCGACATAACGTAAGGCATAGATTAAAGAAGGAATAACATCCGTATTATTTCGTTGCCGCATCCATTGTAAAGATTGTTTTCGAATTGTATCAGAGCTCGTTAATAATAACTTGGCATGTACCTGAACATCTTCACTTTTTACAAGTTCTTCTTGTAAATCGAGTTCGGCACTATGAACTGTATTAATTACAAATAATAAACCGAGGATTAATTGTTATTTTAAATAAATTCATTTTTTATTCTTCAGCCATTTCCAGTTTAGATCTGCCTGTTCAATATACTTATCAATATTCCTCTTCCAGATATCTTTAACAGAACTGGAATAGTTCAGGTATAGCTTGTCCCTATAAACAGTCCAGGCATGTGGATCAGTAGGAGCCAGAGAACCCTTGCTCGCAGCATAGGCACAGAAACCACCGTATTGTGGTGCATAACGTTCAGGGGATATTACAAAAGCATCACGATTCGCCTTGTTCGAAAAATACCAATCAACGTTATTCCAATTGTGGGAATAACTCGATTCCCCCTTAATAGCTTCTGCCTCAACGTGATAAGCAACGACATCGTAGCCGTTAACCGCGACACCACTCTGGTTGAAAACAGCATCTGCTGTCCATGCAGAATGAGCAAAGAAGACAAGAAAAAACAAACTTAGTCTTTTCATAAAAACCTCAAAAATTTACTTGATGCAACTTAGAGTAGATAAATATTGATAGTTCAAATAAAACTTAAGGGGTTTATGATTTTACTCAAATCGTTAAATCTCGTTCGGTCTGATCAGGCGCTCTAATTTAAGATGAGTAGGTTGAATTTCATCAACATGATTAAACACAGCCACAGCTGATGTCGTCATTAACTTACCCGTCGAGGATCGAGGCGGTGGTTCTGAAGCCAGGTAATTGACAATTTCATCCAGCCCTGGATTGTGACTAACAATTAATAAACTGTGATTGGCCTGCTCAAGACCATCACGGATCATTTCGATCAAAATACTCGCACCTGCTAGATACAGTTTCGGTTGCCATTGAATAACATCTCCGGACAAACCAAAACCAGCGATTAATAATTCCGTGGTTTCTTTAGCTCGTTCAGCTGGTGAACTGAGTATCCTATCGGGGGTAATGTCTTGTTGCTGCAAATATTCTGCTATTCGTGGGACATCTTTTCGACCACGTTTATTTAATGGACGATCAAAATCGCTTCCACTCACTGAGCTCCAATCCGATTTGGCATGTCGCATTATTAGTAATTGTTTCATCACTCACAATTATACTTTAATTAAATTTATCTTTTTATGTAATTAAATCGCTCTTGTTAGTGTTATGTTTATCGATACAACTTATAATATCAAGCTGATATGAATCCCGAAAATCACGACACCTACGCCACTATTGATTTAGGTTCAAACAGCTTCCACATGATGGTTGCTCGTCAGAGTAACGATCAACTCGTTATTATTGATAAGATGAAAGAAATGGTGCGCCTGGCTGGCGGCCTGAATGAGAAACAACTCCTTTCCGATGAAGCCATTGAAAATGGCATCTCCTGTCTGGAAAAATTTGGCCAACGCCTAAAAGAAATCCCCAGCTCGAATGTACGAGTGGTTGGCACTAATACCTTACGTCAGGCGCGCAACGGCAGTTTGTTCCTGACCAGGGCACGAGAGGCATTGGGACACTCCATTGACATCATTGCCGGACGCGAAGAAGCACGTCTGATTTATGTCGGTGTTTCAAACAGTATTTTCAATGACAAACACAAACGTCTGGTTATTGATATTGGTGGTGGTAGTACAGAATTTATTATTGGCAAAGGGTTTGATCCCATTTTAACGGAAAGCCTGCATATGGGTTGTGTCAATACGACCAAACATTTTTTTGCCAACGGTGAAATTACCAATAAACGTATGCGTAAAGCCATATTATTTGCACGACAGGAACTGGAAACGGTCGAATCAATTTATAAACAGGAAGGTTGGAAACTAACTTACGGCACATCTGGAACGATCAGTGCGATCCAGCAGATATTAACAGAAAATGGATGGGGCGATTCTGGCATAACACTTTCTGCTTTAAAAAAACTAAAAGATCAATTATTGAATTTTGGTCACATTGACAAAATTGAATTTCCGAGTTTAACGGAAAAGCGCTTACCCATATTTGTCGGTGGCGTTGCCATCCTTATCGGCTGCTTTGAAGCGCTGGAAATAGATGAGTTAACTGTTTGCCACGGCGCACTCAGAGAGGGATTACTTTACGACTTGTTAGGACGCGCTCAGGAAAAAGATATTCGTAACGAAAGTGTTAAGACCATGGCGATGCAATATACGGTCGACACTGAGTACACAGGTCGGGTTAGAAAAACAGCGAACCAGTTGTTTAAACAAGTGAAGAAAAGCTGGAATTTAAATAAACCGGACAACAGGCTTGTCAACTGGAGTTGTGACCTGCACACCATTGGTCTACGAGTCGCACACAGTCAATACCATAAACACGGTGCTTATCTTGTAACTCATTCGGACATGCCCGGTTTTTCGAAACAGGAACAGGCGCGACTCGCGAGCCTGATACGGTTTCACCGCCGAAAATTAATTCAGGATGATCTGTGTCTTCACAGTCAAGGTAATAACAACAAAATGATTTATCTTTGTATTATTTTACGACTCGCCGTTCTTCTGCATCGAAGTCGAGCACGAGATCCTCTGCCTGATATAAAACTAAGCATTAATGACCAGACATTAAAGTTGAACTTTCCTGAAAATTGGTTACAACAACACCCTTTAACAGAAACGGACCTGGAAACAGAAACCAAACATCTGGAATACATTGATATAAAACTAAATTATCATTAAAATAATTTCCAGGCTCATCTAATCTTTTAACCACTTATCCAGACATAATCTGTCGACTTCGCTTTGCCAGTACTCCTGTCTTTCCTGACGGTCTTCATCTGTCAGGAAATATCTATCGCCATTTTCATCAAGTTCATATAATAATTGACCACCTCTTTGATAATCAATCAACTCTACTCTCGCGTTTTTGCATTGCTTTTTTCTTTCTTCCCGCTTTTCCTTTGCTAAAACCTTTTCATCTTTTTTCTGCTCCCTTTCCTCTTCATAGATTTTTAGCAGTTTCTCTCGTTTTTGTTGTCGCTCAACTAGATCGCTCTGAGGTATTGGTTCAGATTTAATTTTTATTTCCACTGATTCTGAATTTTTGGGCTTGTCCCCATAATGGGTCTTGCCATTTTTATCGACCCATTTATAAACTTCTGACAAAACCAATGGGGCATTAATAAACAATAAAAAAGAAAATATAAATACACCTACAGATTTCATAACTGTATTCCTTGTAAAAAATAATTTAAATTAGTCCTAATAATGGACAAACCACTACTGTAAATTGAACATATTATTTCGAATATGCGTTAAGTCATCGACAATAATGTTCCAACAAACCCTGCTGTGCCGAACGAGGTTTGTGGTTACCGGCCTTATTACGTTTATAGGTGCCATCACTTTGTAAAAGCCAGGATTGTGTGTTGTCGGAAAGATAGGGCATTAAACCAAATTGTTTGATCTGATCCCGAGTGCGTTTTTCTTCAATCGGAAAACAGGTTTCAACTCGATGAAATAAATTCCTTGTCATCCAGTCAGCACTGGAACAATAGATCCGTTCCTCATCACCACTGTTTAAAAAATAAAAAATGCGTGTGTGTTCCAGAAAACGACCAACAATGGAACGAACTTTAATATTTTCTGAAACACCTTTAATACCTGGTCGTAAAGAACAAACACCTCTAATAATTAAATCAATCTTGACGCCGGCTTGTGATGCTTCATATAAAGCCCGAATGATCTCCGGCTCAACCAGGGCGTTCATCTTGGCAATGATTCGCGCTTCTTTACCATTCGTTGCATTCGTTTTTTCCTGTTTAATAAATTCCAGAAGGGACTTATGCAAGGTAAAAGGTGACTGTAATAATTTTTTCAATTTACTAGCACGTCCCAGACCTGTCAGTTGATGAAATAATTTATTCACATCTTCCGATACCGCCTTATCGCAGGTTAATAAACCATAGTCGGTATACAGCCTTGTTGTCCTGGCGTGATAGTTACCAGTTCCCAGATGGACATAACGACGAAGGCTACGACCTTCGCGTCGAACCACCATGATCATCTTGGCATGAGTTTTATATCCCACGACACCATAGACAACATGTGCACCCGCTTCTTGAAGATTATTCGCCAGTTCAATATTGGCTTGTTCATCAAAACGTGCGCGTAATTCGATAACGACCGTCACTTCTTTACCTTCACGGGCTGCAACCTTAAGAGCTTCGACTACTGCCGAATCATTACCCGTTCTATAGAGTGTTTGTTTTATGGACAGGACATTGGGATCGGCTGCTGCCTGTCGTAAAAAATCAAGTACTGGGGCAAAGGATTGAAATGGATGCAATAACAAGATATCACCGTTTCTGAGACTATCAAAGATATTCGTTTGCTTGACCAGGCGTGGGGGCAGATCAGGAGTAAACCCGGAATAGGTCAGATCCGGGCGATCAAACTGGTCGATAATGTCCATTAAACGCGCCAGGTTCACTGGGCCATTGACCTGATATAAATCATTATCTTCCAGCTCAAATTGTTTTAGTAAAAAATCACTCACTTCTTTTGGGCAATTGTCTGCCACTTCGAGACGGACAGCATCATTATAACGCCGGGAAGGTAATTCACCTTCCAGGGCTCGTAACAGATCATCCACTTCTTCATCATCAACAAACAAATCACCATCACGAGTCACTCGAAATTGATAGCAACCCGTCGCTTTCATGCCCGGGAATAAATCACCAACATGGGCATGAATGATCGATGACAACAAAATAAAATCATTCGGTCCGTTCGAAATCTCCTTTTGAACAGGCACCAGACGTGGCAACGAGCGTGGCGCCTGAACGATGGCAAGTCCACTATCACGACCAAAGGCATCCTTACCGTCCAACGTCACGATGAAATATAAATTTTTATTCAACACTTTTGGAAATGGATGAGCCGGATCCAGTCCAATCGGACTTAACACGGGCAATAACTCGGTTTTGAAATAACGTTTCACCCAACGGGCGAGTTTTGGCCGCCACTGATTACGTCGCAATAAACGGATCTTTTCCTTGCTTAACTCCGGGATCAGGGTGTCATTTAAGACGTTGTATTGTTCTTCGATCAATTCATTAGCGACCTGACCAATACGGTTCAAGACCTCAGCAGGAGTCAGGTTGTCCGCCCCGGTCTGAACCGAACCGTATTTGACCTGATGCTTCAAACCGGAGACACGAATTTCAAAGAATTCATCAAGATTGTTACTGGCAATACAAAGAAATTTCAAGCGCTCCAACAAAGGAACAGTCCCATCTCTGGCCTGATCAATAACACGACGATTGAACTCCAACAAGCTCAATTCACGGTTAATATAATATTCGGGTAGTTTTAAATTATATTCTTCCATCTGCTATTGATTTTATGATAATTCCCATGGAAAATGCCGTCGATTTCAGGATTTTAACACTTGCCAACTGTAACAAAATGGCATCTTTAATATACTAGTATTTATAAATATGTATGCATTCTGTAACACTAACCTGAGCACGACTTGATCTTATGACAACGCACAGTTATTTTTCCCGAATCTTCGGTAATTCCCCGGTCACCCCTTTACAAAAACACATCGGTATCGTTATTCGTTGTGTTGAAGAGCTGGTTCCCTATTTTCAAGCCGCCAATCAACAGGATTGGGTTCTAGCGGCAGAGGTTCAAGCCAAACTGGTCAACCTGGAACATGAAGCGGATGAAATAAAAAATCAACTTCGAGTAAAACTACCTACCAGTTTATTCATGCCTGTCGATCGGCGTGATGTGCTCAGTGTACTGGACTTACAGGATCACATCGCCAATAAGGCAAAAGATATTTCCGGTTTGGTTCTCGGCAGAAAAATGTCCTTGCCTGAATCCATCAGAGATAACTACATGACGTTTTTAAACCGCTGCATTGATGCGACAAAACAAGCGCAGATAGCCATCAATGAACTGGATGAACTAGTAGCAACCGGATTTCGCGGCGATGAGGCCAGCCGAGTGACAAAGATGATCGAGGAATTACACGCCATTGAGGGTGAAACAGATGATTTGCAAGTTGCACTCCGGGCTGAACTGTATGCCATTGAGAAAGAACTCTCTCCTGTCGATGTCATGTTTACCTACAAAATGATCGAATGGACCGGGGATCTGGCAGACACAGCACAAAGTGCCGGCAACCGCCTACAGTTAATGCTGGCCAAATAATAATTTTTCTAAAATAACAACAAAAACAAAATCATGGAACACGCTGCGATATTATTAACGTTAGCAGGCTGCTTCGGCCTGTTCATGGCCTGGGGCATCGGTGCGAATGATGTGGCTAACGCCATGGCAACCTCTGTAGGCTCCAAAGCAATAACACTGAAACAAGCCATTATTATTGCGACTATCTTTGAGTTTACCGGCGCATTCCTGGCTGGGGGACAAGTCACCTCCACTATCCGCAAGGGTATCATTGATGCCAGCCTACTTTCTGGCACTCCTGAATTACTAGTATATGGCATGTTGGCAGCCCTATTAGCAGCAGGCGTCTGGCTTTTAATAGCAACCCGCTATGGTCTACCAGTCTCAACCACCCATTCTATTATCGGTGCAATTGTTGGTTTTGCAGCCGTCGGGATTGGTGTTGATGCGGTCAAGTGGGAAAAGGTCGGATCGATTGCTGCAAGCTGGATAGTATCACCGATCATGGCAGGTATGATGTCCTATTATCTATACCGTAGCGTGCAATTATTGATCCTCGACACATCCCACCCTATTAATAACGCCAAACGTTTTGTGCCGTTTTATATTTTTCTAACCGGGGCTGCCATCAGCTTGGTCACCTTAACAAAAGGCCTCAAACATATTGGTTTGGAATTCAACACCTTCCAGTGTTACATGATTGGCCTGGCTATTGGTGTGATCTGCAGCATTGTCGGCACCTTCCTTATCCGCAGACTTGACCTTAAGAAAGTACTGACGCCAGGTTATCATTTTGAGCATGTGGAACGGATCTTTGGTGTGTTGATGATCTTTACTGCCTGTGCCATGGCCTTTGCCCATGGTTCAAACGATGTCGCAAATGCCATAGGCCCGGTTGCAGCAATCGTTAGTATTGTCAATAGTGGTGGCGCTATCACTCAACAAAGTATGTTGCCAATGTGGATATTATTATTGGGTGCCGCTGGAATCGTGACTGGATTAGTCACTTATGGACGCAAGGTGATAGCGACAGTCGGCACACAAATTACCGAACTCACTCCGAGCCGGGGTTTTTGTTGCACGCTCGCTGCCGCGACCACCGTAGTATTAGCATCAGGAACTGGTCTGCCCATTTCAACTACCCATACACTGGTTGGTGCTGTGCTGGGAGTTGGCTTTGCTCGTGGCGTATCTGCATTGAACCTGAGAGTGATTGGAACAATCTTTATGTCGTGGATTGTCACTCTGCCTGCCGGGGCCTTATTATCCGTGATCTTCTTCTACATCCTGTCGGCTATTTTTTAGCGGCTCATTTGTAACTAATTTTTTTCTCATCCGCTCAAGACTAATGTCCTCGCCTTCGAGAAAACAAACAAGAAAAATAGTTGTGTTCCTAAATCGTCGTCTAAAAGCATTCTGTGGGGCAGCCTTAATTGCCTGCTCAGCAATACTTTCCACACCAGCATTAGCTGCAAATGAAGCCATGCTGGAACTGTTTAAGATCTTGAGAGACAAGGGCAGCCTGACAAATGAAGAATATGACATGTTGGTCAATGCCGCCAGGGAGGATGAGGACAAAATTAAGGAGGCTGCTAATAAGGTAAACGCGGATATCGAGGAGAAGACAAAGGATCTGCCTAAGGTAACAACAAAGGGCAAAATCAAGATCGAATCACAAGACGGCAAACATTCGTTTCAGCCAATCGGTCGCATTTTCTGGGATACCCTCTGGGCCAATGATGATGGCAGTACAGCAATTAACAGTGGTTCGGAATTACGTCGTATCCGTCTGGGTTTCCAGGCACAATTTTTCAAACATTGGAAGGCCAAACTGGAATATGATTTTGCTGGCTCTGATTCTGTTCTGAAGGATGGCTGGATTTCCTACAACGACAATGTATCGGCTGGCAAATACTGGTTTAAGGTCGGTCAACACCATGTGCCTTTTGGTTTTCACACTATTAGCAGTAGTAAATACATGTCCTTCCTGCGCCGCCCCTTATTTGCCGACGGCCCTCTTTCGCCTGCACGCCAATACGGTTTAGCAGGTCGTATTGATAACAAACGCTGGTTGGTACACGCCGGGTTTTTCCTCAACGAACCTGGTGATGGTGTGGTTGCACAAACAGGTACCGATGATGATGCACAAACCTTTGCGATTCGTGTTGCTGGTACTCCCTGGATGCAAGATAAAACCCATCTGCTACATGTGGGTGGTTCGATCATGCACATCGATCTACAAGGTGATGCTCTTCGTGTCAGGCAACGTGCGATTACTCATATTGATTCATCGCGTTTGTTTGATACAGGTACATTTGCCTCTAACGTAGTCCAGGATGTTAATGCCTATGATCTGGAAGCTCTGTTTATCTATGGTCCGTTTCATGTGTTGGGTGAATACGTCATGTGGGACCTTGATAACACTGGAACCGGTGCTGAGCAACTCAGTGCGCATTCTGTTGAAGCTGGTTTTTTCCTGACGGGTGAATCCATGAAATACTCAAAAGGTCAATTCAGCGGTGTTTCACCGAAAAAAAAATTCTCTCTTGATGGTAATGGCCTGGGTGCCTGGCAAATCGTAGCGCGCTATGAAAATATGGATCTGACCGATGGCACAACCATTGGTGGTGATGGTGATGTGGTTTCTGTTGGCTTTAACTGGAGTCCTATCAAGAACGTGCGCTTCATGACGACCTATAACAAGCTGGTGGAATTTGAACGTACAGGTAATGCAAACGATGATCTGGAACCCGCTTCATTCTCTATTCGTAGCCTTGTTTATTGGTAGAAATTAATAATTCAATGCCCGGCAAAGACAAACAACAATTACCCCTGTTTGAAACTGAGATTGATCCTGCCTCAAGAGAAAAGCTGCTTGAGGACGCTTCCAGCAATAAAACAACGCCTTTTAGCAAATATATTGTTTACGTCGATGAAAGTGGCGATCACAGTTTGCAGAGTATTGACGATCAGTACCCTATATTTGTGCTGGCCTTCTGTATCTTTCACAAACGGCATTACAGTGAAGCGATTGTTCCAGCATTAGAAAAATTCAAGTTTAATCATTTTGGTCATGACCAAGTGGTGTTGCACGAAAATGAAATTCGCAAAGAGAAAGGAGCATTCAATATATTTCGTAGTAGGGATGAGAAACATCAATTCCTTAATCAGTTAACTCGCATCATTGAATACAGCAATTTTATTTTAATAAGCTGCACTATTGATAAACAGGAGCTGAGTAAACAAAGCGATGCGAATTCAAACCCATACCATATAGCCCTCGGCTCTTGCATGGAGAACTTGTATGAATTCTTACAGGAAAAAGATCAGCACGAAAAGAAAACTCATGTTGTGGTGGAGTGCCGAGGCAAAAAAGAAGATCGCGAGTTGGAACTGGAGTTTCGGCGTATCTGTGATACCAATAACCGGTTTGGGATTTCTCTGCCTTTTGAGGTGATCTTTTCTGATAAAAAGGTGATGTCATCCGGTTTGCAGTTGGCCGATTTGGTCGCGCACCCCATAGGCTTGAATTTTTTAAGACCGGAGCAAGAGAATCGTGCCTTTGAGGTGTTGAAGAAGAAATTTTATTGTAAGGGCGGTAGAACGCAGATAGGTGAAGATTATGAAGGTGTGGGCATGAGAATCTATCCGACACCAAAGAGCGAAAAGCCCCGATGAAACTCACCGAGGCTATAGCGCCGACCGGGCACCCCCAATCCACTTAGTATTAGTATAGGCGAATAGTTGAGAAAATTACAAATCAAATTTGGTCACCCCCCCGACTCTAGCAGCTCCCCATATGAGCGCGTTTAGTAAAATCTTTAACAAACTCAATGTTTGACCCTCTAAGCGACGAAGAAATCGATAGACTGGAACCCGCTTTATTTTCTATTCGTAGTCTTGTTTACTGGTAGAAATTTTTATTTCTGAAATTCACCCATTTGGGGGATATGAATTACGATAAAAAGCCATTAGTATGGATCCCGCTTAGCAATAAGCATGGAACAATAAATGGAATCCACAATTTTCAAGGAGAAAAGGATTATGAAAATGCTACGCAGTCTTTTATTGCTTATCTGTTTAACCTTACCAATGTCAGTCTTTGCTGAAATCAGCGTCAACATCAATACCGCTGACAGGGATACTCTTGTGAGCATGCTCAATGGTGTGGGCGAGAAAAAAGCTGATGCCATCATTGCCTATCGTGAGGAAAACGGTCCGTTCAATTCCATCGAGGAACTTACCAACGTCAACGGCATTGGTGAAAATACGTTGGAAAAGAATCAGGAAATTCTGACAACAGGAGAACAATAAAATTTAAGCTGATATTTTAAATATCTTCTAACAAACCGGTTAGCTGCTTTTCTATGTGCTAACCGGTTTTTGTATTTTCTCTCACCATCCATCTTTCAGATTCACCACAGCTACTGTATCCTTCCGCCTTTTGATTCACGATAAAAAGCGCTGATGGACGAACAATACCAACCCAACAAAATTGAAACCCAGATACAGGCTAAATGGGAAGAAAATCAGACCTTTAAGGCTATTGAAGATCCAGACAGGGAAAAATTTTATTGCCTGTCCATGTTTCCCTATCCCAGTGGCAAATTGCACATGGGACATGTCCGTAATTACACCATCGGCGATGTGATCTCACGTTACCAACGCATGCAGGGCAAGAACGTCCTGCAACCCATGGGCTGGGATGCCTTTGGCCTACCAGCTGAGAATGCTGCGCACAGTAATAATGTGCCGCCCGCTAAATGGACTTATGAAAATATCGACTACATGAAGGTTCAGTTAAAACGCCTGGGTTTTGCCTATGACTGGGATCGGGAACTGGCTACCTGCGATCCGGAATACTACCGCTGGGAACAGTGGTTCTTCACTAAATTGTATGAAAAAGGCCTGGTGTATAAAAAAACAGCTATCGTCAATTGGGATCCGATTGATCAAACCGTACTAGCCAATGAACAGGTGATTGATGGTAAAGGCTGGCGTTCAGGAGCACCGGTAGAAAGGCGTGAAATCCCGCAGTGGTTCCTGAAGATCACGGACTATGCAGAAGAGTTATTAAATGATATCGATACGTTGGAGGGCTGGCCCGATTCTGTACGTACCATGCAGCGCAACTGGATTGGCCGCTCGGAAGGTGTGGAGTTCGAATTTGAAGTACCGGGACACGACCCCTTAGGAGTCTACACTACCCGACCTGATACGGTCATGGGTGTGACTTATTGCGCGGTTGCCGCGGAACACCCTCTGGCACAAGCCGCCGCTGATAAAAACAATGAATTAAAAAATTTTATTGCCGAATGCCAAAAGACCGGCACGTCCGAAGCTACTCTGGAAACAATGGAAAAGCTCGGCATGCCGTTAGGGATTGATGCAACCCATCCTATATCCGGTGACAAAATTCCAGTTTTTGCCGCCAACTTTGTTCTCATGAGTTATGGCACTGGCGCAGTGATGTCAGTCCCAGCGCATGACCAACGCGATTATGAATTTGCGCAAAAATACAGGATTGAAATCAAGCCTGTGATTACACCGGAAGATGGCTCCGCACTTGATGTGAGTAAGGCCGCTTTTACCGATCACGGCATATGTATCAACTCCGGTCAATTCGACGCCATGGATTTCGATACAGCATTTGATTCCATCGCCAGCTACTTAACCGAACATGCCAATGGTGAGAGAAAAGTGAATTATCGCCTGCGTGACTGGGGTATCTCCAGGCAGCGTTATTGGGGCTGTCCTATCCCAGTGATTAACCACAAAAACGGTGAATCAAAACCCGTTGATGAAGACGAGCTCCCTGTGCGCTTGCCAACGGATGTCGCCTTCGAAGGCATCGGATCACCGTTAAAGAAGATGCCCGAATTTTATCAGGTCGAACTGGAAGGTGGCGAAATAGCCGAACGGGAAACCGATACCTTTGACACCTTTTTTGAATCGTCCTGGTATTTCGCTCGTTATTGTTGCTCAGATAATAATGACGCCATGCTTGATGAGCGAGCAAATTACTGGCTGCCGGTCGACCAGTACATCGGCGGCATTGAACACGCGGTACTGCATCTGCTATATGCCCGTTTCTTCCATAAATTATTAAGAGATGTGGGTCTTGTTATCAGTGATGAGCCGTTTCGGAATTTACTGACTCAGGGCATGGTCGTGGCCGAAACCTTCTCTCGTGAACAGGACAATGGCCAGAAACAATATTTCACACCAGCAGAGGTAGATATTGAACATGATAGTAAGGGTCGTGTGACTGGAGCCAAGTTACAATCTGACGGCAAGAACGTAACCGTTGGTAACATTGAGAAGATGTCGAAATCAAAAAACAACGGCGTCGATCCACAGGCATTGATCGATCAATACGGCGCAGATACCGTTCGACTCTACACCATGTTTGCATCACCACCGGATCAAAGTCTGGAGTGGTCAGATTCTGCTGTTGAAGGGGCATATCGTTTTCTTAAACGTCTGTGGAAACTGGCTCAAGCTGAAATTGCACAAGGCAAAATTAAGGCTCTTGATAAAAACCAACTAAGTGCTGAACAAAAAAAATTACGCTTCAAGATCCATGCAACCATCAAGAAAGTGGATGATGATATCGGTCGACGTTATACATTCAATACGGCGATTGCTGCTGTCATGGAACTGATCAATGAGCTTGGCAAATTCTCGGATGACTCTGACAACGGCAAGGCCATCCTGCACGAAGGGGTTAAAACCGCAGTCCTGTTATTGTCGCCTATCGCGCCTCATATTACTGATCACCTTCTACAGGCTCTTAATCATGCGTCAGGGCAGGAGCCTTCAAACACCAGTGTGACCTGGCCCAGGGTTGATGACAGTGCCTTGCAACAAGATGAGGTAAAATACATGCTTCAGGTCAATGGAAAAGTCCGTGGCACTATGATGATTCATTCAGATCTACAAAAACAGGACGTCGAAGATCGCGCCTTGACCGATGAAAACGTACAACGTTTTATTGCCGATAAAACAATTAAAAAAATCATCGTTGTATCCGGCAGACTGGTGAACATTGTTGTTGCTTAAGGTAAGATTGCTTTAATTAATTAGATTTCCGAACGAAACCATGACCATTATTCGCACCATCCTGATATGCACTGTTCTAGCCAGCTTGGCTGCCTGCGGCTTCCAGTTACGTGGCTCAGGGCCAAACACATTGAATGTTTCTAACGCTTTGAATGTTTTTTCAGTATACGTTCAGTCACAAGGTGCAAATCGATTTGCTGAAGAGGTCAAAACCCAACTACAGTTTCTGGATATTACAACACCGAGACAGGCTGAAGAAGCCGAATATGTATTACATCTTCAAAATGAAAAACAGGATCGCAAAGTACTTACCGTCTCATCAAGCACGGGAAAGGTTCAGGAATTTGAATTGACCTTCAGTGTGCTCATGTCTGTATCTGACACGAACGGTGATGTTCTCAGCACACAACAAACCGTCAAGGCCACTCGTGATCTTATTTTCGACGAAGACGCTGTGCTAGGTAAGTACGAAGAAGAAAAAATCATCTACGAAGAATTACGCCGACAAGTTGCCGCCAGTGTCTTACGCCGTATGCAGGCTGTCGTTCATTAGGTCACAGCATGCGCCTCAGGGCCGATCAACTTCATTCCCACATTCAACGTTCCAGTCTGCTGCCGATTTATCTGATCAGTGGTGATGAACCATTGCAATTACTGGAGAGTTCAGACCAGATTCGTCATGCAGCCCGGGAAAATGGTTACGAAGAACGCGTTGTGCTGGAAGTAGATAAAACCTTTAACTGGAACAGCCTGTTGGATGAGAGCGCTGCATTGTCCTTATTTGCCAGTCAAAAGATCATGGAATTAAAAATGGGTACGCACAAACCTGGACGTGACGGCGGAAAAACATTGACCGAATACGCTGAGAATATTCCAGAAGGAAACCTTTTGCTTATTACCTGTGGCAAACTGGATAAATCGGCTCAAAACACCAAATGGTTTAAGTCGTTAGATAAGCATGGTGCCACAGTATTAGTCTGGCCGATTGAAGCCTCTCAGTTGCCTAGCTGGATATTGCAACGAGTCAAATCACTGGGAAAAACCATTGATAAAAATACAGCGGAGTTTATCGCCGCTCGGGTTGAAGGAAACCTGATGGCTGCCAGTCAGGAAATCAGTAAACTTTGTTTGCTGGTTGAATCAAAACAAATCGAACTGGATGATGTATTGAACTCCGTGGTTGATAGTTCACGCTATGATGTCTTCAGTCTCATGGAAGCTGCTTATCTGGGGGATCTCAATCGACTGTCTCGTATGCTGCAGGGACTCAAGTCAGAAGGTCTTGACCCGATGGCAATCTACGGTGCCTTGATGTGGGAATTTCGCCGTTTATGTTCTATGGCCTATCAGTTTCAACAAACCGGAAATCTTGAACAAATTTTTTCTGCTTACAGGATCTGGAATAATGGACGCAAACAGGCCATACAGAAAGTACTCAGAAGACATAACCTTGCGCGACTGCACGAATTATTAATCGATGTCATCAAGATCGACAGGCTTATTAAAAGTTCTGATCGTATTAATGCCTGGAACGCCTTATTAGATCTTCTTATACAGATCGGTAGTTCATCACAACAAAAATTAGCAAACTAATTACTTTCATGAATGTTAAACGCTACATGCAAACCCTTGGACAACAAGCCCGTGCTGCATCTCGTTTAATGGCGAAAGCCGAAAGCCAGACAAAAAATTCCGCGCTTGACTTCATCGCCAAAGATATTCTAGTAAATCAAGAATCGATTATGGAAGCGAATAACAAAGATCTCGAACAAGGCAAAAAAATAAATCTTGATGCGCCCTTGATGGATAGATTAGAACTGACAACAGCACGTATTGGAGCCATGGCAGATGGTTTGCATCAAGTCGCAGACCTGGCTGATCCCATTGGTGAGATAACTGGGCTCAAAACTCGCCCTTCTGGTATTGAAGTAGGACACATGCGTGTTCCATTGGGCGTCGTCGGCATCATTTACGAATCTCGTCCTAATGTGACTGCCGATGCTGCTGGCCTTTGTTTAAAATCTGGCAACGCCACCATTCTACGCGGTGGCTCAGAGGCGATTCATTCTAATAAAGCCATTGCAAATTGCATCACGACGGGGCTTGAAAAAGCTAGTTTACCTATACATGCCGTACAAGTTCTCGAAACCACTGATCGTGCAGCCGTAAGTGAGATGATCACCATGCCAAAATATATTGATGTAATTATTCCAAGAGGTGGCAAGGGTTTGATCGAACGCATTAGTGCCGATGCACGCGTTCCTGTGATCAAACATCTGGACGGCATCTGCCATGTCTATGTCGATGATGATGCCGATATGAAAAAAGCTATTGCTATAGCCTATAACGCTAAAACCCAACGCTACGGCACCTGCAATACTATGGAATGTTTATTGGTCGCAGAATCTATTGCAGAAAAAATATTAAAAAAACTAGCACCTAAATATAAAGAGGCCAGTGTTGAAGTTCGAGGCTGTGAAAAATCAAAAACTATCTTACCCGAAATAAAAATTGCAACAGATAAAGATTATGCAACAGAATATCTTGCACCGGTTCTCTCTTTAAAAATTGTCAGTGGTCTTGATGAAGCAATGGAACATATACACCGTTTTGGTTCGCAACATACTGATTCCATCATTACTGAGAATGATGCCAACGCTCAACGCTTCCTGCGTGAGGTCGACTCAAGTTCTGTTATGGTAAATGCCTCTACGCGATTTGCGGACGGCTTCGAATACGGGCTCGGTGCCGAGATCGGCATCAGCACGGATAAATTTCATGCCCGCGGTCCAGTTGGACTCGAGGGTTTAACATCGCAAAAATATATTGTGTTTGGCAATGGACAAATTAGAGAATAAAATTTTGTCTATAAAAAATTCAAAACAACAATTGTTGTCTCTATTCACTACTCTCTACTCACTTTTCTTTTGATGACCAAACCCATAGGAATATTAGGTGGTACGTTTGATCCGATACATCATGGCCACTTACGGCTTGCGCTTGAAGCTTATTATAATCTGCAACTCGCAGAGGTTCGTTTCCTGCCACTGAATAACCCCGCGCATCGTGATCAACCCTTTGCTAACAGCAAACAACGAACTGCCATGCTTAAGCTGGCGATCGATAACGTCGAAGGATTAGTACTTGATCAACGTGAGCTGAAGCGTGACACGATTTCATACACCATTGATACCTTGCATTCACTCAGGGACGAATTTCCAGACACCCCACTGTGTCTATTGATGGGTTTTGATGCTTTTGCTTTTCTTGATAGCTGGAAAGACTGGCGAAACCTGTTGGACTATTCCCACATCATCGTAGCAAGCCGCCATGAGGGAAGCAGTAGCCAGTTAAATGCATCCATTTCAAACTTACTTAATTCTTATGAAGCCACATCCATCGAAGAGTTACACAACAAAAATAATGGTTTAATATTCAACATGCAAATTTCGTTACTCAATATCAGTTCTTCCGATATTCGAAGACGCATTGTTGCCAATGAACAACCCCGCTATTTAGTACCGGATTCTGTTAACCACTATATTCAACAAAAAAAACTTTATGTCTAAAAAATCATTAATCGAATCAATCCAGGAGTCACTGGAAAATATGAAAGCCCTTGATGTACAACTGTTTGATGTACGCGAGAAAACCTCCATCACTGATCATATGTTTGTTGCCACAGGAACATCCTCTCGCCAGGTCAAGGCCATTGGCCAGCATTTGGTCGAGGAGGCCAAGGCAAAAGGCCATACAATACTCGGCGTTGAAGGACTTGTAGAAGGCCAATGGGTACTGGTTGATCTCGGCGATGCTATTGTCCATGTTATGCATCCCGACAGTCGGTCTTATTATCAACTCGAAAAGCTCTGGTCAGTTGAACCAAAAAATCGAAATACACTTGCCTGGCAATCTTGAAGATCAATCTTGTCACTGTCGGTAACAAACAACCCGAATGGGTAAATACTGCTTTTAAGGAGTATGCCAAACGACTCAACCAGGAAATTTCACTTCATCTGATAGAAGTTGTCGCCATCACCAGAACAAAAAACTTAACGGGCGAAAAAGTAAAACAAAAAGAAGCGCTATCAATCCGAGCAGTAATACCCAAAAATAATGTCGTCA
The DNA here is from genome assembly GCA_965250225.1 of Gammaproteobacteria bacterium. Classification (GTDB taxonomy): domain Bacteria; phylum Pseudomonadota; class Gammaproteobacteria; order Eutrophobiales; family Eutrophobiaceae; genus CBDEUK01. The sequence goes on from CBDFNQ010000037.1 coordinate 44,208, forward strand.
TCGCACTGGATGAGAACGGTAAACACTTTACCAGTCAATCACTCTCGGACAAACTGTCACGTTACCTTGCTGATGGCCAGGATATCTGTCTGATTGTCGGTGGTGCAGATGGATTGGACAAAAATATCATACAGGAAGCCAGTGCAAGCTGGTGTCTCTCAGCTCTAACCCTCCCTCATGGCATCGTCAGAGTAATGCTGGCCGAACAGCTCTACCGTGCCTGGACCATTCTAAAGTGCCACCCCTATCACAGAATTTGAAAATACATTCAAGCTAAACGTGATTGAGTCGACATAAAAATATATCTGCATTTTAAATATTACTGGCTACAAGCTATCGTTATAAGTAACAAAATAATAATAAAAGAATTCAATATACTCGACTGAGTCTCCATTAGTAATGGACTCGGTAAACTAGCCAGATTAAGCGGCAGTGTATCTGTTAAGGAGTTATACAATGTTACGAATTTCGATTTTAGTCTTTGTCCTTACCTGCACAAGCTACGCGCAGGCATTCTCGTCAGATTTCAATTTATTTTCAGATGCCAATATTGCAGGCACAGATGCTGGGGTTGATGGTCTCTGGGGTACTGCTGACGATGGCGCTAATACAGCAAACCCACTTGGTGGCGTTAGCTATATTTACTCATCAACGACGGGGCCATTTTCACCATCCAGCTATGATGCCTTTGGTGTAGGTAATTTCACCCTGGATTTTCCTGGCGCCGCTGGTGCCGGTACTGCGGATTATTCAGACATGTTTCTGCTTGGAACCATACCATCAACCACACTGCCTTTTGAGATCGGCACCTTATCATTGAATAACGCTGTAAGTTCAGGGCTGACTTATGCACCAGGCTCGAATAACATGATTTTCAGCAGCACACTATCTGTGCTCGATGGACCTATCTCACATGACCTTACTGGCACCGGGTATACTATTTATAATGCAGCCGGATTTGACGACCCCAGTGTATTTGGCGGCGTATTCGGTAACGCCAGTTTTTTTAACAGCCTGTCCGCCCATTTTGATTACCTGTTAGGCATTGCGCCTGAAAGCTGGACTGCTATCACTGTCGATTTCCTCACACTAGATGGTACTGATATATCAGCTATTGTTTCCAGCTACAGCCTCGATGAACAATTATTACCTGCAGCTGTACCACTTCCACCGGCTCTCTGGTTGTTCGGTACTGCTTTGTTTGGGCTTATCAACTGTCCACGGAAAAAATCTGTTTAATAAATAACTACAGTATAGATAAAATAAAAGGCGCTTAATTGCGCCTTTTTTATTGCCAACACAACCATGAAAACATAACGATGATGATAGATTAATACATCTAAAAATTACTTATGAATGGCGAGACAACGTAAAAGCATCGGTTGGTACCGATATTTTTTACGATGATAATCAAGGATTATTTGGCCAGTTTGATGACAACGAGCGAATTGTGTTCGGTGTTGAAGTTGGTTTCTAAAATCTCGTTAATAGAAAACGACTTCACCTCTTTTGGTTCTTTTTTTCAACCAATATAGCGAAGCCCATTCTGTGGGGCATGAAGAATCTCCCCGTCTTGGTGTAATATTTTATTACGGTATTTCTTTAAAATTTTCTCTTCGGCAGGCGCGCCAATAAATTCCCACTTTTTTTTCTGTCACCTTCGTAGGTTCTGCTTGATATTGATGTGCCTGCAGGATACCACTCTAGTATTTTATATACATCAAGAACAGTGCTCTTCCTCATGGCAAAAGCATATTGATATTTTAACTCCCTGTTATTGTTTCTTTTTATTCTGTTTTCATTTAGGCTCCAAAACTGACGGGTTGAATCATACAAATTAAATTTGGGATATGCTTGATGGCAGTAAAATAATATAGCGGTTATCTTTATCGAATCAATATCAAGGGGGACACCGCCTAATTGCTGTTCTAACGAATCTGCGTTCTCTCTGCCCATCTCCACCTGATGTCCTCGAATCGAGTTGGTAAGATTTACTAGCCCAATTGCATCAATTACCGCTGCTTCCACCTCGTGTGCGGCATATCGATCTAACCCGTAGCGAATAATGTCTACTCTAGGCTCTTTACCTTGTGATCGAATACTACTGATCCGTTTTTGCAAATCTTCATTGTTTGGTTCTTCTGTTTTTTTTAAATGATCAAAGGGTCTATGATCGTTAGAACCTTTGCCTACATAGAAAATTTCATCAGTAGATGAATCTACCAGGGCATAAACATAGTGTTTTAATTTTGCTTTAGTTTTGTTGGTAAAGCGTTTCATTATATAACCTTTTTATTCCCCGTTAAAATATTATACCATATAAATCAATAAGATATAAAATAAGACGAACTACTAATTTACTACCAATTACTACCAAATTGGTAGTAAACAAAATCTTTTTCCAGTATGCTTCTACCAATTATATATAAATTGGTATTTATAAATGAAGACTCCAGTTAAACCTCCCGAATTCAATGGTCTAGTGAAGGAGGTGGCTACTGACTCTCCTGAAAATTTGGGGATGATTTTATCAATCAGCCAACCCGATCCCAAGGGCAATTATTATCATTGGGATAAACTTAGGCATTTGAAACTGCCATATCAAAACTTGAGCCACAAAGAATGGTGGCTTGCGATAAAAGTTGCACGTAGGGCACTCTATAAGAACATTCCGCATTCAGATATGGACGGAAAAAATTTCGTTTATGCTGAGCCTGATATAGTTCGTCGCCTGTTACATGAAATCGATATCCACGGTGGATGGGAAATAAAGGCAAGCGAGCAAGTAGCTAACCCTAATACTCGAGACACCTACTTGATCAACTCATTAATTGAAGAGTCCATAACCTCAAGTCAACTTGAAGGGGCGGCAACAACAAGAAAAGTAGCAAAGGAAATGCTTCGATTAAAACGGAAGCCACAAGATAGATCAGAAAGAATGATCGTCAATAATTATCACGCAATGGAATTTATTAATGAAGTGTCCAACGAAGAGCTAACCCCGAAACTCGTATATGAACTACATAAAAGACTAACCATAAATACATTGGATAACCCAAATGCAGTTGGAAAATTACGCTCTTCTGATGATATCTATGTTGGCGATGAAAGAGATGCAACAATAATATACGTCCCTCCAAAGGCGAAGGAGTTAGCTGATCGACTTCAAAGTATCTGTGAATTTGCTAACGCCAAACACGCTACAGTTTTTCTGCATCCTGTCATACGAGCAATCATCCTGCATTTTTTACTGGCATATGATCACCCCTTCGAAGACGGCAATGGCAGAACTGCCCGGGCACTTTTTTATTGGTCAATGCTAAAACAAGGCTATTGGACAATGGAATTTATATCTATATCAAAAATACTAAAAGAAGCACCAGCAAAATATACTAGAGCGTATTTATATACGGAAACCGATGACAATGATGTGACCTATTTTATTGTCCACCAATTAGAGGTCATAAATAGAGCAATAACTGATCTATTGATCTATTTGGAAAGAAAGGCCAATGAGATAAAAATAGTAGAACAGTTAGTTAGAAAATCTCCGTCTCTACAAAAATTACTAAACCATAGGCAAATGGCCGTAATAAATAGAGCGCTGAAAAAGCCTGAATCTGTTTTCTATGTAGAAAGTCACCGCGGCTCACATAATGTAACTTATGACACCGCCAGAACTGATCTACTAAAATTAGCAAGACTAGGTTTGCTAGAAAAAACAAAAATTGGCAGAGCATTTTCTTTTAGTGTTGCAAGAAACCTAAAACATAAGCTTGCGTCTTTGAAATAAAAAATAAATTTCATATGAAACTCTATCTTGCCTCACAATCACCTCGTCGTCGTCAGCTTCTGGATCAAATCAATGTGGAATACGAAACCCTTGAAGTTGAAATCGATGAGCACTGGGATGGTTCGGAAAATCCGAAAGACTATGTCCTGCGTATGGCACTGGAAAAGGCACGGGCAGGAAAATCAATAATAAAACATGACACCGCCTTCCTTGCAGCTGATACCAGTGTTGATCTCGATAACGTCATCCTTGGGAAAGCCGAGACGAAAGACGAAGCGGCATATATGTTACGACAGCTTTCTGGACGCACTCATGAAGTCTATTCAGCGGTTTGTCTTCTAACCGAAAATGAACAGATGAGGCTAAATGTCAGTCGGGTGCACTTTAAAGTATTAACAGAAAATGAGATTGCGGATTACTGCAATAGTGATGAACCCATTGGCAAAGCGGGTGGTTATGCCATACAAGGATACGCGGCATGCTTCATTGAACGCATTGAAGGCAGTTATTCGGGAATTATGGGCTTGCCCCTGTATGAGACAGCAGAATTACTTAGAAAAATAGCACCCTAAAGTGTTTTTAAACAAAAACCGAAATAATGATCAACTATAAACACGTAAATGGATTCCCAATCCGGTTTCCCCTCATTGTTCGGCCACCAGAGTTTTTTATTTATCCAGTAATTATGATAATGGCCCGCGCATTGTGCCAAACGCGGTGCGGGAACCAGGGCATCCAGTTCCCCCGCGTGTTGTAAACCCTGAAAATAATCGTCCCTTACCAGAGGATAAGCCGCTTCAAGATCCGGTCTTTTTGCATCCAGCATTAAATGTTTGTTCTCCAGTTCGACACTGAACGCAGCAACTCGCTCACCGAGAAAATTTGCCTGTTCCTCGTCTTCCTCTATCTGGATCAATTTACTACACGCAGTTTGATTGCCATTATCGCATTTGTATTTCAACAAATCCTCGTACGTTAAATGTTGTGGCGGATTTGCAGCTACTAATAGAAATGATGATAAAAAGAGTTCTCCTAACATTTGATTTGGCTAACTCGTCCTATAAATATAATTGGCTTATACCCAAGATCGATGAAAGAGCTTGATGTTTATGAATTAAGAGATCAGTCTATCACCTATGAGCAAGATTGAATTAACCGCAGAAAACAAATTGAAATTAGAAGCACGACATAAGCAAGTGCGAGATATCCGGGAAGGTGATCGTATCAAAGCCGTATTACTGAATTCTGAAGGGTGGAGCACAACGATGATAGCGCAAGCCTTGCGCAAACATGAAACCTGTATACTTCGTCACTTGAAGGACTATACCGGAGAGCAGAAATTGCACTGTGCAAACGGCGGTTCCGAGGAGAAATTAAGCAAGCGACAATGTGACGAATTACTCGCACATCTGACAGCACATCTATATCAACATAACCACCAAATTGTGGCTTACATCAAGACCCGTTATGGGGTTGACTACACGGTATCGGGTTTACATAAATGGTTGCATCGTCAAGGATTTGTTTATAAACAACCCAAAGGGGTCCCCGCCAAAGCCGATGTTGAACAACAACATGCCTTTATCAAGCAGTATGACGTATTGAAAGCAAACGTCGGTGCTGATGAGCCTATTTTGTTTGGTGATGGCGTGCATCCGACACAGTCGACGAAATTGAGTCACGGTTGGATAAAGAGAGGGACAAATAAGCTTATCAAAACAACCGCGAGTCGCACACGGATTAACCTATTAGGTGCGATTGAACTCAATGCCTTGTCAAACACGGTGACAGAAACCTATGACACGATTAATGCCGACAGCATTGTTGATTTTCTATCCAAATTACGAGCGCAATACGTTGATGCAAACACCCTTCACTGGATAGTTGATGGGGCGGGTTATCATAAGGCGGCGAGTGTTAAAGAAAAGGCAAACGAACTTAATATTAAGATACACATCCTGCCGCCTTATAGTCCTAATTTGAATCCGATAGAACGTTTATGGAAAGTGATGAACGAACACGTCCGTAATAACCACTATTTCCATTCGGCCAAGGAATTTCGTGAGCAAATCGATGACTTTTTCAAAAACACTTTACCGGATATCGCGGACTCATTGAACGATAGAATTAATGATAACTTTCAGATCATCGATCCTGCAACTTGAAGTTGATTGAGTATATACACTTTATTTTGCTTGAACTGTTATTCTAGCAAACACTGCATTTACTTTACAGTCAGGGCGGTTCTCTGTATAAAACAGCTGCTGAAGTTGGGGCTTATTTACTAATTTAGATTCATATTCATTTCAGCGTCCATCTGCTGAAAAAAACAACCAGAAGAATTGAGGTATTTTGTATGACTAGTGCTTATCTACCCATTGGTTTGGGCATATTAGGTCTGATTACGGCATTTTTCGTCTACGCCAATGTCAGGACCTCACCCGCAGGCGAGGGGAAAATTAAAGAGATCGCCGATGAAATTCATCTTGGCGCCATGGTATTCATGAGTGCGGAATACAAGCGTTTAGCGATTTTTTGCATCATATGTATTGTTGCTATTTCAGCATCCGATTTGGGGTGGCCCACCGCCGCAGCGTTTCTTCTTGGCGCGGTTTGTTCCGGCACAGCTGGCTACATCGGCATGTATGCTGCAACCCAGGCCAATGTCAGAACAGCCGTAGCCGCTAATACAAAAGGTTCTTCTGAGGCATTAAATGTTGCTTTTTTTGGCGGCTCGGTAATGGGATTAACGGTCGCTGCAATGGGCCTACTTGGACTTGGCATCCTGTATTATTTCTTCGGTGGAGATACCCACACGGTTCATACACTCGAAGGTTTCGGCATGGGTGCATCCTCCGTTGCTTTATTCTCTCGTGTCGGCGGGGGTATTTTCACCAAGAGCGCTGATGTTGGTGCGGATCTGGTTGGCAAAGTCGAAGCTGGCATACCGGAAGATGATCCGCGTAACCCCGGTGTTATCGCTGACAATGTCGGTGACAATGTTGGCGATGTTGCCGGTATGGGCTCAGATATTTTTGAGTCCTATTGCGGCGCGATGATCGCGACAATCGCCCTGGCTGCTACCATGAGTTTAGCTACCGTATCAAGCCTGGCAGACGATCAACAAACCCTGATGTTCATGCCATTAACACTGACCTCGGTTGGTATTATTTGCTCTCTCGCCGGTATTTTAATGGTCAAGGTCTTCTCTGCCAAAAGCCCTGAAGTTGCCCTCAGATTTGGAACTATCGGTGCGACGGTACTATTCATCGTTGCGGCGTGGTATACCATTGCCTATGTGGGCGCTGAACCAGCCGTCTGGATAGCCGTTCTGGTTGGCGCTGTGGGCGGCATTATCATTGGCCTGGTAACAGAGTATTACACCGGCGGCGCACCGGTTCGTAAGATAGCTCAGGGCGGCGAAACTGGCCCGGCTACCGTAATGATCACTGGTCTTGCCATCGGTATGCATTCCGTTGCCATTCCTGTCCTTACCCTCGTTGTCATCATCTTCACTGCCAGTCATTTTGCTGGGCTATATGGCGTCGGCATCGCTGCAGTAGGCATGTTGAGCACTGTCGGTATTACCATGGCAATTGATGCCTACGGCCCGGTTGCGGATAACGCCGGTGGTATTGCAGAGATGGCTGGACTCGGTGAAGAGACACGAAAAATTACCGATTCACTTGATGAAGTGGGTAACACCACAGCCGCAATCGGCAAAGGCTTTGCCATTGGTGCAGCGGCATTGGCCGCCCTGGCTATCATCAGTGCTTATATCCAGAAGATTACGGTCAGCGATCCAGACTTTGTCCTGAGGATTGATGATCCCCTGGTACTGTGTGGCATGTTTCTCGGTGGCATATTCCCGTTTCTGGTCAGTGCCCTGACCATGACTGCCGTCGGTGATGCCGCCTTCGATATGATCAAGGAAATCCGTCGTCAATTTAAAGAGATCCCAGGCCTGATGGAAGGGACAGGCAAACCAGATACTGCGCGCTGTGTTGATATTGCTACAAAAGCGGCCCTGCAACGCATGATCTTGCCGGGTTCACTAGCGGTTCTAGCACCTGTTGTCGTGGGTTTTGTGTTAGGACCAGCAGCACTGGGCGGCATGCTAGGCGGCGGTCTGATTTGTTGTGTCATGATGGCCTTGATGATGGCCAATGCTGGCGGTGCCTGGGACAACGCCAAGAAATATGTTGAAAAAGGTAATCTCGGTGGCAAAGGTTCTGACGTTCACAAGGCGGTAGTCGTCGGTGATACCGTCGGCGATCCTCTGAAGGACACCTCTGGCCCAGCCATGAATATTCTGATCAATGTAATGGCTATTGTCAGTCTTGTGATTGCACCTTTACTGTAAGACACATAATCACCACCAAAACCTACCATGCCCAAGGTATGGTAGGTTTTTTATGCCTGCAGAAGGAAAGTAGACCGGAGGAGTTTCGCCTCCAGCCTCTCGCAGAACCGTACGTGATACTCTCGCATCATACGGCTCCCATTACCCAGTCGTTGTTCAAACGACTTTGTTGTTGCCATCAGTTCATCCCCTACTTCGGTTGACCGACAACAGCAACCAGATAACGCCACCCCTTCGCTCCACCGCCATAACAGCCGCTTCAGCACTACTACGAGTGGCTCCGCCCCTGACTCTTTGCATTGGTATTCTTCCTCGTGGGGGCTTCCCACTTGTCATTTCCCTTAGCATCAAAGAACAGGTTCCCACGTTCCGCGCTAAAACCTGTACCAAGCTCATGCCGTCTTTACACCGACTGCCGTCTGAACAGTAAACAGGTGTCCTTCAGACTTTTCTTGAGAGAAATTATCGCCCTCGGTTTTGACAGTGCTATTGAGTGACTTACGATGCGTCATCAACAGTTCGCTTGCGCTCATCTTCTTGGTACTCACCTGACGTTCTCTTTGAACGCCTTTTCCTCAGTCGCTCACCACCACGCCTTTTAAGCGTAGCAGCACTGGACGGTTTGAAGCCAGCTCCTGCAAGCAGACTTCGGGAGGCCTACTCCCATCTCTAGCACAGTTCCACAGAAATTAATTCTGTGTTCGTGGCACACATAATCTTGTCGCCCTGGAATTTCCGTATCACAAATTGATCATCAAGCAATCATCGCTGGAGAAATGGTAAATAAGCAACGCCACCAAGATTACCTATTTCTCTTTGAATTTGATAGGAACGCTTCAATACATATTGGGAAGGGTTTGCAGCTGACATTTTTTTGGGATTTGGCAATACCGCTGCTAACCGTGCGGCTTCATGCAAAGTTAGTTTATCGGGTAATTTAGAAAATAATTGTTCACTGGCTGCCGCAGCACCATAAATTCCTGGCGCAAACTCAACCACATTTAAATACACTTCCAGTATCCGCCGTTTGCTCCAGAAGATTTCAATCAGCACGGTAAAATAGGCTTCAATGGCCTTACGGAGATAACTTCGACCTGGCCAGAGAAACATATTCTTGGCTAACTGTTGTGATATGGTACTTGCACCTCGCTTACGCTGACGATCCTCAGTGAAAGCAGCATCGACAATCGAACTCAGATCAAAACCATGGTGCAAAGGAAATTTCTGATCTTCTGAGGCAACAACGGCTATCGCCAAATCCGTGGAGATATGCTCCATCGGCAACCAATGATACTGCACCTCGATCCGATTTTGGTATTGATCGTACAGCATAAAGGCCGTTACCGGCGGGGCCAACCAACGCCAGGGCAAAACCAGCAGCACGCCAAGAAAAATCAACAACAGAAATAATTTAACGATCAATCGCAATAATCGCTGCAGGAATGTTTTCTTCTTTTGACGTTTCACTTCTTACTGTAGGTCAGACAAATCCAGCGTGTACGATGAGTATATTTCTAGCTTAAATGCTAAAATCATTCTCGAGTTTTTTTTCTGCAAGAATATTTTTCAACTGAACATAAGTCGGCATGCCATGTTCATAAGGAGGATAATCTTCGCCCTGGATCAGCGGCAATAAATAACGACGGCAAGATTCAGTTATACCGAAACCATCTTCGGAAATAAAATCACGCGGCATGAACTTTTCGACATTCGCCACCTCTGACAATGGCGCTTTGATGATCTCCCATTGATACGGATCATCGGATAACCGCTTGATAGCTGGCATAATTGCATTTTCCCCAGCCAGCGCAAACTCGACCGCTTTTTGGCCAACGGCATAAGCCTGTTCAACATCTGTCTTTGAAGCAATGTGTCGTGCCGAACGCTGCAGATAGTCCGCAACCGCCCAGTGAAACTTGTGCCCAAGCGATTCCTTAATGATATTGGCAACGACCGGCGCAGCTCCTCCCAATTGAGCATGTCCAAAAGCATCTTTCGTACCTTGTTCAGCAAGAAACTTTCCATTTGGCCAATGTGCTCCTTCAGAAACTACTATCGTACAATAACCAAAACGGTTCACATTTTCTTTCACCCTGGCGATAAACGCGTCTTGCTTAAAATCAACCTCAGGAAGCAGAATCACTATCGGTATTTGATTGTTTTCATCGGCAGCCAAACCGCCAGCAGCGGCAATCCAGCCTGCATGACGACCCATCACCTCTAATACGAAAACCTTTGTAGATGTCTTGGCCATAGACACCACATCAAACGAGGCCTCACGCGTAGAGACAGCAACGTATTTGGCAACCGAGCCAAAACCCGGACAGTTATCGGTAATTGGTAGATCATTATCAACTGTTTTGGGGACATGAATGGCCTGGACAGGATAATTCATGGTGTCAGCAAGCTGTGAAATCTTATGGCAGGTATCGGCTGAATCACCGCCGCCGTTATAAAAGAAATAACCAATATTGTGCGCCTTGAACACCTCTATCAAACGCTGATATTCATCCTTGTTTTCTTCCAGGCTCTTTAACTTATAGCGACATGAACCAAAGGCACCTGCCGGTGTGTAACGTAATGCAGCAATATCGGCATCTGATTCGTGACTGGTATCAATCAGCTGCTCGGTCAAAGCGCCTATGATTCCGTTTTGACCAGCATAGACATGGCCCATCTTCCCCTTGTGTTTGCGAGCCGTCTCAATTACACCACAAGCACTCGCGTTAATAACTGCTGTTACTCCACCTGACTGCGCATAAAATGCATTCTTTTTATCAGCCATCTCGCCCTCTTTTTCTTATAAATGTTTATGAACGGATAAAATTCTAACCTATTATTCTTGTGTTAGACTGTAAAAACAATCCAAAAATAACGATTCTTGAACTTAACACCTATCAATAGACTCTCATAGATTTGTTTGATTTCTTATGGAAACAGTATGAATTTCCGACAATTTATTCTTCTTTTTTTATTCGCCTCGACGACGACATCCGCCATAGAGGGACTAAACCTGCCTGATATCGGTGACCCATCTGGCAGTATTATCTCACCAGAATATGATCGGCGCCTTGGTAATGCTTTCTTACGTGAGGTTCGACGCACCACACCCCTTATTTACGACCCTGAAGTGGAAGCTTATATCGAGTCTATAGGTTATCAACTTGCTGCCAACAGCGACGGAAACACCAAACAATTTACTTTCTTCGTCATCAACCAATCACTGATCAATGCGTTTGCTGGCCCAGGCGGTGTTATTGGGATCAACAGCGGCGTCATTCTCAATTCTCAAAACGAAAGTGAATTAGCCGCAGTACTCGCCCATGAAATCGCCCACGTCACCCAACGCCATCTGGCGCGTGCTTTCGAAAAAGCAGATCAATTGAGTCTACCAGTAGCAGCTGCCCTGATTGGCGCTATATTATTAGGCACACAAAATCCGGAAGCAGGTGCTGCCGCGTTGTTGGCAACTCAGGGAGCAGCCGTACAAGCTCAGATTAATTTTACCCGAGGAAATGAAGAAGAAGCCGATAGCCTTGGCATGCAATTATTAGCACGTTCTGGTTTTGATCCAAAAGGGATGCCCGGTTTTTTTGAACGGTTACAACAAAGTTCGAAGTTTTATGAAGGTAATGCACCAGAATTTCTCCGCACTCACCCGTTGACCAGCTCTCGTATTGCTGAATCTCAGGCCAGAGCGGAAAGATATCCGGACAAGAGCTATACAGATACCAGCACTTATCTTCTCATCCGCGCCAAGCTTGAAGTACTGGCACATAAGAAACCAAAACACGCAGTACAACAATTCCTCGAGGCCATGAAAACCGCTAACAAAGGCGAACAGCTTGATGCTGCCCGTTACGGTTATGCCCTGGCCTTACTCAAGAATAAAGAATACAAAGCAGCACTTTCACAAATACACGCTTTACTAAAAAAAGATGAAACCAATACAGCCTATCTACTGGCCTCAGCTCAAATCGAAAGCGCCGCTGGAAACTACACCAACAGCCTTAACATTTATCAGGAGGCCTCGAAATATTTTCCCGATTATCGTCCGTTAGTTTTACTCCATGCGAAAACTCTGCTCGATAACACACAATCTGAAAAAGCACGAAATATTCTGCTCGCCTATGGTCGCAATCACGGTTCCGATATCAGTTTCTTGAATTTATTATCACAGGCCGAAGCACAATCTGGCTCTGAAATAGAATCACATATAATAAAAGCCGAATATTATTATTTGCTCGGAGACACTGAGCTGGCAATTCAAAGATTGAGACTTGCTGAAAAACAATACACACTGGATTATTATCAAAAGGAACGCATCACTGCACGACTAGGACAACTGGAATACGAACGCGAACTGGAAAGAGAACTCGAACTTTAATGAAACGCCGCTCATTGATAAAAGGCTTCAGCCTGGGTTTTTTACTCAAACCCTTTTCTGTGTTGGCGGACTGGAACAACAAGGCCTTTTGGGCTGCTGAACAGGGCCCGGCGCTGGAAGCATTGTTTGCCGGAGTACCTGTTAACAGCAGTGAAAAAATTACTATCGGGATCAATTCTATGATAGAAAATGGCGCTGTTGTTCCCATCAAGATCACCACCAGCTTGCCTGATGTCACGAGCATCTCTATTTTTGTTGAAAATAACCCTAACCCCCTAATCGCACATTTTGAATTAAATCCGCGTTGTCTCGGGTTTGTTGCGACACGTATAAAAGTTGATAAACCATCCAACATCACAGCAATCGTAAGATCCGAAGAGACTCTATTCCAAACCAGCACGTATATTGAAGTTGCAGAAGGGGGCTGCGGTTAAACCTGATGGAAAATACCATAAAAATTCGAACCCGTACTAAAGACAGCATTGCAACTATACGCTGCATCATAAAACACCCTATGGAAACCGGTTTTCGTGTTGATGAAGAAAGCAACAAGCCAATTCCCTTCCATTTTATTAAACATGTGTATTGTTATCATAAAGATGAACTTGTTATGGAATGTGACTGGAGTCGAGCCGTGTCGAAAAATCCTTATCTATCTTTTCAATTCTCCGGCGCAAAGGTTGGTGACAGTATTCGTATTAGCTGGGTAGACACCCATGACCAGGAACAATCCAAACAAACTGTATTAAAATAACTGCCCATCATGCACCTACTGCTTTTATTCTGCATGTTGTTTTTTAGTTATATCAGTGGCGCATTACTGGCCTTCCCGCTGTATGAACTCCTCAATGATCCCGCTGAATTTCCATTTCACAAATTGTTTCGGCACTGCACTTTGTTGTGTGGTTTTATTTATTCATTTGTTTTAATCAGACTGCTTGATTTACATAAAACTAATTTATTCGGTTTTTCTCAGGGTTGGTTTATTTTTATGAAACAGATCCTGACTGGCTTACTAATCGGTAGTTTTATATTGCTCACAATAGAAACCGTGCTCTTATCATTCTCAGTCCATGTCTTCGATAACACTATACAGTTGTCTTTCAGTTTTATGCTGTCATTAATTATCAAAGGACTGATCACTGGAATCATTGTCGGCTTTATTGAAGAGATCCTTTTTCGTGGAACGATTTATAAAACCATAGAAAATTGTGTTCCATTATTATGTGTGATTTGCATTAGCGCGACTATCTATGCAGCGGTACATTTTGTAAAATTTCCGGTGCTCGACATAAATAACCATATTACCTGGCTTACCGGTTTAAGCCTGCTACCAGAAGCCTTTACTCCTCTTATTTCATTTGAAATATGGGATATATTTTTAACCTTATTTTTATTGGGAGTGTTATTTGCTTTATTTCGTGCGCGATATAACAGCATTGCTTATTCTATCGGCATTCATGCCGGCATTGTTATGATGGTGAAAGTGTCACGCAAATTAACCAACTATGATAAAGGGTCTGATTGGAGCATTCTGGTAAATACCACTGATCATCAGCTTGGCCTGATGGCATCAATTGTTCTTGCTGTAGTTTGTCTTTATTGTTATCAGAAATTTTTCGCTAAAAGAATACTGTAAATAATTATTTCATTGCCTGCATAACAAATGCGGAGATAGTCTGGTTGTTTTTAAAATCAACCTCATCAAACAATAAACCGAGCGCAACAGAATGTGTATCAATACTGCTAATATAATAGATCTTGCAATCGATTTCGATCTTGTGAGTTTGACCATTTAATTCCAGATCAAATACGCCGGTTATTTTAGGCTGCTTATTTTCATCAACAGCGTCTCTGTTAATAATTAGCTTTGCAGTTTCTTTATCACAACAAATCTGTGCACCATCTACAGAAATATTTGTCATTGAAGAAGGAACCAGATTACCTTCTGGTGTTTTAACCATCATCACTGTTTCCAGTTCAACCCTGGGGCATTTACGTCTACCTTCGTATATCTCATCCATCAGAATAATCTCGGAATCTGTTAAGCTTATGTTTAGCATAGTACTTTATAATTTATTGTTTCCCAAAATCTAATAATTCGGCAAAGTTTAATAAAACTGTATAGCTTCAGTGATAAAAAACCATAAAAAGTGAACTACTCAACAGAAATTTTTGTTTAAAATCAGCAACCGATCACAAAATCATCTAAAAGAAAGAAGATATTAGCTGATCCCCGATCATTATCTTCTCGCCATTTAGTTTACAGGGGAAAGACAAACTTGAGGGAATTTGGAAAAAATGGTGGGCCGTGGGCGATTCGAACGCCCGACCAATGGATTAAAAATCCACTGCTCTACCGGCTGAGCTAACGGCCCGAAAAAAACGAAACGGCGATAATACAGCAGATTATGAATATCGCAACTATTGGGCTAAATTTCGCATAAATACTGCTTATGATCACAGGATTACCTTGATTTTATTTGCCTATCACTCTATTTTCACCGCAAAATTGAAAACCTATGGAGTCTCTTAGTGCCGATATATGAATATGAATGCTCTTCCTGCGGCTACCGCGCGGATGAATTCCAGAAAATTGACGATAAGCTACTGACCACATGCCCAGAATGTGAAACCGAAAACCTGGTCAAACTAGTCTCAGCCGCCGCGTTTAAATTAAAGGGATCCGGCTGGTACGAAACTGACTTCAAGGACAAGAAACCGAAAAAAGAGTTATCTACGAAAAGTGACGCCAAGACGAACAATGAAAAGAAAGACAAACCAAAGAAGGAATCGTCTACAAAAAGTGACGCAAAAAAAGCTATGAACAGCAAGAAAACTTAAAACCATTAACCAACCATGATGCGCTTGTTACGAAAATATCTAATCGCCGGTCTCCTGGTCTGGTTACCTCTGGCCGCGACAGTGATCATCATTAAACTGGTCATCGACCTACTGGATAAAACTCTTTTGCTTTTACCACCCGAATGGCAGCCGGAACATCTTTTAGGCTTTTCGGTCCCGGGGTTCGGGGTTCTGCTGTCTATTTCCTTATTGATCATCACAGGCATCCTCGCTGCCAATCTGTTTGGCCGACGCCTGGTAAAATTCTGGGAAGGCATTCTCGGCCGTATTCCCCTGGTGCGCAGTATTTATACCAGTGTTAAACAAGTCTCTACTACCCTGTTAAGCTCGAACAGCAATTCATTTCGAAAAGTAGTATTGATTGAATACCCACGAAAAGGTATATGGAGTCTGGGGTTTTTAACTAATCAGGGTCTGGCCAGTGCAAGCCAGAAAACCGACGAACAATTACACTCTGTTTTTATTCCGACCACACCCAACCCCACCTCTGGCTATATCGTCATGTTGCCGGAAAAAGATATTATCGATCTGGAAATGAATGTCGAGGAAGGCTTTAAATTCATATTATCAATGGGTGTCGTCGTCCCTGACGACAAGGCCGAAGAACTACGCCAGCAGTCAGGGCTTGCGCAAAACTCTGCTGACTCGTAAGATTGCGTCCTTTTTTCATCAGCCAGGCCTGAATTATAGATATGCGCAGCCATTATTGCGGAAGTATAAATACTACACACATCGACCAGGAGATTGAACTCTGCGGTTGGGTGCATCGCCGTCGCGACCACGGTGGTGTGATCTTTATCGATCTGCGTGACCGTGAAGGGATTGCCCAAATTGTGTTTGATCCAGATCGTGAAGAGGCCTTCAAAATAGCCGATTCTGTACGTAATGAATTCGTCATTAAAATAAAAGGCAAAGTTCGTAACCGTCCTGAAGGCACGATTAATCCAGATATGGCCACCGGTGAAGTAGAGATACTTGGCTATGAAATCGAGATCCTCAACAAGGCAAACACCCCGCCTTTCCAGCTGGATGACGAACACGTACATGATGATGTAAAACTCAAATACCGCTATGTCGATCTGCGACGCCCGGAAATGCAGAACAATCTCCGCTTGCGTGCCGAAGTCTGTAAGGAAATGCGTGCGTTTCTAGAGACAGAGGGCTTCCTTGAAATCGAAACACCGATGCTGACCAAGGCCACACCAGAAGGCGCGCGTGACTACCTGGTACCTAGTCGTACCCATCCTGGTCATTTCTTTGCCTTGCCACAATCCCCTCAGCTATTTAAACAAATGCTGATGATGTCCGGCATGGATCGTTATTATCAAATCGTCCGCTGCTTCCGTGATGAAGACCTGCGTGCCGACAGACAACCTGAATTCACCCAACTGGATATTGAAACCTCGTTCATGGACGAGGAACAGATCACCAACATGATGGAAAACATGATCTGTCAATTATTTAAAAACGCCATGGGCTTAGACTTACCACAACCCTTCCCGCGCATGACCTACAAAGAAGCCATGTTTCGTTTCGGCAGCGATCGCCCGGACTTGCGTAACCCACTGGAACTAATTGAGATTGCCGATTTAATGGTCGATGTCGAATTCAAGGTTTTCTCTGCCCCAGCCAAGATGAAAGATGGCCGTGTCACCGCCCTGAGATTGCCTAAAGGTTCTGAGCTGAGCCGTAAAGAGATCGACGATTACACAAAATACGTTTCACAATTCGGTGCCAAGGGTCTTGCCTATATTAAAGTCAATGACGCGTCGGCTGGTCGTGACGGTCTGCAATCACCGATCCTGAAATTTCTACCCGATGCCACCATCGAAGGCATCATGCAACGTACTGGCGCAGAAACTGGCGACCTCATCTTTTTTGGCGCTGATAAAACCAGGATTGTGAATGATGCGCTTGGCGCCTTACGTAACCGTCTCGGTAGTGACCGAGGTCTGCTGGAAGGTGACTGGAAACTACTCTGGGTTATTGACTTCCCCATGTTCGACTATAACGACGATGAGAAACGGTGGGATGCCTTGCATCACCCATTCACCGCGCCTCAATCGCCTGACGCCGAAGCCTTGAAAGCCAACCCAGGTGAGGCCATTTCCCGTGCCTATGATCTGGTATTAAACGGCATCGAACTCGGTGGGGGCTCCATCCGTATCCACCACTCAGATATGCAAAAAACCGTGCTGGAACTTCTCGGAATTGGTGAAGAAGAAGCAGAAGAAAAATTCGGCTTTTTAATCACCGCACTGGAATACGGTTGTCCGCCACATGGTGGCATCGCCTTTGGTCTGGATCGCATCGTTATGATGATGGCAGGGGCAGAGTCTATCCGTGATGTGATCGCCTTCCCGAAAACACAAACCGCAGCTTGCCCCCTGACGTCAGCACCATCCGAAGCAGGTTTACGACAACTACGTGAATTGGGCATCCGCCTGGCGAAAAAAGCCGACAAAGAGTAAATTTTCAGCGATAAACTTTACAAACTGTACGCTTATTCTTGCGTTAATTTACGTGTATTCTCTTCATATCAAACATGAATCGATTGAGAAAATAATTTATGTCCTCTAATAAACCCGCAATTAACGAATTTCCGATCGCTATCGAGGATATTCCCGATCACCCGGACAATTCTCTCGACGACAAGGAACGTGCAACACTCACAAAACGCATCAAGGAATTATTAAAAAAGAATAACGCTAAAATTGTTGCGCATTATTACACCGATTCCGATTTGCAATTACTGGCTGATGGGACCGGTGGCTATGTCTCTGACTCACTGGATATGGCTCGATTTGGTTATGAATCAGAGGCTGAGACACTGATTGTCTGTGGCGTGCGTTTCATGGGCGAAACAGCAAAGATCCTCAGCCCGAAAAAACGTATCTTAATGCCTGATTTGAATGCCAATTGTTCGCTCGATCTCGGTTGTCCACCGAAAGAATTCGGCGAATTTTGCGATGCCCATCCGGATCGAACCGTTGTGGTCTATGCCAATACCAGTGCTGCAGTAAAAGCTCGTGCCGACTGGATGGTCACCTCAGGCAGTGCGGTTGAAGTGATTAATCACTTACAGGAGAAGGACGAAAGAATCATCTGGGCTCCTGACAAATACCTCGGTGAATATGTACAAAAACGATCGGGGGCAGATATGTTGCTCTGGCAAAGCGCCTGTATTGTGCATGAAGAATTCAAGGGTAAAGAACTGGCTGATCTGATCAAACAACACCCAGAAGCCAAAGTACTGGTACACCCTGAGTCACCAGCCTCGGTGGTGGCACAGGCGGATGTGGTCAGTTCCACCACAGGCATCATCAAGGCCGCAGTAGAAATGGATGCAGACACTTTTATTGTTGCGACGGACAATGGCATCTTCCATAAAATGGCTGAGGCCGCGCCCGGTAAAACCTTTATCGAAGCACCCACGGCCGGCAAAGGTGCAACCTGTAAAAGCTGTGCCCACTGCCCGTGGATGGCCATGAACAGCTTGAAAAAACTCTGTAATACTCTAGAGGCTCTGGATGATGATGACCAGGGAAATAGAAACGGGAGAAAGGAGATTATGGGAAATGAAGTGTTCGTCGATGCAGACATTATTGAAAGGGCTCAACGACCAATCACCCGTCTTCTGGAGTTTGCCGAACAGCGGAAACAGATTATTTATGGAAATAATGACGCCTGAGTTTCAAGACTGGCGCTTTCTTCTCTCAAAGCATATTTTCATACAACTGCTTGGCCGCGAATAACAATATGATCACTCGAGTTTTGTTCATATTTGCTTCGCTTTTAAAATACCGTC
Organism: Gammaproteobacteria bacterium; assembly: GCA_965250225.1. GTDB lineage: Bacteria > Pseudomonadota > Gammaproteobacteria > Eutrophobiales > Eutrophobiaceae > CBDEUK01. The sequence goes on from CBDFNQ010000037.1 coordinate 63,424, forward strand.
CTTTCCAAAACTAATCGGCGGGTCGATAACATCATATTCCAATAGATAGGTACCAAATGCGCCTTCCTGAGCGAGCAAAACGTTTCGATAATTGTTTGCTACGGTTAAAGCCGCACGGGTTAGAATGCTAGTTTCGCCGACCTGTGCACCGATAATGATGGGAATATCATACTTATTGCTCTCTTCAGCAATGGCAAGGGAACGCAGGATTCCCCCCATCTTGGAAATGCGAATGTTGATGACCCAGGGTTCCGGATCTGCCTTTATCTGTTCAAAATCCTCTTGCTTTGTGAAACTCTCATCCAGAATGATACGTATTCCAAGTTCTTCAAATATCTTTCTACAATCATCATATTGATGTACACCGAGCGGCTCTTCCAAACCAATGAAAGGGTAATCAAGCATTTTTATATAGCTAGTCGCTTCAACCCAATCAGACCAGAAATTGTTGGCATCGAGTCGAACACGGATGTCGTCGCGACTACATCTCTTGATCGCCATAATATTTGATTGGTCTATCTCCGCGTCACCAAAGACCTTTACCTTGAATTCGGTAAAACCTAAATCCAGGTATTGTTGAAGCTGTGTCTGAAAACTTTCTGGGTTTCTTGCCCCTATCACCCCTGTGTAACGAAATTCTCCAGATAATTCCGATACTGAAAGCAGGGTTTCGACCGACTGTCCTAACTGTTTTGCTAATACATCCAGCAAAGCCAACTCTACAGCGCAAAAAACTGCCGGGTTTTTATCAATTTCTTGCTGGTGATTCTCTACCCAAGCTTTAAGATCCTTCAGTGCGCCAATATTCAGGAAGCCTGGGCGATAATTATTAAAAAAATTATGCGCAGTGTCCAAAGTTTCTCCAGTAACATAACGTCGCGGACACCCCTCGCCAATTCCTTGCAGGGAATCTTCCGTCTCCGCTGTAACCAATACAGCTTCGGTAGCTGTACGAACAGCAGAAGAGTGCTGGAAGGATACCTTGAATGGAATATTCAGATTTTCGATAGAAAGATTACGCAACTGCATATGCTCACTTCCTTACATAAATGCTGAAATCAAAAAGACAATCTTGTTTGTACTGAAGATGTTCTAGCTTGAACTGCCCCTCACGCTGCCCAGCTTTCAAAATATGCTGTTTGTATGCCTCTCCTGTTCCATCTTCTAAAAACACGATCTCTACTGGTTGCAATCGTCCACTTTTACGTTTGCTTTCATACTCCATGTTAAGGCTGTAGAGATGATGCTCTATCTCGAACATATCCAGTGGCTCATTCTCGATATACAAAGTATATCGTAAGGTTTCTGGACAACCCAACATCATAAAATAATTAAAATCAACACTATGCACCTCACTTACTTTAGTCATTGCTTGAACAAGCTGAGCTTCATAGAGTTTTTCACCTGTAAGGTTCGTTATCCCTTTACCTTTCTGAATAAAACGAATAGTCGGTGTGTTATTAAACCAGCCTGTAACCTCTATAAGATCGTTAATGTCATAACGATAAAGTCCATTTTGCGTAGTAGCATAGATGTAATACTGCTTTCCCTCTTCAACTTGATCTAATGTAATATATTCCGGCATTTCATTTTCATAGTCGTCTTTTTCAACAAACTCAAAGAAATTCTCGTGGATGGCAGGAATTTCTCTGTTGTTCAGCACATCGATTGTAATCCCACCTCGAAATTCGCTCGAAAGATAACCCATCTCAACAATGCGGGTAGTGGTGTTTAAATTTTTTCTTACACTTGAAACTTGTGCGGCACAACTTCCTCCAGTCCAGGTTGTAACAGATTTTAAATTCGGCCAAATATCAGAGAATACTAAAGTATTTTTATCTAATAAAAGCTGCTGTAATTCATCTGCACGCTTTGGATTATTTATTCTAATATCATTGATCAGTTGCTTGGGCTGTTCACCCATTATTCTTTTTAGTTTAACCAATGTTGAAGAGTTCGCTGTGGCTATCATAGAAATATTTTTTTCTGCTAATGCATATTTTGTAATCAGATAATACTTTTGCTCATAATCTTTAATATCAAAAACATTTGGAGGCACAACATATTTTTCACGAACGAAGGTTGGCATGCTCTGATAGATCAGTCCTGACATTGAACCATAAGGTGTTCCGGTTTCCATCCGACCTTCCACTGCCGGACTAACAATAGCCAACACCTTACCTTCGTACACGCCAGGGATGTTTGCGTATTTTGCATAAGCAACAATGTGCTGACTCTTACGGTATTGGGCGACTGTACGTTTCAAGATTGGAATAAATTTTGGTTTCCCGGTCGAACCACTAGTTCGCGCATACATAAGCGGATTTTCTGAATTCAAGTGTGGTTGTTTATCTTCCTCCTGTTTTTCGATATAACTGTGCAAAGTTTCGTAACTATTAATCGATACTGCCTTCCGATATTCTTCGTAAGATGTAATATTTGCGAAACCGTGTTCAAGGCCAAAGCTTGTTTCTCTGTTCTGTTTCAGAATGCCTAATAACAGGTTATTTTGTGCAGTCATAGGGTCATGCGTCTTTTGAATCAGGGGCTCCCACAAAAACTGTTTAATTAATGCCATTTTCAGAATTGCTACTCCATTGAGTATCAAATTCATCATTGTGCTTTATCCATCCCTCTCATAAATGGCGTTTTAAGCTGGCTTGTAAAATTTATTGGGTACTTCCGATTTATCAAACCCAGCTCACCAACCAACCGATCTTTCGGAAGAAACCAGGTGCCAAATATCAAATCCCAAATAATAAGGTTATTCCCGTAGTTGTTGTTCGATTCCTTGACGAACTTTGAGTGGTGCCAACGATGTAGTTCAGGCCCACTGATGAGATAATTAAAAAACCCTAGCCGAAGTTCAATATTACAATGTTGAAAAAAACCATTGATCGCATAAAAAACAAAATACAGAGCTAATACCTCTTCTGACACACCCAGCACAATAAACGGTAGTGCATCAAACAAAAATTGTAAGGCTTTTTCAATTGGGTGAAACCGTCCGACATTTATCCAATAAAGCTTGTGTGGTGAATGGTGTACTGCATGGAATTGCCAAAATGGTATCCATGCGTGGGCCAAACGATGTAGCCAGTAACGCATAAATTCTGCTGCAAACATCATAAGTAAGGTCTGCGCATAAACAGGCCAAGCATGAGGCCATACACTATTAAATGTCATGCCTTGTGCTTGCAAAAATTCTAGTAACATAATCGCTACAAAAAAAAACCAGGCATTTGGGTAATATAATCTGAACCAGCACCATGTAGATACCATCATTTAAGATGTCATTTCGATCAGCAAGCCATTTCTTACGATGAGGAAATTTCATTTCAAGAAATGTTATAACCATAGCTCCAAGCAAAATAGGAGAATAGGTTGAGATTTGCAAACTTACATTATTTTGAAGACAAAGATAATGACCGGTAAGGATAGAGAGCATCACCGTTGGATAAGCTAGCCATGCCACGATCTTTTCCGTATGCGGACTGTGAAAGAATCCGACCGTCAGCAGAAAGAGAGCTAGTATGATATGGAATATGGTCGGGATATGAGCGCCCAACCATAGATGGTCTGCTGCGAAACTAAATCCTGCAACCAACCTGAAAAACATAACAACAAAATAGACACCACCAAGTATTAGGTAAACCAGTCCAGCCTTTTTGCTTGGTTGAACAGTCCCAGAACGGAATTTCCGTACGATGCGCAAACAAAAAACTATTATAGCTAATTGAAATACCAGTAACACATGATAAGGCAACGCTCCACTTTGCCATGCATCGAACTGAGGCAAAAAAAGCACGGGGTGAATAACCTGAATGAATTGCGCACCGACCCGAAACACGAACAAACCCAAAAATGCCATTAACCAATAGCTGTAGATTCGTGCCTTTACAACTTCTCCCATGCCATATTGTAACTGGTGAACAACAGAAACAATAATATATCCTCACATGGTCTGCTGTAGAATCAAGCTCCCACCTTTACTTTGGTTTTGTAATTTTCTCGATATATAGTTTTCTAAAAGAGCATATGCTCTACATAAGGTTTACATCTAACAAACCTTCAAAGCATATTTTCATACAACTGCATTGAACGATCCTGGCCCTGTTCCAGTTGCTGTGCGCTCATACGCCTGGCTATGGCATCTCGATTAAACAGGGCAAATTCATCGCCTGTAGCCGCTGCTACGGAATACCATGCATACGCCATGACAAAGTTTTGTGGAACCGGAAAACCAATCTCATACATCTGCGCCAGAATAAACTGACTGTCTTGATTTTTAGCAATTGCCAGCTCTTCAATCCAGTTAAAAATGTTATTCCGATTCGGTCTGATCAAAACATTATTGATCAGCATACGAGCTAATTGATTACGTGCCTCAATATCCCCGGCTTCTGCATTAAACCTCAGAGTATTCTGATATTCACTTTCAGAATCAACAAAAAGTTTATCGGTTCCATCCATTGCTGCCAGATTCAAAATCGCGTTTTTATGACCCTGCCTAGCAGCCTTTTCGTACCAGCGACCTGCTTTTTTCTGATCCTCAGGCAAGCCATCGCCGATTTCATAGGCAAATCCTACTTTGAACTGGGCGTGTGCGTCACCCTCTGTTGCTTTGACACGGTAATATTGAAGCAAGCGTTGCGAATCTTGCTGGTTCAAAGCCAGCGTCAACATTTGAGGTTCAGCAAAGACACTACTCGTCAGGAAAACCAGCAGCAAGAAGGATGACTTTTTCACAGTTTTCAAATTCCAGGTTTATTGCCGAATAACATCGGCGTTTCACCAGAAAACTTTAGCCTAAAGAAACACAGATTCAGTGGTTTCTGTTAGAATTCAGCCCAATTTTTACGACTAATTGAAAATAAAGGGCGAACATGGCCGGACACAGTAAATGGGCGAATATTCAACACCGAAAAGGTAAACAAGACGCCAAACGTGGTAAATTATTTACCAAACTCATCCGTGAAATCACCGTAGCAGCCAAGCTTGGTGGCGGCGATCCAGATGCAAACCCAAGACTACGGGCAGCGATCGATAATGGCCTGTCAAATAACATGACCAGAGACACCATAGACCGCGCTGTGAAGCGAGGAGCTGGAGGTGAAGAAGGTAGCCATGTCGATGAAATCCGTTATGAGGGTTATGGCCCAGGCGGTGTGGCGGTGCTCGTGGATACCATGACCGATAACAAAAATCGCACCGTCGCTGAAGTCCGACATGCCTTTTCCAAATTTGGTGGCAATCTGGGTACTGATGGTTCGGTTGCCTATATGTTTGCCAAGGTCGGCTTGATCTCATACCCGGCGGGCACTGATGAAGACACCATTATGGAGGCTGCACTTGATAGTGGTGCAGATGATATTATTTCCAACGATGATGGCTCCATCGATGTCATCACTGAACCGGATTCCTTTGTCGATGTAAAGGAAGCATTAATCGCTGCGGGCCATGAACCGGAAGATGCTGAGATAACCATGCGCGCAGAGAATAGCTCCTCACTGGATGCCAAAGGGGCAGAAAGTATGATGAAATTGTTAGACACGTTGGAAGATCTGGATGACGTACAAAAAGTTTATTCCAATGCCGACATTCCCGATGAGGTATTGGAAAAATTGGGTTAAATATGTTTAAAACCATTTTAACGAAAAGTAGGCAAGCGTAATAGTTGTGGCCATGATCCGCATACTTGGCATCGACCCCGGCTCAATAAACACCGGCTACGGCATTATTGATACCGAAGGCAATCATTCTACCCACATCGACAACGGCATTATCAAGATCAAGGGTGACGATCTGGCTGCCAAGCTTCGTTGCATCTTTAGTGGTTTAAATGAAGTGATCTCTGAATATCAGCCACAGGAAATCTCCATTGAAAAAGTATTTATGCATCGTAATGCTGATTCTGCCCTGAAACTTGGGCAGGCTCGTGGTGCTGCGATAACCGCCTGCACAATGCGAGATTTACCCGTACACGAATACACTGCCAATCAGGTCAAGCAGGCCACGGTGGGCAAAGGTCACGCTGCCAAGCAACAGGTTCAACATATGATCAAGATCCTATTATGTTTACAGGAAGTTCCAGCAACAGATGCGGCTGACGCGCTTGCCATCGCACTTTGTCACGCCCACTCACGCGAAGGCTTGATGCGCATGCAGGGCGTCAAAGGCATGCGTGGAGGCCGACTGCAATGATAGGCCGGCTGATGGGCAAGCTCATCGAAAAACAACCGCCAAATCTGTTGGTTGATGTAAACGGTGTTGGTTATGAAATTGAAGCACCAATGACCACTATTTATCAGCTTCCTGAGATCGGCGAACCTATAACACTTTTCACGCATCTGGCCATTCGCGATGATGCGCATTTGTTATTTGGCTTCGCCAGCAAACACGAACGATCATTATTCCGCAGTTTGATCAAAGTCAATGGCGTCGGCGCCAAAATGGCATTAACCATCTTATCGGGCATTGAAAGTGATGAATTCGTTCGATGTATACAGGACAATGACATCGCTCGTCTGGTGAAATTGCCTGGGGTCGGTAAAAAAACCGCCGAGCGTTTGATCATCGAGATGCGCGATAAACTCAACGCCTGGGAAAATATTAATACCAGTTCTCCAAACAATGTAGGTTTGGCAAAAGGCGATGAAGGTCCTGCAAGTGAAGCCGTGAGTGCGCTCATCAGTCTCGGCTATAAACCTCAGGAAGCCAGTCGCTTTGTCCATGCCGTTGCTCGCGAAGACATGAACAGTGAAGAGATCATTCGTGAAGCGCTAAAATCTTCTGTTAAATAATAAGCTCTTTTTTACGCTGTGTAGATTTTGAGTTTTTTGCACAAAAAATATTTTTTACTACCAGGCATCAAGATTAATAAATTTCACAATTTTTAATAAACCTTTCGATGCTTATTGGCATGGGTACGCGCAGTGAAGATAACATCATCAGGAGAGAACCCCCTTGCTTTATCAATTCAAACCCTTCCTTGTATTTAAGGCGTTGTTTGCTCTTTTTTACACTGGAAATATCGATTGCAAATTCCTCAAAGGCTTCTTTTGCAACAACATAACGGGGCCATATCTCAAAAATAACCGGGTCGCTACGCAAGGTTTCACAAGCCAGCTTCGACACCGTTCCCAGTTCCAGCAGCCTGTCCTGTACACCGGAAAAAACGGGTGATTGTTCAATAACCGAAATTACCGTTTCGATAACCTGATCCATTTCAGCCATAGTTTGTGCAATCTTGATATAACGACTTTCAAAAAAATCTTCAATCGGCAATGAAAAAACCCGGAATGGTTCGCCCCAAAGCTCGTTGACACCTTCAACACCGTTGAGCAGTTTTATGTTCTTTCCCAAATCAAGCGCTTCCATAAAACATTTGCCGCATTCATCAAAGAGTTCATTATTCGTTTCTATTTTGATCCCGGCTTCTTCAAGTTCAACAATAGCTTTGAGAATATCGCGTCCACGGTTCAGCAGTGACCCTGCCAACATTGCCCCCTTGACCCGTTTTATGGTTGGCGAATTTTCTTTTTCATAGATGCCTCTGATTTCATCAACGCGATATCCTGGTGTGTTGATACCTGGTTCAACATTATGAAAGACCCTGCGAGTAAGTTGATCAATCATCTGTTTTTTATCGGCAAGGGTATTTGAGTGCATGTCATAATGGCGGATCCAGTAACCATCAAAATAGATACTGGGCTTGCCTTCTATCTCTGAAATGGTGCCGTTTTTTATTTTATCTTTCATACACCTGAAATCTAGCAAACTTTGGGATTTAAGCAATCATTACTCTCGATCACATCGCCAACATGAAAAACCGTCAATGAACTTAGAAAAGCTGGAGATATTTCTAACTGACATGCGTAAATGCTAAACTGCCTGCAGTTTTCCATAATCCTGACATAATTTTGTTCATATTTTCTGTTTTAATTAAGACCGATTGGCATCCTGAGCCGTTACAAGAGAAAATAGCAACCCTATGGCTGATCCAAACCCAGTGATTTCTACCGACAGCACGGCTGAAGACGATATCGCCGATACAAATCTGCGCCCGAAACGGCTGAAAGACTATCTCGGCCAAGCTGCCGTGCATGAACAAATGGAGATCTTCATTGGTGCAGCGCGTAAACGCAATGAATCCCTGGATCATGTGTTGATATTTGGCCCGCCAGGCTTGGGCAAAACCACGCTGGCGCACATCATTGCCAATGAAATGAACGTTAATATGCGCCAGACCTCTGGCCCGGTGTTGGAACGTGCTGGTGACCTCGCTGCCCTGTTGACCAATCTTGAACCCAATGATGTCTTGTTCATTGATGAGATCCACCGTCTTAGTCCGGTGGTTGAAGAAGTCCTTTATCCTGCTATGGAAGATTATCAAATCGATATTATGATCGGTGAAGGACCTGCGGCACGCGCTATTAAGCTTGATGTGCCACCGTTTACCCTGGTTGGAGCGACCACCCGAGCTGGCTTACTTACCTCTCCATTACGCGACCGCTTTGGCATCGTGCAACGACTGGAGTTTTATAATACGGAAGAGATATCCAGCATCATTTCTCGTTCCGGGAAGATCCTGGACGTGGATATCACTGCCGAAGGAGCAACAGAGATCGCCAAACGTTCACGCGGCACTCCACGGATCGCCAACCGATTATTGCGTCGTGTGCGTGATTACGCCGAAGTAAAAAGTGACGGCAATATAAATGATGATATCGCAGACAAGGCCCTCGACATGCTCAGTGTCGATGCCAATGGCTTTGATATGATGGATCGCAAAGTATTGCTCGCCATTATGCAAAAATTTGATGGTGGACCGGTTGGCGCGGACAGCCTGGCCGCGGCAATTGGTGAGGAACGCGACACGATTGAAGATGTCATAGAACCATTCCTTATCCAGCAAGGCTTCATGATGCGCACACCCAGGGGTCGCACCGTGACCAAACGCGCCTGGTTACACTTTGGCCTTGATGTACCAAACGACAAACCCATGGGCGAAGAAAAAATGGGAAAAGATTTATTCGATGAAAAAAAATAATGCCTACACGATCACGATTCGCGTTTATTATGAGGATACCGATACCGGTGGTGTGGTCTATCATTCGAACTATTTAAAATTCATGGAATGTACTCGTACGAAATGGTTACGCGACCTTGGTTATGATCAGAACGTCCTGATTGAAGAAGAACAACTACTTTATGAAGCCACCGTTTTGATTGTCACACTTGATAACCAAAGCTTCAAAGCAAAACGCTTATCTCAAAACCTGAAAGAGGATCTAGAACGTGTCCGCAGCCACTGATTTATCGTTTATGCATTTGATCACCAACGCCAGCCTACTGGTGCAGTTGGTCATGCTGGCCCTGTTACTTGCTTCTATCGTTTCCTGGACCATGATCTTCAACAAGCGATTAATGTTAAACAAAGCAAAACGCGAAACCAATGAATTCGAAGAACGCTTCTGGTCACTTGAAGACTTAACACCCTTATACACCAGAGTCAGTCAAAAGCATTATGATGCCAGCGGCATGGAAAAAATCTTTGAGGCCGGCTTTAAGGAATTCGCGCGATTACGCAAACAAGAAAGCATCGATCCAGAAGCCGTGTTAGAAGGTGCGCAACGTGCCATGCGTATAGCCTTAAGCAAAGAGATTGAAATGCTCGAAATGAATCTATCCTTTCTGGCAACAGTCGGTTCTACCTCACCTTATGTCGGCTTGTTCGGAACCGTGTGGGGCATTATGAACAGCTTCCGCGCCCTGGGTAATGCGCAACAAGCAACTATCTCAATGGTTGCACCCGGTATTGCCGAAGCATTGATCGCCACTGCAATGGGGTTATTTGCCGCAATTCCTGCAGTGATTGCCTATAACCGTTTTTCCAACGATGTTGAACGTTTGATCAATCGTTATGATACTTTTACTGATGAATTTGCGTCGATCCTCCATCGTTATGCTCATTCATAAAACAAAACGTTTAACGTATAAAAAATGAGACAACGCATTCGTAAGCGTCCCATGGCTGACATCAATGTAGTGCCTTACATTGATGTTATGTTGGTGTTACTGATCATTTTTATGATCACGGCACCGCTGTTAACCCAGGGGGTTAAAGTCGATCTACCAAAGACTAGTTCAACACCTATAGACTCATCAGACAATGAACCGGTTATTATTAATGTCAATGCGAAAGGCGAATATTTCATCAACAATAACGATGAAAATGATACGCCTGTTGATTTATTAACATTGATTGAAGATGTCATTGTCATACTGAAATACCGAACAGAAAAAGACGGCGTTCCTCCTCCTTTTTTAGTCGGCGGTGATCGCGATGTCCCTTATGGACGTATTGTAGAACTCATGGCCTCTTTACAAAATGCTGGTGTCGAAGGCGTAGGCCTGCTCACTGAACCACTGGAGCAATGATCAAACATGCGCCTGTCCTGGTTTACCACTGTAAAATCGTTTTTTACTTCGATCCTTCTACATCTCGTTTTATTAGGCCTGCTAATGTTCAGTATTGAATTTGCTCCAGAGCCGCATAGGCCTGTTCAAAAAAAAATAAATATAGTGCAAGCAACTGCTGTTGATAAAACACGGGTTGAGAAGGAACTAAAAAAATTACAACAGGCCGAAGACAATAAAAAGCAGGCTGAAACCAAGCGCCAACAGGAACTCGATAAAAAAGCCAAGCAAGCAGAAACAAAACGCAGACAGGAAGAAAAAAAACTCAAAGAAATTGAAATCAAAAAAACGGAAGAAAAGAAAAAACGTATTGAAGAAGAAAAACACCTGAAAGAAGCACAGCAAAAAAAGAAAGAGGCCGAAGAAAAGAGGAAAGAAGAAGAAAAAAAGAAGCAGCAGGCAGAAACTGAACGTAAAAAGATAGAAGAAGAGAAACGTAAAGCCGAAGAAGAAAAAAAACGCATTGAGGAAGAGAAAAAGAAAAAGCAAGAAGAACTAAAGCGTCTAAAAGAAGAAAAGAAGAAACATGAGGCCGAAGAAGCGTTGAACAGACAAATGGAAGCCGAGGCCGAACATGAGCGACTACGCGAACAGGCAGCGCATGATGCAGAAAAGGGAAGCCAGATTGCAAATGAAATTATTAATAAGGTATCGAGAAATTTTAATCGCACTGGTCTGGAAAAAGGCTTGAAGTGTAAATTACGCATACAACTGGTGCCCGGTGGCGAAGTCGTTGGTGTCAGTATTTTAAAATCAAGCGGCAATGATATCTTCGATACGCGCGCGATCAGTGCAGTTAAACGAGCGGCGCCATTTACTGTCGTACCTTCCGATATTGAACAGTTTGAGCGACTAAACTTACGTGACAATACTTTTACATTTGAACCCAGAGATTAGCACTGTGAACAAAAATTTAATCTTTCCAAAACTGATGATGCTGTTTTTATTATTCATTTCATCATTTGCCCAAGCAATTGAAATAGTGATTGATCGTGGCGTTGAAAACCCAATCCCGGTTGCGGTTGTGCCCTTTGGCTGGTCAGAGGCCGCTAACGTTGCACCCTCTGATATTGCTGGAGTCATTCGCTCAAACCTCGTTCGCAGTGGTCGTTTCAATAGCATGGATGAAGGCGACATGCGTCAAAAACCAACTGAGGCCGCACGCATTAATTTTAAACATTGGCGTTCGCTTGGCATGGATAACCTGGTCATTGGCAACATGGAGGTGACTGAAACCGGCGACTACCTTATAGAATTTCAACTGTTTAATGTACACAATCAGCAAGCCCTGGCAAAAGGACGAATAAAATCTCAAAAGGAGAACCTGCGCCGCACCACGCATCAAATCAGCGATATCATTTATGAAAAACTGCTCGGCGTGAAAGGTGCGTTTTCAACACGCATTGCCTATATTACGGTAAAAAAATCACCTGACGGCAAAAAAACACACAGCCTGAAGATTGCCGATGCGGATGGTCTGAACATACAAACCTTGTTGAATTCATCCGAACCCTTGATGTCGCCTAACTGGTCACCCGATGGTAGACAATTGGCTTATGTTTCTTTCCAGGATAAAAACTCGGCAATCTATGTGCAAAATGTATTCACCGGTACACGTGAAGTGATCCAGTCCGGTCCTGGCATCAACAGCGCGCCTGCCTGGTCACCCGATGGCAAACGATTGGCGATGACCTTATCCAAAGATGGAAATCCGGAGATATACATCAAACATGTTGCATCGGGTCTGTTACAACGCGTGACAAACAATCCGGGCATTGATACGGAACCCACATGGTCACCTGATGGACAGACCCTGGCATTCACATCAAATCGCAGTGGCAGACCACAAATCTATCAAATCCATGTGGAAGGCAAAAAAGCAAAACGCCTGACCTTCGAAGGCAAATATAATACCCGGCCAATTTTTTCACCGGACGGTAAATCCATCGCTATGGTCAATGGAAATAATGGGGTTTTTCGTATCGCTGTTCTGGACCTGGCATCTGGTTCAATCGAATTACTGACCGATACAAAGCTAGATGAATCTCCCAGTTTTGCGCCCAATGGCCATATGATCATGTATGCCACTCTAGGATTTCAAAATACCAAGCTCGCTGCCGTTTCATCTGACGGGCGTATACAGCAAAGTTTAGCGTTACAGGAAGGTGAGGTACGGGAACCTGCCTGGGGCCCATTCCTCAAATAATCATTTGTACAATGAACAATCATCATCCATTAATATACAACAATGTTATTCTAACACTCGCTCAGACCGGTTCGGCCGGAAGGAGAAAACTATGAAACTTAAATTAATTACCCCTTACATTTTATTATTTTTACTGGTTGGTTGTGGCTCTTCAGAAACCAAACCAGATGTCGAGGTAGAAGAACGCGGCATTCCATCTGACACAGACAGCACAGGTGCAAATGAGAATGCCGACACAGATACATACGGCGCAGATGATTATTCATTGTCCGAAGTTGATGAACTTAACGATCCATCGAGTCATTTATCGGTCAGGATCATTTACTTCGCCTATGACAGCAGTGAGATCCGCCCTGAATTTCGTCCGGCGATTGAAGCTCACGCAAACTATCTTGCATCACACCCGGACACGATCGTAACACTTGAAGGACATACCGATGAACGTGGCTCACGTGAATACAATCTGGCGCTTGGTGAAGGCCGCGCTAATTCCGTGAAACGCCAGCTGACTTTACTCGGCGCATCCGCTGGACAGATTCGCGCTGTAAGCTATGGGGAAGAGCGCCCGGAAGTCGACGGTCACGATGAATCTGCCTGGAGTCAAAATCGTCGCGTGTTGATTCTCTACTAAGCGATTCGTATGTCTTTTAAATTCTTACTCAGGGCTGCCCTGTGTTTTATTGTTATTCCGCAGGCTCTGGCAGAAAGTGCAACGGCTGCAGATCAGGAAAATTCTGCGGCCGTTGAACTGCGCATTCAGAAGCTTGAAAATATCCTCGGCAATCAAGGCTTGCTGGATCTGTTACAACAGGTCGAAACTCTGCAACAAAAGGTAAACCAATTACAGGGAGAGATTGAAGTTCAAACTCACCTTCTCGAAAAACTAAAAAAGCGAAATGCTAATCTACACAGTGATATTGACAGCCGGGTAAAACAACTGGAATTAAATGTTATTGCCTCAGATACTCAAGCAGAGGACACTGAAGTTGCTGATGAGGATGTAAGGACTCAAGATTCCGACTCTGCAGTACAAAAAGCTGAATCAACACCTTTAGAAAACACAAGTGCGGAAACTGAGACAGAACCAGACAAACCTGTTGTAGTAGATCAAGGCCAGGCCAAGGCCGCGTATCAATCGGCATTCTTGTTATTGAAAGAATCCCGCTATGATGATGCAGTCACCGCCTTTGAACAATACCTGAATGACTACCCTAGAAGTCTCTACGCTGATAATGCCCAATACTGGTTGGCTGAAAGTTTTTATATACAACAAAAATATGAAGAGGCCGTGATTACCTATCAAACCCTATTAGAAAATTATCCTGAAAGCCGTAAGCTTGCCCATGGCACATTGAAACTTGGATACAGTTATCAGGAACTTGAACAAATGACTGAAGCGAAGAGCGTACTGGAAGAAGTCATTAATCGTTTCCCGGGAACAAACGCAGCCCGTGAAGCAACAAATAGATTGCGAACTTTCCCAGCCGAGGAAACTGCGGCAGAATCTGAAAATTAATTATGGCCACTGAACAAAAGGCCGACCAATTAAACGACTCAAATCTGGCTGTTCTTACCATTAATGAAATATTTTTTTCCATTCAAGGGGAAACAACTTACGTCGGTTTGCCTACCATCTTCATACGCTTAACTGCCTGTCCTTTACGTTGCCAATATTGTGATACTGAATATGCTTTTTATGAAGGCAAAAAAATGCCCGTAGATGAGATACTGCAATCGATATCAAATTATAAAACACTTTATGTCACAGTCACTGGAGGAGAACCACTCGCACAAAAGACATGTCATAACTTGTTAACGGCATTATGCGACAAAGATTACAAAGTGACACTGGAAACCAGTGGTGCAATGGATATATCCGACGTTGATGATCGGGTCATAAGAATTGTGGATATAAAAACACCTGGCTCAAATGAAGTAGCAAAAAATCGTTTTGAAAACATCCAGCACATCAGACCAAAAGACGAAATAAAATTTGTTATCTGTGATCATAATGATTATGTCTGGTCAAAAAATATTCTTGATAAATATAAACTAACGCAACGTTGCGAGGTTCTTTTTTCCAATAGTCATACACAGCTTGACCCGACCGATCTTGCTGACTGGATCCTGGAAGATCATTTGCCTGTTAGGATACAATTACAAATGCACAAATTTTTGTGGGGCGATAGTCCGGGTAAATAACTATGAAAGCTGTCGTCTTGACCTCTGGCGGACTGGATTCTACAACCACCCTGGCCATAGCCATCAACGAAGGTTATGACTGTTATGCCCTGAGCTTTGATTACGGCCAACGACACAAAGCTGAGTTAATCGCCGCTAAACATGCAGTGAATTTTTTCAAGCTCAAACAACATAAAACTCTCAAACTCGATCTAACCCAGATTGGTGGTTCGGCATTAACCGATAACAACATCGCTGTACCTGATCAGGCATCAGAAGGCATCCCTGTCACCTACGTGCCTGCACGCAATACGATTTTTCTTTCCTATGCACTAGCCTACGCAGAAGTAATTAATGCAGAACACATTTTTCTTGGCATTAATGCTGTTGACTACTCCGGCTATCCAGACTGTCGTCCGGAATACATCAATGCCTATGAACAAATGGCTGGGCTTGCTACTAAAGCAGGGGTTGAAGGTAAGCCAGTTAAAATCCACGCACCCTTAATACAACTATCAAAATCTGAAATTATTAAACTAGGTTGTGAGCTAGATGTTGATTATTCAATCACTGTTTCCTGTTACCAGCCTGATTCAAAAGGCCGGGCCTGCGGACATTGTGATTCCTGTCGCTTTCGTATGGAAGGTTTTGACGATGCAGGAATTAGTGATCCAACTCAGTATCAATAGACATTTTTTTCGGAAGCATTAATACCCGAAGTTTTAACATTGATTATCTTTAACTCATCAAGTTTATAATTATTTTATCTATATCAAACAAATTTTTAACAAAATGATCAAAACTCTCATTTTCATGAAAATTTGCTTGTCATTATAACCTGACTCTGTTGTAATTGATGCACCGCAATAAATTAATCTATCGATGTCTCATAAAACTCCTTCTATCAGTATTGCCCTTCAGGGTGGCGGCTCCCATGGTGCGTTCACCGCTGGAGTCCTAAAACGACTTTTCGAAGCGCAAAACTTTCGTGTTGAAGGCATTAGTGGCACTAGTTCAGGTGCCGTTAATGCATGTTTAATGGCCTATGGCGATTTAATCCAGCACAAAACAGGAAAATCTACTGCCTCTCTTGAGAATTTTTGGGATGATCTGGGTAAAGAATTTGCAAAATTATTCTCACCCTCAGATGCAATTTTTGGTACACAAATATTTGGTCAACAAACTAATAATCTCGCGTTACAATTTTTTACTGCAATAACACAAAATTTTGCACCCTATCAATTCAACCCTGAACGATTGAATCCTTTACGTGATTTACTTAATCAGCATATAGACTTTGAAATGTTAAGAGATTATTCAGCAATTAAGTTATTTATTGCTGCAACGAATACTCAAACCAGTAAACTTCAAATTTTTAAACACGATGAATTAACAGTAAGGCATATACTTGCATCTGCCTGTCTCCCGTCCTTACACCATTCTGTCCAGATAGGCGAGCAAGCTTATTGGGATGGCGGTTTCTCAGGCAATCCTGTGATCTTCCCTCTGATCTTTAATTGTAAATCTCAGGACATTATTATTGTCCTGGTTCAGCCTATGGAACATAAAGGCAAGCCAGATACGGCGGACAAAATTCGTGAACGTATTTCAGAAATTGCTTTTACTTCCAATTTCAAACGTGAGATGAGGGCAATTACGTTTTCTAAACGATTCGTTAAAGACAACTGGCTTTCGCTTGGCAAACTTGATCGAAAAATGAACAATGTTCGAATTCATATTATTCAAGCTAATGACTACATAGAAGAGCTTGATCCAAGCTCTCGATACAATGCCTCACCAGATTTCCTATCAAACCTGCAACAAGCTGGCTATGCCTGCGCAAATGATTGGCTAGATAAACATCAAGATGACATCGGGAAGCAAAGTAGTGTTAACCTTGAAGAGTTATTTGAATAAACATCTGTCGACATTTGAAAACACTGGATATCGGCCGCAACCTGCCCTGGAAATGTTTTATCCATGGCCTGCATGACGGAAACAATTTGAAAAACTTATAACGAGCTGCTGGCGATTACAATATTTGGCTGGCTTATTGGGCGACGATGTGCAGCTACATCCGTTGCATCAGTTAAACCAACATAATTTTTGTAACGTGTTCTTATGTCTCTTACATAGACAACTGTTTGACCACAACGACAGATCCTGGTGTTATCTTTTACTGATTTCTTTTTAGCCATTTCTTTCATGGCAATCTCCACATTCCCAAACCATTTATTGCTATCAAGGCCTAATTGCTCTGCCTGTTTCCTGGCATCACTAACCCGGCGATATCCCGCATTATAAGCAGCCAGAGCAAACCATGTTCGATCCATCAATAAAAGGTCATCATCAAATTGAGCCTTTAAATAACTCAGATAACGAATACCCGCTTCAATATTGTCAACAGGATTTTCTGATTCTTCCAGACCAAGTTCGTTAGCTGTGCGCGGCATGATTTGCATCAAGCCTTCCGCACCAACATCTGAGGTGGCGACCGGATCAAATTGACTTTCCTGATACATTTGAGCCGCAATTAATCGCCAATCAAATCCATATTGATCAGCATATTTTCGAATCGTTTCGTCATATGGTGTTAATTTATATACTCTGGTTAATAGTCTGCTATCGCCATTAAATATTTTTGGCTCTGTAATATACTGCTGCTTTAACGAGTTAAATTCTAACTGTCGATAATTTGATGTGATATAAACATCTAGAGATTCTCTTAGAACTGAATTTTCCTCTCGAGTAATCCAGACGGTTTTGTCTGGCTCTGATAGATATAATGATGCTTGCAAGTTTACTTGTCGAGAAAGCTCTACCTTAACATTATGACTCGGAATAATCGTTAAATCATGGATATCCAATGACACTAAAAATAACAATGTTTCAGTATTAATCGTTGACTCTACTTCCTTGATCGTTAAATCCAGATCATATTTTTTACGTAACTCTTTTATTTCCTCAAGATATGGGCTTTCAGCAGGAACAGAAACACTTCTACCATTTAAATCGAAAATGTCGATTGGATTTACACTATTTTTTCTTCCAATTAATACGGGCGCACTATAGGAATATGCTACGCTTTCAGAAACTGTCTCAGGACGTTTGTTACTCGTCGGGATGGACGCTGTGATAACATCACCCTTGCCATCCATTAAAAGTTGATACATTTCTTCTTGAGAGTTTGCAAACACAATATTCAATTGTAATTTGTGTTCATCTGCAAACCTTTTTATTAGTTCGTATTCAAACCCTTTCAATTCACCATCTTTATAGAAAACATTGGTTGGGCTTTGATAAGTAATTGCACGAAGAGACCCTTTTTCCAACAAACCGGGCAAATCGCCAAAATGCGTTTCTTCCTCGTACAAGGTTAATAATTCTTTATTCAAAAACTCATTCAAATTTTGTCTGAGTTTATTATTGCTCTTACTAACCGCCCATGCATTGTGTTTAGCATCGGTTAAATCCAGTGCGGTCTTTAAAGACGGAAACCGAGATAGATTATGTTTTAGATAATCACTATCCATTACAGCGGCATCATATTGTCCGCTCTCAAGCCTCTTCAGGATCGACTCTTCACTTACAGTACTATCCAGTTCAAGCAGATCCATTGAAGGGTTGTTCTCAGCAAGGTTTTTTAACTGATAGTAAATTGTTGAAGATGATTTTATCGCTACCTGTCTTACCTTTAAATGATCCAGAGACTTTATTAGCTTGTGATTATTACGAGTAACAATTTGTTGCTTACTTTTTGCCCAGGGATCAGTAAAAGAAATGACACCTTCCAGTCCGCCAGCCAAATCGTATCCCTGTGAAACGATAATGTCTCCCTTTCCTTGATACATTGCTGGCAATAATTGCCAACGCTCATCCACCTCAATCCAGACTGGATTCAAACTGTTCTCTTTGGCAAAGTCTTCGACGAGACTTCTTTCAATCTCATCAATGCCAAAACCATCCTGAAACTTACGATGAAAAAGTATGCGTAAATTCTGTTCATTCGAGGCTAAAATCTCTGTCTCGTCTCCATTCAAAAATGACGCCTTATTGGTATCGATCACCTCTAGTCTGGTGATGGGAGCTGGCGCGTCTGGCATCGTAACAATGAAACCATACAATAAAAGGCCGCACAGCAACCCTATGCACCCTTTGTTGATCCTATATTTCGTTATGTTACTTTTCTGTTTCATTCTTTACTTTATCGTTAATATTTTAAGTAGCTTTACTGTTCTCTGTTATACGTATAGCTCCCTCTACATACAGAATATAGTATGTATACAAATCCCTGCCACAATATGTCGTGGTAGCCATAAAATTGACGAGGAAAATAGCATGAACTGCTAAGAGTAACAACAAATATTATTGCATTGCAACACGGCTGCTGTCAAAGATCTTTTGAATGTAACGCTAAAACATCCTCTGTTAGCTTCCTGTTCCAATAATGATGCCAACCTTTATAACGGCATGGCTTATTCCCTATTATTTTGCTGGAATCGCTAACTGATTTTGTAGACGATATAACCGCTCAGGAGTTCCAATATCCCGCCATTTTCCGTGATATATTTCAGCGGATATTAACTTTTTTGCTGAGAGTTTTTTGAATAACGGCGCCAAAGGAAAGACTCCTGGTTTTGTGTGGGCAAAAAATTCTTTTTTATATACCCCTATTCCACTAAAGGTATAAGATTCATCTGACTCATTGATTAATAAGGTATTTTTAACCCCAAAATCGCCCTCTGGATTATGCTCAGGGTTTTCTACCAATACCAAATGAGCCAGGCCTTTCAGTTTTTTCGGCAGCTTTGTATAATTATAATCTGTCCAGACATCGGCATTTACTACAATGAAGGGGTCTGAATGTATTAAGGGTAAGGCATTCAAAATGCCGCCGCCTGTTTCAAGGATATTTTCGCCTTCCCTGGAAATCTGGAATGTGCTGTCTTGGGGGTGATTTTCTGTGATGTAGTTCTCAATTTTCTCACCAAAGTGTCCACAATTGACGACAAAATTACGGATGCCTGCTTGCATGAGTTTTTCTATCTGATATTCAATCAGGGGCTTGCCATTCACTTCGAGCAAGGCTTTTGGGCGATCTTTTGTCAATGGAAGCATTCGCTTGCCACGACCTGCAGCCAGAATCATGGCATACATTGTTGATTTTTCTCGTCTAAAATCGGTAAAACTCTACTTTCGATTAGCTCAACTAACAGTGCCAGCTCAGCAAATTCTTGCTTTAGATCGGTGATATAACTCAAAGTTCGATGGATATCCTGTAAATAACCTGTTTTTCCATCTCGATGATATAACCTGGCGAAAATACCGCTGGCCTTTAGGTGACGTTGCACACCCATTAAATGAAAGCCGTTTAAAAAATCTCCCTCCGACACACCATGCTTTTGTAACTCGATATCCTGGTAAAAACCTATGGCCCATTGCTGTACTATCTCAAGCGGCCACTTGATATAACAATCCTTAAGCAACGAAACCAGGTCATAGCTCACCGGGCCAAGCACAGCATCCTGATGATCAATGATCCCTGGATTATTGTCTTTGACGTAAAGCAGGTTTCGACTGTGATAATCCCTGTGTACGAAAACAGTAGGCTGATTCAAAGCACTGTTAACCAAAAGCGAAAATATTTTGTCAATTTGTACATTTTCTTGTTTGCTTAAGACCACGCCCAAGTGCTTACCAATTAACCACTCCCTAAACAATGCCATCTCATCGTATAACATTTTACTGGAATAATGAGGCAACCCAACCGTATCCACTTTTTTCTGAATCGCCACTAAAGAACGGATAGCGTCAGAATAATAACTACTGACAGAGGTGTCATTTAGCACGTCGAAGTACTGTGTCTCACCAAAATCCGTCATTACGAGGATCCCTTCAGCCTGATTTTGATAAAAAATAGCTGGGACATTCACCCCAGCTTTTTGTAACCGTCCTGTTATGTCTATAAATGGAGCGGTAGACTCCTTGTCAGGAGGCGCATCCATAATGATAAATGACTGCTTTTTTGTCTTTATTCGATAATATTTTCGAAAACTGGCATCCTCTGAAGCCAACTCCAAGCGATCAAAGTCATCGCCGATTTCCTGTCTCAGATACTGTTCGATTTGTTCTTTTCGTTTCATTTATTGGCTTTTGAATATTAAAGGAAAGTAACGCTATCGCTACAAAAAGAAATATCTGGCATCATTCATTTTTTTCGCAATAAAAACAACACCATGTTACTAGCATCACTCGGCATTATACTTGGATTATTTTTACTGGCCTATGGGGCCGACCGTTTTGTTTCCGGTGCAGCCAGCATTGCCAGGGGTCTCGGTGTCTCGCCCATGATAATCGGTTTGACCATCGTTAGCCTGGCAACCTCGATGCCCGAAATGCTGGTCGGTTCCGTTGCCGCCTTTAATGGCAAAACACTTCTTGCTATTGGGAATGCCCTGGGCTCTAACATTACCAATACCAGTCTCGTTCTCGGCGTCACTGTATTACTAATGCCGATAACCGTCGCGTCAAAAACCATACGTCACGAATACACCATTATGATCTCGTCCATGGTGATTGCTCTATTGCTAATGCTCAATCTTGATTTAACCAGGGTTGATGGCTTTCTTCTTTCTTTTTCTGTTGTTGTTGTAGCCTACCTTCTTATTCGTGCTACAAAAAATGCGTCTGCAGACGATCCTTTCAAAGACGAACTGATCGATGAGATTCCTATGACACACAGCACTGCAAAAGCCTCATTTTTATTTATTTTAGGCTTGCTGTTATTGCTTGGTGGCGCACATCTTCTGGTGACTAATTCTGTACTTATTGCTAAAAGCTTTGGCATCAGTGACCTGGTCATTGGTTTAACCATTGTAGCAGTAGGAACCAGCCTGCCCGAACTGGCGGCCTCAGTTATGAGTGCATTGAAAAATGAAGCGGATATTGCTGTTGGGAATGTTATAGGATCAAATATTTTTAATATTTTAATTGTACTGGGTATCCCTGCTATCATTAACCCCGTTGAATTTGATTCAATCGTATTGACACGTGATTTTTTAGCAATGATTCTTTTAGCTTTGCTATTAGGCTGGATGTTGATCTTCAATACACCTAGTAAGTTTTCTCGAATGAATGGTCTGGTTTTATTCCTTTGCTTTATCGCTTATCAAAATATTATATATATTACAGCTAGCCAATAATTATCATGAATGACATAAGCAATAAAAAATTAATCAGGCTCGGCCAAGCCGTGATCAAAATTGAATCCGAATCTGTCAAACAATTACACAGCCGAATCGATGATTCTTTTTCAACAGCCTGCCGAATAATTCTTGCCTGCAGTGGAAGAGTCATTTGTATCGGCATGGGTAAATCAGGACATATTGGAGGCAAGATTGCTGCAACCCTTGCCAGCACAGGAACGCCTGCTTTTTTTGTTCATCCGGGCGAAGCCAGTCATGGTGATCTCGGCATGGTTACTGTTAAAGATGTTGTTATTGCACTGTCAAATTCCGGCGAAACAGAAGAACTGCTGACATTATTACCTATCATTAAACGCCTTAACATCCCTCTCATCGCCATCACTGGCAACAAAGACTCAACTCTTTCTAAGGCTGCCCGCGCAGTACTGGATGTCAGTGTTGAAAAAGAAGCCTGTCCACTAGGGTTGGCACCAACATCGAGTACCACTGCTGCTTTAGCAATTGGTGATGCCCTGGCCGTGGCCTTATTAACTGCGCGAGGTTTCGATGAAAATGATTTTGCCTTATCGCATCCCGGTGGCTCATTGGGAAGAAGATTATTACTTCATGTCTCAGACATCATGCATACTGGCAATGAAATTCCAGTCGTTTCACCACAAACACCGTTCACTGAGCTCTTATTGGTAATGACAGAAAAAGGTTTGGGTACCACAATTATCACAGAACAAAATGGTCAGGATATATTGGGTATTTTTACCGATGGCGATATCCGCAGGGTATTTGATATGCAGACCGATCTGAAACAAGCTACTGCCGCAGACATTATGATCAAAGATTGCAAAACTGTTAATCAATCTTTACTAGCTGCAGAAGCCTTACAAATAATGGAATCCAGCAAAATAAATGCTCTTCCAGTCGTTAACGATAATGATCAGTTAGTTGGTATCATTAATATGCACGATCTGCTCAGAGCCAAGGTTGTTTAATGAATAATAAGAACAAATTCTTGAAAACAGCTAAAGATATTAAACTTGTCGTGTTTGATGTCGATGGCGTACTCACAGATGGCAAACTGTTTCTTGGAGAGAATGGAAATGAGTATAAAGCTTTTCATGTTCAAGATGGGCTTGGGCTTGTTCTGCTTTTGCAAAATGGTTTTGAAGTGGCTGTTATCACTGCACGCACATCCAATATTGTTGCTGAAAGAATGCAAGCTCTTGGGATCAAATATCTTTATCAGGGCCAGAACAATAAAGAAGCTGCCCTTGATAAATTAATCAAAACTCTAAACATTCAAAAACAAGAAGTCGCTTATATTGGAGATGATCTGATAGACCTCCCAGCCATGAAACTAGCTGGCCTGGCCGTTGCTGTTAACAACGCTCATGACTATGTGAAGGAATATGCGGACTTTGTCACTGAAAAGAATGGCGGGGAGGGCGCGGCACGCGAAGTCTGTGAACTGATCCTGGAAGCTGCAGGAAAGCTTGAAACTATCTGTAAAAACTATCTCACTTAAATTATTTTAACTCCAGGAATTGTACAAGGCAACAATCTGTGGAACATAGTGGTCCACCAGCAGAAAGGCAAACAACGCCATTAAATAAATAATAGAGTAAGAAAATGTCTGCATAGCCAACCGATCCTCATGATCATATAACATCCTCACAGAATAATAGATAAAACCCAATCCGAGGCCAACCGCACCCAACAGATACAATGGCCCACTCATATAAGTAAGATAAGGCAACAAACTTACAATAAATAAAATAATTGTATAAAAAAAGATGTGCCACCGGGTTATTGCAACACCATGGGTCACTGGCAACATCGGTATATCTACTTTGGCGTAATCCTCACGACGATAAATCGCAAGAGCCCAAAAATGTGGCGGCGTCCAGACAAAAACAATTAAAAATAATAATAAAGAATTCGGGTCCAGCACGCCTGTAACTGCAGTCCAGCCAAGCACCGGCGGCGCTGCACCTGCTGCACCACCAATCACAATATTTTGTGGCGTTGCTCTCTTTAAATACATCGAATACACAAAGCCGTAACCAATCAAAGACACTAACGTTAATATTGCTGTCAAAGTATTTATAAAAACTATCAATATTGTCATGGCAATGACAGCGAGGACAAACGCAAAAATTATAGCTGAGCGCTGAGAAAGATTTCCTTTGGGTAATGGCCTTTTTTTTGTCCTGGCCATAATTCCGTCAATGTGTTGATCAACCAACTGATTAACTGCCGCCGCAGATGCCGCTGCCAGCCCAATGCCAAGCGTGCCAAAAACAAGCGTTTCCAATGGCACCATCCCAGGAACTGCCATAAACATACCAACCACTGCAGTAAACACTATCAACGCGACGATATTTGGCTTGGTCAACGCCAGATAATCTCGCCATATTGTACTGCTTTGAATACTTGCTTCGTTATTCACTGTTTGTTTCCCTGTCGAACACAACCGATGCCGAACAATACAAAAGGGCGCCAACGCTGATTAATAAAAGCGCGGCAACGCCATTATGCGCAACCGCAATGGCTATGGGCAATACCAGTTTAATATTTAAAAAACCAAGCACAAGCTGAATGATCAACAACACAAGGACAACCTTTCCAAACAAACGTAAAACTGTATCGCTTGTCAACATCGCCTTTAGTGACACAAGCAAGACTACGCAGAAAGTTATTAATGCACCGAGACGGTGCGTCATGTGTATCGCTGTTCTGGCATCTGCTTCAAGCAAACCATATTCATAATTTTTCCCAAGCCCGGTCCAGAAGGTAAAACCATTTTTAAAATCCATCGGTGGCAACCATTCGCCTCGGCATGTTGGAAAATCCGGACAAACCAGTGCGGCATAATTTGCGCTAGTCCAGCCACCAAGCAAAATTTGTCCATAAACCACAATGAGTCCTAACAAGGCATACGGAAATAATTTATTTCTTTGTTGATTATTTGCGCCGTCACTTAAATTCAACGATCCACATAACAACCAGGATAATAATAAAAACACTGCCATGCCACCAAGCAAATGGCCCATAACGATCACAGGCTTTAATTGCAGAGTCACTGTCCACATTCCCAACAGTGCCTGAAATACAATTAAAGCCAATAATATTAATGGCAATGTAATTGAAATGCCGTATTTTTTTCTTCTCTTACAAGCAATCAAAAACAAGATTAAAACCAGCAACCCCAAAGTGCCAGCCGCATAGCGGTGGCTCATTTCCTTCTGGGCCTTGCCTGCCTCAACGGGACGATCTGGAAATGCCTGGTTCGCATCTGTCACCTCTGCGCTCTCAACTGGCACTATTATCTTGCCATAACACCCAGGCCAATCCGGGCAACCCAGACCCGCATCAGAAAGACGAACGTAAGCGCCTAGCGTAATAACAACAAAAGCAAGTAATATTGTAATGATCAGTGTTTGCTTAAAGGCTTTTTCAGAAAACATACGAATAACAGACTAACCAATCCTTGATGCCCTAATTAATACTTTTAAGTCTTCGATAATTCCATAAGGATCCGCATCAGATTCATAGCTCATCATCAAATTACCAAGCGGATCGATGATATAAATTCTGTTTTTAGAATAGGGATTCTCGTCAACTTTAACCTTAAATGTATTTATGAAGGCTTGGTCAACATCCTCCTTCGATAATATTAACTGGCCCTGGTATTCTTCTGTAAATGCAGTGTTATATAGGTCTTTAGTTATGCTGTCTAAAATGACAACTCGTTGAACTCGGTGGGCATGCTTACCTTCTGCTAATCTTATTTGCCGGATCTTATACATATTCTCCTGACATTTTTTCTCGCAGACACCGCTATTCAGAAATGCGAGGCTCCATTTCCCAAATAATGGTTTTTTTTCACTAGCATATACATCATGAAGCTCTATCTCAGCCAATGGCCTGGCCGGCGTAATTAAATCGCCATTGTTTTTGAACGTTGATGAACTCTTTGAAAAATTCAAATAATAGTAAGAAACAAATATAGGCGAAAGGAAAAACAAAAAAAGTCCGATCAGGGACAGATTATTTTTTATTCTGTTAGTTTTTTTTGTGTCCATTATTTTTTACGCTTTAGATTTAATGAAAAATGTATTGCTAACAAAACAAATGCAAACAGAAACCACTGGAGCGCATAAGCTATATTTTTTTCTTTTCCAGAGCCAGGCTCACGCCATTGTCGTAAATAACCAATCTCTGAATCACTGCCCAATCGTATAACTCGTGTTTGCAGTTCAACTCCAAGCAACTCCGATAACTGGTCATACTCAATTCGCTGCACACGAAGAACCGTTTCTGAAAGTTTTTCCGCTTCTGTTTCCTCTAGCTTAATTCCGGTAAATGGCGCTTTTTTTAACATCCCCTCTAACTGGAGCTCACCTTCGAATTCATATAAATCCGGAAGCTGTGTACGATCCAGGTTGCCTTTAACCCAGCCCAGATTAACTAGTATCCATTGTTCTGTATCAGAAAGATTAAATGGATAAAAAACATGATAGCCCGGTGTCCCCACATGACTTTGATTGTCCAGCAAGATCATAAACCGATCATGAAATTGGCCAATCAGTTTAATTTTTTTCCATCCTTGTGTCTGTAAATTATCACGATTAAATTGATTGACTAAAACGGCTTCTTTTTCCAGTTCTGAAATAAATATGTCATGTTGTTTTTGTTTTTGTTCTGCTCGATCCAGCTGCCACATACCTAAAGAAATAAATGTGGGCAACAATATGATGGTCATCAATGTCGGCCAGAGCCCTGGAGAATATTCCCAATGATTAAACTGCATGAAATCCGGATAAGCTTGGCATTGCTCTTTAAATTATGGTTATATTAACTTTTTAAGTTACTTTATTTTTTCTGGCCTATGGATGCACAACTCATTTTCAAGATCGTTGTTATTATTCTTTTAATCACCATTGTGATTTCACTGGCTGCAGGCATGGTGTTCCTGGTTAAAGATAAGGGCAAAACCGAAAGAACATTGACCTCATTAAAATTCAGGGTTTCTCTGTCAATATTTTTGTTTCTACTGGTTCTGGTTGGTTACAAACTTGGCTGGATCCAGCCCCATGGAATTGGTTCGACCCAGACAGAAAAGGCGCCGTAAGAACGACGCCTTTCATATGATAATTACTGCGCTGTTTCTTTAGAGAAAATATACAAAGATAAACAGTCCTAACCAGACCACGTCCACGAAGTGCCAATACCAGGCAACCCCTTCAAATGCAAAATGACTTTCCGGTGAGAAATGGCCCTTTAATGAACGGAAATAAATTACTGCCAGCATTGTCGCGCCCATGGTCACGTGGAAACCATGGAAGCCTGTCAAAATAAAGAAAGTAGAGCCATAAACACCTGAATTCAATGTCAGGTTCAGCTCATGATACGCGTGTCCATATTCACCAATCTGAAAATAGACAAAAATAAATCCCAGAACAACCGTTACCAATAACCACCAGGACAAGCCTGAACGATTATTATGTTTCAGTGCATGGTGTGCCAGGGTCACGGTCACACCGCTCGACAAGAGAATAATAGTGTTCAACAGCGGCACCCCGTTCCAGGGAATGACCTTCTCAAAAATACTGAAGTCTTCAGGTTTTGGGATAACATTTAATGGCCAGCTGGGAACAAAATCTGGCCAGAGAAACTGATGGGTCACAAAGCCAGCGCCTTCACCGCCCAGCCAGGGCACGCCCAAGACTCGAATGTAATACAAGGCGCCAAAGAAGGCCGCGAAAAACATCACTTCCGATAAAATGAACCAGGACATTCCCCAACGGAAACTGACATCTACTTGCTTGTTGTAGCTGCCAGCGAGACTTTCATCTATGACCTCTGCAAACCAGCCTGCAAACATATAAACAACGGCGGCAATACCGATGCCCAAAATAAACGTTCCAAAACCAGAGCCGTTAAGCATCAATCCGCCACCGACAAATGACGTGAACAACGCTAATGTGCCAACAATTGGCCAACGGCTTGGTTCTGGTATGTAATATTCACCCTGTGAATCTGACATAACTATTCCTCGTATAAAATTTATTATCTTTACTCTAAATTAACTGTCTGAATTAGTATCAATCCCTGAATGTATTCCTGTTAAATCTTTTTTCGCAGGCGCCTCAAAAAACGTGTACGACAAAACAAGCGATCCAAATCGTTCCGGCAAACCCGTACCAACAACGAATTTAACCACCATTTCCCGACTTTCTCCAGCCTCTAAACGCTGTTCATCAAAACAAAAACATTCTGTTTTATTAAAAAACAATGAAGCCTGTGTTGGTGCCACACTGGGCACTGCCCGACCAATAATAGCTCGGCTCGACTTGTTATGAACAAAAAATCGTGCCTCGCCCAGCTCGCCGGGATGTACCTTAACCTTTCGTTCCACCGGCTTGAAATCCCAGGGCAGTTGGCGAACATTTGTATCAAACTGAACCGTGATGGTTCTTGTTTTATCAATCTCTGCTACAACGACTTCTTCTACAGAAATTTCACCTGTTTTGCCATTAAGTCCAGTGACATCGCAAAATACATCGTACAAAGGCACCAGCAAAAAACCAAAACCAAACATGGCCACCGCTGCAACACATAATTTCGTTGCTGTTCGATTTATTGACCTCTCTGCCACAACTAACGATCGCCAAGCAAAACGCTTAATCGAAATAATACATCAGGATAAAGCCCGCGTAGACACCAAACGCAAGCAGTCCCAAACCAATTGCCCATTTCACACTGGCAGCATTCCTCGCTGCCATATCGTTATCGTTCTTATCATCCATTATTTTCTTATCACCTCATTATCAGGCCTAAGAATGCGCTGTAGCATCCGTTACAACGGGCGGTGTTGTAAAACTATGGTACGGTGGTGGTGACGGCAAAGTCCATTCCAGACCATGGGCGCCCTCCCAAACTTGATCGGTTGACTTCTCGCCATCTCCTCGAACACACTTAATGACGACCCAAACCAGGAGTAACTGACTCAAGCCGAAGACGAAGCCGCCGATACTGGCGACCTGATTCCAGTCGGTAAACTGAATGTTGTAATCCGGCACACGCCGCTGCATTCCGGCAAGGCCGAGGAAATGCATCGGGAAGAACAGGACATTAACGGAAATAGTGGATAGCCAGAAATGCCATTTACCCAGCGTTTCGTCATACATATGGCCGGTCCATTTCGGCAACCAATAATAAACCCCGCCTATGACACCGTATATGATGCCCGGCACGATCACATAGTGAAAGTGGGCAACAATGAAATAGGTATCATGGTACTGGAAGTCGATCGGGGTAATGCCCATCATCAGGCCGGTGAATCCGCCGATTGAAAACATAAACAGAACACCTATAGCAAATAACATCGGTGTTTCAAAGGTCATAGAGCCCTTCCACATGGTTGCTGTCCAGTTAAAGATCTTCACACCCGTCGGCACCGCAATGGCCATGGTCGCGAACATAAAATATATCTCGCCGGATAATGGTAAGCCTACGGTGAACATGTGGTGAGCCCAGACAAAAAATGACAGGAAGGCAATCGCCGCTGTCGCATAAACCATAGACTCATATCCAAACAGCGGCTTGCGAGCAAAGGTCGGGATAATCTGCGAAATTACACCGAACGACGGTAGAACCAGGATATACACTTCAGGATGACCGAAGAACCAGAACACGTGCTGGAACAAAAGCGGGTCACCGCCGCCAGCGGCATTAAAAAAGGCCGTGCCAAAATATTTATCAGTCAGAAGCATGGTTACTGCGCCAGCAAAAACGGGCATGGCCGCAATCAACAGAAATGCGGTAATGATCCATGTCCAGACAAACAGCGGCAACTTCATGAAGGTCATTCCCGGGGCACGCATATTAAATACTGTGGTGATAATATTAATCGCCCCCATAATGGAGGAGATGCCTAAAAAGTGGACGGTAAAGATCAAAAATGGAAATGCGTCCCCAGTCTGAAATATCAGGGGAGGATACATGGTCCAACCGCCCGCTGGCGCTCCACCCGCCATGAAAAAGGTTGATACGAGCATTGCGGCGGCAAACGGCAGGATCCAGAAACTCATATTATTCATGCGCGGCAGGGCCATATCAGGTGCGCCAATCATCATGGGGATCATCCAGTTTGCCAGACCAACGCCTGCCGGCATCAGAGCACCAAAGATCATCACCAGGGCATGAATCGTGGTCATGGAATTAAAAAACTGTGGGTCTACGTATTGCATGCCGGGCTGGAACAATTCAGCGCGGATTACCATGGCCATTGCACCGCCTACAAAAAACATAATCAAGGCAAACACCAGATACATGGTGCCGATGTCTTTGTGATTGGTAGAGAACAACCAACGGCCTATGCCGGTTGGTTTGTGGTCATGATGATCGTCGTGGGCGACTGCTTCACTCATTTGTCTATCCTCATCCTAATAATTTTCTAGTTTTAACAATTTGATTAACGGGCTGCTTTAACATCAGCAGGCTGTACAAGATCGCCAGTGTCATTACCCCAGGCATTACGCTCATAGGTGATCACTGCAGCCAAATCGGCATCCGAAAGTTGTGTGCCAAAGGGAGACATCGTACCTACGCTACCGGTCTTTCCATTAATGACTACGCTTAGATGTTCTGCAACATCTCCCGTGGCAACCGGGCTACCCGCCAAAGCTGGAAAGGCTCCCGGAATACCCTGACCATTGGCCTGATGACAAACGGCACACTGTGTGCCATACACCGTTTCACCTTTCGCCATTAACTCATCCAGGGCAAATGTTTTGTTGCTGTCATCCGCTGCTGCTGCTGCTGCAAGCTTTTGTTCGTCTGCCCAAACTGCGTATTCTTCTGGCGAAACCGCTTCGACAACGATGGGCATAAAGCCATGATCCCTGCCGCATAACTCTGCACAAACACCACGATATACGCCGGCCTCTTCTATATAGGCCCAGTTATCATTAATAAAACCGGGGATTGCATCTCTTTTCCAGCCCAGATCGGGAACCCACCAAGAGTGAATCACATCGGCGGCGGTGGTCAAAATACGAATTTTTGTCTCGATGGGAACAACAACACGTCTGTCTACATCGAGCAAATAGTGTTCATGTTCATTAGGATCCAAACCAGAATCAAGCTGGCGTATTTCGTTGCTCTTGCTGTCCAGCACACTGAAGAACCCGAAATCATCTTCAATGTATTGATAATGCCATTTCCACTGATAGCCCGTAACCTTAATGGTTAGATCGGCATCGCCGGTTGCCTCCATTTTTATTAACAACTTGGTTGCTGGCACGGCCATAGCAACCAGTATTAATATCGGGATGATGGTCCAGGCAATTTCGGCTGTGGTGCTGTGGTGAAATTGCGCTGCTACGGCACCCTTGGACTTTCTATGGTGGATTATTGACCAGATCATGACACTAAAGACCGCGATACCGATGATAGTGACTATCCACAGGATCAGCATGTGCAGATCATAGACGGCCCTACTAATAGGTGTGACGCCCTGAGTCAGATTTAATGCATATTCCGCTGCTGCCGGTCCAGACAACATTAATAAACCCAGTGCAGCGACCCCGAATAGTGATTTACGAAGCATTTTGACAAACATGTAGCTTTCCTCAGCTATTTTAATTTTTGTTAACCATCAATTTAAAGGTTGCGATCTGAAGGTGCAATAACTTTATTCAACAATACGGCAAGCCCTTGACGTTCTTGCTCGTTTATAATGCTCCAATCTCAAGTTGCTGGCCATGTGAACGAACCAATAAACGTCCGGGATACCAGCTATTCCTCGACCTTTCTATGACGACATTGACCCAAGACCGTTGAAACTCAAAACAGGCCTCAAGCTTATTATGTCCTTTTTTCTATCATCACCCTCTCATTGGTGATGATCACAACCTCCTGCCAATTTCCACGCCAGGCCGTTATGTAAAAGGCTTAACCTAAAAGCAACAGCTCTGCGCCTGAAAAAGGTAATATTAAAGGGTTTCCTGCCAGAATAAAGGCTAATGGCAATCCCCAGCGAAAAACCAGCGATGCCTAAATAGCAAATTACCAGACCCCTCCAGCTCATCGCACGATTTGGTTTTACTATAATGCGTTGGCGCGTCCCCTCTTGATTAACGATGTGGTCTATCAAGAATCGCCCCTTCTATATTCGCAGTTGCAACATAAAATTCACGCAATGAGCAGCGTGAAAGACTATGCCAACACTACAAATAATATGCAAGCTTTTGTGACAGATTGTCGCACCCTCTCATTAATATTTTACTCATTAAAGTAAACTACTTAGGTCAAACACCTCTAATAACCCATCATCATCAAACTCTAGTCTGGATAAATTCGCTATTAACGGCATTGTTACCTGTCGCGCAATTGTTTCTATTGTTTCGCTACGAGCTAGGTTTTTACCGGTTATGTCATTGGCTATCCAACCCAAGATGTTTACCTGGTCGCGCTTAAGTGCCTCGGCAGTCAACAGAGCATGGTTGATACAACCTAACTTTAATCCAACTACCATAATCACAGGGATGTTCAATTCCCTAACCAGGTCAACGCTGGATATTTTTTCCGAAAAGGGAGTTCTCCAGCCACCAACACCTTCAACCAACACAATGTCTGATTTGCTGCATGCCTCAACAAAGTTCTCTTTCACTACAGCTATCTCAAAAGGGTTTTGTTCTTTTTCTGCGGCGATATGTGGAGAGATTGGATCATGGTACGCGTATGGATTGACCTGCTCATAAGAAAGCTCAACGTTGGCATGTTTTTGTAATAACAGGGCATCATTATTACGCAAACCTTCTGCTGTTTGTTGTGAACCGCTTGCGATAGGTTTCATCGCAGAAACTTTCAGACCTTGTTTCTTTAACGCTCTTATTAACAACACCGAACAAAAAGTTTTTCCAACTCCTGTGTCGGTTCCCAAAACAAACACGCCCCTGCCCATCACCTACTCATCTCCTAAATGGAATGTCTGCAAGTGGAACATTGAAATCTTCCGATGTTTTTTTAGCTGCCTTTCTCACCCAGGCATGGCCATATATAACTTCGTAACTTGCCGGCAATCGATCATCTCTACGGTATAATTCGTAGGCGGCTTCTAATTTTTTCAACTGACTTTTTGCTGTTAATGTCTTGCGACGTCTTGTATCTACATTCGAAACCCCAATTGTCTTCAAATCTTTTAATAAAGACAAACAAGTCTCATAGTTTAGTGTCAGTAAATCTCGGCTCAATACAGGATCAGCAAACCCAGAAAGAATTAATTTATCTCCATGTTCCTGTATATCTCTAAATACATTGACATGAGGAGACTCGTCAAAGCTGTACCAACTCTGCCTAAGCTCGTTTAACGTTTCCGGGCCCAGGCTTGAAAAGACAAATAAACCGTGGCCCCTTAACACTCTTTTTATTTCGTCGTATAGAGAAGGCTGATCACTGACCCACTGAATCGCAAGGTTTGAAAAAACCAGATCCACAGATAAATCAACTAAGGGAATTGCTTGTGCATCCGCGCAGATAAATTTTTGTTTTTTTGAAAAAATCTTTTGCCGTTTTTTTGCCTGCGCCAACATTTGTTTTGCGAGATCCAGCTGGATAATATCTGCTTTAGGATATTTTCTTGCGAGACTACTGGCACTCTGCCCAGTCCCGGAACCCAGATCTAAAATTCTTTTTGGTTCTATGGAAAAATATTCTAACTGTTCGATTAACTGCTCGAGCACTCTTTTTTGCAACAAAGCATTTTGTTCATAGTGCTTTGCTGCCCGACCAAAATTTTTAGCTAATCTTTTTTTATCTAACAACATTATTCACACGGATGAATTTCATTATTTCTTCAGCCACGCTCTTGCCCGAAGAAATAAAGGGCACATGGTCGCCGTTACTTGTCAAACTATAGGAAATTCTATCGTTAACAAAAGGCCTTTCCAGACACAGCCGCTTATCGACAAACTGGTCTCCTTCACTAAAACACATCATGATCGGCTGATTTACAAGCTCTAAATCTTTTCTCATGTCTTCATTAATTAACAGGTCCAGGCCATTATTTAATGCGGCAGCAGATAAATGATTTTCTGTGCTTAATGATTTAATTTCTGCAAGCGTTTCCTTTTGTCGGTTTGAGCCATGTGTCATTAATGTAAAAAAACGTCCCAATGTTTTCGTTTTGTTTACTAACAGGTCATTTTTCATCTCAAACAAAAGACCTCTATCAATGCCATATTTCCAGTCTTGTTTTTTTACAAAACAGGGGTTGCAATTGATAAGAAACAGAGCGGACACTTTTTCTGGGAACATGCAGGCAAACTTTATGGCACACTGCGCTCCCAGAGACCAGGCGATTACAAACCCTTTTTCATCAATTAATTTATTCAACTCATGGCAATACTCTTCTAACGATCTTTTCTGTCCAACATTATTCACCACACCATAACCTGGCATGTCGATAGGCTTTGTGATCTTTTTAGAAAAAAATTCCCCTACAAAACTACTCCAGATATTTTTATCAACACCCCATCCATGCAAAAAATAAAGAGGTAAATCCGTCATGCTGCAACATATTTCGTCAGATTATCTATCAAAAAATTAATCTGTTGTTCCGTATGCAAAGCACTTAAGGTAATTCGTATCCTTGCGGTATTTTTTGGAACAGTTGGCGGCCTGATGGCAACTGCTAGTATTCCCTGTTCAAACAAATTCTCACTTAACCCAACTGCTTTATCATTTTCACCAACAACAATAGTTTGAATGGCTGTATTTGAATCACCAATCGGCAAACCAACTTCTCTTACACACGAACGAAAATATTTTACGTGTTTAAATAATTTTTCCCGGCGCCAGCCTTCCTCTTCCATAATTTTTAAAGCTTCAAGCGTCGCTGCGGCGATCGCTGCTGGTGGTGCTGTTGTATAGATTAAACTTCGACTTTTTTGGATCATGGTTTCGATCAATGCTTCGTCAGCGGCAACAAAAGCTCCATAGGTTCCCAGGGCCTTACCAAATGTCGCAAGATAAATGTCTGGCTGATATCCTTCATTTCCTGTTTCATCAAAAACACCCCGGCCTTGTTTACCCAGAACACCAAAACCATGTGCATCGTCAATCATCCACAGACTATTATACTTTTCTGCAAGCGTCTGCAGCGAACAAATATCTGCAATATCTCCATCCATACTAAAAACAGAATCCGAGACAATCATTTTTTTATGATCTTTGCAGTTAGCTATCATTGCGGTTAATGAGCTTACCAGAACATGTTGATAACGCTTTATTCTGGCACCACTTAAACGGGCGGCATCAATAATTGATGCATGACACAAGCGATCTAGAAACAGCGTGCTATTTTGATCAAGCAGGGCCTGTTGAACGCCCAGGTTCGCTAAATAACCGCAACCAAATAATAAAACTCTTTCGCGACCGCAGAATTTTGCCAAAGCTTCTTCCAGTTCCTGGTGTGGTCTTTGATAACCACAAACCAAT
The DNA here is from genome assembly GCA_965250225.1 of Gammaproteobacteria bacterium. GTDB lineage: Bacteria > Pseudomonadota > Gammaproteobacteria > Eutrophobiales > Eutrophobiaceae > CBDEUK01. The sequence continues at coordinate 98,998 of CBDFNQ010000037.1, forward strand.
TGTGACGCGCCTGCACCAATACCATATATGTTGGCGGCTTTTTTAAACGCCTTTATTATTCGTGCGTCATTGGCAAGACCAAGATAGTCATTGCTGGAAAAATTAATAAGAGTTTGGTTGTTTGTTTTAACACAAACGCCTTGTGCAGAGTCAATAACCTTTCTGTTCCGATATAAACCTTGTGTTTTCTGTTTGTTTAATTCTGCATAAAGATCCATTGGACAAACGACTATAATGAAGCATTATTCCGCTGTGATAATCCCGAGGCGATCGAACAATAATCGATCCTGATCTAACTGTGGATTTTCTGTGGTAAGTAATTTTTCACCATAAAATATTGAATTCGCGCCAGCAAAAAAGCACAGCGCTTGTTGCTCATCATTCATTTCACTTCTGCCCGCAGACAGGCGAACATACGATTTTGGCATCAAAATTCTAGCCGTTGCGATCATTCTGACCATCTCAAATGGATCCAGATCGCTTTCATTCTCCAGGGGTGTGCCCTCGACCTTAACCAGCTGGTTTATCGGCACGCTCTCAGGGTGTTTGGTCATATTGGCCAGTGTCATTAACAAGCCGAGCCGATTCTCCTCAGTCTCGCCCATGCCAATAATGCCACCACAACACACACTCATGCCTGATGCTCTAACCTGCTCCAGCGTTCGTAGCCTGTCATCATATTCTCGGGTGCTTATGATCTTCTCATAATATTCCCGCGAAGAGTCCAGATTGTGATTGTAATAATCCAGCCCTGCTGTCTGCAGGCGTTGAGTCTGGTCTTCATTTAGCATCCCCATTGTTAAACAGGTTTCCATGCCCAGATCCTTTACTGCATCAACCATTTCCAATACCTTAACAAAGTCTTTTTCTTTCGGGCTTCGCCATGCTGCGCCCATACAAAAGCGAGTCGCCCCATTATCTCTGGCCTGTTGCGCTTTTTGTTTCACCATTTCAATGTCGAGCAAAGGCTCAGCTTTAACCTCTGTATTGAAACGTGTGCTTTGCGGACAATAGGCACAATCTTCAGGACAGCCGCCGGTTTTGATATTTAACAGTGTGCTCAGCTGCACTTTATTCGGATCAAAATATTCTCTATGGACAGAATGCGCCCGAAACAAAAGATCATTTAATGGTTGCTGATAGATTTTTTCAATCTCAAGTAGCGACCAGTCATGACACAATATTTTGGTGTTCTCAGGGCTTATTTTTTCGTCTAACATGTGCTTAGATATTGGTTTAGTCAATTCAAATGGACAGGACAGAATTCTCATGGAGCGACAAAAAGCTGTCAACCCCAGCGCTTATCATAAAGTTTACAAACGGCTAAAGCACAGGCTAGCATCTTTTTATTCCCGCTGCGCATTGTGTCTTTGTCCTTCTTTCGATGAACATCTGCTGTGTGAAAACTGCACTAAAGACCTGCCTTTTATTAGTGCCGCCTGTACTCTCTGCGGCGAACCGCTGCCTAATGTTTCTATTTGTGGCAAATGTCTTGTAAAACCACCAAAACACTACGACCGTCTGTGTTCTATTTTTACTTATGTACACCCAATAAGAAATCTTTTAATCCGCCTAAAATTTCAACAGGATCTCATGGCTTGCCGTTTGATTGGGCAGCAAATGGCAAAACGCCTGCACTTAAACGCTGGCGCACAACAAAGACCCGGCCTGATAATTCCTGTCCCGCTACACAGAAAACGACAGAAAGAGCGCGGCTATAATCAGTCACTGGAGCTAGCTCGACCCATAGGCATTGCCTTAGACATACCCATACAAACAACTGCCTGCACACGAACCAAAGAGACAGGGGCCCAAACAGATCTCAGCGCAAAAGAGAGGCGACAAAATTTAAAAGGAGCATTTTGTTGTCAGAAACGACTCGACGGAATCGCTGTCGCGATTGTTGATGATGTCGTTACCACTGGCAGCACCATCGACGAGCTAGCAAAAACAATCAGGAAGGCCGGAGCAACAAGCGTTGAGGTCTGGTGCTGTGCCAGACAGACAAAAACCTAAGTGTCGAGATTCGTCACTGAGAGCGCATTTTTTTCTATAAATTCGCGTCTAGGCTCGACCTGATCGCCCATCAAGGTTGTAAATATCTCGTCGGCAGCGATTGCGTCCTCGATCCGTACCTGCGACAAATGTCTGCTGCTCGAATCCATGGTAGTTTCCCAAAGCTGTTCCGGATTCATTTCTCCGAGCCCTTTGTAGCGCTGAATATGCAGGCCCTTTGACGCTTGCCGAAGCATCCAGTCAAACGCCTGCTGCAAAGAGCTTATCGACTCTGACTGCTCCCCACGAACAACCTCAGCCCCTTTTTCGAGCTTATGTGCTGCCTCTAATGCAGACAGGTTGCCATACTCCCTGGACAGGAAAAATTCTGGAGCGAAGACATTTGCCGCTTCCAGACCATGAGTATTTGCAACAATCTTTCCGCCAAACAGATCCCCTCCTTCCGGTGAGAAAACACTATAGGAATAATCTGTGCCGCCACCCTGTTCACTTGAAAGCCTCTTTACCAGCTCCCCAAACCACAAATCGACTGTGTCCTTATCCCGCAGGCTTTCCTTGTCGAGCACTGCTATGCTACGCATCTGTTTGAGAATTTTCTCGTCAAAACGATTGGCAAGGAGCAGCAAAGAATGGTTTGATTTTTGATAGCTGTTGGCTAGCTTCTCCAGCGCCTCTCCCTTGATAACGCTTGGCAAGCGGATCTCTGCGCCATCGAGAGCCAACTCCAGCAGATAGTCTTCTTTCTCCTGGTCGTTGTTTAAATAACGCTCTTGTTTTCCTCTTTTGATCTTATACAGCGGTGGTTGAGCAATATAAATGTGGCCTCGTTCGACTAATTCTAGCATCTGCCGATAGAAAAACGTCAGCAATAGTGTTCGGATATGAGACCCATCAACGTCCGCGTCGGTCATAATGATAATGCGATGATAGCGCAGTTTCGCAGCATCAAACTCGTCCCGGCCAATGCCACAACCCAACGCCGTGATCAATGTACCGACCTCAACGGAAGAAAGCATTTTGTCGAAACGGGCCTTTTCAACATTGAGGATTTTACCTTTGAGCGGTAAAATAGCCTGGTTTTTCCTGTCTCTGCCCTGTTTTGCTGAGCCGCCAGCTGAATCTCCTTCCACCAGAAACAGCTCTGACTTGGCCGGATCCTTTTCCTGACAGTCCGCCAGCTTCCCAGGAAGCCCGGCAATATCCAGTGCTGTCTTGCGTCGTGTAAGTTCTCGCGCCTTGCGTGCCGCCTCCCTCGCTCGCGCCGCTTCAATGGTTTTTCCGCTAATTATCTTGGCTTCCGCCGGGTTTTCAGCCAGAAATTCCTGTAGTTTTTCACTAACTGTCGACTCGACGACCGACCTTACCTCGCTGGAAACCAGCTTGTCCTTGGTTTGAGATGAAAATTTTGGATCGGGGATCTTCACAGATAAAACCGCCGTGATACCTTCACGAACATCTTCGCCAGTAACCTGAACCTTAGCCTTGGCGGACAAGCCCTCTTTTTCAACATAACTGTTCATGGTTCGGGTAAGCGCAGAACGCAAGCCCGCTAGATGCGTCCCACCGTCCTTTTGGGGAATGTTGTTGGTAAAACAAAATATATTTTCCTGGTACGAATCATTCCACTGTACGGCCAGCTCAACACTGAGGCCTTCTTTTTCAGAGGTAAAATCGATCACCGTTGGGTGCAATGGTGTTTTGTTGCGGTTTAAGTGTTGAACAAAGGCACTAATTCCTCCCTTGTATTCAAAGGTATCTTTTTTGCCTGTGTGTTCGTCAAAAAGCTCTATGCGAACACCCGAATTTAAAAACGAAAGCTCTCGCAGCCTTTTTGCCAGAATGTCATGGTGAAACTCTATGTTTTTGAAGGTCTCTTCGCTCGGCAGGAAATTGATCTCTGTGCCCGTCTCATCCGAAGGGCCAACCTTCTCGAGGGCAGCAATCGGCTTACCAGACTCGTAAGTCTGCTGGTGCTTAAACCCCTCTCGACAGATCGTCAACAACAGCCTGCTTGACAAGGCGTTTACCACCGAAACCCCTACGCCATGTAAGCCGCCTGAAACCTTGTAAGAGTTATCATCAAACTTCCCGCCGGCGTGGAGAACCGTCATGATCACCTCTGCAGCCGACCCGCCTTCTTCGTGAGCGCCAACGGGAATGCCGCGGCCGTTGTCTTTGACAGTAATCGACTTGTCCGTGTGGATTGTTACTTCGATCTTGCTACAGTGCCCAGCGAGAGCTTCGTCAATGCTGTTGTCCACCACCTCGAAGACCATGTGGTGCAGACCTGTTCCGTCTTCTGTGTCGCCAATGTACATCCCAGGGCGACGGCGAACTGCATCAAGCCCTTTTAAAACCTTTATTTTACTAGAATCGTAATCGTCAGAACCTGTCATTGAAAAATGCCTTTATTGTTTTCGCTATCATATCATTTTTTTCACTACACCACGTTCCACGTGAAACCGTGTTTCTGTATGCTGCTCGAAGATATCGGGCTCCGTTGTTGTAATAAAACTTTGTATTTCTGTCGCGTCTAATTTCGCCGCCACCTTTTCTCTCGATTCGCTATCCAGCTCGGCCGCAACATCATCAATTAACAAAACCGGGCTGTTCTTTGTTGCCTCCTCTATCGTCTTTAATTCTGCAAAAATTAGGGCAGTAAGATAAAGTTTTGATTGTCCGCGTGACAATATTTTCGACGCCTGTTCACCCTCAAAAAGAAACTGAAGGTCTGCGCGATGCGGCCCCACACTGGTATGCCCCCGATCACGGTCTTTCTCTCTGTTTTTTTTCAGCCTGCATGCGTATGACTCTTCCTGTTCCCACCCCGACTGATAGTTGACTTCTGCTTCAGTACTCAACAATCCCTTTATTTCTGTTTGAAAACAAGCATTAATTGTTTCTGTTGCTCTTTCACACAAGGCAAAAAGAGCCTCGCCATAACTGCCCATTTGCGCCTCCCAGGCCGCCAATTCCGTCGGTTTTCCCCCTTCCCTGAGCAACTTGTTTCGGCTTCGTAACGCAGAATGGAAGCCTTTCCAGGTTGTCAAATAGGCCGGTTCCACGTGAAACATGAGCCAGTCCAACCACCTTCTCCTCAGTCTTGGCATCCCAGTAAGCAAACTATGCGAATCTGTGCTCTGTACTAACACCGGTACGTTTTTGGCCTGATCTGATGTCTTTATTACTCTTTTTTGTCGAAACCTTATTCTGGTTTCCTGACCCTCTCTTTCCAGGCCAAACTGTGAAGGCTCGCCGTTTTTTGACACGGCTTTTGCGGTGACAAGTAGCTTGTTTTTATTGTTTTGGATCAATTCCCGAATTTTGGGTGTTCGAAAGGATCGTGCGCGAGACAACAGATAGATTGCTTCAAGTATGCTCGTTTTTCCGCTGCCGTTTTTTCCATAGAGCAGGTTTATCCCTGCTCCTGGTTCCAGTCTGGCAGATTCAACAATCCGTATGTTTTCAAGATCGATCTGATCAAGACGCATAATCAACAGCGTCTATAGTCGCATGGGCATTACCACGTATTTACAACTGGACTCGTCTGTAGGCAGGATCAAGCAACTGCTATTGGCATCAAAGATAAGGATTTTTACCTTCTCTGTTTTTATCGCGCTGATAGCGTCCAACAGATACGACACATTAAACCCTATCTCAACAACAGGGCCTGAATATTGCGCATCAATTTCTTCTTCTGCCTCTTCCTGTTCTGGGTTTTGTGCCTCTGCTTTTAAGCTGTTCTCCTGCACAGTTATCCTTACGCCACGGTATTTTTCATTCGATAGAATTGAGGCTCTGTTCAAACTTTGTCGTAACACCTCTCTGTCTGCAACCAGTGAAGAGCTATCGTGTTCTGGTATCACTCTTTGGTAATCAGGAAATTTTCCATCAATTAACTTGCTGGTCAATGTTACCGAACCAACCGAAAAACGAACGTGATTCTCTGTCAGTTGAACCAACATTTCATCGTCCGTGTTCTGTATGATCTTGGACAATTCCATCACTCCTTTCCTAGGTAAAATAAGTTGCGTTGGTTCGGTCAAATTCAAATCTACGGTGACATCTTTTAATGCCAAACGATGCCCGTCCGTTGCCACAGCCCTTAATTTGTTCTCTTTGGTTTCAAGCAACAATCCGTTTAGATAGTAACGAACATCCTGGTGTGCCATCGCAAACTGTGTGTCCTCAAGCAATGACTTGAAGACGCCCTGACTTATCTTGAACTCGGCCTTAATCTTTTGTAAGTCGGTTTCAGGATATTCTTCTGCAGGGTGTGTGATTAAAGTAAAACGGCTTTTACCTGTCTTAAGAACAAGCTTCTCCGCTTTGCTTTCAAAGTCCAACTCTGCTCCTTCAGGCAAAGATCGACAAATATCCAACAGTTTTTTTGCTGGCATTGTCATTTGTCCAGGCTTTTCCATTTTTTTTGTCGTATGACAGACCATCTCGACTTCCATGTCTGTCGCCGTTAGTGAAAAACCGTCTGCTGAAGTTTTAATCAATACATTGGATAAAATTGGCAGGTTTTGTCTTCTGTCGACAACGGAGCTCGCCGTTTGTAAGGCAGGGAGAATGTCTTCCCTTAATATTAAAAATTTCATATATATAACCTGTAGTTATTATAGTTATCTATAGACGTATGTGGATAACTTGTTTATGTTTAATGTAATCAATCTGTTAAGGGGCTAATCTTGTCGGAAAAAGCTTGTTCCCTTCTTGTATAAAACCTGTAAAGAAAGGTCTGGAAAAAATGCAACAAACAGGCTTTCTTACATTTATACACAGAAAACACACACTAATTTGACAGGATTCTCTCTAGGTTAATGTAGTCTTCTTCAATCTTTTTTTCCGTTGTTTTTAATTCTGCTATTTTTCTGCAGCCGTGTAGAACCGTCGTATGATCTCTGCCGCCGAAGGCATCGCCTATCTCCGGAAGACTGTGGTTCGTGAGATCTTTTGATAAGGCCATTGCTATTTGTCTGGGCCTTGCCACAGAACGGCTCCTGCGTTTGGAGAGAATGTCGGCGACACGAATTTTGTAGTATTCAGCCACGGTCTTTTGAATATTTTCCATTGTGATTTGCTTGTCTTGTAACAACAAGAGATCACGTAAGGCAAACTGTACAAATTCGATGTTAATAGGGTTTCCTGTCAGCTTTGAATTAGCGATGACGCGGTTTAATGCCCCTTCAAGTTCGCGAACATTTGAACGAAATTTCTCAGCGATAAAAAAAGATACATCATCCGGCAGTTTGACATTAGAGCGTTCGGCCTTCTTGCGAATGATTGCAACACGCGTTTCGAGCTCGGGTGGTTCGATAGCTACGGTGAGACCCCAGCCAAAGCGAGATTTAAGTCTTTCTTCCAACCCATTAACTTCTTTTGGATAGCGGTCACAGGTCAACACGATTTGATGCTGCCCTTCTAATAAGGTGTTGAAGGTGTGAAAAAATTCTTCTTGCGAACGCTCTTTGCCAGCAAAGAATTGAATATCATCAATCAGTAATACGTCGACCGATCGGTAAAAACGTTTGAATTCATTTATCGCATTATGTTGCAAGGCTCTTACCATGTCGGCAACAAATCGTTCTGAATGTAGATAAGCAATGTTTGCGTTTGTTTTTTTTTCCAGAATATCGTGACCAATGGCGTGCATTAGATGTGTTTTGCCAAGCCCAACGCCGCCATAGATGAACAGGGGATTGTATGAGTCGCCCGGGTTTTCCGCTGTTTGCATTGATGCAGCACGAGCCAGTTGGTTGGATTTGCCTTCAACAAAGGCCTTAAAAGTGTATTCTGGTTTCAGGTTGTTTGAATGTTTGTGTGTTGATTTGGTCGTGTTTTTGCTAGCCTGGTTTGGCGGCAGCGGTTTTTCTGCTGGTACGTTCTTTTGAAAGGCGGCCGCTCGTGAGCCAACTTCTATTTTTAGATCAAAGTCTTGTTCTATGATAGCTGTCAGGTGGGAATGAATGCTGGAAAAATATTGTTCATTGACCCAGTCTTTGACAAAACGATTGGGCGCCAGCAAACGGATATTGCTTTGATCGATAACCGCGTGCAGAGGACGGATCCATGTATTAAATAGTTGAGGTGAGAGCTCTCCTTCCAGACGCTCAAGACATTGTTGCCATGGGGACATTCCCGTAAACCTCGTGATAGAAAAGCAGTAGCAAGAAAAGAAGGAACAATATACTGTTTTAACCTACTTATCCACAAGCCTGTGGCGACAATTGTGAATCATTATATTGACAAGTAAAAGCCACCGACATTAAGATAGCCACCTTTTTTTAGCAGAGTAACACTCTGGACGACAATAAACATGAAACGCACATTCCAGCCCAGTAATTTAAAGCGAAAAAGAGCCCATGGCTTTAGAAACCGTATGTCCACGAAAGCGGGACGTCTGATCATTAAGTCAAGACGTGCCAAGGGCAGAAAACGTCTGTCGGCATAAGCGGGCGGCAGCAAGAAGAGAGCAAGACCTACTGTCACAAAGCCTCAAGCAAAAAAACAAACTCTATAGACCAGCAGACTATAAGAGGGTTTTTGAGTCTTCTGTTCGTGTTTCCGATTCCAGTCTTCTCCTGTTAGCCCGAGCTAGCGGCGAAAAGAACGCGCGGCTTGGTCTAGCGATTTCCAAGAAAAAGATTAGCAGCGCAGTGAAACGAAACTTGATAAAGCGACTGACAAGAGAGAGCTTTAGACAGAACAAAAAATTTTTAAATGGTTGGGACGTCGTTGTGATTACCCATAGAAAGCTGGATAAAATAGATAAACAAGCGATCACAAAAACCTTAAACAGACACTGGCAGACGCTTCAAAAATGCAAAAAATCCTAATAAGAGCGATCCAATACTATCAGTATCTGATAAGTCCGTTAATCGGACCTTGTTGTCGTTTTTATCCGGGATGCTCTCAGTATGCGATACAGGCCCTAGAAGAACACGGCCTAATGAAGGGCCTGCTGCTTATGTTCAAACGACTTGTTCGATGTCATCCGTTTTGTCACGGTGGGCACGATCCAGTTCCAGAAAAAGGCAATTAATAATCTAATGGACACATCACGTTTTATCTTATTATTGGCCTTGGGCCTGGTTGGCATGATGCTGATGCAAAAGTGGGAGGAAGACTACGGCACACAAGTGGTTGCTGAAGAGGCAGGGGTGGCAGAGATTCTCGCAGACTCTCAGACCAGCAACGATCTGCCGGACTTGCCTTTGTTCAATGAGTCGGGTGATCCGAGTGAAGGACTGGACATACCAGATGCCCCTGCCGACCTAGTGGTGAGCGCAGCAAAAGTTGTTTCGGTTCAAACAGACGTCTTTGGCCTGGAAATATCATTGCGGGGCGCGGGGATTGATTACGCAACACTGAGTCAATATCCAGTGGCGCGTGATGAACCAAACAAGCCGCTGGTGTATTTTGATAAAACCTCGGAATTGTTTTACATCATGCAAGGCGGTTTGCGCAGCCAATCTAACCTGCCGACACACAAAAGCCTGTTTTCTTCAAATCAAACCACGTACAGCCTGGCAGATGGCGAAGACAGCCTTGAGGTGCCGTTCTATTGGCAATCGGATGACGGCGTTTTAGTTGAAAAGATCTACCGCTTTCACCGAGACAGTTACGTCATTGAGATAGAGTATAGGATACAAAATAACAGTATTAGTCCGTTGAAGGCGGCGGCTTACAATCAATTACAACGGGACGACCCAGGCCGAAAGGGTCGGCGACTTTTATACACGTTTACTGGGGCAGTGGTATCAACCCCTGAGGAGCGTTACGAAAAACTATCTTTCGGTGATATGGAAGACAAGGCTTTGAAAGCAAAGGTGGCTAATGGTTGGGTCGCCATGATTCAACATTATTTTGTTAGTGCGCTATTACCCGGCCCTGAAAATCAAGCCTACCAATATTACAGCATTGCCTTGCCAGAGCAGAATCGCTATTTCATTGGTGCCATGACGCCAGCGGTTGAAATAACACCCGGTAATGATGCTGTTTTGAGCCAGCAGGCCTATGTTGGCCCCAAGACACAGAAACGCCTGGAAAACCTGGCTCCGAACTTAGAGTTGGTGGTGGATTACGGGATGTTGTGGTTTATTGCTAAGCCATTATTTATTTGTCTAGAGTGGTTCCATGGTCTGACAGGAAACTGGGGCTGGGCGATCATCATGGTTACCATTCTTCTGAAGCTCTTTTTCTATCCTCTCTCTGCGGCGGGTTACCGTTCTATGGCCAGGATGCGTCAGGTTCAGCCGCGATTGTTATCCGTTCGCGATCGTTATAAGAATGACAAGCAACGATTAAACCAGGCCATGATGGAATTGTATAAAGAGGAAAAGATCAACCCATTGGGCGGTTGTTTTCCTATCTTGATTCAGATTCCGGTTTTTATTGCGTTGTATTGGGTGTTGTTAGAAACCGTAGAGATGCGCCAGGCACCTTTTATGCTTTGGCTACAGGATCTTTCCAGTCCAGACCCCTGGTATGTGCTGCCTGTTTTAATGGGCATTTCGATGTTTATTCAACAAAAACTCAATCCAGCGCCCATGGATCCTGTGCAGCAAAAAGTGATGTCTTTCTTGCCAATTGCATTCACCATTTTCTTTGCTTTTTTCCCGTCAGGACTAGTGTTGTACTGGGTCTCCAATAACGTTCTCTCGATTGCACAACAGGCCAAAATCAATAATTCACTGGAAAAGGCTGGCTTAAAGTAACCATGTCCACCGGCGTCCTTGATCCGCAAAAGGACACCATTGCTGCTATCGCGACAGCAAGCGGGCGCGCCGGTATCGGCGTGGTTAGAGTGTCTGGGCCAGAAGCTCTTCGTATCACAGAGGATCTCTGTAAAAACACTTTCAGAGCAAGGCATGCTCACTTTGCCGTTTTTTATGATCCCGCTGACGAATGGTTGGATGAGGGTATTGTTCTCTATTTCCCGGGACCAAAATCGTACACTGGCGAAGATGTTGTCGAGCTTCAGGCGCATGGTTCTCCGATGGTCTTGCAGCTGTTACTGGAAGCCTGCCTGGGCCGTGGGGCAAGATTGGCAACGCCAGGTGAATTTACCGAGAGGGCGTTTCTCAATGGCAAGATTGACCTGATTCAGGCAGAAAGTATTATTGATGTCATAGACAGCGCCAGCCGAAAGGGTCTGAGAAAGGCGGAAGAATCATTACAGGGGCTTTTTTCCAAACAGGTTAACGCATTACTTGCCCGCTTGATTGATCTCAGGGTTGTTGTTGAGGGCACGATGGATTTCCCGGAAGAAGAGCTCGATTTTCTCGCAGATGAGCGAATCTCGCAACAGCTGAGCGATGCAATTCTTCAATGCCAGCAAATGTTAAGCGCAACAAGAGAGGGAGCTCTACTGAGACACGAAGTCAAGCTCGTCTTGTTGGGCGAGCCGAACGTGGGCAAATCCAGTCTGCTAAATCAATTGTTGGGGACGGATGCGGCGATAGTGACGGATGTGCCTGGAACGACGAGAGATCGTTTAGAGCATTCGATACAAATAGAAGGACAGCCAATCACGTTAATTGATACGGCTGGCATCAGGGAAAGTCAGAATCCCATCGAACAAGAAGGTGTTCGTCGTAGTCGGTTGTCGGCAAAAGAGGCCGATATTCTTTTGTTGGTGTGTGAAGCCGATCAAAATGAAAAGAAGGGGCTGGCCTGCTTTGTGTCTGGGCTTGAATCAGATGCTGTGGTTGTTCATGTTCAAAATAAAATAGATCGGCAAAATATTAAGCCGCGTAGCGTCACGAAAAATAATATAAAAGAGATCTCTTTGTCGGCCAAAACTGGGATCGGCGTAAACCTGTTGATTGAGGCCATCAAAGAAATTATTCAATCAAACGATTTTACTGAAGACGTTGTTTTAGCTCGTTCTCGTCATGTCAATGCTCTCAACAGAGCGCAGGAACATTTATTAACAGGGAAACAACAGTTAACGGACGCTCTTGCAGCAGAGCTGTTGGCCGACGAGTTGCGCCTAGCCCAAAACTGTCTGGCAGAAATCACAGGGGAATATCTGCCCGATGATCTGTTGGGTGAAATTTTTTCACGTTTTTGTATTGGCAAGTAAATTTTTGGTTTTATATTTTATGCGGGGAATAATGTCTGTAGTAAGATAATAAATATGTTAAAGAAGCCACCATTATTAATTTATTTGTGTATAAGGTTTTGTCAAAAACTGCCCATAAACTGGCTGTGTTTAAGGATTGTTTTTGTCATAAGAAGAACAATCCTGATCGCATACAAAGAGCCTTTTTATGTAGAGTCAGGTGACAGTTGGTTTTTACTATATCCGAGCGACAATCTTTCAGATAAACGGTTGCTGTGTACACCGAAAATGCTTGATAGTATTGAACGCGAATGGTTTGAACAGAATTTGCCAGTAAACAGTCAGGTGATAGATGTTGGTGCAAATATTGGCGGACATTGTTTGCTTTTATGTTCAAAACGAAAGGACTTGTTTATAACCGCCATTGAACCAGATCCATATTTAATGCACAGATTAAAAAAAAATATAGAGTTAAATGATTATAAAAATATAAAAGTTTTAGAATGCGCTGTTACGAATGAAAACAAAACTGTTTGCTTGGGTCTGGACGAGAAAAACAGGGGAAAAAACAGCGTTGTTAATAAACAATCAAAACAGCCCTCCCTGCTTGAAATAGAAGGACGATCTTTAATTGATATCCTGACGCAGGAAAAAATTAGTAAGCCCGCCCTGGTTAAAATGGATATAGAAGGGTATGAGCATGATGTCTTGAGCGGGTTTTTTCAATCAGCAGAAAAAGAAATATGGCCCATGTATTTCCAGTTGGAACAATATAGAAACGAAAGCCTTAATAGGGCTGTTAATCTTGTCCTTGAACAAGGATATAAAATGATATTAAGAAGCAGAATGAATATTATTTTAGCTCGTCAGTAAATCCCAAGCCACATGTCGATGGGAATCTAAACGACAAATTAAAAATTAAAACAAAAAATCCTCTATTCCTTCTGTGAGTATTCGGATGATAAGAGTCTTACGCACAGATATAACATTGCGATAAAAACCAGCCACCAGCTTCTCCATAAAGACGCTCCAACCAACCAGACTGCGATAATAGAGACAAAGCTTGTATAGATATATGGATGTATAGAGCGGTGTAAAGAAGCAATGCTGTTTAGCGATTTATTCAGTAGAAACAAGAAAAACAACAGGCCGATAATGCCCAATTCAAGTTGTATTTGAAAAAAAGCATTATGGGGGTGAGCAAACAGATCATTGCCCATCGTTTCGTTAAAAAAAGTTGCTTGATAGGCTTTCGGTAGATCTGTGTTGGCCGATGAACCCCAACCTAGAAGTGGCTTTTCTAAAATTAATTCATGACATCTCTGCCAAATATCAATTCTATGCAAGGCAGATTCACCGAAATATTGTTCTATGGTGCTAGCAACGGCTGAATTAGAGCCCAAGCGTATTATGTGGCCAGGGACAAGAAAGATCGCTAGCAACGACAACAAAACCCCTAGTCTTATGATCGCCTTTATGCGATGTTGAAATACGAAAAACAAAAAGAAAGTAATAGATGATAATAACAGGCTTAATTTGGCGCTTTCCGAACTACTGAATATTACGATTAATAATAATAACAGCAAATTTATATAATTTATCCAGGGCAAAAAATTGTTTCTACGGTTCGCCATAACAAACCAGAAAAACATTGTGTTTGCAACCACGAAGTCATTAAAATCTCTGGCGCTGGCCCTTTCTAATGACAATCCAACAAAATATTTCAACGAGATGTTTGTATAGAGCTGTATGAGGAGCAAAACTAGCGAAAGACAATATAAAACAGGCAGAATCGATAAAAAACCGGATAACGTAAGGCCGATGCGGTTATGAATATTGCTGAGCAAAATAAAAGGAGAGACTAAAATAAAGGCCTTTGCCATCTGTTTCATAGATTGATCAAGGTTGTTGAACAACAGAATGGAGATCGACGCGAAAATTAAAACGAAAGAGAAAACATAGAAAATAGTTTCGTCAAAATCTTTTTTGTTTAAGTATCTAATGCGCGTTAATAAAACACACAAGATCAAGACGCACACTACAGGCGCAATAAGTTTGGGCGCCGTAGAAAAGAAAAACATAAACGATAAAAAGGCCAGGCCAAACAAAAAGACAGATAATTTATTCAAAAAAATAATTTGGGGTTTGTTCTCAAATAACGTGGCCATTTATATTGAGATCCTTTTGCTAGTACCTATTATCATGATAATCAGATGGAGGAGGGCTGCTTGCCCAAATAGTTCTTTGCAAAAGAAGTCGTTCTTACAGATAGCTTTTGAATCGAATACTGACATAAAGAAAAAATATTTTTTCTGTTCGCAGCCCGACGTGAACGAATTGTATTATTAGATTGATGGAGTTGTTTTTTAGTGTTTTTATCAAATAGCTCGGCTAATACGATAAAAATATTATATTTATCTATTAATATATTTTTTGCTTCAATAATAGTCTCAAGACGTTTTTCATATTCATTATTTTCCATTGCGCTTTGAATGATCTCCAGTGATTTTTCAGGTTGAAAAATATCAATCGAAATATAGCTGTCATTGGGGAAATAATCGTTAATATTTGGACAGCCATAATAAAATGGCAAGGCCTGACCCAAAAAAGAGTCAGCGAGTTTTTCTGTCCAGTGGTGTAAGCCATAATGATTTTCTATAGCCAGATGATATTTATATTTATCAAGAGCCTCAGCCTTGTCGTCCATTTTGATTCCGCCAGAACCAAATATCTCTATGTCGGGATATTGTTTTTTGATAAATGATAAAAAAGCATGTCGTTGATGATGAAGTGTATGTTTTTGTTTCTTGTTTGACCAAACTACGGACAGATCTCCAGTTTTGTCGAACCGATATGTTTTGACCATTTCATTATAGTTTTTCATTTTATTTCTGCCCACACCGTAAAACCAGTACAAAGAAGGTTGACTGTAAAACCGGCTTCTATGGGGCAGAGAATAATATGGCTGGCTGGTAATAACGTGTCCAAATTGATTTGTATAATTATTGCCATAAACTTTAACAGATGAAGGCTCTATCGTAATCAAGACTGTGTTGTCAGGGTGGCAAGCAAGCTGTTCTTCAGAAACCGGAAAACGCTCTTTTTTGGATGATGGCAAATCATCATATACAACCAGCCAATCGTAGTCGGTTTCTTCTTGATCAAAAATAAACTGGTAGTTGTTCAATGATGGGGTGTTGTCAGGAAATTGGTGTAACCAAATGTCTGTATTGACCTTGCTTAAAAATTTGATCCTTAAAGGGAGTCTGTTCATGGATATTGAGAAAAAACATTCTGAATGAAGTACAAAAAAGTAATATTCAATTATAAGGCCTCTAATTTAAACCATCTCTATATGTCTTTGTTGTATTATACCTATTAATGATGACTTAATTAAGAGAATCCATATTTTTACATGCAGATTAAAGCCGCAACAATAACTACTGGCGAGGCTGCTATTCGTCACCAGACTTTAGGGCTTGCTCGTTATTTAACGACAGACGTTCATGAGTTTATAGTAAAGCCCCCAAGGTTTTTCGCTAAGCTCCCCGCTATATTGGTGCCGAAGGGAATTTTAAATTTGCCGGACATCCTGGGCGCCAATGTATTGATCAGTTGTGGTCGGCGGAGTGCTGCGTATTCGCTTGCCCTGAAAAAAAAGCATCCTGAATTATTTACAGTTCACATCCAGAATCCGCAGATCCCATTGCGATATTTTGATCTGGTTGTCCCTATGATGCACGATAATTGCCATGGCGATAATGTTTTTTCTGTTTCAACCGCCTTGCATCATTTACACAAAGAAGACATTAAAATGGCCTCGACGCCTTTTCTTTCCCGTATTCAGACTCTGGCCGGAAGAAAAATTGCATTCATATTGGGCGGTAATACCAAGGATTATCGTTTTACTGATCAAAAGCTAAGAGAACTGCTTGTCATGATTGCAGAATTTAAACGACAGGGTTTTGTTATTTTATTATCAACGGCAAGAAGAACTCCGTCAGCTATTATTGAAGAGCTTAGAGGCCATGCTGATGAAACCACATGGTTTTATTTGGGCGAGGGCGATAATCCTTATCTGTGTTTTTTAAATGAAGCCGATGGTTTTATCGTAACGTCAGATTCAGTTTCCATGGTGTCGGAAGTATTATTTACCGGAAAGCCCCTGTATTTATTTGATCTCGAAGGGTTTAATAAACGAATTAGCCGCTTTAAAAATAATTTAATTCAACAAGGCCTTGTTCGTTTATGGAATGGCGAGTTTGAAGATTATTCTTACCAGGCCCCGGATTCCAAGCAGGATGTCGCAGCCCGAGTTACAGAAGAGATGAAATCATTTAATACCTGATAAGCTAATCAGTAAATACAAATTTTTTCCTGCCTGCCATTCCTGGGTCGATAATTCCAAGTCTATTCCTGGCTGGTTGACTCATAAATAGCCAGTATTTTATCCAGCATGTTTCCGAGCGTAAATTTTTCATTAAGATTTATAGAGTCAAAATGTTCTGTTATCTCAACTGTTTTTTTTATAGCGCAATCAATATTGTTCTTTGGTATAAGGCCTTGGGGAAAGAGCTCTGAGAGCACCTCTGTTGCGCCGCCGTGATCATAGGCGATCACTGGCCTGCCAAGAGACAGGGCCTCCAGGGATGTGCGGCCAAAGGATTCAGGCTTGTTTGAAAGCGAATAGACAATATTGGAGATGGCCATGATTTCGCGAAGGTCATCTCTAGCGCCTAAAAAAGAGATATCATTTTGTAAGTCCTCTTTTTTTATGCGAGCAAGCAGCTCGTCATAATAGGCTTTTTTTCTATCATCATAGCCACCGACGATAAGGGCATGGAAATTTTTGGTTGAATGTTTTTTAAGAAAAGCATTGAGCTTGATAAAATCGTGATGGCCTTTTAAGCGGGTAATTCGACCGGGCAGACAAAGCAGGATTTTGTCTTTTATTGAAGTGTTTTCTTTATACCATGTTTCTAGCCATTTGGAAGAGGGCGCAAAATTACGCGGGAATTGTTCAGGATCAATGCCCCTTGAAATGACGCTTATTTTTTTTTCATCTGTGTCCGGATAATTGTTCAGAATGTAAGATTTTATGTAATCAGAGACGGCAATGATCCGATCGGACTTCAGCATGACCTTACTATACGCATTCACGGAATATGCTCCGTGGACAGTTGAGACTAGCCTGGGTCGCTGTGAGGTAGGAATGCCATGCAAGGCCAGTTTATTTACCCATGCTGGAAGGCGCGATCGCACATGTACCACATCAACCTTGTTTTTAATAATGATCTTGCGAAGGGTTTTGGCATGTCGAAACGTCAACAAGGATTTTTTGCCAACAGGTAATTCAAAATGTCTGCTGCCTTCTTGTTCAAGCTGTTTAACCATTCTGCCGCCACCAGATACAACCAGAGCCTTGTGTCCCTCTGATGTTAGATGTTTTGCAACCTCCAGGGTGCCGCGTTCTACCCCGCCCAGTTTCAGGTAGGGTAGAATTTGTAAAACGGTGAGTTTCTTTGTCACGAAGTAAATGCGTATTAATAAAACGATCTAGTTTTCGAGCGTGAATTCAGTGCCACAGTAGGGGCATTTGGCCGCGCCGGTTTCTTCAATGGGCAAAAAAACTCGTGGGTGGGAACTCCATAAACTGGTGTCGGGCAAGGGGCAATGTAAAGGTAGGGCCTCTTTTTTGATCACATAATGTGTTTTGTCGTTTGCTCTCTTCATGATCTATTTTATGAAATATTGATTACACATAGCTTAACCAGTTTGAAAACGTCTGGTTTTTTCCGTTGACTACATCGAAATAAGCCGACTGCAATTTCTCAGTGATCGGTCCCCGGGAGTCAGAGCCTATTTGACGACCATCCAGCTCGCGTATCGGCGTGACTTCCGCTGCGGTGCCAGTAAAAAAAGCCTCGTCCGCGACATAGACTTCATCGCGCGTGATTCTTTTCTCGATAATGTCGTAACCAAAGTTTTTTGCCAAGGTCATTATCGTGGCTCGAGTGATCCCTTCCAGTGCAGAGGTTAAATCTGGTGTATACAGTATGCCATCTCGAACAATGAATATGTTTTCGCCACTGCCTTCTGCGACATAGCCGTCAACGTCCAGTAACAGGGCTTCGTCAAATCCCAGATCCAGCGCTTCCTGAAGGGCTAGCATTGAGTTCATGTAATTACCATTGGCCTTGGCTTTACACATGGTGATATTGACGTGATGGCGGGTGTAGGAAGATGTTTTAATACGAATACCTTTTTCCATACCTTCAGCACCCAGATAGGAACCCCATTCCCAGGCAGCGATCATGGCATGAACTTCCAGGTTATCGGCTCTAAGGCCCATGCCTTCGGAACCGTAAAAACACATGGGACGGATATAGGCCGATGTCAGAGAATTTTTCGTCACAGATTCAGATATCGCTTTGTTAATTGTCTCAGCGTCATAAGGCATGGGCATGTTCAATATGTGCGCGGATCGGAACAGGCGTTTTGTGTGTTCCTCGAGTTGAAAAACTGCCGTGCCCTTATCGGTTTGATAGGCACGAATTCCCTCAAACACACCCATGCCATAATGCAAAGTATGTGTGAGCACATGGATTTTGGCCTCGCGCCAAGGTACAAATTCACCATCCAACCAGATGACGCCATCACGATCGGCCATCGACATACAAAAATTCTCCTAGCGGTCAAGATTGTTTAAAAAACGAAAAAGAGTTTGTTATTGCACCACAAAATCAGCAACAGTCATAGTGTGAATGCTGCTGTAGCAGAAAACCTAAGAAAACTAAAAGCACATTTTTAGTCTTCGTTCTCTGATAATTCAGGAACGAATTATTCTGAGAGTTCTTAGTTGTTCTCGTAACGGCTTCGTATGCAGTCGAGAATACCGCTGAGTTGAGGGTCGGTGACAGAGTAATAGACAGTGCGCCCACGCCTTTCGCTTGACAGAAGGCCTTTGCCTTCCATCAATCGTAAGTGGCCGCTGGTGGCGGGTTGTGACAGTGAACAAAGACTGGCAATTGCGTCGACAGTGTATTCACCATTTAACAGGATCTCAATGATCCGCAGACGGTGTGGATGGGCAATACATTTTAGTGCCTCAGAGGCCGCTTTCAGATATTCTATCGGCAATAAAGGCTTGTCTTCATCGTTTGCTGTCTTGGCGAGAGGGGTAGGCAATTATAAGCTCCAGTTTGACTGCTATGTCTGCCATCCTAGCCAAATACATAAAAGAATCAAGATATATTTATTATACAATGTGTTGGTAGAGCCGATTCTAAAAAACAGAGGTTCCGTTGCCGGTTACGATTTTTAGGCAGAAAAGATGAAAATGATCATAAAAAACGATAGATTGAAGTGGTTCGTGAATCTACTAGGAGGCCATAATCAATGAGTCAGTCGATAAAACAGGTTACCCCTCCTGAAGCATGGGAAATCATTCAGTCGGATGATGATGCCATTTTGCTGGATGTTAGGACCAGTATGGAATACGAATATGTCGGACACCCACTTAACGCCATTAATCTTCCCTGGATGGAGGCGCCGGAATGGGAGATAGAAGGGAATTTCGCCAACCAGGTGAAAGAACTTTTGTCACACAAGGAGTCTGCTAAAGCCATGGAAGATCTGCCTTTGTTATTGATTTGTCGCAGCGGGAAACGATCTGAGGCTGCCGGACTGGAAATGATCCGTCAGGGCTTCAACGAGGTGTATAACGTCATTGAGGGTTTTGAAGGAGATCGGGATGGGGCAAAGCACCGTAACATGATCAATGGCTGGCGTTTTCATAACTTGCCGTGGGAACAGTCTTAGGGGATATCTGAATAACCCTATCTGGAATTTTAAGGGCCCGAAAACAGAAAACCTCGGATCAATCGGGGTTTCCATAGTTGCTTCTGAGAGAGGCCCTGTCAGGGTTGTAGCTTAACTTTCCGGCTCAATGATGTCTTCTGCATCAGCCGATTTATCGGGCGTAGGTTTAATAAACTTCGCGCCCAATAATAGTCCGAGTTCGAATAACAACCATATAGGGACGGCTAACATTACCTGTGAAATGATGTCGGGTGGCGTCAGTAACATGCCAAACACGAATGCTGCGATGATGATGTAAGGACGTTGGCGCCGCAGCGTTTCAACATCGGTCACTCCTGACCATAAGACAACGATGGTGAAAACCGGCACCTCAAACGCTAAGCCAAAGGCAAAGAACAGTTTGATAATGAAATTAAGGTAATGACTGATGTCGGTCATTATCGTAACTCCCTCTGGCACGGTTGCTGTAAGAAAGGAGAATAACAGCGGGAATACGACATAGAATGAAAACGCCACGCCAAGATAAAACAGAACGATACTCGATAAGAGTAACGGAACGGCAAGTCGTCTTTCTTTTTTATAGAGTCCTGGGGCAACAAATCCCCAGGCCTGGTACAGCAAGTAAGGCATCACCAGAAAGAGTGCGACAAACAGGGTGAGTTTGAACGGGGTCAGGAACGGTGCTGCAACCTCTGTGGCGATCATGCTGCTATTTTCTGGCAATTGATCAAGAAGGGGTGTTGCGATCAGGCTATAAATGTCATTTGAAAATGCTGCGAGCAGCAGAAATACAATTGCAGCAGCTGCGATGCAGCGAATAAAGCGCGTTCGTAACTCGATTAAATGCGAAACCAGTGTATGTTGCTCAGTCATGACTGGTTTTTTTGTCAACAGATTGTGTTTCCTCATTTTGTTGCAGGATCTTGTCCGGCGCGTCTTTCATCAGGGTGTCCAGATCGGCAATTTTTTCTTTGAAGGTCTGTTGTTCATGCACCAGTAACTCTTGTTCAATTTCGCGGCGGGTATGATGTATGAAGCGACGAATTTTTGTCGTCCAGGCTCCAGCTTTTCGTACAAAAGACGGCAGTTTCTCCGGGCCAACGACGAACAACGCGACTACTGCGATCAAAAGCAATTCCCAAAAACCGATATCAAACATCTAGGTTATTTAAACGAGATTAGTGACAGTTAATGTTCACGCGCCGTTTTGTTTTGATTGATTATCAACCTTTTCGTCGATAACCGAACTTTCAGAAGTCTCGGTTTCATCTTGTGTTAGTTTTTGATCGGGTTCTTTCATCGCCTTTTTGAAGCCTTTAACAGCATCTCCTAGATCACCACCAATATTACGCAGTTTCTTGGTGCCGAATAATAAGGCAACGATCGCCAGTATAATGATTAATTCCCAGGGGCCAGGCATTCCCATGATTGTGTATCCTCCAGCTTAAAAATGTTTACGATGAGCGATTAGCCTTTTCTACCAGGCCGGATGTACCAAAACGTGATTCCAGTTCGGCCAGTATTTCGTCTGTTTCTATATTTTGTTGAGCCAACATCACCAGACAATGAAACCAGAGATCAGCAGTTTCATGAATAATAGCTTGTTTGTCACCATCTTTGGCAGCCAATACAGTTTCTGTTGCCTCTTCTCCAATTTTTTTCAGGATGACATCGAGACCTTTATCATACAGTCTAGCGACGTATGAGCTGTCTGGATCAGCATTTTTTCGTTCCTGTAAAAGGGAGCTCAGTTTTAATAGTACGTCATCAGACATGATAGCTATTTGTGTTTATAAATTTCTTCCGGTTTTTTTATGACTTTATCGATTGTTCGCCACTGTTTATTTTTTAACTCTCGAAAAAAACAACTTTCCCGGCCTGTGTGACAGGCAATCTCACCGATTTGTTCAACCTTCATCAAGATGGAATCGCCATCACAATCAAGACAGAGCGTTTTTAATTGTTGTATATGACCAGACTCTTCGCCCTTACGCCAGATCCTTTGTCGAGAACGTGACCAATATACCGCACGTTGTTCATCAACCGTCAGAAGCAGGGATTCACGATTCATCCAAGCGAGCGTTAGTACGCGATCAGTCTTGTGATCCTGAGTGATCGCTGTGACGAGTCCGTCCTCGTTCCAGCGTATCTCATCCAGCCATGTGTCTTGTTGAGGGCTGCTCATAGTCGTACTTCGATGCCATGTTTAGCCATAATCTGCTTCGCTTCTACAATCGTATGCTCACCGAAATGAAAAATGCTGGCGGCCAGTACTGCATCGGCATTGCCTTTGGTGACACCTTCTACAAGGTGCTGAAGACCGCCAACACCACCAGAGGCAATAACCGGTATTGTTACTGCAGCACTAACGGCACTTGTTAGTTCCAGATCAAACCCTATTCGTGTTCCATCTCTATCCATGCTGGTAAGCAATATTTCACCAGCCCCCCGTTGACACATTTCTTTGGCCCATTCGATGGCGTCTAAACTAGTATCATTTCGGCCGCCGTGAGTGAATATATGCCACATGCCGAGTTCGTTTTCCGCACTGATGCGTTTGGCATCGATCGCAACCACGATGCATTGTGAACCAAATCGTTCGGAAGCCTCGTTAACAAAATCAGGGTTATTAACCGCCGCTGTATTAATGCTGACTTTGTCAGCGCCAGCGATGAGCATTTTACGGATGTCATCCAGAGTACGGATACCGCCGCCGACCGTTAGAGGGATAAAAACCTCACTGGCTACCTGTTCGACGACATGCACCATCGTTTCACGCTCGTCGCTGCTGGCGGTGATATCAAGAAAGGTAATTTCATCCGCTCCTTGTTGATCGTAGCGTCTGGCAACTTCAACCGGGTCGCCTGCATCACGGATATCAACAAATCTTACGCCTTTTACAACACGACCAGCGTCGACATCAAGACAGGGGATAATGCGTTTGGCCAGGCCCATGATGAATTAATTTCAGATAGATTTACTATTCAGGGGACAGATGTCATCCGCCAGTTCCTGGGCTTCAGAAAAATTGAGAGTACCTTCGTAAATTGCTCGGCCTGTGATCGCGCCTTCGATACCTTCTTCGGCTACGTTACACAGCGAACGGATGTCGTCAAGGTTTGTAATGCCGCCTGAAGCAATGATGGGGATGGTAATGTTTCTCGATAATTCCACAGTAGCCTCAATATTGACACTGGTTAACATGCCGTCACGGCTAATATCCGTAAAGATAATCGCTGCGACACCGTCATCTTCAAAACGTTTGGCCATATCATTGGCATCATGATGCGAGAGTTTTGACCAGCCTTCAGTCGCCAGCTTGCCTTCTTTGGCATCCAGCCCAACAATAATATGACCGGGAAATTCCAGACAAATATCCGAGACAAAGTGTGGCGCAGTCACTGCTTTGGTACCAATAATGACATATTTAACACCAGCATCAAGATAGGTTTGTATGGTGTCTTCGGTGCGAATGCCACCGCCAACCTGAACAGGGATATCTGGAAAGCTTTCGACAATATCATGAACGATATCGGCATTTTCTGGCCGTCCCAGGGTTGCTCCATCAAGATCAACCAGATGTAATCTTCTGGCACCGGCGTCTACCCAACGCTTGGCAACATCCACAGGATCTTCTGCGTATATTGTTTCATCATCCATGCGGCCTTGACGTAAGCGCACACACTTTCCGTTCTTAATATCTATGGCTGGAATAATAAGCATTGAATTTTCATATTCAGGTGGGGTTAAAACCTAATAAATCAAGTTTGTTTGTATAATATCGTTGTTGTATCAATCAATAAAACGTATTGGAAATGTTTTTCTGTTGGCTACTTTTGATTAATCTTAGCACACGAATCCTATTTCTCTAGTCTTAGTCTTTTAGTCCTGTCGGGAACGTGAAGCCAGGCTATCTTTAATGTGCATCATTCCAGTTGCTTCCGACACCAATATCGACTTCCAGAGGTACAGACAGTTCTGCTGCGTTCACCATTAATTCATTAATGACTGTTTTTACTGTATCGAGTTCATCGTCTGCGACTTCAAGTACCAGTTCATCGTGTACTTGCATAATCATTCGTGTTTTAAAATTCCGTTTTATTAACCAGTCATGGACATCGATCATTGCGCGTTTAATGATGTCGGCTGCCGTGCCTTGCATTGGTGCGTTGATTGCCGTGCGTTCAGCGTATTGTCGGCGCATGGCATTTTTTGCATTAATCTCGGGCAGATACAGACGGCGATGAAAAAGTGTTTCCACATAACCTTGTTCATGCGCCTGTTCGCGAATCGTGTCCATATAATTTTTGACACCTGGGTAGCGTTCAAAATAACGGTCGGAATAAGTTTTTGCTTCACTGCGTTGAATACCAAGCTGTTTGGCCAGACCAAAGGCAGACATGCCATAGATCAAACCAAAATTAATCGCCTTGGCCGCGCGTCGTTGATCGCTGTTGACCTTATCCACGTTGACAGCAAACACTTCGGCTGCTGTCGTTTTGTGTACGTCCTCCTGGTTGGTGAACGCCTCGAGTAAACGTTCATCGGCGGAAAGGTGTGCCATGATCCTCAGTTCAATTTGTGAATAGTCTGCCGCCAGCAGACAATATCCTTTTTCGGCGATAAAGGCCTGTCGAATACGCCTCCCTTCTTCGGTTCGAACGGGGATGTTTTGCAGATTTGGATCAGAGGATGAGAGTCGGCCAGTTGCGGCCACTGCTTGATGATAAGAGGTATGAACACGGCCAGTTCCAGGATTGACCTCTTGTGGAAGCTTATCCGTATAGGTTGATTTTAATTTGCTCAGGCTGCGGAAGTTCAGGATCAAGCCTGGCAGCTCATAATCATCCGCGAGTTCCTGTAATACAGATTCTGCAGTAGAGGCTTGCCCTTTTGGAGTTTTTGATAACACCGGTAACTTCATTTTTTCATAGAGGATGGTTTGAATTTGTTTGGGTGATGAGATATTAAACACCTCCCCTGCCAGCTTATGTGCATCCTGTTCAATCGCCTGCATCTTCTCATTAAGCTCGTGGCTTTGTTCGAGCAACATCTGCGAGTCGATATTAACGCCATTACATTCCATGTTTGAAAGCACTGTGATCAGTGGAATTTCGATCGTCTCATAGAGTGATTTCAGCGCTTGATCGGCAGCGAGTTCTTTCCATAATGTTTCATGCAAGCGCAACGTTATGTCAGCGTCTTCGGCGGCATAAGATCCCGCGTCTTCGATGCTGACCTGGTTAAAGGAGAGCTGTTTAGCGCCTTTGCCGGCGATATCTTCGAAATGAATGGTCTCGGTTTGTAAGTACTTGCTAGCAAGCGCGTCCATGTTGTGTCGCGTAGCCGTGCTGTTGAGCACATAAGACTGAAGCATTGAGTCGTGCGCGATTCCATTCAGAGCAATGTTGTAATTAGCCAGGACATTCATATCGTATTTGAGGTTCTGACCGACCTTTTTCAGTGCAGGATCTTCCAACAGCGGCTTAAGTGTTTGCAGGACAAAACCACGATCCAGTTGCGTAGGAGCACCAGGGTAATCATGAGCCAGCGGCACATAAGCCGCCTCGTCAGACTGAATCGCAAAGGATAGCCCGACAATTTCAGCCGAGATATAATCGAGGCTGGTGGTTTCTGTATCAAAGGCAAAGAGTTTGCAGGCCTTTAATCGGGAAACCCAGGTCAGGAAGGATTTTTCATCTCTGACAATTTGGTAATCGTGAGTGATTTCAGGTTTTTTTTCGTCTGCCTCTGTTCCCGTTAGAGCGTCTAGCCAACTACGAAATTCCCATTGTTGATATTGTTCTTTCAGGGCTTTTTGATCCGCCTCGCCAATGAGTAATTCGTCTGGTTTGAATTCCAGTTCAACATCGTACTTGAGGGTGATTAATTCTTTGGAGAGAGCCAGGTTCGGAATATGTTGGCGCAGGCTTTCGCCGACCTTGCCTTTGATTGAATCTGCATTTTCAACAATGTTATCGAGATCGCCATACTCTGTCAGCCACTTGACCGCTGTCTTGGGCCCAACCTTGGGAATGCCAGGTACGTTATCAGCCGTATCTCCTATCAGGGTCAAATAATCCAGAATAAGTTCCGGGCCGATGCCGAATTTATCAATCACGCCTTGTCGGTCGAGGGTCACGTTTTGCATGGTGTTCAGTATGGTGATGTGATCATTGACTAGTTGAGCAAGATCCTTGTCGCCGGTTGATATCAAGGTTTTGATGTCGGCTGCTTCAGCCTGCTTTGCCAGTGTGGCTATGACATCATCTGCTTCAACACCGTCAATAATAAGCTTGGGTATCCCGCTGGCATCAATGATGTTGTGTATGGGCTGAATCTGACAGGCAAGATCCTCCGGCATTGGTGGCCGGTTGGCCTTGTATTCCGGGTAGAGTTGATGCCGAAAATTTTTGCCTCTGGCATCAAACATGATCGCAAAATAATCAGGTTGATATTCCTCAATCAGTTTTTTGAGCATGTTGATGACGCCAAAAATAGCGCCGGTGGGTTCGCCCTTTGCATTATTCAGTTGTTGTAACTGCCGAACATGGTAGGCTCGAAACATATAGTATGAGCCATCAACCAGAATGAGTTTTTTTTGTGTCATTGTTCGCAAAAAAATTTATTTGTCGATGTAAAAATAAAGAATGTCATAAACGTTTATTCAAGTAAGCCGGCAATTTATTTTTCGTCAGTCCATGTTGTTCAGGAAAGAGAAGTATTATGAATGATCAAAAACGTTTTGCACATCCGTTGATTAGCGATTCCGATTTGACACGCGAATCGTGGAAGGTCTTTCAGATCATGGCGGAGTTTGTCGAGGGCTTTGAAAAGTTATCGGGTTGTACGCCCTCAGTCAGTATGTTTGGATCGGCGCGCTTCAAGTCCGGTCACTCGTATTACAAGCTGTCTGAAGAGATCGCACAAAAACTTTCGAATGCTGGCTTTTCCATCGTCAGTGGTGGCGGTCCGGGTTTAATGGAGGCGTTTAATAAGGGCGCTTACGACGGTTCGTCAGACAGTATTGGGCTGAATATTTCATTGCCCCATGAACAGGGTTCGAATGATTTTCAGAATGTGTCTTTGTATTTTCGCCATTTTTTTTCACGTAAAGTGATGTTTGTTAAGTATGCCTCGGCCTATGTGGTCTTGCCGGGTGGCTTTGGCACCCTGGACGAACTTGCTGAAATTTTAACCCTGACCCAAACCGGCATGAGCAAGTCAATTCCCATCATCCTGGTAGGAACGGATTTTTGGCGTGGGCTGATAGGCTGGTTCAAGGATACATTAGTGGCTGAAGGCACGATCAATCCAGAGGATATTGATCTATTTACCCTGGTTGATAAACCGGAACAGGTTGTCGAAACCATATTCAATTATTATGAAGAACGAGGATTTGAGCTGTCATCTCATTATCAGGAATCAAAACTTTAATAACACAGGTTTTATTATGAAACAGTATTTAACACTTTGTCTTACACTCATTGCTATCAGCCTGTTCAGTATTTCTGTCAAGGCAGAAAATGTCGATGAACCACAGTTTGAAGCGGTACCAGAGCCGCCGGATCTGCCTGACCCCATCGAAAATGGAGAAGCCATTGAACCAGAAGTAACCATTATTCAACGCGATGACGGGGTGATTGAGGAATATCGGGTCAATGGTTATTTATACAAAGTAAAGGTTACTCCGAGTGTTGGGCCGGTTTATTACCTGATTGATCAAAATGGTGATGGCCACATGGAGCGCATGAGTGATATTTATAATGATTTTATAGTGCCGCAATGGGTACTGTTTGAGTGGTAGCAAGAGATCTTTGCACGGCAAGGATTGTTCGGCTTTGGCTGAAAAGTTTGTTCCAGACATTTTTACCCGAATATGTCCTATATTCGTCCTGCATCGCACTACCTCCCCCATGACCTCCACGGACGGAGGAAATACAAAAGGGTTGTAGGAACAACCCTTGCCTTGGGGTCGTCCAGACAATCCTGTTGCATTCCCGCCCTCCAATGGCGGTTATTCATCTTTTCTGCCATAGCGGCGTTAAAAATGCTCTAAAAGTGCTCATTTACTGCGTGTAAATTCCGTTTTTTAGAATATTTCCGCCTTGCCTACAGGGATGTAGGTAAGGGGCGAGAGCAGGACGCGGTAGCTTAGTCATGACAAAAAATATCTTTCGTGCAAAAAACTCCTTTTATAAATAAAGTTAAGCAAGAAGAAACATCGTCCCCAGACCCAAAAAGGTCAAAAAGCCAACGACATCGGTTATGGTCGTTAATATCACTCCACCCGCGATAGCGGGATCGACGCCAAGCTGTTTTAGCGCCAATGGAATTGTCGCGCCGGCTATGGCTGCAATGATCAGGTTTATGATCATGGCAAGGCCAATGATTATCCCAAGATTTGTATCGTTAAACCAAAGAATAGTAATCGTTGCGACGACACTGGACCAGATGATGCCGTTAATAGCACCAACGGCGAGTTCCTTACTGATTAAATGACGCACATTACGTTTGCCTAACTGGCCTGTTGCGATACCCCGAACCGCTATGGTGAGTGTCTGGTTGCCGGCAATGCCGCCCATGCTTGCAACGACAGGCATCAGTACCGCCAGAGCTACCAGTTGTTGGATAGAATCCTCAAAACGGCCAATGACCCATGCGGCCAGAAATGCAGTCAATAAATTCACGCCTAACCAGGCAGCACGGTATTTGGTGCTGGTGATAATGGGGGCAAAGATGTCGTCATCACCGAGTCCTGCCATATTGCGCACGGCTTCTTCAGCCTCTTCCTGGATGACATCGACCACATCATCAATAGTAATACGACCGAGTAATAACCCGTTTTCATCTACCACGGCGGCTGACACCCAGTCGCGTTTTTCAAATATCCTGGCCACATCATGCTCAGTTTGATCCGCTGTTATCCCGGCTTCTTCTATCATGACTTCGCCGACTGTTAGTTCCGGGTCTTTGATCATGATGTCCATCAATGTGAGTACACCGAGATAGAGGTTGTCACGATCAACCACCATCAGATTGTCTGTTTGAGTGGGTAGTTCTTCGCGATGACCCAGGAAACGTAGATAACGGGTAACCGTCGCCAAAGTAGCGTCAGTGCGTACAGGAATGACGTCTGTACTCATAAGGCCGCCAGCCGTGTCTTCCGGGTAGGACAGTAATGAGGAAAGGCGTTGGCGATTCAGCACGTCCATCGACAACAGGACGCGGTCTTGGATGTTCTCAGGCAAGTCCTGAATGATGTCTGTCAGATCGTCATCATCGAGGTCTTTGGTGACTTCAACCACTTCGTGCGGTTGCATTTGCTCAAGCAAACGGCTGCGGACACTGTCTTGAACATGACTGAGTACGTCGCCACCGATTTCTGTGTCAATCAATGGCCAGATAAATTCGAGTTCTTTGGCCGGCAGACTTTCTAACAAGTCAGCGATTTCAGAAGGGTGAACATCTGTCAGAATGGTGCGCGCAATGTCTTCCTCACCAGCAGAAATAGCAGTGTGTAGTTCATCAATCACGCTGGGGATCAGGAATTGCCCGGTTTCGTTCATAGCTACTGGCTCAGAATGTTGCGGTGGATTCTAACAGCTAGAAACTGCCATATGGAGATAAATTTACAAAACGGATTTTATCTAGTTTGATCAGAAAGAAACCAAACGAAAGCAAACGTGGATTAAAGCAATGTCTGCTTAATTCGTAATGTCCATTAACTCGGCAATATCCTGGCCGTTTTCCATCTTCAGGGCTTTTTTAGCCAGCCTGGTCAGTTTTCCGATATCACTATTGTTAATGATTTGTTTTATTTCGAGTAAGGCTGCCGGGTGGACGCTAAAATCCCGTAGTCCCAACCCAAGTAACAGGCGTGTATAGCGTGTATCACCGGCCATTTCACCACACATGCCGACCGGAATATTATGAGTAGCCCCTGCCTGCAGAGTTGAGTGAATGAGTTTTAATACTGCGGGATGCAAAGGGTCATAGAGGTAATTCACTTCATCATCCACACGATCAATGGCCATTGTGTATTGGATCAGGTCATTGGTTCCGATTGAAAGAAAATCGAGATGGTTGGCAAAGATCCCGGCACAGACCGCAGCTGCCGGGACTTCGATCATTGCTCCGAGCTCTAGCTTTTTGTCATAAGCAATATTTTTTTCATCCAGATCTGCTTTCAGCTCATCAATGATCTGGATGATTTGATTGACCTCTTTGAGGTTGGAGATCATGGGTATAAGTAAACGCACTGGCCCTTTGGCCGATACGCGTAAAATAGCTCTGAGTTGCGGTCGAAATAGCGATTGTTCTTTCAGACACAAACGTATAGCGCGGAGACCGAGCGCAGGGTTTGATAAAACCGGGCCGGCGCTTCGGCCACCGCCAACTTCTTTGTCGGCACCAAGATCCAGAGTGCGTATGGTTAAGGGTAACCCCTTGAGAATGCGAATCACCTTTGAATATGTTTTGAAATGTTCTTCTTCGTCGGGCGGCGTTTCACGATTCATGTATAAAAATTCAGTGCGATAGAGTCCGACGCCTTTTGCTCCGACTTTTCTTACCGTGTCGAAATCGCGCGGCAGTTCAATATTTGCCTGTAAATGAATTGCCGTCTTGTCGAGGGTCTTAGCTGGTGCATTTTTGAGCTTGCTCAAACTGGAGTAGTAGGCTTTTTCCTGTTTTTGCAAGGAACGATAATGTTTCAGAGTGGATTTGTCGGGGTCGATCAGAACGATGCCGTTTGAGCCGTCCAGAATGACGGAATCTTCTTCATGAATATAGCGTAGCGCTTGGGGGATGCCGACAATGGCAGGGATACCCAGGCTTCGGGCAAGGATAGCAGTATGAGACGTTGGGCCACCATACTCCGTGGCAAACCCCGTGATACCATGGTGCTGCATGAGCACGGTATCGGCGGGCGTCAGATCATCTGCCAGGACAATATATCCTTTAAGACGGTTATCAGGCTCTTCGTGTCGAAGTGGTGTCTGGTTTAATAACACCCGTTGAATACGATTTACTACATGATCAACATCATCTTTGCGTGTTTTTAAATACGAGTCATTCATTTCTTCAAATACATTGACTAATGCGTCGCGTTGTAGTTTTAAGGCCCATTCAGCATTACACAAAGAGTTTCTGATCAAACGCAGAGGTTCTTGTATCAGGACATTGTCATCCAGCATCAGCAGGTGGGCATCAATAAACGCAGCAATGTCACCGGCAGCTGAAACCGGGACGTGTTCACGAATGGCGCGAAGCTGGAGTCTGGCGCCGGTGACGGCTTCGTCAAATCGTGTGACTTCAGTATTGACGTCGGATTCAGTGATTTTGTATTCCGGGATATCAAGTTGATCACGTTCGATAATGTGCGCTTTGCCGATCGCTATTCCGCGAGAGACCTTCATGCCATAGAGAGCCACGGTCATTCGTTCTCTCCAAACTTGTCTTTTATTAACGCCTCTATTGAATCAAGTGCGTCGTTTTCATCTTTGCCCGATGCCGTAATGTGTATTTCTGATCCCTTGCCGGCGGCAAGCATCATGACGCCCATGATACTTTTGCCGCTGACGTCCTTGCCGTTATGTTGAATATAAATCTCAGCTTCAAATCTGGAAGCGGTTTGTACAAATTTGGCGGCGGCACGGGCGTGCAATCCCAGTTTATTGATGATGGTTATATCTCTGCTTGCCATTCTCATTCTCCATTGATCGCGAGAACACCATCGCGGCCACCACTTAAGGCTTTTTCAGCCAGAGAGTCCAGATCCAGTTCCGGATAATTTAATACGCGTATTAACATCGAGAGATTCAGGCCAGCGATAACGCGTATATTATTTTGTTCTATAAGTTGGGCGGCGATATTGCTTGGAGTAGCACCATATAGATCAGTTAGCACCAAGACACCATCGCCAGAATCAAGAAGTTGCAGGTATTCAGTTGCCTGCTCTGTTAATTCAGCCGGGTCGCAATCTCGGGATGCCATTAATAATTTTGCATTCAAGGGACAGTCCCCAAGCATAAGTGAGGTGGTGCCCAAAATTGCAGGTCCAATTCCGTCGTGTGAGATAATTAATAGTCCTACGCTCACAGAAACATCCTAAAGTTTTGTATCACGATGTCTGAGAATAACGTTCTTTCCCAGGTTGATGAAATGATCAGATAATTCTTTTGCAAGAAAGACGGAACGATGTTGTCCTCCAGTACAACCAATCGCAATGGTTAAATAACTGCGATTGTCTTCCTCAAATTGTTTTATCCAGCGTTCGAGAAATTGTTTGGTGTCGTTAAGCATTTCGATAACCTTGTCTTGAGCTGACAAAAAATCTGCAACTGGTTTATCAAGGCCAGTAAACGGGCGTAAATTTCTCTCCCAGTGCGGATTGGGTAAACAACGCACATCAAAGACAAAATCAGCATCTTGAGGGATACCATTTTTAAAACCAAATGATAAAAATTGCAAGGACAGACTTTTTGTCTGATGTTTCGCAATACGTTTGCGTACGGTATTCCGCAGTTGATGTAACAGGCTATGGCTGGTATCAATGCGGATGTCACAGCGTGCCGACAAAGGTTCCATCAACAACCTTTCCTTTTTTATTGCGTCAGAAAGAGATATTTCATCAGAGGAAAGCGGGTGCTTACGTCGTGTTTCACTGAAGCGTTTTGTTAGAACATCATCTGCTGCTTCGATAAAAACAAGCTCGACAGAGATATTGCCTTGATTCATTTTATCAATGGAGTTAGATAGTGTAGTGAAATCATAAGCAGGATCACGAGCGTCGATTCCGACACCGACTTCTTGCGGTAATGAATTGGTTGGGTCAGACAATTGATTTACGAATTCATCGAGCAAGGTGATCGGAAGATTGTCAATGCAATAGATGCCGAGATCTTCCAGCGAATTAAGCACAATAGTTTTCCCCGCGCCGGATAATCCGCTGACGATGATCAGGCGTCTGGGTTTACTGGGCATCAGCTTGCGCTCCGTTCAATTAACAGTCGTTGACGTTCGGTAAATTCATCGGCTGCGTTATAACCACTACTTCTGAGAATATGATTTCGTGCAGCACATTCGAGCAACACTGCCATATTGCGACCAGGAGCCACTGGCAAGGTAATTTCCGGTACGTCCAGATCCAGAACGTTTCGATCACGGTAACTACCTTCGAGACGATCCAGCTTTAACATGCCCTTATTGTCCATGGGCTCAAGGCGAGCGATTAAGCGTAAATATTTATTACTTTTTATCGCACTGTCACCAAATAATTCGCGCACATTAACCACACCAAGACCGCGAACTTCCAGAAAATCCTGTAAGGCTTCAGGGCAGGTGCCATTGATGATGTCTGGTGCGATCTTCGAAAATTGTGGTGCATCGTCAGCGATTAAACGGCTTCCTCGAGTGATCAGTTCCATGGCCAGTTCACTCTTTCCGATGCCGCTGGGGCCAGTGATGAGCACTCCAATGGCCATGACTTCCATAAAGACACCATGCAGGGTTAGGGTATCGGCGAATAAATTTGTCAGGTAATAATGCAGTGAGTCGGTTATTTGAATGCTGGTGAGAGAGCTGGAAAATAATGCTGTTTTTTTCTCGTTGCATTTACGTTTCAGGATCGTTGGCACTTCACAGCCTTCTGCAATGATGACACAGGCAGGGTCATTATTAAAAAGCTGTCGGAGTGCATCCTGACGAAAAATATTTTTCAGACTATTAATATAATTCAGTTCTATCTCGCCAAGGATTTGAATTTGATGTGGATGGATTAAATTCAGATAACCAACTAACGATCTGGCAGTCGATTCATCTTTGGTGGCTTTTCTTTTTTTTGGTTTGGAATCTAGATCGTCGCGAGGCGTTTCCGGATAAATGACACGTTTTCCTCCAAGTTGACCCGCGACCCAGCCCAGGTGTAATTTTTGATGGTGTTGGTTAAACAGATCCTCAATACTGATTTCGTTTTTGGATTCGCTCATGGAGGTTAGCCCGTCAGTAACTTAAAAACGGCCTCCTCGTTGTAAGCGCGGCGAAGTCTGGATAATAAATCTTCATCGCAGAACATTTCAGCTAGCTTTGCCAATATTTGTAAATGTTCTTCGGTAGAGTCTTCTGGTACCAGCAGGCAAAAGAACAGATCAACCGGTTCAGAGTCCGGAGCATCATAATCAACCCCTCCACGCTGTTGCATCTGTACGAAAGCTGCCACAGTTTGTTTGTTATTCTCCATTCGACTATGAGGGATGGCAATGCCGTGGCCCAAACCTGTACTGCCAAGACGTTCGCGTTCAAGCAAACAATCAAATATGGCACCTTGTTGTAACTCAGGGTTAGCTTTTGAGAGTAATCCAGAAATTTTCTCTAGAGCAGATTTTTTACTGGTGGCTTCACAAGCGCATTCAATGCTGTTGACGGACAATATGTCGGAGATTTGCATGAAATTTACACAATGGTTGTATAAAAAAAATATAAAAAGTATGGTGCTTTATTGTTTACACAGCACTTTGGTTTTTGATAGCACCTTCCGTTTTACGATGATCCTTCATTTTTTCTTTATGTTTTTTTACCTGTCGGTCGAGTTTGTCAATCATCGAGTCAATCGCGGCATACATATTTTCTTCCACTGATTCAGCAAATAGATTTGCACCGTTTACATGGATCGTGGCTTCAGCTTTTTGACGTTCTTTTTCGACCGATAAAATAACATGAACATTGGTCATATGATCAAAATGACGTTCCAGCTTCTCGACTTTGGTTTCTACAGAAGCTTTAAGTGAATCAGTGATGTCAACGTGATGGCCGGTTATGTTTAGCTGCATAGTTTGCTTGCTCCCAATGATAAAATTTTAAAGTGATTGTCCCGGTAGAGTTAGACGAGGCGTTTTCTTTCGTTAGAAGGGGGTATTGTCATTGCCTCACGATATTTAGCTACTGTACGGCGAGCAACTTTTACTCCCTGATCTGATAATAAAGCGGCAATTTTATTGTCGCTCAATGGTTTGCTAGGTGTTTCAGCGGCGATAAGTTTTTTGATGACGGCCCGAATTGCTGTTGAAGAAGCAGCACCGCCATAATTCGTACTGACATGACTGGAAAAGAAATATTTCAGTTCAAAAATTCCGCCCGGTGTATGCATATATTTGCGTGTAGTGACACGAGAGATAGTCGATTCGTGCATGCCGAGAGTTTCAGCGATATCGTGTAAGACGAGAGGTTTCATGGCTTCGTCACCATATTCAAGGAACGCGCGTTGTCGTTCAACAATAGCGGTAGCAACACGCAACAGAGTCTCGCTGCGGCTTTGTAAACTTTTAATAAACCACCTTGCCTCTTGTAAATGGGATTTTAATGAATTGTTGTCGACGCTGTTATCTGCTCGACGGATCATCTTGGCATAGCCAGAGTTGATACGCAGTTGTGGTAAGGAGTCGGAATTGAGTTCTACTTTCCACACGCCGTTAACTTTTTTTACATAGACATCCGGAACTACATATTCTGTTCGTGTTTCCTGAACTTGCCCACCTGGTCGGGGATTCATTGACTGGATTAACTCAATCACCTGCTGTAGTTCTTCGCGATCCAGCTTCATGCGACGCAGGAGCTGATTAAAATCGTGAGCTGCAAGGGAATCAAGATGGTTTTTTACCAGATCATTTGCTTCATTTAGCCATTGTGTTTCTGGATCGCATTGCGCTAACTGTAATGACAGACATTCTTTAAGGTCTCTTGCCGCTACCCCTGTGGGTTCCATGGCCTGTATCAATCGAAGGACTGCAGTGACTTCGTCGAGCTCTATCTCGATTTCATCGTTACTATTGTCCAGAGATTCAAGGATGTCATCCGTGCTACAACTGAGATACCCATCGTCATCCAGAGCATCGATGATCGAGATTGCAATGGCCTTATCTGTTTCGCTAACAGGGGTGAGGTTTAATTGCCAAAGCAAATGATCGCGCAGAGATTTTTCCTGGGAATCCTGATTTTCAAGCAGGTTATAATTAGCACTATCGGCATTGCTTTTCGTATGGCTGGTGCCGCCATCGTAGATATCTTCCCAAGCGGTATCGACCGGTAGCTCGTCAGGTATGGCGTCGTTTTCTTTGTCAGTAATACTGGCTTCTTCCTTTGCTGGTTTTTCCGGCTTAGATTCTTCGGAAGATTCCTTTATCTTATGTTCAGCAGTGAAATCATCCACCGCCTCTTCCAGCATCATGTTTGATTCCAATGCATCCTGAACCTCTGCCTGTAACTCAAGGCTGGATAATTGCAGCAGGCGTATGGCCTGTTGCAATTGCGGTGTCATGGTCAGGCTTTGACCGATTTTTAGTTGTAAAGACGTCTTCATATGAATGTAAGTCTAACTTATAAATTCCTTTAAGATATTTTTATAATGAGGTCTTTGCACGGCAAGGATTGTTCCAGACAATCCTGTTGCATTCCCGCCCTTCATGGCGGTTATTCATAATTTTTTGTAATAGCGGCGTTAAAAATAACCTAAAAGTGCTCATTTATTGCGTGTAAACTCAGCTTTTTAGAATATTTTCGCCTTGCCATGACAAAAAAAATTTTCCCTGCAAAGACCTCAAGGTATTTATTATTGTCGGAAATCTGTCACAAACTGAACTCCTGTCCCAGATAGATCTTTCTAACTGTGTCGTTATTTAATATCTCATCCGGCGTTCCTTTAGCCATGATGGCGCCTTCATTAACGATATAAGCACGATCACAAGTCCCCAGGGTTTCCCTGACATTGTGATCGGTAATGAGTATGCCAATACCATGTCGGCTCAGGTATTGTGTAATACGCTGTATATCACTTATCGATATAGGGTCAATCCCTGCAAAGGGCTCATCGAGCAATAAAAACCGAGGTTCTGTCGCCAGGGCTCTGGCAATCTCAAGCCTTCGACGTTCCCCACCAGAAAGGCTGGCTCCCAGACTATCTCGCAGGTGGGAAATATGGAATTCCTCGAGCAAATTTTCCAGTCGTTTTTTTGCTCTGGCTCTAGTTAGTTTAGTCTGTAACTCAAGGATTGCCATGATGTTATCCTCAACCGTCAGATTGCGAAAAACAGAGGAGTCCTGAGGCAAATAACCCAGCCCAAGCATCGAACGCTGATCCATCGGTAGGCGGGTAATTTCCTCGCGGTTGATATGAATCGTACCAGTATCAGCGGTTAGCAAACCGACAATCATATGGAAACTGGTGGTTTTGCCAGCACCATTAGGGCCAAGCAGGCCTACGATCTCTCCACCTTCAACCGACAGACTGATGTCTTTAACAACACGTCGCGATCGAAATTGTTTGCTGATGTGGCGTACTGCAAGAACGCTCATAAGGATTTAATTCAGATTGCCTTGTTTGTTGTTATTGTCGCCTGATCGTCGTGTCCAGGACTAGTCTGATTTTTTTTGTTTTAAAATAATTTTAACCCGGCCCGTTGGCTTTTGTTCATCATCATTGTTTTTCTGTTGACCGGTATTGGTATTGCCCTTGGCAATGATTTTACTGGTTTCCGTGTTGTATTCGATACGATCACCGGTGAAACGCAGATCTTGTTGTTGCATTAGTGCTTTGTTAATGAGCACGACATAATTTTTAAGTGAATAAAATTCCATGCGTAGAGCTTCAGCAACATCTTTTGTTTTGTTGTTTTCAGGGAGTTGTTCGTAATGGGCAGGTTTGCCTTCGACGATCATGGTGTCGAGTTCACCGTCATCGTTATAGGTCGCGGTCATGATGTCGCCAGCTATTTTAATACTGCCCTGAGTGATGATTACATTACCCTTGTAAATAGTAATGCCTTTGAGGTCGTCGAGTTCAGCGTAATCGGCTTCAACCTCGATGGGTTGTTTCTTGTCCGAGGTGAGCGCAAGGGAAACGCTGCAATGACAGCAAAATAAAATAAATAATAATGTTTTGTGAAATTTATTCAGGCTCAATTTTTCCTCTAACATGGCTCAGTAACTCGATTCGGTTCTCATTCATGTAAGCGCGCAATCCGATGGTTTCAATCCGTGTCCGTTGGTTTGTGATAACCGCGTGCTTTTCGGTTTCTATATAATCTTCGTCTAGTAATATTTTGACATCACTGGTATCAACTTGTAGCTGCAATCGGCCGTTTTTGTCATCTTGATTTAAGTGTACAGCCCCTGATAACAGTATCACTTCATTGTTCGAGGTTATCCAGCCTTTTTCAGCGGTCACGTAGGTAGGAGGCTTGTCTGCATGAAAGAGTTCCAGGTTCGGTTGCAGCAGTTCGGTCGTATCATCATCTTGATAATGTGCCATGAATTCAGCAGAGACTTTGTTTTTTGGCGATCCATCCTGATTCATGGTCAAGGTGCTGAAATTTTCCATGTAATAATCCGGTTTGTGTGCCTTGCGAACAGGGTCAGATTCAGTATCTTCATCGGTTAGCCAAATAGAAGCCAGCGTGGAGATCACGGTCAAGGCTAACAGAATGGTTAAGAATTTTACCCGGTTGGTCATCTTGAGGATCTTAATCGATTAGCGTCAATATGCTAATCATAAAATTAGGGTGAATTCGAAAAGATATTGTGGCCTGACAACGAAGGTCATCAGGCCATAGGGTTTGTTTAGTGAATTTCGACCAATGTTTTGATTTTGTCGAAGGCCTTTCTCTCAACCTGACGCACGCGCTCAGCAGAGATCTGATATTTATCTGCCAGTTCATTGAGCGTGGTTTTGGTATCACTCAGCCAGCGTTGTCGGACGATGTCCTGGGAACGCTCGTCGAGTGTGGATAAAGCCTCTGTTAAAGCAGCATGACTTTTGTCTTCAAGTTGCCGGGTTTCCAGTGTTTCTTCCGGATTTGCCTCCGGGTTTTCCAGATAATTTACCGGAAAATAATGATTGTCGTCTTCATCCTGAGCCGGGTTCAGATCGAAAGCCATGTCAGTCGCACTCATGCGCATCTCCATCTCCATGACATCCTTGCTGGTGACGCCGAGATCATTGGCAACACCCTCAACCTCTGCCTGATTCAACCAGCCAAGTCGTTTTTTTGATGAACGCAGGTTAAAAAACAGCTTGCGTTGAGCCTTGGTGGTCGCGACTTTGACAATGCGCCAATTGCGTAAAATAAATTCATGCATTTCAGCGCGTACCCAGTGAACTGCAAAGGAAACCAGGCGTACACCCACTTCAGGATCAAAGCGTTTTACCGCCTTCATAAGTCCGATGTTACCTTCCTGGATTAAATCCGCCTGGGGCAGGCCATAACCAGAATAACCACGGGCCACACGAACCACGAAACGCAGATGAGACATGACCAGGCGACGCGCAGCTTCGAGATCTTCTTCGTCGCGAAATTTTTGCGCGAGCTCCTGCTCTTCTTCCAGAGTCAGCATCGGGATCTGGTTAACACCAGAGATATAGCTTTCCAGCGAACCGGTAGGTAAGGCCAATTGCATGTTCATAAAATTACTCATGGTTGTACTGTTTCTCCCATAAATGGCGGATTAAAATAGTGACTAATTTTAGCACTCATCAACTAAGAGTGCTAATTTACTCAAAAGTTCACAAAAAAGCATAAGATATATTTTCATATCTTATTGGTTATTATTAAATAATTGGTAATTAGGCAATATTTCAAGTTTTTTGTTCCATGAGTCAACATAGATGGGTTAATGGAGACAACAAGCATAAAATTTGCCAATAATTCACCCATTTGGGTAATGGGTAAAATCAGGTGGATTTGTTATATTGAGCGACAAGGATTAATAATCATGGATTAAATCTCTAGGTTGAGATAATGAAAGTAAAGGAATTACTCAAAGCACTGGACGACGACGAATGGTTTCTGGTTAGAACGAAAGGAAGTCATCGACAATACAAACATCCGATTAAACCAGGTATTGTGACGGTAGCTGGAAAACCCAGTGTAGAGATGCCAAAAGGCACATTAAATGCCATACTAAAACAGACAGGATTAAAGAAGTGAGGCTAATCCAATGAAATATGCGGTTGTAATTGAAAAAGGCGAGTCCAGCTATGGTGCTTATGTGCCAGATTTACCAGGTTGTGTTGCCGCTGGCGAGACACGCGAAGAGGTTCTGCATCTTGTCCACGAAGCCATCGAATTTCATATTCAGAGATTGAAGAAAGAGGGTGAAATCATACCTGAGCCTACCTCCAGTATCGAAATCGTTGAAGTTGCTGCGTAATTTATCATCTTTTTTGTTCTTGTTATAAAATGTCCTCACGATTTCTTCCCTGCGACCCAAGTAATTAATGTGTCCGATGCATTTCCAGAAATAATACCCACGATCACTGGTGCTAACAAACCAGATATAAGGAAGTAAGTAACACCAATAACTGCCCACATAGATTCCGTTTGTTTTTGGTTAGCTCTTACCCAAATACGATCGGTTACCAGTAAGAGATAAAAACTGATAGCGCCAATTACTAAACCAGTAATGCAGCCGATAATGATCCCGGTGATACTCCCGCCAAGCTTTATTGCTTCTTCATATCCACTATAAATTGAAAATAAAAATGTTAAGACGTACAGCCAAACAAGATCTGACATAAAACCTATAATTCCTAATACACTTCATTGTTAAGCTAAAAGCTGACGTGACGCTGTTAATTCCCTAGCGGATGGAGGAGTTTACTTTATTCAATCGTTGTTTCATTCCATATTTTTAACTAACGACACTCATCCGCTTTACGTTTTTGTAGTAGCCTGCGTTTTTCTCTAAGGGTTTCTCCTTCATCTCCAGAGTATTGTTCGCGCATCTTGTGCTTTTTTATAGTCTGCATCAGTTTCTGGATTTGGCGCTGGCGCAACTGGAGAAGGGGCTGGTGGCGATTGACTGAGCAATTTCTGGCCACAGTTGTTGACACTGATTCGAAATTCCTGCGGAAAGTCTTCACAGGCAACCGTGCCGAATGCTTTGGCATTGCAGCTCGCCGCAGTTAAAGAAGCGATTCTGGCGGCTGAAACGTCCGAAACATCTTTGTAGGTATAGACATAATTGATGATGGCCAGTGTGCTTTTTGAGATTGAGTCAACACCACCATAACCATCAAAAGTTTGGTGTACATCAACACCCGATTGCATCCTTCTCGCTGTATCTTCTGCGAACTGGCGGGCATATTTGCAATCCTCCATGCCTGCTGTTTTGCCTCCACCACCCATAACCTTATCGGTTTTCTGGTCATTCGGGCAGGCTCTTTGTGAATAGGTGGTCTCTCCGTTTTCATCAATGCATTTATACGTTTTGGCGAACACATTGACTGATGGGGTGGAAAGCATCAGCAGCACACACAAAAACAGGGGAGTGGGTTTTATCATAGTCATTCCTTCGTCGCGTTCCAGGTTAAGAGTTACGCCGTTAACAATACTAAAGCTATTGTGTAAAATCAAAGAATCGCCACGCACATTCGCTGCGAACTTAAGCAGGAATACATACAAAGGAGATTCAGGTGCAAGAAAACAATAAAGTAAACGCATTTATATTTGGATTTTTTGTCTGTTTTGGTTTGGTAGCGTTGGGATACCTGTTAGGTAGCGCAGCCATTAAATTCAAGGAGTATGAGCGCACGGTGACAGCAAAGGGATTATCAGAGCAGGAACATGAGGCCGATATTGTTATCTGGCCGATTCAGTTTACCGAAGCGAGCAATGACCTTGCGCAGTTGTATCTCTCAATCGAATCTGGCACTTTAAAAATAAGAAGCTTTCTGGAAAAGAGTGGTATCAGTGCAGATGAAATTTCACTCTCTCCGCCTGCTATCACAGATAAATCCGCCCAACAGTATGGCGGAAACCAGGGAGCGGAGTTTCGCTATACGGCCATCCAGACTGTCATTGTGTATTCAAAAAATGTTAAGGGTGTTCGTAAGATCATGAGTTCTTTATCAGAGCTTGGAAAAAGTGGAATTGTATTTACGGGTGGGAACTATGAGACGCAGACAGAATATATATTTACTCGATTGAATGAGATCAAGCCAGATATGATCGAAGAAGCTACACGGAAGGCAAGAGAAGTTGCGCAAAAATTTGCAACCGATTCAGAAAGCAAACTTGGAAAAATTAAACGGGCTACACAAGGGCAGTTTAGCATCAATCCAAGAGACAAAAATAATCCACACATAAAAAGAGTTCGTGTCGTCTCTACCGTCGAGTATTATTTATCAGACTAAAATCACGTTTCGTCAATAAATAATATAGGAGAAAACAAATGTCGGAAATAATGGAAGGAAACGGAAGTTGTCTGTGTGGTGCAATTCGTATTACTGCAAAGAGCATGAGTATGAGTGTTGGGGCGTGCCATTGTGATATGTGCAGAAAATGGGGCGGTGGGCCTTATTTTGCTGTTGAATGTGGATCGGATGTTTCCTTTGAAGGAGAAGAAAATATATCGGTGTTTAATTCCTCTGATTGGGGGGAGCGAGGTTTTTGTAATAAATGTGGAAGCCATTTATTTTACAGGTTAAAACAGCCCAATCAATACATCATGGCGGTGGGTTTGTTCGATAAAGATAAATCATTTGTTTTCGATCATCAGGTATTCATCGATGAAAAACCTTCGTTTTATTGTTTTGCGAACGAGACAAAAAAAATGACTGGAGAAGAGGTGTTCGCGCAATATGCGCCACCATCAGAATAAATGCGTATTACCCTCTACAACGGATCACCAATAGGTGTTTACGTTCCTCATGGGTTCCTGTTGATAGTTAGTCGACCATGAAAAGTATCCTAACGAACTGACACAAATTATAGATAGATATGATTTTTTACTGTGCATTCCGATTGAGAAATGAAGCCAAAAGCATTTTTCAGGGTCAACTAGTTAATAGCGAATGGTCGTCCTGTTTTCTGCTTGTAGAGTAGCTGATTCATGTCGG
The DNA here is from genome assembly GCA_965250225.1 of Gammaproteobacteria bacterium. GTDB lineage: Bacteria > Pseudomonadota > Gammaproteobacteria > Eutrophobiales > Eutrophobiaceae > CBDEUK01. The sequence goes on from CBDFNQ010000037.1 coordinate 141,798, forward strand.
TAGGTATCGCTTATGCTGATAAAAAGTCCGTTTATAAAACTAGCTTTAGGTTTTACTCGCCCGGCCAAAGATGTCCCTTGCAATAACCGCCACACCAGCTCTGAACAGTAAAGTTGATCCGCTGTTTTTAAATCAAAATCGCGATCAAAGGTAAAATCAGCATTGTGAACAAAGCTGAGCGCCTTAAGAGCAACTGCTTGACGCTCAGTGCTGGACATTTCCAGACGATAAACCGCCCAGTCAGTAGCCTCTGGCAGATAGTCTCGTACCTCCTGCTGTACCACACCATCAAAGCCTCGATCAAGATTCTCCACAGCGTGGATAACCGTCAGGTGGCCCGCTTCCCATACCAGGACACCCACGTGGGAAAAACGTTGTTCCCCGATAGACATGCGTGCCGCCAGACCGGAGACAAAACTTTGACCTTTGCGCAGGAGCAAGTCACCGGAACGGAGCACAGAAACATCAGGTAAGTTGGTCACGCCGGATGGGTGTAAATGTTTATTGGCGGATGGTGCTAGTGCATAAAGCGCTGTCAACAACATTGCTAGAAGAATGCAGGGTTTATTGAGAGAGCCTAGCATATTGGGCATACTGCAAAAAACGAAATAATGATAACAGCGATTGAAACGCTATCATTTCTCCAGATGCACTTTCCACTCGCCGTCAATTTTCATAAGCTTTACTGTTTCAGTTGCGCCTTTTTTGTCGCGAAAGGTCACTGTAGCATTAACGCCATCAATCTGTTCATCCACCAGTTCAAGATCTTTGAGTCCCAGCTGATTAGCCTGGCCCATAGTTACCATCATATCCAATATTGCAACTGTCGTTGGTGTCGCCAGCTCTTTTGCTGCTGTCACTTCACCTTCGGCTAGATCATCGAAAAAACTTTCTGCGACATCGGCCGGTCCCTGCGAGCAGCCTGTCAGCAACATAGCCAATAAAAACAAGGCGGATAGATTAGAAAGCATTTTTTTCATAATTGAATTCTCCTGTTTTTTTACAATTCTTATGAGATATTTCTCCACAAGCTAATGCAGTTTAACAAAACTGTCCAGCCACTTTCATTCGGATTCTTGTTCAATAATTTATATGTTTTTGATCACATTATTTATTTCAGAATCGCGCTATCCACAAAGCTCTCTATGCCAACTGCAGCTCACCTCGCTGATACCGAGCTTACTGAGGAGTACAACATTCAGAATGAACAACTAATGCATTACAACCATAACTTGAAAGCTCATCCATATGAAAGCATTCGATCCTGCTTATTACATGCTGATTTGCTATCATGCAATAGCAGAAAGATTTGTTAAAATAACGATAATTCAATGAGGCCGTCATGAAGTTACAATCCTTAAAATCAACCTTGTCTGTTTTGTTACTACTGTTGTCATTAACAGCACAGGCTACTGTAGATCCAGAGAGAGCTGAAGAACAGCAAAAAGCAATTTCATCGACGATCAAGACGTTGCAATCCCTTCAGGAATCGAGCAAAGAAAAATCAGAAGATATTAAACTGATTTTAAAAGAGCAAAAAAAAACCGATGACGATGTTGAGAAAGAAAAGATAGCGAATTCATTAGCTGAAATGGAAGCAGAGATTGAGGGCCTGCAATTAAAATCAGAATCCATAGCTACCGGCGTTTCAGTTGAAGAATATCGTGGCAATGAGCAAGAAAAATTTGAGCTGCAAAAAGAAATGGAAAACTTATTGCAGCCTATGGTCTATGCGCTCAAGTCGATCACGCAGGATTCACGGCAAATAGAACATTTGCGACAAAATATTCAGATTGTCGATAAACGCCAGGAAGTCGCCGTAACTGCGATCGAAAATCTACAAAAGCTCATTCCGAATACTGAAGATACAGAGCTGAACACCAAACTTGAAGAGATGCTGACACACTGGCAGGAGGAGCAGGAGTCACTGGTGGATGAGCATTCTATTCTGTCACAACAACTACAACTTAGACTGGAATCAAAAGAATCCTTGATCACATCGACAGGGGAAATTTTTTCAGGATTCTTCAAAAGTAGAGGCGTCAATTTTTTTCTGGGTTTATTGACCTTTGCGGGAGTCTTTTTTTTGTTACGCATCTTTTATTCGATCTTTAAAAAAATTCGTTACAAGAAACTCAATCGGCAGAAATCCACTTTTGAACGTTTGACTGATCTGATCTTTACCGTCTTTAGTTTTCTGGCATCAATTATGGCGACCTTGTTTGTGTTTAACCTGCGTAACGACTGGCTATTACTTGGACTGGGCACATTATTTTTACTGGCCCTGGGCTGGGTCATGATCAAATCCTTACCCAGCATGGTCGAGCAGGTCATGTTGTTGTTAAACCTTGGGTCAGTGCGAGAGAGTGAGAGGCTTATCTATAATGGCATTCCGTGGGAAGTGAAGGCACTAAATTTTTATACTCACTTTTATAACCCGGTGTTGACGGGTGGGAGCCTACATATTTCAGTCAGAGAACTGGCTGGAATGGTTTCCAGACCTTCGGCATCGTCTGAAGAATGGTTCCCAAGCAAAGAAGGGGACTGGGTGCAACTTGAGGATGACACGATTGGACAAGTGATTTACCAGAGCCCGGAAATGGTTGAACTGAAAATATTTGGTGGTAGCCATACCACCTACTCAACAGAAAACTATCTTGGTTTAAATCCGACGAATCTTTCCTGTGGTTATCGTATCCAGATGGTCTTTGGTGTTGACTATAAATATCAGGCGCAATGTACAACAGACATACCGGAGAAAATGAAAGCCATGCTGACCGAAGATCTGATCGAACTGTTAGGGGAAGATCAACTGACACGTGTCGCTACCGATTTTTTTGCAGCCAATACCTCATCTCTGGACTTTGAATATGAAGCCTTTGTCAAAGGGACATCGGCTCACCAGTATGAAGAAGTTGAGCGCGTCATGATCTATTCTTTCGCTAATTGCTGCAATAAACATGGCTGGGAAATTCCATTCCAGCAGATCACCTTACATCAGTCAGAGGCATCACTTCATAACGCAGAAGATATTTAGTGAACCTTGGGAAATTCAGTTTAATCTCCCAACTGACTTAGATTTTCTAGAATTTCCTTGTCTCGAGGATAAAATGACAGGGCTTTTTTATAAACGGTTCTGGCCTTGTCTAAAAGACTCTGATCTTGTTTCTCATAGCCTTCATGATGATACGTCATGCCAATTAATTTTAATGCATACTTATTATGAAGATCATATGTCAAAGCTTTGTATAAATAACTCCGGGCTGCCTTATATTGTTTATTTTTAAACAATCCGAATGCTTTATTATTATACATTCGTGCAATTGTTTCTCTGATCTTATTTACATAAAGAGCAGGACTCATATCATTATTTTTAGAAAATGGATGATATTTTTTAAAATCATCAGAAATACCAGGCACCAATACTAAAACTGTAGGGTATCCCGTTCCTTTATATTTCGTTTTAAAAAGTTTATTACCAGAATTAGATTTTTCAGGATTAATTTGTACTTTGTAAACACCATTTGATAATTCTTTAAACTCAGTAGTGTTTATGTATTCTTGATTCAATCTTTTGCAAAACGAACACCAATCAGTATAGAAATAAACTAACATTGGTTTTTCTTCTTTAACTGCAAAAGCAAGTATTTTCTTGTGGTTAGACGGTCCATTGGGCCAATCTTTTAATGAATTGGCTAAACAAAAAGAAGACGTTATTAATAAAAAATAAAATATAAAAATTCGATACATAATTACCTTCCGGGAGTCTTTTTCTTTGTAATGTGGTAATTATCCATACTAGTTTCCCCTTAATTCCGCATTTCAACTGTTTTTTAGTCGAAAGAGCTGATCGGGGAATGTGTCTTTAGTTCAATTTTTATCCCGAGTTTAGGTTAATTTATTAAGCATTACTTTGTTTTTAGTTTCCACTCATTCCAATCAATTATTGATGAACCACGTAACTCTAGGTCTTGAGGATTTATTTGATCAGTAAAGATTACAAGATTAAGGCATTGCCATCTGGCGTTAGGTGCAATAATTCCATCAAATCCAAGAAACGCTGCCGCATCCCCTATCATCTGTGTCCTTTCATACAATATTTCTGTATAAGAATCTTCTTCCACTCCAAAGGGTTTCAATTCTCTTAAATCTGCAAATTTAAGAGTACTTTTAGTTTTGACGGCAATTTCGTTTAATGAAAAGGAAACTTTTGAAGGAAAGACTGGTTGTCGAGTAAGATGAAAAGACAGTTCAGACACTGCTCCATCAGGGTCAAATGAAGTATATAAAACATCAAACGTTGCTGGCCCCCAACGTCCTCCAGATGCATAGCCTAACAAAGCATCTCGCTCACTTCGGATTGCACGCCAAACAATATCATCAACTGACACTCGCTCCAACTCATCTAGCGCATCCAATAGTTTCAGATCGCGCGCACGTCGAAGTAAGGTCATTGACTATAAATATGCCCCAGAATCTAACCTTTCTATTACAGCTAATACTTCTTCAGTCCGACTTGCAGTTATCAAATCAATCGCTTTTTCTTGTTCAAGCAATGGATGAGATGCATGTAACCATAACCGTGTTTCATCCGGGGTATAGTAATCTGATAAGCGATCAACAACATAGCGAAGATCAGCTATAACGGTCTGAGTATGTAATGATGGTGAGCCTGTGCCATTTGACCATCTCGATACGGTAGGTGGAGATACATTAACAATATTGGCAATATCTGCACCTCGTAGTCCTCCACGATCTTTTAAATCTCCTAATATTCTTGCTACTGCTGATGACATAGGGATTTATCTCCGTTTTTGTTTTATTCTTGTTTGAACGCTTGCGCGTATTTTCAAAGATTGCGATCTAGTATATTCAGAACCTAATGTGAGATCTAAGTCCTCTAATACTCCCCGCATTCTATCCAACCGAATGGAAGCTTTTTGCAAAGGTTTAGAAATAACTTCATCAATTTTAAGTTTTGCAGCTTGACGTGCTATTCGATCTGCAGATGTTAGATGATGATCTATAAATCGAGCTACTCTGCGATCATGATGATTTTTTTCAAGGTCTAATAATTGTTTACGCCGTTGTATCATAAAATGTGCTTTAGGATTTTTAGTCATGTCTTCGAAACCTAATGCACAACAATCACGATCATGACAAGCAAGCAAGCGCCTTCCTCCTTTTGTTTTCATAATGAGTTCAGCATCTTTGAGTTTGAAATATCTATCTAAACCAGGAAAATATAAACGACTACTCTGACCACCACCGCCTTTCTGGTTTCGTGTATTCCAGCTATTCGTATCAAAACGTTCTTTTTCAGCAACTCCATGGCTAATCGCAGCTACAGTACCAAATGCCAACATAGCAAGAGAAGTTAGTCCGCCGACACAATCAGCGACGATAGGCTTTTTTAGTGCGTGAAAATCTTGTGTATTTGTAATAATACGCCTAACGCCTACTGGAGAGGCATCCGCACCGAAACCTGAAATTTTCATCCAAAGATTATCGAAAGGCAGGTTAGCGAGATCTTTTATCATAGCTCGTCTTTGCGCAGCATCTCGCAGCAATGAATAGGGAATAATCAATGGATAATCTAATGAAATATTTTTACCACCAGCTTTATCAAGAGCTTCACGAAGCATTTCACATGATCATAAGTCAACTAGCACCCATTTATCTCGTGAACTGCTAATTAAATGGGACGGTGAAAGAACTGTATCAACATTATGTTCGACACAAAATTCAGCAATTCTATCAGTAATATTTCGTTTGTTATGTCCTTTAAAATCACTTGGTTTTAAAGGTTCCCTGGAGTTAGCCCATGGCGCACTTTTAACTGAACCATCAAATCTCCCAATGCTACTGAGTTCAGCAATATTAGTATCCAATACGATATCAGCTCCTGCTTCTCGCAGGGTATGTACTAGATCTTTTTGAGTATCAATATGTGCTGCATCAATAACAGCATGCGAAATGGGGACTCGACCCGAACTATGAAGCGTTTCAAGCTGACGATACCCGTTGTGTCCGACACGTATAAACTGCTCTATAGATTTAGGATTACCGGTTAAATAGTGTATTTCTGCTGACATATTTGCCTCCAAGTCTATTAATATTACATATTTATTTTATAAATAGCAAGCTGTGAAACTAATATGTAATAACTAGACAGGTCGACTAACAATCTACTCATATATATTTTTTTATATAAATCATTTGTTTAGAATAAATATAGCTTTCTAACTATATATCAAACTAAATTAACCTAATTATTGTGGCTCGATGTGACGAATATGTTGTTCGACGGAGAGCCAGGAGCCAGCTAGACCCAGAGAGCTACCAACCACTATCAAAATGAGAACCTCGATGAGTGTGAGGTTGGTGATTTGTATCTTATTGGTATAGAGCGCAGTGAGTTGGTTGATGGGGTCGATTAACAGCATTAATGAAACTGTGACCAGTAACCAGGCTATGAGTCCGCCGAACAACCCATACCAGAAACCGCTGTATAAAAATGGCCGCTGGATAAAGGCGTTTGTGCCGCCAAATAATTTGGTGATCTCAATTTCCTGGCGATTCGTATTAATATTCAGTCGTATGGTGTTACCCACGATTAACAAAACACCCAGTGCCAATATACAAGAGATGATATAAACACTGCGACGGATGGTTTCAATGATTAATTGAAGACGTTGTAGCCACTGTCTGTCCATGATGACTAATTCAATTTCAGGCTGGCTCTTCAGGCGTTGTAATAGTGTGTTTATCTGGTTTTGATCAAGATCGTTGCGTGTAATATCAATCAGCAGTAGAGAAGGCAGGGGATTTTCACTGAGCATATCCAGGGCCTCGGAAAAGCCGGATAGGGCTTTGTACTCTTCAAGCGCCTGTTCACTGGATACAAACTTAACGGCTTCTATTTCTGCTTCACTTCTCAGTTCGTTCATCAGCGATTGGACGGTTCCCTGACTGGTCGAATGTTGTAAAAACGCCGTGATCTCAATAGAGCCTCCCCAGTCCTGGGTTAAGCGTTCTGCATTGGTGAGTAACACATAAAATCCGGTTGGCAAGGTCAGGGCTATACCGATAACTGCGGCTGTTAACAAACTGCTGAAAGGTTTACGCCAGAGCTGTCCGAGACTGAAAATCAGTGCCTGTAGATTATGCAGGAACCAGGCGCTGATGCGCTGATCAAATTGTGGCTTACCCGGATGGATGGTATTGGTTTTACTCATCACTATCTCCGGGATTATTATGATCCGACAGCAAACGGCCATTTTTAAGAATGGCAATGTGCTTGTTCATTTTTCGCAACATGTCCATATCATGGCTGGCAACAAGCACCGTTACGCCAACCTGATTAAACTGTTCAAACAGTCGCATGATCTCCAGCGACAGTGCTGGATCAAGATTGCCGGTAGGTTCGTCAGCGAGCAAAATAGTGGGTCTGTGTACAACCGCTCTGGCAATACCAACACGTTGTTGTTCACCACCTGAAAGCATCATGGGGTAGCTTTTTTCTTTGCTTAACAGACTGACTTTATCCAGTGCTGCACTAACACGTTTGCGAATATCCTGATGAGAATAGCCACTGACTACCAGTGGCAGGGCGACATTATCAAATACCGTACGGTCATTGAGTAAACGGTGATCCTGAAAGGTGTAGCCAATATTGCGACGGAACATCGCAACACGTTCACCGCGTACTTGATCGAGGTTTTGACCATTGATAATAATTTGTCCACGGGTATGGCGTTCGATTAGTCCAATTAACCGCAGCAGTGTAGATTTCCCTGCCCCCGATCGACCAGCAAGAAAGGCCATGGCTCCCTGTTCGATAAACACGTTCAATCGCCTGAGTGCTTCATTGCCTCCGGGATAATCCATGTAGACATCAGTGAATCTGATCATGTGTTTATATCAAGCAATGCTGTAACAAACGATTCGGGTTCAAAAATTCTGAGATCGGTCACTTGTTCACCAATCCCGATAAAACGAATAGGGATGTTCAGTTCGTTTGCCAGGGCGAAGATGATCCCGCCTTTGGCTGTGCCGTCAAGTTTGGTAAGCACAATACCACTGATACCGATGTCGTTATGGAATTGTCGAGCTTGCATCAGGGCATTTTGGCCGGTAGTTGCATCCAGCACCAATAATACTTCCACGGCCAGGTTGGCATCAAATTTCGTGATCACCCGGCGGATTTTTTTTAATTCTTCCATCAAGTTGCTTTTGTTGTGCAAGCGCCCTGCGGTATCAGCGATTAAGACATCAATGTTTTTAGCCCGTGCCGACTCAAGCGCATCATAAATAACTGCTGCTGAATCTGAGCCCATGGTCTGGGCAATAACCGGAACCTGATTTCGTTCCCCCCAGACCTGTAACTGTTCAACGGCTGCAGCTCGAAAGGTATCGCCAGCAGCCAGCATGATCGAAACTTTGTTGTCCTGTAACTGTTTGGCTAATTTGCCGATGGTGGTGGTTTTGCCGACACCGTTGACACCGACTGCCATTATCAGTGCAGGTTTATGATCGGTGTCCAGAGTGAGGGGTTGATAAACCGGTTCTAGCATGGCCGTCATGATCGATTTGAGTTCAATAAACAACGCGCTTCCGTCAGAAAGTTTGTTCAGTTTGATGGCACTGTGTAGTGTGTCCATGATCCGCGTGGTTGCTTCAACACCCACATCAGCCAGTAAAAGACGTTCTTCTATCTCCTCTAATACTTCAGGATCGATATTCTCTTTTTGGAAGAGTAGATTAGTTAAACCGGAAAACAGACCTTTTCTGGTTTTTTCCAGCCCTTTGTCGAGTGAACCTGGAAGTTGGGCATCCTTGTTCGGTATTTTATCGGGCGTTGTTTTCTTTTTAAATCCAAACATCGTCTGTACAAAGCTGATCTTGTTTCCTGTATCGTATCATTAACTGTGGTCGGAACTACCAATTACTTGTCTGTCTAAGCCTCAGGCAAGACATTAATTTTAATAGACGTGGTATAAAAATACTATCTGTTGATCTGGAGGAAGGTTTGAAAAACATTTTTATTTATATTGTCTGGTTTTCCTTGCTGATCTCGCCCGGCGTGCAGGCAAAAAATGAGGCACAGGAGTTTCAATTTGAAAACGGTCTAAAGTTGATCGTGAAGGAAGATCACCGTGCTCCGATTGCCGTATCACAGGTTTGGTACAAGGTTGGATCGAGTTATGAGCCTACCGGTTTAACCGGTATCTCACATGCGCTGGAACATATGATGTTCAAAGGCACCGAGGCATTCCCGAACGGTGAATTCTCACGCATCATCTCTGAGAATGGCGGTCAGGATAATGCTTTCACTGGCCAGGATTACACGGCCTATTTTCAGACCCTGGAAAAGTCTCGGCTTGAGATCAGTTTTCAACTGGAAGCCGATCGTATGAGGAATCTGACCCTGGATGAAGATAAGTTTCTTAAAGAGATAGAAGTGGTGAAAGAAGAACGTCGTTGGCGCACAGATGACAAACCAACCTCTTATCTTTATGAAGTGGCAATGGCGACAGCGTTTCAGACCAGTCCATATCGCCACCCAATAGTAGGTTGGATGAGCGATCTTGATACGATGAAGATAGACGATCTGAGACAATGGTATCGACTTTGGTATGCACCCAATAACGCAACGGTTGTTGTTGTTGGAGATGTGAAAGCGGATGAAATTTATGCTTTGGCAAAAAAATATTTTGCACCGTTAAAATCGGAAATAATTACTGCACCGAGACCTGAGCCGGAATTAAAGCAATTGGGTATCAAGCGAGTTACAGTAAAACGGCCAGCTGAATTGCCGAGTTTATTAATGTTTTACAAAACGCCAGTGTTGAATTCTGCCCTCAATGATCCTGACAAGATAGCTGAATGGGAGATATATGCTCTCGAAGTGTTGGCAGGAATACTTGATGGTGGTAACAGTGCACGCTTTGCCAGCAACCTGGTTCGCGGAAAAGAGATAGCCGCATCACTTGGTGCAGGATATGGAATGGCCGGCCGGCTTGATGATGTATTTACTATCAGTGGGACGCCGGCGCAAAACCATTCCATTGAAGAGCTGGAGCAAGTCATAAAAACCGAACTTAATAATTTAAAACAAACATTAGTCACGGACGAAGAGTTAAACCGGGTAAAGGCCCAGGTTGTTTCTTCAGAGATCTATGAAAAAGATTCGGTTTTTCGCCAGGCAATGATCATGGGTATCCTTGAAACAGTTGGGCTTAAGTGGCAATTGGCTGACGAATACGTTGAAAAAATTCAAGCAGTGACGACAGAACAAATAAAAATAGTTGCCGAGAAATATTTTGTTGATGATGCACTCACGGTTGCTACCCTGGATCCACAACCTATCGATCCAGCGGCGCGAAGAGCACCACCGGGAGGTGCCCGTCATGCGCAGTAGCTTCTTTGTTTTATTATTGTTCCCTCTGTTTGCAAATGCTTCGCCAGATATACAAACCTGGACGACAGAACAAGGCAGCAAGGTTTTCTTTGTTGAAACACATGAATTGCCGATGGTTGATATAAAATTGATCTTTGACGCTGGTAGTAGTCGCGATGGCGATCAGCCTGGGTTGGCAGTCATGACCAATCAACTGCTAAGTGAAGGGGCGGCTGGAAAAAGTGTTGACGAGATCAGCCGTGCCTTTGAATCACTAGGTGCGATATACAGCAGTAATACGAGTTATGATTCTGCTTCCATCGGTGTAAGGAGTTTGTCAGACACGGAAAAACTGAAACTTGCTCTAGCAAATTTACAGAGTGTGCTTAGCCAGCCGGATTTTCCTGAGAGCGCATTTGAGCGAGAACGAAAACGGTTACTGATCGGCATACAGGCAAAGAAACAATCGCCCTCCGCGATCGCAAAAGAAGCGTTCTATGCTGCGTTATATGGTGATCATCCTTATGCGAGACCGACGGAAGGTAATGAAGACTCATTGCAGACTCTTACAGTTGTCGATCTTGAAAATTTTCACAAAAAACATTATGTCGCTAATGACGTTGTAATTGCTATAGTTGGTGATTTGACTCGCGAACGCGCAGAACTGATTGTTAAAACACTGACCAGTAAATTAACCGTTGGTGAATCGTTACCCGCGATTCCTCAAGTAACATCGCTTGAAAAAGCCAAAGAGGTTTTTGTCGAACACCCATCAGGTCAAATGCATATATTAGTTGGTCAGCCCGGTGTTAAGCGAGGCGATACTGATTATTTCCCGTTGTATCTTGGTAACCATGTGTTGGGCGGTGGTGGTATGGTTTCGCGTTTATTCAGTGAAGTGCGTGAGAAGCGCGGTCTTTCTTATAGCGTCTATAGTTATTTTGCTCCGATGCGCGAAGCAGGGCCGTTCATTGCTGGTTTATCAACGCGCGCAGATCAGGCAGATGAAGCCATTGCCGTGTTAAAAGAAAATATTCATGCCTTTATAGAATCAGGTCCAACAGAAGATGAGTTGATTGCCAGCAAGAAAAATATAACGGGTGGTTTCCCTTTGCGAATTGATAACAATGGCAAGATTCTCAGCTATTTATCAGTGATAGGTTTTTATGGTTTGCCACTGGATTATTTAAATACCTTCAATGCAAACATTGAGGCAGTGACAGTAGAACAGGTTAAAGATGCTTTCCGTCGACGGCTACAACCTGAAAAATTTGCTACGGTAAAAGTTGGGCCTTCTCTGGCGGAGGAGACGAGCAACTGAAATCGAACAGCGATGGGAAAATCCGCATCATAGGGGGTAGATGGCGCGGACGAAAATTATCGGTTGCGAAGATAGAGGGGCTTAGGCCAACCCCGGATCGGGTACGTGAAACGCTTTTTAACTGGTTAGCAATGTCATTGCCGGGCGCGTACTGTCTGGATCTTTTTTCTGGCACTGGCGTTTTGGCGTTTGAAGCTTTGTCACGCAGTGCGGCACTGGCAGTGATGATTGAACAGGATCACTCACTGGTTCAAATATTGACTGACAATAATCAGCGTCTTAACGCAGAAACTACAGAGATCATTTGTTGTGATGCGCTTGAATGGTTGGGCCAGAGCGATAGAACATTCGACATCATTTTTCTAGATCCCCCGTTTCATCAAAATTTAGTCGCCAAGGCATGTCAGCACATTCAGAACAACGGTAATCTTAAACCGAGAGGTTATCTTTATATAGAATCCGAAATTGGTCTCGAAATTCCGGAATGTTTTGTATTACACAAACAAAAGCAAGCGGGTCAGGTACAATATGGTTTGTACCAACTAAATGAATGAGAATCTTATGTCTGTAACAGCACTCTATCCTGGCACCTTTGATCCGATCACCAATGGGCATAGTGATGTAGTCCTGCGTGCTTCAACATTATTTGATCAAGTAGTTGTTGCCGTCGTGGATAATGCCAATACCGATAAGCAAACACGTTTCACGACTGGGCAACGTGTCGAGCTTGCGCAAAAAGTATTAGCCGACATTAAAAATGTGACGGTTTGTTCATTTGATAAGCTGGTTACCGATAAAGCCCGTTCTATAAACGCTAAAGTGATCATTCGTGGTTTGCGCGCTGTTTCGGACTTTGACTATGAATTTCAAATGGCTGGAATGAATCGTCGTTTGTATAAAGATGCAGAAACAGTTTTCCTGACGCCAGCAGAAAACTTAACGTTTCTTTCCTCCAGTCTTGTTAGACAAATTTCATCGCTAGGCGGTGATGTGAGTGAGTTCGTTCACGAAGAAGTATTAAAGGCGCTTGCTGAGAAAACATAATTGTATGGCCTTGATGATCACTGATGAATGCATCAATTGTGATGTGTGTGAAGCGGAATGTCCGAATCAGGCGATCTTCGAAGGCAAAGAACACTACGAAATCCTGGTTGAAAGATGTACGGAATGTATCGGTCATTTTGATACTCAGCAATGCGTGGAAGTTTGTCCGGTTGATTGCATTCCCCGGCACCCCGAATATCATGAGAGCAAACAAACGCTGCAACAAAAATTTCTCAAGTTGACTCAGTAAACAAGAACATTCAAATGTCCTTATCTCTAATTCAAAAAATTCTGCTGATTATTCTTTGCTTATTCAATCAGTTCGTCAATGCAGAAATTTCAGGACAGGCAGCGATTGCAACAGCCCATCCGTTAGCAACACAAGCCGGGAAAGAGATTTTATTAAAAGGCGGCAATGCCTTTGATGCCGCCGTTGCGATCACCGCCGCGCTTGCAGTCGTTGAACCCTATGGGTCGGGGCTCGGTGGTGGCGGTTTCTGGCTGCTTCACAGTGAAAAAGATGGTAAGCAGATCATGATTGATGGAAGGGAAACTGCGCCAGCAAGTGCACACCGGAGAATGTATCTGGACAAAGAAGGAAAACACGTCAAGGAAAAATCATTAAATGGACCGACAGCAGCTGGGATACCTGGCATCGTGGCAGGAATGGATCATCTTGCTCGCCAATACGGACGTTTATCATTAAGTGAATCTTTAAAGCCAGCGATAGGGTATGCAAAAAATGGTTTTCCAGTAACAAAACGTTATCAACAATTGCTCGGGTTTCGTAAGAGCGTTATACAACAGTATCCAGATGCGTCAAAGATTTTTTAAAAAATAATGAAGTCCCGGCTCTCGATGAATTAATTACTCAGAACGATCTGGCCAGTACGTTGGAAAGCATTGCCACAAAAGGCAGTGTTGATTTTTATCGAGGCGAGCTTGCTCAAAAGCTGGTGAATGGTGTGAATAAACATGGCGGCATCTGGAGTTCCCTGGACTTAAAAATTTATCAGATTAAAGAACGTAAACCCATCATCAGTCAATATCGTGATATGAAAATAATCTCGGCAGCACTGCCATCATCGGGGGGTATCGTTTTGGCCCAGGCGCTAGGGATATTAGAACATTATAAATTGCGCTGGATGAACACGGTTGAGGCAAGACATTATATTGTTGAAGCCATGCGTCGTGCATATCGTGACAGGGCAGCTTATCTTGGCGATGCTGATCATGTTGATGTCCCAGTGGACAGGTTATTAAACAGGGATTATTTGCACGGTCTTGCCGTTAGTATTGATCCTCAACAGGCATCTGGCAGTGAACAAATGGGCTTGTTCGACTTGCAACAGAGCGGCACCAATACCACGCATTTCTCTGTGATGGATAAAGAAGGTAACCGGGTTGCCGCAACGTTAAGCATTAACCTGCCATTTGGATCGGGTTTCGTGGTACCAGGCACAGGTGTTTTGTTGAATGATGAAATGGATGATTTTTCAAGCAAGCCCTTATCACCAAATGCTTATGGTCTGGTGGGCAGCGAAGCTAATAGTATTGCACCGGGCAAAAGACCACTTTCCAGTATGTCACCGACGTTTATTGAGACAGAAGATAAAATTGGAATTTTGGGTACGCCTGGAGGTAGTCGAATCATCAGTATGGTGTTGTTGGGGATACTCGATTTCGAGAAGGGACATTTCCCACGTTCCTGGGTGAGTATTCCACGCTATCATCATCAATATCTTCCAGATGAAATTCAGTTTGAAATAGATGGGCTAACCTTTGAGGAACGTTTGGGATTACAATCGTTAGGACATAGATTAAAAGAACAGAATCGTAAATACGGCAACATGCAGGCGATTATGTATTATAAACCTAAGCAGTATTTAATGGCAGCCAGTGATCCACGTGGAGAAGGTGAGGCAATAGTTTTTACGTATTAGTTGGTTTTATACATACTCTCAAAAGAGGCCACGGAAAATCCATTTAATCTTTTGTTGCCAACCAGTATGACTGGCACACCTCTACCACCGAGCGCATCGTATTCACGTTTTCCTTTTTTACTTTTTTCAATATTGTATTCTTTAAACGCAATTTTATTTTTCTTGAAATAGGCTTTGGCTTTCTTACAGTAGCCACACCAGCTGGCTGAGTACATGACGACCTTGTCTTTCTTTTGTAATTCGCTTGAGAGATTGACTATTTTCGGACTTTCGTAGGTGTTTATACGGACTTTAATGACTGAAGATTCAACGTTTGCCGGAGGTTTATCGGTAAAATGTACTTTGCCATTTTCATCTACCCAGCGATGAATTTCGGCTGACACGCAAAACGACAAAAACAAACAAGTGATCAGAATTAGTTGTTTCATTGAAAAAAGGTTCCTTACCAAATCGAATAAGTATAGTTATAAATTTACCGGTTTCTGTGTTGTTGGTCTCATTGTTAATATGAAGACCACTCTGTGTTATAGCAATGAAGCATGAAAGAATTTCTAGTTGCGGGCTACCACAGGCCATCTGTTTTGACGCCGGTATATTCATCCCATTTTTTACAGAAGTCGATGGATTTAGATCGCAGCAATGAAACGTAGTGCGTATCCTCAAAACCGTTTTCATTTGATGCGATGTTTTGCAGGTTGCCGAGAAAACTGGTGCGGGCAGCATTGGAGACATCGTCAACTCCATCGACGATAAATAGCTCGATCAGATCAAATAATTCATCAGCGTGGGCATAATTATCGGCAACAAAGTTCCCAGCAACACGATGAGAGACATGAGAAAGAATTGTGTGAGGTGAAATGGTCCCGGATTTTGGCAGCCAGAATTTAACTGTATTGATCAATTCATCTCTGGCGTCAGGGTAAGCCTTGATGACGAGTTGTATAACATCACCTGCCTGAATCATATAAACATAATCTCCTTTAAGATAAAAATCCTATAGTTAGGCTATGATTACTAGAGTCACGATCAGGTCATTACTATGATACCCGTTGTTAATCCATTTTTGTAGATATTATTTCATACACAGGATTATCTCAAAATCTGCGTTAACTCTGAATATTTTATGAGTTAATAGTAAAGTGTTCATCCACACAGGGCTTTGGCCCATATTTCTAATTTGGCCTGTTTAGAAATGGTGGCGTTGGCAGGGCTGGTAGATGGCAATATGATCAGTTTGTATCTCTCTTCAATATCTGGATGTTGCTTTAAGATATGTCTTCGAAACGATTGAAATGCTTTTTGCCCATTGAAGCAGATCCTGGTGATATGTTCATGGCTGGATAGAAAGCTTGCAATATCATTGGCCACTTCAGTTGTTGATTTTATCGCTGAATCCAAACTGCCTGACCGTTGACACGATTGCAGCACATCCCATACAGCGATCTTGTTGGATTTAAGGGTGGCGATCTTCTTCTCATAGATTTCTTCGTGTTTTTGATCAAACAGTGCAAAAATAATTTGCCAGAAAGAATTTTGTGGATGTGCGTAATATTGTTGTGCACTGAGAGAACGTCCACCTGGCATAGAACCGAGGATCAGAATTTGCGCATCATGGTGAGAAACATGAGGAAAACTAAAAACGTGACTGTTTCTGGATTGTTCACGGCTCATTCTGTCGTTTAATAAAATATATCAAATTAAATCAATCAATTTTTTAATAGTCGGGGCAAACAAATCAAACACATTGTGATAATTTTCAATTATATTGCATGATTATTACCATGTTATATTTATAAACAGTTTAGCACAATATCGATGCAGGAAATTTAAATGCGAAACACGAATAGCTCATACGAAGTCGTAGAATTAAGCATCGATCAAATTGATCAAGATTTTATAAATGATTGGGCAAATTTGAATGACAGGTGTCTTGATGCAATAGTGTATCTCGACCCGGCATTTATTTTTCCCGCGCTAAAATATTTAGCTCATAAGCACGTAATATTGACAGTGTTGTATGATACTGACAACGAGGATCATTCTCTCGTTGGGCTGGGGTTGTTTGAATTTTGTCTGGGAACATTTCGTTTTCCATTGCCATATTTAGTCGTCTATAAATCTACCCACTCATTCCTGTCGGGTTTAGTAATAGATCGTGATAAAACGGAAGAGGTAGTTTCTGTATTACTGGAATACTTAGCTAGAAAATATTGGTACACATTTGGTGTTCGATTTATTGATTTTGCTATTGAAGATCGCCTGGGCTTGATTTTACAAAATTCAGATAGAACTAAATGGTACAAACTCTGGGATTATCAACGTGTAATATATACGATTCCGCAAACAACAGACGAGTCGTGGTCAGGAGGTATTTCAAAAAACAGTTTAAAAAATTATCGCAGACATTGGCGCGAACTTCACAAGCTTGGATCGTTGGAATAGAAAATGATTATTGCTTCAGAGATTACTGAAATAACTGTATCGAACTTTTTAGCACTTGAACATTCTGGACAGAAAGGCGAACAAGGAACATCTATCTTGTCTGATTCAGAAGATATTAAATTTCTTTCAGAAATGATTGAGTTACTTAAAGCAAAAAATCAGGTGATCTTTACGGAGCTTAGATTAAACAAAGAGGTAATTTCTTCAGCATGCAATCTGATTTATGGTAACAAAGCGTTTGCATTTAAAATTGGCTGGGATATTAATTACAAAAAATACAGTCCAGGAATAATAAATGAGATCGAGTTCTTACAGTTTGCTGATAGGAAAAAATTAAATTTTTGTCAGATTGAAAGCGGTGCGATAGAAGATTCATATCTTAATAGATATTGGAGCGGGAGATGGCTATTGGCCGAAGGTGTTTTTGTGTTTAAGGCACGAGCTGAAATTCTGGTTACGATTTTAAAATTTCTCAGGCGGATTATTAAATCGATTGTCGTTTTGTATGAATCAATAATAATTCCGAAAAAATAAAAGAAGATATCTGAAATATTTATTGTATTGCCACCATTAATATAAAGAGTGCCATACTTGTCAGGCTGGAAGATAAAATGAGTTTGCGATGATGTTTAAGACGCCAGCCTAATAGATAACCTGAAACTAACATTGAAAAAAGTACAAGTGCGAAAATTGAGGCGTACAGCCTGAAGAAATTATTGCCGTTTGCTGTGTGCAACAATAAAAATTTTCGATATAAACTTGCTTCTTTGATGATCAACTTGGCCGTGAGAGAGTCATTCGTCGGTGATAGGATAATGATACGATCAATGCCATCATGCCATTCAAATTGAAATCCGGGATCGGAGTCCAGTTTTCCTATACCAGACCAGCCATCTGGTATTTTTAGTTTTAGTTTATCCAGTTCCTGAATAACAATTTCTGATAATTCTGTTTCATTTTGTTCCAGGGGTTTTGTTAACTCGATTGCATGAGGTGTCGAATGATATTCGCCTTCAAACTCAATAGTGAAATAGAGCAGGCCGGTAGTTAGAAACATAATTGCAACTGGTAACATGAACCCAGCGAGTAGCAAGTGAATTTTTATTAACAGAGCAGGATTTATTTTAATCATCGATCATTATTTTACATTAAAAAAAATATATTATATAGGACGAGTCTTTTCCAATATGAAATGAGCCTGAACGAGGGGCGACTTTCCAACATCAAATGAGCCTGAAATAACATTTAAAGTCGTTCATGATCACAGGATGAAAACGATCATGAAACTTGAACAACTCACGACCATTGACACCGTCCGTCAATTTCTCGAAGGCACTCAGGCAGTGGCCTTTTGTGTCGCCAACAGCAAACAAGACCGCTATCGGTGGGTACAAAAGACCTTGGTGGCATTTCGCTATTTCTCACTGGGCAAAGCAGAAAAAGGTCTCATCACACGTTACCTGATGAAAGTCACCGGCTACTCCCATGCGCAGGTGAAACGTCTCATTGGGCAATACATCAAGAATGGCAGGATCACGATAAAGACTGCTCGTCGCAATGGCTTCAAACCAAAGTACAGCAAGGCCGATATCCGTTTACTCGCCGAGATGGATGAACGTCATCAGCAACCCAGTGGCCCGGTGATAAAGAAACTCTGTGAACGCGCCTATGAGCGTTTTGAGGAAGCGAACTATGAGCGTCTGGCGGGCATATCCGTATCACATCTTTATAACTTGCGTCAGAGTACGACTTACCAACGACAACGTTGTGTCTTGACGAAAACCCGTCCCAAGGCAGCCAAAATTGGTCTACGGCGAAAACCCTGTCCGAATGATCAACCGGGCTATATTCGCATTGATTCCGTGCATCAGGGCGATCAGGACAGGCGCAAAGGGGTTTATCACATCAATGCCGTTGATGAGGTTACGCAGTTTCAGATCATTGTCACGGTAGAACGAATAAGTGAACGCTACATGCTGCCGGCATTAGAGCAATTATTGGCGGCCTTCCCGTTCAAGATACAGGGCTTTCACACCGATAATGGCGGTGAATACATCAACTATACCGTGGCTCAATTACTCGAGAAACTCCGTATTGAATTCACTAAATCAAGACCTCGGCACAGTAACGATAATGCCCTGGCTGAGAGCAAGAATGGCTCGGTCGTGCGTAAACTCTATGGCTATATGCACATCCCGCAGCAGTATGCCGATGACTTTGCCAGGCTCAATCAAGGCGAGGTCTATCGCTACGTTAATTTTCATCGACCTTGTTATTTTCCCTCTACCATCACCGACAAGAAAGGCAAAGAGCGGAAACGTTATCGCTATGAAGACATGATGACACCCTATGAAAAGTTTCGCTCAGCACAAAGACCCAGTCAGTATTTGAAACAAGGGATCACCTTCAAACAACTGGATGCATTTGCTAACGAAATGAATGACAATGAAGCGGCTGAACAATTGAACTCAGCTAAAAACCAACTCTTTAAACAACTTCATGTGCGACTAAAACTCAGGGCTTGATGATGAAATATAACCCCTCTCTACAGGCTCATTTCTGGATTGGAATATACTGGACGAGACTATATTCAAATTAAAAATTAATTTTTTGATCTGCATCAAATAGATGGCTATTAATGTTGGCAATGATGGCAATAGTAGGTAGAGCGTTGCCCAAGACGCACAAGCTTGATCATTTGTTGACAGTTTGGACAGGGCTCAGAAGCGCGTCCATAGACTTGTAATTCTTGACGAAAGTAGCCGGATTTACCTTCGCTATTGGTAAAATCACGTAAAGTTGTTCCACCTTTTTCTAGTGCGTGAGCTAATACATTTTTTATTTCCATCACTAATATTTCATAGCGTGGCATTGATATTTTTTCAGCTTTTCGTTTTGGATGTATGCCTGCGGCAAAGAGTGATTCGTTGGCATAGATGTTTCCAACGCCAACCACGACTTTACTGTCCATAATGAATGATTTTATTATTTGTTTTTTATTTCTGGATTTCTCAAACAAAGAAACAGCATCGAATTCATTGCTTAATGGTTCCGGACCAAGGTTCTTTAACAGATCATGATGTAAGGGATCTTTTCTGGTGTATAGAATACAGCCAAATCGGCGAGGATCAGTGAAACGTAAAACAACACCCGACTCAAATTCAATATCAACATGATCATGTTTCTGTGGTGCAGTTTGTTCCAGCAAAATACGTAAATTACCGGACATGCCCAGATGTACTATTAAACAGGCCTCATCGGTGTAAATCAGGATGTATTTCCCTCGGCGTTTTACCTGGCGAATTTTCTGGCCGGGCAGTTCTTTAGCAATGCGATAACTAACCGGCCAACGTAAATTTCGGTTACGAAGAATAAATTGCCTAACTGTTTCTCCAAGCACATGCGGAGCGATACCAATACGAGTAGTTTCAACTTCGGGTAGTTCAGGCATTTATTGTGTAGTTATCTTTTCTGGAAAAATCAGGCCCGACATGTACTCATTGAAATGATACTGAAGGTTTAATTTATTGTGACCAAGAATTAAATCAGGCGCTGGCGATATAATATCTAAATTAATTTTTGATCCATCATCTAATTCAATATTGATTAAACCAGACGATTCAGTCTGAATTAATAGTTGAACTGTGTTCGCTTCAAGTTGTTGCCAGCCATTGAATAATGAATTTGCTGTGATGGTTTCTGTTACAGGTTGCGGATCTAATAACCAATCATCGCTACTTTTGTGTAAGGTATAATCAGGTGTCTGGATTGAAATAATCGTACTGACATCCGTAATTATTTTAGGATTAATAAAAAAACTAGCATTGGTCGACAGCTGATAAAATAAACTATCGACTATGGTATGAATTTTATCATTAAATCTTACATAACGCGTTTCATCCAGTGGGTTGATGTTGCCGAAATCAAAAACATGATCGTTTAAATGTAAACTGACTTTGGGTGAGTCAAGTTCGAGTTGTGATAGATCAACATCGTCCACGGATAATTGATTGCTGCTTTGAGTTGTCAGTAAATTTAATATGGCATGTATTCGGGTCGGATGAGCCGGTGCTGTGTATGGCAAGAGCATTTTCCAGGATTTTTTCTGTTTTCTAAATTCAATTTTTATTTCGCCATTTCGGACAATAGTAATGTGATGAATGTCTTGTTCAGCAATTGTGCTAATCTGAACGATTTTTATTTCATCGGTTTGTTTTTCAGTATTGATTAGAAATAAGGCAAGCGTGATGACGACAATGAATAAAAATAGATTAATCAGAATTCGAGAACGCATTATATATGGTTTTCAGACTATAATTTTTTTCGTCGCCACCAGATGATAAGGCCGGTAAGCAACAAGATCAGCGGAAGCAGGATTAAAAAGCCAAAAATAATAATAAGTTTGCTGGCATTAGATAGTTCGAGATAAAGGTCGTCTGCTGTTTTAGCCGGGATGGATATAAAATTGTCATCATGGGTTAGCCAATTGATCAGTCGAAGACCCAGTTCTAGGTTGCCACTATTTCCAAGATATTGATTGGAAAGAAAATCGCCATCACCCACAATAATAATGCGTTGCTTTAACGATTCATTATTATCTTCCGACTTAACCTCCCGTGTGAGGCTGACTGCCATGTTAAGTGGGCCGATGGTGTCAGTTTCCTGATCGTAATCAATTTCTGTATTGAGTTCAGAGTGTTCTGACCAGGTATGCTCGCCACTAATGATAATGGGTTGAAATTCCCAGCTTTCATTTTCTTTTTGTATGATCGCAGAAAGCGCTGGAAATAATGTAGTCAGATCAAAACCTTTTACCGTCTGGTGTTGTTGATAATTTGTAGCGGAGGCGATTGTGATGGTCGGATCATTGCTGCCGAGTAGCTGGCCTACGTAGTCGATAATTGTTCCAGGTAAAAATTCAATCGACAGAGTCTCAGCCAATGTTTCAAGACCATGCAGTTCACCCGGATCGGTAAGCCAGAGTAAATTTCCTCCATTTTCTACATAGTTGATAATCATTTCCACTTCACCGGGTAGATAATCGACACGCGGGCCAGTGATGACCAAAACGGAGGTGTTATCAGGGATAGTATTTATCTGGGTCAAGTTTAATGGTTGTGCAAGCAAGCCACGTTGTTTCAGACTGTTCATCCAAATACCCAAATCCTGATTAGCATTGCCCAATGGATTACGTTCACCATGGCCTTCAACGAATGTTAGCCAGCGATCAGTTCCGCGTAACAGGCGACTTAAACTGTTAGTGAATTCTTCTTCACTATCGGATTTCACATGTTCAATTCGACCCTGGTATTTCAATACCAATTCACCGTCGATACTAATTCCCAGATTGCGTACTTCATCAGGCACAGCAACTGGATTTACAAACTGCAAATGCAAGTCAGGTTTTACTTTTTGATATCGATGAACAATGTTTTTAATAATTTTTCGAAGCTCCGGGTTTTCACTAGCATAGGCTGAAATTTCAATTGGCCCTCGCATCTTGTTTAGTAGTTCCTGGCTGGCAGAGGACAGGCTGTGGCGTCCGGCCCTGGTCCAGTCGAATTGTTGTTCATAACGGTTGCTTAACCAGGCCAGTAAAATCGCAAAACTTATCAGTAATACCAGCATGATTGAGCTGTTGAGTTTATAGTGTAGTCGGCTTTTAGCAGTTACTTTCATGTCATTTTTTATAACATTCGTTCACTGTCTAATCGCCAGATAGATAGTGCAAGAAAAATCGTTATAACAATTAAATAATAAAAGACATCGGCGGTGTTAAATAAACCATTTAACAAATGGTTATAATGAGTGAGCAAAGACAGGTAGTTCAGAACAGAGGCAACCTGCTCTGACCCGCTGTTGCCGGCAAGACTAATAATCCATAAAAGAAACAAAACCCCAAAAGTGGAAACTGCCGCAACGGCAGTGGAAGAAGTCAGAGTCGTTAAAAACAAACCAATGGCTGAGAAGGCAGCAAGCAATAAAGTAAGACCAACGACACTACTCCCGATCTGCCAATAATCAAGTTGCGTACCCAGGCCCAGCGATAATGGCATCAAACTGATCATAAATAATAACAACAGAAAAAAACCAAGCACGGCAAAGTATTTACCAAATACTAACTGAGTAACTGAAATTGGTGATGATAATAATAATTGCATTGTTCCGGTTCGACGTTCTTCGCTGAATCCGCGCATGGTTATAAACGGTGCGACCATTAGCATCACCATGGCCGCCGTTTGATATAATCCACTTACCACAATCTCAGTGATCCCCACCGATGCGTACTCAGCACCTTTCAATTCAAATATTTCCCAGTACTTGAGAAACAGTTGTGCCAGAATAAATTGCACAACAGCAAGGACGACCCAGGCGAAAGGCGATCGAAACATGCGCCTTAATTCATGTCTGGTAATTGAAAATATTGCGCTCATGGTTTTACGTAGTGATCAGTTTATTGTGTTAGCTGCACAAATGTTTGTTCAAGAGAGTTACTATCCGGCGTTAATTCAAATAAGCCCCAATGATTCTCAAGTGAATGTTTTATGAGAACATCAAGAACTTCTTCATCTTCACCGATAATAATATGAAACCGGTTGGCATCTATCTGTTCGATACTCTTTGTTTGTATGACGGATGATAATTCATCGAGTGACGGGGTTTGTTTAAAACCCAGTTTAAAACGAGTAACAGTTTGGTTGTTAAGTTCAGACAGGGTTTCATCGAGTACCAATGCACCTCTATTAATAATGATCACACGATCACAGATCGTTTGTACTTCAGGTAAGATATGGGTAGAGAGGATTACACTGTGGTCGTTTCCTAACTCACGGATCAAATCACGTATCTCAATAATGTTGTTTGGATCAAGACCAGAAGTCGGTTCATCGAGTATGACCACTGAAGGCGAGTGAATAATTGCCTGGGCAATTCCGACGCGTTGTTGATAACCTTTCGACAGGTTCTGGATCAAGCGATGGCCGACCTCTGTCAAACCACAACGTTGTTTACAGTGATCAATCGCAGATTTTATATCTGAGCCTGAAACCCCACGCAGACACGCCGCATAGTTTAGATATTCATCAACAGTGAGATCAAAATATAAAGGCGGTGATTCCGGTAAGAAACCAATATGCATTTTTGCTGCTTTGGCATTCTCCAGGATATCCAGTCCAGCAATAGAAACTTGTCCCTCACTTGCTGCCAGAACGCCGGTGATGATTTGCATAGTAGTGGTTTTGCCCGCACCATTCGGGCCGAGAAAGCCAATGACTTCGCCGCGATGTACGCTAAAACTGATATCATTCACAGCACAGTAATCAGCGTAATAGCGGCTAAGATTGCTGACTTCGATTAGGACTTCTTTTTCCATAGGAACCGTTTTTTTGTGATCGCCATGATGATTCAGATTCACTAATGAGTTTCAAGAGTAAATCAAATATAAAATACCTGGGTGTTGATACTGGCGGAACCTTCACTGACTTTGTTTATGTTGATGGCGACAATATACGCATTCATAAGGTTTTGTCCACGCCCGATGCACCGGAGCGCGCAATCCTGCAGGGCATCGAGGAACTGGATGTTAATTGTCATGAATTACGCATCGTACATGGTTCAACGGTGGCGACCAATGCCGTGTTGGAAGCCAAAGGTGCAAAAACGGTTTACGTCGCAAATCGAGGTCTTAAGGATGTCTTGACCATAGGCCGTCAGGCCAGACAAGAGCTATACAATCTACAACCGAGAAAAATAAAACCTCCTGTGCCCGAACAATATTGTTTGGAAATTAATACACGACTGGCGGCAGATGGCACGATACTGGAACCGCTTACTGATGATGATATCGCTGAGGTAGTGGATCAAATCAGACACATAAAACCTGACGCCGTGGCGATTAACTTGCTGTTTTCATTTATTGACGGGCGATTTGAAGAACAGATTGCCAATGCCTTGCCCGAGGATCTGTTTGTCAGTTGTTCACATGAAGTCCTGCCGGAGTACCGCGAATATGAGCGAGGGATCACAACCTGGCTCAATGCCTATGTTGGCCCTTTGTTGCAGGGTTATTTACAAAGACTTGAGCTAGCGGTTGAACCTGCGAGTGTCAGTGTGATGCGTAGCTCGGGTCAAACCTGCCGCGCCAATCAGGCAGCGAAACAAGCGGTTCATCTTTTGTTATCCGGGCCGGCTGGTGGTTTGAACGCTGCCGAGTTCATCAGTGATTTAACCGATGAAAAAAAACTACTGACATTTGATATGGGTGGCACGTCTACCGATGTTGCCATGTTCGATGGACAGCTTGCATTGAGTAACCAGGGAAGGCTTGCACGTTTTCCCGTCGCTGTGCCAATGGTGGATATGCATACGATAGGTGCCGGCGGTGGTTCACTTGCCTGGCTTGATCAAGGAGGGGCATTACAGGTTGGCCCCGAATCTTCGGGCGCAAACCCAGGCCCAGCCAGTTACGGCCAGGGTGGCACACAAGCAACTGTGACGGATGCAAATCTCATCCTCGGTCGATTACCACGCTCAACAAAACTGGGCGGGACAATGCAACTGGATTATCCATCGGCAGAAAAAGCCATGAAGATATTAATGCAGGAGTCGGGCTTGCCATCGATTGAGGAAACTGCACTGGGTATTGTTCGCATTGCTAATGAAAACATGGCTCAGGCACTCAGAGTCATCTCGGTGGAGCGAGGAATCGATCCCAGAGAATTTGTCTTGCTCGCTTTTGGCGGCGCAGGTGGTTTACACATCTGCGCATTGGCAGAGGCATTGCAAATGACAAAAGCGATTGTTCCCGTTCATGCAGGTGTGCTGTCGGCATTCGGAATGTTAGTTGCCAGGCCAGGCAGAGAGTTGTCACATACTCTAGGTAAATTACTACTGGATTGTCGTGTTGATGAAATCGAAAATGCGCTTGATGAGTTATTGAATAAAGGCAAACAAGAGCTGATTGCAGAAGGCATTGACCCGACATCACTATCGGCCTCACCAAGTCTTGACCTGTGTTATCAAGGTCAATCATCAAGCTTGAATATCAGCTGGACGACCATGGATGATGTTGCAGAAAAATTTCAATCTGCACATCTGCAACGATACGGACATACACTGGATAACCCACTGGAATTAGTCAATGTGCACATGAGTGTCAATGCGCCTAAATCAGTATTTCAGTTACCAGCATATCAGGCAACGAGCCGAGAATCGCAGGAGGTCAGTCAGGTGTATGGACATGCGAAGCCAGTACAAGTCCTCCTGCGCTCTTCAATTCAGACAGGACAACCCATTGAAGGTCCCGTCATCGTCATCGATGAAAACTCTACAGTATGTATCGCTGAAAATTGGCAAGTCCATATGGATCGTTATGGAAACCTGTTATTGGCTCAGAAAATTTAATTACGTTGATGTCATTCCTGCGAAAGCAGGAATGATCTCCAAGGATGGAGTAAATGCAATAAGATTGTCGGGAACAATCTTTGCCCAGCAAGACAATATCCGCTTTCAGCGGCACCTTATTTGACTGGGTTTGTGTTGTTGTAGTATTTAAATTCGTTTTGGTCTTTTGTAGCCATGTTTTTTTAATAGTGGCGCAAGTTCCTTATGGATGGCGGTGTAGAGATTAATATTGCCAACAATAACATCACCAGATTCCAGATATTGATCACTGCCGGTCATATCAATCACCGTGCCGCCTGCTTCCTGGATCAATAATACTCCAGCTGCTATGTCCCACGGACACAAACCGAATTCCCAGAAGCCATCCAGTCGGCCACAGGCAACATAAGCCAGATCAAGTGCCGCTGACCCAGGCCGACGAATGCCTGCTGTCATTGGAAATATGGCGCGAAAGGTATCGAGGTATAGATCTAGCCGCTCCTGTTGTTTGAAAGGAAAGCCCGTGCCGATCAAAGCACCTTGCAGGTTTTTTCGATGGGCAACACGGATGCGTTGATTGTTCAACATGGCTCCTCCGCCTTTGCTCGCGGTGAATAGTTCATTACGAGTTGGGTCGTAAACAACAGCCTGAGTAAGTACCCCCTTCTGTTGTAAGGCAATAGAAATAGCGTATTGAGGGAAGCCGTGCAGGAAATTGGTGGTGCCATCAAGCGGATCGATAATCCAGACATTTTCATTGTCACCCGATTCGCCACTTTCTTCAGCCATAAAGGCGTGGTCAGGATAGGATTCTTTGATGGTGGAAATAATGGTGGCTTCAGCCTGACGATCCACCTCAGTGACAAAATCATTATCACTCTTTTTACTGATTTTCAGATCGCCCCGACCTTCGGTATTTCGTTGAATGATGCTGCTGGCTGCGCGTGCTGCACGAACAGCGATGTTGAGCATTGGCTCCATGGTATGCCTCTTTTAATTAAAGACGTATTGTGAGTCTTTTGCACGATTCATATTTTCCGCCATAGCGGCGTTAAAAATAACCTAAAAGTGCTCATTTACTACGTGTAAACTCCGCTTTTTAGAACATTTTCGCCTTGCTATGATAAAAAATATTTTTCGTGCAAAGGACTCATTGTACTGGTTGAAATGAAAATCGTGAAGTCAGACTCGATGCTTGATGTCAGAAAGATCAGAATTGTGTTAGTTGAAACCTCCCATCCGGGAAATATTGGTGCGACGGCGCGTGCTATGAAAACCATGCAACAGGATCAGTTGTATCTGGTGAATCCAAAGATCTATCCGAGTGCAGAAAGCACTGCACGGGCAACCGGGGCAGATGATGTCCTGCATAAAGCGATTGTTTGTGACGATCTGGATGAAGCCTTGCAGGACTGTTCCATGATCTTTGCTACCACCGCGCGAGATCGCAGCATTCAATGGCCCGTGCATAATCCAAAAAGTTGTAGTGACACAATTATGAAAACCTCAGCCGAGACAAATATTGCCATAGTTTTTGGTCGTGAACGTTCGGGTTTGAGTAATGAGGAAGTTGATCGCTGTAATCAGATTGTACAAATACCAGCGAATGAGGAATACAGTTCATTGAACCTGGCTTCGGCTGTGCAGATTATTTGTTATGAATTAATGATGGCAGCATTAGACACAGCAGTGGACGATGACTCGGGTAGTAATATTCCGGAACGGGCGCTTGATAATCTCACCACACACCAGCAGATGGAAGGTTTTTATGAGCATTTGATCACTACCATGATCGATGTCGGATTTTACGATCCAGAGCAGCCAAAGAAATTAATTCGACGAGTAAAACGATTATTCAATCGTGCACAACTGGATCAAACTGAACTCAGGATCCTGCGTGGTTTTTTAAGCGCAACACAAGAAAAAATTAAATAATGTGAAAGGAATACTTAACTGATGAAATGGACACCCATTTCTCTGAATTTGGAACGAAAGGTATGATCAAGGAAACCTGATCGTAAACGGAAGGAATTGTTACACTGACCCTTATTGTTTCTTCTCAACTGCCATGCCGGACTATTTTTATTCATAGATTATCGAGTGGACTTTTTACACCATGCCCACCTTTATTCAAAACATGTGTATAGATCATGGTAGTTGAAACATCTGCATGGCCTAATAATTCCTGAACTGTTCTGATATCATAGCCGCCCTCCAGTAAATGCGTCGCAAACGAATGACGCAGAGTATGGCTAGTCACTTTCTTATGTATTTCAACTTTATCTGCAGTACGCTTAATAGCTTTTTGAATCCCCGATTCGTCCACATGGTGTCGCCGCGTTATGCCGCTCCTGGGGTCAGTAGATAACTTCCCGCTTGGAAAAACATACTGCCATTTCCACTCGCCTGCGGCTTTTGGATATTTTCTCGATAATGCATGTGGCATAAAAACACTCCCGTAACCTTGTTTAATATCTTCATCATGTAATTTACGAACCTGTAACAAATGATTTTTCATCCTTGATAACAAACTTTTAGGAAATGGGACAACACGGTCCTTTAAACCTTTTCCTTGTCTAACAATGATCTGTTTGTACTCAAAATCTGCATCCTGAACCCGCAAACGAACGCATTCCATTAAACGCATACCTGTGCCGTACATCAAAGAGGCCATCAAGCCGTGTTTGCCACTCATGGATGACAGAAGCATTTCAATTTCATGTGATGTTAATACAACAGGCAATCGGGTAGGACGCTTAGCCCTGACAATTTCACCCAGTTCCCCAAGAGGTTTGTTCAAGACCTGTTTGTAATAAAAAACCAGAGCATTTAATGCGAGATTTTGTGTGCTCGCTGAGACATTGCGCTTCACAGCTAGATATTCAAGAAAGGCAGCAACCTCACCCTCTGACATTAACTTGGGTGATTTCTTTTTATGAAATAAAACAAAGCGTTGTAACCAGTGTAAATAAGTCTGTTCCGTTGAAATCGCGTAATTTCGCCGGCGTATTTCAGTTCTGAGCTCGTTAAATTCGCCCTCAAATTCAGACAGATCGTATCTCTGTTGACCATCACTGGCACCGCTAACACCCGCATCTTGCTCATTAACAGGTTGCTCCCTTGCTATTGTCTTATGGTCATTTGAAAGGGAACGTGAGGATTCTAACCAGAAATCCCAATCCACGGTCTTGTCGTTGATAACAGAACTATGCGGAAACAACGTCCGTATAGCATCCACAAGCTGCCGAAATTGCCAATCCGCCAAGCTCTTTTCTCGGCCTGCTTTTTGTAGATAATTACTGACATCTTGAGGTTCAAACTGACTAAACTGTGTATAGCTGTGAGCCTTAAGAAATTGCTCTGCCCGGATCACGTACCATCGCAACACATTGGTTTTAACGCCCTGTTTCTGAAGTCTTTCAATGTAGGAATCCCAAAAACCTTTCGGCAATTCGGGATCAATTTGACCTGTAACATCCATGTGCTAATCTCCTTATTAATAAAACATCCCTGAAAATAAGGAGTATACAAAAATGATACGGAAAAATCACCCAACAACAAACAATCTGATTTCCATGTTTAATGAACTATACGGCGTCCGTATAATATCTATTAACATGGATTCCGTATAATCAACTGTTGAACAAATCAGCTAACGCTGAGGTAACAATAACATTAGAATACAAGGATTGTATTAATATGGCACATCACCCTGATCGTTTATTACAAAATATTTTTAAGAGTTCGTTTCATTTATATAAACAATCATTACCGTTAAAAGATATAAAAGCCGCCGATGCGATTATGCATTGCCGCACGATGAATCAAGGTTATGATCAGTTAAGTTGTACCAATGGTCATGAAGACAAACAATTGCATTCATGTCGTCATCGTAGTTGTCCACTGTGTGCTGCACGTGCACGACATAACTGGATAGACGCACAAAAAAGACGCTTACTTGATTGCCCGCATCATCATCTTGTTTTTACCTTGCCACATGAGTACTTGCCGTTATGGCAATACAATCGTGCCTGGTTTACGACCATTTTATTTCAAGCGTGTCGTGATACTTTAATGACATTACTGAAAGACACACGTTATCTCGGTGCAACGCCGGGGATATTAATGACCTTGCATACGTGGGGACGGCAATTAAATTATCACCCACACATTCATGCCTTAGTCACTGCCGGTGGTTTAAGCTCTTCAAATCAATGGCAAGCCATAGAGCATGATTTCTTATTACCGATCCGTGTGGTGAAAGCATTATACAAAGGCAAACTCCAAGCGGCGATTCACGATGCGTTAGAACGTCAACAGTTAATTGTGCCGACGACATCATCCCGTCATGCACTCAAACAGCTTCATCGCGATTGTTACAAAAAACAATGGAGTGTTCGCATCATGCCGCAATACCCTCAAGGTAAAGGCGTCATGTTGTATTTGTCTCGTTACTTGAAAGGAGGTCCATTCCATCCAAAACAAATAGTACATTGTGATGCGAAGTCGGTTCGGTTTCATTATAAAGACCATCGTGATAATAAAATAAAATTGCTGTCTCTTAAGACGACAGAGTTTATCCGACGCATCCTTTGGCATGTGCCGGTACCGGGATTGCATGTGGTGCGCCATTACGGTTTATACGCCTCGCAATGTCAGGCGAAACGCAATCGCTGTCGTGAGATTGTCGGTGGTTTGTTTGAAGCGATGGGGGTGTCTGGTAAAGTTGAAAAAGAGCCGTTACACTGGGCGTGTCGTACCTGTGGGGCACCGTTAAAACGTGTCTTTTCCGTTTACCCAAGGAGATATAATCGAAGGCGTATTGAAAATTCCTATAAGAAGAATACAGCCGTACCACCGAGAGGATTTGTCCAACAAGGCGTTGAAGTCGGAACTCGCATTCGTGCTCCCGTTCCGGATGTGTTTCATTAATTCAATCCAGCACCTTTTTTTAGGCTGTGCGAGTCCGCTTAACTAAACGTTAGGCAACAAGATAGATTGGAGTTAACGTGACAGAAGAAGAAAAACCGAAAAGTAGTATGAGAAAACGCGCTGATGCGATTAAACCATATCAGTGTAAGAATCTTATTGCTGTTATCGAAGATCCTAAAGACATAAAAAATATCGGAACAGTTATACGAAACGTAAGCGCTTTAGGTGTCGAAAAGACTTATATTGTCGATCCTAGAAAATCGTTACCAGAAGACTGGCAAGAGATGAGAGAGAGAAAATCTCTTTCAGCAACTTCTGTATCGGCCATTAAATGGAGCTTCGTCAAAAGATTTGATAGTACCCAAGAATGTTTGAAGCATTTAGAAAAAAAGAACTTTGTCTCCTATGTAACATCACCACATACAAAGGGATGTAATAATGTGATTTTACATGAAGGTGATTACACCAAAGATCACAAACTTGCTATTTGGTTTGGTAGTGAATCCAGAGGCATAAGTGATCTTGCCGTAAAACGTAGCGAGATGTGCATCAACTTACCAATGCTCGGTATGATAGAAAGCTTAAATTTGGGCACTTCCTCAGGAATTGTTTTGTATGAAGTTACTAAACAACGCCGCGAGTATCAACGAATGTATAAACACCGTGATAAAAGAGGCAGGAAGTATATTGCCTAACAATGCGCTGCACTCGGACAGTCAAAAGCGTCACTTCTTTTGCAAAAGCAAAAGAATCGCCACTTTTGTCTGCCAGTGAGCTTAGCGTTAGGCGATGAAACGAGGCATGGAACGTGACTGATAACAAAAAAATACCGGATATTCCAGCGCTAAGTGAAGATGCTTGGGATCTTGTGCAGTATCGCTTATGGGATAAAATTAGAGGCAAGATGTGGGCAACGCTGACAGTCTTTCTCACGTTGACCTCCTTTGCGGGGCTCCTCGGAATACCTGCCTATATTAGCGGCAAGATAGATGATGAAATCAAGAAGAAAAGCCAGCAATTTGAACGACTAAAGGTCGATCTTGAAACTGAACGATTGGGCATCCTGACATTATCGGCAACCACATCTCATCTTGCTTTTCTCTGGGAGAAAAATTTGGCTGCTTTGCAAAAAGCTCGCTTCGATTTGTTTTCTAAAGCTAATGCAGAGATGTTTAACAATGATCGCTCGGCTTTTCGAGCATTTATCTTATTTCTTGAACGTCTTGATCTTAAAGAAAGCGAAGATCAATTTCGTTACGATATTCGGGTTTTAACTGCCATGCTAAATTGTGGTTGCTTGCCGGAACAGAATAATTTCTCTAACGACCCTTTGACTGAAACAGACTGGAGTGCATTTGAGGGCGCAGCTTCTAAGCGAGGGCTTAGTCCTGAATTGCCACAGCTTTACGGTACATACTCACACGTTATTGCGCTAAGGGCTGCTATGGGGAAAAGCCATCAAATAATCATCGACCAAACCCTCAAAGATTCGTCGCGTAGAGCAGCTCTTTACGAACAATTTAACAGCGCCATTTACCCTTCTTACAGGCAATCGCTGAACGAGCTCTATGGTACCTTTCCTCCACCTGTTAGTCGCCGTGAGAGCAATCCGTGGCGTTGGTTATCAGAGACTGCGGTATCAGAGTTCCTGAACGAAGAATTGAGGCTGAACCAGAGCAGTAAAGATGATGCTAACTAGTAATCGCCTAACAAACACATGCACTCGGACAGCAAAAAGCGCCGCTCGTTCCTCGCTCTGCTTCTTGCTGCCGGTGATGTGAGGCGTTAGGCGCATACAATGAAAAAACTTCGTCGTACGATTTATATAATATTTTCATTCGTAGCATCAAGCTATGCTTTTTCTTGCCCTGATTTTGACTATGAATTTCAGCTAAAAGTGTTATCCGCACTCACTCCACAAGTGCTTGAAGAAAACCCCAGCAAAGACTCATTGCAGGAGTTTTTTAAAGCAATGCCATCCCGCTTTACCTGTTTTAATCGCTTGTTCGGTTACAGTGATAAACCTGCACCATTATATTCCGAACCTCAGTTACATTTTCTTTTTCCAAAAATTGAAAGCGCAGTACCAAATGAAGAGTTTACGGCCAAGTTAATCAGCCTGGCAGTTAATGCAACGTGGGAAGCCGATCAAACTGGAGCCTTACAAAACGCCGTCCACTCAAACCTTCATAGTCAAACACATATTTTTATAGAGGTTTTAGAAACACTTGATCCTGTATCTCAGGATAGTGTCTGGGCCTTCATATTTGGTGGGCCGCATCCAAGCAATCAGCCAATCACAGAGAATACACAGAAGACGCTTTGTGAGCTAAGTGCTAAAAGCTGTTCTCTATCAAAAAGTATGTTTTCTAGGAAGGTAGCAGAAGAGGCTCACCACTAATGTATACTTTGCAGCGTCGCCTAACAAGGCAAGCCACCCGACGGCTTCGCCGCCGGTGCTTTTGGCGTTATAACCCCAACCCACGTCACCTCCACGCTACTTATAGTCTGTAGACTTAAAGTCATCAAATTATTAACTTGGCTTAAACACATTTAGGCCATTTTGATGGATATTCTTGAAGCATTCGGCAAAGAAATTAAACGGCGAAGAACTGATCTAGGTTTATCTCAAGAGGAATTAGCACACCTTTGTGATCTTCATCGTACTTATATTGGAAGTATTGAGAGAGGTGAGCGAAACGTATCTCTTCAAAATATTTCAACTATTGCTAAAACCCTAAAGTGTAGCCCAAGTGAATTATTACTATGCTTAAACAGGGAATTAAAGTAATGGAGTTATGTAAAAAAGCAATCTCTAGCACGTCAAAATATAAAGATGTTGCTGAAAAATACTGCCATCAAGAAAAAGACCATCCAGGACGGTGCTCTGAATACCCATATTTAGCGCACTTAAAGTCTGCGCACAACAGAGTAGCAAGTAAAGTTGTACGTGATTCAACTATGACTACAGGTGCGGCATGGAAAAGCAAAGATGCTGGACCAAATAGAATTCTTCGCTGGGTTATGTTGTTGAGCGACGAAGAGCTACTACAGTTTGGTTTGGATATGAGCCTAATGAAGCCTGGTGTAGTTGCTAAGCTGAGAGAAAAATCCGCTACATATCAGGCGTGCATGTTAGTTGCTGGGAAGCTAGCAACATTGGTATATCAAATGCCTGACGCTCCTGATTGCCCCGAAGAAATAAAAATATATTTAGAAGAAAGGTTTGGGGCTTTCACTAAGGATAGTACAACATGTATTGTATGCAGAGAGCCACTGAGCTTTACACTATTTGAGGTCGCTCAACGAGGTAAGGCTGAAATAGAAACAGCACATAGCAACCCAAGAACTCATTCAGATGAGAACGTTGGGTTTGCACATAGAGATTGTAATATAGCTCAAGGAAATAAAACGCTCGATGAATTTTATCAATGGATAGAGGGTATATTAGTTAGAGTTAACAATTCCAACTAAAGCTCTACACTTTGATTCTCAAGCTCGAGCAAAGAGCTTAAAAGCATGGCTCTTTGCTCTAAGGATGTACGAAAGTTATCTACCTTATCTTTAAACGTTTTATCTTTCTTGTTTGGAACTGGTATTTTAATCTCTTTAATTCTAGAGCCTATAGAGCCTAATGTTGACTGAATGAAAACTAAGCTTCGAATGTCTCTCTGAACACTTTTCATCGACAACAAGTACAAAAGTTCAAAGGAGTCAATAGGAGATACTTTTTCGTTAACTGATATGATTTTCAAATGACTTTGTGCAATACATTTTGCGTTATAACTATGCAGAATAGCTGATCGCCCAATTCTATATCGGCCATCAACTACCATGAGAATATTTCCTGGTTTTAAATTTTGATCTTTCGAGAACTTCTTATAAATTTCTTCACTAACGGCTTTCGTTGGGTCAATTGAAATTTCGAAGTTGCTGATATCAGAAGTTCTTACAAATGGCACTTCACCTGTACCATAAGAATCCGAGCCAACCTCGTGACCTTTTTTAATTGATAACCAGCCTCGCTCTATCATTTCGCCAAAAGAAATTACTGTTGCATCTATGCTCTTCGCATCGTCCGCCAAAAGGTAGTTAGTTTTTTCGTCATAATATCTAGGAACTAAGTAGTAGGGTTTTGTTATTTTTGTATCAAAACAAAGTTCGTGTTTTTTTGAAAACCAATCTTTAGCTATATGCTGAAAATCATCTGCATGTGCCACACCGTTGCTAGCAATATTCCGCCCTCTTCTGTCGTGACCGCAATTTATAGCGACGGCTACTTTCGTTAACCCATGCTTTGGGGTATTACATTTTTCAAAAAAAAGTATATTTGTTTTTGTGTCTGTACCTGGTTGAAATGTTGTGCGCGGGCAGTCAATTAAGCCAATAATTTTTCCCCTTGCTCTAAGGTAGTCCCAAATATATCCACAAGTCTTGTTGCCAAATATACCTTCAGGTAAAACAATCCCCATTTTTCCTCCATCTTTTAACATTTCAACACAAAGCTCTATGAAAAGAGTTTGAGGGTCTTGCGTTGATCGAATAGCACTCGTTTTAACCCATTTATCTTCTTGTTTTGAAAACTCCCAGTGGTAGCCGAGCTCATACTGGCAAAGAATCTCTTCACCTTTAACCGGAATTTTTGAACCGAATGGAGGATTCGTTATTACATAGTCAGCATTGAAGGGAGATGATGATTTTGGAAGAGTCTTTAATAGTTTAATGTCTAATGAGTTTTGGTTTATAGCTTTAGCTTTATTAGGATTTGATATTTTCAACAACGCGGAGGTAAGAATAAAAAGATCTTTATCTTTGTCAATCGCAATTACTTTCCCCGGTGTGTACTTTTTCTTATCCCAGTACGCACCTACTTCAGTCAAAAAACCACCAGTACCACAGGCAGGGTCAACGACTGTAGCTTTTGATTCGGGTGCTAATATCTCGATCATGCACCGCACTACGCTTTTAGGTGTGAAAAACTGTCCTTTGTCGCCTCTTAAATTGGGGCCAATTAATGCCTGAAATGCATCGCCAAGTAAGTGGGAAGGTGCGTTTTTCAGGTCCAGTGCCATGATTGAGTCTAAACCCATTCGCAACGAATCGTCATCAACGCCAAAGCGATCACCTTCATCAAAAACATCTGCATATTTTTGTTTTATTAAAGGTAATAGGGCCTCATTAGCTGATGTATTTCCGGCTAAAAAATCCGAGACAACTTTTTTGTGTGATGTGTTGTTTACACCTAATGTCACAAGCAGTAGTTTAGATATGTCGCTAATAATTCTCTCAGCTCTACTTGCGGAGCTATTGGAATACAGGTGGTAGTATAGTTTTCGAAAGCTCTCGTAATAGTCGACGGAAGAGTTGGCTGGGATTTCGATCTGGCGCATGAGGGTGACCTTGCAAATAAAGAACACTATAAGTACCATTACACGATGTGTCAAGAGGTTATAACAAGGCGCTGCTGTCGGACAATTTTTCCGCTGCGCTCCAAAATTGCCGCAGAGCGCGGCGTTATGTGTATTAAAAAATCATGATTGTTACATTTAAGCATCTCATCACAGGCAATATCTATACGGTTGAAAAATCATTTTCTGACGCGGATGGAAAGCATATTATTAAAGGTAGTGTGTTACATTATTTAAAGACTGAATTTATGCCTTACGACGCAGAATACACCATAATATTCCAAGAAAATGAAATCTGTCTAAACGAAAATATTAATTCTGAGATAATAAATAACCTGAATGAATATTTAGTTAATAATGAAAAAAACACATAATGAACAAGGATATGTCGCGCGATAGCCGCGACATTATCCCGTTGTTGAACAAGCCCGGTCAGTTTACTCGGTACTTATAATAGCAAATATCTTTTTTGGAATATCAGTAGATTGTCGGTCGGAAGCGAAAGACTTTTTTTCCGGGCGAGCAAATGCCTTGTCCCGGTAAAGGGAATTAAATAATAACTCCATGTCGTCATAACCGTGAACAGACTCCTGTGTTGAATGTGTTTGTTGTTTAATTGCTTCGAGTTTGTTACCCCGAGCGCCAGTTGGGTCGGATAAAGGCCATGATGTTCATTGCGCCTTTACAGTTAGGACAGGTAAACGGCGGTCGAGATACGGTTGCTTTTCTGTCGATAACGACACGCAAGACCCACTGTATTAACATCAACATTTTTCGGCCATTACCATGTAGGAAACCAAAGTCCCGCACACGCCGAAAGCCTTTTGGCAACACATGCTGCAACAACAACCAGAGGAAATCTTCGCCCTTGAGTGTGCGGTATTGCGCTAACCCTGAACTGCTATCGACATACTTAAACGTCACCTTGCCATCCTGCTCAGCAATAATGTTCTTCTCACAGATAACGCCTCGGTACAGGTAACGCGATAAGTATTCCAGCGCGGGTTTGCCTTTGCCGACAGGAAGACAATCCACCACCCACTTGTCCGGTAGTTTATTGGGGATCGACAAGCCTTGTGAGGTTAAGGACTCCAACAAACGCCCTCGAAAAACCTTGGCCAAGGCAAATTCATTAAAGAGGTATTTGCCTTTCATCTTCTGCCATTGTCGGCGTTGCCGGTTCAGACAACCACCGGGTACGACGACATGGACATGCGGATGATAGTCAAGACGCCGGGAGTGCGTGTGCAATACCGCCGTCATGCCCATGCAACCCCCGAGTTTTTTATCGTTGTGTCCAAAATCTTTCAAGGTGCTCGATGCACAAGTGAAGAGTGCGTTGTATACGGTCTTTGGATGTTGCCAGGCCAGTGAACGCAATTCATAAGGCAAGGTAAACGTCACCATGAAGTAATCAACCGGCAACAACTTTTGCCGTTGGCGTTGTAACCACTGTGTCGTCTCATGGTTTTGACAACGAGGACAACTGCGATGTCCGCAGGAATGGAAACACCGTTGTTGCTCTGAACAGTCATCACAGCGAAGTACCATCTCGCCATAGCGTTCAGTGCGGCAATGGATAATCGCGTTTAACAGCTGTTTTTGTACGGGCAACAACGATGCTCCATAGCGTGCATATAATGGGGCTTGATACTGTTCAATGATTGAGGCGAGTTCCATGGCTCAACCCTCACCGGTCATTGACAAGGTCAATCGTTCGACCATGCGTTCAATGAGTTCACGGGTATTTTGTTGCGTGATTTCTGTCAGTTGAGTATAGAGCGCCGTTGTCTTCGGGCATTCATGACCCATCTCGGTTTGAATGGCACGCAGGTTCAAGCCAACTTCGACCAGATGGGTACCATAGCAGTGCCGTAGTGTGTGGATGGATACCTGTTTATGAATACCGGCGCTACGGACAAGGGCCCGGAAAGATTTCTGAGTGCCGCCTTTGTCCATGTGCCGCGTGGCTTGGTGTCGTTCGACATTATTTTTACCCGCCGGGAAAATGAACTGCGGGTGGCGATGTGTTGCCCAGTACGTTCGCAATACCTGTAAGGTTCTCTTTGGCAAGGTAACATAGCGATCTTTACGTCCCTTGCCCTTGCGGATATGGACACGCATGGATTGTGAGTCAATGTCACCGATCTTCAGATCCAAGGCTTCGCCCAGACGTAGCCCCATACTGTACACCGTGAGAATGTAGATTTGATAGCGCGCTTCTTTGGTGTGAGATATCAGCTGAGTTATCTCATCGGGGGTCAGGATATCGGGCAGGGATCTGACGATGGGTGGCTTGACGATATTGACCCATTCCCACTTTTTATTCAAAACATGTTTGTAGAAGAATTGCAGTCCATTACGATCGACTTTGACGGTGCTCCAGGAATGGGTTTCAACCAGTGATGCGAAGAAGGTTTTTAGATCGTTGACATTGAGTTTGTCCGGGCAACGGTCAAAGTAGGCCGTGACTCGTCTAACGGCACGCGCATAGACATCAATAGTCGATTTACTTTTACCCTGGCGTTTGAGTGCGTTAACATGTTGTTCGTACAGCGACTCGTAACGCTGTTGTTGTGTTTTGTTCATTCGATAATTCCTCATGGTTATAAACCTCACTCGGAATTGAGCGAGGTTGAGGAATTATCGGATATTTAGAACTTCTGCCGCGCTAGCGGCTTCGTTCAACAAGAACATCAAATTCGCTCCCTACGGTCGCCGGACGCGCAAAAAGCGCGCGCCGTTTATGTAAACGTGTGTGCCGGGCATGGCACTTAACTAGAGAGGTGTAAGTCCTCTTACCAGGTATACGCAGAGCCGAAGGTTAGCGACAGGGCAAGGGCGTTGTCGCGAGGCAGGGTCTGAAGGAAGCCCAACGCAAAATCGCGGGGCGATGGACAAGAACCCAATAAGAGGTGTGACGTAATTGAGACGAGTTGGCACGTGACAACGAAGTCTTCTATCTGCAATTGGATTACGTTTTATAAATTGGGCGTTTACGCGATGAAAGTTAAGAGTCTTACCCCGGGAGCTCTGTATTGTGTTGAAGGAACAACTGACAACAGAGAGATCTATTGTGATCGCAATACAGAAGTCAGCAGAAGGCATAGTAGGTTGCACTCTCGCAACTGAAGGCCAGAACGAATTTAGGAGAGTAATCGTTGGAGCAGTATTTCTGAATGGCACCTGATAAGCAGTTAACACTGTCTCTGGATAACCCAGTGGGTGAATCAGAAATGGGAAATCCAATTGAGTCAAAATCCAATTTATGTTCATCATTAATTAATCGCGTACTGGAGAGGAATAATCTAACGCGCGCGTTAAAACAAGTGCAACGCAATAAAGGTGCCGCAGGTATCGACGGAATGAGAGTTGATGCCCTTCCCGATTATCTTAAGCAACACTGGCGACGAATTAAACACAAACTAATCGACGGAACGTATTGTCCCCGTCCGGTTTTGCGTGTTGAAATTCCAAAGCCAGAAGGTGGTAAACGTCAGCTCGGTATACCGACGGTATTAGATCGATTAATACAACAGGCCATATCACAGGTGATGCAAATCGAATGGGAGCCGGAATTCCATGACAACAGTTATGGCTTTCGTCCTAAACGAAATGCACACCAAGCAATACGTTATGCGCAATCAACAATTCGAAATGAAAAAGATTGGATTGTCGACTGCGATCTTGAAGCATTCTTTGACGGAGTGAATCATGACTTACTCATGACACAGCTAAAAGAAAAGCATCAAGACCCAGCGTTGCTCAGGTTGATTAACCGCTTTCTGAAAGCGGGAGTACAAATTGATGGCAAGAAAGTAGCGAGTACAGAAGGCGTTCCGCAAGGTGGGCCACTCTCGCCGATACTGTCGAATATTGTACTGAATCAACTTGATTGGGAGCTAGAAAAGCGCGGTCATTCTTTCGTTCGCTACGCTGATGACTTTGTTGT
This sequence comes from Gammaproteobacteria bacterium, assembly GCA_965250225.1. Taxonomy (GTDB): domain Bacteria; phylum Pseudomonadota; class Gammaproteobacteria; order Eutrophobiales; family Eutrophobiaceae; genus CBDEUK01. Next base: position 182,623 of record CBDFNQ010000037.1, read on the forward strand.
TTTTGTTAAAAGTCAGGAAGCAGGGGAACGCGTGATGAAAAGTTTACAGCGGTATGTTGGAGCATCACTCAGGCTCAAAGTGAATCCCCACAAGAGCGCTGTAGACCGTCCCTGGAAAAGAACCTTTCTGGGGTTTACGTTCAGTCGCAAGCGTGGTAATAAAATCAAAGTGTCGAACAAGGCATTAAAGAAATTAAAATCCACGATAAGAACACTGAGCCGTCGAACGAGAGGCCATTCTATAAGACAAGTTATTTCAGAGCTAAGAAAATCCCTGCTTGGTTGGAAAGCATACTTTGACATTGCCGAAGTATTGAGTCCTCTGAAAGACTTGGATAAGTGGATCCGGCGACGATTGCGAAGTTATGTTTGGAAACAGTGGGGACGTTCTGGGTATAGAAAACTGAGAGCGATGGGTGTTAAGCGACAACTGGCATGGAACACCGCCAAGTCAGCCCATGGCCCATGGCGTTTAAGTAGAAGCCCTGGACTTTACTATGCAATGCCAAACAAGTACTTTAAGAACTTGGGGTTGCCAGAACTGGCAACAAGATGAATATAAAGAAATTTGAACCGCCGTGGTACGTGATCCGTATGCCCGGTGGTGTGGGAGGAGGGGCATCGTGAGGTGTCTCCCTATCCCGATTCTAGATACAATCTGGTTAAGGGCGTTTAATAATTAACAAATAGTAAGGAGAGAATTATGTCTAAAGGTCGAGATGCAAAGAAATCAGTTAAAAAGAAATCTGAAAAAACTCTAAAAGAAAAGCGTATTGAAAAAAAGGAAAAGAAAGCCAATAGAAAATAAATATGGGCTCTGAATCAAACACTTAGAAAATGCTCTTTGAAATGCAAAAAAACATAACACATATGAGCCGCCTTCAAGTCAATAGGCATTAAAAAACGTTTTCAGTTAATTTAATAACTAAAAAAGTAAATCAATGAGCAAAATCGACTACTTCATCTGTCATGGCAGCTGTTAAGACAGTCGCTTACAGCAAACACATATAGAGGATCTCTTATTGTGATCTCATCACTGCCTGTTTTTGTCTTCATCCATAAAATCAAACAGGGTCACTAGACATTCATCGGTTAACCTGCTGCTGGCACTATTCAAGTAGGTGGGTTTATTTCATCATCAATACCCAGTTAGTATCAGAGGAATCAAGGGGTCAGTACACTTGATTTTACCTCCTCCCGTCCTTGTGGTCGTACCATCTATATCCCTCTCGGCGTAGCTTCAGAAAAATATTGATTTATAACTACAATGTAGTTATATTTGTGTTATGGAGTTTTTGAATTTCAAATGGGATGAAAACAAAAACCGTTCTAACCAGAGGAAACATGGTGTTTCATTTGAGGAGGCTAAAACGGTATTTGCTGATGAGTTTGGTCGGTTAATCTCAGATCCGGATCACTCTGAAGATGAAGATCGCTTCATCCTTTTGGGAATGTGTTTGCGGCTGAGATTACTGATCGTTTGTCATTGTAATATAGGCTCGGACACTATTCGTATTATTTCAGCTCGAAAGGCTGACAAGTTTGAACAAAAACAGTATGAGGCATACCACCATGCGTGAATCTTACGACTTCTCAAAATCCGCTAAAAATCCTTATGCAAAACGGTTTAAAAAACAAATAACCATTCGCATTGATGAGGAAACGATTACTTACTTTAAAGAAATGGCGGAAGAAAAAGGCATTCCGTATCAAAGTTTAATTAACTTGTATCTTCGAGATTGTGCATCTGAGCAGAGGCAACTGGAAACGAAGTGGGCTTAAAACAATAAGCAAGGCAAGGTCAGGTACGATTTTTCTTATACCCGTTCTGAATTATTACAAGCACTGAAAGGCATCAACCCTCCAGACCCACTTACCTAAATTAACGTCTTTTCGGCAGATAAAACGGTATTTGCTACCAACATGGTAATGGTCATTGGGCCTACGCCGCCGGGTACGGGTGAAATATAACCTGCGACTTCTTTACAGCTATCAAAATCCACATCACCAACCAGGCGTCCATCATCAAGACGATTGATACCCACATCAATGACAATCGAACCGGGCTTGATCATGTCGCCAGTGACCATCTGTGGTCGCCCCGTGGCAACGACAAGGATATCAGCCATGCTGGTGTAGAATTTCAAATCTTTAGTTTTGGATGTACAGATACTCACCGTGGCACTTTCATGTAATAACATCAGTGCCATTGGTTTCCCTACGATATTACTGCGACCAATGACGACTGCATTTTGGCCGGAAATTGGTGCATTGATATCTTCCAGCATTGCCATGACACCATAAGGCGTACACGGTGGAAATACGGTGCTACCAGCGACCAAGCCACCGAGGTTATACAGATGGAAGCCATCAACATCTTTATCAACTGAAATGGTTTCCAGCACCTTGTCCACATCGATTTGTTCGGGTAGCGGTAGTTGCACGAGTATGCCGTGGATATCAGAATCATTATTCAGGTTGTTAATACGTTCCAGTAGCATTTGCTCTCTGGTATCTTCTGGCAATTCGATGAGTTCGGAATGCAGACCCACCTCGTGGCAGGCTTTGACTTTGTTTCTTACATAAACACGTGAAGCCGGGTTATCACCAACAATGATGACCGCTAAACCCGGTAAAATACCTTTTTCCTTAAGTGCATCAGCACGTTGTTTCCATTGCTCCCGTACCTTAAGGGATATGGCTTTGCCATCAATAATTTCAGCAGTCATTTTTGCATTTGCTCCTCATGTGTTGTTTGTATCGGCAATTAGCAACAAGATTGTTGCGTTGTGTTGGTATGTGCACCACCCTTGGTTTCCTGGGTAGGACGACGCGTCATTGGCGCCGCACACCAGGTTACCGGTTTTTTTTCTATGGCAGGGCTTATGCCAATAAAATCATCACGATAGGGCCCCTCAGTACATAAACGGAATGTGCGTTCGCACACGGCCATGCGTTCACCACGTGGAAAAACGTGTCCATCATCGTCTTCCACCTGACTATAGCGTCCTTTATATATCACTGCTTGACCACGGTCTATGCAATCTTTGCCATGTGGTTTAACCGCTGTGAGTGTGACCGAGCGAAATTCGATGTTCTCCACGATTTGCCAGGGTTCATTGGTCCATTTGTCATAGGAGAGCGCCTGAAAACCCGCATCAGCAAACATGGTGAGCATTTCCAGCTCCTCAAAGGCACCAGAGATACAGCCAGACCAGAGCTCATCATTGTCTTTTAGATGTGCTGGAGTGACTTCATCCGAGATGATGTCTGAAATAGCGATACGGCCACCGGGTTTGACCACACGAAATATTTCATCAACCAGCAATGATTTTTGTTCGTCATCCACCAGATTCAGGACACAGTTTGAGATCACCAGATCAACTGAGTTGTCGGGTATCAGCGGAGAATTTTTTCGTTGTTGCTGTCGCCATTTTTCCAGTGCTTTGAGGCTGTCATGCCCGGTCACAGGGTTGGTCGTTAACCAGTTGTCTAATTGTTCAACGTTCAAAGCTAAATCCTGTATCTGACCTTTAACAAATTCCACTCGGTCGCCACCCAGTTTAGCGGCCATCTCCGGTTTGTACTTTCGTGCCAGTGCTAGCATGTCGTCATTCATATCGACACCAATGACGGAACCGTGTTCTCCTACCAGTTGTGCTGCCATATAACAGATCTTACCGCTGCCTGAACCGAGATCCAGAACCTTGTCACCAGCTTGTACATAGCGCGAAGGATCACCACAACCGTAATCTTTTTCGATCATTTCTTCGGGCAACAACTTTAGTAAGGAGGTGTCGTAATCCACCGGGCAACACAGTGCCTCCTGTCGTTCTTCGGCGCCCTGTGAATAACGTTCCAGTACAGCGGCATTTTTACTCATAGTTAATCCTCTTTTCTTCATAGCGAGTTAATTTTAAAAATGGTTGTAACAGTAATGAATGTAAATAAACAGATTCGGATTCTGGCATGTTATCCAGTCCAATCGCCATTTTAGTCTGGCCATCATCGGGGTTAATAGTATAGCTTGCAAATAGGCGATCCCACCAGCTAACACTGAAACCATAGTTACTGTTAGTTTCGGGTTTGTACACGGAATGATGGATGCGGTGCATGTCGGGCGTGACGATAAACCAGCGCAGGAATCGGTCGATTTTTTCCGGGATATTCGCATTGCTGTGGTTGAACAGGGGAAAGACATTGAGGATCACTTCAAATATTAAGACAGCAATGACCGGCGCACCAATGATAATGACTGCTAATGCTTTTACAGCGACGGACAGTATCATTTCAATGGGATGGAAACGAATGCCCGTGGTGGCATCCATATCTTTGTCGCTGTGATGTACACGATGCAAGCGCCATAACATCGGCACGTAATGAAACAGTCTGTGTTGCCAATAAATAAGACAATCGAGCAAGATGATTGAAATAATAATTACGGCATATGAATGCATTGCAAACTGATTGAAGATGCCCCACTGATTTTCTGCCGCGATTCGGGCAATATTCGTCACGACCAATAACGGCAGGCAAAAACGCAGGATCAAAGAGCTGATGAAAATTAGCCCGAGATTATTGAATCTTCGCGACCATTTATTTGATTTCGTAGCACGCCTTGGCGCGAAGAATTGCCAGCACAGCATGAGTATTAGAGTGCCAAAAAAGGCAGACAGTCGAATAATGTTTTCATTCTCTAACATAACGAATTACACAAGGACTTAAGAAACAGCTATTATGACAAGAGATGTCAAAAAAAGTTAGTTAAAAAACGATGTTGAAATTAGCAGCAATATGACAAACATAATAACAGGACTCTATCCCCAATCCCGTCCGAGACGATTGCGTCGAACGGTATTTCTACGTCGGCTGGTGAGTGAGAATGAGATTTCCAGCAATGATTTAATCCAGCCAATTTTTATTGTCGATGGTAAAAACCAAAAGCAGGCAGTTATTTCGATGCCTGGTGTTGAACGAATTAGCATAGACCTGTTATTACAGGAAGCAGAATCATTATTGGAATTAGGCATTCCTGCGATGGCCTTGTTTCCTGTGATAGATGCAGGACAAAAATCAGAGGATGCAAAAGAGGCCTATAACCCAGATGGCTTGATACAACGCGCTGCCTGTGAATTAAAAAAACAGTTTCCAGAATTAGGTGTGATCACAGATGTTGCGCTCGACCCTTTTACCACGCATGGCCAGGATGGTTTGATCAATCAGGAGTGCTATGTGTTGAATGATGAAACGGTAGAGGTATTGGTAAAGCAGGCAGTATCACATGCCGATGCGGGTGCTGATATCGTTGCACCCTCCGACATGATGGATGGTCGCGTTGCTGCCATACGAACAGCACTTGAAGCCGCTGGTCATATTCATACTTGTATTCTTGCCTATGCAGCGAAATATGCATCAAGTTTTTATGGGCCTTTTCGTGACGCCGTGGGTTCGGCTGCAAATCTGGCTGGTGCAGATAAATATACCTACCAAATGGATCCAGCTAACAGTGATGAAGCCTTGAAAGAAATCGCACTGGATATCCTGGAAGGTGCTGACATTGTTATGGTGAAACCGGGTTTGCCGTATCTTGATATTATCCATCGAGTTAAGGCTGAGTTTAAGGCCCCTACCTTTGCATATCATGTTAGTGGTGAATACGCGATGATAAAAGCTGCCGCACAAAACGGTTGGCTGGATGAAAAGAATGTGGTGATGGAATCGATGTTATCTCTTAAACGTGCTGGCGCCGATGCGATTCTCACCTATTATGCCAAAGATGTTGCACAGTGGTTGGCGGCTGATTAAACATATAATTTTTAACACCTCATAAAAAAGAAGGGTAACCATGAATAAATTATTTAGCTTTAAACTTTGCTTTGGAATGATGGCACTTTCATTACTTGTGGCATGTGACCAGTTGGGATCTGAATTACAGGAAGTGTTGGGAAGTGAAGCAGAGGAAGTCAATTTTTTAAATGGATCTTTTTCAGTTATAAAGCCAGCAAGTTGGTCAAAGATGGATGATCTGAATAATGAAGCTGATTTGCAAATGGGTAATTATTCTAAAGAGGCTTATGCTGTTATTTTAACTGAAAGCAAACTGGATTTTGATGAGATAACAATGCAAGGCCATAGTGATTTGACAAGGGTTTTCCTGGAAGAAAGCCTGGAAAATTATCAAGCATCTGAACCTGAAGTCATCAATGTAGGAAACTTTCAGGCCCTGCGTTATCGTTTGTCTGGAAGTTTCGATGGGATAAAAATAGTTTACTGGCATGTGACATTAGAGACCAAGGATCATTTCCACCAGGTACTACTCTGGAGTTTGCCGTCAAAGTTTTCTGACAACGAAGCAGATTTCAATTCAGTGATTCAATCATTTAAAGTTATTAAGCAATGAGCAGATAGAATCCTGAAAAAGAGTCGAATAGATGGGGCAGATTTATTATTAAGGATTAAATAAATCTGCCCCTTTATTTTTTCCAACGGATCTCCAGAGCTGTTGCCTTACCAACCGTTACATACTTCAGTCCTTTCGGCATAACTGATTTATCTTCAGCCAGTGGAATGGTTCCTCCCATGAGCTCGGCTTTTTTCTGTGGAAAAAGTGGATTACGTTCCGGTTCTGCGTAACCGATTGGATAGATAGGCAAGTTTGTTGCGAGATCATATTTATCACTCGCCCCTAATGTGTGCAGCATTTCATGGGCAATGACAAAATTATTTGTCGCGTTGGCTTTCTTGCTGGAAAAGGCGTTTACAATGCCCAGCATGCCTTTTTGTAATCCTAATGAATGGGCAACCCGTGAGGTGGTGTTTGGATCAAAATAACGCACAAAAATTTGGATATCTTCTGGGCCATCAAAATTATCATTACTCCAGGCCCAATAGCGTAGTTTCAGACTCCATAACATCACCGACAGGACATTGCCGTTTTTAGGTGGTAACGGCGGTTGTGTATACAGCTGTTTTGATAGATAAATAGAAATGGGTTTGTTTACTTTAACAGAATAGTGTTTTGCTTCACGTTTTATGAACCTTTCGATAGGTGTAAAGGTCTCTGTAGTTAACGATTTGATATAATTCCGAGTTGCTTCGCCGCCATCGCCATTGATGGGATAGACAACCACCCAAAGTGGGTCGTTCCAGTCGGTTGAGCGAGCACGGGTTAAATACTCACCTCCTGCAACGGCAAGTAACAGAATTAATAAAGTCAGGATACGAATATTTTTGATTAGGCCACCAGCCACGGAATTTTCCTTATATAATGAAAACCGTAATAATTTAACAAAGGTATCTACTATGATCACGCTTTCCCGAAACATTGTCATTTTTTTTCTGGGGGTTTTCGTTATTAACACACCGCTTATTGCTGCTGATCCGGGTAAATTTATTGACGATGCCCTGTTGGGATCGCATAGAGATATAGAGAACCGCAAACGTGACACTTTCAGGCATCCAAAAGAAACGTTACAATTTTTTGGGTTACAAACGTATATGACAGTGGTTGAAATATGGCCAGCCCGTGGTTGGTATTCTGAGGTGCTGGCACCGGTTATGCGCGTAGAAGGCGAGTTATACCTTGCAGGTTTTTCACTCTCAGCACGTAAGACACCTGAGTGGCGTAAAAAAATGCAGGGGGAATATCTTGATAAATTAGTGAAAGACCCTGGCATCTATGACCGTGCAAATATTTCTGAATTATCTGTGCCTGAAAGCACTGAAATAGCCCCTGCCGGAACGGCCGACATGGTGCTTACTTTTCGCAATGTCCATAATTGGATGAAAGGCGATTATGCCGAAGAGATGTTTAATGTTTTTGCGCGCGCGTTAAAACCGGGCGGCATTCTAGGCGTGGTTGAACATCGGGCAGAATTTGGTACTTCCCTCGATGATATGATCAAAAGTGGTTATGTTACTGAAGAACATGTTATTGCATTGGCAGAAAAAGCAGGCTTTGTTTTTATGACGAGAACAGACCTTAATGCCAACAGCAATGATACAAAAGATCATCCGGCAGGTGTCTGGACATTACCGCCAACATTGCGTTTATGTAAGTCTATGGAAGACGAAAGTGAGAAAAATAGTTGTGATGAAAAATATACGGCTATAGGCGAATCTGATCGTATGACTCTTAAATTCAGAAAGTGGTAATTGAGGAAACTTAGACTAAGTCAGTGTTTCTTGTGGCACAGGGCGGTGCTACCATTTTCAATAATTTATCGTTATTGAAAATGTGAGAAAATTAAAAATCGCATTTTTTAGTTTTCGCCCTCTGACAAGTCATGAACAGACTTGTTCACAATTTTTTAACTATTCCCATTCAAGTTCTGAAAACGCTTTAGTAACATTTCGTTTATGATGTTGTTCGTGTAATTGCCATTGTAATTTTTCTTCTTTACCGGTTTCACTAACGATGTCTTCCATGAATGCACCTTCCTCAATTTTATTTCTTATATTGGTCAACAGAAAATTTAAATAAGTTTTTTCAGCCTGTATTCCTTCGGGCCATTCGACGACTGGCCCATGTCCAGGAACAACGCGATCATAGTGTTGTGTTTCCAGTTCATCGATGACACCTAGCCAGCCTTTTAAACTGCCATCGAAGGAAGGAATACGTTCAACAAACAGTAAATCAGAAAGCCAAAGCGTATTGGTTTTTTTATCCAGAACTGTCAAGTCTGCTCCACTGTGTGCTGAAGGGTGTGACTGTAATTCCAGAGATCTGCCACCGAGATCCAGCTGCAATGTCTTTTCAACCAGAATGGTCGGTGAAATGATGCCTTCATCATTTGCATATTTACCCAGGTCGGTTGCATATTCTGTCAGGAAGAATTCACGGTTTGATTCCATGGCCTCGGCGAGATTAGCATGGCCGACAAATTCTGTTTTGTCTGTTTTAAAAACTGCATTGCCGAGTACATGATCAAAATGGACGTGGGTATTGATCACATAACACACTGGTTTATCGGAAACGGATCGAATCGCCTGTTTGAGTTGGTCGGCAATATTGACGGAACCGCCCGTATCAATTACGGCGATGCAATTTTCACCAATAATGAATCCGATATTCGCAATATCATCATGTTGGGGGTGATCGAATGTGACATGAATACCTGAATGAAGATAAACTCCCTCTGCTATCTCTGTTAGATTAAATTCACTGTCTGGCGCGGAAGCCATGAGATTTTCTGAAATAAACAAGATTAGGATGATGAAAACAGAGAATCTAGGGTTTAGTCTTTTCATAAAATTTAGCTTATCTAATAGTTAATGTTTTTTATCGAAAATAAATTTCAAGTATAGATCGGTATTTAATTGTGTGAAACGAACATTATTTGATGCCTGGTGGTTAATATAACTATAAATAGTACTTAAGTACTATTTGACTGAATAGAGACATAAGTGATAATTGTTTCACTTGTGACACGACTCCAAAATCGATTAGCAGTTTATGCTTTACACCTAATAACCAGGGAGAGAAATATTATGTATCATTCAAAAAAGACATTTATATCTACAGCAATTGCCATGGTTGCTGCTTTATCATTGCCAGAGGTTTCTTTAGCAACGGGCGGTCATTCTGGTCAAAATAGCTGCGAACAATTGCCAGGTTACCATGAACTCAGAAGTGCTTTGCAGGCTGTTGCGCCTGATGCCGCTATCAATGGTGGTCTTGATCTGGAAATGTGGGGAACGGTCGTGAATCGGGATGGTGTGGTTTGTGCTGTTGTGAGAACAGGTTCTCATCGTGGCGATCAATGGCCAGGTAGCCGGGTGATTTCTGCGCAAAAAGCCAATACTGCCAACTCATTCAGTTTGCCAGGTTTGGCCTTATCAACGGCAAATTTATTTTCAGCCGTACAACCGGGTGGCAGTTTATTCGGTTTAGCGGATAGTAATCCGGTCGATACCAAAGTGGCGTATCGTGGTAACGCTAAAAAATACGGTACCCGTAGGGATCCCATGGTTGGAGGGAAAATCGGTGGCGTGAATGTCTTCGGTGGCGGTTTGGCACTTTATAACAGTGAAGGTGAATTGTTAGGCGCTATCGGTGTTAGTGGTGATACCTCATGTGCGGATCATAATGTTGCCTGGAGAACGCGAGACCTGCTTGAACTCGATTATGTTCCGGCCGGTGTTGCTGTCAATGGTGATGATGACATTATTTTTGATATCACAGCGAATCCAGACGGTGGTGTGGGAGTCAGTGCCAGTGGTTTTGGTCACGCAGGGTGTTTGAACACGGCTCCTCCTCCATCAGATACTTTCCCGACTAACTAGATTATAATTTTTGTTATATTTCAAAAGTCCTGTGTAGACAGGGCTTTTTTTATGGCTGCAAGAAAACGAATGATCAGACATTGAGTCAATTTTTTTTCTCAAGGATCTCATTTTTAAACGTAATGCCAGTCCAACCCGTTTTCATAAAATTTCGTATGTTTTTATGAGAATCAGAAAAAGGGTTTAACAGGACATCCTCACGATAATATTTTCCAAAACAGGCAAGCGTTTGCATTGCTGCCAAATCATGTAAGCGGGCGAAGAAAAATATCTTGCAAGAGCCCTCGTTAGTGCCAGTTTCATTGACCAATGTATCATTGATAAATGTTCCTGGTGTATAGTAGTAATTGCCCTCTATCATCGCTATGGTATCTTTAAATTCGATCGATTCGGGAGAAGTATTAATTTTCTCGATAAATTGTTCCAGATTCATTGTTATAGAGTGTATTTGAATGAAACGATATATTACATTTTTTTTATTCTTTGTTGTTACTCAAATCTCATTAAGTCATGCCAACAATCATGCCGAGGGCCCAACCGGAAATGATTTACTTAAGGCATGTCAGGCAGTTTTGACGGCAGAGAATGATGAGATCGATGCTATGTTATGTCACTGGTATACTACACCCTGTGATTGTGATCATCTGGGTACAAATATTCCAAGGGTTTGTTTACCGTCAGGTGTTGATGAAATTCATCTGGCTAAATTGATTGTTGACCAGCTGAACAACAATCAGGCTCTTAAAACAGAAAATGCAACTTATGCTGCGAATACCATACTGGAGAAATATTATCCCTGTGATGAATAATTGTGGGGTGCCGTGTGCAAATAGAAGATACAAAAGACAGTGATCCTGTTGCTTATTTACATGGACACAGCAATATGCCAATCGGTGTAGAAAGAGGGCTATTGGGCAAACAGGAAGGTGATGAATTTTCTCTCACCGTTCTACCTGAACAAGCTTATGGCCTGTTATTACAAGATACCGTACAACGTGTTCCATTAAAGCATTTACAAACATATGGAAAACCCGTGGTTGGAGATATTGCTCAGGTTCACACAGAGAGTGTGAAAAAACAGGTTGTTATCATGAAGCTTGGAAAATTTAATGCCGATGTGGATTTTAATCATCCTCTGGCAGGCAAGACCTTACTGTTTGATATTGAGGTTGTATCAGTCAGGGATGCGACCCCGGAGGAGTTGTCACACGGTCATGCGCATGGTGAGGGTGGGCATCATCACTAAAAAAGGACAATCTTTTTTGGACTGTTCAATAAAATCAGCTCTGTATTTTCGCCTCAAGTCCAACATTGGGCATGAAACGCGGATGTATCTTTTTAACCATCGGGCCTATTCTGGGGTGGTTAAATAAGCGTTGAATATAACAGCGATCGGCCCAGGCAAAACACCAGGCTGAAGCAATCAGGAAACAGGTGGTTGGCATTAAGGGAACAAATATACCGATGATCCCAAGGAGTATTGAGAAGCAACCTAATGCAAGGTATGTGTATTTGCGTAGATTCTGTTTATTCATTAGGTCTTTATCGGCCGATTTTAAAAAACTTTAGTAAAATATCTGTTATCGAATTGTTATGATGGTCGGCTGTGTTGAATTAGAAAAAAGAGGAGTAAGTTGTGCCTAAAGCCAGTGATCTAAAACGCGGCATGGTCGTAGATATTAATGGAGCACCCCACGCGGTAAAACAAGTAGACACAAGAAGTCCCTCATCGCGAGGTGCGTCAACCTTGTATAAGGTGCGGTTTAATAATTTACAAACCAAGCAGAAACTTGACCAATCGTTGAAAGGTGATGATTTTTTTAAGGAAGCTGATTGTGTTCGTGTCCCGGTACAGTTTTCCTATGTCGATGGTGATATTTTTGCTTTTATGAATACGGAAGATTTTAGCCAGTATGAATTACACGCTGATCTTCTTGATGGCCAGTTAGAGTTTTTGACTGAAGGGCTAGAAGGAATGGTAGCTCTATTACTCGATGATGTGGTTATCAGTATTGAATTGCCACAATCGGTGAATCTTGAAATCATTGAAACGGCACCGGGAATAAAAAGCGCGAGTGCTTCAGCCCGGACCAAACCGGCAACATTATCAACCGGTCTTGAAGTGCAGATACCAGAATATCTTGAGACAGGTGAAATTATCAGGATTAATACGGCAAACAAACAATTTATGTCAAGGGCTTAAGGTGTTTCTGAAAATGTTTTTTCAGAATAAAAAATTATTTTCAAATGACAAGACTGGTGTCCTGTTTGTGTGTATGGGAAATATCTGCCGCTCGCCAGCGGGTGAAGGTGTGTTTAAACAGTATATTGAAGAGCAGGGTAAGAGCCATAAATTTTTCATTGATTCTGCAGGTACTATTGGTTCTCATGCAGGTCAACCAGCGGATCCTCGCATGGTCAAAGCGGCTGAATGCAGAGGTTATCAGCTTGATTCTTTAGCAAGAAAAGTAAACCGTAAGGATTTGAATGATTTTGATCTAGTATTGGCGATGGATTTTGATAACTTAATGTATCTATACACGGTTGCAAAGTCTGAACCGGATCATATTCGTTTGTTTGGTAGTTTTCTTGATGGGGCACAGGGGAATGCGCGGGCTCGTTCAGTGCCGGATCCCTACAGTGGTGGTGCAGCGGGTTTTGAAACGGTATTGGATATGATTGAGGCTGCAACACCAAAGATTTATCAGTACTGTAGCGAATCAATAAAAAAATAGATACGGCTAGTTAGTGATCCATTGCTTATCAAATTTTTGCTTTTCTTTGTTCCAGTAAAATAATGCCTTATGGCCACCCATTCTAAAATGCCAGATGCCAGGTAATTTGGTTCCGAATTCTGCGGTTTCGTATTCATCGCACTGCCATTGACCTTTCCCACAGGCTGTCATGTAATTTTTTGCTTCAGCCAGATCGACGCCCATCGCCAAACTAACATTTGAATAATCAGGGCCCCAATCTATCTTTTCAAGCACTGACCATTCAAAACCGTTTTCACCCGATAGATAGACCAGTAAGCCCTCACCACTAAAATAAGTGCTCTTAAATAAACGAGCTACATCATTAACACCATCACCGTTAAAATCTGCTTCTACACGGGTGAATTGACTCGGTGATTTTTTTCTCAATGCGTTGCTGGATAATTCGGGTCCGTTTGCCGGACGCCAGCCATCAGGGACATCTTGTGCTGAGATAGAAAATGACAATGATAAAGCCAGAAGCAGGATACAGGTGCGCATGATAATTTCCTCAAGGCAAATAACATGGGTAATGAATCTATTGCCAATAAGTGTTACAGATAATTGAAAATGATAGCGTGATATTGAACACAGATCATGAAATTTATAGCATAAAATGCTTAGTTCATGATCAAAGGGCCGGACATAATAGTTTGGTTATTGTGTTTGATTTCGACGATCATGCCTTCATGTGGTTCGGCTTGGTCGAATTTTTCATGAATTCGTAGCTTTGAATTCGCAGTTGTTTCCATGGATAAATCCAGGATTTTTTTATTGTCCAAAAATAGTTCCAAAGCTTCGTTTACATATGGGATTTCAAGTTGTAATTCAATATCAATACTACCTTTGGCTTTTTTATAGTATTCAATTTCTATCTCACCTCGGCCAATATCTTCTTTGAATGGAAATTTGACTTCGTATTCCCAAAGTTGTTTGTCGCCAAAAAGAAAGAGGATAAAAACCCCCAGAATAATCCAGACAAAAAAAGGTATCGTCTGAATAACTTCAATGATTGGATTGATGTCCATAGTAAACTCTTAAAAATACGAATGTTGGTAGATTTTTTGTTTAGATTATTATGATATCTTTTTTGCCAGTTTAACAAATTGGCCTATCAAGAACTATGGAATATTTCAGGATATCATAGGTATCGATAACTACTTGGCATTATTGATTTTCTCAACAACGACATAGCCATAAATTTCATCAGCATAAGTTGGTTCGTTCATATATACGGATTTGATTGCCCAGCCTGTTGAAAGTAAAAAAGGCAGCACTTCGTCAGGATTGAATCGATATCTTGCTTTTTTCACGGCATTTGTCCGATACAAGGGATCTCCATTCATTAATCTGGAGCTTGTTCCTACTATCAAAATTAATTTTTGCGTTTGATTGTCCTCAAGCGGATTGTTTCTTGCCATAGCATGAGGTTGAAAAACTAACAATAGAGTGAGAAAAACAGCTAGATAATATTTGTTTTGCAAGGGGGAGCATAACTCACCTGTATACAATCAGGGAACATTATTAATTGGTCTTCTACATGTTATATAAGTTCAAACTCAACTGAGTATTATGCGGATTACTTAATACTGGTTACGTCAAAGATAAAGACATACTCTTGACTATCAAAGGCGAACATCATCTTTTTCTTGCCAGGGCGGGCTTACAATTGCAGCAAAGATCAACTCTACCTCGCCAGTATTTTCTATCCATTGGATCGCCTGGCTCGGAATAACCGCCACATCACCCATTTTCAATAATTGATTATCATCATCGACATGTAACAAACCCTCACCGGAAAGAATATGATACGCCTCCGTTTGCTTAAGTTTGTGTTGATAACTGCTTTTGCCGATTGCTACATGGGCAATAGCGATTGAATAAGGTAAATCTACAGAATCATTCTTTGGATGCAATAATTCCTGAATTTCGCAACCATCATTGGCAATAAAACGGCTGCAGTTAGCCAATGTTTTTACAAACATGTTTAAGTCCTATATAAAGTAAACTTATGGCGAAGTATAAAGGTAAAGCTGATTCTAAACAGGGTTCTGAACCCTGTGCTGGTATTTTATTGGTCAATCTTGGCACACCAGATGCACCAACCCGATCAGCTCTGCGTCGTTATTTAAAAGAATTTTTATCTGATCCTCGTGTTATTGAATTACCGAAATTTATCTGGTGGTTTATATTAAATGGTTTTATTTTAAATACACGACCGGGAAAATCTGCCAGAGCATATCAAAAAATCTGGACAGAAAATGGTTCTCCCTTGCTGGATTTTAGTCTTGGACAAACAAGTGCTGTACAAGCAAAGCTTCGTTCTCAGGTTAAAGGCAAGGCTATTGTTGAGCTGGCAATGCGTTATGGAAACCCATCCATTCAATCGGGTTTAGACAATTTGCGAGATCAGGGAGCTGAACGTTTACTGGTTTTTCCATTGTATCCACAATATTCAGCAACAACGACTGCCTCTGTTTTTGATGCAGTTGCCGACGTGTTAAAAACCTGGCGTTTGTTACCGGAGCTGCGTGTTATCAATCATTATAATGACCACCCAGCTTATATTGCTGCCCTGGTTGAGAGCATACGCAGACATTGGGCTGAGAATGGCAGGGCCGACAAATTATTGTTCTCGTTTCATGGGATACCTAAACATTATTCTGCAGCTGGCGATCCATATCATGACGAATGCGATAAAACGACTCGTCTTGTTGTTGAACAATTACAGTTGCAAGAGCACGAATATCTACTGGCGTTTCAATCCCGTTTTGGATCGAAGGAATGGCTGCAGCCTTATACCGATGAAACATTAAGACAGTGGGCAACAGATGGGGTAAATCATGTTCAGATTATTTGTCCAGGATTTTCTTCAGATTGTTTAGAGACAATGGAAGAGATCAATATTCAGAATCGCGATTTTTTTCTACAGGCTGGGGGCGAGGAGTATTCTTATATTCCGGCACTAAACGATCAGGCTGATCACATTGATGCCATATGTGAGATTATTTTACAACATGGTCAGGGTTGGCCAGAGTTCTCAGAAGAATAGATCTGAAATTAAAACAGGGTCTGACTTAAGTCTGACACTGTGTGTATATGATCTTTATTATATCAGTGCTGTACCACCCATAAACAGGTGGATTATGCCAAAGGCCATTGCAACAAACCCCAGTACGTTTTGATTTTCCTTGAGTGTATCCATGAAAGTGGTCAGCTTTTCATGCTCGATAAAATTATCTATTCTATGTCTCGCTAATAAACCGCCACTTATGATACCAATAGCCTGAATCAGACCATCACCAATGATGGGTCTGAGCGTTACGATATCAAGAAACAGATCGAACAGTGAAATCCCCACAGTAACAAGTCCGATCGTGCCAGCTAATGGCATCAGTTTTTCAACAATACTCTTAGCCGGCGGTATTTTATTGCCAGCCAACAGTAAACCACCCAGGATAAGGACGACAGCGAGTACGATGCGAAACAGTATGTGCAATGGACTATTGGCTGCAGCGTCTTTTCTTGCCTCGCGCATGGCTTCTGCGGAAGAGATATTTACCTCAGCTATCTGTTCGGCCACCGTATTTTCTATTCTAGCCATTTCTTCTTCCATGGCTTTAGAGCGAGGTTTTTCATTTTCTGCCATCCTTACAGCTTCAGAATTAAACCAGGTAAAGCCATGATCAATGAAAAATCCATCGAGAATTTTGGCGTTGACATTGAATGAAAATAAAAAGATCAAACCCAGACAAGCTGGAACAAGTCGTTTTAAGATGTTCATGAATATTCCCCAGAATTCATTTGGTGTAATTCAGGATTCGTTGATCCCATATGTTAAAGATACTAACATGAATAAAATATCACGGTAATAATACAAAGGGGTTAGTTCGGACGTTTTTTGTGATCTGTTATACTTTTTCTACTGCAACAAAAAACCGGGATAAACCCGGGTTTTGTAATAATTTTATACTTGCGAATAAAATTTATTTCTTCAATAAATCACGAATTTCAGTGAGCAGAACTTCTTCATTCGAAGGCTTGGGTGGCTCAGCTGGCGCTTCTTCCTCTTTCTTCTTTAGTGAATTCATGACCTTCACCGCCATAAAGATTGCTAAAGCTACGATCAGAAAATTAATCATTGTTTGAATAAAGGATCCGTAATTTATCGTAACGGCAGGTGTTTCACCAACGGCTTCTTGAAGTGTCATGGCAAGATCACCAAAATTCACCCCACCTATTAGTACACCTATTGGAGGCATAATAATGTCATTGACGAAAGACGATACAATTTTACCAAAAGCCACACCAATAATAATACCAACTGCCATATCGACGACGTTGCCTTTGATCGCAAATTCTTTAAATTCCTGCATCATGCTCATATTATTTCTCCACTAAAAATTATGTAACGAGTGTTTAAGTGTTATGTCTTAGAGATTTAGAATATATCATGATATTTCGTAGGTATGCACTATTCCCCGTATAAGGTAATGATAATTTTACGTTCATACCCATGATGTCTGTGTTCCCAAAGATAGATCCCCTGCCAGGTGCCTAATAAACAATGCCCGTTGTTGAGAGGAATAGTGATACTGCTTTCCGTCAGTGTTGTTCGGATGTGAGCAGGCATATCGTCTGGCCCTTCTGTGTTATGCAAGTATGTTGGGTCACCATCGACAGCAATCCTGGACATAAAGTTTTCAAGATCAGCTCTCACCGTGGGGTCTGCGTTTTCACACAGTATCAAAGACGCACTAGTGTGTTGAATAAAAAGATTGCACAACCCAGATACTATGTTTGACGATTGAATAATGGAATGAACCTGATCGGTTATCTCTTGCGTGCCACGGCCATTTGTTTTTATCCGCAATTCTTGTTGAATGACCATGATATATTATTGAGCCATTATGCTAGCCAGTTTAGCGGATTACGTTTCCTGATTAAGAAGTTTGACTTCACGTTGCGGGAATGGAATTTCAATATTATTTTCCTTAAAGGCATCCCAGATCATCAAGAGTAAATCTGCTCCTACACGATTCTTGCCATCATCAATCCCTTCCATCCAGAATTCGACAAGAATATTAATACCAGAATCACCGAAGCTGCTGATTTCAGCATCAGGCCTTTCTTCAACGGTAGCATCTGAACCCGAAAGTACCTGAGAGTGGCTGGCAACGGTTGTTTTAACGATCTCGATCATTTTGTGTATATCGGTTTTGTAGGCGACCGAGAATTCAAGATCATAACGTTGTTTGACGTTTTTATGTGTCCAGTTGGTAAACGCGGTGGTTATGAATTGTTCGTTCGGCACCATAATGGATTTGCCATCAAAGGTTTCGACGGTGGCTGAACGCATGTTTAATTCACATAATATTCCAGTTCGACCGTCTTCCAATTCGATGTAGTCGCCAACCTTTAACGACCGATCAAGCAATATGATAATGCCGGATATAAAATTCGCTGCGATCTGTTGTAAACCAAAACCTATACCAACACCCAGGGCGCCACCAAATACAGCCAGCGTGGTGAGATTGATCCCAACGATTTGCAATAGCAGCATGAACAGGATAATAAAAAGAATCAGCTCGAATAATTTTGCGAAAACCTCGCGTGTACCGGTATCCAGATTTCGTTGATTGCGAATGACCTGTTGCCCTGCCGAATTAGAGATGCGACCTAACCAGAACAACACACTACCAAAGATCAATACCCGTGCGAGCACATAGGCTGAGAGATTGATATTGCCGACCTGAAAAGAGATGCTATCGAGAAAACCAGTGACATTATCGAGCCAGCCAAAGACATGTAAGGTGGCGAGTGGGATACCGATCCATCGACACAGGGCATTGATAAAGTGATCTTTAATAAATCGTTTGATGATCTTAAAGAGTAAAAAGATAACTGCCAGGCTTTGCGCGATGCGTACCAGCCAGCTTTGCCCTACCGTTTCGATACAAACTTCAATAGCAACGGACATGAGCAGGATGGTGAAGAGAGGGAATAGCAGATCCTTACTATCAAAGAGAAATTTTCGAATAATTAGGAAAGGATCTGTTCCGGGTTCGGTTTTTAATATCGGGATGCGTTTTTTCAGGATATAGGCAAGAGCACTTGCTAGAACGATGGCAATAATAATCGAGGCAATCTGGGCATAAAATTTAGGGCTGGTGCTCCATTGTGCAAGAATCTCCAGCAGTTCAAATGATTGTGCTTTTACTGTTTCGATATTGATGTTCATGATTGTTCCTTATGAATATATACAAACGTTATTCACCAGCTATGGTCATGTTCTCGATCAATACTGATCCGGTGAGAATATTTCCACGTTTGTCGATGTCATTGCCAATTTCCAGAATCTGTTGATACATCTCTTTTAAATTACCAGCGACAGTAATTTCTTCAACCGGGAATTGCAATTCACCGTTTTCAACCCAGTAGCCTGAGGCGCCACGTGAATAATCACCGGTAACCTGATTGACCCCAAAGCCAATCATGTCGGTGATAAACAAACCAGTGTCCATTTTTTTAATCATGGCCTGTTGATCAAGATTGCCCGGTTCAATTTGTAAATTATGTACGCCGCCAGCGTTTCCTGTAGGCTGCATGTCGAGTTTACGTGCGGAATAAGCACTCATTATGTAAGTCTGCAAGATGCCGTCTTTTATGATGTCTTTTGGATTGGTTGTAACGCCATCGTTATCAAACGGTGCGCTACCCATGCCTTTATTGATGTGCGGTTGTTCATGAATGTGTATGAATTCCGGAAACAGTTGCTGGCCCAGGGTGTCCTGTAAAAAACTTGCCTTGCGGTATAGTGCACTACCAGAAATGGCGGACAGCATGGCTGAAAAGAGTCCGCTGGCTACTGGTGCTTCAAATAATATCGGACATTGACGGGTTGATAATTTTTTTGCGCCGAGTTTCGCCAGCGTTCTTCTGGCTGCTTCTTCACCTATTAGTTTGCCGCTTTGTAGATCCTCTGCCGCCCGTGCCTTGCTGTACCAGCCATCTCTTTGCATGCCGTTTGTATCTTCTGCGATCATGGTGCAGTCGAGAAGGTGACTGGACCATTCCCAGCCGCCGATAAACCCATGGCTATTGCCATAGATATGTTGGCCGGAATAACTGCTGACGACGCAACCATCTGAGTTATTAATACGCTTATCGGTATCTCTGGCGGCAGATTCACATTCGATTGCCAGCTCTGTAGCCGCCTCGGCGGAGATATCCCAGGGATGATTTAGATCGAGATCGGGAATGTCTTTTGCCATTAATTCTGCATCGGCTAGACCCGCAGCCTGGTCTTCACTGGTATAGCGAGCAATATCACAGGCAGCCCTGACAGTGTCTTTAATAGCCTGGTCACTCAAATCAGAACTGCTGGCATTGCCTTTTTTCTTTCCAATATAAACGGTTACGCCGAGACCTTTCTCTCGCTCGTGTTCTACCTTTTCCAGTTCGCCTAAACGCACTGTGACAGAAAGCCCAGCGCCTGTTCCTATATCTGCTTCGGCTGAACTTGCACCTTGATGCTTTGCTTCTTCAAGAATTTGTAGTACCCGTTTTTTTAGCACTTCGTTGTTATTATCAGTATTCGACACGATGGATTCCCTAAAAATTTCTGTAATTCTAACATTACTGTTGTTGTTTGATGAGAAAATCAATCGTCGATGAAAAACAGCATGTGTTAAAATCCGCTGATGGATGTATCTGCAATTCTCGACCCCCTAAACGAAACCCAACGGAATGCCGTTGCTACTGAATCCGGTAATGTTCTGGTGCTGGCTGGCGCCGGCAGTGGTAAGACCCGGGTGCTTGTCCATCGCATTGCCTGGTATATCGAAACCGGACAAACCAGTCCATTTGGTATTTTGTCGGTTACCTTTACTAATAAAGCTGCGGCTGAGATGCGAGGCCGGATTGAAGCACTGTTGCAGCGACCGCTTGGTGGTATGTGGGTCGGCACCTTCCATGGCATTGCCCATCGTATTTTGCGTGCCCATTTTGAGGAAGCTGGACTGCCCAGCAGTTTTCAGATCCTCGACAGCGATGATCAATATCGACTTATCAAGCGAGTGATCCGCGGCATGCAACTCGATGAATCACAATTTTCACCTAAAGAAACACAGTGGTTTATTAGTGCACGCAAAGATGATGGCCTGCGGCCTGAGCATATTGATGATCAGGGTGATCATACCTTGCATCAAATGATCCGTATTTATTCCGCTTATCAGGAGCAATGTGAACGATCGGGTCTGGTGGATTTTGCTGAATTATTATTAAGGGCCCATGAGTTGTTCCGTGATAACGAGCAACTACTCAAACATTATCAGGAACGTTTTCGCCATGTGTTGGTGGATGAATTTCAGGACACGAACAGCCTGCAATACACCTGGTTAAGAATGTTGGCGGGTATACGAGGTTCTATGTTTGCAGTCGGTGATGATGATCAATCGATCTATTCCTGGCGTGGCGCACGAATGGATAATATGCAACGTTTCGAACAGGATTTTCAGGGGAGTGAATTAGTTCGTCTGGAACAAAATTATCGATCAACCGCAAAGATATTAAATGCTGCAAATGCTTTGATTGCCAATAATGTCAGTCGTCTCGGCAAAGAACTTTGGACCAAAGGCGATGAAGGCGAAAGCATTGGTTTGTATAACGCCTACAATGAACAGGATGAAGCGCGCTTCGTTATTAACCGGGTCAGCAGCGATCATGCGACGGGCAAACGCTACGAAGAAAATGCTATCCTCTATCGTGTCAGTGCTCAATCGCGAGTGTTTGAAGAGATATTGATGCAATTAGGGATCCCTTACCGAGTGTATGGCGGTATGCGATTTTATGAACGTGCCGAGATCAAAGATGCACTCGCCTATCTACGATTGGTAATGATCCGTGAGGATGACGCATCCTTCGAACGTATCGTCAATACGCCCACACGTGGCATTGGCCAACGGACTTTGCAGGAACTTCGACAGATTGCAAAAAATGAACAATCTACTCTTTGGCAGGCGGCATTGCACTTGGTTGAGCATAAGCTATTAAATGCGCGTGCTATCAATGCACTTGTAGCCTTTGTGCATTTGATCCAGAAAATAGAACAATCGGTGAAATCACTGCCACTGGATCAAACCGTGGATGAGGTGATTAAACAAAGTGGTTTAATCCCGCATTTTGAAAAAGAAAAAGGTGAGAAGGGTCAGGCACGGATTGAAAATCTGGAAGAACTGGTCAGTGCGGCCAGCGGTTTCGAGGTTCAGGAAGATATCCATGGCGAGATGGAGCCGATGCCGGCGTTTCTGGCTCATGCAGCACTGGAATCTGGTGAAACACAGGCGGATGCGTATACGGATTGTGTCAATCTAATGACCTTGCATGCGGCAAAAGGTCTGGAGTTTCCCTCTGTCTATCTGGTTGGCATGGAAGAAGGTTTGTTTCCCCACCAGCGCAGCAACGAAGATTTGACTCAGCTCGAGGAAGAGCGACGTCTTTGTTATGTTGGTATTACTCGTGCGCAGAAATCATTAACTCTGACCAATACACAACATCGTCGTATGCACGGTAGCGAATATTATCCTCAGCCATCACGCTTCATTAATGAATTACCGAAAGAATTGCTCAATGAAATTCGTATGGGTGGAACCGTGCCACAGAATATTTTCAGTCAGACTGCTGGCCAGGGAAATAATTCAAGTGACTTTACTCTGGGTCAACGGGTATCACATGCGCGTTTTGGTGAAGGTGTGGTATTGAATCTTGAGGGTCAAGGCAGTCATGCTCGTGTCCAGGTTAATTTTGAGTTGGCCGGCACGAAATGGCTGGTTTTGTCCTATGCAAATCTATCCGCTGCTTGAGTGTCTCTGAAAATGCTATTTTTTAACGTGTGCTGCGTTACTTACGTGCTCAACTTTTCATGTATTATTTATACACTGTGGGTTTGAGCGTGTCAGAGCCTTGCGTACAACAAAAAATTGCTATTTTCGGGCGTGCTCAATTAGACTTAATTCTTTTTAAAAAATAAACATGATGAAAATTTACCTATTTAGTATTTTTGCTCTTTTACTGCTCCTTACTGCCTGCGGTGGGCCAAGTGATAGTTCGTCAACAAATAGCTCTGCTGTCGATACATCAAAGGTTTATAACTGGAAGATGGTCACTACCTGGCCGGCTAATTTTCCTATTTTTCAGGAAGGTGCTGAAAAATTTGCCGATGAAGTGAATACCATGAGCAACGGCCGGTTAAACATTCAGGTCTTTGCCGGCGGGGAATTGGTGCCGCCATTACAGGTGTTCGATGCGGTGTCACAGGGCACGGTCGAGATGGGGCATGGCTCGCCCTATTACTGGGCTGGCAAGGTGCCAGCAGCACAATTTTTTTCTTCCGTTCCTTTTGGCATGACGGCACGCGGGATGAATGCCTGGCTGTATGGTGGTGGTGGTCTGGAGTTATGGCAGGAGATTTATCAGCCATTTAATCTGATCGCCTTTCCTATGGGGAATACCGGCGTACAGATGGGTGGTTGGTTTAATAAAAAGATTGAAAGTATAGACGACCTTAAAGGTCTGCGTATGCGCATACCGGGATTAGGTGGCAAGGTCTTTAAGAAAGCGGGTGGCAATCCGGTTTTGATGGCGGGTAGTGAAATCTACACAGCACTTGAACGTGGAACGATCGATGCGACTGAATGGGTTGCACCGTTTCATGATCTACGTCTTGGTTTGAACCGTGCGGCTGAATATTATTATTTTCCTGGTTGGCATGAACCGGGTACTGAATTTGAACTCATGATAAACCTGACAAACTGGAACTTATTACCCGCCGATTTGCAAAAGATTGTTGAAGTTGCTGCACGTGCAAACAGCGAATGGATTTACGGGGAGATGGAGTTTCATAATCAGCAAGCTTTAAAGGTTTTGAAAGAACAAAAAAATATTCAGGTTCTGCCATTTCCCGATGATGTTATAAGCACTCTTAAGATCATGGCAAAACAAACCTTTGATGAAGAGGCAGCAAATGACCCTGAATTTAAACGGGTCTATGATGCCTATACTGAATTCAGTCGAAGCTATTCTGAGTGGGATGATATGTCTGAGCTGGCTTACCAGAAAGCTGTCGGAAAGGACTAAAGATAAATAAAAAAAGGAGGCTTGAGCTTCCTTTTTTATGACCGAATTTTATATCTGCGTGTTGAAAATAAAACTTACTCGCTGTTGCTCACCATGTAATCTACAGCAGCCTTGACTTCATCATCACTGAACTGACCACCGCCTCGAGGAGGCATCATAAAACCGCCAGGACCAGTGAATCCATTGATCGCATTGTTATACAAGGTGTCTTTCCCCTGAGCAGCTCTTGGTGCCCAGTCTTCTGCATTGCCGACAACTGGCGAGCCAATTCCTGGCACACTATGGCAAGCGATACACATGCCGTTATAAACCTCTTCGCCACTTTTACCGCCAGCTGTTGTAGTGGCCATTTCTTCTGTAGCTTCTTCGGTTTCACCAGCGACACTGACTTCACCGACTGGAGCGGTTTGTTCAACCATCTCAGCAGCTTGTTCAGTCATCCTCTTGGCCTGCCTTTCCATCTCAGCCTCTTCATCAATCCCGAACATGCGCCCGAGGAACATGAACGACCCCATAGCAATGGTGATCAGGGCAGTCACTATTGCAAAATTTCGGAAAAATATTTTATCTTGTTCTTTGCTCATCTTGGATTCCTCTAAAATATTGTTACTTACGTTATTTGAACGTACTACTTATCATTATTGTCCAGGCTTGTTTTTTGATGAAGTATACATTTTGCCGAAGCTCGTGGAAACAGCCATTTATTTTGCAAAAAGATTTTTTATTCCCTATTTTAATAGTTTCCCGAGTAAATCATCCACCATACTTCCATCACCGTCTGCATCCAGAAACGATGTTAATAGATTTGTTGCACCTGAACCTTGAGACTGACCACCACCTAACAAGGAGGCCAGAGCCCCTCCCGTTGAAGATTGTTTACCCAGGCTTCCCATGACCATGGTAGCAACGATAGGAAGCATCTTTTTCAAAATGGAGGGATCAATGCCTGTCTGGTTTGCTGCGTTTGCAGCAACTTTACGACTAACATCTTTACTACCAAGCAAATGTCCTAGGATAGAATTGCCATCATTCACTGTCCCTTGACTAGACAGGTTGTTCGGATCATCAAGGTATTGACTGTGGCTCCCCTTGCTCAGGGCAGAAACCAGAGAGCCTAGTCCGCCCTGGTTGACATTGTTTTTTAATCCTCCGGCTAATGCCGGGATGAGTTGTGCCAGTGCAGAATTGGTCTGGCCAGAATCAAGTCCAAATTGTTTGGCCAGTTGACCGACTGCGCCGCCGCCCTGTGCTTCTAGTATGGTTTTTAGCAGGCTCATTTTCCCTCTCTCCGATCCGTTATATACTCAATCAACTTCAAGTTGCAGGATCGATGATCTGAAAGTTATCATTAATTCTATCGTTCAATGAGTCCGCGATATCCGGTAAAGTGTTTTTGAAAAAGTCATCGATTTGCTCACGAAATTCCTTGGCCGAATGGAAATAGTGGTTATTACGGACGTGTTCGTTCATCACTTTCCATAAACGTTCTATCGGATTCAAATTAGGACTATAAGGCGGCAGGATGTGTATCTTAATATTAAGTTCGTTTGCCTTTTCTTTAACACTCGCCGCCTTATGATAACCCGCCCCATCAACTATCCAGTGAAGGGTGTTTGCATCAACGTATTGCGCTCGTAATTTGGATAGAAAATCAACAATGCTGTCGGCATTAATCGTGTCATAGGTTTCTGTCACCGTGTTTGACAAGGCATTGAGTTCAATCGCACCTAATAGGTTAATCCGTGTGCGACTCGCGGTTGTTTTGATAAGCTTATTTGTCCCTCTCTTTATCCAACCGTGACTCAATTTCGTCGACTGTGTCGGATGCACGCCATCACCAAACAAAATAGGCTCATCAGCACCGACGTTTGCTTTCAATACGTCATACTGCTTGATAAAGGCATGTTGTTGTTCAACATCGGCTTTGGCGGGGATCCCTTTGGGTTGTTTATAAACAAATCCTTGACGATGCAACCATTTATGTAAACCCGATACCGTGTAGTCAACCCCATAACGGGTCTTGATGTAAGCCACAATTTGGTGGTTATGTTGATATAGATGTGCTGTCAGATGTGCGAGTAATTCGTCACATTGTCGCTTGCTTAATTTCTCCTCGGAACCGCCGTTTGCACAGTGCAATTTCTGCTCTCCGGTATAGTCCTTCAAGTGACGAAGTATACAGGTTTCATGTTTGCGCAAGGCTTGCGCTATCATCGTTGTGCTCCATCCTTCAGAATTCAGTAATACGGCTTTGATACGATCACCTTCCCGGATATCTCGCACTTGCTTATGTCGTGCTTCTAATTTCAATTTGTTTTCTGCGGTTAATTCAATCTTGCTCATAGGTGATAGACTGATCTCTTAATTCATAAACATCAAGCTCTTTCATCGATCTTGGGTATATACTTCATGATTTGCAGGTTTATGACTCTAGTGGAATACGTATTTTCTGACCGGGGTATATTTTATCCGGATCTTCAATGACCTCACGGTTAGCTTCAAAGATTTTAGGATATTCCATTGCATTGCCATAATATTCTTTGGCAATCTTGCTTAAGCTGTCGCCAGATTTGATGGTGTAAAATTCGACTTTCTGATCATCTTCAGGAACCAGCTGATTATCTCCGGCATCGCCGTCTGCAGAGGCGACCATATTGGCGTCTTTGACCTTCAGTCCACCGGTGTATACGTCGATCACACCTTTTACATTACCTGCCATCAAAACCGCTTTTTGATGGGCGGCGACTGAATCACAATCTCCACACAGGCTAACGATACCGCTTTCGTATGTGACCTCCAGATTTTCGACACCTGGATTATTGTCCCCTATATGTGCCTTGATTTTCTCAGCGGCATCTTCGTCTTTATTAAATAGTTTGCGTCCAATGTCTTTCACAAAACCGAATAAACTCATTATCCTTCTCCCGTTCAAGTGTTATTAAATTATCCAGTTCTGTAGGCTCTTATTTTTAGGCCTCTGTGTCAATCAGCAATGTGACAGGAATCTGGTTGAATTGTCGAAGTTGCACCAGTTCACGGCCTTTTTTGCTATGATGAAAATATAGGGAATAGGGAATAGGGAATAGGGAATAGGGAATAGGGAATAGGGAATAGGGAATAGGGAATAGAAATTAACAATGCGCCCGTAGCTCAGCTGGATAGAGTGCCGCCCTCCGAAGGCGGAGGTCACAGGTTCGACTCCTGTCGGGCGCGCCATATTTTCAGGTTTATTGCTTTCCAGAATACTTCGCTAAAGATCATGTCTCAGAAAATAATTCTGACTCTTACTTATTTCTATTTTTTTGAACAAAACTGAGATACTACGAAAACAGCCATTCAAACATATAAAAGTTGTATATTATATACATTTATTATGTACTATCTAATGCATTAGATATAAAATAATTTACTATGCAATTAACACGTTATTCAGACTATTCTTTACGAGTACTTATGTACTTAGCATTAAATCCGGAAAGACTCGGTAACATTTCAGAGATAGCTGAATCCTTTAATATTTCTCGAAACCATTTAATTAAAGTCGTGAATCATCTAGTTAAACTAGGTTATATCAATTCTAAACGCGGCCGTAGTGGCGGCCTTGAATTAGCATATGAACCGGATTCAATCAGCATTGGTGAAGTCGTACGTAACACAGAGCAAACCTTAGACGTAATAAATTGTGCCGAACCTGTTTGTCCGTTTATTCCCGCATGTAATCTCAAATCAGCATTAAATGAAGCAACAGAAGCTTTTTTAGGTGTTTTGGATCAATATACGTTGGCCAAAATCATTAAGAACAAAAATAAATTAAAATTTTTATTAGCCTGAACCCTGTAAGGTCTGCGTGTTATACTTTTCTTTATCTTTTTTTATTTCGCGATAATCTTTAGAAAACAATTGCACAAGCCAATAGAAAGAGAGGATGGTAGCAATAATAAGAAAATACTTGCCTAATAAGACTTGTTCGTTTAATTGATAAAAATTACATAAGCGATTCGGCGACACCAGGTATAACCAGCCCAGACGATATAGCATTGTTAGAAATTCAATTTTTACGACAGCCCTACCAATAACATTCATTTTTTCCCAACTAATAGCTAATGGAATACCGACTAACATTGACAATGACAGGTATTTTGCAGTTGCCATAAAAGAACCTGCTAATGAAGCATCCAGCGCTCGTGGCACCATCCAGTAAGCACCAATAAAAATACATAATAGTATCCCCGCCAGGCCTTTCTCATTAATTAATAATAAAACAGTATTATTTTTTAAATGTTTATTCCCATAAACATAGCCGATCAAAATAAGGCATGGTATTTGAATCAATACATGCCTTGGCATAGAGGCTTCCAGCCACTGTCCGAATGGAGAATAAGTAAGCGCATATAAACCAAGCAGAAAAATTAGTCCTGAGCGCATCATAAAAAAGTTGTTTTAGTTTGCTTGCGTATGCGTGCAATGATCTGCGCTTGGGCTTGATGATCGTAGATACCGATTAAACGACCATTTTGATCCAGTAGATGAATTGCTGCATTGTGATCGAAGCCGCCACGTTCATTCGGTATAACAACGATATCAAAATCGTTTAAAAGCTGAGAGAGTTTTTCTGGATCTTTAAGCCGTAAAGCATTCCAGTTACGCGTATCTTTGGTGTATCGTTTAACGTATGAATTAAGCTTATCAGGTGTATCCTGTTCGACATCAAAACTGATATTCACTATCTGTACTTGATCTTCGAGACCTAATTCTTCCAATTCAGTCTTTATTGACTTAAAAATAAACCCTAATGCATGACATAGATCAGGACAATTAGTATAGATAAAATCTACCAGAACAATTTTGCCTTCATATTCAGAAAAATTTACACTTTCGTAATCCTGATTTTCAAATGTTAAATCCGTTAATACTCTTGGTGATTCTAGCACCTTAAGTCTTCTAGCTGTTTCACTAGTAAAAGCTTGAAGGCCATCTGTTCCCTGCCACCATAAAGTGGAAGAAAATAGTAGTACGCAGAGAGCGCTGCTAATACTAAGACGATTCACGATGTTGCTATATTAACTTTGCTTATTCGAGTTAGAAAACGATAAGCAAAAACTAATGCGCCAAGAACTACCAGAGTCGCAAATACCGAACCGATACGATCATACGGTAACCATTCGCTTAAATGCGCAGCCCAACGACGCGGCACACTTTCTTTGCCACCTAGAAGAAACATCGTGACAAAACCCATTCCGCCTAATAAATAAAACCAGTAAGCAACCGTATCGATAAAACCTGTCTTTTTACCATTACTTTGTGCCAGGTAATACATGAATCCAAAGATCATCGGTACAACACCTAATAATAAATAAGTATGAAAATGACCGGGCACCCATAAGGTATTATGCATCACATTATTAACACTAATCGTACCGTCTACAACCGCAGGGATTACACCGCAAGCCCAACCCAACATGGATAACATCAGTAGGCCTGATGTAACATCCCACTTTATTCCAGAACGATATACAATCGTCAATGCACCATAAGCCGTCACAACCAATACCGGAAAACCGCTCATATAAGAAACGACTTGGCCCAAGATCAATGCCCATGTCGGCATAGCAAAATCCATTAACAAATGATGCGGGTAAACTGACATCACCATTAGGGTAGAAGCTGTCCAGGCCAAAAGGAATACCTTCGTTGACTTCCATGGCCGCTGTGTATATTGCGGTAATATCTCATAAACTGCGATGACAGCCTGATAAATCGTGGCATTGATAAACACATGCCCAAAGAAGAAAATGAGGTTCTTTACCAAAAGAGGATCAAGTTCAAATGCCGGGTTATAAAGGTTTACTAAACTCAACACCAGTACAACGGCACCCGCAACTATGCCTGCAATATTAACGATTAAGACCATGGTACTGGCAATAACAGCCGGTGGTGGTGCTTCATCTTGGCTGTTGAAAAATAACTGTGGCCACCCCAATGCTTTTCCGAGATTGCCATA
The DNA here is from genome assembly GCA_965250225.1 of Gammaproteobacteria bacterium. Taxonomy (GTDB): domain Bacteria; phylum Pseudomonadota; class Gammaproteobacteria; order Eutrophobiales; family Eutrophobiaceae; genus CBDEUK01. The sequence continues at coordinate 212,797 of CBDFNQ010000037.1, forward strand.
TTTCTTCATAATGGCACGTGCCGTATCCAGATAAAGCAATAGAAAACCAACGCCAATTAATAACAGTCCCACTAAAAAACTGGCAGCCGCGTGATTACTCCATATGCCTTTGCCCATCGCGGGTAGCGGATACAAAAACGTCCATGCTGCCGCAAATTTACCAAGGAATATCGACCCAAGTATTAGCACAACACCAATAAGAAAGAAGACTAAATTAGCAATTAATATTGGCGTACTTAAACTGACATGACGTGATAAAAAGAACCACATCACTGCGCTAGCAGCTAAACCTGATACCCCTACCATCCCCACGCCATGGGCAGTCATGATCTGATAAAAATATTCAGGACCTAAACCTAACCACTGACTTTGTTCATAACGCAGCGTAGTACCAAAAACCATCATTAATAAAAAGACAACGGCACTGATTGCCAAATAAGTCAGAAGTGTTTTGCGTGCAGCGTTGCTTAAATTTGGATGAACTACAGAAATGGATGCTGACATTTTATTTCTCCTGATTTTATTCGGCGACGACTTTTATAGACGACAGCATGGCATGGTGTGCCATACCACAATATTCCATGCACAGAATCTTATAGGTTCCTGGCGAATTAAATGTATATTCAAGTTTATTAATATAACCAGGCATCGCTTGCGTTTGTGCCAATAGGGTTAACGATTCATCATAGAGTCCAAAACCATGATTTACATCGCCACTTGTTACATTAAATAACACCGGTTTATTGGCCTTGACCTCATTACTACTTAATTTCCAATACCACTGAAAACCTTCTGCATCGATTATTTGTGTCTCAGCAGAGTTATTTTCTCTATGCTGAGCGGCATATGGCATTCCCTGAAATGAACTGAAAGACACCACGATAAAACCTGCAATAAGCACCCAGAACAGTCCTGTTCGAACAGCATAAAAACGTTTTTTTACAGGGTCATAATCCGTTTCCTGACCAGAATTCATAACAACGAATATAAAAGCAGCGATCACAAGCAGCATTAACACTAATGAAATAGTCCAAGCAATTTCCTGCATAGCTCATCTCCTAATTTGCCAAACATTATTTATTATTATATATTATATGCAACTTTAAATAAGTCAAAGTATTTCTATTATTCCATCCAAGATGATGTTTTATGTATAAAGAAACGATCAATTATTTCGCTACGCTAGCGGAACAAAAGGCAACAATGCTTAATCAATCACCATTGGCTTTCCTGGTCGGAGCAATGATGGCCGGGGCCTATGTCGGACTCGGTATTATTTTGATTTTTAGTGTTGCCGGACAAGTGCCAATTGCTTTCCAAAAGTTAATCATGGGAGCAACTTTCGGTATTGCTCTTACACTTGTTGTCTTTGCTGGTTCTGAACTTTTTACCGGTCATACCATGTACATGGTCTTAGGTTATTTAAAAAAGAAAACCGGCTTACTGGACCTAAGCAAGGTCTGGAGTGCAACCTGGTTGGGAAACTTGTTCGGTTCTGTTCTGCTTGCTCTAATCTTTGTTGCGGGTGGTGGTGGCGAGCTACTTCATGGTGGCATAGGTTTATTACACAAGGTTGCCGAATACAAAATGAACTCGCCAGTCGTTGAACTTATCTCAAGAGCTATATTGTGTAATTGGTTAGTTTGTCTTGCACTATGGATGTCTGCAAGATTAACGAATGAAGTCGCAAAATGTATTGCTATTTTTTGGTGTCTGCTTGCGTTTATTGCCAGTGGATTTGAGCACAGTGTCGCTAATATGACCTTATTATCGATCGCTTTACTAAGTCAGCACCCTGACAGCATCACATTGCTCGGTATGATACATAATCTGGTTTGGGTCACAGTAGGTAACATCATTGGGGGCAGTTTATTTATGGGGCTAGGATACTGGAAGGCAAATCCACAATCTGTAATACCAAGTCAATAAACATAGATTATGTATCCAATAATAGATAAGCTTGTTTCTCTTTAACAAATACAAGAACCAGATCATTTGAATATGGATTCAATCATTATACTTGTATTTGAAAAGAATAGACTGATTTATAAAAAAAATCTGGATTCATTGAACCCCGTCATTAGAGTTGTTTAAAGAAGGAATTAACAATAAGGAATTAGAAGGCGTTATTGAGAACAATGGTTTATTAATCACATCCGATAAAGAAGCATTAAACAATTATTTTGTCGGGAACGCAGATAAATTATTGTTTGAATATGAAGAGCCAATGATATTTCGAAGGCTTGTCGAATAATGTCAATCCAGAAAGATCATCAGGATCAGTTTGTTTTCAGAGATCAGGCAACTAATACATTCATGGTTTCTTCAAATTTAATTTCAACTTCTTCGAAGTTAACATCTTTTTCGAAACCTTCTCCTAGTTTTAAATGATTGATGGCTTCTGGCAGGATTTTGTCGGTGACTGATATTATTTCACAGTAACTGCCCACACAAGAACGATTAGCCAGTACATTACTGACATGTAAAATACAGGCATCCATGGTCGCATGTTTTGAATTCATTGGTTCATGATGAAATTGAACGGATTCACATAATGTTTTTGGTAGCTTCCATTCCTCTAACATTAAAGCGCCAAGGGTAGCATGATTAAAGCCAATCAATTTTTGTTCCATCTTATAAAGATGTTCTTCTTCGCCGCCAGCATCTTCTATGATGTCTCTTGCTAATTCCGGGAATCGTGCGTTTATTACTAGTGTTCCTATGTCGTGTAGTAGGCCTGCAATAAACAGGCGCTCAGGTTGTAAGACATTCAGTTTAGTTGCAAGGGATTTTGCAACTAAACCGGTATACACAGAATGACGCCAGAAGGTGCTCATGTTGGTGAGTTCATCAGGAATTCTTGAAAATGATTCCACCGAAGTGATGGCATATATCAGACTGGTTAATTCATCAATCCCAACAATGGTAATGGCTCTTGAAACGGTATCTACTTTTGTACTTAATCCAAAAAAAGAACTGTTTACCAGTTTTAACAAGCGTGTTGTTAAATTTGGATCATGAATAATGACATCAGCCAGAATATCTGAGGTGGTATTCCCTTCCTGTAATAACTGCGAGACCTTGGTGCAAACTTCAGGCGGCGAGACTAGAGGAGAAAGATCTTTGATGATGCTGCGTGCTACGATCTCTCTTACGTCCGAATTTTCCGAGTAATTTAAACTGGATTCAGTAATCAGATTATTTTTCATATTCTCAAGCATTAAGTATTTGTCTTTCTAACACTATCTTTCGTCAAAAAGAAAAAAAACTTGAGTGGTATTTCAGTCAGGTTGAGTAGAGGTAGTTTAGGTAAAAGCTTCGTTAAGGATCGGGAAGAATAACAAAATACATTCTTGTTTTCGTATGTGGTGGCTTTCTGGGCAAGCATTTGCCCAAAGGGTTCACTGGGTAAGGCTATCTAAGGTCATGTCTATGGTCGAGAACTAATTAATGAATATTATTTTTTCTGGTATTAAAGTGATTTGGTTAGATCTTTGTCTTTTTTACGTGATGCAGTTAACAACGCCTTTTTATAGTTCTCAAGTTTCTTCTTTATTTTTTGATCAGCAGTAGCCAGGATCTGTATAGCCAACAAGCCTGCATTTTTGCCGCCATCAATTGCGACAGTTGCGACCGGAACCCCAGCCGGCATTTGAAGGATCGAAAGCAATGAATCGAGTCCATCCAGCGATTTGCTTTTAATCGGCACACCGATGATCGGTAAGGTGGTCATGCTTGCGACCATGCCCGGTAGGTGTGCAGCACCACCTGCCCCGGCGATGATCACTTTCAAACCTTTCTGGTCTGCTTTTTTTGCGTAATTTGCCATATCCATCGGCGTTCTATGGGCTGAAACAACATGCACCTCATGTGGCACGGAAAATTCTTTGCAGATGTCCGCTGCCGCCTGCATGGTTGGCCAATCTGAATCACTGCCCATAATGATGCCTATCAAGGCTGTCTGGTTCTTTTTCATCTCATGCTGCTCCAAACTGAATGTGGTTGGCGGCTTTCGCAGCTTTATCCTTCACCTGATCCAGAGATTCACCCAATACAGTGAGGTGTCCCATTTTTCGTCCCTTGCGGCTGTGCGACTTACCGTAAGAATGTACGTGCACCCCTTCAATGGCGAGGGCTTGTTCTATGCCTGTGGGATATCCGGGGCTATCTTCTACACCGAGCAAATTCACCATCATGGCGACAGATGATAACATTTTAGTCGAACCCAGTGGCCATCCGAGTAAAGCCCGAACATGGTTTTCGAATTGTGAGCACTCACATCCCTCGATAGTGTAATGGCCAGAATTGTGTACCCGTGGCGCCATTTCATTTAACAATATCTTATTCTCAGAAGTGAGGAACATTTCCACGCCTATTGTACCGATACCGTCAATGGCCGTAACCGCCTTTTGTGCCAGCGCGGTTGCCTGTTTTGCCACGGTGTCGGGTACGGAAGCTGGTGCTATGACAGTATGGCAGATGTGATCCTTCTGGATGGTTTCAACCACTGGATAGGTCGCAAGCTCACCATTTCGCGCGCGTGTGACCATGATCGCAAGTTCTTTAGTAAAAGGGCAAAAGGCTTCTACGTATAGTGTGCGGCCTTGATCGCCGCCGAGCTTGATCCAGCCTTTCGCTATGTCGTCTTCATCTTTCAGTGTGGCATTGCCTTTGCCATCGTAACCATTGCGTCTGACTTTCAGTACCAGAGGCCAGCCAAAATCATTCGCTGCCAGGCGGACTTCTTCCGGGCTGGTCACGGTACGAAAATCTGGCATTGGAATTCCTGCTGCTTGCAGAGTTTGTTTCTGGATTAACTTGTCCTGCACCAGACCTATGGTTTTTGAGCCAGGGCAAAGTAGATGTCCTGCCTTTTCAACCTTGGCGAGACTCATGGCCTCGACGAATTCATTTTCAAGGCTAACGAGGTCAACTTTTTCGGCTACTGACAACAGATTTTTGGGGTCATCCCAATCGCCGATTAGAGTCTCGATGGCCAATGCTTGTGCTGGTGTATCTTCATGGCGTTCGAGGATCACGACTTCACAGCCGAGTTGTATTGCTGCTTGAGCCGTCATCTTGGCAAGTTGTCCACCACCGACAATACCAATTCGATATGCGGCCGGGTTAAATCGCCTATTGTGTTTTTCAGTTGTCATTTTCTGAGTTTTGACATGCCACGAAAAAGCCGGCGACTTTAGCACAGTCTTTTCAATAAAGCTTGTGAGTTTTGGGGTGGGAGGCCCTAGATTTTGGTAAAAAAACTGGGGTTCAAATCTTCAGATCATTTTCATCAAGGCAGCGATTACGACCGCTTTCTTTTGCGGCGTATAAGGCTTTATCTGCGCGTTGAAATACTTGATCAGGATCGTCGGATTGATGAAATTCGGCAAGACCAATCGATATGGTTATGGGTACCTCGTTCTTCTTGTAGTGAAAATTACATTTTTCAATTTCACTGCGTAAATGTTCAGCAGCGACACGGGCTTCTTTCAATTCAGTATCGGGAAAGATAAGAATAAATTCTTCGCCACCGTAACGAGCGAGAAAATCAATGTTACGTATGTGATCTGTGCATAATTCAGCAACGGTTTTCAAAACTTTGTCGCCGGCCTTATGCCCATAATCATCATTGACGCTTTTAAATTTGTCGATATCAATAACAGCCATGCTCAGGTTATGTCCATATCGTTGCCAGCGAGAAAATTCATTATTGATATATTCGTCATATGCCATTCGATTAGCGATGCCAGTTAAAGCATCTTTGTGTGCTTTCCTCTTTTCATTTTCGATCAATTTCTTTAATTGTATGCTTTCTGATTCCATTTCATTGACACGTTGAGACAGTGAATAGATCCTTTGTTTGGTTTCTAGCTGTCGTTGTTCTTCTGATTTGAGGTGACTATTAAGGTTGGCATGGATAAATTCCAGGTGTGTGTCGAGGGTTGTCTTGATCTGGTTGATATCATTACATTGGCCAACATCAAGTTTTAATTTTTCTGCATTCTCCTTCATCTGAACATTAAAGTTTTTTGCTTCTTCAATAGATTCGTTTTGGCTACCTTCTGTTTTTAATAAATGTGTTTCGAATTCCTGTAAACGAGCAATTACTTTTGTCAGGTAAGACTCGATTTCAGAAAGCTCATCCTGTAATTGATTGTTTATCCGACTGAATAAATCGCCTATTTCACGCAATGAATTTTCTGGAACATCATCATTAGCAGTAGGATCAAGAGTTTGTTTGATGTTACTGATGTCTTTTTCAAATCCTTCAGGAAATGAAACCCAATCAAACAATTGGAGTAAGATCTCATGGTTGTTTATTTTATAATTCTTGATCAGTAGCTTAATAGTATCTTCTATGATTTCCAGATATTGTTTATCATTATTAATTTTATCGATACGTTTTCGGAGTTGTTTGATTTCAATGCCAGGTTCACCTGGCAATGAAAAGCGGCCGAGGAACTCTGCAAAATTATCGTTGCTTGAGGTGAATAATTTTTTCGTGACAGGATCAGTTTCGACGTGATCTTTTTGTGTAATGTTATTAATGATGTCAGCTAAATGTGTAATATATTTTTCACTGGCATCGATTGATGTACAGTTGGCTAATTTATTTTTAAGCTGCTGACATTCTTTTTGATGTTCTTCATCCAGTTTGATCTTCTCAAGTAGATCTATTAGTGGTGCCGGGAAATCTATCTGAAGAGCCTCTGCCTGTTGATCTTTATCAGTAAATTCGATGACTGTCTCGATAATGTTATCAATAAGTTTTTTGCGTTCTTTTGCTCTTCTGCAGTTGCGTAAAGTGTCGCGGAAGTCTTTAAGGTGTTGGTCGAGATCAGGATTGACCCCAGTATGGGAAAATGTCAGTTTAAGGATAGATTTTGTCAGATTATTTTCTGTTGATTTTATTTCCTTTTGTTTTTCATCCAGCTTGTCGAGACTCTGGTAATATTTTTTTTTCCAGTCTTTTTCCTGCTTGTCGGTTTTTTGTAAAGCGGACATAGTTTCTCGTCTTGTTCACAACTGTGAATGCAAAAATGCATCGTCAGCTATTGAAATTTGAACGACGAGAGTTATTTAAGAAACGTCCATGTTATTGAGTTCATTAACAACAATAGATCAGCTCGTCGATCATCTACTTTCTTTATCGACAAGTTGATCGGTTATCTTTAGCATATTTTCAAAGCTGCCAGCAAAAGAGATGCCAACCAGGTATTTGCCTTTAACAACCAGTGAGGGTACGCCACGCACCTGGTACCGTCGGCCTGCAACGAATGCCTTTTTAATTTTGTCATTGACAGCGTCTGACTCGTAGGCAGTATTGAACGCATCTTTATCAATTCCCATTTCTGCAAAAAATTTTGCCAGGCTTTGTTGATCGTTAAGATTGCGTTTATCTTTGTGAATCGCGTCAAACAGGGGTTTATGTATTGTATCGACAACGTCCAGTTCTTCTGCTGCGTAATAGGCACGACCTAATGGTATCCAGTCATCACGGAATATTCCTGGCATGCGGCGGAATGTTACATTATCCGGCTTGTTTTCCAGCCAATCTGATATCAAAGGATCAAAATCATAACAATGTGGACACCCATACCAGAAAACTTCAACGACCTCTATCATCCCTTCTTCGGCCTGAGTGGGTTGTGCTGGATCGATCAGTTTGTATTCGTCCGTCGCGAAGACATTGATACAAAATAAGGTTAATAAGCTTGCGAATAGCAGTCGCATTGATAATTTCATAAAATTTAAATCCTGGTTACTGTGCGTTTTGTTGTTAGAGCTTGATCTGCCATGAAGGTTTCATACATCAGTTCGAAAAGCTATTTATCCAGAACAAATCTGTCTGGAACAAACCCATAGAGATCAAACTAGTGAGGCATAGAGTACAACATAAAAACCGTTAACGGAAAATGGTAAGTGAAAAACTCGCTGCCCAAAGACTATCTCTTTTATGGAAGGTTCAGCAAAAAGTGTGAGCTATTAATGTAAGCCCTGAATATAGTCAGCTACGGCTTTTATTTCATCGTCACTCATTTTCCCTGCGATTGTATGCATAATTGCATTTTCCCGGGCATCTGTGCGGAATGCATTGAGCTGAATTTCGATATAGGCGGCGTGTTGACCGCTTAATGAGGGGTATTGTGCAGCAGGGTTCCCGGCACCACGAGGGCCATGGCATGCCAGACAGGCTGGAACACCGGTATCAGGATTGCCAGCCCGGTAAACCCGCGCCCCTTGTTGGATGAGATCCGGCTGGGCCGTGGCAGGTTTTGCTGTTTGAGCACTGAAATAGGCTGCGAGATCAGCAATATCCTGTTCCGAAAGATCCTCGACAATAGGTGCCATTAGTGCGTTTGATCGGATCCCTTTTTGAAAATTTTTAATCTGCAAGATGATATATTCTGCATGTTGTCCAGCCAACTTGGGCCAGGCTGGGTTATGACTATTTCCATCAACGCCATGGCAGGTTGCACAGGCCTCAGATTTTTCTTTGCCAGTATTGGCATCGCCGAGAGCCAGAGTGTTGGTTGTAAATAGCGAAATTACTAGCACAGTCATTAATTGGTATTTATTCATCGTCTCTAAGAGTCCTTAAATATTAAGTAGCCGTATGGTTAATGGTAAAATACAGATTATACAGCGATATTGAACCGTGTAAGCTTCTGGTTGCTTTTAGCGCAAATACAATGCCTATTTTATCGATTGTCTACTATTTATTCTGTATCGATCAAATGTTGAAAAAATTGAATAAAAATAACTACCAACAGGCCAAATACCGCCTAAATGCGGATCGTTACGAGCAATTACCGGTTGATTGTGGTCGCGAGGTTGCTTTTGCAGGTCGATCCAATGCTGGAAAATCCAGTGTCATCAATAGTATCACTATGCAAAATTCACTGGCTCGTACCAGTAAAACACCGGGCAGGACGCGCCATCTGGTGTGTTTTGACCTGGATGAAGATCGAAGACTTATTGACTTACCCGGTTATGGCTATGCCAAGGTTAATCTGGCTGTAAAATCCCACTGGGGCAAAACCCTGGATCAGTATTTTCAGCAGCGTGAATCCTTAGTAGGGCTGGTGCTGATTATGGATATTCGCCACCCGCTTAAGGAATACGATCGCCAAATGATCGATTGGTGTCAATCACAGTCACTAGCTGTACATGTTATGTTGAATAAGGCTGACAAATTATCACGTGGTGCGGCAAGCAAGCAGTTGCAAATGGTAAAACAACAGCTGCCTGAGGGGTCATCCGTCCAGTTATTTTCAGCATTGAAAAAAAATGGTGTAGTTGAAGCTCGGTCTAAACTGGATGAGTGGTTATTGTTTTCCGGGGGTTAGAAAAAAAAAGGCCCCGGATATGGTAGAGAGGGGGGGATATACACGGGGCCTTGAATGTGCCCCGGCCGTGAGGCCGGTTAAATATCACGCCCCAGGGAGTATGGACGGATATTTTTCTTACAGTGGGTTAGTAAATATTTGTTGCAAAAAGTTCCCAAATGGGTTTGCAATAATTCCTTGACAGGAGTTTTTATGCACAATCTTGGCTTGCGTAAAAGAAATCTTTGTGGATCGCCTGATATAGTACCTCTGAACCCCGCAGGCTGTGGCATAACCATATGATTAATATAGTTATTGTAGTGAGTGGTTAATTTTTAGCAGATTTGAGATTCAGTCGGTAAAAAAAGGCTTTTCAGAGTTCTGTGCGCCATTCATGCACAGACTTATCCACTGAAATTGTGGATAAAAAACGAATGGTTTGCAGGGCAACAGTTTAGGAAAAAAACTTAATCTAGAAATGCAAGAACAGAGCATAAGTTTATGAATGTTGCGCCACAGTATATGATGAAATTTTATTCAAATACCTTTATCAGTTGTCCTGCTTGAAGCTTTCCATCCGGATAGAGTGCATTGATCAAACGCAGTTCTTCTTCCGTGTATTTGATCAAAGGTGAGGTCTGTGCAAGCTGACTGAACCGAGTCGATGTCTCAGTCTGTACGATTTTAAGCCGTAAAGGTTGGCCGAGTTTGCGTTCATTGGCGGTAATTTCATGAAAACTTTTCATGCTATTTAAAAAAGCGGCATCAAATTTGTCAATGGCGTCAGCATCTTTCGTCATGCCTGCCAGAACGTAGGCCATTTGTTGAAAATAAATGACAGTAAAGCGTGTTTTTCGTCGGCCAAAACTGGTGTTGATATTTGATATGCCTGTATGGGCCTCGTTGCCATGAATGTTTAACGCAGTCTCATTGTCCAGACTGGTTAGACCTAGACGTTCAATCATAAATTGCCTGGGCGATATCCGTTTATTGATATCCTCCGTCGTTAATTGCATCAATGCCTGACCATTGGGTGCAGCAATGATCAGGCGGTCGGGTTTATTTGTGGCATGCCAGCCTTTCGGGAATTGCAGGGAAAAACCTAAATCGTCATGAAAAAAGCGATTGTTGCGCGTAATCCCTTCTTTGGGGCTATCGCCGAAGACCATGCCATCAATATTATCCAGGTATGTCTGTCTGCCAATTTTTGGGGTTGCGTTAGACTGTAATTCATTGGCCAGCCCTACCACCTCGTGCAAACGTTTGTCATTGTCAGGGTGGGTTGAAAATACACCATGATAGATATTCGCTTCGCGTCCTTCCTTGGCAGCCCTTTCTTTTTCAAAAATTTCCTGATTTTTTAACACAGAAATAACATCGATCATTGCCTTTGGGGTATATCCACTTTTCGCGAGATATTCAGCGCCTAATTGATCTGCCTCCAGTTCATGGTCCCGACCATAACCGGTTAATAAGGCGGCACCGAACAGTTGTGTCAGTTGATTACCAACGGTAGTGCCCATGCCGGGGATAAAAATAGAGCCTATGACCAGGCCAATATTAGCGAGTTGGGTTGCACTGTGTTGCCTCACAGAATGGCGCGCTGTTACGTGGCCAATTTCATGGCCGAGTACTGCAGCAAGTTCGGCTTCGCTGTTCAAATAGGCCATCAGACCACGGGTGATATAGATGTAACCACCTGGTAGCGCAAATGCATTAACTTCTTTGCTATCTAATACCGTGAAACGATAGAGCAGATTATTGCGATGACTTTTTCTGGCCAGGGTTTCACCGACTTTCTGGACATATTTTTGCAACACAGGATCGTCGTAAGTCCCATATTCATCCAACACCTGTTGATGTGTCTTCCTACCCAGGGAGATTTCTTCTTCTTCGGACATCAGCACGATGTCCTGGCTGCCGCTGACCGGGTTAGTCGCGCAAGCGCTCAGATTGCAGAGGATGGTGAGGAAAAGACAGAATAAGATTATTTTAGGGTTCATAATTTCTGTGACTAATCAGAATGAAACAGTTCAGAGCATACACCGAAGCAAAATCTTCAGGCGAAAAAAAAGCGCCTGCTTGAGCGCTTTTTCATAAAGTATATGACGAAAGCCAGTTTACATACCGTATTTCTTGCGAAATTTATCAACTCGTCCGGCGGTATCGAGCATTTTTTGCTTGCCCGTATAGAATGGATGACATTCTGAGCAGACATCAATAACCATATCATTGGTATGCGTAGAGCGAGTTTTGAATTTGTTGCCACAGCTGCATTTCACTGAGATTTCTTCATAGGCTGGATGGATATCGCTTTTCATAATATTAATCGGTTATTTGACTGAAATTGGAGGCGGGAGTCTATTCCAAAGTATTCGTAGAAGCAAACTAAAAAACTACTTTTTGGCAGAGCGATCCTTGTCTGGGTCATTGTCTTTGTTGAATTTTAAAATGGTGGCTTTTTTGTTTTTACGCGCGGCTTCTTTTTGTTGTGGAACACTGAGCTTCTCGATACTTTCAACCAGGCCTTCCTCGCCTAGTACATTTTCCCACATCATGGACGATATCTTGATACAGGCCGAAATAGGGGTTTTAGAGGTGTTTCTAATCTGATCAATCTGCCATTGTAATCCTTGCATACGCTTTTTGAGTTTCTCCGGGCTACTGTGCAGGATTTTATCAATGGCCTGTTGACGCAATTCCTCGAAGCGCTGAGGTTCTTTCTTGGCCAGGGTAGACCATTGCTCAAAATCGAAATCTGAATCGTTATCCATAAGATATTCTGATAATTAATTAATTTATTGCTTAAAACGCATGTCGGGTGCAAGCAGCAAAAGCTTTAGCATTATTGACATTCACACTAAGTCAAATTCTGCCACGATAGGGGTGTGATCGGAAGGCCGTTCGAGTTTTCTCGGTGTTTTATCGATATAGCAAGCCTTACAAGTGAGGCCTAATTCAGTGCTGGCCAGTATGTGGTCGATACGTAACCCCCGGTTTCGGCGGAAGCCTGCTGCCCTGTAATCCCACCAGGTAAAGGGGCTTTCCTCTTGATCAAACAAGCGAAAACAGTCTTTTAATCCGTGACCCAGCAAGGTTTCAAACTGTTCGCGTTCTGGTTTACTAACAAGCACTTTATCACGCCATTCTTCAGGGTCATGGACATCTTCGTCATGGGGTGCAATATTAAAATCGCCCATAATGGCAAGTTGCTTATGCTCAGTCAGTAGTTCTTGCACCAGGCTCTGAAGGTGCGTGAGCCAGTTTAATTTGTATTGGTATTTCTCCGAGCCTATTTCAGAACCGTTGGGAACATAGAGATTTAGAATATATAGATCAGCGAATTTTGCACCGAATACCCGTCGCTGGGGATCATCAAGCTGTGGCAGGTCAGTGATAGGATCGGTGGCGGTTTGTTTGCTAAGAAGAGCAACGCCGTTATAGGTTTTTTGACCATTGAATAGTGCTTGATAGCCAGCGTTTTCGATTTCCTCCAGCGGAAATTGATCATTGGTCATCTTGAGTTCCTGCAGACCGAGAACATCGACTGGATTGTCTTTCAGCCAATCCAGTACATGGGGTAAGCGAACACGGAGTGAATTGACATTCCAGCTGGCAATTTTAAACATGACAATAGTTGCGTTGGGAAGACCTAGACCCGAAAGCCACCGTGTCGATAACGATTGTACAGATCGTAAAGCAGAGTCCCACTCACCAGTCCGAATAGCAGTACCAGAAGTAGAACGGTTTTTGAAAAGCCATCGCCAGATGAGTAGCTGAGATCAGAGTTGTTGGATTCCTGAATTTTGCGGTTTAACTCAGAAATAGTTTGTGTGAGCACCTTGTTTTCTTCTTCGACTTGTTGGATGTCGCCACTGATGTTTTGATTCTCTTGGCCACTAGAAACTTTACGTTCTTCGGTTAGTTTGGCCTGTAATTCTCCTACTTTGAGTCGCAAGGAAGTCAAATCTCTGGATTCCGGTATATTATTCACAGCACTCAGATCGGCTTTTAGTTGATTGATTTCATTTTTTGCCTGTTCAAGTTCCGATTGTAATTGTAGTGATTCGGAATTGGTTGCATTGTTGTTGTCTTCCCCGGGTTTTGTCCCAGTGAGATATGCGGTACTGATCCAGCCAACCGTACCATCAGGGTCTTCGACTTGAGTCATATCGACTCCGCTTTGCACGATTTGCAGTTGTGCTCCAGTAGCAATCACTTTCAGTATGGGGCTATCAAGATTGCTGTTGTCGTGAATACCCACTTGTATTCGATCAATGATATAGGTTGTTTCAGCGTGGGCAATAATCGGCAACATTACAATAATACTTGCCGACAGGTATTTTTTTGCAGAGAAATTCATTGTTATTATCACGTTACTTTGAGATGCCAGAGTGTCTTAATAAGGGTTCAACGCTTGGTTTTCTCCCACGAAATTTTACGAACAAATCCATCGGTTCACGTGACCCTCCTTTTTCAAGAATATTATGTAAAAACTCAGCGCCTGTTTCAGGGTTAAAGATACCTTTTTCTTCAAATTTGGAAAAGGCGTCAGCAGATAAAATTTCCGCCCACTTGTAACTGTAATATCCAGCTGCATAACCTCCAGCAAAAATATGTGAGAAGCCATGCTGGAAACGATTATAGTCCGGTGGAACCAGTACTGCGACTTCTTGTCGGACGGAATCCAGTAATTGCTGGATGTCGGTTTCGAAATCAGTCTGGTATTCAAGGTGCAATCTGAAATCGAACAGGGCAAATTCCAGTTGTCTGACCATTTGCATGCCCGATTGAAAATTCTTCGCAGCCTGCATTTTTGCAAATAAATCATCATCGATAGGGTTCTGGTTTTTGTAATGGCGGCCGATTAAATCCAGCGCTTCACGTTCCCAGCACCAGTTTTCCATAAATTGACTGGGCAGTTCTACCGCATCCCAGGCCACACCATTAATACCAGAGACGCCAGCGTAATCAATTTTGGTGAGCATATGATGCAGACCATGGCCAAATTCATGGAACAGGGTGGTGACTTCATCATGGGTCAATAACGAGGGATCATCTCCTATGGGTGGAGTGAAGTTGCAGGTCAGATAAGCTACTGGATTTTGAATGCCGGTGCTGGTTTTTTTGCGCACAATGCACTCGTCCATCCAGGCACCACCACGTTTGTGTGGTCTGGCATAGAGATCCAGATAAAAGCTACCACGGTACTCACCAGAGCTGTCAGTAATATCGAAAAACTGCACGTCTTTGTGCCAGGTCGTGACATTTTTTCGTTCTACGATCGTAAGACCATAGAGTCGGTTAACAACTGCAAACAAACCTTGTTGTACTTGAGGTGCTGGAAAATAAGGACGAATTTCTTCCTGGGAAAACTGGTATTGGGTCTGTTTGAGTTTTTCCGAATAATAGGCGATATCCCAGGCGTTTAATTCTTTGATGCCATAAGATTCTTCTGCGAAGTTCTTTAATTCCTCAAATTCTTTTTCTGCAATATGTATTGAACGTTGTGCTAAATCCTTTAGAAAGTGCAGGACTTCATCGGGATCCGAGGCCATCTTCGTGACCAGTGAATAGTCTGCATAATTATTGAATCCGAGTATTGTTGCAACGGCGTGGCGTTTTTCCAGGATATCAAGCATCACCTGGCTGTTATCCCATTGACCAGCATTAGGTCCCATCTCAGAGGCTCGTGTGACATAGGCCTCATACATTTCCTGTCTTAGCTCAGAATTTTCGGCGTAGGTCATGACCGGGAAATAGGAAGGGAAATCAAGGGTCAGGATCCAACCATCCAGTTTTTGTTGTTCTGCTGTTTGTTTAGCCAGAGCTAAAGCGGAATCAGGCAGGCCTTCTAATTCGGATTGATTGGTAATGTGTTTTTTAAATGCAGTGGTTGCATCTAGAATGTTTTCTTCAAATTTCGTTTGTAATGCAGACAGTTCCTGTTGCAAGGATTTGTATTGTGCCTGGTCGGTTTCGTTCAAGTCGATGCCGGATAGGCGGAAATCCCGTAAAGCATTTTCAATAATTTTTTTTTGTGGTTCACTCAATTTATCGAAGGCTTCACTATCTGCCACTTGTTGGAAGGCCTGGAATAAATTTTTATTCTGTCCCATTTCCGTTGCGTATTCTGACAGTTTCGGGATGCAGGCGTTGTAGGCTTCGCGTAGCTTTTCATTGTCGGCTACTGAATGTAAATGGCTGGCAGGGGACCATGCCTGGTTCAAACGGTCTTCGAAATTTTCCAGAGGTTCAATGGTGTTGTCCCAGCTATAAACTGCATTTTCGTTTAATAAGGCAGAAATTTTGTCTCGATTTTCCTGCAGTAAAAAATCAATCGCTTCTTCGATGTGTTTTGCTTTTATTTGCTCAAAGGCGGGCAATGTATTGTGTTGTAATAATGGATTGGACATGTGTGTTTATTTTCTAATTGTTGTCTGATGATAATAGTGAGTATGATCTATACTGAAAAGTATAAATGCCTAAGCTTGGTTTTATAGACTAATTCTGGTGTTAATTAAATATAAAGATATGCTAACAGTGAAAAGCGTCAAGGTCAGCAGGGCATAAAATATTCGTTTAATGTGAACGATGAAATTCGATTGCGCCTTTGCCGAGAGTATATACGGTCTTCGCATATCTTTGGTTTGTTCCATCATATGTGTAGGCGATGAAGCTTTTTCATCCTGGTGACGCGCCAGGACTTCTTTGTATGCTGCTTCACGTACCACTTGCCACTCTTCCAGGTCAATGTGGCCATCTTTGTTTGTATCAAATTCATTGTGTAGTCGTTGGCTGTCACGCTTCCATTCTGCGAGTAATTCTCTGAGGTCTTCATTCATGTCCATACCACCGCCAGCACCACCGATGCTGTGAAATAGCCCGATGGCATAGAGTGGGTCGCCCTGGTGTATGCGTTGTTCGGTGTAACGAAATTTTTTGAATAAACCATGGCTGGATGTCATTGATGATGGTGCCAATCCACCATTAGCAGAGAGTCCATGAGTTGATGTGCTGCTATACCAGGTTTGTTTGACACTGGGCGTGACGTTTGCTCCATCGGGATCGATCACACATTCGCCTGTATCATCGACGAGGAAAAATAATTCTTCACTGACCCCGCTGTTGACCGTAACCCAGGCCTGGTTTTTGCCAAGGCCGCTTTTTGCATCTATCCGGTAATGATACCAGGTACAGCCTTTGCCGCTGAGTGGCGCAATGATGAGTGGCCCATCCATAAGTCTACATTTCCCTTCGAGCTCTACATAGCCCTGGGCAGCAGAAACAATTTTTGATGTTGGAATATCTTCAATCAGACGTTTGCGGTAAAAGAAACGGTAGGCATAGAAGAAACTGACTAGTGCGACCACCAGTAAAATGACATTCAGTGTCCAGAAATGTCCAGCCGGGACAAATTTGGCCCAATGGATAAGCCCATCGAACATCAAGGAATCCTTGCGCTCCCTAGTTGTTAAACATTTCTTTTACACTGACGTCTGTGAGCTCTTCTTCGCCGAATTCAAGCAGGTCTCTGGCACCGAAATTAAATAATCTGGCGATGATCAGATCCGGGAACTGTTCGATGCGAATATTATTATTATTCACGGTTTCATTATAAAACTCACGTCGATCTGCAATGGCATTCTCAAGGCCGGAGATACGATTTTGCAAATGGGTAAAATTCTCATTTGCCTTGAGATCAGGATAAGCTTCGGCAACCGCGAAAAGATTTCCCAGTCCCATTCTTAATTGTGTCTCTGCTGTGCCGAGTGCAGCAATATCGCCTTTCTCGCGTGCTGCTGAAACCGCCGAGCGTGCCTGCATCACTTTTTCCAGGGTCTCCTGCTCATACTTCATATACTGTTTGCAGGTCTCAACCAGTTTTGGTAATTCATCATGGCGTTGTTTTAACAGGACATCAATATTAGCCCAGGCTTTGTCAACATTGTGTTTCAGGGCCACGAGATTGTTGTACAGCGTTACGCCATAGAGCGCGATCATGGCAATAATAGCGAGGATTACGATGGTCGTTATTTCCATAAAGCTAGTCTCCGGTTCTGTTCCTGGTCATAAAGACCCAATGCATAGTTTTATTGTGTCATCATTTAATTTCGATCGCAATACGAATGAGAATAATTATTAATCAAAATCAATAGCTTAGCTCTTGACTTGAGCGTTTGGTAGATTAATATTATTCATAGGTTCAATACAAGTATATTTTGAGGAGTATGAGGCATGAAAGGCGATATTAAGGTCATTGAATATTTAAACGTGGTATTAAAAAATGAATTGACGGCCATCAATCAATATTTTCTCCATGCCAAAATGTATAAGGATTGGGGCCTAAAGGAACTTGCGGAGCATGAGCATCACGAATCGATTGATGAAATGAAACATGCGGATGTATTGATCGAACGTATTCTGTTTTTGGAAGGTTTACCCAACTTACAGGCCCTTGGATCATTAATGATTGGCGAGAACACACAGGAAATGCTGAGTTGTGATCTCAAACTTGAAATAATAGCCCATAAGGATTTGAAGGAGGCAATTAGTTATTGCGAGAGCATCCAGGATTACGTCAGTCGAGAATTATTTGAAGACATACTGGAAAGTGAAGAAGAGCATATAGATTGGCTGGAAACCCAACTAGAATTGATAAAAAAAGTGGGTCTGGAAAATTACCAGCAGTCGAAGATGGAGTCTTGAGCTACAGCTGGTTTATGAGCCAGTCCCAGCCCAACTATCCAGTTACTAACGGTTTCGATCGGACTATGATTTCAGGTATAACAACATAAAAAAAGCTCTCCAGAAAACACTCGTAATATTATTGATGTGATTTACTCCGATTTTCTAAGGAGATCAAAATGGATATCTTACTTACTTAAGAAGGGCCAGTTCAAGGTTGTTCTTCCCTTCGCCTTTTTTCTTTTTTCAGCTGATGTGTATTCTTTAACTACGCATTCTCTTCTCGAAGACCCAACATTCGCGACACTTGCTCCAGGCCCAGATGGTTTGTTTACTACCGCTGATGATTTAGACGTGTCAACGCTGATTCCTTGATACCAATACCAGCGGAACCGCCTCGATCGGTTTTTTCCCGTTTGTTGACCCCGGTGTTGGGTTGACCGTGACCAACATTACGGCAGGGTCGATTGTAACGGCGTCACCGCTGCAGTTAGGTATTAACCCAATGCTTTCTTACGATGTGGGCGTTGAGTCCTTTCAGGCTATTGGAGGGGCACTAACTCCTACTACAGCTGTGCTTGATCCAACCAAAACCAACCAGATTACCCTGTATGCCAACAATAGCTTCCAAACAGAATTCACCCATATTATTGGTGGCGGTCCTGCGGCGAACATTCTGTTTGCCAGTGGTAGTAATGGCTCGTATTTGTTGAAAGGACAAGATCCAGATGTCATTTTTGGTGCGGGCACAGACCTGGCGGCGCATTTCAATTTCCTGATCCCCTTGTTAGATCCGGATTGGTCTTATGTTGCTACAGAACGGTATACATCGTTTATCACCACCGCAGGCCTTTTCGTTGCGAGCATTACAACTTATGGTCCATTCCTCCAGCCTTACCCTTGTTCGCTTCTGCACTGGTTTTTTTAAGACTGAGGAAGCGGAGGAAATAAAATATCCTTTCAATCAAATTTTGCTTGGCAACTTTTGCATAGTGGGCTGGATGTCATCGCTTTGGTGACCTTTGCCAAATAACAAAGCGGAGACTTATGGGAGACCTCTTTCAAGTAAATACTACTTAATGTTCTCGTCTATTATGTTTTCGAATGGTCTCGGTTCGCCAATGCTATACCCCTGAGCATAGTCGACCCCAATCTCTTGTAGCATACCCTTGATGCGATTTTCAAATTCATATCGATTGATCAATCCAGTTAAAGCATCGTGTTTTGATTGATAAGAGAGTAGCTCATCGGCTTGCTTTCGATCGGTGATATCAATTACCGCTGCCTGGATGGCCTTCTCTCCCTGCCAGTCAATTAAAGTCACGTTATTCTCAAACCAGAAAAAACTTCCGTCTTTGCGCATGCCCCTGTTTTCATAAATGCTAGGAACCTCCTTATCACCTGCCATTCGACGTATCCTATAGCCCTCGATTCGTTCTTGTTCCTCCGGTGCCCAAAATATTTCTAATATAGAATCCATTGCCGTAATTTCTTCAGGATTTGTATAACCAAATATATCTGCACAGATCTGATTAGCAAAAAGAGGCTTAAAATTTCTATGCACAAAGATCCCTTGTAGAGATCCTTCAACAATATTTCGAAATTTTTGTTCGCTCTCTACAATTGTATTTTCTGCTTGTCGTCGTTCTTTGATTTCCCCTCTTAATTCTTCATTAGTATCTTCAAGTTGTGATGTACGTTCTTTAACCCTTTGTTCAAGAGCTTGATTGAGTTGTTGTATTTTTTTTTCGCTTTCTTACGTTGTAAAATTTCGTATTCAAGTTCCTGGTTTTTTGCTCTGAGCAGTGTAGGACTGGGCAAAGCTACAGCCCGTGGTATCAGGAACCAAAATATGATTGTTGTTGCAACTGAGACTATTCTAGTTATTGCCTTGATAAAAGCCTGAGCACCGAAATCCGGATTCCATATAGTCCAGACGCTAAAAAAATGTGATGAACCACATGCGGCAAACATTAAAATTCCAAATGGAATGACAAACCATTTATAGGGGATGTCATCCCGTTTCACGAAAATATAAACCGAGCCGGCTGTCACGCCATAATAGGCCATACCAGTGGCAATATCGGATAGGACATGTGTATAAAGAATATCTTGTCGCCAGAGAAAGCACATGCCGTGGGGCATAAAACCATTTGAATTAAATAGTGATTCCATCATTAAAATTTCCAGTTTAAAGTTAATTTCACATTCTCAAATCAATATTTATAATCACGTTAGAATTTAGAAGATCGTATGGTGAATGGATAGTTTTACAGCCCTTTTCAGAAATAGCCCTAATGAGCTATTAAGTGGATAGTTAAACAAGTCAGAGACACTAAGTCTTGAGCGTTTAAAATAAGAATTCAATAGCAATCATATAGATCTGTACATACTGAAAAATACACTCAAATTCAGGGTGTTACTGGAGCAGGAGATGCGGCAGTATATTTTTATATCAGAGAGAATTCGTCAGCTTTTCAATTGTTTTGGCGATACATTCTTTATAATTAATCGATGCTTCCCATTTAAGTGACACAACCATACAAGTGTTTTCATATCAGTTGTTGATAATAATTATCATTACGATTACAATTATTACTTAAGTTTAGAGAACTCAGGTCGTTAATTGAATTATGTATATGTATATCTGTATCTGTAAATCCGTGACCGAAGCGGACATCAAGAAAGCCGTAGGTGGAGGTGCCAACAGCATGCATCATCTGCGAGCAGAGCTAAAATGCAGCACTCAATGTGGCAGTTGTGATGCTCTTGTTGAATCTTGCCTGGAAGATCAGTTGTCATCTTCTGACATCTCATTCGCTTAAGTTAGTTTCCACTTTACATAAATCCCCATTGCATGTTTCAATTCTATGGGGTATTTTATTTATTAATCGTAATGATTCTCATTATTATTTAGAATCGTGCTTGTATATAAGAGGTAGGGTAATGATAATAGCTTGTACAAAATTACCTATTTTGCTCGGACTTGGTTTGCTGATGTTGTTGGGTTCAGCTCATGCTGCGACACCCAGTCAGGAAGAAATGTGGGAGATTATTCAGCAACAACAAAGCGTGATTGAAGAGTTACAACGAAAATTAGAAATGACGGAACGAAAGGTTGAAGTAACTGATAAGAAAGTTGAAGATTCCAGGGAAGAGTTAGAAGCGGCTGCTGAAGCGATTGAAGAAGCACAAACAACTGCTAATTCGGCGGCTACCTGGGCTGATAAAACCTCGGTTGGTGGTTATGGTGAATTACATTACAACAGTGTTGAAGGTGATGATGAAGTTGATTTTCATCGACTTGTTTTGTTTTTTGGCCATGAATTCACCGATGGCATACGTTTCTTTTCTGAATTAGAACTCGAACATGCAGTAGCGGGCGAAGGAGAAAATGGAGAAATTGAACTGGAACAAGCGTGGATTGAACTGGATATTAATGATCATCACAGGTTAAGAACTGGTCTGGATATTGTTCCGGTTGGGATCATTAATTATAACCATGAACCCAATACTTTCTATGGTGTTGAACGACCGGAAGTGGAAAAGAGGATCATTCCTTCTACCTGGTCGGAAGCGGGTATAGGAGTTAATGGTGATTTTGCACCGGGCTGGAACTACGATGTTGTTTTACATTCAGGACTGCAGACCATTACCAGTATTCGTGCCGGGCGTCAGAAGGTATCAGAAGCCAATGCTGATCATCCCGCACTAACCACACGTTTAAGATATACCGGTATTCCAGGCCTTGAAGTCGGTGGTTCTGTGCATTATCAAAGTGATATAACGGGTGATTTAGCATCCGGCTCAAACAGTGCCAGTTTGATCGAAGGCCATGTTGACTGGAAACATTCCAGTGGTTTCGGGTTACGTGCACTGTATGCGCAGTGGGATCTGGATTCGGTTTTAGCGGCCGCAGGTGATGATGAGCAATATGGTTATTATGTTGAGCCTGCTTATCGTTTTCCGTTGTCCTTCATCAAAGGAGAGGCTGGTGTATTTATTCGATATAGTGAATGGAATTTGTCCGATGCAAGTGAGAATGATCGTTTTGAAACCGGTATGAATTACTGGCCCCATGAAAATATTGCCTTTAAATTTGACTGGTTTGATCAAAATGCCGATAACGGATTTAATCTGGGTATGGGTTATCAGTTCTGATGATATATCGATGCATACTGACGTTGTGCTTGATTATTGCAAGTAATAGTACGTTTGCAACCGGTGTGTATCTTGCTCCAAATGATTTTATTGCTGATGTATTTGATAATGAACCACCAGAAGCTAAACGTCTATGGATAAAAAAAGATCTAAAACTATCTATAAGAAAGATCATGGACAGAGACCTCGGCGTATTACGTCTTCGATATTGGCAAAAAGATGATCGTACTGCATGGATACTGGAAGAGATCGGTAAAGAAAAGCCCATTACAACAGGTATTGTAATTAGTGATGACAAGATCGAAGAATTAAGGATCTTAGTTTTCAGAGAATCCAGAGGTTGGGAAATCAGGTATCCGTTTTTTACGGATCAATTTAAACAAGCAAGATTAACAGCAGATAATCAACTCAATAAAAAGATTGATGCTATCACAGGCGCAACCTTATCGAAGAATGCAATGGTGAAGGTTTCTCGATTGGCCTTGTATTTAACAGATTATATTCAAAATAATTAGAGCTATGCATTTACCATTTTTTTATAACTGGCACAGTCGATTCGGAATAATAATCGCTTTTTTTGTGATTGTATTGGTCATGAGCGGTTTTGCATTGAATCACACTGAACAGTTGAGGTTGGATGATCAGTATGTTCAATCAGAATGGTTACTAAACTGGTATAAAATTGATATTGATCGAGATCCGATAACTTTTATTGTTAACAACAAAACAGTTACACAATTAGGCCAGCGATTATATCTGGATACTGAAGAAATCAAATCTGAAGTAACACACTTAACAGGTGCCGTTAAATTAGTTGATAGTCTTATAATTTCAGTAGATCAGGAATTACTGCTATTTGATGAGAATGATAAGGCCATAGAAATTTTAGCCAGTGTCGATGGTGTCCCATCAGGGATGAAAAGAATTGGCATAGATACAGACGGTTTATTGGTGCTGGATGCTGCACATGGATTTTACCACGTGGATTTAGAAGAAATGAAATGGCGAGAAGCAGATAAAGTCAAGGCGCAATGGTCAGAGTCCACAGAACCAACTCAAGAGTTATTGTTTAAACTCAAGCAATTATATCGTGGCAAAGGTCTTACGTCGGAGAGAGTGATTCAGGATATTCATTCCGGACGAATACTTGGATTTTGGGGTGTGGTAATTATGGATGTTATTGGATTTTTATTATTATTGTTAGCTATCAGTGGAAGCTATATGTGGTTTAAACGAACAAGAAATACAGAGTTGGAAACATGATTGTATCTCTACGTTCATTTCTTGTTGTTTTATTAATGACGATAACAAGTGCCTCATACTCAGCGGAGGTCAATGTTTATTCAGCACGTAAAGAAGCTTTAATCAAGCCACTATTAAAACAATTCACCAAAGAAACCGGCATTAAAGTCAATCTTATTACTGGACAGGCAGATGCGTTAATAAAACGTATGGAAGTGGAAGACATGAATAGTCCGGCCGATATATTGATCACAGTTGATGCCGCGCGTCTTTATCGAGCAAAAGAAAAAAAATTATTTCAGACCATTAATTCAGATTATCTCAATCAGAGAGTACCAGTGTCTTATCGAGATCCAGATGGCTATTGGTTTGGTTTATCTTTGCGATCACGGGTGATTGTTTATGCCGCTAGTCGAGTCGATCAATCTTTGTTGTCCAGTTATGAATCTCTATCCGATCCACAATGGAATAAAAAATTATGCGTACGTTCTTCCTCAAATGTGTATAACCAATCATTAGTTGCCAGTTTAATCGCGCACCATGGTGTTGATGAAACTGAAAAATGGGCAAAGGGACTTGTTAATAATTTTGCCCGTTCGCCGAAAGGAGGTGATCGTGATCAGATCAAGGCCGTCGCTGCTGGGCAATGCGATATTGCTTTAGTCAATACGTATTATATTGGCGGGATGGTTGATTCAATCGACGCTGCTGAACGAGAGTCAGTGAGTAGGGTAAAAATATTTTGGCCGAATCAGGCAGGCCGTGGCACGCATTTAAACTTAAGCGGCATTGGTTTAACACGATCAGCGAAACATAAGACGGAGGCGATTTGCTTAATTGAGTTTTTGTTAAACGATGAATCACAATCCTGGTATGCAAAAGTGAATTATGAGTATCCGGTAGTTGCTGGAATTGCGCGTAGCGACCTGTTGACACAATGGGGTGAATTTAAGGCAGATGATATCAATATGGCACTATTAGGAAAATATAACAGTGATGCTGTTTTGTTGATGGATCGGGCTAGATGGAAATAGCCTTTACTTAAAAATGTCAAACTGTGAGTCGCAAGTCTGTTCCACAAGGCCTGCAGAGTTTTTTGCAGAATTTAATCTTTGGAAATCCAGTGCATTTTTGCTGTCCCTATTACTTTCTATTCCGCTACTGACAGTTTTTTATTGCATCTTCGTGCCAAACGCAGCAGTTTGGGAACATCTATATGCGACACTGTTGAAAGATTACGTCGTCAATTCCTTACTGTTAATGTCTGGTGTAGGATGTTTGACATTATTAGCGGGTGTTTCCAGTGCCTGGTTGGTGACGATGTGCCGATTCCCCGGCAGTCGTTTTTTCAGTTTCCTGTTGTTATTGCCGATGGCGATACCTGCTTACATTATTGCCTATACCTATACCGGTGTACTGGATATTGCAGGCCCATTACAGAATTGGATAAGGCTGAGCTTCGAATTAAGTTATGGCGACTACTGGTTCCCAGAGGTTCGTTCGCTTTCAGGTGCGATCTTCGTCATGTCACTGGTGCTTTATCCTTATGTGTATTTATTAGCGAGAGCTTCGTTTATTGAGCAATCGATTTGTGTACTGGAAGTCTCAAGGACACTAGGTTGTGGACCTATGAGAATGTTTTTCACGGTTGCCCTGGCATTAGCACGACCGGCAATTCTTGTCGGCTTGTCACTGGTGATGATGGAAACGTTGGCTGATTATGGAACCGTACAATTTTTCGGTGTGCCCACTTTTACTACAGGTATTTTTAAAACCTGGTTTGGTCTCGATAACAGCATAGCAGCGGCACAATTATCTGCCTTCATGTTATTTTTTGTGATCGTCCTGATATATCTGGAGCAACGTTCACGAAAACAAGCAATGTATTATCACAGCAGTTCAAGATACAGTCGAATTGAGCTGATACGTTTAAAGGGTGGTCGTGCTATAGCCGCATTCATTTTATGCAGTGGCCTGATAATTTTTGGTTTTTTTCTACCTGTTAGTTTTTTGGTCAAATGGTCGTTAGAAACCTACAGTAATGTGATTGATGATAGTTTTATTCAATTAATCTGGAATAGTTTTTCGCTTGCTAGTTTGACAGCTGCCATCGCTTTACTCCTGGCATTATTCTTTGTCTATGGAAGGCGGCGCTATTCGGGTGTCTTATTATCACGCATTATTCGTTTTCTGAGTCTGGGCTATGCGATGCCTGGAACCATTATTGCTGTGGGTGTCGTGTTGCCGTTTGCCTGGTTTGATAATGTGATCGATTCATGGGCAAAGGAAATGTTTGGTATTGGCACAGGTTTAATTTTTAGTGGAACTTTGTTTATTCTTCTGTTTGCTTATTTAGTCCGTTTTTTAGCAGTATCGTTAAATACAGTAGACGCAGCCTTGCTTAAGGTAAAGCCCGTTGTTGATGAAGCGGGAATGACCATGGGGATGAATAATATTCAGATCATCAAAGACATACACATGCCAATGATTAAAGGCAGTTTGCTAACGGCTGTTTTGTTAGTCTTTGTTGATGTATTAAAAGAACTTCCTGCTACGTTGATATTAAGGCCGTTCAATTTTAATACACTGGCAATTAAAACGTATGAATTGGCAAATGAAGAACGACTGGCGGACGCTGCAACACCGGCTCTGGCTATTGTCCTTGCCGGCATAATTCCCGTTATTTTATTAAGTATCTCAATCGCTAAATCCAGGCCAGGCCAACATGAATCATCTTGAAATAATAAATATCTCAGTTGAGTTGGGTGACAGGATCATTCTCGATGAAGTTTCTCTGGAAGTTGAAACCGGTGAGATTATCTGTTTACTTGGGCCAAGTGGTGGTGGCAAGACAACCTTACTCAGAACCATCGCTGGTTTTATCAAGCCGATACAGGGAGAAGTCTGGATCCTTGGTGAAAAAGTTGCCGACACGAACATTAGTATAGCGGTTGAAAAAAGACAGCTGGGCATGGTGTTTCAGGACTATGCTTTGTTTCCGCATTTAAGTAGTCGGGAAAATATTGCCTTTGGTATTAAACATCTGGGAAAGTTGGATCGAGAACACCGTATCGATGAGTTAGTTCGATTGCTAGAGATGGAAGAATTTATTGATCAATATCCACATCATCTTTCGGGGGGGCAACAACAACGCGTTGCCATTGCTCGTGCTTTAGCACCGAGACCCAATATATTGTTGCTGGATGAACCTTTTTCGAATCTTGATGTGGAACTACGAGAACATCTGGCACGTGGTTTACGCGAGGTATTAAAACAAGCTGGTGTCACGGTCATTATGGTCAGTCATAATCAATTGGAAGCCTTTGCTATGGCCGATCGAATTGGCATTTTACATGAGACTAAATTATCACAGCTGGATCAGGCATTTAATCTTTATCATTGGCCGGAGAATGAATTTGTTGCTGATTTTGTTGGAGAGGGTATGTTTGTTGAAGGAACTGTCAGCAATGAATTTAGTGTTCACACCGAGTTGGGGGTGATAGAAGGCAATGATAAGCATGGTTATGCAATTGACAAGAAGGTCAAGGTGTTGATTCGACCAGATGACATATTGCATGATGATGATAGTGAACAGACCGCAGAGGTCATCGACAAAGTTTTTCGCGGTGCGGAATTTTTATACACATTGAGACTTGAGAATGGCGAACGGGTTTTGAGCCTGGTACCCAGCCACCATGATCATAAACTCCATGAAGCGATTGGAATTCGTCTGGAAATTGATCACCTTGTGGTGTTTGAAAATCAGTAGTTAAAAATTTTGAACACAATTGTAATTAGCCTGCTACAATTTTCAGGAAAACATGAGAGGGTGAGTGCATGAGCGAGATACCACAAGATTTACGATATTCCCCTACCCATACGTGGTTAGAGCGCAACAGCGAAGGATACATGCGGGTTGGTATTACGGACTATGCACAGCAGGAACTGGGCGATGTTGTCTTTGTAGAGATGCCGGAAATTGGCAGGAATTATGCCGAGGGAGAAGAATGTGGTCTGGTCGAATCGGTCAAATCGGCTTCGGATATATATTCCCCGATTGCTGGTGAGGTGATTGCGGTAAATGATGCCGTTGTCGATGATCCGGAAAATATTAATCAGGATCCTTATGGCGATGGCTGGTTATTTCAGATCAAGCCTGGCGAAGATAATGAAAGCGCAGAACTGGTTGATGCCAAAGAGTATGAAGAATTAATACAGGATGACTAAGCTAAATTTATAAATCAAATAAACAAATACGGGAAAATATTATAATGGCAAACATTACACTCCACGGTAATGAAATACACACGAACGGGGAACTCCCGGAAACGGGCTCAACAGCTCCAGATTTCAATCTGGTGACTGCCAAGCTTGAGGATGTAAGCCTGGAGACTTATTCTGGTAAGAAAAAATTACTAAATATTGTCCCTAGCCTGGATACGCCGACCTGTGCCTTGTCAACAAAAAAGTTTAATGATGCGGCGGCAGACAACCCTGATCTGGTGATTTTAATTATCTCTGCTGATCTACCCTTTGCGATGTCACGTTTTTGCGCGGCGGAAGGCGTGGAGAATGTTATATCATTATCGATGATGCGTTCACGCAATTTTGCCAAGGATTACGGTGTGTTGATTGAAGATGGACCTCTGGCAGGTATAACGGCACGTGCTGTGTTGGTGTTGGATGAGAACAATCAGATCATCCATTCTCAACTGGTGTCTGAAATTGCTGATGAACCAGATTATGAGGCAGCATTGGCTTCACTGCGTTAATTTTTTTTTAAGCTAAATTTATTATGGCAACACAAGGGACTAAAGGCCTGAAGCGGATTCTTAAGGCTTTCTCTTTTTCTGTTAAAGGTTTAAAAGCCAGTTATAAAAATGAAGCGGCGTTTCGTCAGGAATTATTTCTATCCATCATTTTGATCCCGCTTGCGTTGTGGTTAGGTGAAACCGGTGTGGAGAAAGCAGTTTTAATCTCGGTTGTGTTACTGGTTTTGATCGTTGAGTTATTCAATACTGGAATCGAGGCAATTGTTGATCGGATAGGAAAAGAACATCATGTGTTGTCCGGTATGGCCAAGGATGTTGGTTCTGCAGCAGTGCTCATCGCTTTGATCAATGTGTGTGTGGTCTGGATATTGGTTCTGTTTTTTTAATTCGTGAGAGCTTTGATTAGTTGCGTCCATGAGGTCGTCCCCTGGGTCGAGCCGTATGTATAAGACAGGCGTATTTAGCCGCGCCAATCAAACCGACATCATCTCGTTTATTAAGATAGATGTTGATCTTGTCGAGTAGCGGTCGATAAGATTCGGTTGTCAGATTAGAAAACTCCGCGCTAAATTCTGCGCGCTGTAACAAGGCTGGATTTTTTGCCGCCAGACCGCCTGAGATGATCAGTTGATTATCAATACAATTACTTAAACAATAGTTTCTTGCCAAACGTGCATAAAAACGTACAAACAGATCCAGTGTGTGTGCGTTTCTTTCAGGGTTCGAAAAAATCTGGGCAGCTGTACATTTTTCGGCACTGAGAAATTCATGCAGTAAACAAATACCACGGCCATTGACGATGTGATCATTAACGCAATAATTAACATGTAGCCTTTTGAGAACAAATTGTTCAAAGGCTTTTTCTTCATCACCCATAAAACTGAATGTGGCGTGACCGGCTTCAGAGCTGACAACAGAATACTGTTGCTTATGTTTTAGTAACAGCGCATGGCCAATTCCCGTGCCAGCACCGATAACAGCGCTGATATTATCCTTGCTCATGCCGGCGTTATGAATAATGTCCATCTCTGATCGTACTGCATCAACCAGACAACCATAGGCCTGTGCAGAAAAATCATTGAGCATAAATACCTTGTGTGATTTTTTTAGTAGAGATACATCGATGGGCCATGGGATGTTGGGTGGTAAACAGATTTCGTCATAGACAGGACCTGGCACCGACAGGGCAATAGTTTTGTATTCACTGAGATCGTAAAAAGAATCTGTTTTGTTAGCCAAAAAATAGTCCAGTAAATCCTGTAGCGAATGGGTATGTTCAGATTGCGTAGCTATTTGTTGTGTTGGGATGCGGTTAATTTGATCGAAAGATTCTGCTTCAATGTGTGCAAAACGTGAATGAGTGCCACCTATATCAATTGCCAGAATGTTCATGAAGTTGTAGGGCGTTATTTAATAAAAGGATTAGCATTGCCTTGAATAGATTTTATTATTTTGTTGCGTGCTTTTTCAGCAGCATCAACAGGATCTTGTTTGTTCCACCGTTGCAGGGTTTTATATTGCTTCTCGCGGATATCAAGATCATAATGATCAGCCATGTAAAACATCGTGCGTGCAATATCGCCACGGACGGTCTCTCTGGGTTCAACAGTGTGTGACTGATAATCTATTTCAAAATCACAACGACCAAATTTTCTTTTTTCGCCTTTCACCGTACCAAAAGGGTGGCTGCTTCTGGCCTTGTTGATTTTAACTTTGGCAGGAAAAAGATTATACAGGTCAGCCTCAATTTGATTAAATTGGGCACTGTTTTCTCGACAGTTTTTACGCTCACCACAGCTTAATTTCCACGCTACCCAGGACATTGGAAAAACATGTTCGATATTAATATCTTTGTGGTAGCCGCCGTCAAATTTCTCACCACAATATAATGTCTCACCGCCATCAGGATACACCTCGTTCCAGAAGATAGTTCGGGCATCACGATAATTATCAATGGCCATGGCATTACTGACAAAAGAGTTTGTCATGCCTTTGGGTTTATATCCCAGATAGGAGGCTAGCAATGCTAGTAATATGACTATGATTGATGTGCCAGTGGTTTTTTTATTCATGGTTTTTAGATTTTATAGAAATTTTCTTGGGTTGGTAGCATTATCGCTCTTCTCATCTTGAATCTATACACGATTTAATTTTTGTTTTGCCATAAAGGCGAAATAAAAACTAAAAAAATAAAATGAATCATTAATAACTGGATTCTACGTTTATGGGAAAGACAAGCTATCGTCATAGGATAGATCAATCAGAATGTTGTTCCAATGCCCATAGTACATGTTCCCGTACCATTTCAGATCGATAATCCAGTCGTTTGTTAAGTGCTGCAATAATCGTATCGGATCGTGTCGCATTACCAAGTGCCACGGCTATGTTTCTTAACCAGCATTCATAGCCAATGCGTCGGATTGCACTGCCTTCTGTATTGTTTAAAAATTCTTCTTCAGTCCATCCGAATAATTCAATCAAATAGGGTTCATCAAATCCATGACGTGTTCGAAAATCCTGTTCGTCAGAATTTTGTACAAATTTATTCCATGGGCAGACTAACTGACAATCATCGCAACCATAAATACGATTACCGATCTGTTTTCTGAATTCAATCGGGATTGATGTCCGAAGCTCTATGGTTAAATATGAGATGCATTTGCGTGCATCAACTTGATAAGGGCCAATGATCGCATTGGTGGGGCAGATATCTATACAGGCTGAACACGTTCCGCAATGGTCCTTCTCGAATTTTCTGTCTACGGGCAATGGAAGATCAGTGTATAACTCACCGAGAAAAAACCAGGAGCCAACCTTGGGATGAATTAAATTACTGTGCTTGCCGAGCCAGCCTAGCCCAGCATTCCGCGCCAGAGCTTTTTCCAGTACCGGGGCACTATCTACGAAGGCGCGATAACCAAATTCCCCTGTTCGGGATTCAATCTTGTTGGCTAATTGTTGAATGCGTTGTCGCATTACTTTGTGGTAATCACGACCCATGGCATAGCGAGAGATATAGGCTTTATCGGGGTCACTTAATACCTTACTCGGATGGGAGGCATCCGGAGGGAAATAATCCATACGTAATGAAATGATGCGTTGTGTCCCGGCTAATAATTCCCTGGGCCGAGAACGCTTTGTACCATGTCGTTGCATGTAGTCCATGTCTCCATGCATGTCATTCTTCAACCAATTCAACAGATGTCGTTCGTCTTCATCGAGCGCAACATCGCTGATGCCACAGTCCTGAAATCCCAGCTTATGTGCCCATTGTTTGATATCAAGCGCGAGTTGCTGATAATCTAGTGACAGATTTTTCGATGAAGATGACATAGCTGTATTTTATATGGGTATATCCACAAGTTATACTTTAAGGAATCTCTGTATTATTCAGAGTTTCCTTAATCTATTATGTGCGTATCTCTGTTAAGACGGTAACAATATGTTTGATTTTATAAAGGCCTGGTATCACCGATATTTCACCGATCCACAAGCTGCTTTATTAGCAGTGCTGATCCTGGTGTGTTCGGTGGTGATTTTTTCGATGGGCAAGATGCTGGCGCCATTGATGGCAGCGGTTATCATAGCCTATCTACTGGAGGCTTCGGTGCAAAAGCTCGAAAAATATAAGGCGCCACGGATACTTGCCGTAAACCTGGTTTTTCTCCTGTTTGTAGCATTTATGTTCTTTTTCTTGTTTGGTTTTTTACCGATACTGACTCGGCAGATCAGCCAGTTCTTTCAGGAAGTCCCCGATATGATCAATAACGGTCAGGCATTATTGTTGCAGTTACCTTTACAATATCCAGATATCATCACTGAAACGGCAGTAGGAGAATTTATCAATACTATCCGTAGTGGTATGAGTGAGCTTGGACGTAATGTATTGTCATTTTCAGCAGCTTCCATTCCAGCCTTAATTGCTATCCTGGTGTATCTGGTGCTAGTCCCGTTGATGGTGTTTTTCTTTCTTAAAGACAAGCAAATGATTCTCACATGGCTCAGTCGTTTCCTGCCGACTGAACGGCATCTGGTCACCGAAGTGTGGCATGAAATGGACGGACAGATTGGCAACTATGTGCGTGGCAAAGTGTATGAAATTATTATCGTGGGTGGTACTTCCTATGTTGTCTTTCAGATCCTGGGGCTCAATTACTCACCATTACTGGCTCTCATAGTGGGGTTGTCGGTTCTCATTCCCTACATAGGTGCGGCAACCGTGACTGTGCCAATAGCGGTAGTAGGTTATTTTCAGTGGGGGCTCGGATCGGAATTTACCTGGTTAATGGTTTGGTATTTTATAATCCAGTTTCTTGATGGCAATGTGCTGGTGCCCATACTATTCTCAGAGGCGGTGAATTTGCATCCCGTTGCTATCATAGCAGCGGTGTTAGTGTTCGGAGGTCTTTGGGGGTTTTGGGGCGTGTTTTTTGCAATTCCATTAGCCACCCTGGTAAAGGCCCTGATCAATGTCTGGCCAACTACCTCGAATACAGATGAATCGGTAACTGCGTAACCTTAAATTTATTTAACCGGCTCCATAATTGCGTCCAAATTCAACTTGTCGCAGAATTCCATGAAATCACCACGTAATGAAGCAATGGAAATATCAGTCGGTATATTAATTGTCATATGCAGGGAAAACATCGGCGTGCCAGTGTGGGCGGCAGGATAGCTGTTGGTATACATATCCTGGATAATAATGTTGTTATTGGAGATGAACTTGGCAATATCATTTACGACGCCAGTATGATCAAACGAGACAACATCGATGGCGTAGGGCATCAAATCGTTACTGGATTTAGTCATCTCAGTCCGTTTAACCGTGATGATTAGACTGAGACGATCCTCAAGCTTTTTCAGCACGCTTTCCATTTTGGCGATGGAATCCCAGCTACCTGACAACATCACACTCATGGTGAATTCTGAGCCCATCGTTGTCATGCGACCATCAACAATATTGCATCCGCAATCCTTGATTGCAGCGGAAAATTGCTCGACCAGATTATCGGCGTAGGTTCCCAGGGCGGTTATAACGAGGTGATTTTGCATGATCAGAAGAATTCTTGGTTCAGAAAGGCCCACGGCCATGAATTAAAGGCTTTATTTACAACGACTTTTTTGAATAATCTTGTCATGTCACGTACAGATAAGTACCATACCCTACCCTGCATTTTGTGCCAAGCTACATCCATTAAGATTTGCCAACTTTAACACGGCATATTTTATCAAGGGTAAGACACTTAGATTTTACCCTGTTCAGTTTGACGCCATACAAAGACAAAACGAAGTAGAAGGAAAATAGTTATATGTTCAAAGGCAGCATGGTTGCCGTAGTTACACCGATGAAAAGTGGGACAGCAGCCGACACAGCACTAGATTTTCAGGCACTCAAAGCACTGGTTGAATTTCATGTTGAAAATGATACCGATGCTATTGTTGCAGTTGGAACCACTGGTGAATCAGCCACTCTGACTATGGCAGAGCATTGTGAGGTGATCCGTCGTTTTGTCGAATTGGCTAACGGACGCGTCCCGATCATTGCCGGGACTGGTGCAAATTCGACGACTGAAGCCATCGAATTGACAGAAAATGCCCTGAAAGCGGGTGCGGATGCCTGTCTTTTGGTGACACCATATTACAATAAACCGCCACAGGAAGGGCTGTATCAACATTATGCTGCTGTTGCAGCGGCTGTGGACATTCCCCAGATTCTATATAATGTGCCTGGTCGTACTGCTTGTGACATGTTGCCAGAAACTATTGGCCGTCTATCAAAGATACAAAATATTATCGGGGTCAAGGAGGCGACTGGCGATCTATCAAGGATTGATGTCATACGAGAACTTTGTGGCAAAGAATTTTTACTGGTCAGTGGTGATGATGCAACGACCTGTGACTTTATCCTCAAAGGTGGCGATGGGGTAATCACAGTTACTGGAAACGTTGCACCAAAAGCGATGCATGATATGTGTGTGGCTGCCAGTTCAGGTGATGTCGAAAAAGCAAGAGAGATTGATAAGACCATTGCCGGTTTGCACCAAAAGCTATTTATTGAGTCAAACCCAATACCAGCAAAATGGGCGCTTAATAAGATGGGATTGACTGAAGATGGTATCCGATTACCTTTAACCTGGTTGGCAGAGGAAATGGAATCTGAGGTATTTGCAGCAATGAGGCAGGCAGGTGCGATTAGTTAAATAATATCAACAATAATTTGAACCAAGTATGAGTACAATGAATTTACAAAAAATAATTTTATTACCAATTACTATTCTGGCGCTTGGCGCCTGTCAATATATACCAGATTTTGATGAGGTCTTGCCAGACAATAGAACGAAATATACTAAGAGTCGTTCATTGCCTGATCTGGAAGTGCCTCCTGATTTAACCATCGATGGTGATGATAATCTGATCATTCCTGGTGAAGCAGAGCCAACCACATTAACGGCCTATGAATTACAAAAAAAACGCGGGGGTTTGTCCGAGCTTGAATTATTAGCGGCACAATATCCTGGTGAAAAAGTACTTCCCGTGCCGGGTAGTGCGGAAAACGTATGGCCTGAGCTTATAGCTTATTGGCATGAGAAAGGCTATGAAATTGATCTGGAAGACGCAGAACTTGGTGTGATGGAAACCAGTTGGAGCGAAGCCACAACAGGTGAACAGTCCTATCGAGAGAAATTCAAAATTTTTGCAGAACCTGCTGAGGCAGGAAATAACACCATATTATTTGTTTCAGGTGAAAGACAGGAAAAGCTCGGGTTAGGCGATGAAAATATCGAATGGATTGATCAGGAAGCAGACAAGAAAAAAGTAAGCAGGGTAGTCGCTGAGATCAAAAAGATATTTTATGGTGATAGTCCGATCGTTTCTGATAGTCGTTCTACCACACCAATACGTACTGCTGCTACACAACGTGAACTTGCGCAATTGGAAAATGCCGGCGACGATAATCTTTTATTGAGGTTACCTGCCGAATTTAGTATTGCCTGGCCACAAACCGAAGAGCTGTTGCAGCGCTCTGATCTGTTTGTAGAGGCCAAGGATACATCAAAAGGTATTTACTATATTGTCTATACTGGAAAGGTTGAAGAAAAAGAAGAAGGTTGGTTGGACACGCTTAAATTCTGGGGAGATGACGAACCGGAAAGTAAGTCCTATCAACTTAGTCTTACAGACGTTGAAGGCAAAACGGAAGTCATAGTGCTTAATGAAGATGGCGATTGGGAATCGGGTTCCGATGCAAATGCGATTTTAAATTTGTTGTTGGAAGAACATAATCGAAACTAAACCTCTAAACTGATCCGGTTAATATTTTTTACGTATTGACCTGTGATGATTTTTTCTTAAAAGAGATAACGTCGTGTACGCCAGAGAATATGTCCGACTGCAACCACTGGTTTGGCAGCATTTCTGAACATTCTTATGGATAATAATTTCATTCACGTGGCCAAAATGTTTTTTGCTATCTCATCTAGATGGGTGTTTCATGTACCACAGCAACCGCCCCATATATCCATGTGTGGGATGCGCCTGGCAAGATCTCGACAAAGTTCTCCTAGTTCTACTGAATCACCGTTTTCGAGATGTCCAATTTTGCAGAGCGCGATCTTTTCCATTTTTGGAGCATTTGGTCGAACTCCCTTTCCTTGATGAATCCAGTCACTGGGTTCGATTGCTGGTTCATATTCCACCGGATGGGAACAATTAATCGAAAAGAATTCTGGTGACTGACCAGACTCGACAGACGTTCGTAAAATTTGCGTGTGATATTCAGATTGCTCACACGAAGACCAACATGGTTGATTCTAGTAATTTCTTTCATGGATTATTATCACCTAAGAATATAGCTAACGAGGCTGTAGAAAAACTCTAAAAAAGCACGTAATTCTATTCAGCCAGATGATTAAATTCATAATACTCACTTTGCCGTTATTTGCTCCTGGTTTCAAGATAAGCTGTGTGTCTTCAGGTTAATTTTGAGAGTGCTTTTTATAAGACTTTCCTCGTCCTTCTCAGGCCGCTATATCACCATAATTAACCAGCTTCTCGGTATTATGAACAAGGCAGTAAAGCTGCCATTGTCCCTGAACTTTCTTTTTGCTTCGTAAGCTAAAACGATTGAGTTTTTTGTTCGAGCCGATATTTGCGAAAACGGGTTCCACCACCGACATACGATGGCTATAAATCTGTTTGCCTTTGTCACTGTCCACTCGATGCTTCATCCAGTCCGTGTAGTTGGGTTTGCGTCGGCCGTGATGATAGTCCCGTCTTCATAAATGTCGTCACTTATTTTTAGACGTTTAAATCGTGTTTGAATAGTCTTCATCACAGGCTGTAAGGTAAGGTATGGTGTTCCTGACCTGCACCAAAGGCCTGGGCATCAATGATGACTTGATGTTTTTTATCGACCGAGGCAACGCCATTGTACCCCTGAATAGTCCCTTTGTTGGTGGTCATCTTGGCGCTTTCATTATCGGTGATATTACTTTTGACTTGACCCACATGGATGTGGAGAATGCCGGTTTTGCAGGAGCATAAACCTGCCTTTGGGTTTTTTGCCTTGGCCCATCCGTGGGCTGTTGGACTTTAAAAATTGTTCTATCTTCTCATGCGCTTTATTTAATGTCTCAATGGTCTGCTCAGTGCGTTTGCGTCTTTCTTCATCACGTGTGTCATTCTTGTCTAACTGTTGGTGCTCGCTAATATGATGTTGGATCTGACGTTTGATTTTATCGCGTTTGTCTGACAGTTCTTTAAAGGTTCCAGACCATTCTTTTGATGCATCCGAAGATATCTTGCAACCATCAATCGCGAACAACTCATGACCCAGTAATCCTTGTTCATGACAAATCAATAATATCTGTTCAAACAAACCCGCTATCTCAGTTGCACAGGAACTGACGAAGTCTGCAATCGTTGTAAAATGCGGCACGCTATCACACGACAAGGCTTTAAAAAGTATGTTCGTTTGGCAACACCATTGGATCTCACGACTTGACGTGATCCCCTTGGAGTAGGCAAACAAAATGACCTTCAATAAAATAGCCGGGGCAATGGCAGGTCGACCGTTGTCATCGTTCTTATACCGGGGATAAAAAACAGACAGGTCTAACGTGTTCTCTATCAAGTAATGGATTGCATGTTCGAAGGTACCCGATTGAAGTTGGTCTTGGTAATTGATCACTACCATTGAACTCTGATTGTGATCATAAGGGATGAATTTAGGTGTAGTAAATAGCTCTGTATGGGTTGTGCTATTTTACCAAAGTTAGGGCAGTAATAGGGGTTTTTCTACAGCCTCAACATCTTAATAACCCGCATGATCATAACTGTGAATGTACCAACCGGTTTCTGCGCCTGGCGCAAATTGTCTTTCGGTAACAAAGACTCGTTCATTATTATTTGCACGATGGCCTTCGCTTTATTTCTTGCTTGAGCCATTATCTTTTAAATTTGTCTATCACTTTCTCAAAGTCATGATATTGCTCGTTCAGCCCCAACATAGTCATAGCCTAAACTTTGCGCTACACCTAGGCAGGTAATTTTACCATTATGGACATTGAGGCCATTTAAAAAATTTGGATCTGCAAGTAATGTATCCTGGTAACCCTCATTTGCAAGCTTGACTGCAAACGGTAATACCGCATTGGTCAATGCAAACGTTGATGTTCTGGAAACTCCACCTGGCATATTGGCAACACAATAATGAATAACATCATCGACAATGAAAGTAGGATCCTGATGGGTAGTTGCATGGCTGGTTTCAAAACAGCCGCCCTGATCAATTGAGACATCCACCAACACAGAATTGGGTTTCATTAATTTCAACATATCATGGGTAATTAACTTTGGTGAGGTAGCTCCCGGGATCAATACAGCCCCAACCACAATATCCGCCATTGAAATTTGTTGCTCTACTGCTTCCGATGTTGAATAAAGTGTGACAATTCGGCCACCATAGGCATCATCGATCTCCTTCAGACGCGCTAGAGAAGCGTCGATAATAGTAACTTGTGCCCCCATTCCGACAGCAATACGCGCCGCATTGACACCGACAACCCCGCCACCAATCACGAGTACACGTGCAGGTTCTACACCGGGGACACCGCCAATCAAAACACCGCGACCACCTTGACTACTCTTTATATGATAGACCCCCTCCTGAATTGACAATCGCCCTGCTACCTCACTCATCGGGGCCAATAATGGCAAACCACCGTTGTTGTCAGTCACTGTCTCATAGGCGATGCATGTTGCCCCCGATTCAATTAAAAGCTGTGTTTGAATGGGATCAGGTGCCAGATGTAAATAACAGAACAAAGTCTGGCCTTCACTAAGCATTCGACATTCCAGTGGTTGCGGCTCTTTTACCTTGATGATCAATTCGGAGCGGGAATAGATTTCTTTTTCGTTCGGAACAATTTCCGCTCCGACTTTTTCATACATGTCATTGCTAAGCCCTATTTGTTTTCCGGCATCTTTTTCTATAAAAACCTGATGGCCATTTAACATCAGCTCTCTTACCCCGGCTGGGGTAAGCCCAACCCGATATTCATGATTTTTAATCTCTTTGGGAATTCCAACTAACATTTTATCTGCTCCATTCAGTAACACTGAATATAATTTAAGAAAGCCCTGTTTAACCAGGCCCATTTCACGATTAATTTAACGTCTTGATCGCGTCTCTCAGAGTGTTTGCAATTTGTTCAATCTGCTGTGCTTCAATGATCAAGGGGGGCGAGAGTAAAATCGCGTCGCCTGCGCCGCGTACCAATACCCCTTTTTTCAGGCATTCAAGGAATACCTTATAACCGGACTGACCCAGGGTTTCCGGCCTGGCTTGTAACTCTATTGCCCCCAGCAGGCCAAAATTACGAATATCGATGACTTGAGGTAAATCTTTAAGGTTATGCAAGGCATCTTCCCAAACCGGGGCGATATCCAGGGCACGTTGAAATAAATCTTCCTCTTGATAGATGTCCAAGGTAGCCAGTGCCGCTGCACAACAAACAGGATGTCCGCTATAGGTATAACCATGAAATAATTCGATTACTTCTTCAGGCCCTTGCATAAAAGCGTCATAGATCTCTTGCTTAAGTATGACTGCGCCCAGAGGAATGGTGCCGCTGGTTAAACCTTTGGCAGTGGTGATGATGTCTGGCGTTACATCAAATCGTTCGGCTGCAAAGGCTTTGCCGAGCCGACCAAAACCAGTAATGACTTCATCAAAGATCAATAAAATACCGTGCTTATCACAAATCTCCCGTAGCCGTTTTAGATAACCTTTCGGCGGTGGTATGACACCACCGGCCCCGGCAATAGGTTCAACGATTACGGCTGCAATAATAGAGGTATCGTGTAAGGCAATAATTTTTTCCAATACGTCTGCGTATTCTTTACCATGTTCAGGTAAGCCACGGCTAAAGGCATTTCGCTCAATATCAAGCGTATGCGGCAGATGATCTACACAAGCCAGTTTGTTATTGAACTGCTTACGGTTATTAGCAATCCCACCAACCGATATGCCAGCAAAACTGACACCGTGATAGGCTTTTTCTCGCCCAACGAATAATGTACGTTGTCCTTCCCCGCGCACCAGCTGATAGGCCAATGCAATTTTCAATGCGGTATCAACGGATTCCGAGCCTGAATTGGTATAAAACACACGGCTGAGTCCTTCGGGCGCAAGCGCACATAAACGTTCGGACAACTGAAATACCTGCGGGTGGCTAACCAGGAAGGATGATGCATAATCAAGCTGCATTAAGTTTTTTTGCACTGCTTCGGCAATCTGGCGTCGGCCATGGCCTGCATTGCAACACCAAAGTCCGGCCGTACCATCCAGTAATTTATCGCCATTGACCGTTTCATAGTACATCCCTTCTGCTGATTTCAGCATGATCGGTGCCGATTTATAACGACGATTTGGTGTGAACGGCAGCCAGTAATGATCCAGATTTAATGAACCTGTTGAATCTGAAATTGATTTATTCATATGTGTTATTCCCGCAATATGGGTAACAAGAATGTTTTTATTATCAGTGCTGCTTGCGCATCAATAGTTAATCTTAGCCAGGATCTGTTTGCTTTCGATGGTGAATTCATAGCAGTGACGCAATAACCGTGAACCTTCTATTGCACTATTCCTTTTCCGGTTCAATCAGGCCAGATGGACTTACTGTATGCTGATTTTGCAGGGCGCCTACATGGGCGTAGGTGATGGATAACGTCAGGAACAAATTGCCGAGCAAAAATCGGCGAGAACAAAATCACTATCCTTACAAAATCCTCACTTAAATTATTCAATTTCTATTGCCACCATGCCTGCTTCAACATCTGATTGATCGTTAACAATATGAACGGCAGTCACTTTGCCATCTGTTGGCGCATCATGATTTACTTCAGTTTTCATCACTTCCATAATAAAAAGCGTATCTCCCTGTTTCACGCTATCCCCCTCTTTAACCAGCACCTTCCATATATTTCCAGGTACCATCGTCGTTACATTTGTGCTCATCGTTATTTCCCCCTTTAACAGATACTGCTTTTACTACAAATATTATTCAGATCCTGGCGAAGTTTTTGTGCTTCTTCAACTGTGATATCGCAAAAACGGTAACTTTCTCCCGGCTTTGACTGACCTAACTTCCAGAATTCTGCAGATGGAACGGTATAGGGATTAATGAAACCACCCATACTCGGTCCATCGTTGACCAGGATAATGGGAGTTTGTCCTGCTAGATTAATAGCCCCTAGTGGATAACCATGATCAATGATATTTGATGGCTCTGATCCGTGTTCAGGTCCTTTGTTGGTCGCTTTATCAGTAAATGTCCAATCGGGTCCTTCAAGCCGATAACCGGTGCGATCACTTTTGGCAGACAATTTCCAGTAACTGCTTAAGAAACGCTCATGCCCGGCTTCATCGACCCAGTCATCATTAGGCCCCTTAACAACATTGACCGTCCAGGTTTTATCCGTCGTAAAATCGGGGCGACATTCAGGTTTTACTTTTTGACCGGCTGTCCCCTCGCCTTGCCCGACAGGAACAACTTGCCCTGCCTGAATGGCATTGCCTTCCATGCCGCCCACCCCGGCTTTATGGAATGTTGAACGCGAACCCAGCCAGGGTTTTGTTTCAATCCCGCCAGCGATTGCGAAATAGGCACGTGCTCCAGTGATGGCGAAACTCATTTCGAGTACTTGTCCTTGCTTAACGCGAATACTTTCCCATAAGGCTATCGCTTCACCATCCAGTTTGGCTTGCATGTCTGCACCGGTAAGTGCGATAACAGCATCTCTTTGGAACTTTAGTGTTGGCCCAATAAACTGACATTCGAACCCGGCAGCATCCGGGTCATTACCGACTAATAAATTTGCCAGACGAAAAGACCAACTGTCCATGGGGCCTGATGGTGGAAACCCCTGATTCCAGAAACCAATGCGACCTGGGTGATCCTGTACAGAGGTTTCGAGCCCCGATTTAATGACCTCAATCATAACTGACTCCTAAAATCGTTCAGATTTATCAAGTGTATTCAGCCAATTGTTATAGCCTCTGACCGAAAATTTCTGATATTCAACAACGTTATAAACATAACTCCCTGCTTCAACTTCTGCTTCAATGTATTCGAACTCCTCAACCGTGCAGGACACAAATTTAACCCGATCACCGGGTTTGAAAAGGCAAATACTGTTTTCAAATTGCGGGAAACGTTGTTGCGTGTCCCAGATTGGCATTGGGATGCGTGCAAATATCTGGTAACCACCCGGCAGGGCCTCAGGATAAATTGCTGTCGAAGCGCCCCCCATTCCGACAGTGCCTTTAGGCGTCCACGTTCTTGGCGGGTTATACTTTGGCGCTGTCAACATACAACGCGGATCCAGTGGCATCATAAATGGTAGCCCGGGCCAAAAGCCCAATGAGGCGACCCAATATTCTGTGCCGGAATGGACCCGTACAAATTGGTTCACATCCCTTAGGTCGTTCAATTCGGCCACCAATTCCGGGTCTGATTTTTTCCTGGAAATCTTATCGCAATAATCTTCCACGCATTTTTTCGTCCAAGGATCCAGATAAACTGTTGGAAAATAAAATAAGCGGCTTTCCAGTTCTAGATCATCGGATGGCCCTAATGATTCAATGACCGACAGGATTTCCTTTTTCAGGTCATCGAAACTGATTTGATCTGGATCGTAATGTATTAAGGTCGACGCAAAACAGGCCGCCGTTTCAACAACGCCTTTGGTATTGTTGTCCAACAAGGCAGTCCCTAATCCCTGCCCCAGAAAATTTAATTTCAAATTCATTTCATTGCCAAACTCAATCAGAATGTATCGATCACCTCCAGGTAAAAATTTTGGTTTTTCATAAATCATAAATTATGCTCCTAAAGAAATAATCAATTCATTATTTGAGACTGATGATCATTGATAAACCCAGTGTAAATTTTCCCGGCACCAAAATCATTGAGACCAATTAATTTATACAAAAAATCACGATTGGTGACGATACCTTCCGCTTTGGTAAGATCTAATGTGTTAGACATTTTTTCGATTGCCAGCGACCTGTTATCTGCATGGCAGATTATTTTTGCAATCATTGGGTCGTAGTGAAACGTGATCTCATCGCCTGAACGGAACCCGGAATCGATACGTATACCGTCTGTTTGTTCAGGTAATTCAAATTTCTCCAGTTTGCCCGGACACGGGATAAAATTGATTGCGGGATTTTCCGCATATAAACGACATTCGATAGCGTGGCCTTGATGTTTAACATCGGTTTGTTTGACCGCATCCAGTTGACCGCTGGCAAGCTTGAGTTGCATGGCGACAAGATCCAGGCCTGTCGTCATCTCTGTCACGGGATGTTCCACCTGTATACGCGTATTCATCTCCAGAAAATAGAAGTCATTAGTGTCTGCATCAACAATAAATTCGATCGTGCCGGCTCCAGCGTATTTGACTGCCCGACATAATTTAGCCGCGGCGTTGGCCATTGCATCACGTATCGTGACAGGTAAATTAGGGGCTGGGCTTTCTTCTATCACTTTTTGAAAACGCCTTTGTATTGAACATTCTCTTTCGTAAAGATGTATGGTTTCGCCATTTCCATAACCAAACACCTGTATTTCTATATGTCTGGCACGAGGGATATATTTTTCCAGATAAACAGTACTATCACCAAAGGCTTGTTTAGCCATTTTTTGAGTGCTATCAACTACATCATTAAGTTGTTCTTCAGTATCAACCTGTTTCATGCCGATACCGCCACCACCGGCACACGCCTTGACTAACAACGGGTAACCAATCGCTGCTGCTGCTTCCTGCATCAGAGGCTCATCATTAAAGACAAAACGCGCGCTGCCAGGCAGAACCGGAACACTTGCTTCATCTGCAATTTTTCGAGCCCATCCCTTATCACCCATGACTTTCATCACCTCAGCATCAGGCCCAACCCAGGTGTAACCGGCTGCTTTCACCTGATCTACGAAATCCGGGTTCTCTGCTAAAAACCCATAACCGGGATGTACTGCATCGGCGTTTGTATCCGCCATTGCCTGTAAAATCTTATCTATCCTCAGATAACTCTCTTTTGCAGGTGCTGCCCCCAATGCAACGGCCTCATCCGCCATCTCAACATGTAACGCATTCGCGTCAGCCTCTGAATAAACAGCAACCGTTTTTAAGTCAAGTGATCGACAACTGGATATAATACGACAGGCGATCTCACCACGGTTTGCAATAAGCACTTTCTTCATGAGTAACTCAATCTCTAACGTTGCTCTTTATTAAAATCATCGACGACTTTCTTTACCGATATCGCCACATCTACCGCATTCGGTGTATCGGAATGTACGCAAATACTTTCC
The DNA here is from genome assembly GCA_965250225.1 of Gammaproteobacteria bacterium. Taxonomy (GTDB): domain Bacteria; phylum Pseudomonadota; class Gammaproteobacteria; order Eutrophobiales; family Eutrophobiaceae; genus CBDEUK01. The sequence goes on from CBDFNQ010000037.1 coordinate 256,870, forward strand.
ACGCTAACGCTAACATCCGTTCCCTCTGTTGAAGTAACAAGTCCCTCTTCCAATGCCTTTGCGACACGTTTAGCAGCCTGGACAGGATTTTTTTCATCATGTTCACGTGTGATCACAAGAGTGCCATGTGCGTCGTAATCAAGGTCTGCATAAAATTCAGCAACAAAGGGAATATTGCGCTGCTTACATACGCTTTCATGACAGGTGTTCGCCATACCTAAAAAGGGCACATTCAGATGTTCTATTGCATCACATACCGCATTCGTCATGGCTTCATCGCGGGCGGTCATCCCATACAGGGAACCATGCGGCTTTACATGATTGAGTGGCACATTTGTCTTGTTTAGAAAACCCTGTAAAGCCCCTACCTGATAGGTTACTGCTGCACGTAATTCTTCCGGTGGGATTTTCATTTCCCGACGGCCGAAACCCTGTAGATCCGGAAGTGATGGGTGTGCGCCAACACCTACTTTATTTTGTTTGGCGAGCTGTACAGTCTTTTCCATAATCATTGGATCAGAGGCATGAAATCCGCAGGCAATATTGGCCAACGTGATGTGTTTCATTAAGGCTTCGTCGTCACCCATTTTGTAAAGACCAAAGCCTTCACCCATGTCACAATTTATTTCAATTTTGCGCATATACGCTGCTCCTACCATTAAAAATTTTCTGTGCTTCTAATGCTTGATAAACCTTTGAGCTTATTCATACGGTATTACTTGGCTTGATTTAAGGATCATATAAACTACTATATTTGTAAATAGTGTTTTTACATCATAAATATTCTGTTTTTCAGAATTAATATTTATTGCTGATTTTCACTACTTAATCCTATGCTTAACCCTAAACAGGTGGCTTTGAAGTGTAAACAACTCGCTAACTATCAGCTACGAGAGACGATATAAATAGGTGAATCTATTCGCCGATTGTTAGCAAATTCTCACATTTTATCTTTATGGAATATAAAGAAGCTGCATTAATATGTTTGTATATTTAGAAAAATAATCTAGTATATTCTCTTAAACAGAAACTATATTTTTTAAATTTAGAATAATAGAAATTAATAACTAATCCAGGTCACTATGTCACTCACATTACGTCAAATCCGTTATTTCATTGCCGCAGCAGAGAATGGAAAAGTCTCTGACGCTGCTGCGGCAATCGCGATATCTCCCTCTGCTATCACTAGCGCAATTCAGGAACTGGAATCTATCCTGGGTGTGACCTTATTTGATCGTCATTACAAGGGATTGAAGCTGACTTATGAGGGCGGGCGATTTTTACAACAATGCCAAAACATATTAGAGGCTGTCGCGGCGGCGACAGATTCGATAAGCCAAAGCCATAGTCGTTTTTCCGGGAAACTCCGCGTCGGGGTCACCATCACTGTTTCAAGTTATTTTTTACCCCCCCTATATGCACGATTTCGGCGTGCCTTTCCGAATATTGATATTGAATTGGTGGAAAAATCGCGCACCGTCATTGAACGTAAACTATTGAATCAGGAACTGGATATCGCTGTACTACTGGTGTCTAACCTCAATCACAAAGAACAGCTGGAATCAGAAACCCTGGTTCGATCACGTCGTCGACTCTGGGCGGCACCTAATCATCCATTATTGGCGAAATCTAAAATCTCAATAAAAGATATTGCCAAAGAACCTTATATACAATTGATGATTGATGAAGCCAATCGCACCCATCGTGAATTCTGGAAACAATTTAATTGTCGGCCAAGTCATTTATTTGAAACTGAGTCAGTAGAAGCTGTCCGAAGTATGGTTGCCAGCGGTGCTGGTGTAACGATTTTATCTGATATGGTTTATCGACCCTGGTCTTTGGAAGGTGATCGCATTGAAGTGCGTGATTTGCTTGAGGATATTCCCAGTATGGACGTTGGACTTGCCTGGCATCATGCTTCTGAAGCAAGTGAAATTATTACAGCGTTTATTGAATATTGTCGTATGGAATACACTTCTGGCAGACGTTCAATACCATAATTTATGGGAGGGTTACAATGTCGTTAGGCGATTTATCCCCTTGTTCGAGTTATCTAACGGCTTCAAGCTTGAATTCTGGACTGTATGTCTTTCTTGTTTGTCTTGCTCATCTTCACCTCCTTTGGGACGATTGTCCCCTTTAGAGAGTGTGCGTCAAGCCGGGGTAGGTTTACTGTTCCTTACATGTTGATTGTGCCCACATCCCAGTTCAGCGACCCAATGATTTTCCTCGTCCCTGTGGTATCCGACAATTGGTTTATGTATAACCATCCAACATCGCGCTCAACGGCCTATTTTCGCCAGGTCTGAGTATCGCTTTGTTACCCCGTTGCTTCAAAATCATCCTCAGGTAACTTTGCAATTCCGTTTGCCTGAATTACCCAAAGCTCTTTATGGATAACACCTGCAGTCTTATTCATTTTCCAGCTTGAAGTTAATATTGCACTTGTTTCATCAACAACTTTAATTTTTGGGTCTATACTCAATCAACTTCAAGTTGCAGGATCGATGATCTGAAAGTTATCATTAATTCTATCGTTCAATGAGTCCGCGATATCCGGTAAAGTGTTTTTGAAAAAGTCATCGATTTGCTCACGAAATTCCTTGGCCGAATGGAAATAGTGGTTATTACGGACGTGTTCGTTCATCACTTTCCATAAACGTTCTATCGGATTCAAATTAGGACTATAAGGCGGCAGGATGTGTATCTTAATATTAAGTTCGTTTGCCTTTTCTTTAACACTCGTCGCCTTATGATAACCCGCCCCATCAACTATCCAGTGAAGGGTGTTTGCATCAACGTATTGCGCTCGTAATTTGGATAGAAAATCAACAATGCTGTCGGCATTAATCGTGTCATAGGTTTCTGTCACCGTGTTTGACAAGGCATTGAGTTCAATCGCACCTAATAGGTTAATCCGTGTGCGACTCGCGGTTGTTTTGATAAGCTTATTTGTCCCTCTCTTTATCCAACCGTGACTCAATTTCGTCGACTGTGTCGGATGCACGCCATCACCAAACAAAATAGGCTCATCAGCACCGACGTTTGCTTTCAATACGTCATACTGCTTGATAAAGGCATGTTGTTGTTCAACATCGGCTTTGGCGGGGATCCCTTTGGGTTGTTTATAAACAAATCCTTGACGATGCAACCATTTATGTAAACCCGATACCGTGTAGTCAACCCCATAACGGGTCTTGATGTAAGCCACAATTTGGTGGTTATGTTGATATAGATGTGTTGTCAGATGTGCGAGTAATTCGTCACATTGTCGCTTGCTTAATTTCTCCTCGGAACCGCCGTTTGCACAGTGCAATTTCTGCTCTCCGGTATATACTCAATCAACTTCAAGTTGCAGGATCGATGATCTGAAAGTTATCATTAATTCTATCGTTCAATGAGTCCGCGATATCCGGTAAAGTGTTTTTGAAAAAGTCATCGATTTGCTCACGAAATTCCTTGGCCGAATGGAAATAGTGGTTATTACGGACGTGTTCGTTCATCACTTTCCATAAACGTTCTATCGGATTCAAATTAGGACTATAAGGCGGCAGGATGTGTATCTTAATATTAAGTTCGTTTGCCTTTTCTTTAACACTCGCCGCCTTATGATAACCCGCCCCATCAACTATCCAGTGAAGGGTGTTTGCATCAACGTATTGCGCTCGTAATTTGGATAGAAAATCAACAATGCTGTCGGCATTAATCGTGTCATAGGTTTCTGTCACCGTGTTTGACAAGGCATTGAGTTCAATCGCACCTAATAGGTTAATCCGTGTGCGACTCGCGGTTGTTTTGATAAGCTTATTTGTCCCTCTCTTTATCCAACCGTGACTCAATTTCGTCGACTGTGTCGGATGCACGCCATCACCAAACAAAATAGGCTCATCAGCACCGACGTTTGCTTTCAATACGTCATACTGCTTGATAAAGGCATGTTGTTGTTCAACATCGGCTTTGGCGGGGACCCCTTTGGGTTGTTTATAAACAAATCCTTGACGATGCAACCATTTATGTAAACCCGATACCGTGTAGTCAACCCCATAACGGGTCTTGATGTAAGCCACAATTTGGTGGTTATGTTGATATAGATGTGCTGTCAGATGTGCGAGTAATTCGTCACATTGTCGCTTGCTTAATTTCTCCTCGGAACCGCCGTTTGCACAGTGCAATTTCTGCTCTCCGGTATAGTCCTTCAAGTGACGAAGTATACAGGTTTCATGTTTGCGCAAGGCTTGCGCTATCATCGTTGTGCTCCATCCTTCAGAATTCAGTAATACGGCTTTGATACGATCACCTTCCCGGATATCTCGCACTTGCTTATGTCGTGCTTCTAATTTCAATTTGTTTTCTGCGGTTAATTCAATCTTGCTCATAGGTGATAGACTGATCTCTTAATTCATAAACATCAAGCTCTTTCATCGATCTTGGGTATAGTCCTTCAAGTGACGAAGTATACAGGTTTCATGTTTGCGCAAGGCTTGCGCTATCATCGTTGTGCTCCACCCTTCAGAATTCAGTAATACGGCTTTGATACGATCACCTTCCCGGATATCTCGCACTTGCTTATGTCGTGCTTCTAATTTCAATTTGTTTTCTGCGGTTAATTCAATCTTGCTCATAGGTGATAGACTGATCTCTTAATTCATAAACATCAAGCTCTTTCATCGATCTTGGGTATATATAATCAACATCAGAAAACCCATCATCGATAAGCTTTTGCCAAAACGCTTGAATTTAAATGGTTCCAGTAAAAGTGCCGAAAGGCCTTGCATGCATAACAGCATTATTCTCATATTGGGCTGCACAAACAGGCACATCACTCGTTTGCCCTCCTCTGTATCACCAGCAGAAATACTCGCTTTGATCATGACATAGCGTTCCCAGTCACGACCATGAGTGACATAATATTCTTCCATTGCATTGAAACTTAGCGCCAGTGCTCCAGCCTGTCCAAAAGGTCTTAGTCGCATATCGACTCTAAAAATAAAGCCGTCAGCTGTTAACTTGCTAAACTGATTAATCAATTGTTGGCCAAGCGGGATAAAAAACCCCTGATTACTGATCTGTTTTTTCCATCCTTGGTTACGCCCCCTCAGGAAAGATAAAGATCAGGTCGATGTCTGATGAATAATTAAGCTCGTGTGCACCCAGTTTACCTGCCCCAATAATGATCATTTTCTGTGGCTCACCCTGGCTATTCGTTTAGCAAAATCTCGGGTAATTTAATCATGTGTTCAGTAACCAAAAAAGCTCCGATGATTCCAGAAGAGTTTCAAATCCTACTCGGGGTTTTTAAAGTCGGTGATAGTGTTATCTTCAAGACAAGCAACTGTCCACTGCTCTTGTTATCTAATTAGTAACGCAAGACGTATTTTCGGATACTGTTGTTGAATGTTCCTTACTATCACTTCTACAGGACTTATTTTTTCCTCTGCGAAGATGACCACATCAACACTTTTTATTTGAAGTGCACCTCGAATCTTTACGACCTGATAAGGATCTTGAGCGACTTCAAAAGCACGAGCACAGTATGGTGTTGCCAATCCTGCATTATCCGAAGCCAGATAACCAATACAAAGGTTGTGGTTGGCTATGAGCTGATCCATCGGATTCAACGTTTCCTCCAGTGCCTTTTGTGCAAATCCAATACCACGGTTTGTGTGTTTTGTTGCCAGCGCGATACTGCTGCGATTGAGCAAACTGGAAGTACTGGATGAAAACCAGGAAATATCCCGCTCTCCATAACCCTGTCCCGCCAGAGCTATGCTGCTATGTGTAAATGCAAGGACGAAGACCAGGACGATTTGGTTCAGTATCTGTTTCATGATTGTCCCTCCTTAAGGGGTGAATTCATGATGTAATTATGCTATAAATTTAAGAATAGTCTTCATCAAATAACATTTAGTTGTTATACAAATATGAATAACTGAAAATAGGCTTCAATAGACGAGAATCAGTATGGATTGGCGGGCATTAAAAGATGTTGTCACAGTTGCAGAGACCGGAAGTCTTTCCGCAGCAGCTCGACGTCTGTACGTCAGCCAGCCAACAGTTGGACGCAGGATAGAGTTACTGGAACATCAGCTTGGCGTCACATTGTTTAATCGAACTGCTCAGGGATTATCATTAACCCAGGTGGGTGAAGACATATTGCAACATGCAAAGTCTATGGAAGAAGGATCGCTGGCAATTGAGAGGCTAGCGACTGGAGCGAATCAACAATTACAGGGTAAGGTGCGTATTTCACTGGTTGAAGACCTGGGTATTCTATGGCTACCGGAAAAATTGAGTCAATTTCACTGTGAATATCCTCAATTAGCAATAGAAGTCGATATTGATAACCGTAATGTGGATCTGTTACGACGTGAGGCGGATATCGCGGTACGTCTTGCCAGACCAGAGCAGGCAGACTTGATCTGTCGCAAAGTGGGCCTGCTGAATTTTGCTTTGTATGCGAGCCAATCATATCTACAGGAACATGGAGAACCGAAAAGGATTTCAGAGATGAAAGAACATTACCTCGTGGGCTATGATGAACAAATGGCCAACATGGCCGAGGTGAAAAAACTGGAATCGTTGTTCCTCCAGGAAAATATACGCCATCGTTCGAACAATCATATGGTCATGGTTGAAGCTACTCGAGCCGGACTGGGTTGTGCTCCTATGTGTTGTTTTATTGGTGATGCTTATCCAGAGTTGCGTCGTATATTAGCCAGGGAGATAACATACGCACGGGAAATTTGGTTGGTCACTCATGCAGAAATTAACAGTAGTGCGCGTATCCGAGCGGCATTTGATTTCCTGGCTAAAGAACTGGGAGAAGATGCAGGCAGGTTACAAGGACTAGGCAAAAATAAATAAACAATAAAATATCTTTTATAGGTTCTAATTTCAGTATTTTTCAGAAACCTTGCCGCGCAATGCTTTTGTTCGCCCCCGTAGAGTTTTGCTGTCCAGTCGCTTTTTCTTAGATCCCTTAGTTGGCCTGGTCGGCTTCCTTTTTTTCTGAACAGTTGTCGCGCTTTTGATTATTTCCTGTAAGCGGCCAAGGGCGTTATCTCGATTCTTTTCCTGGGTTTGGAATTGCTGCGCCTTGATAATAATCACACCTTCCTTGTTGATACGTCGGTCTCGTAGATTCAATAGACGTTGCTTGTAAAATAAAGGTAGAGAGGAGGCATTAATATCAAAGCGCAGGTGAATAGCCGAAGAGACTTTATTGACGTTTTGTCCTCCCGCTCCCTGTGCCCGGATAGCTGAAAGCTCAATTTCATCATCAGGTATAGAGATATGTGAGGAGATCTTTAGCACTGTTAATATTTCTCTTCAGGTTCACACCCTTTGCATACTTCCAGGTCACGAATTTCCTGTTTTGTATAGCGAGGCACAATGTGCTGTGGGCAATTACCATCCCATGCTTCTATGTGAATAACAAAGGCACGCTCTACCTGGCCCTGGTAATCGGATACCGATAGTTGCTTTATTAATACATCATCTTCTTCGTTGATTTCGGATGTACCCCAGAGTTTGATACGTGTCCTGTTTGGATAGTCCATAAAAAATAAGCAAACTTTATTATTTTCTTGCAGATTGCCATAAGAGATATATTGTCGGTTCCCTTTAAAATCAGCAAAGCCCAGTGTACGGTCATCAATGACTTTTAAAAATCCTTTCGGTCCCCCACGATGCTGGATATAAGGCTGTCCTTCACCGTTTACTGTCGCCATGTAGAAGGAATCACGTTTAGCCAGAAAATCTCTTAATCGCGTGGTGACTGTGTTCTCCCAGCCAGTGCGTTGTTCCATATGTGCATAACTGTTACGAGAACCTTTTTGTTTTTGTATCTCCTTAACCTTATCGGTAAAAGCGATATCACTGGTGTACTCTCTCATGATTATTTTCCTGCTAGCCTTTTTGTTGTACTTTTTATGCAGTGGAGCTAAGCAGCCAGACCAACATTAGTTGCTTGCATAGCTACAAAACCTTTTAATGATTCTATACGTTTGAGCCATGAACAAATATTAACATAGGGTTGTAATGAGACATTGCCCTCTGGTGCATGAGCGATGTAGGCATAAGCGGCTACGTCGGCAATGGTAGGGCCGTCACCAACCAGGAATGATCGATTACTTAATTTAGAATTAATGACTGTGAGTAAATCATTGGAACGTTTGATTACTTCATCGGCGTTATAGTTTGCATCGAACACGGTGATCAGTCTTGCGGTAGCCGGGCCAGATGCAATCTGTCCAGCGGCAACGGATAGCCATTGCTGTATCCTGGCTGCGCCTACAGGGTCACCTGGCAGCCAGTGACCATCGTCGTATTTCTGTGCCAGATAAACCAGTATGGCATTTGAGTCGTAAATAAATGAGCCCATCATCATCAAGCACAGGGACTTGAGCAAAGGGGTTTAGCCTTAAAAAATCATCGGATTTCTGTTCTGCATTCATTAAATCGACGTCGACCAGTGAGTAATCCAGGCCCAGTAATGACAGAAACAATTCCACACGGTGGCAATGTCCGGAAAGGGCATGTCTGTATAGTTTAATCATTATCTTTCTCCAATTATGTTATTTGAAAAATGTCAGATCAAAGCTTATATTATTGATATAAAAAGATTAATATGCAGTTTAGTCAATATATTATTGCTGAGAAACAACAATGATAGGACAAGAAGGCATTCAAGAGTTTGTCGCAGTTGTTGAGCAAGGCGGTTTTACAGCGGCTGCCAGGCAACTGCATGTTTCTACTTCATTTGTCAGTCGCCAGGTCACCCGACTTGAAGATCGCCTGGATGTTCGTTTGTTGCATAGGACAACGCGGAAGGTACATCTAACTGATATGGGCCAAGTCTATTACGAACGTAGTCGGGAGATACTCGATCAACTTAAATCTCTCGAATCCGAGATGGCCGATCTTCAAGAGAAACCAAAGGGTTTGGTACGTATCACAGCAGGCGGTAAATATGCGGAGCGGTTTGTGGCTCCTGTCGTTGCAGAATTCGTAACAAAGTACCCTGAGGTATCCGTTGATCTGGACGTAACGATGAGAGTTGTTGATATCGTCGAAGAAGGATTTGATATCGCAATACGTATGAGTGCACTCAGTGACAGTTCTTTGATCGCACGTAAAGTAGAACCTCGCCGCATGATGGTTTGTGCCAGTCCCTCTTATTTAAAAGAACATGGCCGACCTAAAACACCAGAAGATCTCCGTACTCATAATTGCCTGGTATTTCCAGAAATGCACTGGCGATTTAAATATTCTGATCGTATTCAAGAGATTAAAATCCGTGGTAGTTGGACGAGTAGCAACGGTCGTGTACTTGTTGCCGCAGCTAAACAAGGAATTGGACTGGTCAGATTTTCTGAATATTATTTTGATGAATCCTTACAAACAGGTGAGCTTGAAATAGTGTTGCAGGATTATGAAGTAGATGATGCAGCGACCTGGGTCATCTATCCAAATCGTCGGCACTTACCGACGCGGGTTCGTTATCTGGTTGAATTTTTACTTGATGAGTTGCCATGCATGACAAATGATAAAGTGGTTTGATTTTTTGAAACATGGTTGTAAATTTTCTCTCAGAGTGAGTTGAAACAGTTGTGGCAGGTGGTTATTACTCTAATTCTTTATGCAAGAATCTCAGATACACGTTTCTGAAGCAGCGGAATTAACTCGGATTCAAACCATGGGTTTCGGCGAAGCCAAATGTTATTTCTTGGGCTTGGGTGTGGAAGCGGCACCATCTTTGGCCAATAGCTATGCCATGATTTCACCAGTTCGGTAAGGGACGAATTTTTTTTATCGAAGTGGTACAACTGCGCATACTTTCCAAGCACTAAAGTCATTTCTAGATAGGTAAGTTTTTTAAGAAGTGGTTCACGCCAGGTAGGTGCACACTCCGGTCGTGGTGGAAGGTCTCCCGACTTACCTGTACCGGGGAAGCAGAAGCCCATCGGTAGAATTGCGATCTGCTTAGGATCGTAGAACACTTCACTAGTTATACTTAGCCACTCGCACAAACGATTCCCGCTGGCATCATCAAAGGGTACGCCTGACTCATGAACCTTTCTTCCCGGCGCTTGCCCCGCAATCAGAATTCTCGCCTTTGGGTGCAACTGAAGGACGGGTCGAGGACCAAGCGGTAAATGAGCATCGCAAATAGTGCAAGCCCGAACCTCAGTTAGTAAAGACGAAAACGATGTCATGGCGGGTAATTTCTCCGAGTATGCTTAGTTGTTATGAGTCATTTGTTTTTGTTATTCCCAATCAAGTTTTGCCAGCAACCAGTCACCATCGTGTAATTCCCATTGTCCAGTAACTTTTAGAATTCGGGCATCCTGAGGCAGGATATTCTCCGCGCCGGTGACTGCTACGATACCATCCATAGTAGCGTGATAAGGAAACTTTGGATCATGTTCTACATCCATTCGAGTTATCACAATATGAATGTTGTTATGTTTATGAAAATTTATGAACAGCAGTTTTTTTAAATAAATATTATCGATGTGGCCATTTCCTATGAAGCTGTCAAGAGTATGTTCCATGACGCCACTGATATCCTTTTCTTGAATAGCAAGTTGAACTGCATCCATGTTTGCATGAATGGCTTCGACAGGGGGTGTCTCGCTACAAGAGCTTGTCAAAAGTAATAAGCTGAAAAAGATAATTCGGAGCATGAGCACAGTATAGAGAAGCACAGAATAATGTCTTCTTTTGGTATAAAGTGGAAATAGTATTATAAGCTATGCGCTTGAATTTTATGGACATTAACCCCATATGTTCTGTATTGGCCTCGAAATAAGGGCCAATAACATTGGAAAAGACTATAACAGTATATTCCAATCCAGAAATGAGCCTGTAGAGAGGGGTTATATTTCATCATCAAGCCCTGAGTTTTAGTCGCACATGAAGTTGTTTAAAGAGTTGGTTTTTAGCTGAGTTCAATTGTTCAGCCGCTTCATTGTCATTCATTTCGTTAGCAAATGCATCCAGTTGTTTGAAGGTGATCCCTTGTTTCAAATACTGACTGGGTCTTTGTGCTGAGCGAAACTTTTCATAGGGTGTCATCATGTCTTCATAGCGATAACGTTTCCGCTCTTTGCCTTTCTTGTCGGTGATGGTAGAGGGAAAATAACAAGGTCGATGAAAATTAACGTAGCGATAGACCTCGCCTTGATTGAGCCTGGCAAAGTCATCGGCATACTGCTGCGGGATGTGCATATAGCCATAGAGTTTACGCACGACCGAGCCATTCTTGCTCTCAGCCAGGGCATTATCGTTACTGTGCCGAGGTCTTGATTTAGTGAATTCAATACGGAGTTTCTCGAGTAATTGAGCCACGGTATAGTTGATGTATTCACCGCCATTATCGGTGTGAAAGCCCTGTATCTTGAACGGGAAGGCCGCCAATAATTGCTCTAATGCCGGCAGCATGTAGCGTTCACTTATTCGTTCTACCGTGACAATGATCTGAAACTGCGTAACCTCATCAACGGCATTGATGTGATAAACCCCTTTGCGCCTGTCCTGATCGCCCTGATGCACGGAATCAATGCGAATATAGCCCGGTTGATCATTCGGACAGGGTTTTCGCCGTAGACCAATTTTGGCTGCCTTGGGACGGGTTTTCGTCAAGACACAACGTTGTCGTTGGTAAGTCGTACTCTGACGCAAGTTATAAAGATGTGATACGGATATGCCCGCCAGACGCTCATAGTTCGCTTCCTCAAAACGCTCATAGGCGCGTTCACAGAGTTTCTTTATCACCGGGCCACTGGGTTGCTGATGACGTTCATCCATCTCGGCGAGTAAACGGATATCGGCCTTGCTGTACTTTGGTTTGAAGCCATTGCGACGAGCAGTCTTTATCGTGATCCTGCCATTCTTGATGTATTGCCCAATGAGACGTTTCACCTGCGCATGGGAGTAGCCGGTGACTTTCATCAGGTAACGTGTGATGAGACCTTTTTCTGCTTTGCCCAGTGAGAAATAGCGAAATGCCACCAAGGTCTTTTGTACCCACCGATAGCGGTCTTGTTTGCTGTTGGCGACACAAAAGGCCACTGCCTGAGTGCCTTCGAGAAATTGACGGACGGTGTCAATGGTCGTGAGTTGTTCAAGTTTCATGATCGTTTTCATCCTGTGATCATGAACGACTTTAAATGTTATTTCAGGCTCATTTGATGTTGGAAAGTCGCCCCTCGTTCAGGCTCATTTCATATTGGAAAAGACTATAACTTGACAAGGTCTATGAATAGGAACAATATCGCGCCCCCATGAAAACGTACACGATTACAAAACAGGTCTATTTCTGGCGCCACCCAATGCTGTGTGGCGTATGCGAGCACCTGTGTGTCGAGGAATTTTATTAAACAGAACGTTTAAAAAATTCAGTCCGTATCCAAAAGGCCACAGATTTCAGAATCAGTGGCCTTTTTTTTTATCCAAAAACTAACAGGAGGCTCCCTATAGAAAAGTGAGATAATACAATGAATAGATTACAAACGATTTTAATTGCTGGGTTATTAATTTTCTCTCAATCCGTTACTGGACTGGGTGTGGATTACACAAGCCGAAGCAACACTATGAATGCGTGTGAATTATTTGCTAAAGATGTCTATCAGGCTGCGGATAACTTCATGAGTGGTGTTGCACTTGCGGATTTGCTGGAGTTAATGGAGGCAGCGCCAGTTGCTCCCAGCCAAAAACACCGGGCATTCCAGGCAATTAAATTCGTTTGGAATAATGAACTGGATAATCCGGTATTGGCCTCTACGCTTGCTATGGGTTTGTGTTTGAAACCAAAGCAGATCATGGCACCTCTGGATGACCCATGGGTGACTTCACCCAGGACGAGCAGGGAATATTTCTAATATGAACCAAAGACTCGAGGCAATAGATTACAGTTGTTTCGGGTCTTTAGAGTTAGCGTTATTAAGTTATGAACTGTCGCTTTGATACAGTGTCAGAGCAATAATCTTTAAGGAGAAATTCTATGTATCGCAGACAATTTTTAACCCATTTTGGCACAGCTGGCCTGATATTGGTTGCTGGTACTTCGGCATTTTCCCATACGGTCAATAAAGATCTGAAGATAGGCTTGTTGGATAAAACAGAAGATGACTGGCTCAAGTTATTAACTGATGATCAGTTCTATATCTTGTTTGAAGAAGGTACAGAACCTTCTGGTTCCAGTCATTTAAATCATGTTAAAGAGGCCGGCACATTTATTTGTGCTGCTTGTTATCTACCCTTGTTTGAGTCTGAAACAAAATACGATAGTGGAACAGGCTGGCCGAGTTTTTATCAGCCCATAGACGATCGTGTCGATACAGAGTTAGACTTGAAACTTGTTTGGCCACGTACGGAATATCACTGTTCGCGTTGTGGTGGTCATCAAGGTCATGTCTTTGATGACGGTCCTGCACCCACAGGTCTTCGTTATTGTAATAACGGTCTGGCACTGGAATTTGTTTCGATTGATAAACCTTTACCCGAGTTGCGAGGTTAGTTCAGAATGCGTATTTACTTGATGTTGTTATTATTGTTTTTCAACATGGCTGCACAGGCCGAGAAACAGGTGGCTGTTTTTGCCGGTGGTTGTTTCTGGTGTATGGAAAAACCGTATGACGTACTAGATGGTGTGATCAGTACGACCTCAGGTTACACCGGAGGCACTCAAGAAGATGCAAATTATGAAAGCACTTCATCGGGTAAAACAGATCACTATGAAGCGATACAGATCGAATACGATTCAAGTAAGGTTAGCTATGAAAAATTATTGGAGGTTTTCTGGCAGAATATCGACCCATTTGATGCGAGGGGTCAGTTTTGTGATAAAGGTACGCAATACAGGGCAGCGATTTTTGTCAAAGATAGCAAGGAAGAAAAACTCGCGACCAGCAGCAAACAGGCCTTGCAGGATAAACTGAAGGACAGGGCAGAAGTGGTCACGGAAATTTTAGCCGCCAAAACATTTTATCCCGCTGAAGATTATCATCAGAACTATTATCAGATAAAT
>CBDFNQ010000038.1:0-328745 GCA_965250225.1 Gammaproteobacteria bacterium
CATCCGCCCCCTCAGTTATCAAAGTCCGAAGCTTCTTTAGCCGACCTTCTTTGGCAACGACATATATCTCAGGCGGCGTAGAATTTTTCTCTTCCTTGGCAACTTCTGTTGTGGCCTCAGCTTGCCCCCCAGCCGCAGCTTTCTCAGCGTCGGCATCTTGTGCAAAAGACATATTCGGTAACAGTACGAATCCAATCATCAAAGAGATGCTTCTGAGGGACGAAATAGTATGGAGAAATTGCTTCATACGATGGCTAGCGGCTAAAAGGATTAAATATTCAGTGATTTCATCAACAAAACACCTTTTCCTGCTTATGGCATACTACGAAGAATTGTACAAAACTAGATAGAAACGATGACCGAAGAGCACGAGCATAAATCGACTGGAAAATGGATGATCATCCTGGGTTGGATCCTCTTCCTGGCAATGTTGACTCCCTTATTCAGAAATCTCCTCGAACAACAAAACAACCCGAACCAGACACCACTCACGGAAGAAAACTCTGAAACTCACACTGTAACGCTACAACAAAACCGTTTTGGCCATTATGTGGCCACTGGATCGATCAATGCCCAACCCGTTACCTTAATGCTGGATACCGGCGCAACCTCTGTCAGCATACCGGAACAACTGGCTGATCAATTACAGCTCAGACGAGGTTACGCCAGCCAGGTCAGTACGGCCAATGGCACGATTACAGTGTATTCAACCATCCTGGAACAAGTTGAGTTAGGAAATATCGTACTGCATAAGGTGCGTGCACATATTAACCCTCATATGGATGGCGATGAGATCCTGCTGGGCATGAGCTTTCTCAAACAACTGGAATTTTCTCAACAAGGCGATAAGCTGACTATTATCCAACGCTATTTTAAAAATCAATAAGCATGACTGAAATAGAAGCAGCCATCTCGAAATTAAGTGGTTATATCTGGGGCGAATACGTCCTTATCCCCTTGCTGGCTCTGGTCGGTGTCTATCTCACCATCGGCTTGAAGGCTATGCCCTGGCGCGAACTGCCAGCTGCCATAGCCTTGTTATGGCAGGGTCGCAAAGCTGAAAGTGGTCAAAAGGGTGACATTACGCCCTTTCAGGCCTTGATGACCGCACTATCAGCGACCATTGGTACTGGTAACATCGCTGGCGTTGCAACCGCAATTTACTTTGGAGGACCAGGCGCTATCTTCTGGATGTGGGTGATCGCTCTCTTCGGTATGGCGACAAAATACGCCGAGGCAGTATTGGCCGTTAAATATCGTGAAGTAGACAACCTGGGCAATTTTGTTGGCGGGCCTATGTACTATATTAAAAATGGGCTTGGGCAAAACTGGGCATGGCTGGGTGCTGCCTTTGCTCTGTTTGGCATGATCGCAGCCTTCGGCATTGGCAATATGGTGCAAGCCAACTCCGTTGCTGATGAATTAAATAGCACCTTTCAAATTCCACTCTGGTTAACAGGTTTTGTTCTGGCTGTGTTAGCGGCAACAGTTATTTTAGGTGGCGTAAAGCGCATAGCAATCGTCGCGGCAAGATTAGTACCCTTTATGGCCATTGCTTATATCAGCGGCGCCCTGATCATTATTATTATAAATCTTGATGCGGTACCTGCTGCCATTTCCATGATCGTTAATGATGCCTTTACCGGTACTGCAGCGGGTGGTGGTTTTCTTGGCGCCAGCATGTTGATGGCACTCCGTTGGGGTTTTGCCCGTGGTATTTTTTCCAATGAAGCAGGGCTTGGCAGTGCCGCGATTGCCCATGCCGCTGCAAAAACAAACGATCCTGTTCAACAAGGCAAGGTCGCCATGCTGGGCACCTTTATTGATACGATTGTTATTTGTTCAATGACCGCGCTCGTTATCATCATCACCGGAGCCTGGGACAGTGGCATTAAAGGCGCACCGATGTCCTCCCTTGCCTTTAATATTGGGCTGAACGGTTTCGGTGGTTATATCGTCACCTTTGGTCTGGTTGTCTTTGCCTTTACCACGATACTGGGTTGGAGTTATTACGGTGAACGCTGCGCTAGTTATTTATTCGGTACACGCATCATCCTGCCATATCGATTCTTCTGGATCGCGGCTATTTTTCTCGGTGCTATACAGGAACTCTCTTTTGTCTGGAACCTGTCGGATCTACTCAATGGACTTATGGCCATACCAAACCTGATAGCCTTGTTATTGTTGAGCCCGGTTGTTTTCAAACTCAGTAAGAACAACTCTGGAATATAGCTATGCCTACTATTCCGGACGATATTAAGGCCGTAGTTACGATGGCATTGGATGAAGATATTGGCAGCGGCGATCTCACTGCTGAATTGATCCCCAACAACTCAAAAAGCTCTGCGAGAGTCATTTGCAGAGAAGAAGCAATCTTATGCGGCATTCCCTGGTTTGATGAAGTCTTCAATCAGCTGGATAAGAGTATAAAAATCGATTGGCATTTTGAAGATGGTCAGCAAATACTAAATAATGATTGTATCTGCGAATTCACTGGCTCTACTCGCTCTTTGTTAACCGGCGAACGCAGTGCGCTAAATTTTTTACAAATGCTCTCTGGCACAGCCACAACAACTCACGAATACACACGCTTAATTAAGAACTACGCCACAGAGATCCTGGATACACGAAAAACGATCCCTGGACTTAGAACAGCACAAAAATACGCGGTCGCCTGTGGTGGTGGTCGTAATCATCGCATTGGATTGTTTGATGCCATACTCATTAAAGAAAATCATATTATGGCGGCAGGCAGTATTACTACTGCCATTCAACAAGCAAAAAACAAGAATGCTCAGGTTGAAGTAGAAGTTGAAAACCTTGACGAGCTCAATGAGGCAATATCCGCCAAAGCAGACATTGTTCTTATCGATAATTTTTCCATTGAGATGATGAAAGAAGCGGTAAACATAGCCCAGGGTCGAGTGAAGCTAGAAGCCTCAGGCGGTGTTGATCGATCAACACTGGTTGAAATAGCAAAGACTGGCGTTGATTATACTTCTATTGGTGGCCTAACCAAACACATTCGAGCTATCGATTTCTCTATGCGCTTCTCTAGTTGTCCATGAATAACATACTTTTACCCGCCTACTGCGTTGAGTTGCGACTTCCGTTGCTCGTGTATTTGTACATACACTCCGCTACAGCTTCTCACTTGCCTTGTAGGCGAACAAAATTACATCATTCAGAAACAACCAGGTAATATTTTATAATCTTGATTTAACAATCGAATAAACCGATTCAAGCAATTCATCACTACCGGCCAATACAGTTTCAAGCTGCTTGGCACGATCATCTGCAAACTCCTTGTCTTTGATACCACCAATGTTGATGTAAACATTCAAGGCAGCACTTCTTAAGGCGCCATAGGCAGCCAATACAGAGACACCTGAATCACTGATGACATTTTTGTTACCTTTTTCAGCAACTGGTTTACTGACTTCCATTACTTCACGAGCGAGTTTTGCACAGGCTAAAGGCACATCGGTAGCTTCTTTCAAAGCTGCCTGGATCTCTTCAGAACGAGCCGCTTTTTCATCATCGGTTTCTTTGGGCATGCCATACGAAGCCATGACACGATTAAAAACATCGACATCAGCTCCGATCATATCGGTCATGCGCCCACGCATGCCTTCAGTTTTTTGCAAAGTATCCTGCATTTCTGCATCAACGTCTGCGTAATTTTTCTTACCTACGGTCAGGTTACAAACCATGCTGGTTAAGGCAGCGCCCATAGCACCCATGATCGCTGCACCACCACCACCACCGGGTGTGGGTGCACTGCTGGCCAGTTCGTCAAGAAATTCGGAAACAGGTTTATCCTTAATCATCTCTATTCTCTCTAAATAATTATTTTTAATTTTTTGCAATACAGAAAAATTACAAATGCGAAAAGAATTATACGGTAGATGGTGCTTTAGTAGAACTTGCTTGTTGTCGTCAGCCAGCTCATCGGTTAGTTTACGCATTCTGAAATGCTGTTTTTTGTGTTCAGAAGATTTAAGAAAAATAGAAGATCAGCGCGCTCTTCTATAAGATGTTGATGTTTATAATAAATATTTAAATCTGAGAGACTTTCATGAAAAAATTATTATTCCAACTGGACACGGATCCAAACCCTGCCGTTTTTGACACTGTCGTAGCCTACGATGGGGGAGCAGATCACGTTATTGGGCATCCAAGCGTTAGTCCGGAAAACGTTACATCATTAGTAGAAGGTGCTATTTTTACACGTGCACCAAAAGAAAAAAAATTAACAGCCCTGTTTATTGGTGGCAGTGATATAACAGCCGGCGAAAAATTATTCAAAGCTGTTCAACAAAATTTCTTTGGAGATTTTAGAGTCTCAGTAATGCTTGATAGCAATGGCAGTAATACGACTGCTGCTGCTGGTGTTGCAAAAATGCTCACCAGTAAAGAAATTGCCGGTAAAAGAGCGGTTCTTTTAGCTGGTACGGGACCGGTAGGTCGTCGCGCAGCGGTCATGATGACGATGGAAGGTGCTCAAGTCACCCTGACCTCCCGATCGATGGAACGTGCTGAAACCGCCTGTAAAGAAATTAAAGACAGCTTTGGTGTCTATGTTCAACCCTCAGAAGGTGCCGATAACGATGCCAGAGGCAAGATCATAGAAGACGCACAAGTAGTGTTTGCCACTGGAGCTGCCGGTGTTGAATTGTTAAAACCAGAACATTGGAAAGATAACCCCAATATCGAAATTATGGCAGATGCAAACGCGACTCCGCCGCTCGGGATCGGTGGCACTGAAATGATGGATCGCGGAGAAGTTCGCAACGGTAAGATCATCTGGGGTGCCATTGGCTTTGGCACACTGAAGCTGGCAGTTCACAGAGCGTGTATCAGTAAGCTATTCGAGCGCAATGATCAATTATTCGATGCAGAAGAAATATTTACTCTGGCCAAAGAAATGGCCTGATTTTTTGACCATTGCATAACAGTCTATACAAAAATTGCTAAATTATTATCAATAATTTAGTACAATGCTAACCCATTCGGGGATATGTGCTTTATTTATTCAAATTCATATAAATTTTTGATTTTAAAGACAGACATAAATGAAACCAGCCTTCATTAATATCATCATGCGACTGTTAAAACAGTTCGCCCTGTTAATATTGCTCATTCCATTATCTATACACGCTGACGATCTAGATGATGGGCAAGCCGCCTACCTGGCCAAAGAATATGAAAAAGCTTTGAACTTGTTAAAGCCGCTGGCGGAAGGCGGAAATTCAGAAGCCCAGGTGACGGTTGGCATCATGTACGACTATGGTCATGGTGTCACTGCGAACCCTGAAGAAGCTTTCAAGTGGTACAAAATGGCTGCTGAACAAGGAATACCCGTTGTACAACACGACCTCGGTGTGAAATATTTTCAGGGCATCGGTACGGAACAAAATTATAAAGAAGCCGCAAAATGGTGGGAAATGTCTTCGAATGCCGGACTGGCAGACTCTCAATTTAACCTGGGCTTGTTGTATTACCGTGGCCTAGGTCTTGAACAAAATTTTGATAAAGCTCGGCCCCTGTTTGAAAAAGCAGCAAACCAGGGGCATGGCCACGCCCAATATAGTCTTGCTGTCATGCATGCTTTTGGTCAGGGCGTTGATAAAGATTATAAGAAAGCACTAGACTGGTTTCGTAAGTCAGCGAACCAGGATATTGCTCAAGCCCAGTTCAATCTTGGGGTTTTTTATGAAAATGGTTATGGCGTTACGGCCAATATAGATACAGCCAGGGAGTGGTATCAGAAAGCTTCTGATCAAAATCTGTCAGAAGCACAGGAAAAGCTCAAGGAACTTCTTCTTGCAGAACAAAAGTCGAATCAACCCGTCGCAACTGAAACAGTAGCGGTCGCAGAGCCTGCAAGCATTGAGCCAAAACAATATCTAGAATCAAATGAATCGAGTTCTCTTAAACTCGATACAGGCATGGAGAAAGATACCAGTCCAGAACATCCTGTCAGTTTCCCAGGTGATATTAAACGCGAAGATTGGGTGATGGCACAACAGACAAATATCTATACTGTGCAAATTAGCAGCAGCACCAGTGAAAAAGGTATTATCAAGTTTCTCAAGGACAACAATCTTCAATCAAACTCAGCTTACATCAAAGTCTTTGTAAAAGGTGAAACACGTTATTCCGCCCTTTATGGTTCGTTTTCCACTTATACTGAGGCCGAACAAGCCATTAATTCTCTACCTGAACATATACAGGCGAGCGAACCCTGGGTGAGAAATTTTGGTAAGCTACAAAGATTACTAGAACAAAGCCAGGGTTAATTTAATACTCGCGTTTCCAATAATAATAACTACGTCACATTCGTTTGACGTTCATCCAGGACTATGAGCAAGTTTAATGAACTACTGAATGCCGGCGAAGAAGACATCATCCGATGTCTCTATCGATTTCGATTTTTCAAAGAACGCCCCGAGTTTCGAAAAATTGACTATATATCCAGTAGACTGGATATCAATACTGCTCAGTTAATCTGTTCACTCGGATTTAATACACATATTATTAATCTCCCTGAAGTGTTTCCGATCCTTGGCTATGAAAAATGTGATGAATTATTTGAGGAACGTAACAAATTTTATCTGAATGATGGTTATGTAAAACTCAATCTTGAAAATCTGTTGGCCATATATTCACGGATCAAATATGAGAATGAAATTCTGCTGAATATGCCTGAACTCATTCGGGGAAGGCTTGCCATGATTGAGCATAAAATTGAAACAACGGTAAGCTCCGTCATTATTGATAGATACAAGGCTGAGATGCATGCAATCTATTTTGAAAACATTGTCGATATCGATTTTGTTGAAGAACGTCTTAATTTGAAGGAAAGTGGCTATCGCGCCTTGCTAAATGAAGCTACGATTATCGCCGAAAGTAAAATTATTCCGGCAGATGACATTTTTTTACGCAATACTATATTGCTTGAAGAAAAACGAAAAATGCTGGCACGGGGACTCATTTCTGATGAGCTCGTCCGTCAACGACTCATGGATGGTTCATTATCCTATGAGGAACAGGACATGCTAGAAGACCATGTAAAACGAAAAGAGCGGCGATGATTACCTAATCATGAGTTTCACAGAACTATTAACAGCATCCGATACAGAACTGATTAAGCTTTTTTACAAGATTCAGTCAAATCCTAATGACGATTTTATCATTCGTATAAATAATATTGCCGCCCAAATTGACTTAAATCACACACAGTTGATTTGCGCGCTGGGGTTTAACAACAACATTCAAAGCTTGACAGAAATTCATTCAATTTTAGGCTTCCGTTCATACAAAATCCTGGCTTATCGAAGTGAAGAATTATTTTCTAACGACGTCTATTTTCAATTAGCAATTGATAATATTCTGGACCTCTATTCTGCCAGACTAGAAGATGAAAAATTCCTTAAAACAATAAATAAGTTGTTATCAACCCGATTAGCTAATATTGAAAATACTATTACTGAAAAGCAAGATACTGGAGATATCATGAGTTATCGAATGGAGGTTCATGCGCTCTATGATTTAGGAATTGCCAACAAAGAATTTGCTGATGCGCGGATCAAACAGAACATAGGAAAACATCGCATCAATAGTAGCGAGCTAAAAGCAATCATCGATGCTAATTTTTATCCTCCAAGTAATTTATTTTTTATGGACGCTATATCTCCAGAGGAAAAGAAAATACTGATCGAAGAAATGGGAATCGAACGTGAAATGATCATCAACCGTCTGCAAAATAATCATATTACAGAAGCAGAACGAAATATGCTTGAAGATTTTATCTAAAAATTATTTTCGGATACGCATTAATCCAGATAAAAAAAAGAGCCACATATATGGCTCATTGCTTCATGAAGCAATAGTTTTTCTACGAGCTTTCGCAACGAGACATACCAAACAATCCAAATAATGCAGATCCAAATAACCATGCAGCTACAGGAATCGGCGTTGCAACTGTATTGATGGGTTCGCTTGAAATAATAATATCGTCAGTCCAGAATGTTTGAGTAATCGGTGAGCCATTCCCTATCCATGGTCCGAAAAAGAGCTGGTTAAACATAATGCCTTCATCACCTGGGGCACGCAGCAACAAACCCAATCGTTCTACCTGCAATTCACCATCTACCCACACACGCAATTCACCGTTGGATTGACCTGGGTCATTCATCACAACCATGGCATCTACGTGATGCCAAATTCCTGTATCGAATACTACATTTACACCATTTTCATAAAACCAAGTGTTATTGTATGGACTATTTGCTTGTTGTGCCGCACGTATCGCCGTGTCCACTTTTCCATCAACTTGTTCAAAATAAGCAGTCAATTTTGTATCCGTTGGTGTTTGGTAAGGAGAGGCATCCGCAAAAAGATAAAAATCATGGATACCCTGTGAGCCCCAGTTCCAACCATTCTGATACAGACGATTAAAGCTTAAGTAAACAGAATCCGTTGCAGGTATCGATAGCCGCATACCAGAAAAGCCCGTATCATTTTGTGCTCCTACATTGAAGGTGTACGCTAGGGAATTCACCCCTGATACTGCCTGAGCAGTCGTGACATTAGGTGTTCTCATGTCATACCAACCTTGATCTGTGGCCCAGCTTGAGGATTCGAAATTTTCCTGGATAAGGAATGCTTGCGCTGTTAATGGTGCCATAAAAAATGATAACAACATTAATGAAAGCAATCGTTTTCTTGCCAGGAATTCTTCAGTGTGTATTTTCATTAGAATACTCCTACATATTTCTCAAAAATAACAAAATCCATACAGAGTGTTAGCAGGACATTCACATATAGATCGGCAAAGAACGAGTAGAAATAAGGTGGTTTACGACTTGAAACACAGTCAATAAAGTAAAGAATTTCAATCTTGTGATTCAAGTCACAAGATTAAAATAAAACACTCTATAAATAGCGGACAAATATATGAAATGAACCCCAGGAAATTGGTGCCGGAAGCAGGAATTGAACCTGCGACCTACGCGTTACGAATGCGTTGCTCTACCAACTGAGCTATTCCGGCAATGATAGATACTGATGGAAACAACTTAATAGAAAAGGCGAATGCTTTTCCAGAATTCTTTAATCTTCACAATTTTTTTATCTTAACAATCACTTCTACACCGGTTCTCACCGTACCTTCCGGTGGGTTTGGCATTGTACTGATCAGCAATTGGTTCGTACCAAAATCCATCAATTCATTCGTTTCTTCATTATAAAAGTGATGATGATCTGTGGTGTTTGAATCAAAAAATATCTTGCCTCCATCGATGATCAATTCTCTTACAAGTCCTTTACTGGCAAACAGATTCAAGGTGTTATAGACCGTTGCCTTGGAGACATTTGCACCGTGTTCACGCACAGATGCCAACACCTGATCGGCTGACATGTGTTGTGCTTTGGTAAGCAGAATATCAGCAATCTCCACTCGCTGTGACGTTGGCGTGATGTCGCTCTTTTCCAATAACTGAATAAGTTGCTCTTCCCTGGCTGGATATGTTTCTGTTTCTGATGTCATGCACGAATTATAATAACAAACTGCTCCCAGTGTACATATCATTTAACTAATTGTTTTTTAGTCATTATTTAAACTAAATGGCTCGGGATTTAAAACAGGCACTCTAGCCAGCAATAAATCACCCAGCAGTCGTGCTGATGCGGGAGCCGCTAAAATACCATTTCGGTAATGACCAGTATTGACAAACAGATTTGAAACCTTCGGATGTTGACCGATTAATGGCGTTTCCTTATCAGGCTTCGGCCTTAGACCTGACCAGTGTTTGTTAGGTGTCTGTTCAGACAATTCCGGGAAAAGAGACTCTGCAAATCGGACCAAACTCCTCTTTGCCTCTGCTGTAGTTTCAGTATTAAAACCTACATCTTCTACTGTACTTCCGACCATGAGTTCATGATTTTTTTTAGGAATACAATAACACCCTTCAGATAAGATAATCTTATTCGTAACAGGTGCTGATAACTGATAGCTGATCATTTGTCCACGCACTGGCTTGATATTAAGCCCGACGTTAAAATTGTCATTGCCACTCCATGCTCCAGCAGATAACACATAATAATCGGCACAGACATCATCTTGCTCTGTTATTAATAAGGAAATAGTATTACTGCGTTTGCGTATTTGTGTAACAGCAGTATTTTCCATCACAGTAACACCAATTTTTTTTAAATATTTTGACAAGGCATGCATTAATTTTTGATTATTAACCTGTGCAACATCGGGCAACCAAAGCGCTTCTTGCTGAATGGTATTCAGATTTGCAAAACGTGCTAAACCCGTTTGCGGGATAGTTTCAACCGTGCTTTCATAGCGCTTGAACCAGTTATTGAAATCGTCCCCACCTTCCGGTTTCAAAATCAATAACCCCGATTTTATATAATCCGTTTGATCACCAGTGTTTTGAAATATTTCATGACACAATTCGGAGTAATATTGTTGACTCCATTGGTAAAGTGTCTGACAGGCCTGTGGTTCACGCCATGGATACAGCGCTGAGACAATACCACCGCCTGCGCTGGAGGCTTCGTTTCCTAGTTTTCCTTTATCCAGGATAACAACACGCAGATCAGCTTTGGTCAATTCCAGAGCGGACATCATTCCAATCAATCCACCGCCTATGATTGCGACGTCGAAATTCAATGTTGTTTACCGGGTAATAATAAATTGATATATCGGCTAAATACTAAAATACCAAAACCGATTTAAATCGCAGGTAGAGAAGAATGTTAATTGTTAAGAACCAAGTGCTTTGGCTTCATGGGAATCAAGTAATTCTTTCGGCAAAGAGAAAACAACTTTTTCACGTTTCCCCGGTGCTTCAACAACCACATCAGCACCCAGACCACGCAACGTTTGAACAACTTCTTCCACCAGGATTTCCGGTGCTGAAGCACCCGCTGCCAAACCTATTTTTTCCTTTCCGACTAACCACTCTTCGGAAATTTCTGAAGCATTGTCAATCAAATACGAAGGGACGCCAGCCTTTTGTGCAATCTCAGCAAGACGAGACGAATTGGAACTGTTCTGCGAACCAACCACCAGGATCAAATCAGAATGTTCAACCAGATTTTTTACCGCATCCTGACGATTCTGTGTGGCATAACAAATATCCTCTTTTTTTGGCCCTTCAATATTAGGAAAACGTTCACGTAAAGCATCGATCACCAAAGCAGTATCATCCATTGATAAAGTCGTTTGAGTGACAAACGCAAGGAAATCTGGATTATTGACTTCCAGCGTTTTAACATTTTCAACGGATTCAACCAGGTACATGCCACCTTTGCCATCATCACGACGATACTGGCCTAATGTTCCTTCAACTTCTGGATGACCTTCATGGCCGATCAAAATACATTCACGACCTTCGTCCTGATATTTACCCACTTCCATGTGCACTTTGGTTACCAATGGGCAGATGGCATCAAACACTCGTAGATTACGTTTTGCTGCTTCTTCACGTACAGCTATGGAAACACCATGCGCACTAAAGATAACAGTTGAGTTATCTTCAACTTCATCGAGCTCTTCAACAAAGATCGCTCCTTTTTTCCGCAAACTATCAACAACGTATTTATTATGTACAACCTCATGACGAACATAGACCGGCGCACCGAATAAATCGAGCGCACGTTCAACGATTTCGATAGCTCTATCGACACCGGCACAAAAACCTCTTGGGTTTGCAAGTGAAATTTGCATGACTGTTATTTCCTGTTGTTAACTCTTGATTTGTCAATAAATTATCATTAATTAGCTGCTAGCTTGATCGCTAACAGTCCGAACATAATTCTCCGGGATATTTTAGACTAATTCAGTCCGTTTTGTTCCTCTTTCTCAATGAAAAATGCATCGATTAAATATAGTGTCGCTCCAATGAATATAGCTGAATCAGCAATATTAAAAGAAGGCCATGGGTTAAATAGTCGCCAGGGCAGGAAACTCAGATACACCTGTATGAAATCAACCACGCATCCGAGATACACTCGATCCCAGAGATTCCCCAGTGCACCGGCCAGAATAAATGCCAGTCCGCAAGCCAACCAGGTTTTGTGTTTTGGTAATTTAACCAGCCAGACCAGAATAACAATACTCACAACAGCCGCTAACGCAGCGAACAACCACCGCTGCCAACCACCCGCCTGACTCAAAAAGCTGAATGCCGCACCTTCATTACAGGCAAAGGTAAGGTTAAACCCTGGAAATATTTGCCATTGTTCGTACAGCGACAAATGTGCTTTGACCCAGATTTTAGTCCATTGATCGGCAATAAAGACAATCAGCGTAATCCATAAATAGCGCATCATTTAGCTAACCTTATGCAAAGAAACGCGGTTCGCCATCACCAACCACATTTTCCACACAGCGCCCACAAAGTTCCGTGTGCTCTGCATGATCACCCACATCGTTTCGGTAATGCCAGCAACGTGCACACTTCGTAGCCTCGGAAGCAATGGCCTTGACCAATAACGAATTTTTTAAACCTTCGAGTTCACACTGAACAGCATCATTGGGTGCATCGCTTAAGGGTGCGACAATTGCTTCGGATGTGATCAAGACAAAACGCAATTCATTTCCAAGTTTATTCAGTTCATTGGCTAATTCATCATCACAATACAATGTCACATCAGCAGCTAATGAAGAGCCGATAACGTCACTGGCTCTTAATGATTCCAGTACACGATTCACGGCATCACGTACGACAATTAATGTGCCCCAGCGTTTACTTTCTTCGTCACTGAAATTTACTTCGAGTTTGTCGTACCACCGTTTCAGAAAGATCGATTCCTCATCAACGCCAGGAATGTATTGGCGGATTTCTTCCGCCGTGAAACTCATGATCGGCGCCAACCAACGGGTGAGTGCCTGAGCAATATGATACAAAGCACTTTGCGCCGAACGTCTTGGCAAACTGTCTTCCTGTAATGTGTATATCCGGTCTTTAATAATATCGAGATAAAAACCACCCATCTCTACCACACAGAATTGATGTAGCATCTGATAGATATGATGAAACTGATAGTGATCATACCCGTCAATAATTTCCAGTTGAATCAACCGCGCTTGTTCAACGGCCCAACGATCCAGTTGTAACATGTCTTTGCTCTCGATTAGATTCTTCTCCGGATCAAAACCATTCAGGTTAGCTAATAAATAACGTGAAGTATTTCGAATGCGCCGGTAGGCATCGGAAGTACGTTTCAATATTTCATCTGAGACCTTCATCTCAGCGCGGTAATCCGTCGCCGCAACCCACAGTCGTAACACATCGGCACCCAGTACATTAATTACTTTTTGAGGCGCAACGACATTCCCTTTCGACTTCGACATCTTTTCACCATTGGAATCGACAGCAAAACCATGGGTTAATACGGTTTTATACGGCGCTTGACCATGTATACCAATCGAGGTCAACAAGGAAGATTGAAACCAACCGCGATGTTGATCCGATCCTTCCAGATATAAATCCGCCGGAAGTTCCAAACGATCATCAACCTCCAGAACAGAATAATGCGTCACACCCGAATCAAACCAAACATCCAGTGTGTCCTGTACCTTTTCATATTGATCAGCATCGTCTGTTAATAGTTGCTCTGGTGTTAAATCAAACCAGGCATCAATACCATTTTTTTCAATCAACTCAGCAATCTGTTCAAATAAAGGTTCTGTATCAGGATGCAATTCATTAGTTTGTTTATGGATAAAGATCGTAATTGGTACACCCCAACTGCGTTGTCTTGAAATACACCAATCTGGCCTGTCCTGCACCATGGCCTCAATCCGTTGTTGCCCCCAATCGGGTAACCATTGTGTTTTAGAAATTTCCTGCATGGCTTTATCGCGTAAACCATTTTCATCCATGCTAATAAACCATTGTGGCGTGGCACGAAAGATCACTGGTGATTTATGCCGCCAACAATGTGGGTAACTGTGTTGAATCGTCATGTCGAATAAAAGATTCGCATGTTCTTTCAAAACCTCAATCACATGGTTATTTGCTTTTAACACATGCTCACCCGCGAATAATTCGGTATCCGGCAAGAAACAACCATTACTTCCTACCGGGTTATACACGTCGAGACCATATTGCGAACCGATGACATAATCATCCACACCATGTCCCGGTGCCGTGTGTACACAACCGGTACCAGCTTCCAGTGTGACATGTTTACCAAGAATGGCGGGGACAGTACGATCATAAAATGGGTGTTGCAGTTCAAGATGTTCCAGTGCCTGACCTTTGAATTCAACCAGGGCTTGAAAATCTGCTATACCTGAACGTTGCATGACAGATTCCACTAACTCGGCTGCCATGATCAAACGTTCTGTTTGATCATTCACCTGACACTGCACAAGTACATAATCAAACTCAGGATGAACCGACACCGCCTGGTTCGCTGGCAAGGTCCACGGTGTGGTTGTCCAGATGACAATAGACAAACGACCTTCGCCTAGCTCGTCCTTTTCTATCGTAGACCAGAAGGCTTGAGAATTTATAAGCGGAAACATCACATCAATAGACGGTGATTGCTTATCCTGATATTCCACTTCTGCTTCAGCCAACGCCGAAGCGCAATCCATACACCAATAAACTGGCTTTGAACCTTTCTTTAAATGCCCGGCTTGGACAATGCGACCCAGGGCGCGCACGATGTTTGCTTCCGTTTCATAGTCCATCGTTAAATAGGGTTTATCCCAATCACCGAAAACACCGAGACGAATAAAATCTTCGCGTTGCTTAGCAACTTGCTTAATAGCGTACTCACGACAGGCATCACGAAAAGTATGGGCATCGACTTTAGCACCCGCCTTGCCGATCTTTTTTTCAACCATCAACTCAATGGGCAAACCGTGACAATCCCAACCAGGGACATAAGGTGCGTCAAGACCATTGAGGCTTTGAGATTTAATAATAATATCTTTGAGTATTTTATTGACCGCATGACCGATATGGATATCGCCGTTCGCATACGGTGGGCCATCGTGCAAAATAAATTTCTTTTCACCAGCACGCTGTTCACGCATTTGTTTATAGATCTGTTGATCCTGCCATTGTTTCAGCATTTGTGGTTCACGCTGCGCCAGATTCGCCTTCATTGGAAAAACAGTTTTCGGCAAATTCAGTGTGTCTTTATATTCAGCCATAAATTTCGTTTTATTATTGTTTATCTCTTTAGCCGCTCAGTCGCGCTCCGCCCAATATGCAGAGGCAAAATACAGGATTATCAATTGATTAGCTACTATGATTTCGGCAGGGAAATATCTTTTAGTGTTAAGTCCCGACAAAGAATTTTCGGGCATTTTGCGCATCCAGATCAATCTGTTTTTTCAATTCATCAACAGAATCAAATTTTTGCTCTCCTCGTAAGTGCTGATGAAATTCTATTTGCATTTGTTGTCCATACAGGTCTTCATCGAAATCAAATAAATGCGTTTCCAACAAGGTATCTTTGCCGTTAAATACGGGACGAGTACCAATGTTACTAACACCTGGAAGGCTTCGGCCATCATTCAATATCGTTGTTGTCACAAAAACCCCGGTCAAAGGCGATTTGATCCTGTTTAAGGCCATATTAATCGTTGGGTAGCCTATGTCCCTACCCCGTTTGTCGCCATGACGAACCCGACCACACATTCGATAAGGTCGACCAAGCAATTCTGCCACCCGATCAAAATCCCCAACTGAGAATAATTCACGAACCCAGGAACTACTAATCCTCCGACCTTGATGTTCACAGGTTTTTGTTTGCTCTACTGTAAAATTATTTTTCTCACCAAACGCTTCTAGCTCCTCGAATCCCGCCCTGCGATCTTTGCCAAATCGAAAATCATCACCCACGATCACATGTTTGCTCTTCAATCCGTTATTCAGGAGTTGTTTAGTAAATTGTTCCGCATCCAGGTTTGCAAGTACGTTATCAAAGCGTAAGACAAGCACAGTATCGATCCTGGTTTCATTCATCAAAGTCAGCTTTTCACGCAATGAGTTAATGCGTGCTGGCGCTTGTTGTGGTTTAAAAAATTCAAACGGCTGTGGTTCGAACAAAATCACAATGCTTTGATAGCCGTTCTGTTTGGCTTGCTGTTTCAATTGTTGAAGAATTGCCTGATGCCCTCGATGCACACCATCAAAATTACCAATGGTAACGACACTGGATTTCTCGTTGTCAGAAAGATGAATGATCCCACGGAGAATACGCATCGGATGCTCAGTTGGCTTTGAGTAATAGCTGCTTCAATCGCAGACCACAGAGAAATAAAGAGAAAAAATAGACCGTCGCACCAGACACAATCAACACAGCAAGTTGAATCACTCTATCGGTCACGGAAGCACCTTGCCAGAAAACCGCATTCGGATTTAAATACAATAAACAAAGGGTCATCAAACCCACGGCTATGATAATTTGCACAAACAAACGTGGCCAACCGGGTTGAAGCAGAATGACCGATTCTTTTTTCAAGAAATAAAATAGTAAACCTGCATTCACAGTTGCCGCAATCGAAGTGGCCAGAGCCAATCCAGCGTGTTTAAGAGGAACAACCAGCGCCAAATTAAGAACCAGATTAATAAACATGGCAAAAAAAGCAATCTTCACCGGCGTTTTGGTATCCTGCCGCGCAAAAAAACCATTCGATAACACCTTTATCAATATCAGACTCATTAAGCCTATGGCATAAGCAATCAAACTCCGTTGCGCCATATCGACATCACTAGCGCCAAACTCACCATAATTAAAGATCGTTGCCAGCATCGGTCTGGAAAGGATCATCAGAGCAACAGCCGCAGGCACGCCGATCAAAAACACCCAGCGCAAGGCCCAATCCAGTAGCTCACCAAATTCTTGTTTAGAACCTTCAGCATGTTTCTCCGAGAGATTTGGCAAAATTACGGTTGCCAAGGCTATACCAAATATACCGAGTGGAAATTCCATGAGGCGATCAGAATAGTACAGCCAGGAGATACTGCCAGCCGTTAGCCAAGAGGCGATCATCATATCGATCATTATATTAATTTGCGCCACTGAACCGGCAAACAAGGTAGGGATCATTAATTTAAAAACATGTTGAACACCAGTATGGCGCCACTGAAATTTTGGCTTTGGCAGTTTGCGGATTTTCATCAAAAAAGGGATTTGAAATCCAAGTTGCACAATACCGGCGATGAACACACCCCAGGCCAACGCCATCACCGGCTGTTCCATACGAGGTGCTAGATAGACCACACATAATATAATCGACACGTTCAACAACACCGGTGTAAAGGCTGGCACGGTAAAACGTTTG
Source organism: Gammaproteobacteria bacterium (assembly GCA_965250225.1). Lineage (GTDB taxonomy): Bacteria > Pseudomonadota > Gammaproteobacteria > Eutrophobiales > Eutrophobiaceae > CBDEUK01. The sequence goes on from CBDFNQ010000038.1 coordinate 17,333, forward strand.
TAGGCATTTAAAATCCCACCTGCCATCGCGGTCAATGAAATCAACATGAGATACGGAAAGGTAATTCTCAGCATCGATACTGTCAGTTCGAATTTCCCTTCCATCGCAGTAAACCCGGACGCGAAAATATAAATAAGCACAGGCGCTGCAATGACACCAATCAAAGTGATCAGAAACAATACACCTGCGAGCGTACCGCAGACGTAATCCAGCAGTTCCTGTACATCCGCTTCCTGGCGCTGGCTTTTGTATTCTGATAAAACCGGGACAAAGGCCTGTGAAAATCCACCTTCAGCAAACAGTCGACGGAAATAATTCGGGATTTTGAAGGCCACAAAGAAAGCATCCGTTTGATCTTTGGCACCAAAAAATATTGCGATCACCACATCTCGAACCAGGCCGAGAATACGGGACAGAAGAGTCATGCTGCCGACATTCAATGTGGACTTGAATAAACCTTTGCTCAAAGAATTATTTTCCGGTTAATTACTAAAAAATTGGATGCTATCTGATTGTTTAAGATAGTGAAATCGATAAATTAAAGGGAGGATAACATAGATTGGATCGTCATCCCGTGGCTTGCACCCCAAGGGCAGGCTTCACGCACCACGGTATCCAATCTTTAATAAATCATTTGTTGAATTCTACGCTCAAGCCATATTGATGACGAAATAGAATAGTATTTACAGTTAATCATTAATGTCTTTCAGACATTGGCTAAAATCAATGGCGATCGTTGACAAATGCTCTCAAAATCAGCATAGTGCGCGGCTTAATTTGACTTCAGGAGTAGAAAATTGGCGAATATAGCTTCAGCCAAAAAACGCGCCAAACAAGCTGACAGGCGCAACAAACAGAATTCGAGCCATCGTTCCAGAATGCGCACGAATCTAAAGAAAGTTCTCACCGCCATTGAAGCGAAAGACAAAAAAGCGGCTGCTGAAGCCTTTAAGGTTGCTGTCCCTCTGCTCGATCGCGCTGCAAATAACGGTCTGATACATAAAAACAAAGCGGCTCGCCATAAAAGCAAACTGAACGCGCAAATCAACGCGCTTTAAGAAATGCCTTAATAATTAGATTCCCGTCATACCGTTTTTCTCTAACATCGTTCCCATGACCTTCTTCCCCGTTCCTGCCGATGAGCCGGAATCTGGTAAAATAATCTGTCACCAAAGGTGACACCTCAGAACTCACACCAATATCAAATTATCTCTATGGATGAGTTCTGGCTCATCCACATATCCTAATATCTGCTGAAAATTCTGACTCGGTTGGCCAATGATCTGGCGTGTCGAATCGGCATCGTAGTTCACCAGGCCACGAGCAATCTCTTTACCCTGTATATCTCGACAGGAAATAACCTCACCACGGTTAAAATCGCCTTCCACCAGATGAACGCCTACCGCTAACAAGCTCTTGCCTTCAGAAATCAGGACCTTCACAGCGCCTTCATCCAGCACCAGATAACTAGTAATATTGGTATGACCTGCCAGCCATTGTTTGCGCGCAGCCAATGGAGCCTGATCACTATATAACAAAGTACCTGGCGCCTTACCCGCCTGAATTCGCAATAAACAATCTGGTGTATTTCCGTTCACGATCAGGGTGTCGGCACCAGATTTTGCAGCCGTTTCTGCGGCCTTTAATTTGGTTAACATCCCACCGCGCCCCAACGCGCCTCCCCTGCCTGCAAAAGGCAATAAAGATGGATCGCCTGCCTTGGCTTCTTCCACTAATTCTGCATCTGGGTCATGTCTTGGATCAGCCTTGAACAAACCATCCTGATCGGTCATCAGAATCATCAAGTCAGCTTCAATTAAATTTGCTACCAGACCTGCCAGATTATCGTTATCGCCAAAGCGGATCTCTTCGGTCGACACCGTATCGTTCTCATTAATGATAGGGATCACTGAAAGATCGATTAACCGCCTGAGAGTACTCCTTGCATTCAAATAACGACGGCGATCAACAATATCTTCATGGGTCAGTAAAACTTGCGCCGTATTAATGGCATGTGGCTGGAAACAGCTATCCCAAATCTGTACCAAACCCATTTGGCCCACGGCAGCTGTCGCCTGGAGTTCATTCAAGGCCGTTGGCCTTTCAGATAATCTCAGTGTGGCCATTCCCGCTGCAACAGCACCGGAGGAAACTATGACGATATCGATACCACGTTTTCGTAGTTCAACGATTTGCTCGGCCCAGACCTTGACCGTGTCAGCTTCCAATCCTGCTCCGTTGCCCGTCATCAAGGCACTGCCAATCTTTACCACCCATCGCTTACCACTGGTTAATATTTTGCGTCGTTCACTCATTCTTCGTTCAACTTAGATTCTTCCTGTTGTTTCATCCAGTCATTAATAGCATGGACGAGTTCCTGACAGCCTTGCCCGCTAACCGCGGAGATCGAAAAGTTAGGGCCTTTCCAATCGAGTGCTTTCAATACTCCATCACAGCGTTGTTTGAAACGCTCTTCATCCATTGTATCGGCCTTATTGAAAATCAGCCAACGCGGTTTCTTGCTCAATTCTTCACTAAAATTAGTCAGCTCTCCCGCAATGATCGTAACGTCTTCTGCCAAAGCTTGCTCGCCCTTGTCTTCACTCATGTCCAGTAAATGCAGTAATAAACGAGTACGAGTTAAATGTTTGAGAAATTGAATCCCCAGGCCAGTACCTTCTGCTGCGCCTTCGATCAATCCGGGGATATCCGCAATCACAAAACTGTTTGAATGGTCAATCCTGACGACACCCAGCTGTGGATGCAAGGTAGTGAATGGATAATCCGCAATCTTCGGACGTGCAGCCGATACTGCGCTGATGAATGTCGATTTCCCTGCATTCGGCATCCCGAGCAAACCGACATCGGCAAGTACCTGTAATTCAAATCGCAAATAACGCTGCTCACCCATTGAACCGTTAGTGGTTTGTCGAGGTGCACGATTGGTGCTGCTTTTAAAACGAATATTGCCCAGACCATGAAAACCACCCTGCGCCACTAATATTGGTTCTTCAGAATCCGCCAGATCACCGATCAACTCACCGGTATCGTCATCGTAGACAATCGTGCCCAATGGCACTTTTATCGTGAAATCCTCACCTTTCTTGCCGTGACATTCCTTTCCCATACCCTTCTGTCCACTCTCAGCGCGATACAAGCGTGAATGACGAAAATCTACCAGGGTGTTCAAACCTTTCTCAACTACAACGTAGACACTGCCGCCATCGCCGCCATCACCACCATTGGGGCCACCTCTGGGGACAAATTTTTCACGTCGAAAACTCAAGGCTCCATTACCGCCTTTTCCAGCCTCTACTCTGATTGTTGCCTCATCGACGAATTTCATAGTGATATATTTGTTTCTTACGTTATTTCAGTGAAAACACCGTCATTGTGGCGTAGGCCACAATCCAGTATTTTTATCTTACAACTGGATACCGGCTGTAGCAGGAAATTAATCCTTCATTTCCTACTCTCCTGCCATCCGTGGCAGTCGCGCCGGTATGACAACATTTTGTCATCCTGCACATTCGCCGCTCCTGTGCATCCATGCACCTGCGGCATTGCCTGCACGGATGCAGATACTTAAGGATTTGCAGGAGCATAAATCCTGACCGTACATCCTGTACATAAAAAAACCCCGCATTGAGCGGGGTTTTTACATAAAACCGAAAACTATCTTAACCCGCTACAATACTCACAAAGGTGCGTTTTTTGGGACCTTTTTGTTCGAATAATACTTTGCCATCGGCTTTTGCGAATAAAGTATGATCCGTTCCCAGACCAACATTCACACCCGCATGCATTTTAGTGCCTCTTTGGCGAACCAGGATATTACCTGCTCTGACTACTTCACCACCATAACGCTTTACACCGAGTCGTTTCGATTCCGAATCGCGGCCATTTCGCGTACTACCGCCAGCTTTCTTATGTGCCATGCCTTAACCCTCTTTTAAAAATGCTTTTGCTTGCTTAACCCATTCATCGCGTTCGATGCGACCTTTAAAATTCAGTTCGCCATCAATACGTTCGATGTCTGCTTTTTTGAAATCTGCAATCTGTTGGAAACTAGTGATGCCCAGTTTATTCAATTTACCAACTATAACGGGGCCAACACCAGAAATTCGGGTTAAATCATCATTAGTCGATGCTTTCGCTTTAGCCGGTGTAGCCTTTGCAGCCGCTTTGGTTTCGACCTTCGCTATTGGTTCTGCCTTGGCGGTTTTCTTTGCCGTCGCCTTACCCACTGAAATATCGGTGATCTTCACTTCAGTATACGATTGACGATGACCCATTTGCTTGCGATGGTGTTTACGACGGCGAAATTTGATGATCTTGACCTTGGGGCCTCGACCGTGTGAATTCACCTCGGCACTCACCACAGCGCCATCAATAAAGGGTTTACCAACCTGAACCTTATCTCCATCGGCTACCATCATGACATCACTTAATTTGACCTTTTTACCTGCCTCTGTATCGAGCTTCTCGACACGTAAAACGTCACCTTCTGCAACCTTATATTGCTTCCCGCCAGTCTTAATTACTGCGTACATCCGATAGCTCTCCGATTTGGGCATATTACCCATATAATAAAGGGGCGAGATTCTAAGAAATTAGCTGTCTTTATACAAGTAAAAAGACACTCAAATTGAGGGTTTTTCGTTTGTATAAGAATATTTTGGAAAAACTTGTCCTTAATTGGCACAATGGGACTTAGAATGAGGTAAACATGCCAACGAAACCCAAGAACTCAAACCCGGTCAGATTGTACCCTGAGATGGATATTGAGGCCATCAAGGCACTCATTAGTCAGGATATGGGTGAGGTGAATGCCGTCATTCAGAAAAATCTGCACTCTGAGATTGCACTGATTAACCAGCTTGGTCATTACATTATTAATAGTGGTGGCAAACGTTTGCGTCCGAGCCTGCATCTGCTGTGTGCCAGGGTATTTGCTTACAGTGGCACTGATCATATCAAACTTGCAGCTATCCTCGAATTCATCCATACCGCGACTTTATTACACGATGATGTGGTCGATTCTTCCAAGCTACGTCGTGGTCGCGAAACAGCCAATCAGTTATGGGGAAATGAAGCCAGTGTTCTGGTCGGCGATTTCCTCTATTCACGTGCTTTTCAGATGATGGTTGAAGTTAGCTCGATGCGGGTGATGGAGATCCTCTCAGAAACCACCAATATCATTGCAGAGGGGGAAGTGATGCAACTGCTAAACACTCACGACCCCGACACTACCGAGGCCTCTTATCTTGAAGTGATCAGGAACAAGACAGCGAAATTATTTACAGCGGCAGCACAATTGTCTGCGGTAATTTCAGACAGACCAATAGAAGAAGAACTGGCAATGGCCAGCTATGGTAAACATCTCGGCACCGCATTTCAGTTAATTGATGATTGCCTGGATTACAGTGCCCGCTCAGCACAACAACTGGGGAAAAATATTGGTGATGATTTAGCAGAAGGACGGCCTACCCTGCCACTGCTTTACGCTATGTGGCATGGCGATGAGCATCAGGCCAAAAACATACGGGCGGCGATTGCTAATGGAGGGCTGGAAAATATAAGTGCTATTCAAAAGACGATTGCCGAAACCGGTGCAATTGAATATACCGAAAGTCTGGCAAAAAAAGAGGCCGAGAAAGCTGTTCGCTCACTCGACCTTTTTCAGAACTCACCTCATGTGGAAGCACTTCATGCATTAGCCCGGTTCTCTGTCGAACGCGAGTATTAATTCATTTCGTTATACCGGCGCAACTGCCACGGATGGCAGGAGAGTAGGAAATGAAGGATTAATTTCCTGCTACAGCAGGTATCCACTTCTTTTCTAAAACTATGGATTGCGGCCTTCGCCACAATGACAGAAGTGTCACAATGACAAAGCCCGTCATACCGGCGAAGGCCGGTATCCACAATCCTTGCTTAGTTCAAATAATATCCTCGTATAAATCTCTCCATTGAGGATTTAGCTCTTCAATCCTTTTTATTTTCCACTCTCGCTTCCATTCCTTAAACCGTTTCTCTCGATGAATTGCCGATTCCATCGTTTCATGGATCTCATACCAAACTAGATCATGGACACTATATTTTTTAGTGAAGCCTTCAACCTGATCATTTTTATGTTCCCAAACACGCCTTACAAGATTTGATGTAACACCTATGTACAAAGTACCGTGTTTTTTACTTGCCAATATATAAACGGCAGGTTGTTTTTGAAACATGATGACATTCCTTCCCTGGAGGATTAAGTCTAAAAGGTATTTATTATCCTGTGGCTTTTCTATTTCGTCATCCCGTGGCTTGACCACGGGATCCACGCTTTAATATCTATTGCACAATGGATTCTGACTGTAGCAGGACCTTCATTTCCTACTCTCCCTACGTCCATGTAGGTCGCGCCAGAATGACGATGCTTTTTTTTACAAATCTTTCAGGGCCGCTTTCGCTTCCTCAAAACCATAATATTCGTTTTCTGTTTCAATTGCGGCAAGCAATTCTGTTTTTGCAGCACTGTTATCACCACTTTTCAGATAAGCCATGCCGAGGTGATAACGCAGCTCAGCTGCTTTCGGCGCCAGGTCAACAGCGCGTTTCAAATATCGAATGGAATCTTCAAGCTTGTCTTGCTTGTAGAATAACCAGCCGATTGTATCGAGATAGGCTGCACTATTTTCACCTTTTAACTCCTCGACCAAAATACCAGCACGTTTCAAACTGTCTGCATCGCCACGATAATTCATTAACAACATCGCCAGATTATTTGCCGCCAGAATATTTTCTTCTTCCTTGATCAAGACTTCTTCATAGAGCCCTATCGCCTTGTCGTATTCACCCTTGTTTTCATACAGTTTCGCCAGCTCAGTAACGAGGACAATGGATGATTCAGTGTTTTTAATACCTTTCTTATAGACCGTTTCGGCTTGATCATCCTGATTATTGATCAAATAAAGATTGGCCTTGTTTCGATAAGGCAGTGCCCATTTCGGATTGATCTCAATCGCTTTATTAAAAGATTCCCACGCTGTTTTACGATCTTCTTGAAAAAGCTGCACTTCTCCTAACAAATTATAAGCAACAAAATTTTCTCCATTACTGGTCACTATTTCTTTGAGCTTTTTCAGTGCCAGTTCCGGCTTTTGCATGGCAAGATAAGATTTTACCAATTGCGTTAGTGGCTGGATTGCATCAGGTGCTAATTCAATCGCTTTTTCAAATTCCGGAATGCTCGCCTCAATCTCTCGTTGCGCCTGTTTTAACAGGCCTGCGTAATGGTAGCCAATCGGTTTATCGGGATGTGCTTTCTTGATTTGATTAACGATTCGACTGGCTTTTTTCCATTTTTCCTGTGAGGCCATAACACGGAACAGGGCCTGCATAGCACCGAGGTTTTCAGGCTCCATTTCAAGGACATTATCAAGTTCTTTAATGACAGCAGAAATATTATCTTCCGCAGCCAATACTCGAATGTAGTCTTCACGCAGAGGCATGTCCTTCGGTGCCAGATCAATAGCACGTTTTAATGTGTCTCTTGCCAGATTCATTTCATTGTTCTCGGCATGGGCACGCGCCAACAAACGGTGCAAGGGAATAGAATTCGGCTGATCGCGCATCGCAGAACGAAAATCTGCAATCGCGGTGATAGGTTCGCCTTCTGAAAGTGCAATCTTGCCATGTAATGCTAATGCTTCTTGATCACTCGGACTTTCAGCCAACACTTCATCAAGCAATGTTTTAGCTTTATCAATTTCCCGGATACGTGCATAAAGACCGGCAATCTGAGTTCGTGCTTTTAAACCATTTGGTTTCAATTCTTCTTTATCAATAATAGCTTGATAAATCTCAATTGCTTTTTCTGAGTCTGCTTCTGATTCATAAACTCTAGCGAGGGTAAACTTCAGTTTGTAATTTTCAGGATCTGCCTTAACGAGTTTTATCAGTTCTTGTTTTGCTGTTTCCTGATCTCGATTTTCTGCCAGGAATCTCACTAATAATAATTTAGCCTGATCATTATCAGGCAAATCGTTAATTGCTTTACGTAAAACAGCTTCCGTTTTATCAAACTCTTTTGCCGAACTATACAAGGCTGCTAAACGAATTCGATGTGCAATAATACCGGGTTCAAATTCAATCAATCCATCTATGACCTCAGCCGCCGCTGCAATATTATCCTGGCTTGCGTAAATCCCCGCGACGATAGTTTTTAAACGGGTTTCTTCCGGATTATTTTTAATGCCTTCATCGAGTAACTCGATTGCTTCATCCGGCTTACCTTCTCGTACCAGAATGGATGCCATCAAAGATAAGCCGTTGACATTATAAGGTTCAATGGACAAGGCTTTTTGAGCATTAAAACGAGCAGCCTGAACGTCACTTTGTTGTGCTTTAATAGTCCCCAAAAATGCAAAGGCATCGGCGCTTTCAGGGTTATGTTCAAGAGCAATACTCACTTCTTCTAAAGCCTTATCTGGGGATTTTGCTAACAAATAAAACTGTCCCATTTTGATCCGTGCATCGACATGCGTCGGATCCAGCTCCAGAACTTTTGTGTAGTGACCAGCAGCAGCTCGCCATTCCTTCAATGCCTCCATCACCAGGCCAAGTTTATAATGCCCTTCCAGGTACTCAGGATCGATCTGAAGAACATTTTTATACTCAAGACGGGCTTTGTCGTAATCCCCTTGCTCAAAATATTGTTCCGCTTTCTTAAAATATTCTGCTTTCCGGTCTTCAGCACTACCACAGGCAGTAAGAGAAGCACAAAACAGCACAATCAACAGGGTTTTTAAAATATTCATAAAGCCTACTTATATCCTTGAAAAATTACATTTTAGTTGAAATTGAGAAAATGTTAAAAAAATAATGATAAAAATGCTAATTCCGTCATGGTGCACCTTCGCTCTGTTATACCCTACTTCCGTCATGCCGGCGTTAACCGGCATGACCACCATGGACGATGTGCATGGATGCACAAGTGTCGCGTAAGAACAGGAGTCCGTAGCAACAAGGTGGGAATGCAATAGGATTGTCAGGACGACCCCAAGGACGGGGGAGGTAGAGCGACGCTTGGACGAATATAGGACATATTCGAGTAAAAATGTCTGGAACAAATTTTCCAGCCAAAGCCGAACAATCCTTGCCCATTCTTTAAATATCTACAACAACTGGATTGTGGCCTGCGCCACAATGACAATGCTTCTTATTCCCGTCATACCAGCCTCCGCGCCGGTATCCACCGGCGTTAGCCGGAATAACGAGTGTACTCTGGGTCAGACTTTAGTCTGACCCATGATCTTATACAATCGCTTGAACACCCAAAACGGCAAGACTCAGCAATAACATCATTTTAATAAGGTACTGATGTTGTCTTATCGACATCAATAAATATTCCGTCGCATAGAACAACACAAACAACCAGGCGAATAATGTCGTGTAGTTGGTAATTTCTTTATCCAGGCTGGAGGTAAACCACGTCATAGAAATCACAACAAAGATAATGATGTAATCCAATGGGGTAATACTGATCTTGCCTTTATCCGGCATCATGAGGCCGATGATCACAAACACAGCCATAACAAAGAATATAATATTTAAATTATGTTGGTGTTTAGTAAAAAAACCAGGGTCTTGATAAATCAAATAAATGCACAAGGTACTGATCAAATACAACCCTATGCGCAGTGACTGTTCAGAAAACCTTGTGCCCCACAAAAGTAGTCCTGCAACAACCAATGAAAATATTATGGCAGCGACCAATCCAACGTCCATAGAAATTGTACCGACCGTTAATGACACCCAAACAAAAAATGTCGGCATCAATATCAAAACAATAGCTGTGATCAATAAAACCAGTTTTGCACGCTTACCACCACCCACACCGAGCAGTTGTTTTAATGTCGAGTGGCCCTGACTATTAGAACTACGCAATTGGCCTGGCTTGATCCTAGCCAACAGCACATTTATGACAACGCCAAACAAAACATAATAAAACAGTATCGTGTAGCCTTCGTAATAACGAAAATAATACGCACAGATAACCATGGCTGACTGGATCAAATAAATGATAAACACCACTTCATAATGATCCAGACCGATTTTCAGTAGCTTGTGATGGATATGATTTTGATCCGCTCTGAACGCCGACTGTCCATTAGCGATACGCAGACAGATCACAGAAAAAGTATCCAGTATCGGTAGACCAAGGATCACCATACCAATCGACGGACTTAACACCGGATTCACTTCCTGAATTAATAATATCGCCAGCACGCCAATGGAAAAACCCAAAAACTGACTGCCCGTGTCACCCATAAAAACAACCGCCGGGTGTGTGTTAAAACGCAGAAAACCAAACACCGAACCCATGACCGCTAATGTGATCATAACAAATTCAATATCACCTGCCTGAAATCCCAATACCGCGATAACACCTAAACTTAATAATGCACCACCGCCTGCCAGACCATCGAGACCATCGGAAAGGTTGATCGCATTCATTGCGCCCAACAACACAAAAAAAGTAAACGGGATTGCAAAAATATCTGGAATGATACCGTCATACAAAAACGGCATAGAATCGATCTTTACATCTGCATAAAAAATAACAATAACTGAAGCCAGGAGTTGACCAATAAACTTGATCCGATAACCGAGTTGCATACGGTCATCCCAAAGACCAAAAAGAGTTAAACAAACAATGGCTAAAATAAAAGCCAATATTTGTTGATCAATCTTCAACAGAAACAACACAGCAACCAGGGTACCAATGACCATGGCAACACCACCAATACGGGGTATTTGTCCAGTGTGCACCTTGCGTTCATCCGGCGTATCAACAAAATCCAGACGAACCGCCAGCTTCATCAACGGTGGGATGAGCAAAAGACTCCCCAACATCGACAACATAAAAATACTAAAAAACGCCATAAATTATTTTATCCGTCATACCCACACTCCCGTCATACCGGCCTACGAGCCGGTATCCATTCTTCTCGTCATTCCTGTCCCTCCGTCATACCGCGGCATGACCGCGGTATCCACATCTTTTTATAAAACATACGATTGCCACCTTGGCCGAAATAATAAAAGGGTTTGTCATTTTGTTGAAAGACCAGCAGGCACTTCAACTGGCTATCACAATTTCACCTAAGCTTAAAAAGTAGCCGCTACAATATTTTTAAGATGGTCGATTGTTTTAGGATTTTTATTCTCCAAAATATCATCGTTTATTTTCAGCACAATGCTTTTCATTAAGTCAGACGTACTACTGATCTTGGTAATTTTTTTTAGAACATTCATCTCTTCAGTAACCATAGACCCTTTAATTGAAAGTCTTTTTTGTGATGCACCTTTAAATAATTCACTCTTTAAATATTTTGAGAACCCCACAGGCGAAATATTTCTTATCGACAATGCATGAATATAATATTTCACTAAATTATGTGTAAAATCCGTACTGCCACTTAGCTCATAACTTGCTAAATTAAGAATATCGATCATGTGAGCAGGCAGTCGGCTTTCGAGCGCTTTTCTATGCTTATCCAACTGTTGTTTCACAGCGGGGGTTGATTGATGTGGTAATACGGCAACAGAATCACACTCATCACACACACCCACCAGAACGTTCTTAACGATGCCACTTCCATCGCTAAATGGCACATCCCTTAATTGAAAGGTGATGGGCTTGAATGCTCCGCATTGTTGGCAAACTGCTCTTTGAGTATCACCCACTTTTAAAATTTTCATATCACCCTCAGTTATGAACACTAATAAAAATACTATTAGGCTCAGAAAAATACCATTTTATATACCACTGCTCACCAGCGTATTTTGTTTCTATAATATGAACATCTACATTTTTATCATAATGATGCGGGCTGCTTGAATAACCATTACCTCTAGCCCTACCAAGAATATTTGCCACCTCTTGCGCCGACATTTCTCCTGTAGACAGTAAATTTTTTACATCAATATTGTCTCTCACCTCATGTTGAAATAGACCGCTATTTAAGCAATCAATAACTTGACGTTTTGTAGCAGTAAAACCCATTCATAATCCTTTATTGTACGACATATTTCGTACATTTCAATCTCATATCTAAAATAACCACCCGTTGAGCCTGGGAAGTCAGAGTTGTTTACCCTGCAAATCAGAAATCTGACTTTCAAATTACAAGGATGATAAAATGACTCACTTTTATCAAAATCCGAAAAGCCCTGAGTAAACAAGCCTCTGTGGCTCTTATTAGCTCAAGTCAGGTGGTTCTTGCCGTCATTCCAGCCCGTCAAACCCACACTCCGCATTCCGGCCTACGAGCCGGAATCCACATCTTTTTATAAAACTCTGGATACCGTATCAAGTACGGCATGACGACACTTAACGAATGGTGTCATTCCCTCAATCCGGAATATAATCCTGTAACAACTCATTCGAATGCAACATAAATGCATTCAACCGTGCTTCAGCCTCAGCAACATCTTCCTCAGCTTTCAATTGTGAAATCACCCGCACCAACGCACCATCCGTTCGATTTCGGGTTAACGAATCCCAGAACAAATACCATTTCGCCATATACTCATTGGTAATGATGCGGCCACGTTGTTGAAACCAGTAATACACCAATTGTTTGGAATCACCGTATTGAATCAAGGCGCGATTCACATTTAATCTTTTACCATTAAATTCCACACCAACAATAGCAACAGTATCCAGACTCTTAATCACCCAACCACCGCCAGGCAAACAAGAACGTGGCGAATGAATCGAACTCCCTGCTTTTTGAGTGTCGTAATAGGCCACATAAAAATTCACATCGCCTGATGTCTCATGGTGATAATCCGAAATAATGTAATCCGTCATCCCCGTTAAAGCATCAACATAAATCGCATCAAGACTACTACGCCTACCTTGCCAACCTTCAAAATCATTCGGAAAACTGACAAACTGTTGCCGTTCTGGAATCACTTCAATTTTATTCTCAAGCGACTTGAACACTAACAAAGCAACGAGCAGCAGAGGAATAACAGCAAGAAACGGTGCAGTGAATTTACGGTCAGCAGGAAGAATACCTTTGACAGGTTCAGCCATTTCCAAACCAAACACCTCAGCTAAGCGACGACCACGATTAAAGATAAAGGTAAGCAACCACATCTCAAAAAACAAAATACTCACACAGGCCATAAAAATGAACCACCCTTCAAAGTCATGAAGGAAGCCTTCAGCCTGCTCAATGCCCCAGTAATGGACCAGCACACCGATCATGCCTATACGAAAACTGTTCATCAAAACAGTGATTGGAATAGTCGTCAGAAAGATAAACGCACGTTGCCAGAAAGGCGCACTGAATAAATAGGCACAGATAAAACCAAAACTCATCAAAGGAAATAGATAACGCAAGCCGCTGCAAGCTTCCACCACTTGTAATTTATACACACCCAAATCAATCACATTGCCTTCAAGGAAAACACTGATATCAAACAAACGAATAACAGCAACACCAATGGCTGAAGAAATAAGTTGGAGTTTCTGAGATAAGTTCTGATATAAAAATTCTGGTAAGGGCACCATAAATATGAGTAATAGTAATGGTGCCCATAAGAGCTTAAATATTTTCGAACCTACTAACGTATAGATTATGCCGTAAATAGTAATGAGATATGCATATTGTTGTAATGCCAGGACACTACCCTGAATACCAACAAGCCCGATTAACAAACCAAACAAAACAAATAATAATCCATGCCAATTAGATTTAAATTCTAATATTTCTAACTCATATCGTTTTTGCCAGATAAAAAAACAAGTCACTAATGGAATTAAAAAACCATGAGAATATTCTTCACGGTTCTGCCACCAACTAACCATTTGTTCGAAACCTGGGTAATATAAATAAGCAGGGATAATCAAACAAAGTACCAACAATGCTAAAATTACATAAATAGATATATTTTTGTTTGTTAGATTCATACAACAACTATATCGTCAAATTTGACGCTTTCCGTCTTAACTCTATTACTTTAAAATCAATCATAAATTCATAAATAGTCCTTAAAGAACAAAATACAAAACCCGCCCTGCCTTCAAGAAATCCACCACGGAAGATATATAAATACATGAAAATAAAAAAAGGCCGTAAAGGTAAAGAATAAGCCACCTGTTTGAGCTTTTTTCTTCTTAACACAGGATCAGAATGAAATAGATAGTTAAAGGGTAATTTATCAGTTGTTTGGTTAAGCATGACTTCAGCTTCCATGTTGGAATATTTATTATGACGCTCTAACCAATAACTGAATCCTTTATTAAATGGATAATGGTAAATGTGTTCTTGCAGTTGCTTGGTTCTTCCTTCTGTAACGTATTCTTCATTAATCTCACGTTTTACTTCTACTTTTGTCGGTTTAACCAATCTACCAAACCAGGTGGGATAGCCACTGCTTCGTTTAATCCAGGTCCCAAGCAAATAATCTTTTCTTCTAAAATACATCATCGAGCAATCTGACTCTGGATTTCGAATATCTACATCCTGACTGAGCTCATCAAATAATTCATCTGTAAAACGCTCATCTGCATCTAACATCAAAACCCATGGATGTTTGTAAAGGATTTCTTTTAAGCCATAATTTCTCTGTTTTGCGTAACCTTCGAATGTATGTTGTTCAATTCTCGCATTATATTGTTTCCCAATCTCACATGTGGAATCCTGACTATTTGAATCCAGTATCACTACATCATCACACCATGCGATACTCTTCAGGCACTTTTCTAAGTTGACTTCTTCGTTAGAAGTCAGAATTAAGACAGAAATATTAAGTGACATTAATTAATGTGAATTTGTGATTTTTCGAGATTTGATCTTTATTGCCGGGTTCCCGGTCATTACGGCATGAGCTTCTACGTCCTTCATGACAACTGCTCTGGCTCCGATAACAGCACCTTCGTGAACAGTTACTCCAGGCCCTACAAAGGCATCCGCAGCAACCCAGACATTATCCTGGACGATAATAGGCTTAGTAATTAGTTGTAAAGCAGGATCTTCATAATCGTGCGTTCCCGCACATAAATGAGCCCGTTGGGATATGGTTGTTTTACTACCTATAGATATTACATCCAAGTTATAGATATACGCATGCTCACCTATCGCCGACCAATCATCTATTTTAAGATTCAATGGCATGTATATTTCGACAGTATTATAGATATGAACATGTTTACCAATTTTTGCGCCAAATAAACGTAGTAGAAAGTTACGCCAAACAAAAGCTATTCTTGGTGAATAGCGAAATAATATTTTAACTAAAGACCACATTACCCTCATACACATAATAGATCTAGAGTAATTACTAACGCTTCTATTGTTTTTTATATCTAAAGACATTTGATATATTTATTTTAAATGTTCTGTATATTTTCTTTGTGCTCTCATATTTATAATAACTAAATTTGCTGCCACACAGAGACCAAACAATTCAGAAACATGGAGTAAACCACTGCCCGCAGTAAATAATCGAACGAGCGCTGGTGCTACAAAAGCAGAAGCTACGATATACAAACCACTTGTCTTAATTAAACCTTTAAAATATATCTTCATAATAAATAATATAATAATTATAGAACAAAACATTCCAAAAACTCCAGATTGCAATAATGAATCCAACATTATATTATGAGGTTGATACTGCCAAGAAGAATTCATGCCAAACAAATATTCTTCAAATGAAGTATTGGATATCACACTCCATATGACAGATATCCGACCATCAGTTGACCGATCATCTGATATTCTGTCATTAAAAATATTTAAAAACCATGTTGCTTCATTCGGATATTTAAGTATCAGCACTGTTAAAATTGTAATTCCTAACGCAAATATAATATATAATTTTAAAATATTTCTCTTTGCAAAAAGAATTATCACTTTTGAGTAAAGCAAGACAACTAAAGAAGCAGCTAACCAAGCTGAGCGACTAAATGTATAGAACACTAAATATATTGAAAATATGATAAAAAGCACATTAAGCATAGGAAAAATTTTTTTATTATGTAACGACATTGCTAACAATAAAACTGGAACTATTGCCATGGTATGTCTTATGCCTTTTCCGCCTCTGACCGTAGGGTCAAAAAGCCCCGCGTTTAAATTACCAATAGCATCACTGGATGATTGTGAATTCATATTCGGAACCAAGGTTCCAAAAGCATAGTAATAAGATAAAAAACAAGAGAATAAAAAACACAAGCCAATTAATGGCCAATAGTGTTTCCATTTCTTTCCTAACGACATGTTTATATATGCTATTGCAGTATAATACGAAATCAACAAATACACAGGCACCGTAACTATTTTAAAAATACTCCAATGCGGATAATCATATAGCGTTGATGGTAAAAACCATGCCAAAAAGGTAACTATAAAAAATATAATATATTTGTTAGAACCTAACTTATAATTTAATCCGTAATTAAATATTGAATAGAACATTAATGGAAAAGCACATAAAATCGCTGGTCTAACTGCAAATGGTGCTGAAGGATATAAGTCAACCCACGCCCATGGCAATGACACCAAGAAAATGATTAACAATGGAACGCCAATTATCATCTTAAATTATTTCCATACATATTTTTCAAGATATTTTTTATACTGGAGGTTTTTATAAAAGTATCAACTCCAATTTTATTTTTCACATGTATAGTCACTGGATAATTTAATAAAATGACTGAAAGAGAGTAACCAACAGCAACTCCAACAACCCCAAATTTCCAACCTAGAGAAAATATTAATATCGCTCCAAATAATCCAGAATATATTCTGCACTTCAAAACAAATGCTTCTTCTTTACACTGAGATGCAAACACGAAATTTGCACCTGAAAAAACATTAAAGAGTTGACCTAATAATAAAACCAATAAAGCAATATAAATAAAGATATCAACATCCACTTTGAAATACATCAACCAAATAGGTGACGATAGATATGTTGTAATAAATAACATTAATGCAACGGGCACCGCTATAAACAATCCATGCTCAGCACTTTTTGTTAGTAATTCTCTATCCTCTTTTGCAAATCCTTTTGCTACAGAGTTATATATTGACCAATTTGCAATTGATTGTGGTAGCGATATAAGATTAGAGACTCTTCTTAATAAGGCATAAAGCCCCAAACTCATATCGTCTAATAATACTCTCGCTATTAATATATCAGATTGATTTGACATTATTCCAATTATTCCAGACCCCCAAAATGTAGCTGGTTCTATAATTGACAATGTATTCTTTTGTTTCTTATCGTAATTTTCTAACAGGTATGGCACCACAAAGAAAAATCCTAATAAGCATGTTATTAACAGTGAAGATGCATATATTAATAACAAAAATTCTGCTGTCACAGAACCTTTTGATGGATATAAGATAAACCCAATTATTAAAAATAAATATGGAAATAAATCTCTGAGCAACATACTAAAAGACGTTTTCTTATTAACTCTCATAACAGAAACAATTATTTCCAATGTGGCCAATAAATACCCTAAAATCAACACTGTAATAATTTCATTTTTTATTGATCGTAATTCATAAAGATCAATATAACAAAATAATAAAGCCCACAAAAATAATAAAATAATAGCTACTTTAATAATTCTTAAATAACATATTAATATATAGTTTGAACTACCTTTTTTTTTCTTAAGAGATTCCCTGTAAACAAGTTCTCTTAATAAGTACGGTGCAATACCAAAACCTAACAGCACAGAAAATACTTGACTGGCACTAAAAATAAATGAGAAAACACCAAATTCTTCTAATCCAATTGAGGCAGCGAATATAAAAAATACTATCGACTGTAGTGCTACTGAAGAAAATCTTGCAACATACAACCAGAAAGCTTGCTTTAAAAGAATATTATTTTTCAAAAAAATATAATTATATGATGATTAATCACAAGAATTAATAATAATATTTTTTCCTGTTATTTCTTGAATTTCCTTTTCTACGTGAGATAACTTATTTAATACTATCTTCTCTACGTTTTTATCTAACTTAAATTCAGGAACACAAACTTTAGGTAGAATTAGATTTTTTATTATCTTTCTATATTTATCAGAAAAAATAGATCTTAAATACCTCTTATAAAAATTACTATTTAAAATAGCCCCTATATTTTTATTAGTATACCTAAGCTCTGAACTTTTATTTTTGATGGAAGCACTAGCAATTCTATTAATTGGATAATCAACCCCTAAATGATCAAGCACTATTTTCACCGTGTCTTTTCGATCTTTTATGTACTCTATAAAACTTAAGCAAAGAATATTATTTATCCCAAAAATATTTACCCAAGGATTTAACTGCATAGGGTAATCACTTATAGATATATACCTAGGATCTTCTAATACCAATTCGTTAATATCTTTTACGTCTATATGCTTACCCGCAATATCATGTCTTAAATGACTATATATTCTTTCCAAAGGGTCTCTCATAATCATTATCATTTTTAAATTTGGTCCACATAGCTCATAGGCCTTATCGACTACGCATTTATGAATGGGAATAGATGTATATATTGTCGAAGCTTCTCCACAGAGCTGATTGTTTTTTGCTTTAGAATAATGATACTTATAATTTTCTTTGATTTCTTCTAACGAAGTGTATTTAGATAGTATGGAGGGTTCTTTATCTGATGGTAAATATAAGCTTTCAATAGTTGAAAGATCATCATATAAAGTAGTTGTTCCGGATTTCATAGAACCTATAATAATAAAATCTGGTGAAGTTTTATAGCTAGTCATATTCCAAATATAATTTCTTAATTTATATCTACTATGTCAAAAGATTCTCGCAGAAATAATATTGTTTCTTTCCACCATGAACTATTTTCATTCCATTCTTGTTTATATCCACCCCATAATACTAAACCATCAGAATTCTCACGTAATAATTCAAGTTGTTTTCTCCAATAATTACGGTCTACTTCTACACAACAAGGATATTTCCCTCCTTGCTCATGATAATTAGGCCAAATAAAAGGATATACTGGTTTTCTAGGTGCAATCCTATGTGATTCGTCTATATGCGCAATTGCTCTATTGATCCATTCATCATGAACTGGGTTTATTGTGTATAAAGATGGGAAAGATGCATCTACTAACTCAGCAATTTTTATTACATTATCATTTTGCCTCATCCATTCCTTATATGATTTACTCTCGGGATTCTGTTTAGCTCTAGAAAAATCTTTTGTTGGAACAACCCCATAATAACCCATTTTTATATTTGGAAGGCTTCCCTTTAAATTCTTTAAAAGATAGATATAATTTTCAACAGATTTTTCTATTATATCTTGAGGTTTATTTTTTAGTGGCCAATGCTCAATATCTATAACAGTTAAAGAATCATTATCTTTTAGATCGCCTATTAATTTATGTAATTGCTTTTTTGACGGTAACGTTAAGTCACCGTGCTTATTACCTCTTGGGAAAAATCGCCATGCATATAGAACATTAATTCTTCCCACGCATATATTTTTAAAATCAGGTGCATTCACATAAAGTAATGCGTTAAATATACGAAATTTTTTTCCTGTTTCCTTATCCTTCAACCAACAGCCTTCATCGGCAAATAGATTAGAACAGAAGAATATAAGCGAGGCGTAAATTGAATATTTTAAAATTTGCTTCATGTATACTAATTATTTCTTACATGTAACTAACATATTTTGAGAAAGAATATGTTTTATGACTCCAGTTTCAGATATTAATAATACTCTGTATGGAAATATAAAAATACTCCATACAATATATCTAATTAGGCTTTTTAAACCATGCACTACTGGTGGCTCTTCAAAGCATTGGATTTCTTTATATCCAGATGCTTTTAATACTTGCTTAATAGACTTTAATGTAAAACATGTTGTGTGAGTATAGTCCCCGTAACGAATTCTCATGCCGAAGACACCTTCCCCATTTGGAACATGGATAATTAAACTGCCTTCTTGATTTAAATGTTTATATACATTATCTAGCAATTCTAATAAATCTTCTTTTTCTATATGCTCTAAAACATCCATCATAATGATTACATTATATTTTTCATCACTTTCATTCAAATAACTAACAATATCATTGCGTAGTATATTCTCAAGCCCATTTCTATTTGCAATCTCAATCTGCTCCTGAGAAATGTCTACGCCAAAAATATTTTTATAACCCATTTCTTTTAAACAAAATAATAAGGCACCATTACCGCATCCCAACTCCAGAATTCTAGAATTAATATCATTTTGTATATGTTTATTAATAAACCTCCTATATCGAGGATATTTTTTAACGTGAAATATTTGATTTATATCTGAAGCAGACTGACCGGTAGAAACATACCTCTGGAATAATTTATTTTTCCAATCGTCCATTATTTCTTATCTACTTTTTCAAACAATGCTTTCATATGTATTTAACATGTCTTTCGTAACTTTTTTCCAAGAAAATTCTTGTTTCATCCATTTTCTACCATTTTCGCCATATTCCTTGAATAATTTAGAATTTTCTAATACATGGATTAGCACTGAAAATAATTCTTTTTCATTTGGTTTTATTGTCCACCCACATTTTCTTTCTTCTAAATTAAGCCAAGGAGTTTCTGTTGTTGTTATAACTGGAAGACCATGCGCAAATGCCTCTGCAACAACTAAGCCAAAATTTTCTGAATACGTTGGCAAAACAAACAAGCTAGATTGTGTCAACTCGTTATATTTTTCTTTGCCATGGAGAGCACCTGTAAATTCGATGTTATTCAAATTCAATAACCTTGCTTTTTCAATCATACTTTGCGCATATGTTGAATCTAATGGACCAATTATTTTTAATGACCAGTCCGAATATTTTTTGAATATTTCTGACCAAACAGGTAATAATATGTCTAATCCTTTTTTTGGATCTATTCTACTAAGAAACACTATCTGTTTTTTTCTTTTTAAATTATCAGGCAATACAGGAATATCAACTCCATTTGGAATGATTACTGCAGGCTGCTTAAAGCCTAATGTTCTCAGATCCTCTAACTCCATTTCTGATGTAACATGGAAACAATCGATTTTTTGTAAGGCTGGTTTTTGTATCGTTTGCCAAAATGGTAATTTCATCCATTTTTTATATCTCATACTCCAAGGGGTAAGCATACCTCTTGGGCTACAAATTAATTTAGCTTTTGGTTTTTTAATAAATAGTGGGAATAAATTAGTAAACCTCCATACGCCATGCCCATGTACTACCACATCTTTTTCTAAAATATCTCTAATATACTGAAAGTGTTGTTTGTTATAACCAAAAAATCGCCCCATGCCATGAGGAACATAATTATTCAACACTGAATTACTATTCCAGACTTCTGGGTTATCACCAAGACTAATAATTTCAGATTTATGGCCATACTCATTTAACCCTTCTGCAAGTTTTGAAACAGAGTAGGTGGGACCTGCTGATTGATTATCTACGCCGTGTATTAACTGATATATGTCCATGTTAGATTGATAAAAATTGTTTATTAGAAAAGATCAACACAGATGTTCTTCTGTTCTTTTCGTAAAAGCCTCAAAACTAAATTTTCCTCCTGTTTTTATTAATTCTTTAGAGTTTTCGACAAGCTGTTTTCTTAACTCTTCATTTTTAACTAGTTTTTTAATTGCTTCGGCAATCTCTTTAGGATTGTTATACTCCACCAACAAGCCCGTTTTATTATCTTCAATAACATCTAAGGCACCTTTTTCAGCCGCTGCAATAACAGGTAATGAATATTTCATTGCCTCAAGAAAAACAATGCCGAAACCTTCTTTCTTGCTAGGCAATATAAAAACGTCTGATTTCAAATATGAGTCCCATAATTCTTTGTCATTAACTCTTCCTTTCATTACCACATGCTTATGAACATTTATTTTTTTTGCATGTTCATAAATAGAATCCTTATCATCACCATCTCCAATGATTAAATATTCGTAATCAACATCATTCAATAGTGTCAGTGCATTTAGTACATCATAGATTCCTTTTTCTTTCTCTGTTTTTTCTAATCTTGAAACTGAAAGCAACGTAAATTTCTCACTCCTTTTTTTTTCGATATATTTTATTTCCATGTTTATATTTATAGTATTAGGAAAAACATATCCTAATTCTTTTTTCACACTTCTATTTTGCTCAAAAAAACTATCCAAAGTATAAGAACTAACTGCTAAAATTTTTTTAAAGTTTTTTGTGGAATATCTTAAAATCCCTTTAACCCTATCCCAAACATCAATTCCATGTAATATTAAAACAGCACTATTATCATTATTAGTAAATTTCTGGATTAAAAAAAAGACAGGGGATAAATTAATATGGCCACATATAATTTTGTCAAACTTTCTAAATGTGGCTAACTGGAGTAATTTAAAAACGAATTTAATTTTATTTTTATTACATGAGATGATTTTAAACTCAGGGTATTTTTCAAGTATTTCTTGGGGCGCACCTAAATCATTTAATGTTACCACAGTAAGATTTACTCCTATTTCACTCCATGCGTCGAGTAGATTTTTATTAAATCTTTGAATTCCTCCTGTTGTGAATAATTCTGATACGGCAAATAATACTTCTTTCATTGGATCAACATTTTTGTCTCATGAAAGAATATATTTCCAGTTTTCAATAGACTTATCTAATGAACGTTCAGTCACAGATTCTATTAACTTAAATTTGGTATTATTTTTCATTTGATTCAGTATTGCACCTTTTATTTCGCTACCTACATTACTAATTGATTTTCCATATTGATCCTGTATCATTTTTGCTATTTCGCCGTCTTTATTGCCAATAAATATGCAGCGTCGATTAGCGGCTAATATTCCATAAATTTTACTGGGTACAATCAACCCTTCTAATTCCGGCTTTAACGTAACCAGATGGATGTTAGAAACAGAAATGCTTTCTGCTAATATCTCAGTTGGTTGATACGGTTTAAATAATATATTTAATTGTTTTTTCCTTGAAATATCTTCAAGCTCTTTTTTTTGTGCTCCATCACCAACAAATAAAAAAACTATATCTTTGTTGTCTTTTAGTAATTCGGCTGCTTCTATAACCCCAGAAAAATCATGACTTCTTCCAATGTTTCCTGAATATCCTATTACAAATTTACCTACTAAATTCCATTCTTTTCTCAAGAAATTATCCTTGTGGTCTACAGGATATATAACACTACTGTCTGCCCAATTCGTAATTACTGTTATTTTATTTTCTGGAATTCCATAATCTTTTATGCGCGCAGCCATTAAATGGCCTATTGCCACATTCATTTCTGCTTTTCGTAGTGTTATATTTCTTAAATAAATGATAAATCGATACACAAAACCAGGGATTTTAATACCAAGGACTTTCGCTACTTCTGGAAATAAATCTTGTAACCAATTAATGAGTTTTGCTTTTTTTAATTTGCAAACAAGCAAACAAATAACGGATATCATTGGTGGGTCTGTTTTCGCCACAACAACATCATTTTTCTTTGTTATTACAAGTAACTTAAAAAATGAGAATATGTAAAAAGATAGATAATCGAACGATCGTCCAATTAGATTTCCTCTACCAAACCGACTTGTCCAAATCCTGTGGACATGCACTTTCTTAATGATTTCATCAGAAGGCAAACTCTTATTAGGGTCATCATATCTATAACGATTTGTTATCACATGTATTTCATTTTCTGTGTCCGTTAAACCAAACGCAATCCCTGATAACATTTGGCTAGTAGCTGAAATATCGGGATAGAAGTAACGATTTACGAAAATAATTTTTCGCACAATGATTTGCTATTTAGCTGGCTCTTGCTGTTTGTGTATTCTGGCCTGCATTAGAATGACAGCACCATCAATAATAGTTTCATTCCTTTTTTGCAACAATGACCATTGATTTCCACAAATAGGGGAATCTTCCAACACCCTGAAAAGATTGAATCTCAAAACCTGATTCAATTAATAATTTTTCTAAGGTTTTTTTAGACCAAAACTTGATATGCCCACCATCCCAAAACACAGTAAAATGATTGTCCCATTTATTAAAAATAGACAATGCTAAGTTTTTAAAATACCCATGATAGGGTGTTGTAATAATAAAATATCCATTATCAAGTAAAACTTTATTGGCAAATTCCGGTAGTTTCTTCGGCAGAAATAAATGTTCAACAACTTCAATAGATAATACCAAATCAAATTTATCACCATTTGATCTTATGTTTGGCTCGTCGTATACGCTAACGCATTTAAATTTTGCCAGGCTAAGTGAGTTTGCTTTCTCAATGCCTTGTTTATCTGCATCGTAACCAGTCACATCATATCCTAATTGGCTTAAATGATTTGCCACTGCACCGTTACCACAACCTAAATCTAAAACTTTACTTGGCTTTAACGATTTTACTAGCTCAACAATTTTCGGAAGGAGATAACCATGAGCGTTAGTTTCTTCACTATTATCCCAACCATAATTATCTACTACTTTATTCATTTATATGATTATTAAAATAAAAAATGGATTGCGGCCTGCGCCACAATGACGGTTGTATGTTGATACCGCCACGGTATGGCGTTTCATTATTATGGTTACCGTGGTCAAGCCTCGGTACGACGGGCTTTCAATTACTGGATACCGTAGTCTTGTAAGAAACTGTTGGAAAATTTGTTCCAGACATTCTCAACCGAATATGTCCTATATTCGTCCTGCATTGCTATCGGCTTTGGCTCCAAGCTTCGCTCTACCTCCCCCGTCCTTGGGGTCATCCTGACAATCCTATGGATACCGTGGTTAAACCACGGTATGACGGTGTTGTGTGGATACCGCGGTGTGCGAAGCCTGCCCTTGGGGTGCAAGCCTCGGTACGACGGCTCTTTTTACTGGATTCCCGTTTTCACGGGAATGACGGAGTTGTGTTTGGATACCGTGGTCAAGTCCGGGATGACGTTTCATTATTATGGATTCCGGCTCGGAGGCTGGAATGACGGTGTTGTGTGGATACCGCGGTGTGCGAAGCCTGCCCTTGGGGTGCAAGCCGCGGTATGACGAAATTTTAAAACCACGATATGACGAAACTGTGTGGATACCGGGTCGTATGAGTGTCTCTTACTATCTGGATCAGGCTGAAGCCAGACCCTTTCTATTCTACCAGTACGTAATAAGTGCCCCGCCCCACGCCTTTGACTTCGATTAAATTCAACTGCGTCAGTTTTTCAAAATCCAGTTTGCGTGATGCCAAACTACGATCAGTGATAGCGCCGTATTCGCGTTGTGTAATGCTGTCTTGCTGTTGAATATAATCCAGTATTTGCTGATGGTGCGGTTCCAGTCGTGGCTTAGGAGTTGATTGTTCTGGTAACAATTTTATGATGCGACGTAATTCATCGAGTATGCCTTCTGCAAAATATTCTAGCCACGCTGAAAAATCGATAGTATCTTTCAGGTCATAATAATCGCCCTCAAGACCAACCGCTTTAAAATAACGTGTAACATTCCGGTTGTAATAATCTTCAAAGCTGAATATCTCGAATAGATTAAGTCCCGCTTTACCTAATATAGCAGCTGTCAGTAGTCGGGTTGTCCGACCGTTCCCATCCATAAAGGGGTGGATAATGACATTCTGACGATGGAAAACACCAGCAAGAACAACAGGGTCAATTTTCCCGATGTTTTGATTCACAAAAATCATGAGAGCTTTTGTAAGCTGTCGTACATCTTTTGCATCGGGCGGGATAAAGACAATTTCGTCGAGCTTACTTGGATTACGGATGATAACTGGGTCCTGACGCAGCGCACCACAATGAGAGGCGTTATCCATTAAGCCGTCTACCACTTGCCCTTGAACCTGTTCCAGCGTTTTGACATTCAGTTTAAAACGGTTTTGACGGACGGATTTAAACAGTGTTTGCAAGACACTGTTGTAATTGAGCACCTCACGTTCAGTATCCCGTACACTTTCTTTACGTGTTTTCAGCAATCGCTTTACGTCGGTAAGCGCTAGTGGATTGCCTTCTATACTGGTCGAGGCATAGGACGATAACTCTCTGGCATTTAGTTCCAATTTTGCCAAAGCGGTATCAGTAAGATGCAGTCCTTTGATCTCGCCGATAGATTCCCCGATCTCTCGGATAGTCAGGAGAAATTTATTGCTGATGGTATATTCTGGATACCAGGACATAGCCGTAAACTAGCCTTAATTTAGCCGTAAATCAAGGCATTTATTAACCGCAAATTAGCCCTGAGTTAGCCGTAATTAACACTCTATTATGTATGGATTACGGATCAAGTCCGGTATGACGAGAGTGCGGATACGATATCCGGCAGATTTTTTGTTCCGACAAAATCTACACTTCCTACCTCCATGTAGGTCGCGCTATGACGGGCCTTTTTTACTGGATTGCGGTCTGCACCACAATGACGGTTGTGTGTGGATACTATGGTCTTGTAACAGACTGCTGGAAAATTTGTTCCAGACATTCTCTCGGTCTCCGTTCCAGACTCGACTCTACCGATTCCTTCCCTGAAATCGAACCGAATAAGTCCTATATTCGTCCTACGTTTCTTACATTTACACCGTCCATGGCGATCAGCCACGGCATGACGAAATCTTAAAGTTACGATATACGTTTCATTATTATGGTTACCGTGGCCAAGCCACGGTATGACGGTTCGTTACATACCATTGGTATGTTTGATCGATTCCGTCTTTTAGTTCTGTGCTTGCTTTCCAACCCAATGCATTAATTTTTGTTACATCTACAAGCTTTCTTGGTGTGCCGTCGGGTTTTGTTATGTCCAGAGTAACGTCGCCGTCATAGCCAATGACTTGTTTTACTAATTCGGCTAGATCACGAATAGTGATGTCTTCGCCTACTCCAATATTGATGATTTCTTTATCGTTGTAGTTTTCCATTAAAAATAAGCAGGCATCGGCGCAGTCATCGACGTAACAAAATTCTCTTGATGGTGTGCCAGTTCCCCATAGGACGACTTCATTATCGTTGTTTTGTTTTGCTTCGTGGAATTTACGGATTAAGGCTGGTAAGACGTGTGAGTTGTTTAAGTCAAAGTTATCACCCGGGCCGTATAGGTTTGTAGGCATGGCAGAGATGAAATCTGAGTTGTACTGTTTGCGGTATGCCTGGCATAGTTTAATGCCAGCTATCTTTGCAATGGCGTACCATTCATTAGTTGGTTCCAATGGGCCGGTCAGTAAGTATTCTTCTTTCAGAGGTTGTGGGGCAAGTTTTGGATAGATACAAGTGCTGCCGAGAAATAATAATTTTTTAACGTTTGATTCATACGCACCGTGGATCAAGTTGCTTTCTATCATGATGTTGTCAAAAAGGAATTCTGCGGGATAGGAATCGTTGGCGAGGATGCCGCCGACTTTTGCAGCGGCGAGGAATATGTAGTCTGGTTTTTCCTGTTGATAGAATTCTTTTACGGCTTGTTGGTTTCTGAGATCAAGTTCTTTGCTAATTTTGTAAATCAGGTTTGTGTAACCACGATCTTTTAATGCACGGACGATGGCAGAACCGACCAGGCCATTATGGCCGGCAATGTAAATATAGGAATCTTTATTCATTATATATAGCTTTAAATTAATAACGGTACGCTTTTCATGTGTTACATAAATACTACTGGATTCCGGCTCGGAGGCCGGAATGACGACTTTATAGATTATTAAGCTGCTATACCTGAGAGGGAAAATTCTCGAACATCTGTACGTGTACTAGCATGTTCAATGGTAATGGCAACAATATTGCTATTTGAATCCATATCAAGAATAGTATTTTTTGATCTAAATCTTTTGTGTCTGATATATCTGTATCTTTAAACTCTATATATTAAGGTATCTGTATCGAATAGCACTTACTTAAGCCCGTCTTTCCCGCGCAGGCGGGAATCCAGTTAGACAAGACACACTATATTCACTGGATCCCCGCCTGCGGGGGGATGACAAACAAGAAAATTTTTTGTTTTTGGAGCTTAAGTAAGTGCCATTCGTATCTGTATCATCAAAATAACTCATTTTATGGCTTATACCTCCTATCAAAAAAACATTATGATGGTCATAACCGTTTTCGAATTCCTAAAATAATTTCATCCTCTAGATGACCCTGTTTTTTTGTAACTTCATATACATTGAGACGCTTATCCAGCTCCGCCTTTTGATCAGTCGTTAAAGAAAGCAAGCTCTGATCAGATGCAATGCTATCCCAGATATCTTCTACGAGTCGAATTCTCTCATTAACGGGCAGCTCTTTAAGATTTGAACATATTTTCACATACTTGCCACGTTCACCTTTAGTAAAATCGTATTTGTCTTTCATCTTTTATTTCAGCTGTTCTCTTACCCATGCAGGATCCTTACGACAATCAAGGACAGCATATATAAGTACTATTTTTTCGACTATTCGATAGTACACAGCGAAAGGAAATCGTTTTGATAGTAAGCGATAATATTTTTCAAAATGTATCGGATGAATGCCAGAATTTATTATTAATGAATCAATATCCGAAAAGAGCGTGTCCAGGAAATACTCACCAAGACCCTCAAACTGTTTTTCTTAAAACCAATAGCCACCGATTAAATCGTGACTTGCTGAGGCAAGTATTTTTATTTTCATGAGATATCATTTTTTATATTTTTTTTAGCTTTTTCCCAATCAATGAATCCGTCTTCATCTCGTTTTACTGCCTCTTCCCGTTCATTAAGAACTTTTTCATGCCATGGTGGAGATGACATACTATCTGCCGATTTGCATAAATCTTCCCAAATCGATTCCATGGTCTGAATTTTTTCTTTTATCGATATTTTATCCAACGGTAATGTTACGGCCATTGTTTTCTCCTTACTCAAAGTAGTTGAAGACTTTAAAGCCTTCTTTGATACAGAATTCATCTTTCTTCGCGAGTTTGATGTCTTCTCTAACCATTTCTGAGACCATGTCTTCCAATGTGGTTTTCGCTTCCCAGCCTAGTTTTTCTTTAGCTTTAGTCGGATCGCCTAACAGGGTTTCGACTTCTGTCGGGCGGAAATATTTGGGATCGACCTTGACCATGACATTACCAGTTTTTGGATCGATGCCTTGTTCTTTAACTCCCTTACCTTTCCAGTCTAATGTGATGTCTATTTCTGCAAAGGCGGCGTCGACAAACTGTCTGACGGATATTTGTTTGCCGGTGGCAATAACAAAGTCGTCTGGTTCATCCTGTTGCAGGATCAACCATTGTGCTTCGACATAATCTCGTGCGTGTCCCCAGTCTCTTAATGAATCCAGATTACCAAGAAACATTTGTTCCTGAAGCCCTAAACTCATGCGGGCAACGGCACGGGTTATTTTGCGTGTGACAAATGTTTCACCACGCACAGGGGATTCATGATTGAATAAAATACCATTGGTGGTAAACATGCCATAGGCTTCACGATAGTTCACGCAAATCCAGTAGGCGTAGACCTTGGCTGCACCATAAGGACTGCGTGGATAAAAAGGCGTGGTTTCAGATTGAGGAATTTCCTGCACCTTACCAAACATTTCACTGGTGGATGCCTGATAAAAACGTGTCTTTTTTTCCAGGCCTAATATTCGGATTGCTTCGAGTATGCGTAGAGTACCAATGGCATCGGCATTGGCAGTGTATTCCGGTGTTTCAAATGAAACGGCAACATGTGATTGCGCTGCCAGGTTATAAATTTCATCTGGTTGCACTTCCTGAATGATGCGAATTAAATTGGTTGAGTCGGTAAGATCACCATAGTGCAGGATCAGTTTTCTACCTTCAACATGAGGATCCTGATAAAGATGATCAATACGATCAGTATTGAAGCTGGATGCACGACGTTTGATACCATGCACTTCATAGCTTTTCTTTAATAGAAATTCGGCGAGGTAAGCGCCGTCTTGTCCAGTGATGCCGGTGATGAGTGCTATTTTGTTCATGTGTTCCTTAATTGTCACACTGGCGAAGGCCAGAATCTATTCTTTATACAATACTGGATACCGCGGTGTGCGAAGCCTGCCCTTGGGGTGCAAGCCGCAGTATGACGAAATCTTGTAGATACCGGATCAAGTCTAGTATGACGAACTTTTTTTTCATTCTGGTGAGAACCAGAATCTATTTTTTAACAATACTAGTTCCCCACTTGCTCTGGAATGACGGCGCTTTCTAGATTGTAATCTCGGCTTTGGCCTCCTGCGTCGCTCTACCACCTACATCCCTGGAGGCGTACGCCAAAATGACGGATTTTTTTATGCACTGAGTCGATAGTCAAGAAGGTGTGGAGATTTTTCAAGGAGTTCAAGTAAAATTTTTGTAGAACCACTCGGCTTTCTTTTTCCTTGCTCCCACTGTCTTATTGAAGATGCACTGACATTTAATACCTCGGCAAATACAGTTTGACTGAGGTTCATTTGTTTTCTAATCGCTATGATCTGATCCGTTGTGAGTTGCACCTTTGGAATTTTTACGCCTAATGAATCAAGTTCTTTTTTTGTAAAGGAAACCTTCATTCCAGAATTCATCATATCTTGAACAGTCTCACCAATTGCATTTTTTACTGAATTTTTCATTCTATATTCTCTAGATCAAACAGGATTTTTTGTTTCATTGATTGTTCGAGTTGCTCTGAGTTCAAAGCTAAAAGATCATTTCCTAGTTTCTTGAAATAAAGCAATTCAGCTTTACCAATATTTTGTTTTTCATTTTTTCCAAATCCATATAGGAAAATCGCTCTGTCATTTTCTTTATATACAATAATCGTTCTGAATCCTGAACTTTTACCACTATGTTCTCTCTTGACTCGAACTTTAAATAAATGACTCCCTAAGTTTGCAGTAGATAGCCCATCTTCCAGGTTCTCGATAGCCTCTAGTAAATCTCTATTCGTCAAATTGACCGTTTTAGACCATTTCTTGAACCATCTAGTGGATATCCTTTTCATGATGTTACTATAGCACATTGTGCTATAGATGCTAATTTTAATATTTAACTGTAGTTTTGACGACGCTCCTTTCTGTCATGTTGGTGTACGCCAGAATGACTAGTATGAAAGAATGACAGCAGTTACTACGAATACCGTTTGTTCTTTTCCCAGTTTAATGCGCTGGAAACAATGACGTCGATGTTGTCATATTTGGGTTCCCAACCCGTCAGTTTGCGTAACTTGTCGGAATTTGCGGTAAGGCTGGGTGGGTCGCCTGCTCTGCGATCTTCTTCTATGACGGTGATTGGCTCGCCATTGATTTCATTCAATGAATCCACTACTTGCTTAACACTATAACCATGACCGTATCCACAATTGCATATAGCGGATTCTCCGCCCTTTTCAAGATATTCCAGTGCTTTTAAATGTGCATCGGCCAGATCCATAACATGAATGTAATCGCGCACACCTGTTCCATCAATGGTGTCGTAATCGGTGCCAAAGATTTTTAATGAATCACGTTTGCCTATCGCGACTTCACAGGCGGCTTTGATCAACAAGGTGGCCTTAGGTGTGGATTGTCCAATCTCACCCTCTGGGTCACAACCTGCTACATTGAAATAGCGTAATGCGATGTATTTCATATCGTTGACGGCACAGAGATCACGTAGCATGTATTCACTCATGAGTTTTGACATGCCATAGGGATTAATAGGTTGTTTGGTTGTCTCTTCATCCACTGGCGCATCTTCATCGGGGATGCCATAAACCGCAGCAGTTGATGAAAAGATAAAATATTTCACACCGGCATCGCGACAACATTCCAACAGGCTGCGCGTATTGGCGGTGTTGTTTTCATAATATTTTAGTGGATCAGAGACTGATTCGGGAACAATGGTGAATGCTGCGAAATGCATGACTGCTTCAATCTTATTTTCTTTCAGCGTATTTAAGACCAGGGCTTTATCACCGGTATTGCCTTCAACCAATGTTCCAAATAACACGGCTTCTTTAAATCCTTTAGAGAGGTTATCCAGTACGGTAATGTCGTGGCCTTGTTGTCCTAATAATTTAACAACATGGCTGCCGATGTAGCCTGCACCACCTGTGACTAATATGTTCATGATTGTTCCTTAATAATATGTCGCTAAAGCGGATTTATTACTGGTTTCCCGCATTCGCGGGAATGACAGCCTTCTCTTTCGTCATACCGGGCTTGCACCCCAAGGGCAGGCTTCGCGCACCGCAGTATGACCGCCATGGACGATGTGGATGGATGCACAAGTGTCGTGTAAGGACAGGAGTCCGTAGCGACAAGGCGGAAATGCAATAGGATTGTCAGGAACAATCCTTGCCCATTCTTTATAACTATAAACAAGGATTGTCACCGATAATCCTATGGATTGCGGCCTTCGCCACAATGACGGATGCAGGTCCACAATGACGGATCATTATCCACGCTACCGCCATAGCTTGTATATTTCCATACAAACTTTGGTTATCAATCTGGCTCCGGGTCAGACTTAAATCTGCCCCCTGACAAATTCATTATGCACTGTCATCAAGTGAATGAAATTCTGTTAACTTGGGATACACTTCGCGAATTGTTTTCCTGCGTTTGCGTCTCGATAACAAACCACCACCGTTACGAATTTTGTCACGCACATATTCAAACACGGTTTCAGCATCAATGATTTTTTTATCACAGGCATAACCATAAACCAGTGACATTTCACATAGGTTGTTGATCAAACGTGGAACACCATCGGCATGGTAATGTATAAAACGTCTGGCCTTGGGATCGAAAATATCTCTACTGCCACCAGCGGTCTCCATGCGGTACATGATGTAATCATCGGTTTCTGTTGGTTCCAATGCACTCAAGTGATAATCAACTGCTACTCTCTGGGCCAGTTGTTCAAGATTCGGTTGTCGGAGTATATTTCTGAGTTCCGTTTGCCCGACTAATACGATTTGCAGGAGTTGTGATTTATCAACATTGATATTCGAGAGCACACGTAACTCTTCTAGCGTTTCTCGATCCATGTTTTGTGCTTCATCAACCAGGATCACGGTTTTCTTTCCTTTTGCGTATTCATCGATAATGAAATCAATAAAGGCATCATAAAGCTCTGGCTTATCTTTATTTTTATGACCGAGTCCAAATGCAAGACAGATCCAGGTCATCAGATCACCAAAGGATTTATGGGTGTTGGTTATTAAACCAACGGTTAAATTATCATCTAGTTGATTTAATAGATGACGAACCAGTGTGGTTTTACCAGTACCGATTTCACCGGTAATGACAGTGATGGGAGAATCATTAAGTATGCCATACTCCAGCATGGTGTAAGCAATACTGTGACGCTTTCCCAAAAAAAGAAATGTTGGATCGGGTTGTAATGAAAATGGTTTTTCACTAAACCCGTAGAATGATTCATACATGTCGGATCAGTATGTTGCGACCAGTTGTTCTCTGGATTTGTTTAACACTGTGCCAAGTATGTTCGTACCTTCTAACAGGCGCATTGATTGCTCGATTGATTCACTGCTGCTATTGCCTTCTTCAATAACCATCAGAAATGCATCTACATAGGGTGAAAATGCAAGTGCATCATCAGTGGATAATAACGGAGGTAAATCAAAAATAATGATCCGTGAGGGATAACGTGATTTTAATTCATCGACCAACTGCGCAAGACGATTGGATTTCAAAATTTCCGAGGCATTTGGAATTGACTGGCTCCCAGGCAGAATAACCAGCCCATCAATATCGGGGTTCACTAATATTTCATTTAACGGTATGTCATGTAAAAAATAATCATTGATACCAATTTTTGGTTTGAAACCAAAATATTTATTTATGCTTGGGCGACGCATGTCAAAATCAACCAGTAATACGGTGAAATTCACTTCTCTGGCTAATGATACTGCAAGGTTAATAGCAGTTAATGTTTTACCTTGCTCTGGCCCAGGACTGGTGACGGCAAGTGTGTTCCATTCATTG
The DNA here is from genome assembly GCA_965250225.1 of Gammaproteobacteria bacterium. Lineage (GTDB taxonomy): Bacteria > Pseudomonadota > Gammaproteobacteria > Eutrophobiales > Eutrophobiaceae > CBDEUK01. Next base: position 51,314 of record CBDFNQ010000038.1, read on the forward strand.
GCGATTAATTTTTGTAGCACTTGTGTTCTTAACAAACGGTAAGCAGTATCTGCTTCTTCGTGCTTGAGTCCGGCGATGACGCGATTACGTTTTAAGATGCCTTTTTTTACTGGCACGACTTGCGTTTGAGAATAGATAACCTCTTGAGTAATGTCAGGCTCAAAGAGGTTTTCTTCCGTGCGCACGGCCGTACCCAATTTATTTTTCCAGGGTTTATTTTCTTTGGCTCTCTCTATTGCCTCTTTAATTCGTTCCATACTGTTTTCTCTTCTATTCTCTATTCTCTATTCTCTATTCTCTATTCTCTATTCTCTATTCTCTATTCTTTATTCTTTAATTCTAGCCTAATCCTATACGTCTACCGAGTGAAAACCACAAAACATCGAGTGGTTTCACAAATTGATTGAATAAAAATAACGCCAGCAATACAAAAGCAATGGCAATGCCAATAGCAATCACATATTTCACATAGCGTGTGCTTTTTTCTGTTGAAGCTTCAATGTAAGGGATAACCGCCAATGGGGCTTCACCCAATAGACGTTCGACGCCTTTGCGACCATAGACATTGTCATCCAGCGCATCCAGTAACATGACCAATCCAAAACCAAATACAAACGATAAAATAAAACTGAGCAAGGTAAGTGCCAGACGATTTGGTTTGTCTGGTTCTACTGGTAATAAAGGCGGTTCAATCAAGGTCAGGCGTTCACTTTTGTTTTCGCTTTCCAGTGATTGGGCAACCTGTGCCTCCATCTGCTTGGCCTTGATTTCCTGGTGCTTGGCCAGGGCATTTTCATAATTTCGTAGTAATCCGCGATACTCACGTTCGACTTGAGGTGATTGGGTGATTCGCGATTCATAGTCAACCAACTTGCCTCTAAGTTCTGTTTCTCTTGTGTGCAGCGAGTGGATTTCGTTATTGGCCGCATCCAGTTCAGACTTAAGTTGTACATAAGCAGGATTGTCAGGAGCCTCACCCAGGTTTGTATTTTTCCTGGTTGTTGGTGCCTTCTCATAACTGGCCTGCAATGAATCCACGACACGAACCTGACGCTTAACATCCGGGTGATCAGCTGAATATTTTTCTTTTAATGTAGCCAGATCGGTTTTTGCTTCTGCTAATCGAATAGCAACTTCAGATTTTGTACTGGTTGAACCTGCTTCCATTTCCAATGCGGCCATTTCCTTTCGTAGTTTCACCAGATCCGGATAGTCATCTGCATAACGTGAAGACAGGCTGATGTATTCTGTTTCGAGTATCTTCAGTCTATCGGCCGGAGTTAATATGCGTTGTCCTCCTTGTGTCAGCGAATCCAAGTGTGGCTTTTGCTGAGATAATTCCGACTGCAAATAGATCCTGCGTTCTTCAAGATTTTGAATTCGTAAATGCACCTGGTTGATATCCCTTTCAGTGCGATCCATAAATTCGAGGTTAATCGTATTCAATTCAGGTAGACTGCCTGCGTTCTGTTCTTTAAATTCTGCGAGTATCAATTCCAGATCAGTCAGTTCTTTACTCAGTCGATCAGATTCATCAGTTAAGAAATTAGTTGCTTCCATTGCTGTTTGGGTTCTGTCTTTTAAATTTTCATTAAGGAACAGACTGACAAGTTCATTGGCCACTTTTTGTGCACGTTGTGGTGAACGGTTTTCATAAGCGAGACTAAACGCAATAGTTGCCTTTGCAGCTCGGCCTGTTTTGGGATCAACAACATCCGCATTGATCATGTCGAGCGAAATATCTTCCTTCATATCTTTGAGAATGACTTCCAATGGTTCTTCTTCGCGTTCACTGACATACAGATCGTACTTTTCAATGATCCGTGCAAGATTGGTTGTGGTCATCACGCGTTGACTGATGATCTGTATCCGCTGGTTGGCATAGCCTGTGACGGTTGTACGCACCAGGTCTTGTGGAATTTCCTGTTGTTCAATCAGGATAGTGGCTTGTGACTTATAGTAGGCAGGTAAACCAACAGCAAGCCCCAGACCGATGATCAACACGGTTAACCAGGCAATTAAGAACTGTAGCTTTCTTCGTTTAAAGACATCGATGTATTCAGCAAGCGATTTCTCACCTGCTTGTGAATCCATCATACTTTCATCATGCATAATCTTTCTTTCTCAAAATCTTTTTAGTTGAAAATAATTTTATCCGCAACGTAGCGTAGATTGACAAATACGCCATTTGAATCTCGTTCATTATTGCCGCCCGTATCCTCGACACGACGATAGTTGTAACCACCACTGACTGTCCACTGTCTATCAAGTTTGTAATTCAGACTGCCTGACAGACTAAAATATTCGCTGCCCGTCGTTCTTCCAGCCAGAGGACTATTCGATTCACTCTCTACATAACGTAACCCCAGATTACCACCCATTCTCTCAGACAAGCGTTGAGCGAGATTGAAACTAAGGTCGTCATTTGTCCTTTCGTTTCCCTGACTGCTTGGAGAGACCCTGCGCTCAAAACCGGTACGCACAGTGGTTTTTTCAAACTCTTTTTCAATATTGAACGACACAAGTTCACCGGTCTGAGTGCTTGTTTGGGTAACTGGACCAAATATGGTTTGAACGGTAGATTCTGTTTCGCCGAAGGTCAATCCTAAACCGGCAGAAGCTCGTAGCGTTTCACTAAAATCTTTCGAATACGTTACCTGGAAGGCATCGTTAATGGTATTGGACTGAATATCAGGTGTATCAAAATCGCTGTGATAAAACAACGCTGTCAATGAATCGGTTTCCGATAAGGCACGAGTCCCGCTGAGGCTAAACACATCATAAGTGTAGTCAATAAAACTATTCTGATTAGCTTCATATTCAACGTCCGTGTAACTATAGCTTGTCTGAAAGCTGGTCTTCTCGTCATAAAAAAAGGTATAGCTTGGAGCAATGGACATTGTTTCCTGATCCAGTTCAGCAAAACTCAAACCCGCAACAGACAGTGACACCGGATCGATCACTGTCGCACTGGTGGACACGGCCTCAACACTATAGCCTGCACTCAAACCTACCTGATGTTGCTCAGATAAAAGATGCGTCATATCGAAATCAATAAATTTGTCTTCGGTATCCAGCCCTATGTTTTCACTGTAACGCGAAACCCTGAGCCTGGGTGTGATATAGATGCTGGTGTCTTCTGACAACATAAGTAATTTCACTTCGGCTTCGGTTCGAATACCTATGGTGGCATCAGGTGAGAATTGGTTAGTCAGCAAACGCTTATTTTCGTCAATGTCTGTGGTAATGCCGAGGATCGGTTGGGCAGAATATTCTTCACTGAAACCGGGAACGGTGCATAAGAAGCTGAGCAATGTAATGAAAAGCTTGTGGCTAGATCGCATAATTACTCAGCATGGCATTCACCCTACGGCACGACGACCACATCGCCCTGTTTCAAGACAATATTGGTTTCCAGTGCCTCGCCATCCTGTACCTTGGTATAGTCGAATGGGATCGCCACTTCTGTTCCATTTGAATTTCGGCGAAGGATTTTTATTTCATCCAGTTTGGCAAAGGTTGTCGTGCCACCTGCCACACTCAATGCCTGCATAACATCCAGATCCTGATCCATCAACACAGCACCGGGTCTTGCCACTTTCCCCACAACATAGGCCTTGTTACCCTGTGTTTGTAACACGGCCACATTCACTTCGGGCTCTGGAATGTATTTTTCCAGTTTTTTCGCAATTTCTGCACGAACCTGAGCAGGGGTTTTACCTTTGGTAGGAATTTCCCCAGCCAATGGAAAGGAAATACCGCCATCTGGACGCACCAGAACTTCGCGCATTAAATCTTCTTCTTTCCAGACGCTTATCTGCATCACATCACCGGGCAGGATTTCATATTGTTCGAGCGCATGAACAAATTGCGAGAACAGGATTGTGGATAACAGGCAGCAAAACCATACAACTTTATTATTATGAAAAAACATGAAAAACTCTCCAACTTTACCAAGGCTCCCATTTCACCATTTATTAGACGAAAAATCAGTAAGTTATGAGTCATAATCATGTCCAGTTGTGCTAAATCGAGTGCCATGCACACAAAAAACACAGTTAAATAACACAATTTCTTGATATTGCAGGATGTTGCAATACATATTAGTTAAATCAATTTAAATAATATTTGTAACATACTGATAATTATTGGAAATGACAAGTATAAATGAATAATTCTGCAGCTTATTTAGCATTTCAGATTAAGTCGTGATCCGTCTCCCGTAATTTTAAGACTTGCCCAGTTATATTAGTTAGACACAGGATTGAAGTTGTGTGCTGATATGTTGGGAAAAATGTCTATTCTTTCTCGAAATTCTGTAATGAAATTATGATTTTACGGCATTACAGTATAAACTTAACGGATAGCCATATTGCTGAATATTCTGATAAACATGACACGATTTTTAAACAATTTATTGCTACATATCCCTACCGCTCTTGCGGCTAGTTTGTTGTTGGCAACTATTGGTCATCATATAAATGGCTTTGAAGGACAAACTGCGCCTGGCAATATGAATATTGCACAGAATAACAAGCATCCAGTTCAAGCCTCTAACTCTGTTCCAGATCTAACCAAAGGCCAGCTGACCCTGTTGGTAAAACAACATATCTTTGGTCGTGTACGAAATAATGCACCCGAGGAAAAAATGGAGATTGTCCAGCAAGTCACCTTGCCTGAGACCAAATTAAAGTTAAATTTAAGCGGTGTTTTTTCCAATGATGATAAATCTGCAGGACATGCCATTATTGGCGGTAGAGAATATCGTGTTGGAGAGGAAATTGATTCACAGACAAGTTTGCATGCAGTCAATTCAGATGGAATTGTCATAAAATATAATAATCAGCTCGAAGTATTGAATCTGCCGAATATGGATAGATCAAACAGAAGCGGATCAAGTAGTAACATAGCTAAAAAACTACCTGTAAAAAAAAACGTGGCCAGCAGGAAAAAGAACTAAAAGCTAAGCCACAAATAAAAGAAGTACCAAAAAATAAACAAGAACCCTTTGAATCTGATCATAAACTTGATGATCTCATATAGACTATTACTTCCACTAATCCTGCTGGCACTTTTTCTGCTTAGCCAAAACAGTTATGCACAAGACACAAAACCAGCTGCACCCAATGAAGCCTTAACACTCAATCTACAAAATGCAGACATCGGAGCTTTAATCGAAACAGTCTCTTATGTAACCGGTAAAAACTTTATTGTAGACCCGCGCGTGAATGGCAAAGTCACTGTCGTTTCTGCTATTCCTACCAAGCCTGATGATCTTTATGATCTGTTTTTATCAATCCTGAAAGTGCATGGTTTTGCTGCTATTGAAAAAGGCAGTGCTACCATGATAGTTCCGGATATCAATGCAAAGCAGGAAAGTATTCCAACCCTGATCGATGGTGTTTTGTCGGACAATGATCAAATCTCAACTCTGGTCGTTGATTTACAAAATGTAACGGCAAGAGAATTGATACCGATCCTGCGTCCCTTACTACCTCAATCAGCTCATTTGGCGGCGCATGATAATGTCTTGATTGCTGCCGATAGCGCCGGCAATCTAAAGCGTTTATTGAAAATAATTAAACGCATCGATCGCGAGAGTAATGTGGCGATTGAGATCATACGTCTTCAGTATGCCAATGCAGCAGACCTGGTCAAATTGATCTCCCCAACACTAAAAACCATTACCGCCAGTGATGGTAAAAATGCTGCAGCTTCATCTAGCAATAGTATTATGGCTGATGAACGAACCAACAGTATTTTACTGGTGGCCGATCGTAAACAACGACTGGAAGTACGTGCATTGATTTCACATCTGGACACACCCGAGGAAGCACAGGCTGATGCCGAGGTTATTTACCTGAAATACGCCGTCGCTTCGGATTTGGTGCCGATACTACAGGGCATCGGTAGCAAACTGGGTTTGTCTGATGCAGAAAAACAAAACAGTAACAACGCTGCAGCAACACAGACAACTTTGTTCGACATCCAGGCAGACGATAATGTGAATGCCCTGGTTATTCATGCACCGCATAAACGATTACAAGCAGTCAAATCCGTTATTCGACAACTGGATATCCGCCGCGCCCAGGTATTGGTTGAAGGTATCATTGCGGAAGTCTCTTACGATAAATCCATCGAGCTGGGTGTCCAATGGCAAACATCATCAACCAGTGATGGTGGTTTTATTGGCAGTGCGCCTCCAGGCACTTCTATCTCAGACGGCATATCAGGATTTGATCCATTAAGTATCGCCAGTGGATTGAGTTTCGGTTATTTTTCAGGCGGCAGTATTCGTGCGTTACTCAGAGCCATTGCCGGTGATGGTTTTTCAAACGTATTATCCACTCCTAGTCTTATGACACTGGATAATGAAGAAGCAGAAATTGTTGTCGGTCAGAACGTGCCGTTTGTAACCGGGCAATTCACCAATGCCACAACGACAGCACTCAATCCATTTCAAACTATTGAACGCCAGGATGTCGGTATCCTTCTAAAAATTAAACCACAGATTAATGAAGGCGATTCAGTTCGGCTGGAAATCGAACAAGAAATTTCGAGTGTCGACGCAGCAACCTCGGGTGCCGGTTTGATCACCAACAAACGTTCTATCAAAACAAATGTATTGGTTGATGATCAACAAATCATTGTACTTGGCGGTTTACTTCAGGATGATTTACGGGAAACACAGAACAAGATCCCTTTGGTAGGCGATATACCTATTATCGGAAATTTATTTCGCAATACAAATAATGCCTTCGTAAAAACCAACTTGATGGTTTTTCTCAGGCCACAAATTATTCGTGATTCACGTACCGGCACTAATCTGACAAATAAAAAATATAACTTCATACGTAATGAACAAAAAATTCTCAAGGAGAAGGGAGTTACGTTACTGCCGGATGATATCATTAAGGAATTGCCAGATTTTGACACGACCAATAAAACGGATGAGGATTTCATTCACTCAAAAAAGTCTTCTGGTCCAACAAAAGATAATTCCTCAGATTTAGAAAAGTCTTTATCAAAATCGGGATTGCTGTAACTCTAAGTTCATATGTCATCTCGTTCACTTCCCAAACTACCGTTTAGTTTCGCAAAACAATGGGGAGTCTTGATCAAGGCTACTGACAACGGCGAAGCACATTTACTCTATCGATCAGATACCAGTCACTCTGCTTTGCTCGAAGCACAACGTTTTCTCAATCAACTGTGCAACATGGATGAACTCAGTGACCAGGATTTTGAGAAGGCTTTGCAACAAACCTATGAAAATGGAAGTGAAGGTGCGCAACAAGCTATTAATGATATTAATGAAGACCTCGATCTCAACACAGTCGCCAAACAACTATCCGAACCAACTGACTTATTAGAAAATGCAGACGATGCACCCATCATTCGATTGATCAATGCACTGCTTGCTGAAGCGATCCGAGCAAACGCTTCTGATATTCACATCGACTCCTACGAACAACGACTGGTTATTCGTATGCGCGTCGATGGCGTCATGCGTGAAATGTTACAGCCTCCGAAGTCATTGGCTAATCTAATTATTTCGCGCATAAAGATAATGGCCAAACTGGATATCTCCGAAAAGCGTTTACCGATGGATGGTCGCATCTCACTTCGGATTGCAAATCGGCCGGTTGATGTACGTGTCTCCACGATGCCTTCTGGTCATGGTGAACGTGTCGTTATGCGCTTACTGGATAAACAGGCTAGTAATCTACAGCTTGGTCAGCTGGGCATGTCTGAGGCTATGGTTCAACAACTGGATAAAATGATCCACAGGCCTCATGGTATTATTCTGGTAACTGGCCCTACCGGCTCCGGTAAAACAACAACACTCTATGCCGCACTTGCCAGATTGAATAATCATGTACGCAATATCATGACGATTGAAGATCCGATTGAATATCATATTGATGGCATAGCGCAATCACAGGTCAACACCAAGGTAGACTTTGGTTTTGCCCGGGGCCTTCGTGCAATGCTGCGACAAGACCCGGACATTGTTATGGTCGGTGAGATCCGCGATGCAGAAACGGTTGAAATTGCGATACAGGCCAGTTTGACCGGTCATCTGGTTTTATCGACCTTGCATACCAACTCTGCTATTGGTGCCATTACCCGTTTGCAAGACATGGGTACTGAAACATTTTTATTATCGTCGAGTTTAACCGGTGTGCTGGCACAACGACTCGTACGCTCACTTTGCACTGCCTGCCGTGAACCCTATGAACCCAATCAACGTGAACTGGAAACCATTGGTATTGATGTGGATGTGCTCTATCGTCCCAATGGCTGCAAGAAATGTGGCAACACCGGTTATCGTGGGCGTACCGGTATACACGAATTAATTTCTATCAGTGAAGAATTGCGCCAGCTGATACATGACAGTGCGCCTCAACATGTGATCGAGAAACTGGCCTTTGCAAAAACCTATAACCTGTGTCAATCTGGTTATATCAAAACTGCTGCAGGCATTACTGCACTCGAAGAAATTATTCGCGTCACCAGTGAAGGATAAAGAAGGACGCATCCTTGTGCCAGAAAAACAAGAAATAAAAAACTAAACTGAGGTAATTTTTTTACGTCTATGAGTAAATATGGAAGCCAATGGTGCAAGCATTAGATAGAAAGCAGCCGGTAACGGAACAGGTTCAACATCTGCAGCACCAGAGAGATTAAAATCAAGGGTAAAAATATCAAGCCCACCCGTTTCATTCAGCCAGAATATATATTCACCTGCGGTTAGTTGAGTAAGATTAAGATCACCAGTAATCTTATTATTCGCACCTAATATATCTGTGTTGACATCCGCACTACCAAACAACAAGCCCGATAACAAATCAGCCGCACCAGGGAACCCGCCTGGACCCGGTGGAACAAAATTATTCGCATCGATAATACCAAAAAACGCCTGATTGCCGCTGAGGATAGAACCCTGATCATCAAAGCTCAAAAAACTCAATAAATTTGCTGCATCCAACGTCTGATTCTGTTCAACTGTGAATTGAATAATGTCAGCGCCCGTATTTGCAGTATCCGTTATAAACGTCACCAGATTTGAGCCTATTTCAAAGTCAATCACTGTCGGATTGCTGAAATCACTTGAGATACCATCATCAAGAACAGTAAGTGCATTCACAGATAATGAAAAAAATAGTGCTGACAATATCACCAAGGATTTTGCCACACTTGTCATTGTTAATTTCATGATAAAACTCCTAGATACTAAATTTTATTTATATTGTTTTTTTCTAAACTTCATCAACAGTCCAAGTGGACCTGCTAATAATAAAAACGTTGCCGGTAAGGGCATAGGTTGAACATTGGCCGAGTCAATAATAAATTCGAGTTGATAAGCTAATGAACCTTCTGTTTCACTTAACCACACCCAGTAACTCCCTGGGCCTAAAACATCATTAAAGCCCGGTATAAATGTTAAAGAGGCATTCTCCTCATCAATTAGTGTTCGATTTACTGCATCAAGTAAATTATATTGTGCTCCCCCTAGAGGCCCCACATTACTTGCACCAAACAAAGATGCAGTGAACAAACTAGTATTATTATCACCTGGATCAAGCCCATTAGTACTATTACTATACGATGGTGTTCCTCTTGATAAATCGCCAATACCGAAAAAACTCGTTGGTTCTCCGAAACCACCAAAAGCAGAAAATATGTCTACACTAAGTAAATTTATGGCCGTTAAGGTTTCACCCGGCTGTAATGTAAACGAGAAAAAATCTGCATCTCCTTGAAGTCCGTTATCAGCAGCACCTGTTACTGTATTTGCTCCCACATCAAACGTGATCGTAGTCATGGAAGATGGATCATTTGAAAACCTTCCATTATCAATCTCAGTGTACATGAGCGCCTGTGCTGATGTGGATAACATAATCCCTGCTATAAAAAGCATTACGTAATGTTTGGGTAATAAGTACTTCATAATATTTCTCCTGGATACATCTTCTGTCTTTTTTTCTTTAACGTTCAATATAGTTACTATGTCAAAAATCTCTAGCTCATAAAACCTAATGGAAAGGCTGAACCACTACTCCAAAAATTGCTTAGATTCGGCAAGATAAACTGCATCTCAGTACTAGTAGGACTAATGCCAAACCAGTTTGCCAGTTCAAGATAATATTCATCGACTGATGTTGTGGGCAATATACGACCACGGCCAATATCTAAAGAATTACCCGTTGCCAGTGAGGTCGGATATGAACCGTAGACATTACCACCGTTGACTGTACCAGGACCAAGCACCATGACGTTACCACCCCAGGCGTGATCAGACCCTGAACCATTAAACGTTAAAGTGCGTGCAAAATCAGAAGCTATAAATAATGTGACCTTACCCGCCGCACCAATTTCAAGAATGGCATCATGTACGGCCTTTAATGTTTGGCTGATTTTTGCCATCTGTGATCCGTGTCGGTTGAGTAGGTCACCGTGATTATCAAAGCCACCTTCTGACACATAAAATATCTGACGTGTTTGACCTAATGATTCCTGAATAGCTATTGTTTTAATAACCTGTTCCATTTCACGACCCAGTGAATTATTCGGAAACTGTGTAGCGAGATTGATTGCCTCAGAGTTTGTGTTGTAATTAATAGCACTCTGAATGGCACCGCCCTTCTTACTCGAAAAGGTATCTGCCAGCAAATTTGCATAGGTTGCACTGGTCAGGCTGTCTGTTGAGCGAGTCAATATCCTGTCAAGTGCACTACCACCACCATAACCATTCAGCAGGTTTGCTCCACTGTTTTCACTTAAGACATAAGGTACGGTGGATGTGCCTGTGATCATTGTGTTTTCACCATCAAGTGAATAACAAATGGACAATGCGGAATTCGCATTGACAGTATCGTTGATCAGATCAGAACATCTTCCAGCCCAACCTGTTAAACCATCACGTGTTTGCGGAACCGCAGTTTGCCAGGAACGTTGATGATCTGAATGGGAAAATAAACCAACCGGCAAACCTACATTATTGTTATTTCTGTTTTGGTATTGGCTTAAAGTCACGGGCTCAACCAATGTTCCAATATTCGCCACACAGGCCAGGCTTCCATTATTATACAAATCACGGCACTCTGGCATGTTTGGATGAAAAGCAAACTGACGTCCGAATTGATCCGTTATCGCTGTGTTGGCCAGACTTGCTATCGGTATAGCAGCAGCTGTTCTTACTGCTGCGTAATCAGCATGCTCACTCGGCTCATATGGTATCAACGTATTGTGGGAGTCATTACCGCCACCAAGAAACAGACAGATGATTGCTTTGTAATCAGACTGCGGAACAGCTGCCGCTGCAGACTGCGTCATTGCCAATGACAACATTTGTGATAAGGCCGCTGTTGAGGACATCGCTGCACAACCACTACTGTATTTTAGAAAATTTCTTCTTGATGAACTATGTTTTGATTTGTTTGTTTTAGTACTCATAATAAGTTCCTCGGTCTTGATCGATTTATGTCGTTAACTGGAATCAACGCACCACACACTCAGGTGCTTCTACCAAAGACAAAATCGTACCCTCTGTAATATCTTTCACTCGAGACGATGCGCTTGTCGCTTCCTGCCGAGTAATGTTGAATAGCGTTCTCAAAAAATTAAAGTTGACGTTACCACCACACAGGTGAACATTTAATTCATCGAAAAATGTTCGTGTGCCTGCGGTTAATAACAAATTTTCCCAGTATGAGAAATCAACAATGACATTGAGTTCGCGTCGTTGATCATTATGAAGGCGATAATAGACACCAGTGTCATCAGCTTCTCTGATGTGATGTCGAAAAACATCAGCCAGATCAATGATGGAAGTTGTATTAATAATTTGAAATTCCGGAGAAGTAAGCGTGCCATTCACCACATCATTTGGATCGGGCGTATAATTCGTAACGGCACCCGGTGCCTGATAGTCCGGTAAATAAAAGTTAAATACAGTTGGTGAACGGTGTGGGCCTTGTTCAAAATCATCGCTTAAATCCGGTAATGCTAGACGGCCATTTGTGTAATTTGAACTTGCGTTAAATAATCTTAGAAAAGCAGTGAACCGTAAGATAGGCTCAATGACACGCGTGGCCTCAGTGCCACCGTTAAATATTTCAACACCGATTACTCTTTGCGTACGACTATTTCGTCTAACCACTGTCGTGTAATTATTAAGGTTATGATCCGATAATAAGATTGCTTTAAGAACCTTACTAAAATCACCAGAAGTATTTACGAATACCGCTGAAATTTCTGCAACATAGGCTGGAGAAGGATTTGACATGACAAACCGTTGAATTAGACGCCTGGAAATAAAAGGCGCTGTATTGGGATGTGTGCTCAATAGAGAAATTATAGCGTCCATGTCTTGACCAACATCCTGTCCAGCTGGAAATATCGACCCATTGGCTAATTCAGTTAAATCCTTTGCGTCTGTATCATGTTCCGAATTATCAAATACCATTGGTAGCGACCAGACAGGACTACCACTGCCAAAATTCATCAAGGCATAATGCCAACCAGTAAATACACGCGCCATGGTTTTAATGGTTTCATTTGTATAGGTATCAATTAAATTACCGTTGATGTCGGTCTGAAACGTGCCATCAGGATTTAATTCATGTAACCCAATAGAAAACAGCTGCATAATTTCACGTGCATAATTTTCATCAGGAAAACGATTTTGACTCAGATTCGGCTTACGGTTATTGACATGACTCAGATAATTTCCCATCACAGGGTGAACACTGACTTCACGTAATAATATCGGATAGTTACCAAATGCATTATTGACCATCAAGTCATAGTAATAAGTTGGCCCGAAATAGCGTGGTTGACCATTAGAATCCTGATTAGATTCATTTAAATCATCTTCATCATCATTGACAACAAATATTTGTGATAATGCCCAGGCCATGCGTTGTCGTAATTGATCATTGGCTGTCAGGCTTGCATGCCACCATACATGATAGCGATATTCGTCCGCACCATTTTCTGAAACATGATTGCCACCATCGTTCACATTAATTCCATCATCCAGCATCATGGTACGTGCCAAACTATCATGTGATGTCGCAGGTGAAATAAATTGATTATCAATCCATTCTGTCAGTGCGGGTTTATAGCCGATAGCCAGGATTCGTTGTGCTAATGCATCTACATCTGTAATCGTTGGGCCAAACGTTGCCTGAGACAAAAATTGACTGGCTTGAAACTCAGCGATCACTTGTTGGAAATTTAAATCCGTCGCTGCCAGTACGCCACTGCGAGTGGTTGCAGCAGATGTCGAATGCGTAGCAATAACGAGAAGAAAGGAAATCCAGATCTTAAAGATCTGAGAATATTTCAGAACTTTCATTGTTCGTCTCCCTAAAACTCTAGATAATATAAGTGTTAAATATCACTCGTCAGAAAAATAATTTTTATAATTTTTTTATGTACAGCTTAGCTAAATTACTTTTCTTTCAAGGCATACACAGTATGGCACTGACACAATATTAAACATTGAAGTCGTTCACATTCTACCCAGAATGCTGTGTGATTCAGTTCACAGTATTCCAATTAAATAAATTGTGTTTTCACCCTCAAAAACTGGGTATGTAGATTTGCTAAAGTAACATTAACCTTGTTTTTAAGGCTTTAAAGCTAACCTATGGTGAGTCTGTACTGTGTTAGTTATCATTTGTGCTAAATAACATGCTTTCTTCTAAACCCATATCTGATATCGTTCTTTTTCGGTTAGTTCTACAGGAACCATTGATAACTTCCTTTGTTGGGCATAAGACAACTATACTAATAACTAATCCTCTTTAAACATTAGACTTAACATTATGAATCCAGGAATTAAATAACATGCCTGCCTTTGAATATATTGCGATTGATAAAAATGGAATGCATAAAAAAGGCATCGGTCAAGGCGAGTCCCCCAGACAGATCCGGCAAACATTACGAGAGCAAGGATTAACACCGTTAAATGTTAATGAGATATCTCAAAAAGAGACGCAAAAAACAGCTTCTTCCTGGACAGTTCGCCGCATTCCTCAAGCAGAAGTCACATTGATGACACGCCAGTTAGCGACACTGGTTCGTGCCGGCTTACCACTGGATGATGCTTTGCAGACGTTAGCAGAGCAAGTTGAACACAAACAAATGTTATCCATGATCCAGGCTATACGTGCAAAAGTAATTGAAGGTCACACTCTGAGTGAAGGTATGTCTCAATTCCCGAATGCATTTTCTGATCTGTATCTTGCTACGGTGTCTGCTGGAGAACAATCTCGTGATATGGCCCTGGTGCTAGAACGGCTCGCCGATTACATCGAACAACGTCAGGAACTTGCACAGAAAGTAAAACTTGCCTTGCTTTACCCAATCATTCTATCAATCGCTGCCTTGTTCGTGACGGGTGGTTTACTTGTGTACATTGTGCCCGAGATAGTACAGATATTTGATAATTCAAAACAGGAATTACCTTTGATTACACGCACACTTATCTGGGTAAGTGATTTAGTACAGGCATGGTGGTTACTCGGTTTTATTCTCGCTGCACTCTCCACTATTTTTCTAAAATGGTATTTGGCGAAAGAAAAACCAAAATTTCGTTTTCATCAATTACTACTGAAGTTACCTATAGTCGGTTCTCTCATTCTTGAAACCAATGCATCCCGCTTTACACATACACTGGGTGTCTTGTTAGCCAGCGGCGTTCCTATGATAGAAGCATTAAAAATAGCCACTACGGCTATACATTCATTGCCAATACGGGAATCGGTCAGACAAACTAGTATTCGAGTACGAGAAGGTGAGGCATTACATCAAGCACTGAAACAATCAACACAATTACCACCAATGACAATTCATTTGATTGCAAATGGCGAAGCTTCTGGAAACCTGGAAGACATGTTACAAAATGCCACAGTGGCACACGAGCGTAATATTAAAACAAAAATCAGCATATTTCTGGGACTGATGGAACCTGTTTTAATCCTGGTCATGGGCTTAATAGTGTTATTTATTGTGATTGCTATCCTGTTGCCAATCTTTGAACTGAATCAATTGATATAAAGAATAAAAATATTTTTATAACTGGGTACTGGTTTCCACCAGTATGACGGGGTTTTTTTTCATTCGAGCAACAAACTTGCTTTCACAAAACCATCAGTAGCGGTTGGATTTAAGGTGAACGAAATAACATTGATGCCTTTTTCAAAATGAAGATTGATCAGCCATTGCATTAAATTATCAAAATTCACTGTATCGAAACGTAAATTTACTCCGTCATTTTTTCCGGGCGATATAGTATTTACCTGATCACCAATACCTGATTTTTTCATACTGTTATCAAGATAGGCAAGTAATCTGTTTGTGGGTATTTTTTCAACCTGCCCTTGTTTAGAACTTGCCTTCATTTTTTCTACTTTGCCTCTTGTTTCAAGCATGAATGCATGCAAACTTTGTGTAGAAGTCAGGTTATTTCTGGCTTTTTCGAGACGCTCTTGCGTGGGTTCTATTAATATCAGATAAAACACGGTTAATAGCACAACAAGTACACCAATTGAGAGAAATATTTTTTCTCTTCGCGCCAGATCATCAAACCAGAGAAGGAATTTATTGCTCACGTCTAATGACTCCGTATTCGCATTTGAGATTTTGATTTACCCTTATCATTCACAAAATTAATAATCTCAGAATCGAAACCCAGATTGATCATTTTTCGGTTATAGGCTTCGATAGAGGTCACGTTTTTTGCCTCAATCTGATAATCAAGTCGATCATTTATCCAGGTAAAACCTAACAATTTCATATCCGAATTGACTCGCATATTTTTCATAACATGTCCGAATACTGTAAAAAAGTTTGTCCCGCTATTATCTAACGATACATTCAATTTTCTCAGTTCCTGTTCAGCCTGAAACTTTGGTTCAACAACTTTTTTAATATCTGGAAACGTCTGAGAAAGTATCTGGTGGCTTTGCTTTAGCAAAACTTGTTGTTCAGTTTCTAGTTTATTAATTTGATACCATGAGTAACCAAAATGCACAGTAAGCGTTAATAATATTAATGAAAATGCCGGTAACCAATGAATCCATTTAAAACTGGTTTTCTGTTTAATAGCATACTGACTTGACAATAAATTTAATCCCGGTTCAGGCATTGCATGATTTTTTATCCAGTCATGAAAATTTCTGAAACGACTTTGTTTAGTAATGGGGAGTAATTTTTCAGGAATAAACTGAATATCTTGCGCTGTACTGGACCAGAATTGTATTCGCTTCGGAACACCATGATCCCGTAAATGTAATTTTATCTGTTGTTGCAGTTTGTTTTTATGACATTCAAACCCAGAGTGCACGCCCGTTCTGACCAGAGCACGTTGATCATCAATAACAATACACCAGGTTTTTTCACTCACCGGTAAAGCCAGAATACCTGGCAGAACAACAACATCCGGTGAGGTAAATTGTTCTCCCAGCCTTTGCATCAGTTCGTTTGTGACAACAATGACATGAATATCCGTATCTGTCTTATTTCTCACCCATGAAAAATGTAGCTCTTCAACATTCTGGGCTAGTTGTTCTTCGAGGGCATAAGGTAATGCAGATTGTAAATCCCGGTTATTCACTACCTTAATATCCGACTTTAATAGAGAGGTCGATGCGGCTGTGAGCAAAATCAGTTTTTTGTTCTGATGTTCTATCTGTATCATCTAAAACAATTTCACTAGAGAAATATTATGATTATTCTTAATCAAACACGATAAACTACTCATAGAAATATTCACCGTACCTTCGTGATAAAGTATAAACATCGTCACTGTCACTATCCCGATACAATATCGCTCCAACAACGAACAACTCATTATCATATTCAACCAGACCTTTAGTTACAAAATAATCCGTTGAAACTGAAATCCCATCAGAATTGATATCGATTCCATTAAGTAATCCGGAAAGACTGTTTCCTTCATCATCAACATCATAATTTGGATCAGTCACTGAATCAGGAAATTGATCATCTTGCGATACCCAATCATTGTAGTTCTTACTGTAGGAAGTCGAGCTAATGTCAAAACCATCTCCACCTGTACTCTCACCCGTACCCTCACTCTCACCCGTACCCTCACCCTCACCCTCACCCTCACCCGATGAGACACTTGTTTGACCACCCGATCCATTTGGTGCAGATGTAATATTGGTCACGGGCTCTGACTTCACGCTTTCACTAACTAATACTGCCTGACCAAAATCAATTCCATCGGCTAATGACATAATGACTTCCGGACTGGCAGTGTTAATATTTATCCCAACACCAACAGGCAATGCTACAACAAAGGGTAATAGGCGTTCATAACTATCCTTATCAATTCCACGGATCATCCTCAGTTCACTAATATCCTGTATGACTTGATTGGCAGCACGATAAGCCGGTTTTTGTGTAAGATAATATTCATCTTCTGCGCCGCCTGGAAACCGTGTTTGGGTATCGTGATCTATCCAGTCGCTGATGGTGTCAGCAATAGACACATCGAGCCCAAGATGATCCAGCAAGCGTTTGAATCGTTTGATGTCGATATCCGTTTTTTCATTCGACAATAATAAATTATTGATGTTGAATCGACCTTGAAGATCCTCAATGCTTGCACTGATGGTGCCCTGTTCCATTTGCACCTCAGTTAATTTTTGATTCCAGTTGTCCTGTCCACTGTCTGTACTATCTGTCAAAATATCTTGTTTTAATAAACCACTTGCCCACAACTCAATCGCCTGTGCATGTAATCTCGCCTGATCTGCCCGAATAATTTCATGCGTCAGATCAATATCAGAACTTTGTCTTAATGCCATTGCCACTGTTGCGCTGGTAACCAAAGCAACAATGATCAAGGCGCCGATTAAAGCAAAACCTTGTTGTTGCTTCGAGTTCATCTTAAACACCTAATTTTCCTGGCAGTAAAAACAAACGCTGTAATTGCATACCATTCTTTAAAGACACTTCTAAATCAACTGCTCTTGGTAATTCAATCAAGTTAACACCGGAAGGTAACGGCCAGAATTTTTCCATTTTGCCTTCACTGTAAAAACTGAAATCGATAGCTTCAACATCTTCCAGTAAAACAGTTGTTTTAGCTTCTGAATCATGTGCTTGATCAAGGATATCCCACTTAATTCGTTTGAGTTTGTTATCTTCAACAAGATATTCAATTTTTTGTAACCGGCTAGAATGGTTATTGGTCTGAAATGATGAACGATTGTTCGCAACCAAGCTTAACAATATTTTATCGCCGGGAATACTCTTAAAGGATGGAAGAATAGAACCCAGGCGATCACGTGTTCGTCGATTAACCACCTGCTCAAAATCTTTTTGCATCAATGAAAATGTCATTTGCAAATCAGAAAGCATTTTCGCTTGTTGATCGGTCTTTTGTCTTGCATCAATAACGCGTTCCAACCCACCATAAGCCATTACTGACATAACACTTAACACAGCAATGGCCACCAGAACTTCCAGTAGTGTAAATCCTTTTGATTGCCGAAGTTTCATTGTTGCTTTGCCGGAATGTAACCGATGAGTTGAGTGATAATAAATTCGCGTTTTTTATCCATTGAAACGGATGTTCTGACTCGAAGCACGGTTTTATCGAAGGTACTCTCAACATGCGTTTTCCAGTACCAGTGACGTCCTGCCATTTCAGATTCACCTGTTATATCACCCTCTTCTAACTGTGGCTCAAGATAGAACTTAACCATTTCGTTTTGTGCAACCCAGTGCGCAACTGTCCGTGTTTCCAGATCATAGGCATTATCAATATTCCGTGCGGACAGTGACAAGGCGGCAGTAAGCCCCACCGCTAAGACAGCTAAGGCAACCAGGACTTCTAGCAGACTAAAACCTGAGTTTTTATTACATGTGGAAATCATTCCAACACTTCCAGTATGACAACGGCATGATTATCTTTATTGTGCAATGTCAATTTCTCTTTCTCATTAATTTCGAATTGCATTTCAAATGGACTGATCTCTCCATCTGGAAAGAAAACGATTCTGTTTTGCTGGAAAGAGTCTGATAGGTCTTCTGAATGAAACGTAACGATTTCCAGTTTGATATCTCCCGCGATGGAGAACGTGTTGCCGTTGTCTGTTTCAGCCTGCCATTTATTTGCTCGATATTGAAGCTGTCTCAGTGAATTATCCCCGGCTGCTTCGAGCGACAGTATGCGTGACCCGACAATGGCACTCTGTTGAGTCTTTATTAACCACCGTTGAGTCTTGATGACTTCTTCCTTCAGTTCACGCTCATGCCCACCATCACCAATAGCAAATGCCACAGCTCCGACGGTGACACCGATGATGGATAGAACCACCAGCAATTCAATTAATGTAAAACCGTTTGCTTTAGAGCTGTTCACATTCATCGCAACTAGCGGCAGAAATCTCAACTAAGCCTATTGTAGAGACCAGTTACCAACATCTGCATTCACACCTTCTCCATCAGGCAGACCATCCGCGCCTAACGAATACAGATCAAATTCACCATGTTGGCCAGGTGATAAATACAGATACTCATTACCCCAGGGGTCTGTCGGCATGCGTTCGATATAACCACCGGCTTTCCAGTTCGTCCCTTCTGATAGATCTGCTGGACGTTCGATCAGTGACAATAAACCTTGCTCGGTATTTGGGTAGGTAAAATTATCCAGGCGGTACAGTTTCAATGCAGCAGATATGGATCGGATATCCGTTTGCGCTCTGACTGAGCGAGCTTCATCAGGCCGATTCATGACTCTGGGGACGACAATCGCTGCCAGTATACCCAGGATCACCACAACGACCATGATCTCGATCAGAGTAAACCCTTGAATCTTATGATTTTTTTTATAAGTCATTTTCATCATGTTCTAAATCCCTACGATATTGCAAAGCATAATAAATCACTACAACTCTACACCATAACTGTAGAAAATTTAATGACACAATAGACAAATACTGGATCCTTCGATAAAAACCGATAGATCATTTCAACAGCAAAAAAACATGAATAGAAACGCAATCAGCATTACCATACGCGCTGCGAAGTAATGACGGGGTGTGGCGCAGCCTGGTAGCGCATCTGCTTCGGGAGCAGGAGGTCGGAGGTTCAAATCCTCTCACCCCGACCATTTTTTTTAAGGGGTCAAAGCCCTTTTAGAAGGACGACCACGCCTATTCTGTCCCACCTTGCATTGTAGTTTTTGCTCTACCTGTTGCTTGAAATAGTCATTTCCTAACATAGCAAAGTAGGGTCAGGTACAACTTTTCTTTGGCCGCCCCATCTTAGCGGGTCTTACCCTTCGACCATAGAGCGTTTCAACTTCGTCTTTAAAACGATCATTACCTAATGCAAGACCCTTGTTAACTGATCCACGTATCTGCTCCAACAGTTCGCCATCAACATGCGCTTGAAACAAAGCTCTGTAGGCTAGCTGCCGTTTCACTTTACTATTACCTAACTTCAAGTATTCATCATGAGGAGTACATAAATCAGTTTCAATACCCAGGCCATTACATCTATAGCTTGACCAGGTGTAGCCAGATGGATCATCAACCATATCAGCTCGAACAGGATTTAATTCAATATAGCGGTAACACTCTAATAGATAATTTTCCGACTGAATGAGACTTGATTTAAAACGACCCTCCCAAAGCGTGCCCGACCGACGATACTGATAATTAAAATATTGAACATAGCGTCGACCCAAAGCCTGCATCATTTCCGACACCCCGCTTCTATTCATTGGCGTCACCAGCAAATGCACATGGTTTGTCATAAACACCCAGGCATGAATAGCAACCAAGAATTTCTGTGAATATTCTTTTAACCAATTTGCGTAAGCAGAAAAGTCCTGTTCGGCAGCAAAACAGATATTTCTATTATTCCCGCGCTGTATGACATGTTGGGGAATTCCGGGGGGACATAGTCGGGGTAATCGTGCCATGGCTGCTTCCTTGTAACCAATTGAGTGAGAAAGTCTAACATATTAACGACTACTCAGTAAAAGTTGTACCTGACCCCACTTATTCCTCAAGGTGCTGATATCAATGCTTGTTCCTTGCGTCACATTCGTGCCATCAGGCGGGACAGTGATGTTCACTGTTGGTGGTAAGTTGCTGCTGGTGACAGTTAAGTTGATGGTGTCTAATATCAATATCAGGGAGTCTGACCCCATGATTTCTGCTTCCGCTTTCATTACCCAATCAATCACACTGCCGCCCGACTGACACGCACCCAGGCAATGCCAGAGGTTTTTCTCAGGGGTTATTACTAAGGAAGGTTCTTTGTCATCGTGGAAGGGACACAGACCGATGAAGTCCTGGCCGTGTTTTTTGAGTGTAATGCCTTGGGTTTCGGCTAATCGTTGCAGGGAGATGTCTGTCTTGAGTCGTTCGATTACATCGTCAGGGATCCGAGCCATTTTTTGTCTCTCCAGTAAAAACCTGTCAAGTGCTTTTTGTCAATAATAATCAAGTTGCATAGTACTCCTATTGGGAGTATCGTCAACTCCTAGTCTAATGGTCACCAAAAACAGGGGGTATAGTATGGGTTCGATTAGCTATTCCTATCTTGATGATCTGATGACGAAAGACGATGAAGTGTTCTTTAAACAATTGGGCAAACGACTTGCTCTGTTGCGCAAGGAGCTGGATTTAACCCAGGTGCAGTTAGCAGAGATACTCAATATCTCGCAACAGCATATGGCAGCCATTGAAGCAGGACGACGTAAGGCGACTGCTTCAACTATTCCAGTTCTGGCTCAGTTATTTGGTATCACCACCGATGAGCTATTGGGCTTACAGGATAAACCGGCTAAACGGGGACCCGCTTCAACGCTGCAACGTCAGATTGAGCAAATCGGTTTGATGCCCAGGAGTAAACAGCGCTTTATTGTTGAGATGCTGGAGGCATTGATTAAACAACAGCAATCAGCATAATTTTTAGGCGCTGACCAAGGGTGCGCAAACACCCAGGGCCAGCTAATCAAAACCAATACTCGAGGTATTAGCAATGACTAACGATCATTCTACACAATCCACACCCCATCCTCCTAAACAGCCGTTCTATTTATCACTCGATGAACTGCGAGCCTGTGAAGATTTCGTTAAAAATAACATCGATGGTGCCAGCTCGGCGTCCTTACAGACACTTCGCTCTCTTGCCTATCATTTGCTCAACGAGGTCATTCACTTTATGACAAGCTACCCAGCAATCAACCCGGCGGGATTAATGCTAACTGTCGATATCCTTCTGCCTATCGAGGAGGTCGATGAGTCTGAATTTGAGAAGAAAGACTAGACCATAAAAAAACTGGCAGACTTGTTTCAAGTCTGCCAGTTTCATTTTAGTTTAAAATAGTTGATATGATACTTGACCCCTTAGTTCTTTTTTTCCTAATATTTTATCTCGTTACCTTTTACATCGATATAATCAATCGTATTGTAAAATTCAGAATTTTTATGTTTCCTTGTCCATTCTATTCTTCGTATTAGTTTTGTGGTTTTATCAATCCATATTTTATCCGTTCTATTAACTTCTCCGTCTCTTTCTATCTTGTAAATTAACATCTTACGTTCATCTATAATTTCTTCCCCACATAACTGAAGTTCGTATTTTCCATTTGATAAATAACAATCAACCTCATCAATCATAAGGCATGGGACTATAGCAGTTAGTCTATTTGAAACTCCAGTGGTTGCAGTAATTAATGTCTCTAAAGAATCGAATTCTTCGATAGTTAGTTCTTCATCTAATTCGCCAAACTCATATGTCATACTGTCGTTTGTTTTTTTTATTCTTGAGATTATTCCTTCTATATAAGGTATTTCTTCAAACCAAGTTAATTCAAAATTATCATAAGAATCAATTTTAGTAGTAAATACTATGCGCTTTGTTCTAGATAGAACACCATCACTGTAGAATTCAACAGTAATGTTTCCTTTGTCAGTATAATTTGACATATTTGAATATGATTTAAAGATATCTTCATCAAAATAATTTTCAGATGAATAAACTGCATTAATAAAAATAAACAGGATAGAAAATATGTATATTATTTTTTTCATGATCTGACTATCTTCTATATTTTTTTAATTTATTCTTTAGAATTTTAAGCTGTTTGCGTAAACTATTATTTATTGAGTTGTATCTTTCCCAACATTTTTCTATACATTTTTCTCTATTATTCATTCCAGCCGGACACTCTCTTGGAAAGAGATCCATACAATTAAGTTCACAATTAATCCTGTCACCTTGTATTCCACTATCGTTATAGGGATCTAATAAATCTTTTATAGTGTTTATTTGACCAGATAATTTTAGTTCATTGATAATTTGTTGTTGATGAATAGGATCCGTTATCCATTTTTGTATCATCTGGGAAATAGCTTCTGTTAGGATATCCATGCCAGTAGGTCCTCCAAGAGACCCCGTTTTCTTTAATCCATCCATATCCAAATAATTAATTGGATTCCCCCCAACATACCCGTAAGTATTCATTCCACCCTGGAGCCCAATCGGATCGGAGGTGATATACCTTCCAATAGCAGGGTCATAATACCTGTTCCAATTATAGTGTAACCCTGTCTCTTGATCGTAATACTGTCCGGGAAGTGTTTTGCCTGACGCGATTCGTAGAGGTAACACCGCTTTTCCCTTTACACCCCAACGACTTGCAGCGCGTTCAACGGCCGATTTTGGCCGATCTAAAAATTTTGGCCCTAGAAGCGGTTTTTCCTTTAACAGTGCGTATCCCATAGGGCGTTATATTAGCCCAGGTTGAGCATCGTTCCTACCCTTGCGGGCATTGGAGGATGA
Source organism: Gammaproteobacteria bacterium (assembly GCA_965250225.1). Classification (GTDB taxonomy): domain Bacteria; phylum Pseudomonadota; class Gammaproteobacteria; order Eutrophobiales; family Eutrophobiaceae; genus CBDEUK01. The sequence goes on from CBDFNQ010000038.1 coordinate 75,164, forward strand.
GAGCGCGAGAGAAGGGGGGGATTGATTTCTATGGCTGATAACAACCTGGTGGTCCAGAAACTAGTTGCTTAATTATTAAGTTAGATTTGGTTACTATTTCTGGAATCTCAATTTCTTTACCTGCCCAGTACTTTCTTGCCCAATTTACAACAACAGGTAAAAACTCTGTATTACCATCTGGGAACTTCAAAAGATTAAATGCTCCACGATGGGTTAATGCGTTTTCATCCATTAACTCAACTTCATAGATTGAGTTCCAACGTGAGAACTCTTTTTGATATTGGTTTGCGTGTTCCAAAACTTCAAAGACAAAACAACTTGATAGTCGGCTAGGTAATTCATTGAACTCAGAACTCCTTATTGATTCAAAGGCTAGTTCTCTCGCAAGCAACCAAGCATTACCATTACCGTCAGTGCGATAACAATTAAGAATCCTCCCCCAGTTGCCCGGTTCAATAATGCTGCCCGGACGTAATTTTAATGGTGCTGAGTGATAATAATTTGTCATTTGTTCCTTTTTTTAATAGTTATCCAGATGGAAGGTAAGTTTACATGAATCAGTCTGACTCCGACTATTGTAATCTCTGACGTACTTCTTTCTTTAGCTGCTATGGGGATTGGCTGCTAAAAAATAAAACGGAAGACGCGACAGCGGCTGAAGTATTTTTTAACAGACAATGGGTGGGCGGGAAGTAATGCTTTTAATCGTGCATCGCACACCGAACAAGTCTTTGCGGCCATTGAACATAGTGCAGATTGGGCGGCATCAGCGGACTGTGGCGCGGTTTGCCATAGCGCCCAATCCCGCATTATGTTGAGTGGCCGCCTAATGATTTAAATCGCCTTCCCTGGTTGCGCATTTTTGCTGCTCGGGAACATTTACTTTGCGGGACCAGGGATGGCTACCTTCTGTTTTTTTCTTTATTTTATAACAACACTTCCTTGTCTGTTTCAAGGAGGTGTTGCTCTTTAATTTGTTTTTAATGATAGCTTTTGAATGACAACACTTCCGAGAGGATGTGTTGTCCTTATTGTCTACGGTGTTAAACCATGGCGATGATGACAAACACGCCACCGATGCAGCTGGCCCGATGCTTGCCTGGCTGAAGGACGCTGTGTACCCCTGAAGACAAATGCAAGCAGCGGGACAGCGGTAGGATGTTTCGATGCGTCCGCCTACGTCGATGTATCGAGGCCGTTATCCTTATCATCATCTAATAACAACAATAACGATAACTGATCATCATTATCATTATTCAAATTGTAATATTGCTTCTTGTTTTTAGTTGCCGGATGCGTGGCACTGTGTACGGCTTTGAGTTTCTCTATCGATACCCGTGTATAAATATCGGTAGTGGTTAAATCACTGTGTCCTAATAAGACTTGTATGAATCGTATGTCTGCACCGTTCTCTAACATATGTGTGGCGCAAGCGTGTCTAAATAAATGACACGATCCAATCACGTCGATACCGGCCTTGATTAAATATTTTTTGACGATGTGACTCAGCTGATCGCGTAAGAACGGTGCACCATAGTCCGTTAAAAATAAAAACCCTTTATCCGGCTCTACAATCAGTTCGGGTCTGACTTCGAGTTTATATTTCTCCAACCAGGCTAAGGCACGTTCCCCTATCGGTACCACTCTGTCCTTTTGGCCTTTGCCTTCCCGGATATACACCGTATGACGTTTCACATCGATGTCATAGATACTTAGGTTAGCGATTTCCATTCTGCGCATTCCGGTGGAGTAGAGAACTTCTATGATGGCTCTATCACGTATGCCTTGCACAGTTTCACTATTCGTTTGATTTAAAACATTCTCGATCTCTTCGGTTTGTAATATCGCCTTGGGTAATCGTTTTGCCCGTTTCGGTATAACGAGTTCCGATGCAGGGTTATACAAGATATGGTTCTGTTGTGTCAGCCATTTAAAGAAGCTGCGTATGGGGGTCAGCATGGTACTTTGTGCGCCGGTACTTAACGGATCACCGTCGGTCTTCCTGTAGTAATACAGATAACGTTTGTATCGTTCTAATATGGGCTTGGTGATTTGTTGTGGTTCCTGCAAGTCACGTTCATCACACCACCAGATAAAACGTCGTAGCGCAGAATCACGACGCTTGATGGTGTCTTTGCTATGACCGGAGACTTCGGACCATTGCAGGTATTCACGCAGGTAAGGCGTAAATACTGAATGGGGTATTTCAGGGAACAGTTTACGGTGGGCACGTTGTGCCGCCGAGGTATCGCGCTTCCTGCGGATCGGCATTGTTATTTACCCGCAGCGACTAAAGCAGCTTGTGTATATGATGCGTTTGAACCATTGCCCTTTATATAGGTGTTTTTCGGTAATTCACTATCGAAGGCATCTAACTGGTTATCATCATTAGGGTTTTCGATGTTTTCATCTGTCCGACCACGCCCCGACTTGGGGCCGACCTGGGGCCGACTTGACCCCGACAACTTATCATCTCCCCCCGACTTCTTTGCATCGTAGTTGTAATCTTTAAGCCTATCGATATCAATTAAGCCATTTAGATGCGGTGTATCTTTGCTGTTGCCATCGTAGAGGAACTCATACACGAAGGATTGTCCCCGACCACCACGATGCACTAATAAATATTCCAGGTCTTCTAATCGTCTTAGATGGATCTTTAATTGTGTATTGCCCCACTGGGTATACTCGCGGATCTCACGACGACTAAAACGATAGTCACCACGTTGTAAGGTGCGTTTCTGACATTGTTCAATCACCATTTTATCGATGAGGGTTAATAGCTTTCTGGTCTGTGGTGGCAATTCGTCTAAGGTTCTGCCCAGGACTTCGTGGGCTAATGTGTTCGCGGCTGCTATATCGTTTATCGTGACTTCGATGTATTGCAGTGGTTTATTGTGATGGGTAATTGTTTTTATTTCTCTTTGGTATTGATGCAGTAAGGCTATGGTATCGATCAGGGTTAAATATTTTTCGTGGTCTCTGCGGGTCCGGGTTTGGTCGTTTAAAAAGGTTAAGTGTTCCGCATAGGGATTTACAACGACTAAAGGTTTAAGTAATCGTTGTGCATTCTGATGCACTTGTAACAGGGCTTCGCTTTCTGTTTTTTGTATTAAGCCTTCCAGTGTTCTTTTCTTGCGTTGTAGTTGGTGTATCGCTTGTGTCTGTTCTCGATCTTCATTCACTGTCAGCACTAAACAACGATTCATTAGTTCTTCATCGACTTCTATCGCGGTGGTGGTTAAAAAGATCATTACTGGGCCTTCGACTTTGTATTCCTGGGTAACGAGCTTTCCGGACTCCGGATCTTTACTAGTTGATGCTATTGTTAACTGTCCTTCACTCTGTAATAGTTTGAGTGCATAGGCGGCTTGACTTGCGCCTTCTTCTTCAACGATGGCCAGGACTTTGTGTTTTAGATCGGTCTCACCCATATAAAATAAACTCTGGCCGGTCATTGCGCTGTATTGGCTTTTGTCTTCTTCAGGTATAAAGCGTAATACCGCATCCATTAAGGAACTCTTACCGGCGGCGCTGGTGCTTTGGATTATTACGGCCAGGGGGTTATTGAGTTTACGGGAGACAGAGGCCAGGTAGCCGACTAAGGTATTGGTCGCTTCGCCAACAATGCCACAGTGATTAAAATCTTTTTGTATGCGTTTTAATAGTTGTTTTGATTTGAGTAGTTTGATCGCGTCCTTCTGTTCTTTTTCGGATAGCTGGTTGATGGTGGGCTTAGGCGTTTGTGTTTGTTTGATGTTGTCTTCTTGCAAGGCTTCACATTTTAATAAGACTTTGCCTAAATCACGTTTGATAATATCTTCATTAATGCCTAATTCGATTGAGGCTTGTTTGATAAAGCTTGTACGAGGCCGGGATTGGTATAAGTCAAAGGTATCAATGTGCAGTTTGTCATCTTGGGTGACTAATAGATTTATTTTTAATACCTCATAACTGAGGTTCTTTTTTAAACCTCTAATACGATAACGCCGTTCTTCAATATTGATCGTGACATCATTGTCATTCACCTCTGATTGTATTTGTTCTTTCGGTGTGTCGGGCAAAGGTGATGCCGGTAACACATCGTTAATAACATCTCCCAGTTCAGCCGCTAAAGAGGTTGAGGTATTCGTTTCAATTATTATTTCTTCTTTAGCTGTTGTTTTTATTTCAGGCGCTTTGCCTTTGCCTAACCAAACCGCAGAACGGATAACCACACCTAAACTTTTACTGGCTGGTTGAACTTGCAAGGCGTATTCATTCGCATCCATTCCTTTCGGGAAGTTTATTCTGTAACAATCGATCCCTTCTTTGATTAATTGTTTGGCAAGTTTGCTGGCTGCTGCTTCACCGGCAGCATCACGATCATAAGCAATCAATACACGAGCAATCTTATGTTGTTTAAAGGCTTCCAGATGTTCCTTCGTAAAACCTTCGATACCGTAGCTTGTCGTGACATTACGATAACCGTGACACCAGAAGGTCAGTGCATCGATTAATGATTCACATAAAATGATTTCGTTACTGGCTTTCAGTGCCTGGCAATTAAAGATCCCTTTGTGGGGTCCCGACAAATAACAATGTTTCGGTGTGCCCGCTCGCAGGCGATCGATTAACTTCCTGCCATAGACTTCTTTTACATTACCGTGTTCGTCAATGATGGGGATGATTAACGAGCCGCTAAAGTGTTCGTGGCCACTCTTTCGATAGAGTCCTATCTTTTGCAGTTGTTCTCTTATGGCTGCCCCTTCTTTACGCTGGGCATTCGGTAAACGATAACCGATAGTTCTATTCGCAACGCCAATCTTAAAGTGATCGATGGCTTCATTGGTAATACCGCGTTTTTTTAAGTACGCCAGGGCTTCCGTATTTTGTTTTAAGGTCTCGTGATAATAATCAATCACTCGGTTCAGGAGTTTCTGATCTTCAATATCCGTTTTAAAGGGATTGTCTAATTTTCGGGTAGTGGTACGTTTAACCGGCTTGGCCGCTGAAGAAAGAACGTGATCATTTTGCAATAATTCTGTCGCGTGTCTAAAGCTCACCCCTTCCGCTTTCATTACCCAATCAATCACACTGCCGCCCGACTGACACGCACCCAGGCAATGCCAGAGGTTTTTCTCAGGGGTTATTACTAAGGAAGGTTCTTTGTCATCGTGGAAGGGACACAGACCGATGAAGTCCTGGCCGTGTTTTTTGAGTGTAATGCCTTGGGTTTCGGCTAATCGTTGCAGGGAGATGTCTGTCTTGAGTCGTTCGATTACATCGTCAGGGATCCGAGCCATTTTTTGTCTCTCCAGTAAAAACCTGTCAAGTGCTTTTTGTCAATAATAATCAAGTTGCATAGTACTCCTATTGGGAGTATCGTCAACTCCTAGTCTAATGGTCACCAAAAACAGGGGGTATAGTATGGGTTCGATTAGCTATTCCTATCTTGATGATCTGATGACGAAAGACGATGAAGTGTTCTTTAAACAATTGGGCAAACGACTTGCTCTGTTGCGCAAGGAGCTGGATTTAACCCAGGTGCAGTTAGCAGAGATACTCAATATCTCGCAACAGCATATGGCAGCCATTGAAGCAGGACGACGTAAGGCGACTGCTTCAACTATTCCAGTTCTGGCTCAGTTATTTGGTATCACCACCGATGAGCTATTGGGCTTACAGGATAAACCGGCTAAACGGGGACCCGCTTCAACGCTGCAACGTCAGATTGAGCAAATCGGTTTGATGCCCAGGAGTAAACAGCGCTTTATTGTTGAGATGCTGGAGGCATTGATTAAACAACAGCAATCAGCATAATTTATTAGGCGCTGAGCCAAGGTGCGATAACACCCAGACTCAGCTAATCAAAACCAATACTCGAAGTATTAGTAATGACTAACGATCATTCTACACAATCCACACCCCACCCACCTAAACGGCCGTTCTATTTATCTCCCGATGAACTGCGGGCCTGTGAGGATTTCGTTAAAAATAACATCGATGGTGCCAGCTCGACGTCCTTACAGACACTTCGCGGCCTTGCCAATCATTTGCTCAACGAGGTCATTCACTTTATGACAATCTACCCGGCGATTAACCCGGCGGGATTAATGCTAACTGTCGATATTCTTCTGCCCATCGAGGAGGTCGATGAGGATGAGTTTGAGAAGGAAGACTAAGCCATTAAAAAAACCAGCAGACTTATTTCAAATCTGCTGGTTTCATTTTAGTTTAAAATAGTTGATGTGATACTTGATCCCTTAGTTTTCTTTACTTTCTTATTGAACATTAATAAATAAAGTATTAATAAATGGAAAATAGGCAGCATTATGTTTGCGTGTATAAAGCTAACTTTATTATCTAGGGTTCCTGATAGCATTACTCCATTGAATAATGTTTTGTAAGTATTAATAAGAACTGAAAATTCATAATCTGAGTATCGTAAAAACGAAAATACAAAGCTGATGAGAAATAATAAGGACATTAATACAGTTAAACTTACCCAGTATTTTTTGCCTCGGCAAGCAATTATACCTACGATTATCCCTAATATAATAAAAACCAATTGGACTGTCCATCGTATCCAAATCCCGTCAATAATTTCCTCTGTATATTTTTGTAATGCCTCATCGCTACTGACATTTTGTAAATTAGTTTCATTTATAAGTTTTTGTTTTAGCAATTCTGCATGTGTGGCATGTGAAAGTTTTACTTGTTCTACTGCCACATTAGGCAAGGGTCTAAGGAGATTTATAGATGATATCCATATAATAAGTACGAGCAAACCCAATATTCCCAAATCATTTTGTAATTTTATCATTGTAATTTGCAGCTCTGTGGATTAGTAGAACACTCTGCTTCTAAGAGTTCCTTACAAGTCGATCTACAAACAAGATAAGCTCCACCACCTGTTGAAGCGCTAGGTATTAAATGTTTGCACTGGTCATGGAGAAAAGCATCAAGATTTGGATTATTGTAATGAGCACAAGATAAATTGTCAGAACATACTACTCCGTCAATAGTGCCTGGTAGCTTAGCTGATCCTTTAAACAAAGCATTATACAATCTACTCAATAGATCTCGAAGAATAAGACCTTCTGGATCGGTGTAACGGATAGGATTTCCCTCAACATACCCATAAGTATTAATTCCACCTAACAACCCAATCGGATCACTGGTGATGTATCTACCTAACTGCGGATCGTAATATCTGTTCCAGTTGTAATGCAGCCCCGTCTCTTGGTCGTAATACTGACCGGGAAGTGTTTGACCTGATGCGCATCGTACTTTAAGACGCGGTTTTTTCTTATGCGCCCAAGGACTTACAGATGATTTTTTCCAGGAAGAACGGCGAGGCCTATTTTTGGCCCCTATAAGCGGTTTTTGATTTAACATCCTTGCTTGCATCGTCAGATTTTAACCTGTTCGTTTAACTATGCAACGCTTGTATCGCACTTTTCGGATCAGTTCCTACAATCTTTAATAACGCACGCGCAGGACCGGTAGGATTGCGTCTACCCTGTTCCCAGTTTTCCAGGGTGCGTTTACTGACACCAATTAATCTTGCAAAGTGCGTTTGCGATAAGCCTGTCTTTTCCCGAATGGATTTAACTTTGGGTTCTTTAAAGGTAAATTTCCGTGAGGGCTTCTTTTTACCTTTCAGGATCTGATCCATCTCTTTCACACTTTCTAATAATTCATTAAACATTTCATCATTCATTTTTCCACCTCTCAACGATTGCTCGCAAACTTTTTATCTGGTCCTGGGTTAAATCTTTTTTATCCGCTTTGCTATAGCCATATAACATTAACAATTGATCATCCGCCGTATGCCAATAATAAATAATCCGTGAACCACCACGTTTACCTTTGCCTTCAATCTTCCAGCGCACTTTCCGTATGCCACCACCACCGGTCATCAAATCACCACTATCCGGCTTCTGTATAAGTGCGTCCTGCAATTCACCATAACTATCATCGTCCATTAATTCCTGGATAAGCCGGGTAAAGATGGTTGTCTCAATAATGACCATTCGGCCATTATACGCTATTGGCGTATAACAAGTATAGTGCATTATTTTCTTTAGTTGCTTTCTTTTTTATAGGGATTGGCTGTTTAAAACGGGAACGAGCAACGCAGTGCGAGCCGTTTTAAACAGACAATGGGCGGGCGGGAAGTAATAGCCGTTAATCGTGCGAAGCACACCGGGCAAGTCTTTGCGGCCATTTAACATAGTGCAGATTGGGCGGCATCAGCGGACTGTGGCGCGGTTTGCCATAGCGCACAATCCCGCATTATGTTTTGTGGCCGCCTAATGATTTAAATCGCCTTCCCTGGTATCGCATTTTTGCTGCTCGGGTGCCTTAGATTTTGCGGGACCAGGGATGGCTACCTTATTGTTCTTTGCCGGTAACAGTAAAGCCTTCCTTTAAAATTAATAGCGTTAGCTTTTCTGTTGCCGGCATTGTTCAACACCGCAATACTTCCCGCGTTGTTTGCGGGATGTGTTGCTCCTTTTTCTTTTGCAGTCTTAAACGAAGCCAATGAAGTAAAACACCCCACCAATGCAGCTGGCCCGATGCTTGCCGGGCTGAGTACCCGAAGGGAAGATACGAAGACCAAGCAAGCAGCGGGACAGCGATGATGGATACGAGTCCGAATGTCGTGAACGCAGGGATGCGTAAGAGCGACCGACGACTCGATCTATCCGCCTGATGCACTGTTCTTCGTCGCCGGATGTGTTGCACTGTGTACCGCTTTTAATTTCTCTATCGATACACGTGTATATATTTCTGTCGTGTTTAAATCATCGTGTCCTAACATCGCTTGTATAAATCGGATGTCAGCACCGTTATCCAGCATATGCGTCGCACAAGCGTGTCTAAATAAATGACACGATCCCACCACATCTATTCCTGCCCTGGTTAAATATTTCTTCACAATGTGCGTTAACTGATCACGTCCAAACGGCTCACCATAGTCCGTTAAAAATAAAAACCCTTTATCCGGCTCTACAATGAGTTCTGGCCTGACTTCGAGTTTATATTTTTCTAACCAGGCTAAGGCTCTCTCCCCTATCGGTATGACTCTGTCCTTATTGCCTTTGCCTTCTCGTACATAAACAACAGAACGTTTCACATCGATGTCATAAATGGAGAGGTTCACACATTCCATTCTGCGGATCCCGGTCGAGTATAAGACTTCGATGATAGCCCTATCTCGTATGCCCTGTACCGTGTCGATATTTGTCTGGTTTAAGATATTCTCGATGTCGTCTAACTGCAATATGGCCTTGGGTAATCGTTTGGGTTTCTTCGGTATTTCTAATTCGGATGCAGGATTATAAAGAATGTGGTTCTCTCGCGTCAGCCATTTAAAAAAACTGCGTATCGGTGTCAGCATGACGTTTTGTGAACCGATACTCAACGGATCACCATCAGCCTTACGATAGTAAAACAGATGACGTTTGTATCGTTCTAATATTGGCTTGGTGATTTGCTGCGGCTCTTGCAGGTCCCGTTCATTACACCAGAGGATAAAACGACGTAAGGCCGATGTTCTGCGCTTGGTCGTATCACCTGATACGCCATTGACTTCGCCGTATTCAATAAACTGCTTAAGGTAAGGATAAAAACCAGAGCGGCTGATGTCTTCAAGTTTGGATTGTCTCGCTCGTTGTGCGGCGGACGTGTCGCGCTTCTTGCGGATGGGCATTGTTATTTGACTGCGCTGATAAAAGATGGGATATGCAGGTACGATGCCTCTGAACCGTTGCCCCCTATATACGCCTTTTCATCATTGTCATCGGTAATATCGCTGGAAGCCTTATTATCATTGGCTTTGCGCTTGTTTTTATCACCCAAACACCCCCCCAACTTGGGGCCAACTTGGCCCCAACTTGACCCACTCTTTTTATTTTTCTCCCCCAACTTTTCAGCATCGTAGTGCTGTTTTAATGCCTCAATGTCGATCAATCCCATTAATTGCCGTCCCTGATTTTCGTTCTGACCGTCATAGAGTAATTCGTATTGGATGGCTTTGCCCCGACTTCCTGTATGCACTAACAGGTATTCCATTTCCTGTAGACGGTAACAATGGACTTTGAGTTGGTTATCACTCCAGCCGGTATGTTCTCGTATGTCACGGCGGCTAAAGTGATAATCTTTTCGTTCTTTATTTTGTTTTTGACAGTGTTCGATCACCATCGTATCTATCAGGGTTAATAACTTTCGGGTTTGTGGCGGCAGTTCGTCCAGTGTTCTACCTAATATTTCGTGGGCTAATGTGTTCGCAGCTTCAATATCGTTAATCGTAACTTCGACATACTCAATCTGTTTGTTGCTTTGGTTGATTGTTTTAATATCCCTTTGGTATTGATGTAACAGGGCAATGGTATCAATCAAGGTTAAATATTTTTCGTGGTCTCGTCGTGTGCGGGTTTGATTGTTTAAGAAGGTTAAGTGCTCGGCATAGGGATTCACAACGGCTAAGGACTTTAATAATCGCTGTGCATTCTGATGTATGGTTAATAGTGTTTCTCGTTCACTTTTTTGTATCAGTCCCTCCAGTGTCCGTTTCTTGCGTTGTAGTTGATGTATGGCCTGGGTTTGATCTCTGTCTTCATTCACAGTCAATACCAGACAACGATTCATTAATTCTTCATCGACTTCAATGGCAGTCGTGGTTAAAAATATCATCACTGGCCCTTCCACTTTGTATTCCTGGGTGACGAGTTTTCCTGTCTCCGGATCTTTACTGGTCGATGCAATCGTCAACTGTCCCTCACTTTGCAAGAGCTTCAACGCATAGGCCGCCTGACTCGCTCCCTCTTCTTCAACGATGGCTAGTACCTTGTGTTTTAAATCCGTCTCACCCATATAGAACAAACTCTGCCCGGTCATCGCACTGTATTGGCTTTTGTCTTCTTCTGGGATAAAGCGTAATACCGCATCCATTAACGAACTCTTACCAGCAGCGGAGGTGCTTTGGATAATAATGGCTAAGGGATTGTCGAGTTTTCTTGATACGGAAGCTAAGTAACCGACTAATGTATTGGTCGTCTCACCGACAATGCCACAGCGATTAAAATCTTTTTGTATTTTCTTTAGTAGATGTTTCGATTTTAAGAGTTTGAGTGCGTCCTTCTGTTCTTTGTCGGAGAGTTGATGTGTCGTTGGCTTCGGTGCCTGTGCCTGTTTGATATTGGCTTCCTGGAGTGATTCACATTCCAATAGGACTTTGCCTAAATCACTTTTTATCACATCTTCATTAATACCCAATTCGATGGATGCCTGTTTGATAAAAATACTTCTCGGTCGTGATTGATACAAGTCTATCGTATCAAGGTGCATTCCCTTTTCATCCGTTACCATGACATTGATTTTTAATACGTCATAACTTAAGTTTTTTTGTAATCCTCGAACACGATAACGCCGATCATCAAGGTTGATGGTGATATCACGCTCGGACACTTCCGTATTAACATCGGTTTTGGATGGTTCAGGTAATGGACTGGCGGGTAATATGTCATTAACCACATTTTCTAATTCAGCAACTAAAGAGGATGGCTCTGACACACCAATATTTTTTTCTTCTTTAGTTGCTTCATCATTCATCGATTCTGTGGTGATGGGTTTTTTTCTGCCTGTCCCTAACCAAACTGCCGAACGTATCACCACCCCTAAACTTTTGCTCGCCGGTTGAACTTGTAATGCGTATTCATTCGCATCCATGCCTTTAGGAAACTGAATACGGTAACAATCAAACCCTTCCTTCATTAATTGTTTGGATAATTTATCCACTGCAGTTTCACCAGCTGCATCCCGGTCATAGGCAATCAATATTCTTTCGATGTTGTATTGTTTGAATGCGGCCAGGTGTTCTTTAGTGAAGCCTTCAATGCCATAGCTGCTTGTAACATTGCGATAACCATGACACCAGAAGGTCAACGCATCAATCAGAGATTCACATAAAATGATTTCTGATGCATACGGATGTGCGAATGTCGCGAGGTCAGGATGACCAGGAGCGACCTTACAGGCTTTTAATGCTTCAGCATTAAATATCCCTTTGTGTGGTCCCGGTAAATAGAGGTGTTTCGGTGTGCCGGCCCGCAAACGATCTAATATCTTTCTTCCATAGACTTCGACCACATTGTGATGCGTATCTATAACCGGAATGACTATCGAACCGCTAAAATGTTCGTGGCCACTGTCTCGATACAATCCTACCGTCTGCAGTTGTTGCCGTATCGCTGCGCCTTCTTTGCGCTGGGCATTCGGTAAACGATAACCGATGGTTCGATTTGCAACACCAATTTTAAAATGTTCAATGGCTTCATGGGTAATACCGCGTTTTTTTAAGTACGCCAGGGCTTCCGTATTTTGTTTTAAGGTCTCGTGATAATAATCAATCACTCGGTTCAGGAGTTTCTGATCTTCAATATCCGTTTTAAAGGGATTGTCTAATTTTCGGGTAGTGGTACGTTTAACCGGCTTGGCCGCTAAAGAAGGAACGTGATCATTTTGCAATAATTCTACGGCGTGTCTAAAACTCACACCCTCGGCTTTCATTACCCAGTCGATGACAGAACCACCACTCTGACACGCTCCCAGACAATGCCAGAGGTTTTTTTCTGACGTAATAACTAAGGAGGGATCCTTGTCATCGTGGAAGGGACATAAGCCAATCAGATCATGCCCGTGTTTCTTTAATTCAATGCCCTGGGCTTCTGCCAGGCGTTGCAGGGAGATGTCTGTCTTGAGTCGGTTGATTACATCGTCGGGGATACGTGCCATTGTCTTTTCTCCCAAATTCATGGATTTGCCAAAAACCTGTCAAGCCCTTTTTTAAAAAATAACTGGATTGCATATTACTTCGTTTCGTTGTATTGTCAACTTCGTTATGGAAAGTAAGGGTTATCCTATGCAGCACGTTAAACTACCTGAGATGGCAACTATGGCGATTTCACCGGATGAACGTGCTTTTTTTGCTGAACTCGGCGCACGTATTGCCGAGCTGCGCAAAGCACAAGGGAGCACCCAAATACAAATGGCAGATGCACTGGGGGTCTCTCAGCAAACAATTAATTCTTATGAAGTGGCCAGACGACGCATTCCTGTTTCGGCTTTACCTATCTTGGCGCAGTTATTCAACTTATCCATTGATGAACTATTGGGGAAACAGTCTAAACAAACGAATGGTAAACGGGGTCCTGCCTCGAAGCTACAACGACAGATTGAACAAATCAGTTCCTTACCCAGGAGCAAACAGAAATTTGTCAGTGATATGCTCGATACGGTGATCCAACAACAGGCAGGATAGTTTTTAAGGGCTACGACTCCTTATCACTGCTGGTCACTCATCTCCAAAAATTTCTCTCTAAGTTTTTGAACTGATACTGTGAAATCTCCAAAATTAGTACTTAAAGAGACAAAATAAAACATGGAAGGAAAGAATGTATTTTTAAATTTTATAAAAAAATGTGCAGTTACGCTGCTAGGGATAACATGTAGTGAAATACTTTTAATATCCTTATATTCTATCTCTATAGTATCTAAAGCTCTTATTATCGTAAATTTCTCATTATTTATGATGATTCGCGAAACACTTCTAGAATAGTAATATATAAATAAGCCACCAATAACCAATACTGAAATAAAATTATAAATATATGAGTGGAATATTTCATTAATAGCTTGATAACCAATTAGACAAAAACAAAACCCTATAAATAATATTAAATTAGATAACCCTGCTCGAGTAAATTTAGAAGAATCATCAACTACTTTGAAATCAAATACGCTTTCCTTATCCATCAATAAATTATAAAAAACTTTTAGGGATCTTAGCAATCATCGCAATCAGGATTTAAATCAGAAATTGCGTCTAATATCCATTGTGGTACGTTCCCTGTGTTCTCACCTGCTGGCCAAGTATAGGTTCCCTGACCTGATATGCCAAAGCCACCGCCAGATGCTCCTCCAACGGTACCTCCTGCAAAGGCTCCACTATCTGATGGTCCTGAACCTACAACTGACCCAGCAACACCGCTCCCAGGTCTTGCAAGAAACCCTGAAACTCCTAAACCAAAGCCAGTTAATTGATTACATTGACCACTTGGAAGATCAATAACTCCTACCTCGCCTGAACCAGCAGCACCAAAACCAAGCCCTACACCAGCACCTGCAAAACTAAATGCACATAAATCCAAAGTACATGGATCAACAAAAACCATAATTCCAAATTCACCAGCAAAATAACCTAGACCTGCTTGAACAGATGAGATGTATAAAAGGAATTCTTTAAGACCAAAAAAATCAATGGCATTTATTGGGTTTTGTGAGACATAGCCATAAGTACTAATCCCACCATACAACCCAATCGGATCAGATGTGATATACCTTCCAATACTTGGATCATAATACCTGTTCCAATTATAGTGAAGATTGGTCTCACTATCATAATACTGACCGGGAAAACGGACATTCATCGTAATGATTTCACCGTCCACATCCACATCTTCATTGACGGTGGCTTCCCCAAACGGGTTGTGATTGGCCTCCCATACTTTATTTTGATTTTCATCCGTCATCATCTTCGGTGTGCCTAGATGATCGTTATGAACATAGTAGATAGCCGTATCAGCCTGAACTGTGTTTGTTAAGAAGACTAAACTCATTGTAAGAGCAGAGAGAAATACTTGTGTGTGGATATTGTTTTTCATTATTCTGCCCCTCCTGTGCTAGCCACCAACTGAGTAGCAGTACTTTCCTGTAAACTCACCCGTCTATCACGCCATCTCGTTTGATAAACGTAATACGGCTCGCCAAATGCCCAACCAGTTGCCGGATTCACAGCGTATTGGTGTGAGTCATCGTCATTCTCCTTTGAAGCCAATCCCAACATGACATCCATATCTTCATCGCTCCACACGGTGCCATCTTCCATAAAGATAACCTGATCCATTCGATAGCCATCTCCACCGTTATGATGACGATAGATGACAGCTTTATTACCTGTAGGAGTATGGGTTAGATGTAATCCCTTAAACGCCCCACGTTCGTTTGGCATCGCTTCAAGGAGAATGTCAGAAGGTAATATGCCATAACCAAAGCGCACACTATCGGTATAATCAATATTGTTTTGAAAACCCGTATCGTAATTAATAATAAACGCTAAGCCCCAGTCCAAATCTAAATGGAACACATCATGACCGTTATAACCAACGAGTCGATTACGTTCAGTCACACTGGAACCTGCTCCCCCCGCCATCAATACATCATTACCACCATAAGCATATAAACTGTCGTTTCCTAAGCCGCCTGTCATGATATCTCTACCCTCTGTTCCCTGAAGAGTATCCCAATTGGATGTACCTTGGATGACATTTTCTTCAACCAAAACCGTTAATAGTTGATTATCTAAATAGATGTACTCTTTTTCCGATATGCCTGTTGAATTGAGCTCTGCAATAAAATTTCCTGATATATCATATTTATAATAAGATACAGTATTCAGGTTATCTGTTTTCTTGGTTCGTTGATTGTTCGCATTATAGATATAGTTTCCCAGTGTTGATGTGCCATCATCAATCGTGTCAATTTGATTAAAATCGTTATAGGTAACAGTGTTACCACCATCCGAAGTCATATTCCCTACAGCATCATAAATTAATGATGTGGATGCGTTGTTGGTTATACTGTTTAGATGATGATTCGCAGTGCTATATCCATACGCAGTCGTATTTCCATTGATGTCTAACGACAAGCGATTGCCCACATCATCATATCCGTAGTCATAAACTTCACTCGTTCCAAGTAGGTTGGCGATGTCTAAACGATTGATGGGATCGTACGAAAAGGATTGGTCACGCAGCGTAGCTTGTGTAGATGTATTATCAATGATGTCTTTGATGTTGTTCGCACCATCGTATTGATAACTGATATCTTGTAACAAACTACTGACAAGGTTAGTTAAGCGATAATCAGCATCATAACTTTGTGTTTCTACAATCCCATTACCTTGGGTGAAGCTGGTTAATGGACCAAAGGGTAGATAGCTTGCATTACTGACCAGGATATCGGTTTGTCCGTTGCTGGTTGTTGTAACACTGGTAATTCGTCCAATAGAATTACGAAGGTAATCCACAGTACGACCGGATGGATAGGTTGTTTGTATCAATTCATCACGAAGGTTGTAATCGTACCCCGTTGTAAATGTCAAACTGTCTTGTGTGTGTGTCTGATTAGTGAGATTGCCTCTAAAATCATACGCGTAGAATGTTGTACCTGATGCATCCGTTATGGTGGTTAATCGTCCTACACCATTTTGACCATTGTTACTTTCATCGTAGGTATAAGTAACATCCATATCGTTGGGATAATCAATGTAGGTCAATCGATTCAGTTCATCGTAGGAATAATTGATGATGATACCATTAGCATCCGTTTGTTTAGTACGATTACCTGCGTCATCGTATTCATAGCTTGTGATGCCAGTGTCTGGACTATTCAGCGATAGCAAATTACCTAGATCATCGTAACTGTAGTTGGTGGAGAGGTTTTCTGGATCAATGACTTGAACCAGTCGGTCAGCTACATCGTAGACGTATTGGGTGGTGATATCGAGATTACCCATGTCCTGAATACTGGAAGTCAGTCGTCTTAAGTTATCATAACTGTAATCGGTCACAACGCCGTTGCCATCAGTGGTTTTATCCAAGGTGCCGTCGACATCTATATCACTGTCATCAGTACTGAAATTACGTTGGGTTAAATCCAGACGATTAAAACGGTCATAGGTCTTGCTTAGGTTACGTGTGAGTGTGCTGGTTGTATCGTAAATATCTTCACTCGTTTGGTTTCCTTCGCTGTCGTAGCTGTATTCAATGTAATTGCCAACATCATCGGTAATACGAGTGAGTTGTTTAGCTGCATCATAAGTAAACGTAGTTGTACTTGCACTGGAATACCAATCGGCTTGAGTGATGGTCTTCACTTCACCAGTCGGTTCATATGTGAACTTTGTCACTTGGTATATGGCATTGTCTGATCGAATTAAGCTATCCAGTCGGTCATTCCCTGGATAGTAGGTATAGTAAAGAATTTCACCATTGGGTCTCACTTCATCTTGTATTTTGCCGTTCAGACCATATCGAATGTTGTCTCGTTGTATAGTGCCATTGGGTAAAGTGACTTTCTTCAGTCGACCTCGATTCCTTCCTTCATTTGGTGAATCGCTGTAGTACTCAAGTGTTGTAATATCTGAGACATCAGTACGTGGCCCATCGATTTGCGAAAGTTGTCCATAAGCCCCATTATATTGCCAGGTCGTGGTTCTGGAGATAGGCGTGCTATCGGGTTGAAATCCAGAGATGGTTCGTGATGTTAAATTGCCATCGTCATCATAGGTAGAGTTGGTCACTTGACAGTTGGTGCCTTCAATACAAGCACCAAGGGTTGAGGTACTGATAATGGAATGTTCACGTTTCTCAGTGATCTTATTGAAAAAACGCGAGTCATACTCGAAGTCAGTGCGGCGTTTTACATCATTATTCCAATATGCTTCTGTAATATAGCTCGGTTGTCCTTTCAGATCGTTGCCAGCGTACTGATCAACAATCCCATTTCTACCAACCCATATAGGAACACCAATGTAATCTCTAGTAACATAAAAAACACTGTCATCGCATCCATTGCAAATATCCGTTATCGTAGTGTTATTACTAGCAAACACATATTCCCTAATATTTCCTTTAGAGTCAGTGACCAAAGATTCTCCGTTCTGATAAGAAAAGGATTTGGATTTTATGCCACCAACGGGAACAGAAGAAATGACCTGGGCCGTTGTTGCGTCATAACTGTAGTATGAACGATTACCACGTTCATCAGTAATGCCAGTAAGGTGGTGAGGAAAGTTAGTATCCTCATAATGGTATGTCTTATGACTACCATCGGGATAATCGATCTGATAGAGGTTATTATTGACATCATAATGATAAACAATATCCAGATTGTCCGGACGGGTAATTTTATCGATATTATTCCCATTATAATATAACGTTAATGTTCTTCCGGTATCATCTTGAATTAACTCTATACGACCTTCGCTATCATAGGAAAAATAAATAGTTGGCCCATTATTTGGTTCCCTGCGAATTAGTTTTCCGGTTAAATCATAATAATCTTTCCAATCAACACGAGTTGATTCCCATTCAGTCGTCATAAATGTAAGCTGGATTCTGTCACTACCGTCGCTAGTCGAGTGATAATTTCCAGAACTTCCCAACATACTTTCATGGTATCCATCTTCTCGTATAAAACCTTGTACTTGGGTAGTGTTTGTTGAATGAACAAAGAAATAACTACTATAACCGTGGGTCCAGCCAACCCCTAAATTACTATCATGAGTTTGGCCCAATGAATGGTAGGTTCTTTCAAACCTTAACCAACCATCATCAAAATCGACTTCAGTTTCTAATTTGTCACCTGTCCTTGCGTTACACGGATTGCCTTCCTTATCGCATGATGTTTTCTCAAATGGTTTATTACTGGTTACGGAAAACGGCGGGTATGAGTCACATCCATTTAACCAAGATGGATTAGGTTTCCAATAAGCACCGGCTGGAAGCACGTCAACAGGGCATTGATAATATCGGGAACGAAAAGCTGTCCAGCTCGTGTCACTTGGATAACATTCACCTGTAAATTGATTGAGGAAATGACGAGTAACATCATAGCCTTGAGTCTCTAACCTTGTTTCACTCGCAGGTCCATTCGTGCCATTAAAATAACCGGCACCTGATGAATAAATGTATGGTATCCATCCGTTTGGAGTAACGATGGTAGAAGAACATTGAGAGGGAAATACTGATTTAATATATGGAATGATCTCTGCCTCATCCGCATATTGTCGTGTGTAATCATAATAACTCCATTCTGTTCTTTCTTGTTCATAGTGTGGCCCATAATAATCATATCGTGCGTTTGTATTGATAGTGACTTCTTTTCGGATAGTCTTGTCAGAATATTTAGTATGAAAACTTCGCGCAGCCTGTGCTGCTTCGGATTCGGAATGGTATATAGACCCTTCACCATCAACGCTGTTACTCCAAGTTATGGACGGCACATTATCTGCCCAAGTTGATGTAGTAACGCCAATGAGTAATAACGAAAAGACAATGACTGTGAAAGTTTTATTCAGTAATTGAATAAAAGATTTGGATGATGCTGTTGAGCTGTCCATGGATAATGTATCCCCGCCGTGTATAAAAAGTTATTATTGATGTTGTTTTTTTCGGAAGGATCATGGTCACTTCCTTATGTTTATGACTCGTTTATAACACAGCGTTTAAAACAATAGATATAGTACATAAGTACTAACCCATATGGGTGAATTTGGTATTTATTGTTTAACTGTTTTTGGCAGTGAAGGATGTAGTTTCTTAAGAAAGAGATGGAAGTGATTTAAAAAGATTGGGTTTATTCATTGACACAAAACCGTCATGACAGGAAACAACCACATATATTTTTTATATAATCGAGCCTGTTTTTTTAGTGGTGCTTTCTTCGAAACATCATCCATATGGGTTAATCAAGTGGATTAACCTAGTATCTAGATGACATCAAATGATAATCGCATCGACTCAAACCAGTACCCGTCACAAGTGTAATCTTTTATGATACTGCTCTTTGGATTATCCAAGCGCATCAAATATCGTGTATCAGTCGAAACATAAGGGTTTATAGTCGTTTATGCCATTGAATATTAAAGAATTATTAGAAAACGAAGCAGGTAATAATTACGAGTTACATGATCAACATGTGAATCCTA
This sequence comes from Gammaproteobacteria bacterium, assembly GCA_965250225.1. Classification (GTDB taxonomy): domain Bacteria; phylum Pseudomonadota; class Gammaproteobacteria; order Eutrophobiales; family Eutrophobiaceae; genus CBDEUK01. Next base: position 94,980 of record CBDFNQ010000038.1, read on the forward strand.
AATTCGTAAAAGCCCTGCGCACCATTGGCTTTGACCGCTGCTATACCCGTGCTCAGGGACAATATTTATGGGACAAGGATGGTCGGCAATATCTGGATATGCTGGCTGGATATGGCGTGTTCAACGCCGGGCGAAACAATCCAATGATCCGCCAAGCATTAATCGATTTTATGCAAACGGATTACGCTTCACTGGTGCAGATGGAAGCACCATTATTGTCTGGTTTGTTGGCAAAAGAATTGAAACAACGGATGCCAAATCAACTCGACTACGTCTATTTCACCAACTCAGGGGCAGAAGGTGTTGAAACAGCGATTAAATTTGCCCGCTGTTCTACTGGCCGTGCAGGCATTTTGTATCTGAACAAGGCCTTCCATGGTTTGAGTAATGGCGCCCTGTCACTGAACGGTGATGAGACGTTTCGCGAGGGTTTTGGAACGCTCTTGTCCGACTGTCAAAAAATACCCTTAGGCGACCTCGAAGTACTGGAAAACTCTCTTAAAAACAAAGAGATAGCGGCTTTTATTTTTGAGCCGATTCAGGGCAAAGGAGTCAATATTCCCGCTGCTGGTTTTCTGAAACAGGCACAGGCATTATGTCAGCAATATGGGACGTTATTTGTTGCCGATGAAATTCAATCGGGCATGGGCCGAACCGGTAAATTTTTAGCGATTGAACACGAAGACGGGCTCGATCCGGATATGGTCATTCTGTCCAAATCATTGTCCGGTGGTTATGTCCCGGTGGGTGCGGTACTCACCCGCAAATCGATTTATGACAAGGTGTTTTCATCGATGGATCGCTCTGTGGTTCATTCATCCACCTTTGGCCAAGGTAGCCTCGCCATGGTCGCAGGTCTTGCGAGCCTGAACTATATGGATGAAAACAATCTCATAGACAACGCCACACGGATGGGTGATCGGATAGGCAAAGGCTTGCTTGAATTGAAAGAGCAGTATCAATTCATTAAAGACATACGCTGGCGAGGCTTGATGATCGCGATTGAATTCGGCGAGCCGAAATCGTTTAAATTACGAGCCGCCTGGACTCTGGCACATAAACTCAATAAAAACCTGTTCCCTCAAGCGATCACCATTCCGTTATTGCAGGATCATGGCATCCTCACACAGGTCGCTGGCCATAACATTGATATCATCAAATTGATTCCACCTTTGATCATTGACGAGTCGGATGTCGAACGCTTTTTATCCGCGTTCAAGATTGTGATGGATGGCCTGCATAAATTCCCTGGCCCAAGTTGGGAGGTGATCTCTAGAGTCGGCAAATCGGCTTTTCCCAATGCCCCTAGTTTGAATCAATCGGTTGCAAAATCTTAAAACTGAAGAGATACAGAGAATTCAATAGACATGAGTGTAGTAACAAAAAAAACAAATAATAACAGTGGGTTAAGCTCTGAGATCGATTACCAGGATCACATCCTGCAAGGCGTTTCACGTACCTTTGCCCTGACCATTCCCCAGCTACCTCAAGACCTGGCCACGGTCGTGGGTAATGCCTACCTGTTATGCCGTATTGCCGATACGATTGAAGATGACAAAGACCTGAGCTTTGATCTAAAACAACAATATTCGGAACAGTTCATTGCCGTGGTGAAAGGGACACAAACCCCCGAGATATTCGCGGAAGCGCTGCATCCACTCCTCTCCGTGAGCGCAACCGATGCAGAAAAAGATTTGATCCACAATACTGCCGCTATCATTCGCATTAGCCATAGCTTCAATGAGCGGCAGCGTTCAGCACTTGAACGTTGTATAAAAATCATGGCCGATGGCATGGTGCGATATCAGGATGCCGAAACCCTGGAAGGAGTGGCCGATCAAAAAGCAATGGATGATTATTGTTATTATGTTGCTGGAGTGGTCGGTGAAATGCTCACCGAGTTATTTTGCGATCATTCTTCCGAGATCAACCAACAGTACGATGATTTATTCAAACTAGCTGTTTCATTTGGACAGGGTTTACAAATGACGAACATTCTCAAGGATATTTACGACGATTATCAGCGTGGAGCTTGTTGGCTACCCGCTGAGGTCTTCCAGCGTCACGGTTTTGAACTGGCTAATTTGCGACCAGGTATGAAAAACGAACAGTTTGAAGCCGCTCTTGGGGAACTCATTGGGCTGGCCAGAAGTCATCTTGATAATGCACTGAAGTATGCCTTGATGATGCCAAATAACGAAACAGGTATCCGAAAATTTTGTCTCTGGGCCATTGGCATGGCTATTTTGACATTACAAAAAATCAACCAAAAACGGGATTTTCAAGAAAGTTCTGAGGTCAAAATTTCGCGTGGCAGCGTGAAAAAAACTATTGCGGCAACGAATTTATTAATCCGCAGCAATAAAATGCTGAGTGTACTGTTTTCTGCTGCTGCAAAAGGATTACCCAAAACCGCTATTTTATGAGAAAATTCAAAATAGATTTGGTGAAAAGAGTAGCGTTAGCGAACTGAGTAACTGTATAGAAAATAAGCAGGCTCAAATAACAATAGCGATTACGCACTAGTATCAGGGGAAAGCACACATTATGTTAATGGAACCAAATTCAAGTCTGGCCGCAGACCATTCCAGCAATGCGGTAGCTGATATTGTTCGTCGATTCAGACCACTGCCACTGAACGATGCCACTGAATTCGCAAATGAATCATTGCTGACAGAACAGCAGCCCGATGGTCATTGGATATACGAACTCGAAGCAGACTGTACCATCCCCGCCGAATACATCCTGATGATGCACTTCATTGGTGATGTCGACGAAGAATTACAACAAAAGATCGCAGTGTACCTGCGAGAAAATCAAGATGAACACGATGGTTGGTCACTTTACCATGGTGGCGTGTTTGATCTAAGTTGTTCAGTCAAAGCCTATTACGCACTCAAATTCGTTGGTGATGATCCAAACGATGAACACATGATGCGTGCTCGTAACGCAATCCTTAACCATGGTGGTGCGGCCCACGCAAATGTCTTTACCCGTATTTGCCTGGCCTTGTTTGGTCAAGTGCCCTGGCGCGCAACACCGTTCATTCCAGCTGAAGTGATCATGCTACCCAAATGGTTCCCTTTTCATATCAGTAAGGTTTCTTATTGGTCACGCACTGTAATGGTTCCACTGTTTGTACTGTGTACGTTAAAACCCGAGGCAGTCAATCCGCAAGGTGTCGATATACGTGAACTGTTTACTACTCCACCTGAAGATGAGAACCATTACTTTCGTATAACAACGCCGTTAAGCCGTGCATTTTTAATACTGGATAAATTAGGTCGATTGGCTGAGAAACTGGTGCCACGTGCCATCCGCAATATTTCTATTCGCAAATGTGAACAATGGTTCACAGAGAGAATGAATGAAGATCATGGTATTGGTGGGATTTTTCCTGCCATGGTTAACGCCTATGAGGCCCTGATCGTACTTGGTTATTCCAAAGATGACCCTCTCGTCATCCAGGCTAGAAAAGCCATCGACCAACTTCTTGTCGAACGAGGAGATGGGATCTACTGTCAGCCATGCCAATCGCCTGTCTGGGATACGTCATTAGCCTGTCAGGCATTGCTTGAATCGAATAACAATCCTCAAGCATTGGAACAAGCTTTCGATTGGTTACTCGAAAATCAATTGAGTGATGAACCTGGTGACTGGCGCAAAGCAAAACCGGGGCTAAAAGGCGGTGGTTGGGCGTTTCAATATAGTAATTATTATTATCCTGATCTAGACGATACTTCCATGGTTGCCTGGGCTCTGCTTCGTGCTGACCCGGTGAAATATCATGATGCTATTCAGAGTGCGGCTGAATGGACTGCAGGTATGCAATCACGTAATGGTGGCTTTGGTTCATTTGAAGTCGATAACACCCAATATTATTTAAATTCAATACCGTTCGCGGATCACGGCGCCTTGCTGGATCCTCCCACCGCAGATGTTACTGGCCGTTGTATTGCATTGTTATCATTATTCGATAAAGAAAAATACAGAAAGAATATTCAACGCGCTATTGAATTCATTAAACTGGATCAGGAGAAAAATGGTTCCTGGTTTGGTCGTTGGGGAAGCAATTACATCTACGGCACCTGGTCGGTCCTGACAGCACTGGAAGTTAGTAAACAGGATCCACAACAGGAATACATTCAACGTGCGGTCTGCTGGCTTAAGGACATGCAAAACACTGACGGTGGTTGGGGAGAGAGTAATGACAGTTACTATCCTCCGAAACATCACCGACCACACCCAAGCACCTCTTTTCAAACTGCATGGGCGCTGCTGGCACTATTGTCCGTCGATGACTGTCAATCAGACGCTGTCAAACGTGGTATTCATTTTTTATTAAGTCGTCAAAATCCGGATGGCTTATGGTATGACGCAGACTATACTGCGCCTGGATTTCCGCGTGTGTTTTATCTGAAGTACCATGGATATACCAAGTATTTTCCACTTTGGGCTCTGGCGCGTTATCGTAATTTAATCGATTGAAAAAGCATCTAGGCGTTATTGTTGCCTTACCAACCGAAGCGCGTTGTATACTTCCAGGCCTGAAGCAGTTCAAAACACCGATCCCTGTTAATGATCACTGCTCTATGATTGTGTCCGGCATGGGTTATGAAAGAGCCACCGAAGCAGCTCATAGTCTGCTCCAGTCCAGTTGTAACCATCTGATCAGTTGGGGTTGTTGTGCAGCGTTGCACGATACTGTAGACACAGGTGACATCATCATTCCCAATCATCTGGTAAATTCATCAAACCAGATAATGACTTTACAATTACCAACTGCAGAACAGAACCTTGCGTTAAAGAAGACCAACATTACTATTCATTATGATGCACTTGCGAATAGTCATGAGATACTAGATACCCAGGAAAAGAAACGTCAGTTGTTTGACACAACAAATGCCCTTGTTGCTGATATGGAATCATACGCTGTGGCAAATGTTGCTAAATATAATCAAATAGGTTGCACTGTGATCCGTGCAGTCAGTGATAACCTTCAACAATACTTACCCTTATCTGCTTCTCAGTATGTCAATGAATACGGTCAACCTAATTTTCCAGAATTTTATTGGTCTCTGGTAAAAAAGCCTCAGGATATTCCTGCCGTGGTAAAACTTGGTCTGAGTTTTAACAAAGCCTGTAACAGTCTAAAAAAACTATCCGAAATATTTTTAACCAATTAATAATATTTATCTCGTTAGAGACAGACAGACTTTCCAACATGCGTTTGAACCCTGAAAAACTATCTATCATATGGAACCGGATTATAGATCGTTACAGTCTGCCGATCATTTTTATCATCCCCATTCTAGCTGTGATCACTTTATTTTATACCGTAAACAATCTTGGAATGAACACAGATACACGTGACATGCTGTCTGCAGAATTATCCTGGCGCAAACTGGATATCGAATATGAAAAATTATTCCCACATGCGACAGATAACCTGATCATCGTTATTGAAGCTGCAACACCAGACGAAGCAATGGATTCTGCCCTGACCTTCGAAAATAAATTAAAACAACATCAGGAATTTTTTAAGACTATTTATTACCCGAAAAATGAAGATTTTATTAAAACCTCATCTCTTCTTTATATGGATATTAATCAGCTTCAGGATCTCGCTGATACTCTGGCAAAAAATCAGCCATTCCTTTCACGATTAATGCGCGATCAAAGTTTAAATGGCTTTTTAACCATGTTGCATGATGCAGTTGAGGCAAAACAACAAGGAGAAGAGATTGACCTCTCCACTATTTTTCATGAATTTAATAATGTACTGAATGCACATAATCATAAGAAACACTATCAAATGTCCTGGCAAAATTTATTATCTGCTGAGCAGGATAAAAAAAAGGTCTATAAAGAATTTATTATTGTTCAACCTATTCTTGATTTCACTAACTTTCTGCCTGCAGAAAATGTTTTAAATAAGATCCGAGAACTAGCTGTAGAATCAGGCATAACACCTAAAAATAATATGCAATTGAAACTCACCGGGACGGTTGCACTCTCTCATGAAGAACTTGTCAGCGTTTCCAACACAAACCTGACAGCTATTATTATTGCTTTTATCCTGGTCGCATTCATTCTTGTTTTTGGTCTTGGCTCGGGAAAACTTGTTCTGTTAGTTCTCGGTTCTCTAATGACCGGATTGATATTTACCGCAGGTTTTGCCACCTTCGCAATCGGTGAATTAAATTTAATATCAGTTGTATTTGCTGTTTTGTATATTGGCCTGGGAGTTGATTTTGGAATTCATTATTGTTTGAAATACCGTGAATTGATTATTCGTGGTGAAAATAAAAAAAATGCCATTGATAAAACCAATTCTGATATTGGAACCTCATTATTACTCTGTGCATTCACGACTGCGATTGGATTTTATGCATTTGTCCCAACCGATTATAATGGTATTTCAGAACTCGGCTTAATATCCGGCACAGGGATGTTCATAAGTTTGTTCATAACATTGACTTTCCTGCCAGCGTTATTAAAACACGCCAACATCATGTTTGAAGACCATCCAAAAACGGATATCAACCCGAAAATAATATCATTACTGTCTATACCAGAAAGACATTCATCCAGCATATTAATTTTTACAATCTTGATTACGGCAATATCACTTTGGTGTGCACGCGACCTTCGATTCGAGAATAGCCTTTTGAATATACAACCCCAGAATAATGAATCTGTTGTTACATTCAAAGAGTTATTCAACAATCAGGAATACACCCCATTAACTAATATTCTTATTACAGAAAATGAAAACCGAGCAGAAGAACTTTCCGAACAATTAATACAATTACCACTTGTAAAAGACGTGATCTGGCTAAACAGTTTCATTCCAGAAGAACAAGAGGACAAATTATTTATTATTGATGAGATAAATTTATTACAGGGCGAATTATTTACACAAAAAAACACTCTCCATGTATCACCTGATATCACTCTGGACACATTAAACAGTTTTAAATCGTTATTGATCTCTATAACTAACAGCGATAATATTATTGCCAGTAATATTCAAAATAACATTACTGTCTTTCAAAAAAACCTTTCACAACTGAATGGCAAACAAACAAAGGAAAAACTAGATTCACTGGAAAGATCACTTCTTGCCTCACTACCCGGGCGTATGAATAACCTGAATTCATCATTGAATACAGAAGGCTTATCTTTGTCGGATATCAACGATACATTTTCAAGGCGCTGGAAAGGTAACAATAATTATTTGCTGGAAATCATTCCAACAGAGGATCTTTCAAATTATAGTAACCTTGAAGCATTTGTTGAACAGACTCAAATTGCAGCACCACAGATCACCGGCCCACCTGTTGTCAGTGTTGAAGCCAGCAAAGCCGTTGTCAATGCTTTTAAACAGGGATTTCTTTCAGCGTTTATTGCAATCACTATTTTATTATTAATATTAATGCCGAAAATACGCTATTCTTTTTTTGTTATCATCCCTTTATTAATTGCCACAATTTTAACTTCAGCAACCAGTGTGCTGTTTAATGTCCCATTAAACCTGGCAAATATAATTGCACTGCCGTTATTATTTGGCATTGGCGTTGATAGTGCGATCCATATTATTCACAGGCATCATGAGAAACAAAACAAGGAAATTTTATTGGCCAGTAGTTCAGCCAGAGCAATTGTAATCAGTGCCCTGACAACTATTTTTAGTATCGGAAATCTGGCGTTTTCACCGCATCTTGGCACGGCAAGCATGGGGATATTACTGACGATTGGGATCAGTTTTGCACTGTTGTGCACACTGATAATTACTCCAGCATTACTTGCAAGTAGGGACTAGAAAAAAGCCGCACCTTCCATGGTGCAATTCCGTTCCCTCCCCTTAAGAGTGTTACAAGCTACACAAAAATACTGTTCGTCAAATTGATTGTTGTAGGAATATCAACCTAGCAAATCTTTTTGTGTGAATATAACGCACATCCGGTCATTAGTTATTATTGTCACTTCCATATAATTTCCATTATCAAATCCTTTTGTGTCTACAGTCCTTAAAGACAATCGTTTATACCTTCCTGGTATAAACCCTTCCTTAGTATTACAAGCGAAATAACTTCCTTGTTTGTCTCCTTCCTGGAGACGCTCCTTGAACATCCTGTGTCGGTAAATATACCCACATTGCAATAAAGTATCGTCACCCATATGGGTTAATTTCGCATCTTTTTTTCACTTATTTATGATTTTTTAGCTTAAATCAAAGATTTTTTATAATTTAGTGTGGTTGCAATAAAGACAACAGGGAGAAATTAGAACAAGCTGATAATGAGACAAACAGACAATAGACATAGAATCCATACAATAGAAATACCGATGTCTCGATTCAATAATTTTAATATTAACAAATTGCGAGGATGAAAGGTGATCGTGAGAAACTCTTTAGTCAAAGATGTTAAAACTAACGCGATTCGATCAATAAAATACGAGATAAAATCGATTATTTTCATTGCCGCTATACGATAAAACCAGTCCATGTCGAGGCTGATGGTTAATGTACGTTTCATCCACGGTAACATGACAAAAAATGCAAGACCGGAAAACAACAGGAGTTGTGTTTGTGATAGGACATGAGAAAAAGTGTAGGGAATATAATTTACATCGAATGGTAATAAGGCATATAACAAAGAAGGAAATACACCAAGGACAATACATAAAATCGCGAAGGTAATCATTGCCATTTGCATATTTAATGGCGGATCTTTCGGTCGTAAGCCAGAATCTTTCTGAAAAAAAACAAACCAGGGAAATTTGATCCCTGCGTGCAAGAAAACACCGGCAGATGCCGCTTGTAATAATAACCAAATCAAAAACAAATGATTATCAACAGCAGATTGTGTCACCATGGATTTGCTGACAAAACCGGATGTTAACGGGAAAGCAGAGATAGCCAACGCACCAATAATTCCGCAAACTGCTGTTATTGGCATCGACTGGAACAATCCACCTAGATCTGTGCATTTTCTTTTTCCAGTTTGAAACAAAACTGAACCGGCTGCCATTAATAACAAGGCCTTGTAAATGATATGTGTGAAGGCATGTGCTGCTGCCCCATTTAAAGCCATCTCAGTTCCTATACCAATACCACAAACCATAAAGCCAACTTGATTGACAATACTATAAGCAAGGATCCGCCGCATATCATTTTCAAGTAAGGCATATATGATTCCGTAAAAAATCATATACAGCCCGATAAAAATTAATATTTCGGTTCCTGGAAAACCACGTAATAAAACATAAACGGCTGTTTTTGTGGTAAAAGCAGAAAGAAAAATCATTCCACTGAATGTGGATTCCGGATACGCATCCGATAGCCAGGCAGAAAATGGTGGTGCGGCGGCATTTAATAAAAATCCAATCAGAATTAAGTAACTGGCGATACCATTGAGTTGCATGGCTGTGAAATTTATAGAGTCTGTCTCCTGAACATGGGCAATAATTCCAATCATTAAAATGACACCACCCAGTAAATGCATTAACAGATAACGCATACCGGCTTTTCGTGAATCATTCGTATCTGAACACCATATGATCGATGTCGATGCCAACGCCATGATCTCCCAAAAAACAAACAAGCTGATCAAGTCCGCCGCCAGGACAACACAAATAGCTGAACCGGAATAGAGATAGGCAAAAGATAGTTCTTTGTATCTGGCTTGTTTAAAACAATACAGACTACCCGTAAACATCATGATCAAATATATGGTGGTAAAAAGACGGCTTAATTTATCGATATATAAAGGACTCAGTTGATATTGCATAAAACTGAGTGATAAAACATTGCCGTCGGGCAGGTTCCACAGAATGCATAAGGCAATAATGGGTGATAACAATAATAAGAAACTTCGATACTTTTCTGACAACAAAGGCAATGCAACCGCTGTTGCGATCAATAATAAACCAGGATGAAAAATATCAATCACGATAATAGTCATCCTTTCGTTTAATAATGAACCCTAGAATCCTTGCAAAGACGATCATTATCACACAGGAAATAAAACCAAATAGCGCACTAAAAGCGAAAAAATCTACCTGTGTAAAATATCCATGTAGTTCAATAAATAATTCTGCCAGGATCAGAAGCACTAAAATTACACAGCTTGCCTGCCATAGCTTTTTTATTGATGTATTGTTATAGAGCCAATGTGATTTCATTTACTATAGTCCAATCAATTGGGTTAATTGAATTGCCCTGTTCGGGATACAAAAAATAATCACCGTCATAAATGCAACAAACAACAGTGACGAAACCATAAGGACAGGCGCTTCCCCATGATTAATTTTGACAGGAACTGTCTCTTGTTTAAAAAATGCTACATAGATAATAGGCAAATAATAAGCCGCATTAAGCAGCGTACTGATTATAATCACGAATATCGCACACCAGTTTTCAATACTCAAAGCACTTTCAAGCATGAACCATTTACTGATAAAACCTGCAGTTGGTGGGATACCAATCATCGACAAACTTCCAATAGTAAACGCAAGCATTGTGACAGGCATTCTTTTTCCTATTCCATTCAGTTCACTTACACATAATTTTTTACTGGCTGTATAGATAGCTCCCGCCGCGAAGAAAAGTGTTATTTTACCAAATGCATGCGCCAGTATATGCAAGGCTGCAGCTACGATAGAAATGGGTGCAAGAAATAAGGTTGCTAAAATAACATAGGACAATTGACTAATTGTCGAATATGCCAGTCGCGCTTTTAAATTGTCTTGCTTAAGGGCGATAATAGAAGCAGCTATGATAGTGAAAGCGGGTATTAAATATAAATATTCCGACAAATCCAGTCCGCTTATGGTATCAATTCCAAACAGGTAAACTGTTACTTTGATGATTGAAAAGACGCCTGCCTTGACTACCGCCACAGCATGTAACAAGGCACTAACTGGAGCTGGCGCAACCATAGCAGCCGGTAGCCAACGATGAAAAGGCATCAACGCAGCCTTTCCTACCCCGAATAAAAACAATAAATAAATGACCAATAAAACTGGACTCTTGTTTTTTGTTGCAAAAACTCCACCCGCTTTAAAAGCAACATCCTGTGTGATTGACCATGTCCAGATTATCGAAGTCAGTTGCAAGGCAATCGATGTGGCTAATAAAATACCTAAATAAACACGACCTTTGTGTTTTGCCTCTTCAGTACCACGGTGTGTCACTAATGGGTACGTCAGAAGAGTTAAAAATTCGTAAAAAAGGAACAAGGTGAACATATTGGCACTGAAGGCAATTGCCATTGTGCTTGCTAGAGATAATGCAAAAAAAGCATAAAATTGTGTCTGCCTAGTTTCATTATTTGCTCGCATATAGGCAATAGAATAAACGCTGGTTACGATCCATAGACTACTGGCAATTAAAGCAAATAATAAACCTAATGCCTCAACATGAAATGCAATGCTTATACCTGGAACAGGTTCTGCTAAAACATACTGAAACTCATTGGGTAAATCAGCATTGGTATAAATCAAACAAACAACAACAAATAATGCTATCGATGTCACTAATGTAATTGCATCCCTCAGATTCGGGAGTTTTCCTGACAAACAAATAAGGAGAGCACCTGACAGTGGCACCATAAGAGAAAGACAGACTAATAACTGGTTCATAGTTATTTCAGGATCAAATATTTTGCAATGGTGTTCGCTGAGCCATAACTCATTGAGGCATCAAGACCATAATAAATATTTGCAATGATCAATAACCACAAAGGCAGGACCATTAAAAAAGGAATCGCAGTCAATTCTTTATTAGCATGAATATTTTCAGGCTGTTGAAAATACATAACCTCTATAACTCGCCACACATAAATAATAGACAATAAAGAACCAATCATAATAACCACAACAAGAACCCATGCTTGTTGTTCTATAACTGCCAATACCAAGTACCATTTACTGAGAAACCCCGAAGTTGCCGGTATCCCTATCAAACTCAGACAAGCAAGAATAAAAGCAACAGATGTCATTGGCATTGTTTTCAACATGCCTTTCATGTCTGACAATTTCTCAGAACCCATACGATAAATAATACAACCTAAACTCATAAAAATAGCTGCCTTTATCATGGCATGATTGAACAGATGCAAAATAGTTGCTGACAAACCGGAAACGGTCATCAGACCAAGGCCAAGCACCATATATCCGATTTGGGAGATGCTTGAATAGGCAAAAATAGATTTGATATTTGTAGCCGTTATGGCCTTTATTGCTCCATATAAAATCGCTGCACTAGATAATATTAAAATTAGCTTTGGCAAGATTAGATCGAAAATAATATCGGCACCAAAAATCATATATATGTAACGTATCAATACATAAATAAAGACTTTTGTTGTGGTCGCTGCAAAATAAATACTGATAACGGATGGTGAATAGGTATAGACCATCGGTAACCAGACATGCATGGGAAATAAAGCCAACTTAATACAGGATCCCAGGAAAATAAAACAGATGCCGGTAATGACTGTACTTGATTGACTAACTCCTGGAATGCGTTCTGCCAGATCCTGTATATTTAGCGTTCCGGTCATGACATAAAGGAAGCCTAGTCCTATTAATATAAACGTCGCACCAATGGTACCCATAACCAGATAGCGATAAGCACCATAAAGTGCTCGTTTATCATTGCCCATGCTAACCAGAGCATAGGATGAAATAGAAGCTATCTCGATAAAAACAAAAAGGTTAAACGCATCACCTGTTAGCAACACACCAATCAGGCCAGCGAAGTTTAATAAATAAGCCGTATAAAAAAGAGGTGTCTTTTCTGAAGCAATTTCTTTTTTCACACTGTTTTTTGCATAAAGACAACATAAAAAACCCGCCGAGGTGACAATCAATAAAACGAATGCATTGAGATAATCAACCGCCAATTCAATTCCCCAGGGCGAAGGCCAATTTCCAACTGCATAGGAATAAAACACATTGTCACTCACCATCATAAATAACATGACTGAAAGGATAAGACAGATGGTTGTAATGCAAAATGCGAATAACCAGGCAAGAGTCTGATGGCGAACTAATAGACAAACAGGCGCAGCCATCAAAGGTATTATAATGAGAAGAACCGGTAAATGATGAAGAACAAAGTTCATTATTTATCGTCCATCTGCTCGAGGATCTCGTCTTCTTCTATGCTATCAAATGCTTTTTTGATCCGAATAACCAGTGCCAAACCAACGGCTGTAGTCGAAATACCAACCACAATCGCTGTCAAGATCAAAACATGAGGCAATGGACTTGCGTATAGCCTGACTCCCTCGGTTACGATCGGGGCAGTCCCGCCTTCCACATAACCGAACGAAATATAAAGGATGAAAACGGATACCTGAAACAGGTTTAATCCAATGATTTTTTTAATCAAATTATTATGCGATATGGCAATGTAAAACCCTGTCATCATAATAATGATGACAACCAGATAATTAAATAGTCCCGGGATTTGGCTCATAAACATATAATTATTTTTATAATAGATAACAAACAAAACCCCGTACGGGGCCTGTTTATTATATCTGAAAATGAGGGGGAAAAGGTACTACATCATTTGATGTGTACCTGGGGCTATCAGCTGGTAAACATGCTGCCATTAATAAGAAAATGTACCCATATGCTGGCGAAATAACCCAGCATAATTGCCCAGGTCCATTTAAGATGACTGAAGAATGTATAAACACCGCGTGCCTGACCCATCACAGCCACACCAGCTGCCGATCCAACCGATAACATCGAACCGCCTACGCCAGCTGTCAACGTCACCAACAACCATTGGCCAGTATCCATATCCGGCAACATGGTGAGCACAGCAAACATAACTGGTATGTTGTCGATCAAAGCGGATAAAAATCCAACAATGATATTGGCTTTGGTAGCACCAAGGTCAACGTACATCATTTCTGAGATCAGTGATAAGTAACCAAGCGTTCCAAGACCTCCTACACATAAGATCACCCCATAGAAGAACATCAAGGTATCCCATTCTGCGCGCGCGAGTTTTTTAAAAATATCGAATTGCTCCGTATTTTCATCCGTTTCGCTATCAAGATTTTCAACACCAAGTGCACCAGCACCTGAATCATAAATTTGTTTTTTACTACGTATTTTTAATCTATAGCCATACAATTTGAGAAAGCCCAGGCCCGTCATCATGCCGAGGACCGGAGGTAAATGCAGAAAACTATGAGCACTGACCGCCATAATAATGGTCAGGATAAATAAGCCAACGACTATCAAAGCCCCCTGTTTCAATTCAGCTTTTTCAGGAATAATATCCGGCTTTTCATTCGACACAACCATGGACATGATTGCTGCTGGAATTATCCAGTTCACAAGCGATGGTACGATCAATAAAAAGAACTGACCAAATTCAACCAGCCCCCCTCTCTGCCAGACCATTAAGGTCGTAATATCACCAAAGGGGCTGAATGCACCACCCGCATTGGCGGCGACAACAATATTGACGCAGGCAACGGTGACGAATGTTTTATTATTTCCACCGACGGCCATGGCTACCGTCGACATCAATAACGCTGTTGTCAGATTATCCGCTATTGGTGAAAGGAGAAAAGAAATGCCCCCTGTCAGCCAGAATATTGTACGTAAGGTAAACCCTTGTGATACTAACCAGACTTTTAATACATTAAATACACCACGTTCTTCCATGGTATTGATATAGGTCATCGCAGCAAGTAAGAATAAAAATAATTCTGAGAATTCGAGCAGATTATGCCTGACCGCGATCTCAGCAGTATGGGTATCACCATGTTGGGCGTAGATAACAGCTACTATGCACCAGATAACACCGGCTGCCACCATTACTGGTTTGGATTTTCTTAAGTGGATTGTCTCTTCAGCGATGACCAAAGCGTATGCGAAACAGAAAATAATCACACATAAAATTGCCGCCCAATGGCTTGTGAAATCAATAAGGTGGCTTTCATTCGATGTAGCGAATACTGAGCTGTAAGGCAGCATTAATAGTAGCCCTGAAAAAATGCTCAAACGTTTTCTATAACCGGATTTTGTGCTCCTGGGCTGCTGTAAAGACATGTTCTATTCTCCTGATACTCGTACAAATTTTTATTATAATCACATTATTAATAAATCGACTATTTTCCATAAAAAACTGAACAAAATTTAGCAAGTTTCAATAATATACATAGTTTTTAACTCTTGGAACTCATCTAAAAAAAACCATCCACGATTAAATAATTCAAAAGCTAAAATGATCAATCGATTGTTTTTCTCCAAGAATAATTCAGATTAACCAGATTACCATTATTGTCGTAATAACAGCTATCAGACAACTTTTTAATCAAGCTAACTCCACGTCCTTTGAGATCAGAATTGGAGCCCAGTTCCTGATTGATGGCTTCATAATTAAAACCGCTTCCATTATCAATAACTCGGATATTCAACTGACCGCCTGTATCCGTTGGTTTATGGGATAATTGTATTTCAATCTTACCGTCACTATTTTCCTGAATACGGTTATCTCTCAGTTGGTAATATTCAGCAAATCCTTCTCCATCTTTTTTCATATCGGAATCCAGACCGAGTATCCCATGCTCCAGGGAATTTGAATACAATTCAGACAATACAGTATAGATTTTTTCTCTGCATAATTCTGTTCCTTGTAATCCGATTAAATAGTTAACCAAAGGCGGGATCGGATCTATATCACGCATCAAATTCATATCCAATTCAACACTCATATTCCAGTTCGCTGCTATCCTTGGTAATGTTTGTGATTGATTTTTTTTCTTTTTCTTTAGTAAAGAAACATCACATATAAATTGTATTATCGTTGTATCGTCTTGACTCTTTCCATCTTGCCTAAAATCACATAAATTAGTTATAAGATTGTAGTATGGCGAGAATACATGACCGGATTGTTCAATAGCTTCCTTGACATTTTTATAACCAAACATCTCTCCATTTGGGTTAGTTGATTCTATTAATCCATCAGTATAGAGTAAAACTCTTGTCGTGGAGTTGATATTCACACGCTCAACCTGTATTTCCAGTTTATTTTCAGGCAAAACTCCTAAAGGTAAGTTTTGTGACACTATTCTGTTATTGACATGATTTTCTTTGTCAAATACCAATACATCCGGCAGACCAGCATTAACAACCGATAAAAGATTTTCTGTGAAGTTTAATTCTAATAAACAAGCAGACATAAACCGGTTGGATGGCAATAGATTACGTAATTTATGATTAATTTCCAATACAATTTCCTCTATTGAAAACCCTTTCGATGTCATAGTATAAAATAATTCTGACATCACCATGGAACCAATAGCAGCAGGCAAACCATGACCAGTAAAATCACCAAGCAATATATTCTGACTACCGGATGGGCTCATTGCAACCAGAATGATATCACCACTTAATATATCAACTGGACAGACAATACTTTTCATATTACCCATGTTCTGACTATCATAATTAATAAAACTATTGACAATTTCACTCGCCGCCAACAAGTCATCTTCATGTTGCATATCACGGGTCAATAGTTCTTGTTTTTGTAATTCAATCTCATCATGCATTTTTTTTGCACGTAACCAGGATTGAACTTTTAGCTTTAAAACTATATGTTTGTATGGTTTAAGCAATAGATCATCTATACCACACTCTATACATTTTTCCAGACGTCGTTCATCTTCGATGCCTGTAAGGATAATTATGGGAGTGAACTGTTGTTTCCCGATGGTTTTAACTTTTTGTGTGAATTCGATACCATCCATAACTGGCATAAGATAATCGACCAACACCAGATCAAACTCATATTTCGAATAAAGTTCAAAGGCTTCCTTACCATCCACAGCTTCAAAAATATCATAATCTAATTCACCTAAAATTAATCTAAGTAGCTTTCGACTGCCCTTATTATTTTCAGCAATGAGTATTTTTTCTCTACGATTATCAGAATCCGTTTGTTGAAATTCTTCCATACCGGCTATGGCTGTTGTTGCAGGCACGGTTAGACCTCTAGTTTATGACCATAATTTTTTCAAAATTGGCTATTTTAAGGATTTCCTTAATATTTTCATTCGCATGTTCAATCACTACGGCCTTATCACCATCACCCGCATACTCCTTTATTTGTAATAACATACCAAGAGCTGAACTATCCATGTAGGCTGTATTTTCCATATCAATTCGATAAAATTGACATTTATTTGATTGATAGGCAGTTCTTAAATCCCTGTGAATATTAAAATCAAATTTTTCTGGCATCCTGATCCGCATTTCTTGATTATTATTTAATAATTCTGTTCTTATCATCTCCAATTACCTCCGCTATTATCTGTATTAATCAATTACTTCTAAAATAAATCAACATCGCCGGATGACATGCTATTTTGATCGGCCACTTTAGAATCTGAGTGCGTATCAAATAATTCCGATTTGTCGGCGATCTTTTCTCTTAGTGTATTAATAGATGCCTGGTATTCTTCCCTGTCATGACAACCATCTATTTTGTCCAATTCAACGGTCACATGCTCAATAAATTCACCCAACAACACAATTTTTTTATTCGCATGCAAAGAAACCTGGCTTACTATATCTTCAAACTGCAGGGTTTGAACTGCATTGAATGTGTTTTCACGGATATTGTCATTGACCTCGGTTATCGCATCTAAAGAAATACTCATGTGACTATCAAATTTTTTCAATGAGTCTAACATTTTATCGATTCTCGATTTTCCTGTGATCATTATTGTCATATCTTTTGAAGCCGTTTCACCAACTATGCTTCGTGCTTCAACAATCGTTGTCTCAGCACCTTCCACCAACGTACGTATTTTTTCATTAAACTGATTGGAATTAATTGATAAAGTCCTCACCTCATCAGCAACAACAGCAAACCCTCTCCCTGCTTCGCCAGCTCTAGCCGCCTCGATTGCTGCATTCAATGCCAATAAATTGGTTTGATCGGAGATGGATTTCATATCCGTCAACATACTGAATATCGCTTCCATTTGTTCATATATATGATCTATTTTATTCACTGTGTTCATACTGGATTTGCTATCCTCCACCATGATTTCGATAAAATGTTCTAAAATATCCGATGTCTCTTTAATAAATTCCTGCATGCCAAGGTGTTCTTTATTATCTACATTCTCGCCATCCTTCTCATTAGACCCTTTATTTATATCCGCCGCTTGATGTACATTTTTCAGCATTCCTTGCATCAGTTCATGTTGCTTACCGGCATCTGACATTAGACCGTTAAAGCTTTGATTCAGACTGTTTGCACTTTCTGATACCAAACTACGAATCTGATTATTTTCGTCTGTGATGGAATCCATACCGTTGGAGACAACTTCATTCACTTCACTAATAAGTTGATGAATTTCCTCATGGTTTTTACCGGGGCCATCATCTGATCGAATGGTTTTCTTTGTTCCCAGATTATTGATTTCTTTTTTCAGTTGATAATAACTTGAACCAAACCAGACACCCACCACAAGCAGGATTAGATACCAGTCGGAAAACGGCAGGAACTCAAAATAGGATAATAGTAAAACAGGCCCACTGATCCCAAGTGCGTACAAATGTACCTGCAAGAAAGACTTAAGCAATTATTTCACCATTTTCAGAGTTTTTATATGACAATATCGGTCAACTCACTCATTACAATAGAATGAGTAGTCAATAATTAATCTATCGACAAAAAGGCAGGAATCTTTAAGATATTTCAGTCAACGAGGCTCAATTTTGACAGGGCTAAGCTGATTTTTTCTAGTGATAAAATATTATCAATTGCCTGCCGTTTCACGGCTTCTCCCGGCATTCCCCAAACGACACTACTCCTTTCATCCTGGGCAATCGTCGATGCGCCCTTATTGTGCATTCTTTTCAATCCATCCGCTCCATCAGCACCCATGCCGGTCAAAATAACGCCTATTGCATTTTGTCCTACATTTTCTGCAACAGAATCAAACATCACATCGACGGAAGGTCTATGTCGATTAACAAGCGGGCCATCATCCAGTCTGATAATAAATTTAGCACCGTCTCGGACTATCTTTAGATGTTGATCGCCCGGAGCAACGTATGCATGACCCGGCAAGATTTGTTGCCTATCACTGGCCTCATAAACCTTCAGTCGACAAAGTGAATCCAGTCGTTTGGCAAATGAAGCACTAAATCCGGGGGGGATATGTTGACTGATAACAATCCCTGGAGAATCAGCCGGCAGGTCTATCAATATTTCTTTAATGGCTTCAGTACCACCAGTCGATGCACCTATCGCCACAAGTTGATCGGTTGTTTTAAAATGTTTTTCTCTTAATTTCAGGTTTTCAACTTTTGTTGCTGAAGATGCCTGATCATTTTCATATTTTCTGAAATTTGATTTTCTATGTACTTGAGCCTGTGATGCGACAATAACTTTTTCAATCAATTCCTCAGAATAATCACCTAAACTTTGTGCAATATCGAGCTTGGGTTTGGTAACGAAATCAATTGCACCCAGTTCGAGCGCATCTAATGTTGTGTCATTACCCTTTTCAGTGAGTGTAGAGACCATAACGACAGGCATTGGATGCAACCGCATTAAGTTAGACAAGAAACTCAAACCATCCATTTTGGGCATTTCAACATCCAGTGTGATCACATCTGGTTGCAATTGTTTAATTTTATCTTTTGCGATTAATGGATCAGCGGCACTGCCTACAACCTCTATCCTGGCATCTGAATTCAAGATCTCAGTTAACAATTTTCTTATGAGAGCTGAATCGTCAACGATGAGTATTTTAATCTTGTCCATAATTTATCTGCTTAAAGGTAAGTTAAAATAATTCGATATCACCAGAAATTGGCTTATCATCTATTTCATGTTGATATTTAGATTCTCTTTTGATGATTGTATTGTTAGCTAACGATTTAAGTCTTTTTACTCTCAGTAACCCTGTCGCAGGATTGTATTGCACTTTTCTTGGATAGATATCTCCTACATCTTCTGATTCGATTGTATAATTTTCAATAAACAAGTATTTTTTTACAAATTGAATATTTTTACTACCCACGTCTGTCATTGATTTAATGATTTTTCCACCCCCCGTGATCTTTATTTCAAGATTTTCTTTTTTTCCGCCATGTTTTAAAATATCATTGATCATATGTTCCATTGCATAGCTGCCATATCGTGTTGCAAGATTATTCCAGGGATCGTTCTCTGTATTGTTTTCTGGTAGCATAAAATGATTCATACCTCCAACACCTGTGATACGGTCACGAATACAGGCAGAAATACAGGAACCAAGAACCGTTACAATCGTTTCCTGGCTTCGTGTCACATAATATTCACCAGGTAATATTTTCGCTGCGATCATGTTGAAATTTTTGTCCCAATACCTGTTAATATGCTCAAATCCTTTCAAGCTATCTGGAAAATTCTCTTTTTGATTAGTTAGCACTATATTTACTACCTATTTTTTTTCGTATATGGTTTTGCCATGTAATATATAATCATTACTAACATTGAATAGTGATTCCGAATGACCAATAATCAGGTTGGAACCACTTCTCATATGCTCATTAAATCGTTTAAATAATACTTTCTGGGTTTCTTTATTAAAATAGATAACAACATTACGACAGAAAATAACATCAAACATCCCTTTTATCGGCCACTCATTCATTAAGTTAAGATGATTAAATGTAATCAAATCTTTAATTTTTTCAGATGCTATTATTTTATCAGATCTGTCTCCACTGCCTTTCTGGAACCATATTTTTAACTGTTCTTTCGTTAATCCATCTACACTAGATCCATCGTAGATACCTTTTTTTGCCGTTGTTAACACATTAGTATCGATGTCTGTAGCTAGAATTCGAATGTCCCAATTACTAAAATTAATTCCGCATTCTTTAATACTGATCGCAAGAGAGTAAGGCTCCTTCCCGGTAGAACAACCAGCAGACCAGATACGTATACGTCTTGAAGTACTATTCCGTTTTTCCAATTTTGGTAGTATTGTATTTTTCAGATATTCAAAATGATGTTCTTCGCGAAAAAACGATGTGAGATTGGTAGTGACTGCATTTACAAAATGACCGATTTCTTCTTTATTTTGACTGGATTTTATGATCTCGCAATATTCAAAAAAATCATGTATATTTAATTTTCTCAAGCGCCTGGCTAAACGACTATAGATTAATTCACTTTTCGCATCAGACATTGATATGCCTGTATGCTCAAAGACAAGAGAACGAATTAAATTAAAATGTTTGTCAGTGAAATGGAATTCTTTTTCTTTAGCGTATGCATTCATACTCTTAGAACATTTCTATATCGCTATCGTTTGGGTCGTTATTAACACTTTGTAATTTTTCTACCAACGACTCGGCTGATTCCCCACTCATCAATGCATCAAATATTTCTCTTTGCGTATCCATGTTATAAGCTGATCGGATCTGATTCTGTAGAGCATGCCACTCATAAGGACGATAGATTTTTTTAGGATCTGAAACCAAACCAGACAAACAGTTCAGACTGTAACAGACGTGATCGAGTTGTTGTGTGATACGATCATAAAACTGAAATGCAATAATGGCTGATTGGATCTGTTTGGTTAAAGCTTCACATTTCTCTTCCAGTGTTTCGATATCCTCCTTATTAATTTTATCCTTATGGTTTTCAATAATTTCATGCATTACGTAAATACTGGAGGCCATTGAAGTAAATGAA
Source organism: Gammaproteobacteria bacterium (assembly GCA_965250225.1). Taxonomy (GTDB): domain Bacteria; phylum Pseudomonadota; class Gammaproteobacteria; order Eutrophobiales; family Eutrophobiaceae; genus CBDEUK01. The sequence goes on from CBDFNQ010000038.1 coordinate 116,731, forward strand.
TGTCCTAAATCATCAACAGATTCATTACCATCTTTCATTGAAGCCATGATATGAACAGTTACCAACTGCAACATTTTTACAGTTTCACGCACTTGGCTCCAATCCAGATCAGGTTGGCCAGAATTTGATGAGGAAAAATCTTCTTCTATTTTCTGTTCCTGTAAACTCATTATTATCTTCCAATAATTGATTTATGCAGCTAGAATATTTTGCAATCCTAACAAACGAATCGCTGAATTCACATAATCATTTGATTTAACCAATTTCACTGTGATCAATTTATCTTCGGCAGTTTTTTTGAAAGAGGCCAGATATTGCATCGCTGCAGCGTCAGTTTTATCAATCTCGGATAAATCAATATGTATATCCTTTCCTTTCTCCATAGAAGAAAAAAATATTTCATTCACCAGATCAATACAACGAATATCGAAATGTTTATCCAGAGAAATTTCTGTGTGGTCAATTTCTTCAGATGATTCTATGGACTGATTTGTTTCAGTTAGCTTAGGTGATTCAGACAATTCTGCAGATTGAATGATTTCTGTCTGGTTATCCTTACTATCTATAACATTTTCCACACTATTTTCAGCTGACTGTAATTCTTCTTTGCACTCTTCTATTTCCTCCTTATTCATCCAATCCAGAGGGTCAACACCTATTATATTTTCTGTACTCATAGCTTCAATCCTTCATGTCTAATGTCTAATGTCTAATGTCTAATGTCTAATGTCTAATATACATCTCACATAACATAATTATTTTGAATATCTTCAGCTAAAGAATAATAATCTTCAGCACCGTGACTTTTTTTCTTGTAATCAAATATTGACTTGCCAACACTGGGACATTCAGCCAACGAGGCGACCTCTCGAATACGTGTTCGTAAGACTTTATTAGGAAAATACATTTGTAATTTTCTTAAGACTTCTTTTGGTAAGCGTCTGCGAGTCTGGAAACGGGTCATAACAATTTTTTCATCAATCTTATAACCAAGTCTCAATTCAAACTTCCTGAATGTACCCATTAAAAAAGACAGTCCCTGAAGTGAAAGATAATCACCATTTACCGGTATTAATGCTTCTTTAGTGGCCAGTAATACATTAACAACCAATAAACCTGATGACGGAGGGCAATCAAACAAGACATAGTCCTGATCGACAAATTTATCTTTCAATGCCTCACGCAGTAACATTCCACGTTTGGCACCGCCAGCACTAATTGCTTCCAGACGACTGAGATCAGCACCAGCAGGAACTAATTGCAATCCATCACAAACATGAACTGTTTGTTGTGTTATATCGGCTTGATTTAACAACACCTCATCCATACCAGAAACAGTCGTATCAAACATACCCAGACTGTTACCAAGGTGGCCCTGTGGATCCAGATCAATGGCTGTCACCTTGCTGCCCTGAAGTGCAAGGGCATGTGCAAGGTTACTGATGGTGGTCGTTTTACCGACTCCACCTTTTTGATTAATAACTGCAATTGTTCTCATTATCTATCTCGTATCTCGATAGGGTCAGGGTCGGGGTCGGGTCAGGCTTAAGCCTGATCCCGATCACTAATGTTTTAAATCAGTCGTCATTCCCGCTTCCGCGGGAATGACGGTTCCTTTCGTTTATCGTTTCACTCTTTACTATTTACTATTTACTACTAACCTTGTTTTAAAACTCTTCCCATTCATCATCACCTGAGGAAGCAGCTTTTTTTACTGCTGGAGCTCGTGTTGGTGCAGAAGACCTGGCCTGTGGTTTTTCTGAGTCTCTATTCCAGGGGCGTTCATCAGCAGAATTATTTATCATGGCAGCTCCATCACCGATATTAAACTCTGAGATTAATTTTTCTAAATTTTGTGATTGCTCGTTCAATGACTGACTGGCTGCCGCCGCTTCTTCTACCAATGCTGCATTCTGCTGAGTCATTTCATCCATTTCACTCACTGCTTTATTAATTTGTTCAATGCCAACATATTGTTCTTCACCCGCTGCGGCAATCTCTGCAATGATGTCGCTGACCTTCTTCACAGACAGGACGATCTCGTCCAGATTACTGCCCGATTCGTCTACCAGTTTTGAACCTTCATCTACTTTTTCAACGCTGTCATTGATCAAGGTCTTGATTTCTTTTGCCGCACCTGCACTTCGTTGAGCAAGGTTACGAACTTCAGAAGCCACGACTGCAAAACCCCGTCCCTGTTCTCCGGCTCTCGCTGCTTCAACCGCTGCATTCAAGGCAAGTAGATTAGTCTGGAAAGCGATTTCGTCTATCACGCCAATAATATCCGCTATCTTTTTGCTTGATGAATTGATCTCACTCATGGCAGTTACCGCATTACTCACAACGGAGCCACCTTTTTCGGCGGTTTCCCTGGCGCTGTTCGCCAGTTGATTCGCTTGCCTGGCGTTATCGGCATTTTGTTTCACCGTACCAGTCATCTCTTCTATCGTGGCAGCAGTTTCTTCCAGTGCCGATGCTTGTTGTTCAGTACGAGAACTTAGTTCCGTATTCCCTTGTACCAGTTCCGTTGATGAGGTATCGATACTGCCTGACGAACTGCGTATTTCATTCACCATATTGAGCAAATTTGTGGAACTGGTATTGACGGCATCCTTCATCACGGCAAACTTGCCATGAAAATCACCATCCATTACCTGGGTCAGGTCACCATCAGCCAACGCCTCCATTACCCGTGTTCCTTCATTCACTGGCGTGACAACAGAATCGATTAAAGAATTAATCGAAGTCGCCAGGCTTTCCAGAAATCCTTCATATTTACTACTATCCAGGCGTTGTTCCAGGTCGCCTTTTCCTGCGGCCTCAATCAAACTATTAATAGCACGCTCTGCTATTTTCTGTTCCGTTATGTCTTGCCATTCCACCATATTACCAGCGTAGTTTCCGTCCACATCAATAATGGCCGTTGCATTAACACTGAAATCAAGTGGGCCCACATTAATTTCTGCCTTTGTCGGCAGGCTATTGACATCACTCAGTAATCGACGTTGATGAGCCGGATTTTTATGGAATTGATCGATATTTTGACCCACCAGATTATTCACATCCAGGCTCGGCCAGATTGTTCGCAAATCGTTTTGACGATTTCGTAACATCTCGACCACCGCTGGATTGGCATAGGTAATATTTAAGTCCACATCACAGATCATTAAATTTGTCTGAGCGCCATCTACCGCCGATTGCAGTCGTGCAACCTCGATATTTTTTGCCCGTATCTCCGTCACATCTTCCCATTCCAGGGTATTACCGATGTAGTTACCTTGTGGGTCCATCTGTGCAGAGACTGTCAGGGCAAATTTTAATTCTCTAATTTCAATGTCTGTTTTATAAGGCAGATTAGAAGGGTCCGCCAATAACTTACGTTGATGCTCCGGGTTCTTGTGGAACACATCAATACACGTACCCATGACTCCTGCCACACTAAAGCTCGGACAGACTTCCTTAAATTTGCTTTCGTATCTCGTCAATAGCCCAACCGTTGCACCATTCACATAGGTGATGATGAAATCACGGTCGATCATGATCATCGGTGACTGACAGCCATCAACGGCCACCTGTAAACGTGCTGATGCTATCTGTTGTTCACGTAATTCCGTACCGTCAGTTGCATATTTGACGACCTTGAAAGGATTACCATTCATGTCATAGATCGGGTTATAACTGGCATTCAACCATATCTCACTACCGTCTTTACCGATGCGACGATATTGACCGGACTGATATTCTCCACTAGCTAATTTTTGCCAGAACTCTTTATATTCCGCACCCGCAACATACTCCGGATCGACAAACATGCTGTGGTGTTTACCCTTAATCTCTTCCAGGCTATAACCCACAGTATTAAGAAAATTATCGTTTGCTGTGATGATGGTACCATCAAGCTCGAATTCAATTGTTGCCTGTACCTTGTCGACTGCAGCCAACTTTCCTGAAAAATCGGCAAATTCCAGTTTTTGTGCGGTCACATCCGTGGCGTACTTCACTACTTTATAGGGCTTACCATCAGTATCGAAGACCGGATTGTAAGAAGCGTTGATCCAGACTTCCTTACCGCCTTTACCGATGCGTTTGTATTCTTTCGCTTCGTATTCTCCGCGGTTTAAACTCGCCCAGAATTTTTTATATTCTGCACTCGCCTTGAACGCTTCATCTGCAAACATGCTGTGATGCTGACCCTGGACTTCTTCCAGTGTATAGCCCAGCGCATTTAGAAAATTGTCATTGGCTGTGATGATGGTGCCATCCATATTGAACTCAATCACCGCCTGTACTTTATCAATAGCATTTAATAAACCGGACTGCTCCTGAATTTTCTGTTTCAGTGCTTCCATATCGTTTGTCTCAGCATTCATCTCTAGTACCTCTACATTTTTAGTTTCTGATTTATCCGTTTTTGAATCTTTCATTTCGTTTACATCGTTTTCTTCATTCAAACTGTTTACATCTGACCCTTCATATGCTTCAAGCATGATGCCTGCCACTGTATTTAATGCATCACTCCAGGCCTCATGTACTTCGTCTGTCCAGGCATCACCAGCGAATTCCGCCATAACATCCAAAAGTACTGCTGCGACCGCACCGTAGTGCTCGGCCACTGCGCCATACTTCTGATGGTTCTTTCCGAGGTTCGTCAGGGCGGGACCTAATACATCGGGCTTTCGCAGATTATTAATAACCAGCACCAGTGCCGACAGGAGTTTCTTCTCCTGCTCCTTCTGATCGGTATTCTTAAACAGGGGTTTAACACCCGGATGACGTTCGAATAACACCTCATAAAAGCGAGCAACCAATGCTTCGCCCTGTGGTGCCAGGGAATTGAAAGTGTCTTCCAAAAGACTAATTTTCAGACCCGGTTCTTCTGTATTCGTTTCTTGATTCATCGATTCATCCTCTGGTTCTTCATAAGCATCAAGCATTATTTTCGCTACCGTGCTCAATGCATTACTCCATGCCTCATGAACTTCATCAGTCCAGGTATCACCAGCAAATTCCTGCATGACAGATAATAATGTCTCTGCAACTGCCGGGTAATGTTCTGCTGTCGCACCATAGATTTTATGTTTGCGGCCTAATTCACCCAGTGCTTTTGCCAATATTTCTGGCCTTTTTAAACTGTTAATAACCATATTTAATCCGGCAGCTAGCTTTTTTTGCTGTTGTTTAGGATCAACATCTTTAAACAATGGTTTTACATCAGGATATTTGGCAAACAACTCTTCATAAAAACGTTTCACTAATTCATCCAGGCTAGACGATAATGATGCAAACGTTGTTTGAAGAAGTTCTACATTTAATTCCGTTTCCTGGTTCATAATTAATCTACCTGTTATAAATTTTATATAAAATAACTAATGTTCAAGCTGCGAATCACCAACCATATCAATATCAATCAAATGATCGACATCAAGCAAGATCAACATCTTTTCATCAATGGTGGCTAATCCTTTAATAAACTGTGTATCAATTGAACTGCCAAACTCAGGGGATGCTTTCAATTGTTCTGGAGTCAGGTTGTATACTTCTGAAACAGCATCGACAACAAAACCCATGGTTCTTTCACCTTTTCCCGAATGTACATTCAAAACAATCACAACGGTCATATTGTTATACTCGATCCTGGTTAGAGAAAACCGTGTGCGTAGATCAATAATCGGCACGATGGTGCCTCGCAGATTTATCACGCCTTGTACATATTCTGGAGTATTCGGTATTTCTGTAGCGGGTTCCCAACCTTTTATCTCTTGTACGCGCAGAATATCAACGCCATATTCTTCATCCGCTAAAATAAATGTGAGAAACTGATCGGTGTCTTTTTCATTATGATCTTCGACACCTATGTCATTCTGAATTTCCTGATTTGTTTCAGTTGTCATTGTGATTCCTTATGCTGCTTCGGAATTAACCGGCAGCGAATGTGGTTTTGATTTCGTATCAGAGAGTATTGGTAATTGTAGAGTGCTAGACATGTCCAAAATCAACGCCACTGTTCCATTGCCTAAGATGGTTGCTCCAGAAACACCATCAACGCGTTGATAATTTGTTTCAAGACTTTTAATAACAACTTGTTGCTGCCCAAGTAAATCATCAACAAATATGGCAGCCTTCTGTCCATCCGCTTCAACAACCACCAATAAACCATCTGTTAATTTATTGTGTTTTGCTTCAACATCAAACACTTCATGTAAACGAACAATTGGGATATATTCATCCCGTAATCGATAGACATCACCTTTGCCTGGTAAACTGTTTATGTTATTTCCCTCTGCCTGTAAGGATTCAACGATAGAAACCAGAGGGATGATATAGGTCTGCTCACCAACCTGGACAAGTTGTCCATCCAGTATGGCTAATGTTAGTGGCAAACGAATACGGAAAGTTGAACCAACGCCTTCTTTGGATTTAATCTCTACCACACCACCCAGGTCTTTGATGTTTCTCCGTACAACGTCCATCCCTACACCACGGCCTGATACATCACTGACTTCCTGTGCTGTTGAAAAAGCAGGCATGAAAATTAATTCATTGATTTTATCATCTGGCAGAATTTCATTTTCACCAACGATCCCTTTTTCACGTGCCTTGGCAAGAATACGTTCCTTATTCAGACCAGCACCATCATCAATGATCTCGATGACGATGTTGCCGCCCTCATGAAAAGCATTCAAATGTATGACACCCGTTTCTGGTTTTCCGGCCTTGACCCTGTCTTCCGGCATTTCGATGCCGTGATCCAACGAGTTGCGAACCAGATGAACCATTGGGTCGCCAATTTTTTCCATGACTGTTTTATCCAGCTCGGTTTGTTCACCAGATATTTTAAGTTCGATCTTTTTATTCAGTGTATTACTCAGATCCCTGACCAGACGTGGAAAACGATTAAACGAAAAGCTGATTGGCAACATTCGTATCTGCAATACATTTTCCTGTATTTCACGTGTATTACGTTCAAGTAAATCCAGACCATCCTTTAATCTTTCAATATCAGCCTGGTCGAATGTTTCTTCTGCACCAAACTGACTCAACATGGATTGAGTGATAACCAGCTCACCTACCATATTGATTAATGTATCTATCTTTTCAATACCCACTCGAATAGATGTGCTTTCTGAATTCGAACGACGTTCTTTCGCTACTCGTCGGTCAGTACCTGAACGTTGTTCATTTTTTGCAACTTCAGCAACAGGCTGTGTGATTTCTGATGCTTTGATATCATTTTTTTCATCCAATTGTAAATCACTTTTCTCTTTCATAGATGTAGCATCAGAGACAGCATTTTCATCGAGCATTTTTTTCAATTCCAGATCACAGTCACCCTCCACCCAATCAAATATTTCTGTGATTTTCTCTTCTTCTATATTTCCCTTCACCGTAATATCCCAGGATAAAAAAGATGATTCATAATCCAAAGTATCAAAGCCAGGTAATTTTGAGTCATCCACAATGACTTCGATCTCACCAAGTCCTGATAATTCTGTGATTAATCTTAAGGGGTCATTTCCAGTGAGAAACATATTTTCATGTGGGATAAAACGGATAGACCATTGCTTGATTATTTCTTGCCTTTCAGAATCAACATCAGCAACATTTTCATCAATTGTTACATCAGAAGCCTCTTCAGCAAGCAGGGTTTCAAGTGCCGTTTGTAATTCATTAATATCTGCCGTATCCAACTCTGCCTCATCACGTGTTGCTGAAAGCATATTTCTCAGGCAATCGACAGATTGCAATAACAAATCAACGGATTTCTGACAAACATTGCGCTGACCTGCACGCATCTCATCCAACAAAGTTTCCAGGACATGAGTAAAACTGGCAATTGCAGTAAAACCAAAAGTGCCACTACCACCTTTGATAGAATGTGCTGCTCTAAAGATCGTGTTTATGGTCTCGACATCTGGCTCTCCGATATTGAGATCCAGTAAACCAGCTTCCATATCATCCAGGCCTTCAAAACTTTCTTCAAAAAAGACCTCATGAAATTGTGACATATCAACCGACATAGTTAGTTTTTCCTGCAAGCGTTATGTAATCTGTATTCATTGATGTTGATTATTAATTTTGGAGGTGCTCAACCAATGACTTTTTTTATTGTATTTATTAACTGATCGGGGTTAAACGGTTTTACCAGCCAGCCAGTAGCACCGGCTGCTTTACCTTCAGATTTTTTGTCGCCCGCTGTTTCAGTGGTTAACATCAACATAGGGATATGCTTGTAGTTGGGTAGTTTCCTCAGTTCCTTGATCAAGGTAATGCCGTCCATTATTGGCATGTTCACATCAGTTAAAACAATATCAGGAGTTGCAGATTGCGCCTTATTCAGGGCATCTTGCCCATCGACGGCCTCGATCACATTATAACCGGCCCCTTTCAGTGTAAAACTCACCATTTGTCTCATTGATGCCGAATCATCAACAGCTAATACAGTTGCCATTTGTTATACTCCGATTGTTCAATCTTGATAGGTAAACTAATACATCGGCAGAAGAACGATTTACCTTTAAAGTTTATTACTGATTTTATGGTTCAATAGCTCCACCCACTATTCAAAGCCATTGCTACCATTGTATTTATTGCTCTCTCGGCCAGACCCAGGACAACGCATGAACTATACCAATTGTTCATCAGCTTGTTGGTGGCTTGTAAGTCATTGTATTTAATATATTTATTATTTTCAGATGATGGGTGTTTGGAAAACACGGGATAAATTATTGCCAGGGTAAAGCGGCAATTTCGTCCTAATATTGCATGGGAAGCCACCCGGTTTTCTAGCTGTGAAAGACTCAATCGAATGTGTGTATAATGCTCGCCCATGAAAAACCCCATTATGAAAACCTTGATAATTGTCCTGTTGCTAACCGCTTTTGGTGCTGGCCTGGGTATGTATTCTTCAAGCTATTACACAAGCAAGATAAACGCTGTGCCAGAAATCCAGGGCTTGATGTGGCCAAACCCGAAACAATTAAGGCCATTCGCCAGCATTAACCAGAGTGGTGATGTCTTTGGACTTGATAATTTGCAAGGCAAATGGTCGTTTATCTTTTTTGGCTACACCCATTGTCCGGATGTATGTCCGATCACTCTGAGCTTGCTGGATGATGTTCATAAAAAAATGCAAGATAAGGGCATTAATGAAGACATACAGATTATTTTCATGACGGTCGATCCTGAACGAGATACGACAGAACTACTGAAAGACTATATTGAATACTTTAATACAGAATTTATTGCCCTTGGTGGCACCAAAGAGCAAGTGGAAAGCCTGACTCGACAAATTGGTATTGCCTATGCAAAAGCTGAAACTGGATCAGATAATGATTACCTCGTTGATCACAGTGCCTCGGTATTCTTGATCGGCCCCAAAGGACATCTTATTTCCGTTTTTTCTTCCCCCCACGATGCTACCGATATCCTTAACCGTTTTATTGGCATAAAGGGATTTATTCAAAAACAAGACACATGAAACAATATTTTATGCATGAAACAGTCACTGGACTCATACTGATTTTTTTCACACTTTCAAGTCATGCAGCGAGTAACATTCAGATAAACAACGCCTGGATAAACGAAGCTCCACCGACCATGAAAATCCTGGCAGCTTATTTGACGATTGAAAACACCAGCAATAGCGATATTATTCTTGACAGGATTGAGAGCCCTGCATTTGAAACCGTAGAGATGCATCGTTCCATTGTTGAAGATGATGTTGCAAGAATGATCAAACAAAATAACCTGTCGATTCAGGCAAATTCACAAACTGTTTTTGAACCCGGTGGGTTACATCTCATGTTGATTAATCCTGATTCAAGCAAAAAACAAGGTGATATAACAGCACTGATATTTTATTTTTCCGACGGTTCTATATTATCAGTGGATGCAATCGTTAAAAAAGCCTCTGACCAAACGCTTCATCACCATTGAAATAACATTATAGTTACTGCATAGACTAATTAATCCTTATATGTTCCAGTTTCTTAAAGTATTACCCCAGCATTTCATTCCACAACATTTTTTAAGCAGTTTAATCTATAGATTGACACGTATACGTTGTAAATATTGGAAAAATTTTATTATCCGTCGGTTCATCACACTATTTCATGTTGATATGGGTAGTTCGATAAAAAAGACCACAGATGATTTTGAACATTTTAATGATTTTTTTACACGCGAATTACTCGCCGATGCACGGCCAGTAGAAGAAGGAAATACTATGGTATCCCCTGTGGATGGATATCTGAGTCAATTCGGCAAGATAAAGAGCAATTCTCTTATCCAGGCCAAAAGGCGATATTTTACTCTAACGGATTTACTTGCTGGCAATCAGGAAAGTGCAAATAAATTTATCGATGGTGATTTTTCAACTCTGTATCTTTCACCGAAGAATTATCACCGTATCCACATGCCTGTTAATGGCAGACTGATTAAAATGACCTATGTACCTGGAAGGTTATTTGCAGTAAACCAACATACCGCTCACGTTGTAAATAATTTGTTCGGTCGTAATGAACGAGTGATCATCGATTTTGAAACGGATATTGGTTCACTGTGTTTAATCATGGTCGGAGCAATCTTTGTCGGTAGTATGGATACTGTTTGGCACCAACAAATCACACCGGCCAGGAAAAGAGATATACAGCAATGGAACTACGATGATCAGTTAGCTGAAAATCAATTTAATAAAGGTGATGAGATAGGTCGATTTAATATGGGTTCGACAGTGATATTGCTATTTCAGAAAGACAAAGTGCAATGGAATGAAATACTGACTCATGATCAGGAGATAATTATGGGTCAACCACTGGCAAATAATAAAGACTAATGAGTCGCCCCTGAAGAACACATAAATCATTAATAACAAAGAATAAATTTCTTAATAAAGGTAAAACCGTTTGCAAGAAAACAAGTCATAGCACTTAAAACCTTGCGAACTATGAAGCCTAAGACAGCTGATAATCACCCTGATTTATACCGCGCCCAGCTCTCTCAAATACTTAACATGTCACATCCGTTGTGCCGTTTAGCCAATGAAATAAACGGGTCACGCATTGAAGATAAAATCGACGTTGTTTACAGTATCGGCTGTGGTCAGCCGGCATTACGATGGTCATACACTCGAAAGTGCACTGAACCAGGTGAGTGAGTTAACCGGCATCATGCCACAAGATGCTTACTGTGATATGGGTTACCGAGGTCATGGATTAAAAGGCGATACGAAAATTCACCTTGTGGGAAAGATACCCAAACGAACGACAAGAAGTTTACGAAAGTGGATGAAGCGACGTGCGGCAATCGAGCCCATTATCGGTCATCTAAAATCAGACCATCGATTGAACAGAAATCACTTAAAAGGCAAAGCGGGAGACCGTGCTAATGTCGTATTAGCTGCCGCTGCATACAATATGGCTAAGCTACTGGCCTGGTTTTATTGGCTTCGATATTTTCAAGCTATCTTTCGTCGATTAAGTTTGAAATAGCGGGAAATCAGAAAATAAACTTTTGTGTTTTTGCTTAATCTTCAGGGACGACTACCTATGTGGAAAATACCCAGATACAGAGCGACATTAACGCGCCGGGCATGATGCCCAGAACCAAGATAGACAAACCATTCACACTCATAATAAAACGGAACGTCCGACTTGCCTTGATAGCTGTTAATGCTTTTGCCTGATCAAAATATATTAACTTGACCACACGCAAATAATAATACGCGCCAATAATGGTAAAGAATACAGACAGTGCGGCCAACCATACCAGATCAGCCTGAACAACATCTTTTAAAACAAATAACTTAGCCCAGAAACCAACAAAGGGTGGAACGCCTGCCAGTGAAAACATATAGATCAACATAATAAATGCGAACCAGGGATTCCGTTCAGATAATCCCCTGAAATCTTCCAGTTCATCCGCTTCAGCATCTTTTCTTCCCAGAATAATAATCATTCCGAACACACCGAGGGTCATCAAAGCATAGGTAATTGCGTAAAACATTGCATCAGCAAAACCGGAATAATCTGGTGCAGCAATTGAATCAAAGGACAATAAACCTAACAATAAAAAACCTACATGGGAGATAGTGGAATAGGCCAACATTCGTTTAATGTTGGTTTGTGCTATAGCAATAATATTTCCTAGTGCAATAGAGATAATAGCCAGAGCAATGAACACGGGTTGCCAATCATCGATCAATGGAAAAAACCCATCACCAAATAACCTAACCGCCATAGCAAAGGCAGCGACCTTTGGTGCTGTTGCTATAAAGAGCACGACTGCCGTTGGTGCCCCTTGATAAACATCGGGTACCCACATATGAAAAGGAACAGCACCTAACTTAAATGCCATAGCAGCAATAATAAAAATCAAACCAAAGGTCAATAGTATGGATTCATTTTCCATGGCAGGTATTATTTGGCTTATCTCAATTAAGGAAATACTGCCAGTCACACCATAGATAATAGAAATTCCATAAAGCAATAAACCTGAAGCGATCGCTCCCATGATGAAATATTTCATCGCCGCTTCTGAAGCCATAGGAGAATCACGATGCATCGCCACCATGGCATAAAGTGACAATGACATTAATTCCAGACCTAGATAGATAGTTAATAAACTACCTGCAGAAGTCATTATCATCATGCCCAGCACAGAAAATAGACCTAAAATAAAATATTCGCCCTTAGTCCAGCCATGTTCCGACAAATAATCTTCTGCATAATAAAAAACCAGCATTACAATTAAGCAAATGATAATCTTTAAGCTGCCACTCATCGCATCACTAATGAACGTGTTATTAAATGCGTAGCTAGTCTGTTGGGGAAAGTCAAATAATATCAGAGTCGCTACCAGAGCAAGGGCTATTTCACAGGCGATAAATGTGACTCTGTTTTTAGTGGCTGTTTGAAAGCTGTCTATCACCAGTATTAAACAGGCAGAAGTCAATAACACTATCTCTGGGATCATTAATGCTAAATCTGTATACATGATTTAATTAAGCTTCCCAACAGCGGCATGTTGTAATAAATTTTCTATTGTGGAATACATAACATCCATCATTGGTGCTGGCCATAGACCAAAAACTAAAACACATGCAGCCAACACAATTAATATCGTTTTTTCTCTGGAATTAATATCTTTGAGATGATTCACTTCATCATTATTAACGATTCCAAAAACAACCCGTTTGTACATCCACAATGTGTAAGCAGCACCGAGTATTAAGGTCAAAGCCGCAAAAAATGCAATCCAGAAGTTCACCTGAAAACTACTGAGGATAACCAGAAATTCACCCACAAAGCCAGATGTTCCCGGCAGGCCAGCATTCGCCATTGAGAAAAACAACATCAACGCGGCAAATTTCGGCATGCTATTCACCACGCCGCCATAGGCACTGATATCACGACTGTGTATTCGATCGTATAACATACCAACACACAAAAACATTGCCGCTGAAATAAATCCGTGTGAGACCATTTGCACCATAGCACCCTGCATTGCAAGTACAGCTGGATCAAAACTGTATTGATCGGATAATAATGCAAAGACGATAAAGATACCCAGGGTCACAAAACCCATATGTGAAATCGATGAATAAGCAATGAGTTTTTTCATATCCGTTTGCACAAGTGCAACAAAACCGATGTAGACAATCGCTATCAAGGACAGGACAATCAGAATATCAGCAAAGGCCATACTGGCATCCGGTGTGATTGGTACATTAAAACGCAAAAAGCCATAGCCACCGAGTTTTAACATTACAGCTGCAAGCACAACGGAACCCGCTGTTGGGGCCTCCACATGCGCATCTGGCAACCAGGTATGCACCGGCCACATGGGTATTTTCACAGCAAAGGCTAAAAAGAAGGCGACAAAAATATATTGCTGTTCAATCAAAGACAAAGGCAAATCATGCAACTCAAGAATACTGAATGTATTACCCACTGAATAAAGATAAACAAATGCCACCAGCATGAATACTGAACCCATGAAGGTATACAAAAAGAATTTAATCGTTGCATAGACTCTATTCGGCCCACCCCAGATGCCAATGATTAAAAACATCGGGATTAACAATGCTTCCCAGTAGACGTAAAAAAGGATCAAATCGAGCGAGGCAAACACACCATTCATACAACCCGCCAATATTAAAAATAACGCCATAAATTGCGCAGCATTTTTTTCGACGACGTCCCAGGCAGACCATAAAGCCAAAATCGTAATTAGATTATTCAGCAGGACCATTAATAAGGAAATACCATCAATACCCAAGTGGTAATTAATATTAAAGGCACTGATCCAGGGTGATAATTCGGTAAATTGCATCTGATGACTTGTCGCATCAAACAACATGTACATATGAATAGATAACGCGAAGACAAACAGACTTAGGATCAAGGCTAAATATTTAGCTGTTGATACCTGTCGTTTACCCGCATAAAAAACCCAAACACCTCCGAGTATTGGCGTCCAGATCAGTAAACTGAGAAAAGGAATATTGATCGCTGGAGTTATCATGTCTTAAACAAAGATTCTATGTACAAACACAGCCAGTAACACCAGTAAACCAAGGATCATAACAAAGACATAATCGTATAAATATCCTGTTTGCATTCTGCGGATAATTCCTGAAAACCAACGAACACTCAGAGCCGAACCATTCACCAGTAAACCATCAATTAATCTGGCATCACCAAAAACCCATAAATATTTTCCAGCACCGCGCGCGCCTTTAGCAAATACAAATTGATACAGATCATCAAAACCGTACTTATTGTCAAGCAAGGTATGTATCCATTTGAAACGCTTCATTAGAATTGCAGGAAGAGCGGTGTTAATACTGTAGCAATACCAGGCTATGACAAATCCAGTCGTCAATAATGTCAGTATTAACGGTGATTGAAAGCTATGTAAAATTAAGGAGAATGGACCATGATATCCTTCGGCAAGGCCTGCCAGAACATTATGCTCTGACATGACATAAATACTTGAACCAAAATAGCCTTCGAACAATAATGGCCCAACTGCTATATAACCTAGTATTAATGAAGGAATGGCCAAAGCAATTAATGGAATTAATACAACAGCCGGGGATTCATGCAAATGTTTCCATGCCTCATTGTCTATTCTTTCCTTCCCATGAAACACCAGAAAGAATAAACGGAAACTGTAGAGTGCTGTGACAACGACACCAATTAATAATGAGTAGTAGGCAAAATTAGCAGCGGGCAATGTCGAATGATGTACCGCTTCAATGATCATATCTTTGGAAAAGAAACCAGAAGTTCCCGGAAAACCAATCAAGGCCAATGTCCCAACTAGGCAGGTTATCCAGGTGATTGGCATATAGCGATACAGACCACCCATTTTTCGCATGTCCTGGACATGATGCATACCGATAATCACGGAACCTGCTGCGAGGAATAACAGGGCTTTAAAAAACGCGTGGGTAAATAGATGAAACATTGAAGCGGCATAGGCTGAAGCACCAAGAGCAACCGTCATGTAGCCAAGCTGTGACAAAGTCGAATAGGCAATCACACGCTTGATGTCATTTTGAACAATCCCCAGAAAGCCCATAAATAACGCAGTGATCGAACCAATGATCAAAATAAAATTCAGTGCAAATTCAGATAATTCAAACAAAGGTGACATCCGTGTAACCATGAAGATGCCTGCCGTCACCATGGTTGCAGCATGAATCAGGGCAGAGATAGGTGTTGGGCCTTCCATTGAATCCGGTAACCAGACATGCAATGGTATTTGTGCGGATTTCCCCATTGCACCAATGAATAAACAAATACAAATCACTGTCATCACCGACCATGATTCACCTTCCATGATGCGTATTGTCGCGTGCTCAAGCAGCGGTGCTTTCTCAAACACCAGCGCATAATCCAAAGTATTAAAATACATAAACACAGCAGCAATACCGAGCAAGAAGCCGAAGTCGCCAACTCGATTCACCAGGAATGCCTTTAAATTGGCAAATATAGCCGATTCTTTTTGATGCCAAAAGCCGATCAATAAATAAGAAACCAGGCCAACGGCTTCCCAACCAAAAAATAATTGAACAAAGTTGTTTGCCATCACCAGCATTAACATGGCAAAAGTAAATAAGGATATGTAAGAGAAGAAACGATTATAACCAGGATCGTCGTGCATATAACCAATGGTATAAATATGCACCATTAAAGAGACAAAATTCACAACCATCATCATGCTGATAGATAGATTATCGAGAAGGAAACCGATCTGGAATGTTACATCATGGCTCTGCATCCAGTGATAGACTGTAACATTCAAACTACCCTGTTCTGTCAATACAAGCTGTTGAAATAAATAAAAGGACAATAAAGTTGAGATGCTGACACCAAGAATGGTTATCCAGTGTGCAGCTGCGCGACTGATTAAACCTCCACCCAGACCAACAATTGTTGCACCAACTAATGGTGCAAGCACAATAATCAATGCAATCGTGGCAAAATCCTGCATCATACTCATCCCTTTAGTGCATCCATATCTTCAACGTTAATTGTATTATGTTGTCGAAACAGGACAACAAGAATGGCCAGGCCAATAGCCGATTCTGCAGCAGCAACGGTTAAAACAAAAAACACAAAAACCTGTCCGGTAATGTCAGCGTGAAAATAGGAAAAGGCAATGAAATTTATATTCACTGCTAACAACATTAACTCTATACACATCAATAACACGATTAGATTTTTTCGATTGATGAAAATTCCAGCCACACTGATACAAAAAAGAATCGCGCCTAAAATAAGAACTTCAGATAAATTCAGCATAACTATTCCTGTTTTTCTGTTGGCATATTCACCAATCTGACTCTTTCTTTCGGATCAACCGCAACCTGTTGATCCGGATTTTGTTTTTTACTGGCTTTTCGATCGCGAAATGTCAAAGAGATCGCCGCAATAATAGCAACCAGCAATATGGCTCCTGCGATCTCAAAGGGATATAAATAATTTGTGTATAGATCAAGTCCTAAAATTTCAGTGTTACTGAGTTCGGTCTGGGAAAGAAATCGACTCTGATTCAAATCGGAAAAGTATTCATTTTTTAAAACCACTGCCATTGCAACAGACATTAATACAGCAACTAATATACCTATGGGTAGATAACGAGCAAATCCTTCACTGATCTTTGCTAAATTGATATCTATCATCATTACAACAAAGAGGAATAGGACCATCACCGCGCCGACGTAAACCAGAACTAGAGTGATAGCCAAAAATTCTGCCTGTAGTAAAAGCCATATTCCTGAACAAAAGAAAAACGACAACACCAGAAATAATGCTGCATACACAGGATTACGTACAACAATCACCATCGATGAAGAAAATATCAGCAGTGCGGAAAATATATAAAAGAGTGTGTGTTCAATCATTCGTTATTTATATTTCAATATACATGGATTTAATATTTTTATACTTGGCTATTCTCTATTTTTTAATTATCGATACAGTGCTTCGCGTGCTCGATCTTCAGCTATCTGTTGTTCAGCTCTGTCACCATTTTCCAGTAATTTTTCTTTAGTCATCAATAAATCTCCCCGATTTTCTCCATGGTATTCATAAATCCGTGTTTCCACTATCGAATCAACTGGGCAGGATTCTTCACAAAAACCGCAAAAGATGCATTTGGTTAAATCAATGTCATAACGAGTGGTTCTGCGACTACCATCTTCACGCTGCTCTGATTCAATCGTGATTGCCACTGCAGGACAAACCGCTTCACATAATTTACAGGCGATACAACGTTCTTCGCCATTCGGATATCGTCTTAATGCGTGCAAGCCACGAAAACGCGAAGACTGCGGTGTTTTTTCCTCTGGATATTGAACAGTTACTTTTGCTTTGAATAAATGTTGTCCTGTTAGTTTAAGTCCTTTTAATAATTCCCAAAGAAATAAACTTTTAAAATATTGCTTCATCGCGTTCATAATTTATTACTCAGGATGCTCACGAATTAAACCACGGTGGTAACTGAAACAACACCATCAACGCAACGACTACCAACCAGACAATGGTAATGGGAATAAATATCTTCCAGCCTAAACGCATGATTTGATCATAACGATAACGTGGAAAGGTCGCGCGGAACCAGAGAAAGAAAAACAAGACCATGGATATTTTCAGTAACAACCAAAAAATACTCGGTGCCCCCAGGTAAGGAACAAAATCCGGAAAAGGTGATAACCAACCACCAAAAAACATAATTGCTGTCAACGCTGAAACAATGATCATGTTGGCGTATTCGGCCATAAAGAAAACAGAAAAGGCCATGCCACTGTACTCAACATGAAAGCCAGCCACAATTTCAGACTCACCTTCTGCCACATCAAAAGGGGCACGATTGGTTTCTGCCACACCCGAAATAAAATAGATCAATAACAAAGGTAGCAACGGCAGGAAAAACCAATGCATGAACCAGCCACTCTGTGCACGCACAATATCACCCAGGTTCAAACTGCCAGCGGCGATCAAAACACCAACCAGTGCAAAACCCATGGCGATCTCATAAGAGACAATTTGCGCTGCCGAACGTAAAGCCCCCAGAAAGGCATACTTTGAGTTAGAAGCCCAACCTGCAATAATAACTCCATAAACCGCCAATGAGGTTAATGCAAGCACATACAATAGTCCGGCATTGATATCTGCCAACACCATATAGCCATTAAACGGAATAGCAGCCCAGGCTGCCAATGAGGGCGCTAATGATAAAATTGGCGCAATAATAAACAACGTCTTGTTTGCACCACTAGGGATCACAATCTCTTTAAAAATTAATTTAACCGCATCTGCAATTGGTTGCCCAAGTCCCCAAAACGATATACCAAAAAATCCAACGCGATTGGGTCCAATGCGTGATTGTATATATCCAATCACTTTACGTTCAGCATAAGTTAAATAGGCCACACATAACAATAGTGGCATCACTATCAAGAGAATTTTAATGACCGTCTCTATGGTATAGCTGGCATAAAGATGTATGGATTCGGGAAACAACCATTGTACTGGTTTATCGATGATATCCTGGATTAAATCCATTAATATTTTCCTTCACGTATCTGTAAGGACTCAGCTCTGCGAGACATAGGATCAATGTCATAGGAAGACATTAAGGGCATTTCAATCGGCGCAGCTTTAACGTTACTGGTATCGTCGGAAGAAGGCAGCGTTGTAAAATTGTCTGCAGTGATCGATTTAACGCGCGGTAATAATTCTGCTTGTATTTCTTCAAGTGTGTTTTGCTCAAATCCCTTTAGCTGTAATTGCTCTCCAAGCGCTCTTATTATTTTCCAACCCTGTTTAATTTCATCAGAGGCCGTTACCAATTTTTTAAAACTCTGGATAACACCTTCGATATTTACAAAGCTGCCTTCATTTTCGGCAAAAAGTGCCATTGGTAATAGAACGTCAGAACTATCGAGTAATTGCGAATTTTCATACGCGCTGAATGAGAGAACAAAATCAGATTGTCTCAAGGCACTGATAGCAATGTCAGAACTTAATAAATCATTTTCGGGTTCAATATGAAATAAGAGATAACTCTTGAGATTGTTTTCAAACATTTGTCGTGCGTGCATTCCATCTACTGATGATACCTCACCTGAAAGTAGTCTATGTGGCACAGCTCCGGCCAACCATGCACCTGAAGCATTTGCACCCTCAGTCAAATAGCCAAATTGAATGTCACATTGTCCTGCTAATGCATTAGCTAACAAACAGATTGATGAATACTGTTGATGCGAGGCAGCATGTGAACCTATCAAAACGATACCTTTATCAGCTTTTAATAACTCTTCAGCAATTGTTTTATGTTGTTGATCAACTTTGACTGATTTTATGAGTTTTTCAATTGGCTTTACTATTGGTGTATCTGTTGTTTCATAGATAACCGCAGTAATTGCCGCCAGCTGATCCAGCAACTCGGATGCACTGCAGATGATCTCGTTGTTAATCGTATAATTAAAATCAATCCGTTGATGATCCAGCAACATCATAGTTGCGCCTTTCAATGCAGCTTTACGCAAGCGATGATTGATCATCGGTTGTTCATAACGAACATGACTGCCAATCAGAAAAACAGCATTCATATCTTCCAGTTCTTCGATAGAACAACCGAGAGAGGGGAATATAGGTGCATTGCTATCGCCACGAAAATCTTGTTGTTTCAATCGATGATCAATATTGTTTGAACCTAATGCTCGCATCATATTTTGTAATAGATACATTTCTTCGAGAGTGGCAGAGGGAGAAATAAGTGCCCCGATAGCCTCTCCAGCATGATCCGATTTGATCTTGCTCAAACCCGAAGCTGCAAATGCCAATGCGTCCTCCCAACTGGCTTGTTTCCACTGCCCATTGTCTTTTATCTTTGGGTGTAACAAACGATCATCCGAATACAAGGCCTCATAACTGAAACGATCGCGATCCGATATCCAGACTTCATTTATTGCCTGATTTTCTGCTGGAACAACACGTTTGATTTCATTTTCTTTAAAATGAACTTCAACATTTGAACCAACGCAATCATGTGGCGCGATCCCCCTGCCCTGTTTCATTTCCCATGCACGGGCAGAAAAACGAAAGGGTTTTGAAGTTAAGGCACCCACCGGACAAACATCAATAATGTTGCCAGATAATTCAGATGACATGCTTTTTTCTATATAGGTGCCAATCTGCATATGTTCACCACGGCCAGTCGCACCCAGTTCCCTTAAACCTGCAATCTCTTCACCAAAACGAATACAACGTGTGCAATGAATACAACGAGTCATTTCTGTTTGTACCAATGAGCCAATGTTTTTATCTTTTACAACACGTTTACTTTCCTGATATCGAGACACATCCCGCCCATAACCCATGGCCAGATCCTGTAACTCACACTCACCACCCTGATCACAGATAGGACAATCGAGCGGGTGATTGATCAATAAAAATTCCATGACACCTTTTTGTGATTCAAGTGCGCTCGCTGATTGGGTTTTTACCACCATTCCTTCGTTCACTGGCGTTGCACAGGCAGGCAAAGGCTTTGGTGCCTTTTCAACCTCGACCAGACACATGCGGCAATTAGCAGCCACGGATAATTTCGGGTGATAACAAAAACGCGGGATATAGATATCATTCGCATCCGTCACCTCGATCAACATCTGCCCTCGTTGTGCCTCAAGGGTCTTGCCATCTACTTCGATTGTTATCTTATCCTCTGACATAATTAAATATTTTTATAATCATTTGTCATTTCACTTTTTACTATTCCCTATTGTTCACGCCGCTTTATGATCCTTATTAGCTGAAACCATGCAGCATTTATGTTTTATGTGATATTCAAATTCATCACGAAACTGTTTAATAAAACTTCTCACTGGCCAGGCCGCAGCATCACCCAGTGCACAAATCGTATGGCCTTCGATTTTACTGGCAACGTCATCGAGTTTTTCAAGATCTTCCGCCTGACCCTGACCGTGTTCGATCCGACTGACAACACGATATAACCAACCGGTTCCTTCGCGACAAGGTGTGCATTGACCGCAGGACTCGGAATAATAAAAACGTGATATGCGTTCCAGCACTTTTACCATACAGGTTGTTTCGTCCATTACGATGACAGCACCAGAACCCAACATGGAACCTGCTTTAACTATTGAATCGTAATCCATATTAGTTTCCATCATGTCTTGCCCATGTATAACAGGTACTGACGAACCACCAGGAATAACAGCTTTTAATTGATGCCCATCACGAACACCACCTGCTAGTTCTAAAAGGATTTTAAACGGTGTGCCCAGAGGCACTTCAAAGTTGCCGGGCTTGTTGACATGGCCACTGACTGAAAAACATTTGGTACCACCACTGTTTACCACACCTTGTTCCAAAAACCATTTTGAGCCGTTAAGCATAATGCTGGGAACAGAAGCATAGCTCTCAGTATTATTGATCGTAGTGGGCCTGCCGTAGAGGCCAAAATTCGCAGGGAATGGTGGCTTGAAACGAGGCTGGCCTTTTTTGCCTTCCAATGATTCCAGTAAAGCAGTTTCTTCACCACAGATATAAGCGCCAGCGCCCAGAGTTGCATGTAGATCAACTGTGACTCCGGAATCCATAATATCTTTGCCTAACAGACCCTGTTCATAAGCCTCTTCCACTGCTTTGTCGAAGCGCTGAAAAGGCTCATCCATGAATTCACCGCGGATATAGTTATAACCGGTTTCTGCACCCATGGCATAACAGGCAATGGCCATCCCTTCTACCAGAGCATGTGGATTAAAACGCAGGATATCTCGATCCTTACAGGTTCCTGGTTCACTCTCATCGGAATTACACACCACGTATTTTATTCCCGAAGCCGGAGCCATAAAGCTCCACTTCAATCCAGTAGGAAAACCAGCACCACCACGACCACGTAAACCGGATTCTTTTAAGTCTTCGATCACTTTTTCTGGAGAAATATTTTCTTTGAGTATTTTCTTCCAAGCATCATAGCCACCAACTTTATAGTAAGTATCCAGACTCCATGGTTCTGGATAATTCAGAGTGGCGTAACAAATTGTATTCAACCCTTCCATTTCTTTAGTCCAGTTCCTCAATAATTTTAATTGCTGTTTCTGGCGTTAGATTTTCATAATATTTATGATCCACCATCATCATGGGCGCACCACAACAGGCAGCCAGGCATTCTTCTTCTTTTTTTAAATAACAACGATCATCCTTGCTAGATTCTCCCAGTTTTATCACTAGATGTTGCTCGAGAGCTGAGATAATTTCATCCGACCCATTCAACATGCAGGAGATATTGGTGCAAACTGCTATGTTGTGTCTGCCTACCGGCGTTGTTTCCAACATAGAATAAAAAGAGGCTACTTCATAAACCGCAATCTTTGCCATATCCAGATATTCAGCAACCGCATCCATTAACTCAGTCGTTAGATATCCCTGATTCTCATGTTGCACTTCACGCAAAGCTGCTAGCACAGCAGATTGTTTTTGATCAGCCGGATACTTTTTTAACCAGCGATCGATTTCTGTCTTTGCATGTTTGCTTAATTCAGCCATGGAAAGCCCACCCTGGAAAAACAGACCGTTTCCCCGCGTATGAAAAAATCAACGACTGGATTCCCGCGTGCGCGGGAATGACGGGGGCTGTTCTGAATTTAGAACAAGTATTTTCACCCAAGATGTGGCGCAGTGCTTTTGAACCCAGAATTTTCATACTCAAAATAAATTTCTTTTTTAGCAAGTATTTTCTTTCAAGATGAGGCGTAAGCTTTTTTAAACGCGCAGTGTATGTATGAATACATGAGCAGTTTAAAAAAACGAAACAACGAAATATTGAAAGAAAAGTAAATGTAATAATATTAGAACGAGTATTTTCATCCAAGATGCGGCGCAGTACTTTTTTAGACGCGGAGCATATAGTTAATATGTGAGCATCTAAAAAAGTACTGCAACAAAATATTGGGTGAAAAGAAGACGTTCTAATCATCTGTCGACCTCGCCAAAGACAATGTCTTGAGTGCCTATTACTGCCACCACATCCGCCAACATATGTCCTTTTACCATTTCATTCATCGCTGATAAATGGGCAAAGCCGGCTGCACGTATTTTTACTCGATAAGGTTTATTAGCACCATCTGAAATCAAATAAATACCAAACTCACCTTTGGGATGTTCTACCGCAGAATAAATTTCGCCTTCTGGAATACAATAACCTTCTGTGAATAATTTGAAATGATGGATCAAAGATTCCATATCATCTTTCATTTCTTCACGTTTGGGTGGTGATAGTTTGTGATCATCGATCATGACGGAACCGGGATTATTCCTTAACCAATCGATACATTGTTTGACAATGCGATTGGATTGACGCATCTCTTCTATCCTGACCAGATATCGATCATAGCAATCGCCGTTCACGCCAACAGGGATGTCAAACTTCAGCTTGTCATAGACTTCATAAGCTTGTTTCCTTCTGAGATCCCATTCAACGCCGGAACCGCGCAACATTGGCCCGGTAAAACCCAATGCCTTTGCGCGTTCAGGTGTAACAATACCCACATCAACTGTACGTTGTTTCCAGATACGATTATCAGTCAACAGTGTTTCATATTGATCAACACAGGATGGAAATCGATCAGTAAAGTCTTGTATGAAATCCAGCAAACTACCTTGTCGATTTTCATTGAGTCTTTCGACTTGTTCACCATTATGCCAGGGTGATGGTTTGTATTGTGGCATGAAATCGGGTAAATCACGGTACACTCCACCGGGACGATAATACGTTGCGTGCATGCGGGTGCCTGACACCGCTTCATAACAATCCATTAAGTCTTCACGTTCTCTGAAACAATATAAAAATACTGTCATGGCACCAATATCAAGTCCATGTGCCCCTAACCACATGAGATGATTTAATATCCGCGTGATCTCATCAAACATGACGCGTATGTATTGCGCACGAATCGGTGGTGTCACGCCCAGGAGTTTTTCAATCGCCATTACATAGGCATGCTCATTACACATCATCGACACATAATCGAGTCTGTCCATGTAACCAATGCTCTGATTATAAGGTTTGGATTCAGCGAGTTTTTCGGTACCTCGGTGCAATAGACCAATATGTGGATCAGCTCGCACGATAGTTTCGCCGTCCATCTCAAGGACCAGACGCAACACACCATGTGCCGCAGGATGCTGCGGGCCGAAGTTCATGGTCATATTTCTTATTTCAGGCATTTATCTTGGTTCGCTGTTCGTTACTTTTTTTACTATTCATTTTTTACTATTCCCTATTCCCTATTCCCTATTCCCTATTCCCTTGTGACTCTTCCTTCTCGGCTTCTTGATATCGATTATCGTGGCGGATCACTTTTGGAACCAATACCCGATTAGTAATACTAACTGGCTCATACACGACACGTTCCTTAACCGAGTCATAACGCACTTCCACTTTTCCTTCTAGAGGGAAATCCTTACGAAATGGATGACCGATGAAACCGTAATCGGTTAACAAACGACGTAAATCGGGATGACCTTCGAATAAAACGCCAAACAAGTCGAATGCCTCGCGTTCATACCAGTTGGCTGACGGCCAGATGTCGATCACCGAGGGAATTAATAGCGACTCCGAATCCAGAAAACAACGAATCCTGAGACGGCGATTGTATTTCATCGATAACAAATGATAGACAACGGCGAATCTATCTTTGGTCTGTCTTGATTCTGCTGGAATGTCCTTATCCACTGCACGTGAAAAACCGGTTTTACTGGTGTTTTGTGTATCCCAATCAGACTGACCAAAACTGCTGTAATCAACTGCGCATAAATCGGACAGTTGTTCAAACGCAAATGCCTCTTCATCCCTCAGAGACAGACAGACAGACAGTAAATGTTCTGGCGTTAATTCAAGGGTGATTTGTTTATGTGCTATTTCACAGCCACTACTCTCATCCGTAAAGCGTTGCCTTAACTGCTGACTGAAGGTTTCTGACAATGTCGTAATTTCCCGATCTAACGTGCGATGGTACTGTTGCGTTTAATTTTTTTCTGCAATTGCATAACACCAAACAACAGTGCCTCAGCGGTTGGTGGACAACCGGGTACATAAATATCAACCGGCACGATGCGATCACAACCGCGAACAACGGCATAAGAATAATGATAATAGCCGCCACCGTTGGCACAGGAACCCATCGAGATCACCCATTTGGGATCTGCCATCTGGTCATAAACCCTGCGTAAAGCGGGTGCCATTTTATTTACCAGCGTACCCGCTACGATCATAACATCGGACTGCCGCGGACTAGGTCTGAATACCACACCAAAGCGATCAAGATCATAACGTGAGGCACCTGCGTGCATCATTTCTACCGCACAACAAGCCAGGCCAAAGGTCATTGGCCACATCGAACCGGTACGCGCCCAGTTGATAAGACTATCCATTGAGGTCGTTAACAAACCCGGCTCATGCACTTTGGCATCGAGTTCTATCGCCATCGGATAATTATTCCCATTCCAGGGCGCCTTTGCGCCATTCATAGATAAAACCGACAACCAGCACGGCCAGAAAGATCATCATCGCCAGAAAACCTGTCATACCCACCTTGCGCAGCACAACAGCCCAGGGAAACAAAAAGGCGATTTCAAGATCAAAAATAATAAACAGAATAGCAACCAGGTAATAGCGAACATCGAACTTCATGCGCGCGTCTTCAAACGGCTCAAAACCACACTCATAAGGGGAATCTTTATGTGGGTTACGACGGGAATGACCAAAGAATTTACCCAGACCCAATCCCAGAGCAATCATAACCACACCCAGCAGCAGACCAACGATCAGAAATATCAGTATTGGAATATAGTTCTCTAGCATGGGAGATACATGTTTTTATAGTACAAAAATAGCAATTTTCACGGCTAGATGCCTCTTGCTATACGAGTGTGAATCTAATCAGGTATTTATACCATAAATTCAGGTCAAACGTGTTAATTTTGTTAATATTTTAGTCCCTGAGATTCTGGTAAAAAATGCAAGAAACTTGCCTGTTTCTTGACATAAATCAAGTAAGCAATAATGGGGGGGGGATTTACATCACCAACTTATGATCTTCAAACATAAAACTCCTGAAATCTTCGGCATCAAGAGGTTTACTGAAATAATAACCCTGCAATACTTCACAACCTAATTGTGCCAACAACTCATGCTGTTTCATGGTTTCCACACCTTCAGCAACAATTTCAAGACTAAGACTTTTTGCCAAAGAAATAATTGATTTTACTATCGCCATATTTTCTATGTTAGCAGGAATATCTCGCACAAAAGATTGGTCTATTTTTAATATATCGACTGGAAATTTTTGTAAATACGACATGGATGAATAACCTGTACCAAAATCATCAATTGACAATGACACACCCAGGGATTTCAGTTCATGCAAGGTGACTATTGTTTTTTCAATATCATCCATAGCACTACCTTCGGTAATTTCCAGATCAAGTAATGCAGGATCCAGTCTACTTTCCTCCAGTACTTTTTGGACACAATCATATATATTGTAATTAAGGAATTGTTTAGGCGAGAGATTCACCGATATTCTAAATTTTAGAGATGTGACTCGTTGCCATTCCATTGCTTCTTTACAGGCTGTTTTAAAGATCCATTCACTCATAGGTAATATCAATCCTGTTTCTTCAGCCAACTCAATGAACTCACTGGGAGAAACCATCCCTCTTCGAGGATGTTGCCAACGCAGCAGGGCCTCAGCACCAATTAATTGACCTGTTTGCGAACTTATTTTTGGTTGATAGTGAAGTACCAGTTCCTTATTGTTTAATGCGTTCGTCAAATCTCTTTCAAGTTCCAGTTTCTTTAAATTATCGACATCGAGTTTTTTAGAATAATACTGATAATTTTCCCTACCTTTATTTTTTGCATAATACATAGCGGCATCAGCATTTTTGAGTAACTCATAAAAATCTTCTCCGTGTTTTGGAAAAATAGAAATGCCAAGACTCGGTGTTACTAAAAGATCATAACTGTCAATTGTGATCTGGCGTTCAAGGTTTGATAAAATATTTTCAGATAACATTTTGATATATGCAATGATGTCATTAATATCTTTAACATCTGGAACAATAATAAATTCATCACCACCATATCTCGCAATAAAATCATATTCTTGTACATTTTGTTTGAGAATATTTGCGACCTCTACTAATAATTTATCGCCAACCAAATGCCCGTATGAATCATTAATGTATTTGAAACGATCTAAACCCACTAGAATTAAAACCATTTTATGATTATCTATTTTTGCTTTTTCAAGATTCAAGGAAAATTCTTTCTGTAGCAAATTTCGATTCGGTAAGCCGGTTAATTTATCGTAATGCGCCTGTATATAAAGCTTTTGTTCCCAGGTTGAATTTGAGAGTGCAATGGCAACTTTTGAAGCCAACTCTTTGATTTCATTTTTTTCAAATGTTTCAAAATCGCTATGATGCCCATTATTGATATACAGAACCCCTATCACACCATCTGTGTTCTTCAATGGAAATAAACGTATATTTTCATTCTCCACACTATTTAGTTGAGACAAATAATTTCTTTCCGAATTATTCTTTAGTTGTATGCACGTATCACACTCCTCTAATTCTTCATGTTGAGACTGGCTAATCTTGATTGAATATTCTTCAATGTTATTTTTTTCATCGTTAGAATGAATAAGAAAGTTAGCAGTACCCTGCTCTTCAAAATTGAGAATAATAATTCCGACATTTGACGTTTTCAGAAATGAACGAAGCTTATGTATTAAATTAGTAATAATGCTTTTGGAATCCAGTGATGAGAAAATTAATTTATCTATCTCTGTGAACGCATTGATCATTTCAAAATGGTCACTAATCTTGCCGCTCATTTCATTAAATGTTTCAGATAAGTCCTGAAACTCATCATGGCTGGTAAGTTTAATTGTGGATCCATAATCACCATTTTTTATCTTTTCTGCTGATTTTTGTAAAACAGAAAGAGGCACAATGGTACGTCTCACCTGACCTGCGGCTAAAAGCAATATAATTAACAAACTGGCTAATAAGATTAAGATGAAGTATTTTCTGAAACGTGGCAATGCCTGGTAGGCATCTTCAAGTGGCGTAATGGTATTAACAAAAAGACTATCTGGTGAAAAGGTTGCGCCCAAAAACAGTTCCCAATAATACGTGGAATGTAATTTATCCTTGTAGACAAACTCTTTGTATTTATTTTCACTTGAGAAAGCAAAAGGGATTTTTTGTGTTGGGAATCCATCAACATTACAAACTGCTTCGATATTTTTTTCAGCACTGACACAAGCCATGTTATTTGCATAGAGAAACTCATCAACATTTATAACAGCAACGATAATTACATCATTCAAGTCATGGCTGCTTGCATGATAAAGTAGCGGCGGAGAATCATTTGTATTTTCACTTTCTATTTTGAACAGAAATTTATTTTGGGAAAGATGATTTTCTTCTTTTTCATTTAACTCATAGTCGAAACTGGCGCCGCCATAAACCTGTTTAAAATATTTTTTGCCTTCTAATAAGTACACATCTGAAATATATTTATTGGAGAGTTCATCAGCATAAAATTCCTTCATATTCAGTTGAGATACATCGCTTTGATAAATCATCCTCAACTGCTCAGAGATCAGGTTTATTCGGTTAAAGATCAATAATGCATAGGATTTTGTATCGAGATAAATTTGTCGTTCCAGATTGGTTTGTATTTGTCTGGATAATTCCTGATATGACACGAGTGCAATGCCCATAATTGGAATAAGACCTGCTAAAAGAAAAAAAACAAATATACGCTGTGCTACTTTACTTTTCAGGATCGTATTATTGAATTTCACTTTTATAGCGAAGGGTATTGATCACTAGAATTCAGTCGCTAAGCCGACAAAACTACCATTTCGGCCCCTGACAATATCATCATGACTTTGCTTCGCTGTTAATGGCCCTACACTCGCTTTATCTGATCCTGAGCTGTAAAGATCATAATCCGAATTAATAGGTACCAGATTTTTATCTTTTCTTTGCTTACCTTTGCCTTTTTTGGTGGCATTTTCAATATTCAAGTATCCGTAAGGAACATCCCAGGGATCGGTCTGCAATCTTGCTTCCAGTCCATTGAGGTTGTCAGGGAAGCGACCATTCTCGGTGTAAAAACGTTGCAAATAAATCTCGATCTCCTTGATCTCCGTAATAGCCTCCGTGTTTTTTAAATTATTAATATGATCTGTATACAAAGGAAAGCCAATGGAAGCCATTACTGCGACTACAGCCACTACCAGCATTAATTCCACCAGGGTAAATGCCTTCATTGTCTTTAGCGGACGAAATTTTTTATGAGATATCATAATAATAGCCCTACAACTTTGTTATATTTTTGAATTTTATAATAAAATTAAACCACATGACAGAAAAATGACACTATCGAGATCGAATGTTGATAATACCTCTTCGTTTTTCTAGCAGCAAACATTCTCTTTCCTGCTTGAAATTCAGCGAAATAACCCCAAATTTATAAGTCCCGACATGGGTCTCATAGCAGAACATGTCACATGTGATTAACAACGTATTGCTTCAAAGGAGAATACATTATGACAACTATCGATTTAGCCCCTCTGTACCGCAGCAGCATCGGTTTTGACCGTTTTGGTTCATTACTGGATACGGCCCTGAGTACCGAACAAGGTTCCGCAAGCTACCCTCCCTACAATATTGAGGTGGCCGGCGATAACCAGTATCAAATCACCCTTGCTCTGGCCGGATTTGTTGAAAGTGATCTGGACATCCAAACAGAAAAAAGTGTATTAACCATTCGAGGCAAGAAATCCTCCGAAGACGGTGATCAACAATTCCTGCATCAAGGCATAGCCAATCGCGCCTTTGAGCGTAAATTTAACCTGGCAGATTATATTGAAGTCACCGGAGCCAAGCTTGAAAATGGCCTGTTGACCATTAATCTTGTGAAAGAAATTCCTGAAGCGCTGAAACCAAAATCAATCGCTATCAATGGTGTTTCAAACAACAAACTGGTTGAAGAACAAGCGGCAGCGTAACTTTCATGAAGAAACTGGCAACAGCGAAATACTGTTGCCAGTACTTAGTTTACAATAGTTAGGAACAATAATGATTTTGAGCGGTCAGATTTTTCTATCTATTCGTTAAAAACCAGATTACATGCGTTATCATTAGAATAGACTTGCCTATTCACAATTTGATTTACTATGGAATTGAATTATAAATTAAACGCTTATTTCATAACGGCACTTTTGAGTGTGGTGTTCGCAGTCGTTGGCGTTAGTTACAACGCCTGGCGTCTCGAAGTCACAGAAGATAATAATAATATACGAACAGCATCTTTCGTAGTTCTGACAGAACTCGCCGAGCTTGAACAAATAATTTATGCGGCACATTACGACAAAAACATCATTGACGGCAGTCCAAGAAAAGGCTGGGTGAAAGTCGGTTTAATTGTCGATCTAAGCAGCCTCATCAATCAATCAGTGGAAGAAGAATCTGAACATTTAAAAATAATATGGAGTAATAACTGGAGTAAGATAGCAGTGAGTCGGGAAGCTACCGACAGTCTTGTCGATGAAATCGAATCCGTTCGCAAAGAAATTAAATTGGCTCTCAGTAAATTAAAATAATCTGAGATGTAACAACACTCGAAATATATTAACTCTCAAGATCTAAGATATGTGAATTCTGTTCCGTCCTTCTTTTTTTGCACTATAACAGGCCTGGTCAACTTTTTTTAATAATTCGATCATATTGTCACATGAAGTATCAATCAAAGTAATACCAATACTTATACCAATATCCATATTATTTCCTTCGATATCAAATTCAGTTTTGTTCAATGTCTTTATCAAATTTTTCGCCACACGTTGGGCCTGTTTGATTGAGCAATGCTCCATTATTAATCCAAATTCATCACCACCTATCCTGGCAAGAGTGTCTCTTTTTCGTATGTGTCGACCAAGAAGCTGACCAATCTCTTGTAACAAATAATCGCCTGATATATGTCCGAATGAGTCATTCACCTGTTTAAAGTTATCCAGATCCATATAACAGAGCACATGTTCTGATGTATCAGTTACAGATTCAGAAAAAACTCTATCCAGTCGTCGTTCAAATTCAAAACGATTTACCAGACCTGTTAATACATCATGTGTTGCCTGGTAAGATAATTTTTCCGTCCGTTTTAGTGACTCATAGTCACTTTCCAGTCTTTGAACAATAACATCCCTCAACATCTCTAGCATTTTAACCTGTTTTAGAGAAAGTGTTTTAGGTGCGCGATCAATTACACAAAGAGTACCCAAAGCATAACCATCCTTGTTAATGAGTGGAACACCAGCATAGAACCGGAGCGGAGGATCATCAAGGACACGCGGATTATTATTAAATCGATTGTCTTGTAACGTATCTGAAATGATCATTGTCTGCTGATGAAATACCACATGGCCACACAAAGATATTTCTCGTGGTGTCTCTTTCACGTCTTCATCCAATCCTACTTTCGTGTAATAGCACCCTCTGTTTTCATCTATAAGAGTGATTGTTGAAACTGGGCAATCACATATTTCTGCAGCAACTTTGGTCAATAAGACCATGTCGGAACTTGGTTCACTATCAAGAATCCCATAACAACATAGTGCTTCAAGACGAGCAATTTCATTTTCGGGAATGGGAATTGGCAACATAATAAAGGATGATACGCTCTAAATTTAGCTGAGAGCAACAGAAGTGTTACTTATTAACTACCTGTCATGGAGGAATTAATTATTGCATTGCGTCAATGCGGCTGGTTGCAAACAAGCAACAACGATGCTATTTAGATATTTATTGTAGAAGTGTGGAAAATTAATGTTTAAGAATATTATCAATATTACAGATAATACTGTCAGGTCCCTCGTCCTTTACATACATGCCGGAAAATAGATCCGCTGTCTCATCATTTTGTTGACCAAAGACAATATCGGATTGTTTATCACTTCCATTGTATTCAACAACATCGTTGATTTCATCGATAAGAATACCAAAAATCGGAACCACACCGTCCTTTGTTACAAAAATAATCACTGGCCGCATGGCACCTTGTACTTGCTCACGAGCCTGACTGAACAAGGATCGTAGTCGTCGTAATGTGGTATGTCTTTCGACCTTTAATATTTCTAATGCTTCATCCTGTTTTTTTTGATCACGTAAAGACAGTAACTTTTCTGCCAGTGAATGAATGCGATTGTGCGGAGCATCAAACTTAACAAGGATTTCCCGTAAGGTTTCATCCCTTGTTTC
Source organism: Gammaproteobacteria bacterium (assembly GCA_965250225.1). Taxonomy (GTDB): domain Bacteria; phylum Pseudomonadota; class Gammaproteobacteria; order Eutrophobiales; family Eutrophobiaceae; genus CBDEUK01. The sequence goes on from CBDFNQ010000038.1 coordinate 149,613, forward strand.
GAACTGATCATACCATTTGCCAAATGCGCACTGGTGCGGATCCATAGCCTTAGTGAAAAGAACATCATCAGTAATACTTTTTTCCAGAGCATCTAACCATTCAATATGATCTTTTTCTCTGGCCTCGAGATTTTCAATGAGTGTTTGCATGACTTGCTGTCCGGAATCAACACCGATTAATCTGGCATAATCAAAAACAGGTACCACTGTCTCCAGATATTTATACACCCCGAGAATTCCCTGACCTTTCACAGGTAGGTTCTGTATGTTATCACTGTCATCCTTTACAGAAAGAACGTTAGCGGATTCCAGGGCATAGAGATTGTCGGATAGATAAAAGGTAAACGCAGATATTGTCCGGGATGACGGAATCCCCGGATTGCCGGAATTTAATTGTGTGGTTTGTTCTGTCTGCAAGATGATCTCCCTGGACATTTGATAGCCTAGTTTTTAAGGGTATCGGCAGACTTTCCATAAAACTTTAGTGAACTGTGGATAGTTTATCCCTAACATAAATTTAGACAGGTAATTTTATGTCCTGACGGCAAAAAGAAAATAAATAGTATTACCGTCCACCATTTCTCCTCCTTCCCATTTTCTGGCAATTATTCTTCCGCCGGCCTGTTTAATCATTGCATCAATATTGTGAATATATGTTCCGTCACGCTCCCTGATCACTGAATCATCAAGCTGTGAATTATCACCTTCTGGATAAGCTAAACCGGAAATTGCCAACAATTTATCCGTATGCTGCAACATCATATTTACCACTATCTGGGCATCATCCTTCTTCAAATACATCAGAACACCCGTGCAAATAATGACATCATAACTTCGGCCATTCATAACACTTTCAATCTCCTCCATATCCTTACAGAAAAGCTTTATTTTTGACCCTAACTTTGAAAGATAAGCAGAACCCTGATCAATTGCATATTCATCAATATCATTTCCTTCCAGGATATTGGCATTGGTGAAAAAATCCGTTTCCATATAACGTAATAAATAACCCAATGAACAACCCACATCAAAAACGGAATCTATACTTTCTTCAGGCAGGTGTCCTAATGTCCCTAGTGTATCCCTGATGTCGGAAAGAAATATTTTTCTGGTCTCATTCAGGTTTTCATACCCGAATCGCTGCGCTATCTCATAGGTATCGGCATAATTGAGATGGTACTTCCAAAGAAACTTATGATATTCATTTATATCACGCTGACAAAAATCCTGAAGCAGCTCAACAGTCCACCAGGCTCTGGTCGTACTATCGATAAAGCGAGACCGATTAAGCCATAGGACAATTTTTTTTCTTACCATTAAGGGTAATAGAAGGATCAGTTGCTTAATTAGCTTTTTGATATTTTTCATTACACATAAGACATACAGCTATGTCTCCCTGTTATTCATTGGGGTCAGCAAATAATTTCACCACTGAGAAGAAGTGTTTAAACTGCCTATAATTTGGTGCCGATGGCCGGAGTCGAACCGGCACGCCGTTAAGGCACTACCCCCTCAAGATAGCGTGTCTACCAATTCCACCACATCGGCAATTAAAAAATTATTTCCTAAGCCTGAATCAGTTCAGGTCTATGCCCATCTACTCTGGTAAGGCGGGTAAGTCTGAATCCGTAGCTGGTTCAGGGACTTCAGCAGGCATATCCATGTCTTCTTCTGTCAATGCTGCATCAACCCCTTCGGCCTCTTGTTCCATAACATCGGTCATTTTATCGGCCAGCTTGTCCACTTCGACCTGTTCCATCAATTCAGTATTTTCCATTAAACTGCCAGGCGCTTCTCTTTGAGATGCCATATAACCAAGAGCAAGACTATTTGCCAGAAAAACGACTGCCAAAAAGGTAGTGGTTTTCGTCATGAAGTTACCAGAACCCTGACTACCAAATACTGTGCCCGAGGCACCGCTACCAAATGCAGCGCCCGCATCGGCACCTTTGCCATGCTGGATCAAAATAAACCCAATCAATGTGATAGCCACAAAGACCTGAACGACTAATAAAACGGTTTGCAATACTTCCATTAATGTTTCCTCGTTGCATGACAGATGGCCAAAAACTCTTCAGCGTTTAATGACGCGCCGCCAATTAAACCGCCGTCCACATCTGCCATTGTAAATAATTCATCGGCATTCGCCGCTTTCACACTGCCGCCATAGAGAATTCGGATCTTCTCAGCGACGCTTTCATCATGCCTGGCTAATCGTAATCGAATGAAGGCATGTACTTCCTGGGCTTGCTCCGGTGTTGCTGTTTTACCCGTACCGATAGCCCAGACCGGTTCATAGGCAACAACCGCCTGATGAAATGTTTCTATACCTGCCAGATCAATGACTGCATCTAATTGTCTGGCTATCACCTCTTCGGTATTGCTACTCTCTCGTTCTGCCAGTAACTCACCAACACATAAAATCGGGGTCATACCTGCTGCTGCAACTGCGACAAATTTTTCTGCCACACGCATGTCCGTTTCCAAATACAACTGACGACGTTCGGAATGACCCACTATCGCGTATTGACAGTTAAAATCCTGCAACATGGCCACAGATATTTCACCGGTAAACGCCCCATCCGCCAGATGCGAGACGTTTTGTGCACCGAGAGAAATGCTATTTTCCTTAAGCAATTCAGATAGTTCCGACAAATATACATAGGGAGGGCAGATCGCCACATCAGCGTTAGTTTTCAGCCCTTGCTGTATTTGCTCAACCAGGGACTGATTGCTGGCCAATAAACCATTCATCTTCCAGTTGGCTGCTACGAAAGGTATCCGTGATGTCATGTTATTCAGTGTTGATATCTCATAAAAAGGGCGCCAAGCTTACCGATGCAGTCCCTTTAAATCAAATGAAAACATAGCAATTAGCCATAAGCTACTAGTCGTTAGCAGGAACAGCCCTCTTACTATTCTATCTAGCTTCTATTAGCTTCATATTTTTCAACAGAGCAATGCCAATTCTCCGTCATGCTGGCGAAGGCCAGTATCCACCTCTGAGGCATGTCAGAGTATGAGTCGTTCCCGCGAAAGCGGGAATGACCGCCATGGACGGCGGAAATGCAATAGGATTGTCTGGAACAATCCATGCCCAGTACAAAGGAGTTGTCACCAAAGGTGACGCAATAATAACTGGATACCGGCTCGGAGGCCGGTATGACGGAGTAAGGGATGTTACCCAATGCAAATTTCTTCCACAGAACAGTGCAGACAGTCATCCGACTCCGTACATTTCTCTTTGGCATGACGCACGATCAGGGCGTGGAATTCATTAAATAACGCCACATCATCAAACCCCAGTGCATCTTCAAATGCCTGGCGTAAAACCCCATAGGGTTCATCACCGTCGATCAGATTCAACCTTGAGAATAATCGTCGAGTATAGGTATCGATGACAAAAACAGGTCGGTTAAAGACATATAATAGGATGTCATCGGCCGTTTCCGGGCCAACACCTTTCACTTCCAGTAAGGCATCCCGGAGCCTTGTCGTTTCAAAATGCTGCAGTTTTCTATAACTACCCCGTTGCTGATACCAGTCAGCAAAATTTTTCAGCCGTTTCGCCTTGATATTGAAATAACCGGATGGTTTGATCAGTTCAGCCAGTTCTTTCTCATTAATGGACAGCATGGCCTTGTGATTCAGCGCCTTGTCACGTTTTAAATTTCGTATTGCCTTTTCAACATTTGTCCACGCTGTGTTCTGTGTGAGGATTGCCCCGACCATGACTTCAAAACGGGAAGAAGCAGGCCACCAGTTCTGTGGCCCATAAGCATCGTAAAGACGTTGATAGATTAAGCGGAGAGCAGTAGAAATAAACTGGGAATCGAGTTGACTAACCTTTTGGGTTCTCCAACTGATTTTGAAACTTGTATAGATTGGCAGAACTGATCGGATAGCCAACGTAGGATTCCATTGTACCGGTCATTTGATTATCTAATAACATGATACGGTCATTGGGTTGTGGATGGGTCGCATGCATTTGTTTATATGATTCGCTTGATGATGGGTTAATACGATTTAAAGTATCGAGCACACCAACCAGTCCATAAGGGTCATAGCCCGCACGTGCGGCTAATACAACACCAATTTGATCGGCCTCAAATTCATCTTCTCTATTCAGACCGCTTTCCCAGACCTCAACACCGATATTAGATAGTTGTTTCACTAACTTTCCCCATCCCGAGCCAAATTTTTGACTGACCAATTCTCCAGCCAGGTCTTTAAAAAGACCATTTTGAGCACGTTCTTTGATATCGTCCAGATGGTGTTTTTCCAACACATGACCAATTTCATGTGCCAACACCCCAGCGAGTTCGGATTCATTGCGAAGCAACAAAAATAAACCTTTTGAAATGAAGATATAACCACCTGGTGCGGCAAAAGCATTGATACTGTCTTCATCCAGAACACCAAAACGCCAGGGAAGGTTTGAGCGTTCGCTTTGATTGACCACCCACATACCCACTTGATTGACGTAACGTTGTACGTCTTCGTCATCAACCAACGGGGCAGCTCCCAACAGCTGGGCCGACATGCCTTGCCCCAGTTCAATTTCCTTTGGCTCGTCAATTTCAGTAAAGGCATCTTGCCTATTCAACCCAATCTCTATTGCCTTTGCACCAAACTCCAGAAGGTCCAGGGCCATCACTGAAATGGATAGCCCACTCACGGCTACTGCCAGAAAAAATTGTTTACTGATTTTTTTCATATTATTCATCTTAACACCCCGTTCAAGATTGCTACCCGTCACCAGAGACTCTCAACTGCTTTTTTGATGAGATCTTCGTCGCCATCGTTATTATTGCTGGTAGAGTTATTCTGTGCTGGTTCACTGGATCCGGTATTGCTGATATCTGCTTTCTCAATTGGCTTCAAGTAGGCGATATGTTGTGATTTTAATGGAATAGATGCCGCATATTGTTTACCTTGCGATAAAGAAATTTTGTAGTTTTCAAGCTTAGCAAGCTCTGACAGGTTTGGAGCAGCTTTTTTAACCTCACCCGGTCCAAGTCCACGAATACCTATGGTAGCGGTTGAATTGGATTCACTGGAATAACCACCGGCAATTACCCGCTTGAGTCTGGAAAACCAGTTGCCATTCGCCTCTGTTTGCACATCATAGCTGCGCACCCAACCTTGTTGGCCGGTTGAGTCTGAAACCTGATACCAACCACCCTGACGCTGGTCGATCGTAACATCTGTCCCCTGCGACAAATTAGCAACGACAGATGACTGAATACTAGAAGAAGCATACAACTTCGAATCAACACTCATCTTGGCCGATTCGGCTGCTGCAATAACCTGACTAATACCGATCAGGCCTAGCACCACAATGATGGATTTTACTATTCGCATAATGATTTCCTGCTAATTGTTCTTAATACAATGTAAATCATGACTACCAATTGACTCAGCCGATCATACTACTATTGTCATTCCGGCGTAGGCCGGAATCCATGTAAATCTGGATCCCGGCCTCGGCTTTGGCTTCCTGCGTCGCTCTATCACCTACGTCCTATAGGTGTTCGCCGGGATGACGGTGTTTTTGACTTAAGCTAAGTGCCATTCGCTCATAACCGTAATTCTATTATAGCGTTTATCACGCACTTTTGACGGCGGCTCTAAGAGAATCGATGTCTTTATCCTCTAATTCCCAAACCTTTCCGACCCTGCGTTTGCGTTCCAGGAAGTAAGGCCCGTAGCGTACCCGGATCAAGCGACTGACAGCCATACCCTGAGATTCCCACAAACGGCGCACTTCACGATTTCGCCCTTCCATGAGTGCCACGTGATACCAATGATTCGAGCCTTCACCGCCAGAATCGACGATGTCGGTAAATCGAGCCACTCCGTCCTCTAGCGCAACACCTCTGAGCAGGTTATCTATTTGCTCCTGCGTGGCTGTTCCCAAAACCCGTACCGCGTATTCACGGTCAATAGTACTACTCGGATGCATTAATGCATTGGCTAGTTCCCCATCATTGGTAAATAACAGCAGACCGGAGCTGTTAATGTCGAGTCGTCCCACGCTGATCCAGCGACCACCCTGAATGCGCGGCAATTTTTGAAACACCGTGGGACGACCTTCGGGGTCTTTACGAGTACAGACTTCGCCAACGGGTTTATAATAGGCAATGACTTTGGTTTCGCTCGCATTGTTTAAGGTTTGTCGACGCAATACCTTATCATCCAGACTCACCTTATCCTGCTCAGAAATTTGATCGCCCAACGAGGCAGTGTTGCCATTGACCTTGATACGACCTTTTTTGATCCAACCTTCAATCTCTCGACGCGAACCAAAACCAGCTCGTGCCAATACTTTTTGAATTCGCTCAGACATATCAGGATCTCGTTTTGAAGGGTGCAGAAAAAAATACCCTTTAAGTATTGGACTAACCGGTGAAAGGGATCACGTTATCGGTTTCTTCGGATTCGGAATCATCGTCATCCCCACCGGGTTCGTCGATTGATTCTACTTCGTCTTGTTCAACAGGCTCTGAATCGGCTTCCACCGCCTTTCTCAACGCTTCCATGTCCATGCCCTCGAACAGATCCGGATTCATTTGATCGAAGTCTTTAATCTCAGCCAGGGAAGGCAACTCGGACAATTTTTTCAAATTGAAGTAATCGAGAAATTCCTTGGTTGTGGCAAGCAAGCTAGGTTTACCTGGCACATCTCGATGACCAACGACCCTGATCCAGTCACGCTCCTGTAATGTCTTGGTGATGCTCGAACTCACACTCACACCACGGATCTCTTCAATCTCACTACGGGTGATCGGCTGGCGGTAAGCAATAATAGCCAGGGTCTCAAGCAGAGCCCTGGAATATCGTGCTGGCCTTTCATCAAACAATCGATTTATCCAGTCCGCATTTTCTTTGCGTGCCTGAACACGAAAACCACTGGCGACTTCCACCAGCTCAATCCCTCGACCATCATAATCGGTTTGCAATTCAGTCAAAATCTCACGCACCGCGCTACGTTCAGGTTGCACCGGATCAGACTCAAACAATTTCAGCAAATCAGAAACGGTTAGAGGAGAATCGTTAGCCATTAACACCGCTTCAATAATATTTTTTAGTTGTTGTTTTTCCATCTGAATATTTAACAATTAGGCGGCGGCTTTGACATAAATTGGACCGTTGGTTTCATTTTGCACCATCTCAATCAAGGAAGATTTCATGAGTTCTAAAATAGCCAGTAAAGCAACGATCACACCTGAGCGTCCTTCCTCAAGAGTGAATAACTCGCTGAAGTCTATGAAATCATCGGGTTGCACTTTATCCAGTATGATACTCATACGCTCACGCAGTGATAAGGGCTCACGCGTGATCAAATGATGCGTGTACATATCAGCACGGTTAAGCACGTCGGCAAAAGCCTTTAATAAATTATCGAGAGATACCTGTGGCGGTTCCTGTTGCGAACGACGATAGGGAAATTCAACTTGAGCCGAGAACACCTCGCGCCCTTGTCTTGGCAAGGTATCTATATCTTCCGCTGCTTGTTTATAGCGCTCATACTCCTGTAGTCGGCGTACCAGTTCAGCGCGTGGATCATCTTCATCCTCATCCTCAACCGGACGCGGCAAGAGTAATCTCGATTTGATCTCGGTTAACATCGCCGCCATTAATAAATATTCACCGGCCAACTCAAGCTGTAATTCTTCCATTAAGTCGATGTATTCCATGTATTGCTGGGTAATACGCGCAATAGGGATATCCAGAATATCAATATTCTGGCGCTTGATCAGATAGAGCAATAAATCCAGTGGGCCTTCAAAGGCCTCCAGAAACACTTCCAGGGCTTGAGGTGGAATGTATAAATCCTTTGGTAACTCGGTAAGAGGAGCCCCCTGAACGATGGCAAACGGCATTTCGGATTGTTCTGAACCTATCCGCAGTTCAGCATCAGGGGTTTCGACAGTATCTTCTTCGGACGGAATAGTTCCAACGGACATGAATTACGTTCACCTATTAACTATAAACATATGAATGCTAAGGAAACTCTGTTGCGCTGAAATTTCCGCCTACATGAGCTGCTACAACAGTTAGCGTATAATACCACGGAAGCAGCATGGATCATCTTTCTATTCTTGACTCTTCCTTACTGTTTGCATGAGCCTGCATCAAGTTTATTGACTATAACAACCAGGACACATCGCCTAGACCTTCACGCACTACATCAACCTCTTCATTCACCATATTCAAAACGCTGGTCGGTTCAATTCCACCTGCACCGCCGTCTATCACCAACTCGACTCGATTGCCGATTTTTTCTTCTATCTCTTCAGGATCGGACAATGGTACTGTCCCACCTGGCAAGATCAGACTACTACTCAAAATTGGTTCGCCAAACACAGATAATAATTCCAGCGCGATTTGATTTGCCGGTACGCGCAAACCAATGGTTTTTTTCTGCGCATGCTGAAGTCGTTTGGGTACATCACGACTGGCCTTTAATAAAAACGTATAAGGGCCCGGTGTCAGTGATTTGATCAAACGAAAAGCGGAATTCCCCACTTTGGCATAGTTACTGATCTCTGCCAGATCACGACAAACCAGAGTCATGTCATGGCGCTTATCCAGTTGCCGGATCTGGCATATCCTCTCAACCGCCTGCTTATCTTCCAGATGGCAGGCAAGAGCGTAACTGGAATCGGTTGGATAAACGATAACACCGCCTTCTCGCAACACACTGCTCACTTGAGTTAGCAAACGTTGCTGAGGATTGTCTGGATGAATTTTCAAGTACTGAGTCATTAGAGTTTACTGAGTATTTTCGTTATGATGTCATTTTTTTCAGTCATTAAAATTTTATGAAATTCCTGTTTGATTTTTTTCCGATCATTGCCTTCTTCATTGCCTTTTACATCCCTGAGGATCGCCAACAAGGCATTTATGCAGCGACTTATACGATCATCGTAGCAAGTTTTATCCAGATTTGTCTCTATTGGTTGTTATACAAAAAATTTGAAAAGATGCATCTCATCACTTTTGTCGTGGTACTCATTTTTGGTGGATTGACTATCTATTTACATAATGAGAATTTCATTAAATGGAAACCAACGGTTGTTAACTGGTGTTTTGCCATTGCTTTAATCGGCAGTCACTTTATTGGTGAGAAAACAATTTTTCAACGTATGATCAATATGGCAGATGATAAATTGCAATTACCATCGCATGTCTGGAAAAATATTAACATGAGCTGGGGGATATTTTTTATTCTTATAGGTTTCGTAAATCTCTATGTCGCCTTTAATTACAGCACGGAATTCTGGGTTAATTTCAAGGCCTGGGGCATGACCTTACTCAATTTGTCTTTTCTGGTTGGCATGGGTATTTACATGTTTCGTTATATCAAAGAACAAGAAACTACATCTGAAGAAAAATAATATATGAGAGGAAATTATTAAAATGTATTACGCAATCATGTGTTTTGACGTTGAAGACAGCCTGGAGAAAAGAATGAGTGTCCGTCCAGATCACATTGCCCGGCTTGAAGCCTTACGTGATGAGGGACGACTACTAACTGCCGGGCCTCATCCAAAGATCGACAGTGAAGACCCGGGGCCAAATGGTTTTACAGGTAGCCTCATCGTGGCTGAATTTGATTCACTAGAAGATGCACAGGCCTGGGCCGATGAGGATCCTTATATCGCTACCGGTGTCTATGAAAAGGTTATCGTCAAACCCTACAAAAAAGTTTTCTAGATTGATCAGATCATGGATCGTGTTAAAGCTATTCGTAAACAATTGACCGAACACCTACAACCCAGTCAATTGGATATTGTTGATGAGTCCCATCTCCATGCCGGCCACGCCGGTGCGGCCAGTGGTGCGGGGCATTTTGCCGTTTCTATTACTACCGATGCATTTAATGGTAAAAGTCTTATCGAACGACATCGGTTAGTGTACCTAGCCGTAGATGACCTTATGAAGTCAGAAATACATGCGCTGAGTATTAAAGCTATTGCATCAGATGAGAACAATTAATTGTGGCACTTATTAAACCATTCTTGAAATGGCCAGGTAGCAAATTTAGATTACTTGATCGAATTCAGAATCGACTCGATCCAGGAAAGCGTTTGGTGGAACCCTTTGTCGGTTCAGGTGCTGTATTCTTGAATAGCGTTTATAAGAAATATCTATTAGCCGATACTAACCCTGACTTAATCAATCTATATCTATACGTTCAACAAGAAGGCGAATCCTTCACTGAATATTGCCAATCGTTTTTTACGCCGAAAAATAATTGTGAAACGAAATATTATTCTTTTCGGAAACAGTTTAATCGAACTCAGGATTCACGATTAAAATCCGCACTTTTTATCTACTTAAATCGGCACTGTTATAATGGGCTTTGCCGATATAATTCCAAACATCAATTCAATACGCCTTTTGGTCGTTACAAAAAACCGTATTTCCCAAAGAAAGAATTAGGTGCCTTTCATATTGCATCAAAAAAAGCGACGTTTATTCATGCCGATTTTGTCGAGACAATGAAAAAGGCAAAAACAGGCGATGTAATTTATTGTGACCCGCCTTATGTGCCTTTATCAAAGACAGCCTATTTTACCGATTACTTTTCCGGTGGCTTCGGTTGGGAAGAACAAATTGAATTAGCCGAATGGGCTGGTAAGCTAGCCAAAAAAGGTATTCCGGTTATTATTTCAAATCATAATACCGATAACACGCGTGCACTCTATAAAAATGCCGGTGCAACAACCGAACGATTCCTGGTAAGAAGAACCATTAGCTGTAACACAAGTAAACGCGATAAAGTCGAAGAATTATTGGCCGTGTTTCAATGACCAATCTCCAATACACATATATATCTTTATATTGAAGCATATAGAACAATAAACCCTCTTAAGTACAGTCTTTCCAAATAACGTCTAAAACAATAAAGAAACCGCCTGTGTGCTCGCGTCGATTTCAATAGCTAATACCGTCCTCAAAAAAGCGTTCCTTAATTTCAGGTATGACTTTTGCATTCTCCTTGCAAGAGAATTGAAACTCTTTCGAACCTAATATTCAGAATAAAGCAGATAAAGCTTAAGATCTATCAAAACAGTGACGTTACAGAAGATCAGCGGATGAATATAAATACAGCGCAATTACCAGAGCAGTGTCAATTTCCCATGCCATTATTATGGGCAGTCGCCTTGTTATGCATATTACCTATCACGCTTAATCTGTTCGACATGGATTTCCGTTCACAAGCGCACGGCTTTAATATCAAGGAAGTCGCTGAATCAGACTTGTCCAAGAGTGCCTTGTTGGATCAAACATTTTACACCCTGACCGGTGGCTTACAACATGGTCTGTTGGAATGGAGTGCGGTCAGGGTAGTCATTTTAATTTTACTTGGCCAAGATAAACAACAGACTGTTCCACACCCGTAAATTAATATGGCAATTAAAGAATGACAGTAGAAATAGAAACTATACATAAATTACGAACTTCGGAAAAAAAAGGAAGCCTGGAATACGCGCCTTTTTTTTATTGCAATGGCCGGAGTAGTCATTTCTATCATTACCTGCCTGGTGTTTAAGGATTTAGAAGATCAAAAATTACGACAAACTATGCTTGCTGACGTAAAAGTGCAATTTCGCTCGATAGAACAAGCTGTTGAAACTAACCTTGGGAGTGTTGGATTCTGTAAAATCCTTTTACGACGCTACACCCCATATCAGTCGTTCGGAATTTCAGACATTTGTGAACCCACTCCTGAGAAAATATGCTAACGCACAAGCGTTGGAGTGGATTCCAAAAATACTGAATAGTGAACGACAGAAATATGAAACACAAGCGCAGGTAGATGGGTTAGAAGGCTTCACTATCAAAGAAAAAAATCAAGGCGCGATGGTCACAGCAAATATTCGCGATGAATATTTCCCGGTATATTTTGTCGAGCCGCTGCAAACCAATAAAGCTGCGGTAGGATTTGATCTTGCGTCTAATCCAAAACGCCTGGAAGCACTTAATACATCGAGAGATAGTGGGGAAAAAGTAGCAACCGCACGCATTACCCTGGTACAAGAAAACGAAAAACAAGCCGGGTTATTAATCTTTAATCCTGTCTATGACAATGCAACGTTCTATAAGAGCATTGAGGAAAGGCAAAAATATATAGAAGGTTTTGTGCTCATGGTTTTACGTGTTGGCGATATGATTAGCCAGGCACTGGGAGAGAACGAAAGTAACTTTGATATACAGGTTGAAGATATAATCTCACCCGGAAATACAGAAAATATTATTAATTCCGTCCAAGGCCAAGCTGTACCTATAGATGCTTTCTCATATACAGATGTACTGGACTTGGCAGGCCGCCAGTGGAAAATTACGCTAACACCGCGTATGGATGCCTATAAGAACCTCATATCTAGATTACCCTGGATTATTCTTGGCAGTGGTCTTGTGTTTACTGCGTTACTCACTCTTTTATTTATGCAACTTATTCGTCGCCGCCAAATAGTTGAAGATCTTGTAGAACAAAGAACATCCGAACTTAAACATACAATGGAAGATTTACAACTGACTAATGATGAATTAGAAAAGTTTGCCTATGTTGCCTCACACGACTTGAAGTCACCGCTACGTGCTATTGATAATCTCAGTCTCTGGTTAGATGAAGACCTTGGTGATGCATTGACAGGTAAGAACAAGGAGTACATGGAAAAATTGCGTGGTCGCGTATTTCGCATGGATCGGTTATTGGATGACTTACTTGATTATTCACGGACAGGTCAAACAGAACAAAAAAGTAATCCTATTGAGACTGATTTATTAATTAAAGAAATCACCGAGTTGTTAAACATACAGGAAGGTTTTCTGATCAACATCGATGACAGCCTAAAACAATGTACTGTCTCAAAATCACCACTCGATCTGATCTTTCGTAACCTGATTGACAATGCGATTAAACACCATGATAAAACAGAGGGGACGATCACGGTCTCGATGAAACCGAATGGTCAGTATTATGAATTTACGGTTGATGATGATGGCCCCGGTATCGATCCGAAATTTCACGAGAAGGTTTTCGAAATGTTTCAAACATTAAAACCCCGAGACGAAGTCGAAGGCAGCGGTATGGGTATGGCCATGGTGAAAAAAATTCTGTTCAAGCATGGCGGAAGAATTATCCTGGATTCTGATATCGGTCAGGGTACCCGTTTTATTTTCACCTGGCCTAAATAAACAACCCATCATTCCACACCTATTAATTAATAAGGAGACACAAATGACAACAGATACCGTAAACATCTTATTGGTCGAAGACGACGATATTGATGCCGAAATTACTCAACGCTCCTTTAAAAAAATGAAAATTAGCAATCCATTTTCCCGCGCCAAGGACGGCGTAGAGGCTCTGGAGATGTTACGTGGCGAAAACGGCCATGAGCCGATTCCATCACCAAAGCTATTATTAGTCGATTTGAATATGCCTCGTATGGACGGTATCGAATTGATAAAAGAGTTACGTAAAGATCCTGCATTCAATAAAATCGTGGCGTTTATCCTGACCACCTCCAAGAGAGAAAAAGATAAAATCGCAGCCTACGATCTCAATGTGGCCGGCTATCTGCTTAAATCCAATGTTGGAGATGAATTTATTTCAGTCATCGAAATGCTGGATCACTACTGGAAAGTAGTCGAATTTCCATCATAAATTTAATAACTAGGTGGACGAGTAATACTCAGTTTATTTGTACTTGTTTTAACTCACTAAGACCATTGAACATGAAATTTACATACTCATCTGGTGGCAAAGGTCGCGAATAATAATAACCTTGTATATAGTTACAATCCATCGCACGAAGAGTCGTTACAAGTTCTAATGTTTCAACACCTTCAACAATGACTTTCATACCCAGTTGTTCACTGAGTACCGAAATTGCCTTTACGATTGCCCTGTCATTTATATCGGAGAGAAGATGATCAACAAACGATTTATCAATCTTGAGCGTCGACAAAGGATAATCGCGCAAGTATGAGAAGGAAGAGTAACCAGTGCCGAAATCATCAATGCTGATGCCAATGCCATTTTCATTTAATAATTTAAAATGTTCAATAACCAGTGTTTCGTAATGTAAAATAACACTCTCGGTAATTTCAATATCGAGCCAACTGCTTTCCACAGCTATTTCATCAAATAGTTCAAGCAAACGAACAACGAAGGTCTTCTGTCGAAAATGCAGTGAGGAAATATTGACGGAAATTCTTGAGTTCGGAAATTGTTGTCGCATATTCGACTTCCAATAATGAGCAACTTCTTTCAAGACATATTCTCCAAGCTGGACAATCAACCCGGACTGTTCCATCTCAGGTATAAACGTACCCGGTAACATGATTCCTTTTTCAGGATGCTGCCAACGCACCAGGGCTTCACAGCTATGGATTGTTTCAGTTTTGGCATCTACCACTGGCTGGTAATAAACAATAAATTCATTATTGGCAAACGCACGTCGAAGTTCATTACCCATATTTGGGCTTTGCGATTTCTTTTTTGTCTCCGAATCTGCAAACTGATACTGATTACGACCCTGTTCCTTGGCGAGATACATCGCCGTGTCAGCGACGGTAATCAGCTCATCACAAGACTGACCATCATCAGGGAATAGTGAAATACCAATACTACAACCTATGTACAACTCCTCTTTATGAACATAAAACGCTTCTTGCAAAGAGGTATTGATTTTTTCAGCGAGCTTACTAATACCATTGTTATCGACAATATCTCTCAATACACAGATAAATTCATCACCACCAATTCGGGCTACGATATCCGACTCTCTTAGTAGACTCGTAAGTCGTTTAGCCACCTCAATCAAGACAGCATCCCCAATATCATGGCCCATCGAATCATTGATAATTTTAAATCGATCCAGATCGATAAATAATACTGCTATTTTTTCATCAGTTCGTTTCGCATGCTGGAGTATATTTTCAAATTGATATTTCAATGATGCCCGGTTTGTCAGACCTGTTAATGAATCGTGCATGGCGAGTTCGTGTTCACGTTCTTTCAAGACATCCAATTCGACTAGGAGGCGCTTTCGCTCTATAGCATGATGAATAGCACGTTCAACCGTATCGTCTCTAGCCTCACCCTTGATAAGGTAGTCCTGGGCACCTGCTTTAACGGACTCAATACCCTGCTGAATATCGTTATTACCAGTCATAACGATGACGGGAGTGTTCCTGGCATGTTTAATCGCCTCAGATACGATGGTAGAACTGGTGCCATCGGGTAGTCCCATGTCCAGAAAGATCACATCATAATCTTCCTCTTGCATGGCTTTTTTACCATCGGCTAACAATGAAACATGAGTAACAGAATAGGAGGCTAATTTGCCCCGGTTGAGATATTCCTGCAATAAATACGCATCGCCAGGGTTGTCTTCTATTAAAAGCACTCTAATTTCAATCATATAGTCACTACTGATGTAATACTGAAGCTGTCATATCATTGATTTATTTTGATTTGTAATGCCGATTGGTATCGGCAATTTGGCTAAAAAACTTTAAGTAATCAATGAAATATGCTTGTTTTAATCCAATTGGTGACTGGGTATAGAATTGTTATTTAGTCTTGATACTCTAAACCCTTTTTAAAATGGCTCAGTGGTGAATATCGAATCATCAGCCACATCCGTGGATCTTTAGGATCAGGTAAACGACTGATCGAACCCTTCCCCAGTTCAGGTGCCGTATTTCTTAACACCGACTTTGAGAATTATATCCTGGGCGACAGTAATCCAGATTTAATTAACCTTTTTCAACAACAGGTAAAAGAAGAAAAAAATTATTCATTATTGCTCAGTTTTTTTTAATTTCGAAAAAAAATACCGAAGATATTTTTTATAGCTATCGTAAAGAATTCAGTGGCAAGTGTGTTACAACGCAAAGCCGCCCTGTTTCTCTATTTAAACCGCCATTGTTATAACGGTAGCTGCAACAGTAAAAAACGGGACAAGGTCAGAGAGCTACTGGCTGTATTTCAATAATATCTTTCCTATGTGATCTATTTAGGCCCATATTCTATCCATAAATTTCCGCTAGTAACTCTTTTCCATAACAGTGTCTTCGTCGTACCGTTCACGACCTCGATATCATGTAGTCTAAGCATTCTCATGGAAAGAAATTTAACTAAAGTAACTCGCAAACGCAGCCGTTAAAATTTGCACGAATACATGATGAACGATGCTGCTTCTCATACAACTCAATGAGATATCGCGAAATATAATATATGGAGACCAGGCCGATGGCCCGGCTATTTTCAGTTATATTTAGATACAATATTTTGCCAATAATTCTGTCCTGCTCATGTGTGTTTCCGGTGCAGGCTGCCACGGAGGGTCAAAAAGCGACTGGTGTTTCGGCGTCAGAAACGACTCAGAATAAAGCATCCGCAGGACGTCCATTCAACGCGAAAGCTGCGCTTACATACTACTTTGACAGTCGCGATTATAATACTCTTGCGATATTCACCAGCATAGATGAGCTTCCTTTGGGATTTAAGATTTGGGGGTTTACTGATCTCCACGGTGATCAGGGAAATGCATCTGACCGTTTCGATATCACACGTCATTTCATCGAATACAGACTGTCTCGCGAGATCAGTCCGGAATGGCTGTTTGGTCTGCAAGGTGTCGGCATGATGGCCGAATACAATGATTTCAACGGACCTGACAATGATCTAGTTCGCATTGGTCCTTATTATGATCATGCTATTCCACTTCCTTTTAGTGATCGCCAGGGAAAAATGCAATGGCGTTTATTCCCATATGAATCAGACGGAAGCGGCTGGCAGGCAAGTGTCAGCTTTTTTGTACCATTTTCAGATCGAGTATCGCTTACCGGGTTTGCGGATATCAATGTTATCGACGGTTCAGATCGTTGGGTCGTAGAACCGCAATTAAATTTCAAGGTCTCGCAACAGTTTTCACTTGTCATGGAACTACGTTATAACGGATTTGAAGAAGCGAACCCTGATCTCGACGGATTAGGACTCACTGCTGGATTGAAATTGTCATTCTGAGACGTGAAACACAACTTTAATTAGATGGCTTTTCGTTTGTTCCCGCGATCTTTGTGATGTCCCTCTGCCCTGGATTGGCCCTGCGGTGTAACAGTCACTAACTCAAGTGCTACCTTCGGAAGTGTGAAATAGAATGTCGAACCCGATCCGGGTTTTGACTCCACCCAAATCTCGCCGCCGTGCCGAATGATCACCTTCTTGCAAATGGCTAGCCCTACACCGGTTCCTTCATAATCCTCACGTGGGTGGAGACGTTGGAACATCACGAAGATTTTTTCGATATAGCGCGACTCAATCCCAATACCGTTATCCTCGATTGAAAAACACCAATCCGCACCGCGATCTTCCGCTGATACTTTGATACATGGCACAGTATCTTCCGCCTGATATTTGAGCGCATTAACGATCAAGTTCTGGAACAATTGAGTAAGTTGTGTGCCATTTCCTGTTACTTCGGGGAGCATTCCAATGTCGATTTGTGCCCCCAATTCATCGATGGTTTGTTTCAAACTGTTGATAGCATTCTGACAGGCAGTTCCCATGTCTATTGTTTTGAGTTCACTGCTAGAATCGACTCGTGAATATTCTAGCAACTCATGAAGTAGTCTCTGCATACGTTTTACGCCATCGACTGCGTACTGAATGTAATCATCAGCCTGCTCATCAATCTGCCCCTGGTAACGATGTTTCAAGAGTTGCGTGTAATTTCCGACCGTCCTTAATGGCTCCTGCAGATCGTGGGAAGCGAGATAGGCAAATTGTTCAAGATCTTCATTCGATTGTTCCAGCCGGGACGTTTTTCTTGCCAAATCAACTGTAGCTAAATCCGCGTATTGTAGCGCCTGGCGGTTGGCCTTAGACAGCATGATAAAGAGCATCAACAACATTGAGTCAATAATGATACCGCCAAATAAAATCATAAGAGGTTGATTGCTATCGGCGGCTTCTCGGAAAGATTGGGTAGAGCGGATATCAAATGTCCAGATACGACCGTATAACGGCAGATCAATTTTCGTGGTTAATAGTGGTTCTGGATCGTAATCGAACTCACTTGGCATGTGCTCGTTATAGATAGTCTCGGCTGTATCGGCAATGCTTAAACCAACATGGCGGTTCTCTCTTGAGAGCACGCCATCCATGAGCTTTTTGACAACGAACGGCGCGTAAACCATGCCGGTGAAATGAGTGTGGCGCTCTTCGGCAGTGGTATAGGTTCCACCTCGATAGAAAGGCGCGTAAAACAGAAACTCCGCCTCCGGATGAACCGCATAATCCGGACGCGAAGCACGTTGCTCTGTCTGATAAGCAGGCATCTCTGTAGGCGAAACACGGTGGATGACTCCGATGCCGTTGATACCGGGATATTAGATGTCAATATCCAGTGTATGGGCAAACTTATTCCAATTCTCGTAAGGAATATCACCTCCCTGAGCCTGAATTGCACCCACCCCACAATGCATCTTCATACTTCTGCATGCGCTCAGTGATCAGCTTGATAACTTGGTCAGATTCACGTAAAAATCGAGCCTTAACTTTCTCATCGATCTGTGTTTCGTGATATACCACGCGCCGACAGTCAATATGAGAGACATAATGATGACTAGCCAATGAAACCAGTGCAGTCGACTGGCCCTGATGAGCTTCTCTCGTTCGAAGTTAATTTTTTGGGTATTCTCTCTAGCCATAAGATCTCGTAGAGTAATTTATACTTTTACATCCACACATTAGCGACAAAGCTTTAGTGTAAGAATCAATTTTTTCACCTATACAACATTTGAAATCAGGTAGATAAATAGACAGAAACAAACCCAATAGGCTCAGTTAATTAAATAATAGTCTACATTCCGTTGATCGCTACTTGATTTAACACCGCTAACAGAAAAGTCCTGAAACTATGAGTTGTTTCAGTTGTAACTGTAATAGTCGGTAAGATCGGTGAATTGCCTTCCAACTTTTTGTTTTTTCTATTAACAACTAATCTATTAATTAATGATTAAAATACAATGTCGAACTAAGACTTATTTTTTAGCGCTCTAGGAAAAACCCTTGTTTAATAATTGTATCGCATCCTGAATAGGCATAGGTTTTGAAAAATAATATCCCTGGCCAAGCTCACATCTTTGCTTTCTTAACCATTCCATTTCTTCCCGCTTTTCAATACCTTCAGCTACAACAAGCATATCCAGTTGTTTAGCCAAACCAATAATAGCGGAAACTATACGTTTCCCATTATCATTATCAAACATGTCATTAATAAAACTTCGATCGATTTTCAATATATCTAAAGGAAATCTGTTTAAGTAATTCAAACTTGAATAACCTGTACCAAAATCATCTATCGCAACAAGAACTCCAATTGTACGTAATCGACTTAATGCCTCCATTGCCACATGAGGGTTATTTAACAGAGTGTTTTCTGTTATTTCCAATTTTATACATTTTGGATCGATTGAAGAGCGCAAAATAATATTAATGAGTGATTCTACGTTATCTTTATCATCCAGCTGGCGTGGTGATACATTGATGCTGATAAAAAGTGGATTTTTCAGATTTTTATCTTGAGCTTTCTTATCAAATAATTGATATGCTAATAAAGAATGCTCTAATATCCATTCACCTAAAGGGATAATCAACCCGGACTCTTCAAGAAGCGGAATAAAGTCTTGAGGATTACGCATCTCAGGAATATCCTTAGGACCACGGACTAATGCTTCATAACCATTAACGATACCATTTGATAAATTCACTATGGGTTGATAATATAATTCAAATGATTGGTTCTCGACCGCAGCCGAAAGTTTCGACATAGAATTAATATAATTAACTGCCTCGTTTCGAGTCTGTTGAAAAACGATATCCCTTTTGCTTTCAAATTCCAGTTCCTCCACCTCTATATCATCAGAAAAATCTGTGTGCATTATTCTCAAACGACGAAATGCTGATTGTAATAATAATTGAGTTAAAGGATCTTCTCCTTTCATCGCATCCTGAATCTGCCTGCGACTTATCGGGTGAACAGTTATTTCATGTATAGCAATTGCTGTTGCCGTACGAAGCTTTCCATCCATCACAGAGATTTCCCCAAAAATTTCTCCTGGGCCAAGAATTGCAATCACTTTCTTTTCATTATTAATGTCGCGTGATATTTCAACATAACCGTTATGTATAAGATATGCTTCGTTACCACGATCATTTTCTTCAAAGATTCTGGTGCCTGCTGAATAAATAACCTGGCCAACGCTGGGTTCGATTAGTTTTGCCAATTCCATTTGGGATATTTTGTGAATTGCCTGTGATCCAACAACTGGCATTTTAGCTAACCTTTGAATGTACTTGCTGCTGATCAAACCATTTAGTAACCTGGTTACGTCCATTGGTTTTAGAATGATATAGTGCCTGATCTGCCTGATCGATCATGGCAGCTGGGTCTTTTGCTCCCAAATTAATTGCTGAGACTCCCAAACTGGCAGTGATTGTTTTGCCGTTTGTAGGACTATCCTTAACTTCTGACCAATACAAAAATAATTCTCTGATCTTTTCTGCTATAACGGCTGCTCTATCAAGATTAGTTTGAGGTAATACTATACAAAATTCTTCTCCACCGTAACGGCCAACAGCACCATTTTTACCACAATGCTCAATCAAGATATTTGCTATCCCCTTTATTACTTCATCACCAACTGCATGCCCATAGGTGTCATTGATTTTTTTAAAGTGATCAATGTCTACCATAATACAGCTGACTATCAAATTTTCCTGTTTTGCCAGTATAAATTCAGTATTTAATTTTTCGAAAAACGCCCGACGATTCATGGTATTCGTAAGTGGATCGACACTCGCAAGCCGTCTGAGTTCATCATTTTGTCCACGGATTTTTATCTCTGCTTTTTCAAGTTGGGAAACCGTTGCTTTTAATTCCCGATTAGCCCTTTCGACCTCACTGATATCATCAAAAGTGACCATCATGCCGCGCTGTTTCCCTTTGCCATCATATATTGCTGAAATATTAGTCGACAGGACACGCATGCCTTTTATTTTTGAGTGAAGCAACAATCTGACTCCCTGTAATTTACTGTCCTGTAATTTAGTGTGTTCCCACGGCAATGGAAAAGGGTTGTCCGCTTCCCGTTTAAATTCTCCCCAGTTCAACTTGGATAATGGTTGACCAATCAGTTCATCGGATGAGATTCCGGCCATATCAGAAAAAGCATTGTTTGCCAAAACTATGTACTGTTTAGCATCAAGTAACACCACGCCTTCAACCAACAAATCTAACGCAGCCTTAACACGACCAGGTACTACAGCGCTAGGATCTAGATAATGAAGTGCTCGACGAATAAAAAGTGTGTAAACCAGAAACCCCAACGTTAAAGTGACTAGAATTAATCTAGCAAGTGGAGACTCTAATAAAGTTGGTATCCAACCAATTTGCAGAGGGGTAAACTGGACTTCCATCCTGCCCCATTCCTGACCAGCTTCAAAAATCGGTACCAGAGCGTGGGTTGGTGTTGAAAACTTTATACCCTCTTTATTCCAGTTGCTTTCGTGACCACCTGCACTAGCAACCAATTGATCATCAGCCAGACGTAAACCGAGCGAAACGACTTCGGGATTGCGCTCTACTAATCTCATCATGCTGCTCTGAATAGCTTCATATTCTCCTGACTCAACAAGTGATGAAAATTGTATTGCAATTGATTCGCAGTATTCTTTGCGAGCCTCTAATTTTTGGCTGTGTTGTCCCGGGAATATTCCAAAAAAAGCATCAGAAACCAGCAACACTGTCACCGTCAGTGCCGTTATTGATAAACCTATCCGAATCGATGGGCTCATGCGCTTTAATTGATACTCCTGAATAATAATTAGAATATTGACATTGAGGCCAAATCACCTGAATTTAAAGTAAATTACTGGCAATAAATTCTTTCTGTAAGTTGAAATATCGGCCATTTCAAAAATTACTTAATATTAAGCATGCCTCGTTTCACGAGCCTGCCCTGAGTTAGTTGATGATTGGAGTAGTACGATTCTATTTCCAGGAGTTAATCTAAGTATCTAGTATTTCTCCAACTTTTTTCTCAATCTGTTTTTCTTTCTTTTCTGATTGATCATCATCTTTGCTATCTGGATCACCATCTTCAGAATCATCATCTTTAGAAGCAGTAAGAACAGCTAAAGGGTCAATATGTCTCCATGTTGGTAATGATGAAAGTAATACCGAAAACAACCACTCAACCCGTAACAACCACGATAATGAACCAACAGACAGTGTTAAACCAATTGTCTTGCCAATGTTTTCCGCAATTTCGATTTTCTTCTGCCCGGCATCATCAGATACATCCATCTCTTCTCTAAAATTCGAAAGTGCCTCTTCAAAAGTACGTTGAGTGTCTGACGTGTTTTCTAACAACCCACTGGACTCAAGTATATCTCTACCAGCATCTCGTATCTTTGCTAATTCTATAAATATGTGTTCTGTTACTGTTCTATCATTTTGTAAATTATCACGATCGAAACTGTTCGAATTTAGAACAATCTGTTCAACTCCTTTATCTTGATTCAAGATATTCTGAGAATCCAAAATTGTTTCTGGCATTTTTGTATTTGAATTTTCTATGTTCAAAGAATTAATAACTATCTTGAGGGCGGCACTGGTTTCTTCATTAATTGTTAATTCAGCACTTAATAATTCACTTTCTTGATTCTCATCAGTTATGATTTCCAGTGTCATAGCAGACTCCGGCTCATCAACAATGATTTCACTGACACTGACTGCTACTGGTCCTACACCGATGGCACCATCAAACACTGTCAGCGAATAATTTGGCGCGGCCCCACCGAAATGCACAAACTGAATATCACCATTATTAATATCTTCCTGAGTAAAGGTACTTATCAAAACACCAGGATTACTCACAGCTTCAAACTGTCCACCAGTAATTCCCGAAATAGTAAAGGTCAAATCGGCATCTAAATTATCGACATCCGATGTAAGGATATTGGTTGTACTTAATAAGGTGGTTTGTCCAGAGATATAAGCTAGCTGATTTGTGTTAAAAACCGGTGCATCGTTGACTGGATTAACGGTGATACTCACTACTTGTGTGGTGGTGCCTCCAAGGTCGTCGGTGACAGTGACGGTAAAGTTATCGCTACCGAACCAGTTTGGATCCGTCGGAGTAAACGTCCACGCACCCGTGGCGGGGTTGATAGCAGCCGTGCCATTGGTAGCCGGAGTGGTGACAGTAAAATACGTATTATCCGTTAAACCCTCAGCGTCCGTAGCCGTCATCGTGCCGCCCACAGTATCGCCTTCGTTGCCGCTGTAACTGATGTCCCCGGTAATGACCGCGCTATCGTCGACCCCACTAACCGTCACCGTCGTGTCGTAGTTGGTACTGGTGCCTCCATCGCCATCGGTGAGCACGTAGCGCACCGTACGATTACCTGTGGTCGGGTTGTCGGTGTCGGTGTTCTCATACGTGATGTTTTGCGTGAGGGCGCTGACCGCCGTCGCATCGGCACTAGCGTTTAACGCGATCACCAAGTCCGTGCCACCGGTGCCGCCGGTGAATGTCCCAATCGTCACGCCTTGATACGTGACGTTACTTCCACTCACACCAACCTGCCCCGCCGCCGTGCCTTGGTTCCGGATGGCCAGCACATCCTCCGCACTGTCACTGCCCGCTTGGAAGGAGACCGTAAGCGTGCCTGTGTCAAAGTCACTGCTGTCCACATCACTGACGACGGCATCCACCCCTTGCTCGATGACCACCGCCCCGTCGCCTTCGGTGTAGGCCAGGGCATCGCCGCCTAAGTTGGTGATAATCGGCAGGTCGTTTACCGTAGTCACGGTCAAAGTGACGGTCACGGTGTTAGAATCAATCGTTCCGTCGTTGGCTTTGTAGGTAAACGAGTCGACGCCGTTGAAGTCGGGGTTGGGGGTATAGGTAAACGTGCCATTGGCGTTGAGGACCAGCGTGCCGTTGCTGACGTCTGTTACTAGCACCGCGGTCAGCGGATCGGCATCGGCGTCAGTGTCGTTGAATAGTATGCCGGGATCGTTGTTCTCAAACCAGGCCACCGTGTCGTCGCCGCCTGACGCCGCCAACACATCTAGATCACCATCTCCATCCACATCCGCTATCGCGACAGAGATCGCCCCATCGGCCGTATTGGTGAGCACCTGCGCGGCGCCAAAGGTCCCCAACCCGTCGGTGTTCTCAAACCACGCCACCGTGTCGCCAAACACTGACGCCGCCACCACGTCCAGATCTCCATCCCCATCCACATCCGCTGCCATGACAGAAGACGGCCCATTGGTCGTATTATTGATTACCTGCTCAGAGCCAAACGTCCCCAGCCCGTCGGTGTTCTCATACCACACCACCGTGTCGCTCACGCGTATGGCTGCCACCACGTCCAGATCCCCATCTCCGTCCACATCCGCTGTCGTGACAGATCTCGCCCCATTGGCCGAATTGTCGATCAACTGCTCGGCACCAAACGTGCCCAGCCCGTCGGTGTTCTCATACCACGCCACCGTGTCGCCGATAAGTGACGCCACCAGGACGTCCTGATCGCCATCCCCATCCACATCCGCTGCGGTAACATCGACTGCCCCATCGGCCGTATTGGTGAGCACCTGTTCGGTGCCAAACGTCCCCAGCCCGTCGGTGTTCTCATACCACGCCACCGTGTCGTCGTTTTTTGATGCCGCCAGCACGTCCAGATCCCCATCTCCGTCCACATCTGTTGCCACAATCGAGTAAGCCCCATCGGCCGTATTCGTGATCACCTGTTCGGCACCAAACGTCCCCAGCCCGTCGGTGTTCTCATACCACGCCACCGTGTCGTCGTTTGTTGACGCCGCCAACACATCCAGATCCCCGTCTCCATCCACATCCGCTGCGGTCACAGCGAATGCCCCATCGGCCAGATTGGTGATCACCTGCTCGGCGCCAAACGTCCCCAGCCCGTCGATGTTCTCAAACCACGCCACCGTGTCGCCGTTATCTGACGCCGCCAACACATCCAAATCCCCATCACCGTCCACATCCGCTGCCACCACCGAGTGAGCCCCATTGGCCGTATTGGTAATCACCTGCTCTGTGAAGGGCGCAAGCAGCGTGGTGGTCAGTGAGCCATCTTCTAACAGATTGTAACTATCGGGGGCCGCAACTGGTGCATCATTCACCCCCGTGACTGTGATCGCCACTGCGTCCACATCCGTCACACTGTTGCCGTCCGTGCTCGTCATCGTCAGCGAGTCCGCCCCGGTGTAGTTGAGCGTGCCTTGATAGCTGAGGCTGGCCAAGGTCGCATTGATGTCGGCTTGCGTGCCCGACAAGGTCAGCGTGCTCGTGCCATTGCCCCCTGCACTGATACTGGCCGCCCCACTCACCGTCACCGTCACCGTCCCTTGCGTCACCCCCAACTGCACCGTGCTCAGGTTGCCGTCCACATCCATCACCGAGAGCCCACTGATGTTGAGCGCCGTGTCTTCGGCCACCACTTGCGCCCCCGGCACCGTGTTCACCGGCGCGTCGTTGGTTGGAGTGATGGTGAGAGTCACGGTCGTGGTATTGGAATCTGCTGTGCCATCATTCGTTTTATAGGTAAAGCTATCGGAAAAGTTCTCACTGCCATCATGCGTGTACGTGAAGCTGCCATCTGCGTTGAGGGTGAAGCTGCTGGCATGGCTGGGGCCGGACACTAAGATCGACGTGAGCGAATCATTCGCATCAACGTCGCTGTCGTTGGCTAAGACACTGAGCCCGTCGTTTTCATACCAGGCAATCGTGTCGTCGGACTCTGAGGCCGAGAGCACATCCAAATCACCATCACCATCCACATCGCCAGTCGCCACCACCACCGCGCCATCGGCACTGGTCGTAATCGTATGAGCCGTAAAGTTTTCACTGCCGTCGTTTTCATACCATGTGACCGCATCATCAAGGAATGCTGCGGAGAGGACATCCACATCTCCATCCCCATCCATATCTCCGGTTGTGACAAAATAAGCGGCGGCGGCGCTGGTTGTGATCGTATGTTCCGTGAAGTTTTCACTCCCATCGTTCTCGTACCAGGCGATCGTGTCGTCAGAGTTTGAAGCGGACAAGACATCCAAGTCGCCGTCCCCATCCATGTCCACCGTGGTGACCGAACGAGCGCCATCCGCGCTGGTCGTGATGGTATGTTTGGTAAAGTTCTCACTGCCGTCATTCTCGTACCACGCAATCGTATCGTCATTGCTCGACGCCGAGAGGACATCCAGGTCACCATCCCCATCCACATCCGCGGTCGTTGCAGCACGGACGCTATCGGCAGTAGTCGTGATGGTATGTTTGGTAAAGTTCTCGCTCCCATCGTTCTCGTACCAGGCGACGGTATCGTCATTGCTCGACGCCGAGAGGACATCCAGGTCTCCATCCCCATCCATATCCGCCGTTACGGCGGAATAGACGCCATCGGCGCTAGTTGTAATAATATGCTCGGTAAAGTTTTCACTGCCGTCGTTCTCATACCACGCAATGGTATCGTCGTTCGTAGAGGCCGCTAGCACATCCAGGTCGCCGTCGCCATCCATGTCCGCCGCCTCAACCCAGTGGGCCGCATCAGCGCTGGTCGTGATGGTATGCTTGGTAAAGTTTTCACTGCCATCGTTCTCGTACCACGCAATGGTGTCATCGGCATCCGAAGCCACCAGCACATCCAGATCCCCATCACCATCGACATCCGCACTTGAAACAAAACGGGCGCCATCGGCCACAGTAGTAATCGTATGCTCGGTTAGGGTATTGCTGGTGTCGACCGTCAGTGTCCCGCCTTCAGCCACTGTATAACTGTCCGGGTTGGCCACAGGGGCAGCTAAGACTCCTTCAAATGCCTCTTGGGCTTGTTCATCCACGATCACCGAACTTTCAATCTCACCAACGATATATTCCAGATCCCAGTCACCACCAAGCTCAGCACTGCCGGTCAGGTCATCAGACGCCGCAACATCTGCCTGTGTCAATTGACTCAACGAATTGATCAGACTTTGTCCGTCTTCACTTGCTGCCAGATTACAACCGTAAATCAGGAAGTCTCCATCCGTGGTAAAAGATTCAGACCAGGATTCGATCGTTTCAATGTTCTGACTTAGAATGTCAGAATCCAGCTGAGTGTTACCGATATCAATGCTGCCGTCACTACCATGCGAAATCAGATGTACTGAATCAAGATTCTGATATGTTGATAACACTTCAGAGATTTGTTCAATGCCATTTCGTTCATTATCGAGCACAATGACTTCGATATTACGATCTTCATCTCCCTGCGCCATAACGTCATTCAGCAATTGCTGATAGTTTTCAACATCGGTGTCGATGAAGACTAATTCATGTGGCTGAGTATCGGCTGTATCTGTCAGAGTACTGGTGTCGATTGTAGAGTTGATCGGCTCATCATTATCTGTCTCTTCGCCAACAAGGCTCTGTTGAACTGCTTCGAATTCCTCTATGATCACACCTTCGATGTTATCAAGTACAGAACTGATGTTGTCTATGTCGCTGTCGTTAGTTTGCTGATCAAAATTGAGAACGATAAATTCTGTTTCTATATAGGGTTGTTCAGAGACAACCAGAGGGGTATCTGAAGCAGTTGTTTCTTCGTTGGTATTATCAGATTCCGGAACCAGTTGAGCTTCCAGGGCAACGGGTTCGACCAGATCAGCGGCGAGATTAACATCCATTCCACCCAGTCCATCGGCAGAAAATAATATTCTGGGCTCTTCGGCTTCAAACGTCGCTTGAGATATTTTTTTTTTCATATGACATGCTGGCGATATATTTAGTCGGATCTGGCTGACCAACCTTATATATCGTCAGAAAATATAAAAACTTGAATGTTCTCGAAAGAGATGAAGCCCTGTTCCCTATTCTCTTTTAACTATTCAGCAGTTCCTGAAAATGACAACATATCGCCGAGCCGCTCTTCCTGTTTTTCAAGGGCGCGCCGTGCCTTGCGATGACGATGCTCCAGCATGGATTGGGAGCGATTCATCAACCAATTACCAAGTCCAGTGGGAATTTCACCTTTACCGAATGAAAATACAACGATTAAATATCGAAGCCATTTGGAGTAATGCTCATAGGGTATTTCATCGTCCAGTGCGGTAAAAATCTGATAACTACCCGGGTCTCCCTGACGAGAGCTGCGACCAATCAACTGACGATCAATCCGGTTAGCTTCATTACGTTCAGTGATGATCACGTGCAGACCGCCATTCGCACTGGCCTGATCGCTCAACTTGATATCGGTACCTCGGCCAGCCATGTTAGTAGCGACCGTAACAGCCCCTACCTCTCCTGCAGCGGCAATGATCTCAGCTTCGAGCGCATCTTGTCTGGCGTTTAATACTTTCGCCTCAATCCCCAGCTTGTTCAGCATTACCCCAAACCGTTCGGACATCTCCACCGAGCGAGTCCCTACCAAAACTGGCCTGCCCATCTTGACCAGTTTTTCTACACTCATAAGGATTGCCCGATTTTTATGTTCAGAGTTTATAAAAGTCCGTGGGCGCGAAACTGTTCGTTTACAGCGTTTATGTGTCGGAATTCGAACAACGGGTAAGCGATAAACAGAGGCAAGTTCTTTTTCTATCTTTAGTGCAGTGCCTGTCATACCACCAAGTTTTAGGTAACGACGAAAGAAACGTTGATAACTGATTCGTGCCAGGGTTTCCTTGTTCCCAGAGATCTCACACCCTTCTTTTACTTCTACCATTTGATGCAGACCACGTTCCCAGGATCGATCCGCCATTAAACGACCGGTATTATCATCAATGATCTGTACTTTATTATCTTTAACCAGATAATGACGATCGCGGACGAAGAGATAAAGTGCCATCAAGGCCTGTTCAACAAGCTCTTCACGCCAACGACTGGCTCTCCACATTGGATCCAGATCCTCAACCATCTTTTCCAGAGATACCAAACCTTGATCGGTAAACTGGAGTCTACGTTCACGTTGATGAATGATGAAATCAACATCCAGATGGAGATCGCCAGCAAGTGTCAAAGCCTGATGATAAATTTCCGGGTCTTCACCGCTTTCTATAGGATTTGATAATATCAAAGGTGTCCTTGCTTCATCGATCAAGACACTGTCTGCCTCATCTACGATTGCGTAGCACAGACCTCTTAGCATTAGTTTCGATGTGGCATTATTATCATCATACAATCTCTGTAATTTCATATGAGTTGCACTGGCTGTGTTACCTCGGGCAACACGATCACGTAAATAATCAAATGCAATTTGTTTGTTGGTGCAATAGGTCACATCACAGTTGTATGCTTGTGTACGTTCATCGGTGTCCATACCTTCAATAACTGAACCAACACTGAGTCCTAATCTTTCATAAACCGGACGCATGATCTCTGCATCACGTCCGGCCAGATAATCATTCGTTGTAATAACATGAACAGGAATACCCGTCATCGCTGCGGCACAGGCAGGTAATGTTGCAGTCAGAGTTTTACCTTCTCCGGTTTGCATTTCTGCGAGCAGGCCATTGTACAATACCCATCCACCTTTTATCTGAGAGGGAAAGTGTCTAAGCCCTAGAGTTCGATCAGCGACCTCTCGTACTGCTGCAAATGCCTGAATTGCCAAATCTTCACCTGCATCGCTGCGGGCAAGTCTGAGTTTTAATCCTGTTATCGCCAGGTCAAGAACATCATCTGGCATTCTTTTTAATGATTCGCCGGCTTTTTCGATGCGTTCGACGACCTTATCCAGATTCGATGATGAGAGTACGCGGTTGGCTTCTAACCGTAACCATGATGACTCAACCGCGTTTTCGAACCAACCTGAATTTTCTGCTAGCCATTCCGGATAACTTCCTAACGCAAGTCCTGGACGTGATTCTAATTGTAAACCAATCATAAAAACCTACACACCAAAGCGCCCAAGGAACAATTGCCTGACAATTCGGTAACATTGCATTGCCAGAGGTTCTTCCCCATGATTAAAACGTACATACACACGTAAACCTATCGGTGCGTTTGTTAGTTTGGTATCCAACGCAACTTCATAATGGAATACTGATTCCAAAGTTTTGATGCCCTGTTCATCATTTGGATCGACTGTAATAGATCCTCCCCCAGCCCTCCCCAGTACTTTACTTGGCAATTTATCCTGAGCTGAGGGAACCGCAGAGATAACGGTTGCGCGATAAGTCTTGTTGATATTGTTAGCCAATATTACCGATACATCCTTGTAACCTTCTCTGATACGACCAATACGGTTTTGTGGAATTGCTATTTTAACTTTCATAGCATTCTCTCCAACCACATACCCAAGGTGGTCACCTTTTCGAATGTATTGGTTTTTTAGATCACCAAATTCCAATGGTACAAATCGACCATTGGCTGGGCTAATAACTACCAGATTTTTGACTCGTTCCTGAATCTGACGAAATTCAGCACGTTTCGCCAACAAGCTTTCTTCATACAGATTGGCTTCGAGCAAATCGGTGTTCTTTGCAATTCGATAACGGACTGATAATTCATTAAGCTCAGCTTTAACTATTTCAAGCTTATGTCGATCAATAGGAGTATCCAGTTCAATCAATGATTGGCCAATGCTTACATTACTAAATGGTTGAATCAATACGTCATTGACAAAACCTTCACCAGTCGCCTTTATCAAAGCTTCATCCGGTGGAAATAATACCCCCTCACTACGTGTAGTTGATGGTACTGGAACAACACAAAATACATAAAACAACGAAGTAAGAAAAACTAAAGTAATCGTGATACTAAAAAATCTTTTTTGTTGCACGCGAGGATCAAGCAAAACGAATGAAATCGCTTTCCATATAGGCAACAGGATTTGTAACACCACAGCCCACAACGCGAAAATAATGCCAATGACAAAAAATTTTCCCGCAACAAACCAGATTATCGTTATGGTTATAAACCAACGATACAACGTGGAAGTAATTCCATAGACAACAAACCAGAATCGCTCACCCGCGCGTCCTACTGGTGATATGGCATCTTTTAACAGGAACAGATATCGCTGTATCAGATAAGTGAGATATCGCGAAGAGCGTGTCGCCAGACTAGGGACTTCTATCAAATCTTCGAGAATGTAATAGGCATCAAATTTCAGTAATGGATTACCATTAAAAATAAGTGTTGATACGCCTGCGATCAATATAACGTTAAAGGCAATCATACGGACAATGCTATCTTCGACAGATAGCCAGAGGAACAATGCAAGACTCGCCAGGAATACTTCTACCATCATGCCTGCAGCACTGACGATCATGCGTTGATACTTGTGTCGACATACCGAGGAGGAGCTGGCGTCTACGTATGGCACAGGGATAAATACCAGAAAACTGATACCCATTTCATGCACCTCTCCACCCCATTTTTTGGTAGTAATAGCATGTCCAAATTCATGAAATACTTTGACGAATGGATATATGAAGCCCAGTATGATCAGATTGTCGACTTCCAGAACATTTGTTACAGCATAGTCTTTTAAACTTGACCACTCAGGTGCCGCTGCAAATAATGCTAACGTAACTACCAGTAACCAGATAATAAATCCAAATGGGTTGAATAATTTCCCCAATACCGGAGTAATAATTTTTAACAGTGCATCTGGATCGAACAGAGGGATCTTTAGAGACATAGGACTGCGTAATTTCTGCATCCATTTCTTCCGTCGTTGTTCTTCACCACGGCGGAATAATTCAAGACAATCGGGTGTCATTCTCCCCTGCAGAGAATCAGCCTTGTGTAGACGACTTAAAATACCGATGATCTCATCCTGAGTTGGAGCGCTATCTTCCATGACGACTAATAAAACTTCCCATATTTCATGCAACGTCCGTTCACCATTCATACGTCCTACCAATTCATAGGCAGCTTCATTAAATCGATAGAATTTTCCGTTACTGTGATCCTGTAATATATAGGTTGTCTGATTACCATAAGGTTGTCGGTGAATTTCGACATGATTACGTAACTGCGGTTTTAAATTTGCGACCCGATACCAGGAAAAGCTGTACATACTGGACATAACTTTACCCCAACCAGATCCAGATCTGCAGTCTCGACCAATAAATCAATTCGTGGAACCAGATCCATAATAATTTTCTCTGTTCAACGTCAACCTTGGCGATCCCTTCCATTCCTGGGCGTAACAATGGGTTGTCGATAGCAATACTTGCTTCGACATGAAAAACATTTTTCCCATCCAGAGCCTCTGACACCGGTAACAGCCGCTCCACTTTCAAGGCCAGGGTTTGATTCGGTAAACCAGTCAAGGCTAATTCACCTTCTGAACCGATATGAACTTCTCCAATATCCTGCTCATCGATCAAAATTCTTACCCGATAGGAATCCACCGGGGCAATTTGAAATATTTCCTGGCCGCTTTTCAAAGGCGAACCCAATAATTGACTTAAATCCCCTGATACAACCACACCGTCAAATGGAGCTGTGATCTGTGCACGTTGCAATTGTTCATCAAGAAGCTGCATCTTGACCTTGGTTTGTTTGATCTGTGCATTGGCTATAGCAGCTTTGGATCGATCGTTCGGGTTAAGCAATCCTGCTCGATGCTGCATGATGAATTGCTCATACTCACTTTCAAGTCTGAATCGTTCAAGCTTTATGTCTTTTGTATCCAACATGGCCAACACATTCCCTTTTTCCACCCAGTCACCCGCTCGAACAGATGAACTGTAAATATAGCCTTCTTGCGGGGAGGTAATGATTTGCTTAAATTTCGCTTCAAGAATTGCTGGCGCTCGCAGTCGATAAACAGAGCTCTCTGTTGACAGATAAAACAATCCGGAAATCAATCCAACACATAAGATTTTTGCCAGCAAATATTTTGCACCAAGCAGCTGGGCAATGACATTCCAGATGTTATCCAGTATCTTAATAAAAAATGCTCGATCATGCTGATACTTCAATTCAAGAATTGGACCGAGCAATGCACCAACACTTTCACATAGTTCCTGCTTGTCGTGATTAAAACCACTGTCCTTTTGCATTTCAAAAGTCATTGCTCCAATAGGTTGTCCCGCACTATATAACGGGGTCGTAAAAACTAACTTTCCATTATTACGTTGAGATAGAACCTCCTGAGCAAAAGATACATGCGGAACAGATTTCGGCAACGGTGGGTAGGCAATAGTAGCATCTTGATCAATACATTCTTCCATCGCACTGGCAATTTCGCGTAATAGACTGGAGCGGGGATCTACCTCCGCATTATGAGAAACCGCTTGGATTACTATATGTCGTTTCTTTAATAGCCCCAGGGTTACACGTTCACATTCAAGCTGACTCGCCAATTGAGTAACAGCAGTTTTTGCTGCCGCCTTAAAATGGTCGTGTTCAAGTGTTCCTACAAGCAGTTCAGCTACCATAGCTAAACGACTAGTTGATCCAGCATTATCAACATCAGAATGTAAAAGATTGAACCAGATACCACCCCATTTCAGTAGCTTTAATACTCCCTGTGTTTTGGAACTGGCCTGTCCTGCTATTTCAACAACGGCAATTCCAGCATCATTGGTATCGCTCTTTAGCGGGCAACCAATAATACTATGAAAGTTATTTTTGTCTTCACCTTGAGTACGTACGACCGCAGTGTCTTTGTCCGCCACTTGATTTGATACTGAGATTAAATCTTCGGGTATTTGCTTTATATCCCTGGGCCAGACCGCGCTAATTTTTAGCTGTTTGCTTTCTTTATCATGTTTCATCACCACAGCATGAATGATGCCTGGAATTATTTCGCATTGGATGTCCAACCATGACTGAGATGTAGCTGTCATCTGTGTCTACTCGAATATTCAACACTTGTATTTTCTGGATTTGTCATAATCATATCCGGTCGCCAATTGGTTAGTCGAAACCAGATTTCAAGTTCAGTGCTACTTTGTGGCGGACTAAAATAAAATCCTTGCGCATGATGACAATCCGTATCCTTTATACAGTCCCATTCCTGATACGAATGTACCCCTGGAGCAACTGTCACAACATCATCATTTAAATTATTTTTAATAAGCTGGCATACATCCTTCGCAATTCTTTTATCTTGAACCATTTTCATAACCAGATGCCGCTCAATCTTAATCGAGTTCCACTGAATGATTTGATCAAACGGTAATTTACCCTGAGTGTCGGTAACATTATCCAACACCAGACGGACACCAGACGACTGTAATCTTAACAGCCATTCTTTCGACTGTTGTGAGGCATCGATAAGACTGCCCTCAGGTATTTCAAACCCAATCCTGGCAACATCAACCTGGCTATTTGTAATTTCCTCAACAATAAAATCAACAAGCTGCATATCGTTCAGATCGTTTTTTGACAAATTTATCGAAAAATCAATATCGATACCCACCCGGGACCATTCAACCAACTGTTCTATGACAGATTTAATTACCCAACGCGAAAGTCTTGACATTAAGCCATTAGCAATAGCAACGGGGATAAACTCAAGCGGCGATATGTATTTATCCTTTGTCACATGCCAACGTAATAATGCCTCGACTTCTTGTATTTTTCTGCTCGCCACATCAATGACTGGGAAATAATTCAGGCATAAAGAATTTTTTTCAATTGCAGTTTCTAACTCTGCAGATGAAAAATTACCACTTCTCGATATAGGTGAATTAATCCCAAATAAATTCATAAATTTGTTCAGAGTCATCAAGTTACGCATAATATTTTTATACGGGAATGTGCAATATCATGCTTTTAAATAATCCATCTCGATCCCGCGTGCAGTTAGAGCAAT
Source organism: Gammaproteobacteria bacterium (assembly GCA_965250225.1). GTDB lineage: Bacteria > Pseudomonadota > Gammaproteobacteria > Eutrophobiales > Eutrophobiaceae > CBDEUK01. The sequence goes on from CBDFNQ010000038.1 coordinate 184,495, forward strand.
AGCGACCAAAACCATAATTTTCTTGATGACTTTAAGCGTTTTATTGAAATTAACTCAAAATCAGTTGTTTTCTGCCGCTAATTAAGAAATGAACAAATTAACAGAGGAAATCGGTGTCTGCTAACGCCACACATAATACCGCTTCAAAACATACCAATGATGAAAGTCTGGATGCTAGCGCCATCATTAGTGAAGTTTCTGGTCTGATATCTCCGCCAAGTATTTGTGTACGTTTGTATGAATTGATCCATTCCTCAAACGCATCTGCCCAGACTATCGGCGATACTTTGGCACTGGATCCCAACCTGGTTGCGCGAGTGTTAAAGATCGTAAATAGTGCTGCCTATAACTTTCCGAACCAGATAACAACAGTAAACCGTGCCGTAACCATTATCGGGACACAGGATTTGTGTAATTTGGTTATGGCCATTGCTGCTGTACGCAGCTTTTCAAAATTTGGTGGAGGTCTGTATTCCGTGGAAGAATTCTGGCAACACAGTGTTTTTGTCGCGCTGTGTGCTCGTCACCTTGCACGTGGATATAAACTTGAAGAACCAGAATCATTTTTTGTCGCGGGATTACTTCACGATATTGGAATTCCTATTTTATATTCAACGCGTGAAAAATTATGTGAAATTGTTAAGCATGCATGGTCATCTGGAGAACAAGAACATGCAATTGAAGAACAAAAACAATTTGGCATCGATCACGGAGAAATCGCAGGACTTGTATTAAAAAATTGGCAATTACCTGAGAAATTGACCTCGGCAATAAGCTTTCATCATCAGGTAACCAATGACCCGGCTCCTATGATTATTCGCCTGGCCGACCAGCTGTCAAATTTAGATGATTTCACTGCAGATAACGATGAACGATTCATGGATATTGGGGATGACAGAACTTGGGAGGTGTTAGGCAGTAACAAAGACAATAAATTTCTTGATGAAGTCCTGGATAAAGTTAAAGAAGAATATGTTGCTGTTGTCAATGCGCTCATCAGTTAATGAATCGGATTGTATCTATCTATAAATTTGAAGGTTTTCTATTGTAACTTCCCATGAAGGAAGGTTGGAACCCGTTTATTTTTTAGACCACCCCTCACCCATAATAAATCATTGAAAAAAACAAGAAACTCTTCACAATTGCCTGCACTTAGAAAACACTGCAGGAAACAAAACGATAAAAATGAATAACACACTGGAATTGGCAAAAGACCTGATGAGCCGTGCCTCAATCACGCCCGAAGATGCCGGTTGTCAGACTCTTGTCACCAAGCGATTGGAAGCCATCGGTTTCAAGGCTGAGCAACTGAATTTTGAAGACGTTAACAATCTCTGGATCACCCATGGCCAAGGCGCACCAGTGTTTGCCTATCTGGGACACACTGATGTTGTTCCGACAGGCCCTCTTGATCAATGGGATTCAGATCCCTTCACACCTGAAATTCGAGATGACATGCTTTATGGTCGTGGTGCCTGTGACATGAAAGGTAGCGTCGCCGCTATTGTTACAGCACTTGAACGGCACATTCCTTCTAACACCAATCACAAGGGCACCATTGCTGTGCTCCTCACTAGCGATGAAGAAGGTGCCGCTATTAATGGTGTTAAGCGTGTAATGGAAACCTTTGAAGAACGTGGTACCAAAATAGATTGGTGCCTGGTAGGCGAACCCTCCAGCAATGAAAAGGTAGGTGATGTCATCCGTCCTGGACGCCGTGGCTCACTCAATGGTGTGCTCACGGTGAACGGTATCCAGGGCCATGTTGCCTTTCCTGACCTTGCACGAAATCCTGTTCACGAAGCAAGCCAGGCCCTGGCCAATTTATGTTCTGAGACGTGGGATAATGGTAATGAATTCTTTCCGCCCACCAGTTTTCAAATAGCCAACATACATTCTGGTACTGGTGCCGAAAATATCATTCCCGGTAGTCTTGAAGTGGGTTTTAATTTTCGCTTTTGCACTGAAAGTACAAAAACAGGCTTGAAAGAACGTGTTCTTAAGATTCTTGATCAACACAATCTTGATTACGAAATAACATGGCGTTTATCCGGCCAACCGTTTTTAACCCAGGGCGGACAATTGCTTGAGGCATCTCAGATTGCAGTTAAAGAGGTCACTGGTATTGATAGTGAATTATCCACCGCTGGTGGTACTTCTGATGGCCGCTTCGTCGCACCCACAGGAGCAGAGGTGATCGAACTGGGTTTGATTAATGCAACCATTCATAAAATAAATGAATGCACAAAAGTTGAAGATTTGACGATTTTGTCGGATATCTTCGAGAGATTGCTGGAAAAATTATTTACATAAAGATAAAGAATTAGACAGTACGTCCTGTCACTCAAGTTTTTCCCCTCATGGCCGATAGTCTATACACACTCGTACAATTTATAACTATAGAATTTATGCTATGAAAAACAATAATATCGAACCAGAAACACTGCTACAACAATCACTGATCAATGGCGTTGACATTGGTATTGTGATCGCCAATCAGGATGAAGTGATCGAATGGGCAAACGATTATTTCTGTGAACTCATGGGAGAACCCATCGAGCTCCTAACAGGTAACACTACAACGTCTTTGCTCGATATCGACCCGTTGATACCAGAACGCGGCAGTTTTCGATTTAAGGTAAAAAATGCACAGGGAAACGAACTCTGGTTAACCTGTCTGCAAGCGGTGGTAAACAACAAGCCAGATAGTAAGCAGATTGTCCGTTACTTCGTTGATATTTCCGACCTGCAAAGGAGAAACCCATTACGTCTTGCCGTCAGCTCCGGCTATGAAAATTCACGTCTGGATCCTGTCACGGGGACTCTCAATCGTCGTACCATTATCCAGGAGCTCAACACTCAGGTTTCTCGCTCCCGACGCTATGGCAATCCGCTGAGTGTCATACTGCTGGATTATGTTCTGGATTCGAATTCGGATGAAGAGTTGCGCAATCAAACTCAGCAAACCATTGCCAATTGCATCAACTCGGAACTGCGGTGGGTGGATGTGCTAGGTAGTCTTTCAGCTGGAAAATTTTTGATCATCTTACCCGAATCAGATGAAAACGCTGTCTCTCAAGCCTGGAATAAAATTTCCCGGCAACTGGAAAAAACGATTGTCAATAAGCATTCTGTTGAAAATAGTTACCGTGCGAGTTTCAGCGCCTGGCAACAAGAAAATAATGCGGATGAACTAATTAATCGACTTGAAGATTCTTTACAGGGTTCGAAAGTCGCCTAGTAGAAGGTCTTTATTGCGCAAGGATCTTGCTAACCCATTCAGCTGTGCTTGGGTCTTTTGTAAAACGTTGTGGATGATCAGCGCGGTAGACACCATGTGCCGATCCTTTTTCTGTAGCAGCAAGAAACCACCAACCGTACTCTCCCTTGTCATAAAATATGCTATCAGAACGTGCCCGCATCACTTTAGCAGGCAATTCTATGAATACGATTTGTCCAGCATCCGCTGACCCTTTTAAAACAGTTTCAATCATCAAGGCGCCAAGGACTAATGTACGCTGATTTGGCACCTCTAATTCTGTCGCACCGACCAATTCTGCCCGAACGATTAATTGTGAATCATCGACCAATCCCTCGGCGGTATATTCTTTGAACACAGCTTCAACGTTTGATGTAAGAAGAATCAAAATAAAACATATCCTCAGCACTATCCATGAACGGCGAAGAAAATAAGTAATCGTTGCAACTGCCATCATGATTCATCCAATCGATGGTTCAATTCCTGGCTTTGAAATTTAAGCCGTAATGACTTTTTTTCGTGGAAAGGGCGCAAGACTAACTAATCCGACAAACAACATCCAGAACGCAGCAGGTAATGGCACAGCAGTTACCCTTGTACCATAGATGGCTTGTATGCCAGCTATATCATCCGCAGCAAGTCCAATCAAAGCAGGGTTCAAAGTGGGATCGAGTTATAACTAAATCTGGTGTTTAGCACTTGAAAAGAAGCGGCGTATCTGGTTGATTTGAAGTTCGTAAAAACAATCAACCAACCAAAACGAGGATACGGCACTATGAACAAGAATAACGTTGTCGGTCTCAAAGGTCGAGACACCATTACAGATGCATTAACTGAGATGTTACAAAGCGGGGCACAAGAATTGATCCAACAGGCCGTACAAGTTGAATTGGAAGAACTGCTTCAGCAGTATACAGCGCGTTTAACAACGGAGGGTAACGCTGCGGTAGTCCGTAATGGTTACCTGCCTGAACGAAAGATCCTGACAGGAATTGGGCCGGTGACGGTTAGGAGCCCCAAAGTACGCGCTAAATCAGGTGAACCCGTGATCCGATTGGATCTACCTTTGCCACAATCCGTCACAGGACGAAACGAGCAAGAAGCTGTCTGTCTCGTGATAGCCTGTTGCATATGATGTTTAAACTCGGAGAATGTGCGCAGGGCAAATGGAGAAGATTAAGGGGATTTGATCACCTGGCCAAGGTCATCAAAGGGGTTCAATTTAAAGACGGTATAGAAGTGTTAGATAACAAACAGGTCGCCGCTTGATTCAATCGGCTAAACACCAGTTTTGATAATATCTCCATGGAATACACACATACCTTAGTTTGGCAACACAAAAACATCTTCTTCATTATCCATCCGCCTTGCTGCTGTCCATGAGTACCGTGGCGGGCTCTGTCTCGGCGGCAAGCTTCAGTGCCTTCACGGGTCTCGGTGACTTACCCGGTGGAGGTTTTTTCAACCTGGCGTCTCCGCCGATGGCTCGGTGGTGGTGGTTTTAATTTGCTCTCACTTGACTGGGCATCATTGTCACAAGCCTCTGCTATTTCAACCGATGGCCTGACCATAAATAGGCAATGGTGTTCATAACGGGAATCAGGAAGCATGGTCTGCCAGGTTGAATGTTCCTACATCTGTTTCAGAGCCTGCTACTACATGGCTAATAGTTTCGGGTTTAATGGGCCTGGTGGGTTTTAGACGACGCTGGAGTATATAATTACTCAGCGCATTCCATTCAAAAGTCCTGTCTTCACAGGGCTTTTTTATGAATTAAATAACTACTCTTTATCAATCGTATTGAGCGCCATATTTCAAACATTCTTTTCTTAAAATATCTCCCTGGGAAAAGTATATTCCAATCCAGAAATGAGCCTGTAGAGAGGGGTTATATTTCATCATCAAGCCCTGAGTTTTAGTCGCACATGAAGTTGTTTAAAGAGTTGGTTTTTAGCTGAGTTCAATTGTTCAGCCGCTTCATTGTCATTCATTTCGTTAGCAAATGCATCCAGTTGTTTGAAGGTGATCCCTTGTTTCAAATACTGACTGGGTCTTTGTGCTGAGCGAAACTTTTCATAGGGTGTCATCATGTCTTCATAGCGATAACGTTTCCGCTCTTTGCCTTTCTTGTCGGTGATGGTAGAGGGAAAATAACAAGGTCGATGAAAATTAACGTAGCGATAGACCTCGCCTTGATTGAGCCTGGCAAAGTCATCGGCATACTGCTGCGGGATGTGCATATAGCCATAGAGTTTACGCACGACCGAGCCATTCTTGCTCTCAGCCAGGGCATTATCGTTACTGTGCCGAGGTCTTGATTTAGTGAATTCAATACGGAGTTTCTCGAGTAATTGAGCCACGGTATAGTTGATGTATTCACCGCCATTATCGGTGTGAAAGCCCTGTATCTTGAACGGGAAGGCCGCCAATAATTGCTCTAATGCCGGCAGCATGTAGCGTTCACTTATTCGTTCTACCGTGACAATGATCTGAAACTGCGTAACCTCATCAACGGCATTGATGTGATAAACCCCTTTGCGCCTGTCCTGATCGCCCTGATGCACGGAATCAATGCGAATATAGCCCGGTTGATCATTCGGACAGGGTTTTCGCCGTAGACCAATTTTGGCTGCCTTGGGACGGGTTTTCGTCAAGACACAACGTTGTCGTTGGTAAGTCGTACTCTGACGCAAGTTATAAAGATGTGATACGGATATGCCCGCCAGACGCTCATAGTTCGCTTCCTCAAAACGCTCATAGGCGCGTTCACAGAGTTTCTTTATCACCGGGCCACTGGGTTGCTGATGACGTTCATCCATCTCGGCGAGTAAACGGATATCGGCCTTGCTGTACTTTGGTTTGAAGCCATTGCGACGAGCAGTCTTTATCGTGATCCTGCCATTCTTGATGTATTGCCCAATGAGACGTTTCACCTGCGCATGGGAGTAGCCGGTGACTTTCATCAGGTAACGTGTGATGAGACCTTTTTCTGCTTTGCCCAGTGAGAAATAGCGAAATGCCACCAAGGTCTTTTGTACCCACCGATAGCGGTCTTGTTTGCTGTTGGCGACACAAAAGGCCACTGCCTGAGTGCCTTCGAGAAATTGACGGACGGTGTCAATGGTCGTGAGTTGTTCAAGTTTCATGATCGTTTTCATCCTGTGATCATGAACGACTTTAAATGTTATTTCAGGCTCATTTGATGTTGGAAAGTCGCCCCTCGTTCAGGCTCATTTCATATTGGAAAAGACTGGAAACTGACTCCAACATGAAATTGAGTTAGAATTCAACTCCATGTCAAAGACGGTTCAACCCCCTACTCAACACACCCCGGTCATGCAACAATACCTGGGTTTCAAGGCTCAGCACCCTGATAGACTCCTATTTTTTCGGATGGGTGATTTCTACGAGTTATTTTACGAGGATGCCAAAAGAGCCGCACGGCTGCTGGATATAACCCTGACGGCTCGTGGAAAATCGGCCGGCGATCCCATCCCAATGGCTGGCGTTCCTTATCATGCGGCTGAGAGCTATCTGGCGAAATTGGTGCGGTTAGGCGAATCAGTCGTCATCTGCGAACAAGTGGGTGACCCCGCCTTGAGCAAAGGTCCGGTTGAACGAGAAATCGCTCGCATCATTACTCCCGGCACCATCACCGACGAGGCCTTGCTGGAAGATCGCCAAGATAATTTGCTCATTGCCGTTCACGCAGATAAAGCAAGCTTTGGGCTAGCCAGCGTCGAATTATCCAGTGGTCTTTTTAGTCTCATGGAACTGGAATCGATTGAATCCTTGAATACCGAACTTGCACGATTGCAAGCGGCTGAGATATTAATCAGTGAAGATTCCAAATTCATTGATGCGCTTTCCCTTCCAGACAAAGCAATCAGTCAACGTGTGCCCTGGCATTTTGAATTCAGTTCGGCAGAACAAAATTTACGTGATCAATTCAAGGTCAAAGAACTTGATGGCTTTGGTTGCAGTGATATGACTACTGCAATTTGTGCCGCAGGTGCATTGCTTTGCTATCTGGATGAAACCCAACGAACTCGTCTGGTGCATTTACAAAATCCACGCGTTGAACACAACGATGATTGCATCGTCATGGACAGTGTCTGCCGCCGTAACCTGGAACTGGACCAGGAAATTAACGGCGCACGAAATCACACTTTATTGAAAGTTATCGACACAACAAAAACCGCCATGGGTTCGCGGTTATTAAAACGTTGGCTGAATCGTCCTGTTCGTGATCAACAGGAATTACAGTTTCGTTTTGCTGCTGTTGAATCGTTATTACATAATCGTTGCTTTATTGATTTCCTCGAACCCCTGCAATCGGTTGCTGACGTTGAACGTATACTAACGCGTGTTGCATTACGATCAGCTAGACCGAATGATTTAGTCGCTTTAAGAAACACATTGTCTGTCTTACCTGCTATTAAAAATCTGCTTGCTCAGATTGACAGTCCACTGTTGGCCACCATTAATAACAACATGCATGCCTTTCCAGAATTGTATTCATTATTGTGCAAGGCAGTGAAAGAAGTACCGACGACAGTTATCCGTGATGGAGGTGTGATTGCAGACGGCTATGATACAGAACTCGATAAACTTAGAAATTTAAGTAATGACGCCAGTGCCTTCCTGACACAACTTGAACTACGAGAACGCGAACGTACTGGGATTCAAACCTTAAAGGTCGGGTATAACCGGGTGCATGGTTACTACATTGAGATCAGTCGCACGCAAAGTGCAAACGTGCCGACCGATTATCATAGACGACAAACACTCAAGGCGACTGAGCGATTCATCACACCGGAATTAAAAGAATTCGAAGACAAGGCCTTAAGTGCACGTGAAAGAGCACTGGCTAGAGAAAAAGCCCTGTACGAAGAATTACTCGATATTATTTGCGACGATTTGTCCCGCTTGCAAATTTGCAGTCAAGACATTGCTAAACTGGATGTATTGCTATCCTTCAGTGAACGGGCTGAGACACTGGATTATTCCAAACCCGAAATGCGCAAACAACGTGGCATAAATATTCAAAACGGTCGTCATCCAGTAGTTGAACAGATCCAGACCGAACCCTTTATCGCCAATGATGTAGCGATGGATGATAATAATCAGATGCTTATCATCACCGGTCCTAACATGGGTGGAAAATCCACTTATATGCGACAGACCGCTCTGATAATTATACTTGCCCACATTGGTAGTTATGTTCCTGCCGAAAGCGCAGTAATTGGCCCGATCGATCGCATCTTCACTCGCATTGGTGCCAGTGATGATCTGGCCAGCGGCCGTTCGACCTTCATGGTGGAAATGACTGAGACTGCGAACATTCTAAACAACGCGACAGAGAACAGTCTGGTAATCATGGATGAAATTGGACGCGGTACCAGCACCTTTGATGGTCTGGCCCTGGCCTGGGCTTGCGCGGAACATTTAGCAAAGACCATTTCATCATTAACCTTATTTGCTACACATTATTTTGAACTGACTGCATTGCCTGATCAGATTGATACCATTTCAAACGTGCATCTTGATGCCATAGAACATAAAGACAAAATCATCTTCCTGCACAGCGTGAAAGAAGGACCAGCCAATCAAAGTTATGGCCTGCAAGTGGCTGCTCTGGCGGGTGTCGCAAATACTGTAATAAAGAAAGCAAAGACACGACTTTCAATCATGGAATCATCACACCATGAACAAGAACATTCCGATCAACAGGGCCCACAAGTTGAACTGTTTAATCAAATAGATCCTCTGCATGAAACCCTATCTGACATTGACCCGGAAGAACTAACGCCGAAAGAGGCACTTGAAGTGATTTATAAATTGAAACAACTAAAGGGAAGTTCTGATTAATTTCTTTACGTGTAAAAAAAGTATTACTACTGGATACCGGCTCGGAGGCCGGTATGACGGATGTCTTTGGTTGCCGGTTTCCTCGACTTCACGAGGACAAGCTTGTCCAGTATGAGGGATATCTCTGGATGCCGTCTCTGTGGCTGGAATGACGACTTGCTCATATTTTCCTTGAACAACCTGTAAACTTGTTTCGCTTATGAGTCTTCGAAAAATATTTATTTTATCTCTGTTTGATCTAAAACACGCTACCTTCAAAATGAAAGGTCTGTTGTTTCTGCTACCGTTTACACTTTACTGGCTTTCCATGTTTTATCTTATCAATAAGGGCGGCGTCGAATTCATTACCAGCCAGGAAGGTTTTATTGCATCATCGTTTATTCTGTCTCCTGAACTATCAAATCTGCTGTTCCGCGAAAACCCAGCAGTAATATCGATGTGTTTTTTACTTGCACTGACAACTATTCCCTTCTTTGTTGTGTTGGCCAGTCATAATCAACTCGCATCCGATGCTGGGGAAGGTTCATTACGATATTTATTAACACGTTGTTCTCGCACTGAGTTATTCATTGCCCGGTTTTTGAGTGCCTGCTACATCGTCATAATTGCCTACTCAATCATGCTGGCTTATACCACCTATCTTTCTTTGAATATTGATCATTTTCCACTGGCTGACACCTTCAGTTATGCTTTGCAGATTGCTGTCTCACTTTTTATTTATGCCTTACCTATCATTGCCTTCATGTCAATCTTCTCGGCCTATTTTTCTTCCAGTCGAGCTGCTTTATTGCTTGGTATCGTGAGTTTCTATCTTTTGATGGTAATACGCTACTGGTACCGTACGGATCTATCTCAACTTGACTACCTTCTGCCAAATATTTTCAAAAATGATTTGTTAGTGGTGAACAACCCTAGTTTAGGCAGCGTGTTTTTCTATCTGATCATCTATACCCTTGTTTACGGTTGCATTGGATGTTTTATTTTTCATCGGAGAAACCTCTAATGGCCGCTGTGATCGAATGTCTTAACCTGACGAAATCGTTTGGTCGAGTAAACGCCTTACAGGATTTAAGCCTTGAGATTCAACGCGGTGAACCTATTGGACTGGTTGGCCCAAATGGCGCGGGGAAAACCACCTTGTTTTCACTGATCGCCGGTTTCTTGAAAAAGAATTCTGGTGAATTAAAAGTCATGGGGCTTGCACCGCAATCGAATGCACTCAAAGGAAAGATTGGCGTTCTGCCACAGGACTCTCCATTTCTAACCGGCATCAGCATTCAATCGCAGTTAAAACTATTTGCGGAATTACAGGGCATGCCACCCAGAGAGGCAAGACAAGAAACGGAACGAGTATTGAATGATTTTTCCGTCATAGATCTGAAAGATCGTAAAGCCGAAAGACTCAGTCATGGTCAACGGAAACGAGTTGCCCTGGCCCAGGCATTGATTGGGAAACCACAACTCGCCCTACTCGATGAACCCACGGCTGGACTCGATCCCATCGCAGCCAATGATGTCAGACAATGTATACAGGAGCATAAACAGGAAACAACATTTATCATCAGCTCACACAACCTGGATGAACTTGAAAATCTCTGTCAAACCATCGTCTTGATCGATCAAGGACAATTGGTGATCTCAAGCACATTAGCTGAACTGACCGGACAGGATAATCATTTAAGCGTTTCACTCAATACTGAGGTGACCGATGAATTATTGATCAAAATCACTGCCCTGCCGGAAATCACCAAAGCCACAGTGGCGGCACAACAAAACAAACGGCTACAAGTAGAATTTAATCCCGAACATTCCGGCAAGTCACAAAAAACGGTGTTGAAGCTTCTGGAAGAGAATCAGTATGAAGTCATGGAATTCAGTCGCGGTCGAGCATTATCCGAACGGATAATACGTTTGATCGACGGACGAGATTGACTGGATGAATTTAATTTTTTCTTTTGATAAAATTCATAGGTTCGGTATCATAGCCGCCGTCTTTTTAGCTAGAAATTACAGGTGAAATCATGACATTTGTCGTCACAGAAAATTGCATAAAATGTAAATACACTGATTGTGTAGAGGTATGTCCTGTGGATTGCTTCCATGAAGGGCCTAATATGCTAGTGATCGACCCGGATGAATGTATTGATTGCACACTCTGTGAACCCGAATGTCCAATCGAAGCCATCGTATCAGACGATGATGTACCTGAGAATATGCAGGAATTTATCGCGCTGAATGCGGAACTCGCTGCACAGTGGCCAGTGATCAATGAAATGAAGGATGCGCCAGAAGATGCAGACGACTGGAAAGATAAAGAAGAGAAACTGCAATATCTGGAACGTTAGAGAACTCCCCAGATCATCTAAAAGCTAATACAGCGACTATACCCCCTGTTTTCACAGTCTAACTAGACATTTCCAGATAAAGTATTTGTCCCTAATGCCGATATTACAGTCATCGGCGGTGTGCTTTTCCAGCAAAAATACACCGCCCTCTCATACCATATAGAGTTAATTTATAGTCTGGAGATCCTTACATGGCGAATGCTATTTCGCAGTGGAAAAAACGCATCAATGAATGTTCACTGCCCATCCTGAGTTCTACAGCCCAGTATTTTACCAGGCAGAAAAACAAACCCGGTGCGACCATTTCTGGTCTCTGGAAAAAGTTGCAATATGACCCGGGGATGTGTCTGAATTTGTTACGTGCCGCAGGACACAGTCGTCAAACACGAGTTACCACCGTTAACCATGCCATGCTACTGCTAGGCCTTCCTAATGTCCTGAATCGCCCGAAAGACTTAGCTAAAATTGAAGACATTAAAGACACAACAATACGCGAGTTATTACTAAAAAATTTCAGCAATAGTTTTCATGCCTCAATACAATCCAACCGTTGGTCACAAATTCGCAAGGATAGTGCTGAAGAAGAGTTGCAGACCGCGAGTTTAGTTAGCCAATTTATCGATTATTTAATTTGTAGTTCTGAACCCGATCTTTTCTATAAACTGATAAAAACCGAGCGACAAGGTATCAACAAGGCCGAGGCAGAGAAAAAGATCCTCAATGTGTCTCGTCGTGAATTGGCTTACGAAATTGCAAAGGATTGGCGACTGCCAGAACTGATTATGAACGCTCAAAAACACAGTAACGATCAACCAAAAAAAATCAGACAAGTCTACCTGGCACAGCGACTGGCAGAAGAAGTCGAAAAAGGCTGGTACCATGAGGATATTAGCGAAATTTACCAATCTATATCCGAATTTCTACACAGCCCACTTGAAAACGTGATTAAGGATATTCATAAAACAGCTGTAGTCGCCACACGTTTAAGCAAAGATGTCTATTATCCTGTACCAGGGCCCGCTGCAAAGCTGAATGAAGTGAAAATACTTCCGGGTAACAACAATACTGCTCCCAGTAAACAACAACCAGATACTGAGGCAATACTCAAAAAATACCTCCGCCAGATTCGTGAAAATAAGAACCTGTCCTATGATTATATTATGAACCAGTCATTTAAAGCCCTGCGAGATGGTCTGGGCCTGGATCGGGTTTTTTTCTCACTCCTGACCGATAAAAAACAATTCATGAAGGTAAAACACGTTCTGGAAAAAGATGGTAACAAGACCTTGAAAGGGTTAAGACTACCATTGGAAAAAAATTCTCTGTTCGAACAACTTATACGCCTGCCTGGCGCTGTCTGGATGAATGACAGTAATCGTGACAGGTATAAAAAATTTCTACCTGAGCAATTTGTTGAACAGTTAGCCAGCCCAACATTTTTCGCTCGATCAATCTTTATCCAGGGTAAATCTGTCGGGATGTTTTTCGCTGACTCTCCAGGAACTGGAAAGTTAACGGAAATTAAATTCAAATACTTCAAGGACATTTGTCAAACAACAGAAGACGCACTTAACCAAATCACTGATCAAAATGGAGAATCAAAGGTTGTAAATGGTTAAACTCTGAACTATACCGGTATTCATTATGAAACCGTTTGCAAAAACCTGTCTGATCCTGACAAACCTCATATGCCTGTTACTCATTAGCGTGATACCTCAGGCTGAAGTCTATAAATGGTACGATGAGCAGGGTCGTGTTCACTATGGAGATCATCCGAAAGGCAAAAATGCTACTCAAGTCGACATAAATACCAGCCCACAAACAAATGAAACCCGTGCTGAAAACTGGGACGAAATTCAGCAACGCCAGCAGAAATTCCTCGATTATCTCGAAGATGAGCGAGGAGACAGGGATGAAGAAAAAGCCAAAAAAGCAGACCAGCTTGCTGAGAGAAAAAAGCAGTGTGATGAAGCCAGAAAATACAATCAAAAATTAATCAGCAACCGTGTGTTTTATCGCAAAGATAAAGATGACAATAAAGTCTATCTGAGTGATGAGGAAAAAGACGCTGAAATACGTACAACCGAAGAAATGATGGATAAATTTTGTACAAAATAAGTAATTTCACTGGAAAACTCTCTTCCAATGTTTGTATGAACGCACAAAATAGCACTCTGAAATAGACAACTGAAGAAAATTCAGTGTAATATCTCTCTTCAGCATAATGATATAAGTATTTGCTTTTATAATGAAAAAAAGATTTTGGCAAAGCGATGGTTTCCTTGGACTGATTATCTGCATAATCTTCGTTCTCATTGCGCCGAGTGATTTTGTCCAGAATCTGGAAGTTATGGCTTACGATCTCGGTGTACGCCAGAGTGAACGTGATTCGGGTGATAAAGTCACCGTCATCGCTATTGATGACCAAAGTATCGAAAACATCGGTCGCTGGCCCTGGTCGCGATCAGTACTGGCAAACATGATCAATAAACTCGATGCTGCTGGTGCGAAAGTCATAGCAAATACCATCCTGCTCTCAGAATCCCAACAAGACCCAATCAGAGAATACGTCGACGGGGCAATTAAGCTGCTAGAAGACGCAAAAACGGATCTTTATACAATCAAAAACTTGCAGGAAGCAATGGATCTGCTCAAACAGGGCAAGAGAGATGTACTGGATAATGACAGCATCCTGGCCAGAAGTATTGGTGATGCCAGCACTGTCGTTCTCGGAATGCAGTTCGGCCTGGGGGCACCATTGGGCAAGCCTGACAATGCCCTGCCAGATTTTGTCGCCCATAACCGATTGGAAAATGTATTGGGTGATGCTGAAAAAGGTCGCCCTGCCTTTGCCAATGCCGCCACTCCGCCAATTGATATTCTTGGCGCTAAAGCCAAGGGCATTGGTCATATCAGTATTCCGGTCGATAGAGACGGCGGTGTCCGAAAAGATTTACTGGTACTCGATTATTATAATGACTACTACCCATCCATCTCATTAATGATTGCTGCCAAAAGTCTGAATCTTGGCCCGGATGACATACTGATAAAACAGGGTGAATCGGTAAGCCTTGCTAACCTGGTCATCAAGACCGATGCTGCATCCCGCATGTATCCATTTTTCTATCAAGACATCGATGGTAATTCTCCATTTAAAGTAAACTCGTTCTACGATGTTCAGGAAGATAAAATCAATCCGGAGATATTTAAAGACAAGATCGTCATCATTGGAGCTACGGCTTACGGTGTGGGAAGCAGCCTGAAAACACCAGTCGAACCCTCTATGTCGCCGGCATTGCTACTCTCTAATGTCGTCGCTAGTATATTGAATCAACATTTCTTTATTGTCCCTGACTGGTCAATACTCGCTCAAATTCTGGCATTTCTGCTGGTTGCACTGTTTATCATCTTGCTACTGCCCAAACTCAGCGCAAAAATGGCCGCCATCATCAGCATCGTCTTGTTCCTGGCTCTGATTGGAACCAGCCAGTTCCTGATGATCAACCAGGCAATGTGGGTCAAACTGATGTTACCGGCATTGCTGCTGGTCTGCGCATATCTGCTCTTGATCACCAAACGATTCCTGGTCACCGAACGCGGCAAGATCATTGCTGATGAAGCATCTGCAGATAGTAATCGCACACTTGGCCTGTCCTTCCAGCAACAAGGACAGTTGGATATGGCTCTCGATAAATTCAAGGCCTGTCCGTTAGAGGATTCAATTATGGAACCTTTGTATGGTCTGGCTCTGGATTTTGAAAGCAAACGCCAATTCAATAAAGCCGGCGGTGTCTATGAGTACATGAGCACACACGATAAAAACTATCGTGATATCTCAGATCGAATTAAACGCAGTAAGGCACTGGAAGAAACCGTTATTTTAGGTGGCACTGCAGGTTTTTCGGCGGGTGGCACCATGTTGCTGGATGGGTCTGGCATGCAAAAACCAAAATTAGGCCGCTATGAGGTTGAGAAAGAACTCGGTAAAGGTGCTATGGGTGTAGTCTATCTGGGTAAGGATCCGAAAATTAATCGGGTTGTAGCGATTAAAACCATGGCACTGTCGCAGGAATTTGAAGCAGATGAACTGGATGAAGTAAAAGAACGATTTTTCCGTGAAGCAGAAACCGCTGGCCGTTTGGCCCATGCGAATATCGTAACCATTTACGATGCCGGTGAGGAACATGACCTTGCCTATATCGCTATGGAATTTCTTGAAGGCCACGATTTGGCTCGTTATACCAAGGCTGACAATCTATTGCCGATAGAAACTGTGTTAACGATCATTTCAGCCTCAGCCGATGCGCTGAGTTACGCACATTCCTTACATGTCGTGCATCGTGATATTAAGCCAGCCAATATCATGTACGAACCAGATAGCGGGAAAGTCAAGATCACTGACTTTGGTATCGCCCGCATCACGGATTCCAGTAAGACCAAGACGGGCATGATCCTTGGTACACCTTCCTACATGTCACCGGAACAACTCTCTGGTAAGAAAGTTGATGGGCGCTCGGATCTGTTTTCATTGGGTGTCATGCTCTATCAGATGCTCAGTGGTCGATTACCGTTTAAAGGCGATTCGATGGCCACCTTGATGTTCATGATTGCTAATGAAGATCATCCCGACATTACAACGATCAAGCCCAAAATTGAGCAACAACTACCCGGCATCGTCAATATTATCAATAAAGCATTACAAAAATCGTCAGAGGAACGCTATCAAGATGGTTCCAGGATGGCAGAAGAAATACGTAACTGTATGAATTCAATGGTGAAATAATAAATGTCTACACTTGATACCCTGAAAGTTGTGAATGTTTCTGATGTTGGACAGAAACGCCCACACAATGAAGACAGCACAATTACTGATAGCAAATATGGGATCATGCTACTAGCCGATGGAATGGGAGGTTACAAAGCTGGGGAAGTCGCCAGTACTATTGCTGTTTGTGACGTCTACCAACTACTAAAAATCGGCTTAAGCAAGATTGGCCGCAATCATAATGACGATCAAAGCGGAATAAGTGCAGAGTCAATATTGCTGGAAAAAGCAATAAGTGCAGCAAATTTAAAGATTTACGATATGGCTACCCATGATAACTCCTGCCAGGGCATGGGCACAACGATAGTTGCCTGTATGGTACTTGAAAACTCTGTAATCATCGCTCATGTTGGTGATTCAAGGATGTACCGACTTCGAGGCGATGATTTTGAGCAAGTGACAAAAGATCACTCACTCATTCAGGAATTAGTTGATCGTGGCCTCTATACTCAGGAAGAAGCCATGGCCAACACCCCAAAAAATCTAGTAACACGAGCCTTGGGAATCGAGAACGATGTGCAAGTGGATGTGGTCGAAGAACCCATCGTCGGAAAAGATATTTACCTGCTGTGCTCGGATGGATTAAATGATATGGTAAATGATGAAGAAATTCACTTAACCCTAAGTAAATATAGTGCTAATCTTGTACAAGCGGCTAATGAATTAGTTCGGTTGGCGAATAATTATGGCGGCAAAGACAATATTTCAATCGTCCTCTTACAAGTCTAAAACGGTAAGAAATTAGATTTTTACAGGCAGTTTTTTATGATAATAAATTGGGAAAACAGGGCTTAGCCATGGCAAAGTTAGTTCTAAA
Source organism: Gammaproteobacteria bacterium (assembly GCA_965250225.1). GTDB lineage: Bacteria > Pseudomonadota > Gammaproteobacteria > Eutrophobiales > Eutrophobiaceae > CBDEUK01. The sequence goes on from CBDFNQ010000038.1 coordinate 201,612, forward strand.
TCTTAACGGGGTTGTTCAAGGGGAATATGAGCTCAATCAGGAGCGCATCACCATTGGGCGCAAACCTGATAACAATATTCAGATTGATAATCTTGCAGTCAGTGGAAAACATGCGTTGGTAATTTCAATCCTCGACGATTCATTCCTCGAAGATCTCGGTAGCACAAATGGTACCTACGTTAATGGGAAACTGATTAAAAAACATGCACTTAAGGATGGCGATGTGGTCGCAATCGGTAAGCATGAACTCAAATACATTAACGAGCATGCAAGTGTCGACGATGATGAGTTTGAAAAAACCATGATCATCAAACCCGGTTCTGCCAGTGCTGCCGTGGCAGCAGCAGAAGCCGCTAGAGCCTCTGGTGTTGCATCCGCTCCAGCCCCGAATGCAGGCTCTGCTCCCTCTAATAACAATTCTGGCATGCCACTCGCCCGATTGACCGTTCTCAATGGCCCTATTGCAGGAAAAGAGCTGCAATTAACCAAGGCACTAGTAACACTCGGAAAACCGGGTACCCAGGTCGCTGTGATTTCAAGACGTCCTCAAGGTTATTTTCTGACCCATATCGAGAGTGATGGAGACGGAAAACGTTATCCGGTCGTGAATGGTGACGCAATTGGCCCGAAGGCTTACCAGCTCCAGAACACAGACTTAATCGAACTCGCTGGCATTAAAATGGAATTTGCTTCTGTACAGCAATAAGCGCTAAGATTTTTACTACTCTTCAATAACTGACATCTCTGCCTGGAAGTTTCCTTGGCAGATTTATTTGGTCGTATAGGTAAAAACCCCATCCCAGTCTTTATCCGGTGCCTTGCTGCGGAATGCCTGAATTCTATCAATGTATAGTTGGTAAAGAGGTCGGCCACCACTGGCATTCAACAGATTCAAAAACTGAATCTCGGCCATGTCCCAATTTTGCTCACGATAGTAAACCACCGCCTGCCTATAGAGTTTCAATTCATCTTTAATCGGTTTATCAACATCTTCTTTCAGGCAAATGGGTTCATAAATAGTCACCGGCTCATGTTTGCCTTTTACACGAATTCGATCCAGTTCACGGTAAAGATAATCTGGTACAGCCGCTTTCGTGGTTTCATTAACGATTAATTCAACACCATAACTTTTGGTCTGGCCTTCCAGACGCGCTCCCAGATTGACTGCATCGCCCATTACCGTATAGGCCTTGCGAAATTCCGAGCCCATATCCCCAACCCGCATGTCTCCTGTATTTAAACCAATGCCAATCCTTAATTCCGGCCAACCCTTTTTGACAAATTCCTTATTCATTTCTTTCAATGTGGTCAACATTTCCAGTGCTGCTTCGAGTGCACGTTTGGCATGGTCAGGATGTCGCAATGGTGCGCCCCAAAATGCCATGACCGCATCACCAATGTATTTATCAATTGTGCCGTGATATTTTTGAATGATATTCGTCATCGGTGTTAAATATTCGTTTAACAGATCGGATAAACCCTGTGCACTCATGGCCTCAGAAATACTGGTGAAGTCGCGAATATCAGAAAACAACACCGTCAAGTCCCGAACCTCCGCCTCAAGTGTATAACGACCTGGGTCGTTACTCATCTCTTCTACTAACTCCGGCGGAATGTACTGACCGAACAAACCTGTAATTTGTTTTTCACCGCGTTTTGTTACAAAAAAACCAAAACTCATATCCAGAAGGAACATTACGAGGATCATAAGTATTGAAGCAGCAATTGGTATCACAAGATTTATTTGTGTCCAGGCAAAAATATTCAAGGCAAGAATAAGAGCCAATAATCCAAACGTAAAAATAGTCGCTGTTTGTGGTGTCAACGTGGGTAAAAGCAAACCCATAAAGATGCCGATAATTACCAGAATCAGTATTTCACCGCCCAAAGTATAAAACGGTTGTTCCTTCACTCGTTGATCAAATACACCTGAGATTAAATTTGCATGGATTTCAACACCGGGAAATGCGCTTTGTACAGGTGTGTTACGCAAATCGAATAAGCCTTTGGCAGATGAACCAACTAGAATTAGTTTTTCATTCAAAACAGCGTTGTCAATTGTTCCGTTAATAACATCGGCTGCTGAGACATATGGAAAACTGTGTTCTTTGCCGCGGTAAGGAACCAGAACATTGGAATTTTCATCGATGGGTATACGGTGATTACCAATTTTGAACGAATCGATATAATTGTAATTTGAAAAAAAGGAATAGAGACCATCTTCAAATTCGATTGATTTCTCTTTCAGTAAGTGTCGGATTATGGCAAGTGATAAGGATTCGTAATAGTTATCTTCAAATTGGTATAGCAAAGGAACTCTACGTACTGAACCATCATCATCCAGGGTTGGGTTAAAATGTCCGGCACTAAAAGCATTGCTGGCAATGGACTCTATACTGGCACCATAACCTTCTGCTGATGGTGGAGAAAATTTAAAACCAATAAAATCATCTTTTGAAAATAGCGGTTCAGGTAATGTGCCTGCCTTAATGATCTTTTCACCTTTATCAAAACTTCGGAAAAAATAGCCAAGGATGACAGAATTGCCCTTTAAGGTATCAATAAAAAGTTGATCATAATCAAGCGATGGACGGATAGAGTCCAGATGTTGTGAGAAAAGGGAAATTTCTGAAAACTCATTTCTGGCAAGTTGTTCAAGAATATGTAAACCAGAACTGGTATCTGGTTCGGCAAACACCACATCAAAGCCAACCACCTCGACATTGTAACGATCAAACAACTGTTTTGTGAGCCCGGCAAGCTTGTTTCGTCCCCAGGGCCAACGGCCTATCTCCAATAAACTTTTTTCATCAATGTCGACAATGACAATGCGTTTATCAATAGAATCCTTAGTGCTTAGGATAACTCTGGCATCATAGGCAATGTATTCGAGTTTATCGATGAAATCCCAGTGAAAATACTGCCCTTTGTCAGTAAACACATGAGCAATAAAAAAGAACAGCAGAAGCATTTCCAGAACTACTAGAGAGCTCTGTTTTCGTAAGCGCTCCAGAAATCGTTTCATAGTAAATCAATCATTAGTATTAGATTTGTAAGTATTGAATGAAATGATTAAAACTGCAACAATATTAAATGCTTATTCATAAACCTTCATGAATTATATGTAAAGTTTCTTATCACGCCACTCACACAAATCCCTAATGATGCACTCACAACATTTCGGTTTTCGTGCAATGCATGTATAGCGACCATGTAAAATCAACCAATGGTGCGCATCTTGTTTGAACTCGTCCGGAATAAATTTCAGTAGCTTTTTTTCAACCTCAATAACATTTTTGCCCGGAGCAATGCCAGTTCGATTCGAAATACGAAAAATATGTGTGTCTACGGCAATCGTTGGATGTCCAAAGGCCGTATTTAAAATCACATTGGCAGTTTTTCTACCAACCCCGGCTAACACCTCAAGCGACTCACGATCATCTGGCACTTGGCTATGATGTTGTTCGATCAAAATCTGACAGGTTTTGATGATGTTCTCTGCCTTGGCGTTATATAACCCAATTGTTTTGATATATTTCTTCAAGCCTTTTAACCCAAGTTTCAAAATCGACTCGGGTGTGTTGGCAACCGCATAGAGTTTTTTTGTTGCCTTGTTCACTCCAACATCCGTTGCCTGCGCTGATAATATAACCGCGACCAGCAATTCAAATGAGGATGAATACTGAAGTTCAGTCGTTGGATTGGGATTATTATTTTTGAGTGTCTCAAGAATTTTAATGCGTTTGGATTTATTCACAGAATAGATTTCTTAAATTTATTCGAGGCACCATGTTTATATGTATTGAATTGATATATATCAATTTACTGAATCCTATTATGTATTAATCTGCTCTTAGCCAATAGTTTAAAATTCTGGCAAGAACTTTGCACGGCAAATTTAATTCTCGATATTACACGATTATAGGGAGTTTCAGCTATTGTGAAAAAACATGCTTTGGTTATCCTCAAGATTGCCTGCGCCACTCTATTTATTATCCCGTTTTCTCCCGCTCACGCCGAAGACGATTTCGGGGCAGCCCTCTCTGAAGGCAAGTTTGATTTCTCTGCCCGATATCGCTATGAACATGTCGATGATAATATCGCCATGGATCAGGCCAATGCCTCCACTATCAGAACGACGTTGGGCTATAAAACAGGCACATTCTATGGTTTTGGTGGACGTCTCCTGCTTCAGGATGTGAGAGATGTATTTGAAGATGATTTTAATGACGCTACCGGCCGTCCAGGTGCAAAAACACAATTTGCAGTCGTAGCCGACCCGTCAGATACTGATTTTATTGAGGGCTATATGAGTTTCGATGAACTCGATAACACGATCTTCAAAGCTGGACGTCAAATCATTACTTACCGTACAGCACCTTTTCATCGCTTTATGGGCACCGTGTTATGGCGCCAAAACTGGCAAAACCATGACGCTATTACTGTGCAAAATAAATCATTAGCCCATACCACAATTCACTATGCCTATTCCTGGAACGTAAACCGAATATTTACCGAAGAGGCCGCGACCAGCGTAAAGAGAAATTTTGATAGCGATTCCCATTTTGTCAATGTTCAATACGATGGCTTATCGTTTGAAAAGCTACAAGCAACGTTGGAAGGCTATGCTTACTTTCTGGATTTTGATAATTCCGCAACAAATTCTACTGAAACGGTTGGTGCTCGACTGAGTGGAGGTATTCCGGTGACGGATAGTAGCAAAGCGATTTTCACCGTCGAATATGCCATGCAGGATGATTATGGCAGTAACACCGCCAGTGTCGATGAAGATTATTTTCTCGGTGAAATCGGAGGTAAATTTAAATTTGATACCCCACTCAGTTCCCTGTCGATCAAGTTCAGTTATGAATTACTGGAAGGCAATGGAATGACCAGTTTCAGAACACCTCTGGCAACGGGTCATGCGTTTCAAGGCTGGACCGATCGTTTCCTGACGACACCAGCGGATGGTATCGAAGACTTTTACATAACTGCCGTTGCAACACTGTGGGGCGCGAAATTTATCGTATCCTACCATGACATTAATGCTGATAATCTGGGATACGATTACGGAGAAGAACTTGATCTACTGCTAACAAAGACCTTTAAAGAACATTACACCTTTGGCATCAAGTATGGCGTCTTTAGCGCCGATCGTAATACAGCAAATATTGCAAATAATGGATCTGGATCAGGCCTAACCAATGACGTCAGTAAAATCTGGGCCTGGACACAAATAAAATTCTGATCCTTCGTTTTGGCACCATGTCGGTATTACCTAATAGTGCTAAAACGCTCATATCATAAATACATTCAACTAATACATCTTATCAACTGGCAGTACATTGTTGATTATTTAGTCCTAACAGTACTTTTTAAGCATATATATCTATCTATCTATATATTAGATATCATAGATAGAAGACACTTTACAGGACTAACGAGCAAAATTACGTTGGCATACCCGGTCATAAACATTGCCACAATCAAGGCATCATGTAGCAATTGTAATTTGCAAGAAATTTGTGTGCCCAGAGGATTGGGCAAGCAGGGCCTGGAGGAACTTGATCGCCTCGTTCAAAAATCAAAATTGTTACATAAAGGTGACTTTCTATTTCGATCTGGCGAGGAATTCAAAGCACTTTATGCTGTTAAATTAGGTTCTGTGAAAATTTATATTATCGATAAACAGGGAGTAGAACAGATAGTCGGTTTTTACTTCCCTGGTGAAATACTGGGTTTGGATGGGATAGAACACCATAAACATTCCTGCTATGCCTCTGCTATGGAAACATCAAGTCTCTGTCCTATTCCTTATTCAGACTTTAGTGAAGTGTGTTTGCGTGTCCCTGACTTTCAAGAACAAATGTTCCGCTTATTAAGCAAGGAATTCACTCACGAAAATAAAATGTTACTATCCATTAACAATAAGAATTCAGAGGAAAAAATAGCAACATTTTTATCCAGTCTGGCTTTTCGCTTCAAAAAACTGGGATATTCTGATAAGGAATTTTATCTTCCTATGTCTAGACAAGAAATTGGTAACTATCTAGGTTTGAGAATAGAAACAGTAAGTCGTGTATTTACAAAATTTCAGAAGAAAGAATTGATTGAGCTACAAAAAAAATTGATTACGATAAAAGATAATGCACTACTTGAGGATGTTTGCACTGGTAGTTCCCGACTTTGAATCTCTACAAAAAAACCGCTTTATTACCTGATGAAGAACAGCACCAGGAAAAAATAAAAACAGTGTGTCTACGATTACATTTTGTAAAAATACACTTTGAGGATATTGATCGAGCTTCGAGCAAAAAATATATTCAGAATATAAGCAAATCATTGTCCAGGTTTGACTCAATTATAAATTTAGACAAGCACCTTATTATCAGTTTTATCATTGGACGATATCGTTTGTTGATAGCATGACGAAATCAACACTGCTTTAGGTTCCACGATACACGCCTCACGACACAATCCACATCCTGTACAAAATTCTGGATCAATAGACGGTTTTGTCATATCCCATTTCAGTGCGCCTGGAATCGGACAAGACGATTCACACGCCCCACATTCGGGACCACTGTATGGCAAACAAGTTTGTGGGTTAATTTCAGCTCTTGCAAGCTTTGCTAAAGGCAGGTCTTCTTCCTCTTCTTTTTCCGGTAAATATAACGCCATGGGTTCGCAGGCGTTGACACAGGGCCAGTCTTCACAAAGATGGCATCCTTTGTTTAACAAATCCATGGCCGGCGTGCCCATAACCTGTGCACCCAGCCGACCTTCTAATTTAAAAATGACATCATGAGGACAAGCCTCTATACATTTATCACAACGAGTACAGGCGAGTAAAAATTCCAGTTCATCTAATGCATAAGGGGGTCTTATCCAATGACTAGCTTGCATATTCACATGACTATCAACAACCTGTACCGCTGTCTTGGTGGCGTTATCAACGATGGTTTTAAAAAAGCCGCGCCTGTCCATAACTACATTCTCATAACCATGGGCTGGCTTAATAAGTACACATGAAACGTCGTGATCACAATAACAAAAAGTATCATCGGTAACAGTTGCCAGTTTTGTATTTTCAGAAGATTATTTCCCCGATGCTGAATAATTTTAAGCCCTATCCAGAAACCAAATACCATTAAACCTGCCTGCAAGGCAAATAATATATCTTGTGGAATTAACATTTCCATGTGGCGCATGTGTTTCTCCATCATCGTTAATGGTTGTGTATTATTTCCGAATGGATTGCTTATCAAAGATATGGAATTAGTATTCTCTCTTAATAAGTGATTGAGGTTATGCGCCAGATGATAGGCAAAGGCTAATGGTAGTGAAACAAAAGCAAATTCTGAAAATAATTTTTTAATCCCCAGCTTTGTCCCTGTGATAATTTTGGTGATAAAAATAAATATAAAATACACCAGCAATATTAGTAACACACTGATAAAAATCAGGAATGTAAAACTCAACAATATTTGTCCAGAATCTTGTATGAAATATGCGGTTTTACTTAACCAGCTTTCAAAAAATGACATCATTGAAATACCATGAAATCCGGTCAATGCAAGCAGTATCAGCATAAACCAGGCTTCATCCCAATGTGGTCGGGCATCTTGTATTGCTTCTTTTGCGTGTGAACGGAATCGCCAGGCGACGTTCTGATCAGGACAGCTCTGGGTACAATTGCCACAGGAAACACAATACGTATTATGCCTGAGCTTGCCCATCACCAGATGAGTCGGACAAGGTTCTACCGTCTCCGACCCATGGTAACAATCGAGAGTGGTGCAATTAGCACAGATATCAGGGTCAATCGGTCTAAGTTCTACCGGAGCCAACTGTGAATAAAATCCTATCGTGCGTCCAACCGGGCAAAAGTAGCGGCAAAAAGCTTTACCTTCATAGATGGCGAGTGAAACAGTTGCCATGACCACCATTAATAATGCCAGCACACTCGTTAGATACGGATTGGTGGTTACACCCACACCCAGTTCCAGCCAGGTAAGGAGAATTAGCAAGATGATCGCTGGCCAGACATTGCGTAGCCAACGAGGCACTTTCAGATTGAGGCTATTATTAGGATGCGCTCGTCGCCAAAGTTTTCTACGTACCAACCAACTTGCCAAAGTGTCCCAGGGACAAACCGCACACCATGCCGAACCAATAAAGAATACAGAGACGATTAATCCAGCCCACCATATATTCCAGGTTAACACGGTTGCAATATTGCGTTCAGCAATGGGTGAACCAAACAAACCGGCCAGTATCACCAGCAAGAACAAACACACCACCATTAATTTCAATAACAATAATGGCCAGACATTGTTTGTCATGAATTTTACCAGTGGCGCTATCGTGGATAATTCTGCAAAACTGAAGCTACGTGAGATCATTTTTACATTTGGTGAGATGATCAAAACACGCCCGCTCAACAGAAACATGCTGATAAAAATAAACAGGCTCCACTCAACCGGTAAACCAGGATGGGTCATTGTCATGGCGTGTCACTCTGATGCGCGCTTCTAATCTTTGCCAGCTCCAGTTTTTTACGTTGTGCAATGTTGACACCAAACAGGACAAACAGAATGACAGCAATCGCTATCCCCAGTGGACCGAATGAACTCGGGTCTCCAATACGCAAGGGGAAATCAATTTGATAGGGTGCGCCATCCGATTCAAATTCAGCACGTACGATGTAATTCCCGGCTTCATGAAACTCAAAACCCTGTCGGAAAACATTATCGTCAACATCCTGTACTCCCAGAAGTATTTCCTGATCATTGAACCAGGAATCACTACGGACCTTAAAAGTCACTTTTCCCTGGAAAGGATCACCATTATCAATACGTGATGCATATAAATTGACACGACCTGGTTCATTCGGAGAAGGAAACGCTGGAAAGGCCATATAGGTAACATAATAATCCCCAATCTGTGTTTCAACCTGCATACTGGGTGGGGTCGTTGAATCTTCATTCAAACTATACGATGGCCGACCCAGTACATGGTGTGCTTGTACTGGCACACTAACAAGAAGTACAAAAAACAGACTGAGTGAATTAGAGAAAACGCGGGAACTCATTATTTGATTAAAACTAGAAAACATAATTTTATGATTTTCTGTTCGTCCCAAGTTGTCCGTGGTTAAATTCCCTATAACGATAATATCCAGTTAACCAGTGTTTCAATGTCCTCATCACTGACTGCCGCATTAGGAGGCATCGGAATTTCACCCCAGGCACCAGCACCGCCAGATTTTACCTTTGTAGCTAATGTCGCGGCAGCACCATCATCATCTTTATATTTTGCTGCAACATCCTTAAAGGATGGACCAACGATTTTGTTGTCTACAGAATGACAAGCAAGACAATTTTTGCTTTTTGCAAGTGCTTCATCTGCCATCACATTTTGTGTTGCGAACAACATCAAAGCAGAAACAAATAAAATTTTAAATTTAAACATTGGTGAATCTCCTGTTTTAGTCAATTAAATATTATGCCTAGTGACAGTACCGGCAGTTCGTTCAACAATTTCTATGGGTAAGCTGGGATGTGGACAGACCTCGACACACAAACCACAACCGACACAACCATCTTTTACGACCGGTCTATATATATTAGCAAAATCAAAATCTATCGCATCCTCTCCAAGCGGACAGACAACAACACAGGCACCACAAATACCTTTATCCGCCCAGGGATAACAGGCGGTACGATCTATCTGTGCAATACCCATGTCCACTTTTTGACGCTCAACTTTAGTTAAGGCCTCCGTTGGGCACGCATCCATACATTTGCCACACAAAGTACAGGCCTTCTCTTCCGGGTCTATATAGGGCGTATTGACTTCATACCCACCTTGTCGTTTATTAAATTTAATGCATTGTGGCGGACATATCTCTCCACATAAACCACAACCAATACATGCTTCTATAAAGGCATGATCATCCGCCAATGCGCCAGGCGGTTTAAGTTTTGTCCCTTTGTGTGGTTCTTCTTCCGGTGCAAGCAAACGAGCCAACCCATAAGGAGCACATCCTGTTGCTACTACGCCAGTAGTTAATGTAGCTTGCTGTAAAAATTTTCGACGCCGCATTAATCAGCACTCATTTTTTGTTGCAAGCTCTATTGAGTCTCACGATATGTATGTCCCAAATGTCCTGGTCCCTGATATAGCTCATCTTTATGTGTGATATCGAATGTCAAAGCATTGGTTGGACAGATAGCAATGCAGGCAGTGCAATTATTACATTCCTGGCCAAAATCATCACGCATGGGATCCAGTTCAAATTCACATATTGCATTACATTTCATGCAATCATTACAAGTTTTCACATCACGTTTTATCCGTAGCAAACGATAACGACCTAATAAGGAATACAATGCTCCTCCGGGACAGAGATAACGACAAAAACCACGCCGTGATACTAGCAAATCAAAAAACAAAGTCACCATAAAGAAAACTGCGCCAACTCCGAAACCACCCAGTGCAACAGCATAATAAATCTCTCGGCCGATAATCGCAGGTGGGTAGATCGCAGCAAATAAAACTGAACCACTAAGCACAGAAATTATTAACCCTGTCACCAGGACAAGATATTTAAGTCGACGATCAAAATGTTTCTGACCAATGGGGAAACCGGATTTGTGTAACCAGGCTCCAAGATTTGAATTAAGTTCATAAAGAAAAGTAGCCGGACATACCCAGCCACAAAAAAATCGTCCAAAGATCACGGTGAAAACGATCGGAATTAATGCTGTTAATAAAAAAGGCAGGTAAATACCAAACCCTGCTGCACTCTGACCTAATACAGCCAATGGATCGCTCAGCTTTAAACCAAAGAAAGTACCTGACCAGGTTGTGCCTTTAATAACGTCGAGATCATTTTCCGGATCACTAACAAACGGATCAGTTAATATCTCCATAACGTCATATAAACTCTTTTCATCTGGCGCCAGTAGATCATAACCATGTGCAGCAACATAATTTTGATAGACACTGATAAAAGGCAATAATATAAGCATTGTAAAAACAACACTCAGGCTGACCCAGCGTAATTTATTTAAATGTTTCAACCAGAATATTTTTTTCTGTTAGCTGTTACATCAGATGCTATTGTGGACATGATTCAAATCGCCTACGCATAGTCAGGAATGATACGAATGGCTTGTGGAATCTGAATACAGGAACGTTCACACAAACCACAACCAACACAATGTTCCGTCACATGAGGTTGCTCCATCCAGCCAACGGTGATCGCCACATCTTGCAAGGGACAAGCCCGATAACAAACACCACAGGATTTTCCCTGATAAGAAAGACACAAATTTTCATCAACACGCGCCTTACCCATGTTCACTTCAGTAAGAATATCTTCAGCCGCACGCTTGACCGGTTTAATCGCTCCAGTGGGACAGGCATCGCCACATTTCATACAAAGAATACAGGCTTGCTCTCGAGGTGTGATATAAGGAGTGTTATAGGAAGATAGTCCGTTTTCTGTACCAAAAAACTTGATACATCGATTCGGGCAGGCCTCACCACATTGGCCGCAGCGTATACAGCGGCTATTAAACTGATCTTCGTCAAGTGCGCCTGGTGGGCGCAAGTAACGAATCATTGATTTTTTTTGTGGACTAGCCGCAGAAGAAAGTGGCGCTGCGGCCAGCGCTACTGCCGAGGCAATTAGATCTTGTAAAAATACTCGGCGTTCCACTTTATTCTATGCCGTTAAGTGATAAATAACATCATCAAACCTTTTCGATCCGACATGCCAGTTTTTTGAAATCCACCTGTCCAGAGACCAGATCCCAGACTCTATTGGATACACCATTAACCAACCACTTGTTCTTTTTAGGATCGGCACTATCAGCTACTGACAGATTCCAGGGACTGAACATATAGCCACGAGGTACAGAGTTACGAGCCGGTTTCACCAGACTATTGGTTCCGACCTGAGCCCTGGCTTCATAATTTCCGCGTCGAGTTACCAAGCGAACTTTTTCGCCATCTTCAATACCCAAAGTTTTTGCATCTTCCGGGTGCATCTCAACATACTGTTCAGGTACGAGTCGGCGTGTCGTTGGACTACGATTGGATTTCGCTGTATGAAAGTGTTCATAGACAACACCAAGGCCTAACCAGTAAGGAAATTTGCCTTCCGGTATTTCTTTCCAAGCCTTGTCACGATGTTCATCATCAGGCAAATCAGGAGTCAGACCTTTATCTCGTGCTTCTTCTAACAAGTCGAGGTTATCAATGGTGTAGTGATCCTTCTTTGTACCAAACTCCATCAACTTTGCAGTCAGTTCTTTACGATTACTATAGTCCTGCTTACAGAGTTTCATATGCACCTTACCATCCTTGGTACGAAAGTAACCATAAGGACGATTTTCCCAACCTTCCTGCAACATATAGCGGCGTTTGGTTCCACCCGCTTTGGCGATCTCATAGGTTGGAGCCGGCCATTGAATACCACGTAATCTTTTCAATTGCTCATAAGGACTTATCTTATCCAGCTCCTCAACTTGCAGAATGCCCGTCAGGTCAGTATCGGTACCTTTTGATGCACGAATCACATCTCGTAAAACTTCTTCAGCATCATAGGTGCCATCTGCGCTCTTTTTATAAGGAAAGATCTTTTCACCATCCATGCCGAGTAAATGCGCGATTTCTTTACCCTTATCGATCACCATATCCATGTCTGGTCGGCAGCCTTTTGGCGGTATACCACCCTGTTCACAAATATTGATACGACGCTCGGAACTGATATAAACACCGTTCACTTCGCCCCAGGTTGCCGCCGGAAAAATTACATCGGCATATAAATTATTCGGAGCATGTCGATAGATCTCCTGCACCACGTTAAATGTTTTAGCAAGCGCAGGCCGCACCAGATTATGTTGATCCGGCAGATCAATATGCGTTGCATAGACCAGGAACATGGCTTTTACTTCGCCTTTTAATGCACGCTCCATCATACCCACTGCAAAACCAGGATTTTGTGAATTCAAGGCAGCTTCAAGATTTTTTTCTGGAACGCGCCATTGTTTTGCCATGTGAAGTCGATGCTTTTCATTCGACAGTGGTTCATTAAAAGGCAAGCGCCCGGTTAAACCACCGGTAAAACGTTCGCCCATGGCATTGGGTTGTCCTGTCATAGAGAATGGACCTGCACCCGGTTTAGCCAGGTTACCTGTTAACGCCAGCAGGTTAACAATAGAAATAACATTATGCTGACCATGGATGTGCTGATTGTAACCAATACCCCACATAATAATGACACCGCCCTGACCATCCTTGCCACGTGCAAGACGTTTACGCGTCGCATCGGCAAACATACCTGCTACTTTTCTGATCAACTCAGGAGTAACTTCATCTGAACCCATACGATCCTGCACCTGTTCGGGACTGTAATCGTTTGTTACTCCATCGACATATTCTTCCCAGCCCGCGACATGTTCCTTGACGAAATCCCAATCAATAACATCGTCGTGGTCTTTTAACAAAACATGTGCCAAGGAATTTAGAAAACTGATATCACCATTGAGTATCGGTACATGAACCGAGTTGTCCAGATTAATATCTTCATATCCCTTAACTGTACCTGTTCGACGAGGATCAACAACCACCGTTGGGATGTCCTTTTTCTTTTTATGATCAGCGGCACGCCAGAAGATGATCGGATGGGATTCACGCGCATTGTGGCCAAAGTGCATAAACATATCGCACAATTCAATGTCGTCGTAAGCTAATGGTGGGGTATCCGATCCCAGTGTTGCAAAATAACCGGTCACGGCAGAGGTCATACACATACGTGCATTGGCCTCAATCGTGTTCGAACCTAACACACCCTTCATAAATAGATTTTCGAGATATTGTCCTTCCATGGTCAATTGACCGGAACCATATAAGGCGATGGAGTTACCCGTGTACTTCTTGGCAAAGTGCACAACTTTATGTGCAGTCATATCCGAGGCTTTTTCATAAGGCACACGGACAAAATGTTCTTCGTCAAAACTTCCTTTTGTTTTTGATATGTATTCCAGATCACCATGGTCTGGTTTTTCCCACTCTTCCCAAACATCTTTTCGAACATAGGCATCGCCTTCCATACGATCGACGTACATGGGTTCCGCAGCAGTCAATCCCTTAATACATTGCAGGCCATAGTTGGTTGGGTGATCCTTGTCCGGACGCATGGAGACAATCTTGCCGTTTTCTGCCTGTATGATGGTGCCACAGCCGACACCACAGTAAGGACATTGGGCTAGTGCGGTTGTACGTGTGGCTGAAGCAGCTTCTGCTGTTGCTGGCGCGGCTTCCAGTTCCGGATTATTGCCAACAAACAGACCTGCCCCGGCTGCGGAACCGGTAATAAAAGCACTGCCTTTAACAAAATTTCGTCGGGATGTTTTAAACCGTTTCATAAGACATATCCTCTATTAATTCTCATTTGGGAAGTGACGCAGATAAACAATGATGTCATCGATATCCTGATCGGAAAGATTAGCCAAGCCTTCGGCCCCCTGAAAACCCATCATCCGAGTATTAGAACGACCATACTTTACAGTGGCACGGATAAAACCATCCGAGACCTTATCCAGAAACCCTTTTTTACCTATAGCAGTTCCGGTTCCACCCGCAGCATAGCCATCTCCTTTTACGCCATGACAAGTCGAGCAGATTTGTTCAAACAACTGTTGACCATGGCCTGGGTCACCGAAAGCAGCTGGTTGCTTATCAAGTTCTGCAGATTGGTTTGGTAATTCAGAGTGTGAACGAAGAAATACAATAATTGCTTTAATGTTGACAGCATTCAGATGTGCAAAGGGTGGCATACCGGTTTCCGGCCGACCATCATGAATGGTTTCCATGAAAAATTTATCCGATGCTGTGGCGAGTAGTTCCTTGTTGGTCAAGGATGGTGCTAATCCAGGTTTCCCTATCGCATCGGCCTGATGACAAAATACACAATTCTGATTATAAAGTTGTTCCCCTTTCTTGATGAATGCCTCGGTAGCAGCTTCGCCAGCAACACACGTAGAAATCCAGACAAAGAAAAGAAGGAATATAACGGGTAGACCGGATAAAGCTGTTCTAACAACGTTCATAATATTATCCTTGTTTATATATAACGATAGAGTTGCCCTGTTTATTCTTCAGTCCCAAGCATAAATCCATTGTCAGCAGCCCTAAATAAACGAAAGAAAAACGCGATAACACCATTTACATTAAGTACATATAACACAGGGGAAAACTGGCGAATTGATCTATATCAATAACAATGTAGAAACGTGGTTACAGCTATAATTTTTATATCCCAGGTCACTGCTGTCCCGTTAACTCGTTTTCGTCATACCGGAAACCGCATAGTGGTTATCCGGTATCCAGCAAGTCTTTGAAAACACTGGGCAAGGATTGTTCCAGACAATCCTGTTGCATTTCCACCCTCCGTGGCGGTCATTCCGGATAAATGTTTTGCACTTTCTGGAATGACGGGCTGGAACTTGTCATTTCATGTGTCGAATCATTAATACAACGCGTTTGATGGCTGAATTCAATACATTAGCAACATTCAATTAAAGTTAACGGAACAGCAGCGTTCAAGTATAGTCATATTAGCCATGATGATTCAGAGTAAAAAAAGAAATGCTTCTCTTCCACGATACATTTGCATCCTATTGATTAATATCATATTTAATAGCTTCTGCCTGGCAACAGAAAACCGCCAAAATCCAGAAAAAATCATGTTTAACCATAGCCCTGAATTAAAACTAAAACTACAAACGGCGTATGCAGCCAAAGGTAGTGGTTATGAACCACGTACCCATCATCTTGATGAACAAAACCAGGCCGTTTATATCAATCGTCTTATCCTTGAAGACTCACCTTACCTGTTACAACACGCACACAATCCGGTTGATTGGTATCCATGGAGACAAGAAGCCTTTGAACAAGCCAGAAAAGAAAACAAACCTGTATTTCTATCTATAGGTTATTCCACCTGCCATTGGTGTCATGTCATGGAGGTCGAAAGTTTCGAGGATGAAAACATCGCACGTTACATGAATGAACATTTCATCTCGATCAAGGTTGACCGAGAACTTTTGCCGGATATTGATACCATTTATATGACCGCTATCATGATGATGAATGGTCAGGGCGGTTGGCCCATGAGCAGCTTTCTAACAGCCGATGGAAAACCCTTCTTCGGTGGAACCTATTTTCCACCACAACAATTCTTTACTTTATTACAACAAGTGCATGACACCTGGAATAAAAAAAATGCCGAGATTCTGGAACAAGCCAATCTCATATCAAATGAAATCAATCGCGTCATGCAAGCCAAACAACAAGCAACAACCATTACAAATGAAACCATTGAAAAGGCCTTAAATAATGTCGTCAGTTCATTTGACAAGACCAATGGTGGTTTTGGCCAGGCGCCAAAATTCCCTCATGAGCCGAATTTATTTTTATTGCTCGAAGCCGCAATCCTTCTTAACGATGAATCAATTATTACTGTCCTTAACGAGACATTGCAAATGATGGCGCAAGGTGGCATCTATGATCATGTAGGCGGTGGCTTTCATCGATACTCCACCGACCAACATTGGTTGGTACCACATTTTGAAAAAATGCTATACAACCAGGCCAATCTTTCTCGCATTTATGCACGCGCTTATGAAATCACGGGCATCGAATTTTATAAACAGGTTCTTACTGAAACCCTGGATTATATCTTACGAGAAATGACCAATGATGATGGCGGCTTTTACTCAGCCACGGATGCTGATAGTGAAGATCGTGAAGGTGCATTTTTTGTCTGGAAACGATCAGAATTAAAAAATACTTTGAGCGAAAAGGAATACCAACTCAGCGTTGATCTCTTTGCTATCAGTGAACAAGGTAATTTTGAAGGGAGGAATATACTCTTTCTACCTGAGTCATATGCCACCTATGCTGAAAAAAATAATCTGGAAATAAGTGCACTATTAAATAAGGTATTAACAATAAAACAAAAACTGCTGGATGTTCGTAATAAACGAATCCCGCCACTACGTGATAACAAAATCATCACGGCCTGGAATGGCATGATGATTTCCGCATTTTCTGCAGCCGGCAAGATATTAGGACGCAAGGATTATAGCCAGGCCGCAATCAATACAGCAAATTACATACTCGATAAAAACCGACAAAACGATGGTTCCTTATGGCGTGCAAGCCTCAACGGACATCCCTCTATTAATGGCAAACAGGAGGATTACGCTTTTTTAGCAGAGGCCTTGATCCAACTTTATGACGATAGCCATGATGAACACTGGTTAAACGAAGCAGAAAATATTACCAAAATCATGCTTGATAAATTCTGGGATACGGAGAACGGTGGTTTTTTCATGAACATTGAGGAACCCGAGGTCAGATTACCCACTCGCCCAAAAGAACTGGATGACAATGCCGTGCCCTCGGGTAATTCTGTTGCCCTACGCGTGTTGGCAAAACTGGCAAAACGTACAGGTAAGGAGGATTACAACAACCGTGCGGAGGCATTGATCGCCAGCTTCTCGGAAACAATAGATAAATACCCACATGCCTACACATATTTGCAAACTGGATTATTAGAATTCCTAAATCACGAACATTCGAACCAACAATATTCTGCCAAAGGAAATATCCGACTGGATTCAACTATCAATCAGGATAAGAAATTCATTATTACAATTAACATAAAACCGAAATGGCATATCAATGCTCACAAGCCCTTGAGTGAAGACTTGATACCAAGCAAACTAAGCATTGATGAGACAACCGCCTGGGAATTAACAGAAGTTAATTATCCCGAACCTTCTATCGAATTCTTATCGTTCTCAAAAGATAAACTCGCGCTTTATAAAGACACGATCACCATCACCGGAAAACTGAAAAGGAAAACAGTTGCAGAGAAACAGGGGGCATTAAGGCTAATCAAACTTAATTTGCAACTCCAAGCTTGTAACAACGACACCTGCCTTGCACCTGAGACAGTACCCGTTTTTATATCTATTTGACGTTGGAACACTCATTTTTTTACATATATCTTACTCATCTCTGTTTTCGCTGCATCACACTATTTTGTGGCACCTATATGTTTTTATGCACCAATTCCGTTTTAAAACATCTCTATTTTATTGTTAAATTTGATTAAAAAAGAGGCTGTTGATTCTTAACGTGACTTTGACTATTCCTGTACGGGTAATTATTGGAATGTTAGTTGTCATTATTTTTCTGATTTATCAATTAAGGGCACATAGACTTAATAATAAAATCTCTAGCTTATGACCTTACTTATCACATCACCCAATAATTTAAACTCTTTTTTTCGAGCACTACCACTACGCCATACAAGCCCAATGTCTCTGTAACTATTCGATGGCATCGGCGAAAATTTAATGTTGGAGTGTTTAAACATTGCTGAGCGATAAACCAGTTCAGGTAAAAAGGTTACGCCCAAATCGGCCTCTATCATCTGGATTAAGGTTAACAAACTGCTCGCTGACATCTGACTAACTTTATTCAAATTCCGAATTTTGCAGGCCGACAATGCATGACCTCTGAGACAATGGCCCTCTTCCAGCAATAAAACACTTTCTGTGGGAAGTTCTTCGACTGAATATTTTTTGTTTGTTATCAATTTGGAATTTTTATGAGCTGCGAAATAAAAACTATCGCGGAATACTTTCATCGATTCAATTTTTTTTAATTCAAATGGTAGTGCAATGACAATTAAATCCAGATCCCCGGTCATAAGCTGCTCATAGATACGATGGGTGAAATCTTCCTGTAAAAAGAGATTCAGTTGTGGATAGCTTTTTGCCAGTTTCGGGATTAGTTTCGGTAGTAAAAAAGGTGCGATCGTCGGAATAAGCCCTATCTTAAGCTTGCCAGTTAAAGGTGCCTGGTTGGAACCAACAATTTCAATGAGTCCTTCAAGATCTCGAATAACCAGCCTGGCATGTACCGCCACATCCTTACCGGTTGCCGTAATCGTGACATTTTTATTATCTCGATCAACCAGTTGCACACCCAATATATTTTCCAGTTCCTTAATCGCCACACTGAATGCGGATTGAGAGACAAAACAACTTTCTGCGGCTTTACCAAAATGTCCCAGCTTTTCCAGTGCAATAAAGTAACGCAGTTGCTTGATAGTTGGATAATTCAACATATATATCACCTAATCAATATTCTATATAATAGGATAATACAATAGTTATTATTCATTTTATATATCTATTTTTGATCTCTACAATTCATCGCATCAAACAGTTTAATGGGAGAAAGCATCATGCAAATCAATATAGGCATAGAAGAGACAGACCGTCAGGCAATCGCTGCCAGCTTATCAAAAGTACTTGCTGATAGTTATACCTTGTATCTCAAAACACATAACTATCACTGGAATGTAACCGGCCCAATGTTCAATACCTTGCACTTGATGTTTGAAGGGCAATACACCGAACTAGCAACGGCTGTTGATGAGATAGCGGAGAGAATTCGTGCCCTTGGCGTTGCCGCTCCCGGTTCCTACAAGGCCTTTTCACAATTAACTGACATTGAAGAGGAAACGAATGTACCCGATGCAGCAGAGATGATCCGTCAACTGGTCATTGGTCAGGAAACTGTCGCCAGGGCTGCAAGAAAAGCATTTGAAATTGCAGATAACATCAATGACCAACCGACCGCTGATTTACTAACACAACGTATGCAGATACATGAGAAGAACGCGTGGATGTTGCGCAGTATGCTGGATGGTAATACTTAAATTGACAAAAGCTTCGTCATTCCGGTAAGACCCAGAATGACCGCCAAGGACGGTGGAAATGCAATATGATTGTAGGAACAATCATTGCCCAGTATTAATGTTTGTGGTTATAAACCACACAATTATAGATTTTATACTTTTTTTACTTAACTTAAATAAAACAGGAGAAATAAAATGCTTAACAATAAAGAAGGGCAACATGTGCCCGATGCCACCTTCCGTACCCGAGAAGGACATGAGTGGGTTGATGTCACTACTGATGAAATATTCAAAGGCAAGACGGTCGTGGTTTTTTCACTGCCCGGCGCATTCACACCGACATGTTCATCATCACATGTGCCGCGTTATAATCAACTGGCACCCATTTTTAAACAACACGGTGTTGATGAAATCGTTTGTATTGCAGTCAATGATGCGTTTGTTATGAACGAATGGAAAGATAGCCAGAATGCCGATCGCATTACTTTTATACCGGATGGTAATGGTGATTTTACCGATGGAATGGATTTGTTGGTCGACAAACAGGAGCTAGGTTTTGGAAAACGTTCCTGGAGATATTCCATGCTGGTAAAAGATGGTGTGATCGAAAAACAATTCATCGAAGCAGAAGAACCCGGTGATCCATTCCAGAACTCTGATGCAGACACCCTATTGAGATATATCGCACCAGAGGCAAGCAAGCCCAGAGATGTGACCGTCTTTACCCGTAAAGGATGTGTGTTCTGTACCAGGGCAAGGGGTTTATTACACGATGCTGGAATTGAGTTTGAAGAACTCTTACTCAACCGGGATTACACTGATCACACCTTGAGAGCCGTTGCAAAATCGATCACCTATCCTCAGGTTTTCATCGACGGAGATCACATCGGTGGTACAGAAGACCTGGAAAAATGGTTAGAAACTAATAACAAACAAGCTGCTTGATTGTATGGCCCACTATCACGGCAAGTTATTCTTGCCGTGATGTTCTATGATCACCATCTCTTAATCGATCGCAACCCGGTTAAATTCTGGCATTCGTTTTTTATACTCGCCAACTAACAAAACGTTTGATACTATTTGACAAAAGTAACATATAGGTTACTATTTAATAATGATGACACGGAAATTAGTCGAATACGTAGACAAGCACGGACGTTCAAAATTTGGTAAATGGTTCTCCAGCTTAAACACCAGGGCTGCGGCCAGAATTACCTCCGCCCTTTATCGACTGGAACAAGGTAATTTTTCTAATACGAAATCTGTAGCAAAAGGCGTATTTGAGTACAAGATTGATTTTGGGCCTGGGCATCGTGTTTATTTCGGGCAGGATGGTGACGTTCTAGTAATCCTTTTGAATGGTGGTTCAAAGAAAAGACAAAATTCTGACATCAAACTGGCGCAAGAATATTGGGCAGAATACAAAGCAAGAAAGAAAGTAAAACGAGATTAAGTTATGGCACTAACAAAAGATTTTAAAGAAACAATTGCAGCAAAGGTCCAGAAAAGTACAAGATTTCGCCGTGCCCTGCTGGCTGAGGCTGCCGAGACATTGCTTGATGGCGATCTCGCCACAGGCAAAGCATTATTACGTGACTATATTAATGCTACGATTGGATTCGAGGCATTAGCAGCAAAAATCGGTAAAGACAGCAAAAGCATACACCGTATGCTTGGCCCGAAAGGTAATCCGCGGGCAGAAAATATTTTTACCATCGTCAAAACCCTTCAGGATATGGATAAAATATCTTTACACGTTAAAGCTGGCAAATCTGAAGCTGCTTAAGATAAATAAATGACATGCATTAATACTGTGAGTGCATGGCTTACACAGAAACAGCTTGTTACTTTTTAATGTTTGTATCATCAGCAAACCAAAAGTTATTACGTCCAGGGGAAGGTAAGAACTGAATTTTGTCACCCATAACAAAAGTGAGACATGTATGAGTAACGATAACGGTTATTTTCTGGAAGACCTGCAAGTTGGGATGTCGTCAGAACTAGAGCGTGAGATCCTGCAAAAAGATGTGGATGCATTTGCTGAACTGACGGGTGATTACAATCCGGTACATGTAGATGAAGAATATGCCGCAAACACTATGTTCAAAGGACGTATCGTTCATGGTGCATACATTGCCTCAATGTTTTCTACAATTATGGGTATGCAATTACCAGGACCCGGCAGTATCTTTCGCGAGATTACCCTGAATTATCGCGGGCCAGTGCGGGTAGGTGATACTGCACTTGTTCGGGTCGAGATAAGCGAGATCAATTTTGAACGTCAGATTGTAACCTTATCTTTGTCTTGTAAGGTAAATGGTAAAAAGGTCGTCCGCGGGAAAGCAGGTGCCTGGGTAGCACAAAAACCGGATGATTAGATTTCTAAATAACTCTTGACCACGACCACATGGATGTGGGAGGTAGAATGAATCAGGACGAATATAGGACATATTCGGGTGAAAATGTCAGGAACTAATTTTCCAGACAGAATCGAGGAGCGAATATGTTTAAAGTCACAAAAAACGGGATAAATCGATTAGATATTGAGTTGAGTGGAAAGTTAGACGCAGAGGAAATGAAAATTGCCCTGGATGAGCTTACCAGCAAATCAAATGATATTGAAAATGGCAAGATGCTGTACGACATTATTGACTTTCATCTTCCATCACTAGGCGCAATCGGTATTGAACTCTCTCGCCTGCCATCGATGTTTGGACTGATAAAAAAATTCGATCGCACAGCGGTATTGACAGATAAAACCTGGTTAAAGAAAGCCAGTGAACTTGAGGGAGCTTTGATCCCCGGTCTGGAAATCAAGACCTTCGACAGAGACCAAAAAACCGAAGCAGAAGCCTGGTTATCGAGTTAGAGTGACATTTTGATTGGTTAATGGGGTAGAGTCGAATGGCACTTACTTAAGCGAAATTATTCTATGGAAACATACTGTCGTCATTCTGGCGCAGGCCAGAATCCAGTAATAATAAGCATACTTAGTACATCTGGATCCCGGCCTGCGCCGGGATGACGGTGTTCTTGGCTTAAGTAAATGCCATTCGGGGTAGAGTCCTTTAGACTCGGAAAAAAGTTAAATTGTACCTTTGAGGTATTGTTGTCGTCTCAATTCTGGCAGTCTCTCTATGGAATAACGTAACATTGTTCTTGGCATGGTCATATAGTGCTTTTTCAGAAAAGCTTCTAAAGCCTTTCGGTCTTTCTTTCCTGCTTCTCTTAACATCCAACCAACCGCTTTGTGGATAAGATCGTGTTCATCATGTAGAAGTATTTTTGAAATCTTAAAAACATCACCAAGATCACCATTTCGAACAAACCACCAGTTTGTGATCATTGCTATTCTTTTGGTCCATAGATGATCAGACTTAGCCCAGGTATAAAGTATCTTTCTATTTTTATCCATGAGATGGGGGCCGATAATATGAGGGCATGTGACATCTACGAGATCCCAGTTATTTATATGTTTAAAATGTGTTGTATAGATTTCATATATTTTATTTCTTTCGCTTTCCTCTTTAGTTGATTTGTATTTATTAACGAGGATTAGCAGACCAGTAAGACGCTCTTCGTGAATTTTTGATTTAATGAGATTTTTGATATCACTAAAACCAAGATCACTATATTTTTTTGCTAAAGTTCTAAGCACCGGGACTCTAATACCAATAAATATATCACCATACCCATATTCACCTTTATCAGTCTTAAAGAAACGCTGACTATGCTCAGCAATTTCAGAATTTGCCAATTTACCCATTTCTTTTTGTATTTGCATTCTGAAAGATTAATGTGAATTTTAAATGAAAGCAATTAAAGGGAGCTTTGTACCCCGGCCTGGAAATCAAGGCTTTCAACAGAGATTAAAATCCGAAGCAGAAACCTGGCTATCGAGTTAGAGAAATACTTTGATCAATTAAACAAGTCCAATCCCTTTTATTTGTCCCCTTTTTTCGTTTTTATAATTCATTGTCAACTAGATCTAAAGTATCTGTTACAAAATTTGAAAGCTCAGTTACATTAATTGTATTAGGATTTGCTCCCAATATCGTGTAGTCAGGAATTGGATCTCCATGGTGAGGTTTGCAAGAAATACCATTTATTAGTTTCAGTTCTGAAATTATTGTTGTTCTATTGGTGTCGTTCCTAAATACAACTCTATTATCAATCAAAGCAGTTATTAATCTTCCTAGTGTCTGTTCGTTTGCAGGTAGTGCACTTACTTGTCTAAAAAATTTAAAACGAATATGTGCTTCAAGAACATTACGCAACCAACCCAACACAATCTCCTTTTTGCTAATATCAGGGTGTTGCAAGAATTCTTCTAATTCTTTTATGTGCCTAAAATATTCATTTTCAACTAAGCTTTCTAAAACCAAAGGTTCAATTATTGATGCTTTTGTCATGAAGTTCTCTGTTATTCTCAAAGTTCTTTTGTCGCCAGCGGCAAAGCCTTTTGATAGCTCGTGAAGAAAAAACTCGTTGTGGCTTAGGACAACTATTTGTTTTATATTCGGAAACAAATCCTTAATAAGTTGCACAGTATACATTCTTCTGTTGCTATCAAAACTTGAAAGAGGATCATCAAAAACTAATATTTTGTCATTTAAACTAGGGTCAATATCCAATTTAGAAAGGAAAAAAGCTAAGGCTATTGTGCTTCTATCTCCCTCACTCAAACAATCCCTAGCACTGTTTGGTTGATCTAGATCAAAGGAAATGTCTTGTCCGTCAATGGTTAATTTGTATCCAATTTTACTTTGTGTTGCCATTCCTCGAGGTGGAATATGAACTACATTCTCAATTCTGAAAGGTGTCTTAAATGTTTTCTCTAAGTAATGATTAATACGAGTTCTATAATTATTGAAAAAAGTTGTCGCCGCTGCTTCTTGTTGCTGAACTAATATGGGATAGGCAGTTTCTAAAGATCTAAGATTTTGTTTTTCTGTTTGTATTTGATTGCAGAGTGTCACAATCGGTGTCTCAAATCGCATCTTTATTCTTTTCAGCTTATCAACGACAAGCTGTGCTTGGGCTACTGTATGAATGGCTGCACGAAATGCTGTAATGGCAGCATTGTAAGCTGTAGCATTTTGGTTGTAACCGTCAATATTATTATTAATGGTTTGTAAGGACGTTTGAATATTTAAGGCGGTGGCGGTAGCCACTGCCACAGAAGGATTTTGAAGTTTTTGTTGGACTGCTGCAACGAGTGCAGGAAACTCCGCTCCTAAATTCACCTCATCATTTACAATAGTAAAAATTGGAGGTTGAACAGTATTTGGTAAGTGAGCAGTCCAAGAAACAATATGCCCTGTGTTTAATTGATTGGCGTTGTTTAATGTTTGAATAGCTGTTTCTAAATTGAATGTTTGTAGTGCTGTCAAATGAGTTTGTATTCGTTGGACTAATAAATTGTAGTCCGCATTAAATTGAAGTGTGTAAGCGTTAATTATGTCAATGGCGTCGTCAATTTCTTGCTTACAAAATGGACAAGTAAGAGTAATTGGATTATTGCCATCTGAAGTTGCTCGTTTATTCTCTACGTATGAAAAACCTTTTTGCAACCAATTTTCAGATCTCTCAACAGTGTTGCCAGCCAAATCTTGACAATGATTATCAAACAATGTTTGCAATGTCGCGTTTTGAATCGTTTGTGAAGTTGTTTGCAAATCTGTTATTAGAGTATCAAAGTCAATACCAGAATTTATTCGGACAAGTTGGGAAAGAGATTGAAGCGTTTGAATTACAGAGTTTGCGTTAGCATTTGCTAATGCCGTTTCTGCTTCTATTATCGATTGGTCAATGTTATTTGCTTGCGCATTTGTAATTGCAATAAAAGGTGTAATTAAATTAGAAGTTAAATTATTTCCGACTTGCTGGATTAATTGCTGCTCAAAAGTATTTATAGTTTGTCTTGATGCTGTTTTAGCATCTTTGTTTTGTTCAATCTGTTGTACAATTGCTACTCCTTGCGCACCAATTACGAACTGATGAAGTTGTTTCTTATGCTCATCATTAGTATCAAAGCCAGAGTAAATATTTTCATTTACAAAGTGAATATCAAAAATTTCAATGTCTGGAAAAGATACTGACCATCCTGTTGTGGGATTAAAGGTGTGATGGGTATCACCACTTGTATTTCTCTGTATGATTTGTGCTGCTTGAGGTGTGGTTTGATTTGTTGATTTTCTTCGTTCTACGAGTTCAGGCTCATTTTGAGTTAGAGAACGAATGATGCTTGTCAAGGTTGTTTTACCACCACCATTATCGCCATAAAAGAGTGTAAGTTTGTTAAAAGCAACATCACCTGTCGCCTGATATTTTCTAAATTTTCCAATAGATATAAGGAATTCAATTTTATGTATCATTATTCAGGAATCAATATGGTCAAACTCGATTGATTTTGACAAGCGCAGAGATTCTCTACACGGAAGATAGTTTGAAATAATCCTTCAACATCCTGCTGCCAATTGTTCCCTTCATTGCCAGTATTTCCTCCATCCGTGTAGGTCATATTCGCCCCCTGCAAAGATTCTGAATATAGACCCATTTATTACACTTATCTAGCTTAAATGGTGTTCTGGAGGTTCCTTCCCCTTTGCCTCGCTGGGCAAGTAAAAAGAAGTTTTGTACAGGGATGTACTTATGCTGCGATCGCATGGGCAAGGGTTGTTCCAGACAATCCTATTGCATTTCCTACTTCCATGTAGGTCATGCGAAGAGGCAGTGAACTCGACGCGCAGGGCGAAACTAGTTTCTAACGTAGCCACTAAACCTAGCTAAACAGAAAACCCACAACTAAACTAAAACCATTAAGACAAAGACATCAAAAAAAGCGCTGTAACAACAGGGAGAGTAGCAATGAAAATCGGAGTCATAAAAGAACTTAAGGACAAGGAAAGCCGCGTTGCACTGACACCGGCTGGTGCCAAACAGCTCCTGGCAGACGGTCACAAAATTGCGTTGGAAAAGGATGCTGGTGTCAACTCCGGATTTTCCAACGAAGAATACGAACAACTCGGTGTTGAAATCGTCGCTACTACAGAAGCCGCCTGGGATGCTGATCTCATCATCAAAGTGAAAGAACCCCTGGAGCATGCCTATCAATATTTTAAAGACAATATTGTTTTTACCTATTTACATCTTGCTGGCGTATCTGAATCACTCACCAAAGCTTTAGTCGATGCAAAAACAACCGCCATCGCTTATGAAACGGTAGAAGATGAAAACGGTGCCTTCCCTTTATTGACGCCAATGAGTGCGGTTGCGGGTAACATCGCTGCAACCGCCGGTGCCCATTACCTGGCCAAATTTAATCATGGTAAAGGCGTGTTACTTGGTAATGTCTTTAACGAACGTCATGGCAAGGTCATGGTGCTCGGCGATGGTGTTGTCGGACAACATGCTGCGACCACTGCTGACGGCATGGGTGCTTTTGTTTATTTGTTTGGTTTGAATGACGTGCATTACAAACAGATCCAGCAGTATGTCTCGGCTGATCTAAAATTCGTCAAATCCACACCAGAAAATATTGCCGAACATATTAAAGATACCGATTTATTGATTGGTGCGGTGTTACTGGCCGGCGCCAAGGCACCACACATCGTTACCGAAGAGATGGTTAAAACGATGCAAGCGGGATCAGTCATCGTCGATGTGAGTATTGATCAAGGCGGCTGTATCGAAACATCACGCCCGACAAAACATTCTGATCCGGTTTATATAAAACACGATGTGATACATTATTGTGTGACAAATATGCCAGGTGCCTATCCACGCACATCAACCATTGCACTGACCAACGCAACCTTGCCGTATGTCTTGAAATTAGCCAATCAAGGCATTGCAGCACTACAGGAAGACAAAGGTTTTTGCCACGGTGTCAATACGCACGCAGGATGGATTACCTGTAAGCCCGTTGCAGAAGCATTGGGACAAATGGATCAATATAAAGCTTTCACTGATGTCACAAGAGGTGATTCATAGAAGGGCCAGAATTGATTAAATTTTAATCACTCCGGCCCTTTTTGTTAAGAGAGAAAGATCCCTCACAAGCTCCCTCATGCATTCTGGACAGAGCTCGAAATGACAGGCAGAAATCCCCAATAAACTGAGCTAAATACCAACAAAAATATAGAGTTAGTATGCATTGCATATTGTTATTTGACGACCTGATAAATGTATAAAACTCAGGTTGACTAAGAGGATTATCGATATATACTTTGTATCAAGTAGATATGTACGGGGCTGTGAAAGCAGTGTCTAACAACCGCCGAGGTAACTCGGTTTCAGCCGGGCTGAAATAACCAAGAGTACCCGAGAGTAAAAAGCCCTTAATTGGGCTTTTTGCTTTTATAGGCTTTGTATTTTGTTAATCAGCGCCTTGGCTTCCTTATTCCCTCTCCCCTGAGTTTTTTTACAAGCAACACACTGGCCCTGATTTTATCTCGATGCTTAAAATTGGCAGGCTTTCTAATTTCTGAACGTTCATCTCTGACATAGGCACTTTCAACATAAAGCCGCAACATCCTATTACCTTGCCTGGTTAAGTTGAAAAATATTTCATACTCATCTCTGTTCCCGAATGGATCGAGAATTTCAATGATTAACCAATTTTCTCTCCCTGTAAAAAAACATTTATATTCAGGAAATGAGCTAAATATTTCAGGTAATTTTTTTGACAAGATATATCGACTATCGCAAAAACATCTGTGATTACCTTTATCATCAATAATGCGACGACCTTCACCATGTATTGAGAAGACTATTTTTTGATTTTGTTTAGAGCCCCAACTTACACAATGACTACTATATTGAACTAAGACATCAATATCCTTGGCTGGGTATTTGTCCGTCGCATTGATTGTGAAATTATAAATAGAGTCACTAAGATGAGTTAAATCTTGTCTATTTCCATCGACCTCGATATATCCGTTAGTTTTTACAACATTCCAATCCATTGATTTTATTAATCCATAAAAATACGTAAATATAATGATTAAGAACTGATAAATCAAAAGGGTCCGCGTGGCATACAAATACCTTGGATCCCCTTTTAGAGGGTGTGCGTCAAACCTGGGTAATATTATATCTGGACCACTTCAGCTATCGACTATCCCCGCCTACTGCGACACTAGCACATCCTTGTGCGTCGCCTTTGCTTGGTGAGGCGTTGCCGAATGACTGGGCATATATTTAATAAATAACCCACCTCACAGGCGCGGGAACCTGATATAAGCCGTTTATAATTAACCCTCTTATTATAAATACCAGATTCAAGCCACTTCCAGTATCACGTTCGGATTTTTGTCTGCGATCATGAGTAAAGTGCGAGCCGCACCTGATGGACAACGACGACCTTGTTCCCAATCCTGTAATGTGCGAACAGATACTCCTAAAAGTTGAGCAAATCGTACTTGTGATAATCCGGTTTTCTTACGAATACCCGCAACATCAGGTATGTTGATTATGCGACCGTGCTTTCCACTGTTAAGTTCTCGTAGTCCTTCAAGTATTTCTTGTCCTATATCACGCTTCTGCTTAGTCATTTTCGATTTCCTCGCGGATCTTCCGCAATACATGCGCAGGAATATTTACGATTTCATTCTTTGAGTACATCGTCAACATCCAGGTAATGCGGGGTGTTGCTTTTACAAAATAGATGATTCTATAACCACCCCGTTTGCCACGTCCTGCAGCACGCCAACGAAATTTACGCACACCACCTGAGCCGGGAACAACATCACCTGCTTCAGGATTCTCCATGAGAGCAAACTGGAGTTTCCGGTACTCATCATCAGTCAAATAGTCCTGAACTATGAACAAGCGTACAAAAAAACAAAAGACTGAAATCAAAAAACTGGCTTCAATACCGAACGAAGAGATAGATACGTCTGACATTCCAGAGGTTACTGACTGGAGTAAAGCAGTCGTTGGCAAATACTACCGACCCTTAAAAAAACAAGTCACCTTACGTCTGGATGCTGACATGCTAAAATGGTTTAAGATTCAGGGAGGTAAATATCAGACCCATATTAATCAGGTATTACGTCGCTATATGGAATCAAACCAGCCCGATAAATAACCACCTTCAAAGAATATCGATATACGAGTCAATTGATTTGCTTTACCCCTGGCATGATTTGCCAAACAGACTGGGCTATGGTAATTCGCACACCCTTTTTAGGTATTATTGTTTACCTGTTATATCGTCTTGGCGGCTAGTTAATGTGCATCAATAAAGATTATTCGACATTTTACTCGGGTACAAAAAAGACACCTTGTTCGTCTACTTTTAGCATTAATTCATTAGCAAGTTCTAGTGACTCCTCGTCGAATTCAAGGCCGAACCCGCGTTTAGAATGCATGCTACTGTTTCCTGACCAACAGATCCTGGCTTGGAGACTAAACTTCTCCTTACCAATATCAATGACTATGGTAACAGGATCATTAACATTCATCTTTTCAATCATCTTTCCTTCCGATGAAACGAACATTCCCCATGGCGACATATCGAGTGCTTCTGATTCAATACTGTCGTCGGATTTGTGGATCCATCTGACTTTTTGATTAAAGTATTTGCGCTCGACTGCACGTCTGTTTATTTCTTTTTGTACTAGTAGAACCATTTCATTAACTCCCGCATAAGATATCTTCATCTATTTATCGGATTCTTGCGTTAAATCTATAGCAATAAATGAGGGCTCCACTTTGGTGCGACGCAATACGGAAAAACCCATATCACTCGTAATATCGTTTTGGGTATTAGTATTGTTGCAGTTATTGCATTAGCTTCGGTACAACTGCCTGAAGCATGGCAACTGTTTTTTGTCTGATACATTTTTTTCGTCCTACTACTTGCCCGATATATTATTGCTTGTCATACTTGTCTTGTTCTAACTTAAGGAACCTATGAGTTTCCCTAAATAATTTTTTATACTATGCATAAACTTTTATTCTCATTACTGATTTTTTTCACGACTTGTTTTCCAACATTCGCTGAAAAAAGCTTACCCGGTAATCACACACTATTGCAAAATGATCAAGGTCATTATTTCATTGAAAACAAAGACGGTATTATCATGGTAGACCCGGCCATACTTTCAATTGGTCATTCTAAAAAATGGATTGTTGCATGCAGCAAGAATGAATCCATTGATACCGATCTGAAACGCTATTTTTTTATAAATCTGAAACTCGGTGGAACGACCGACACGATAAATCAGGAAAGCTGGGACTATTTTAAAAGCGTCTATAGTGGCCTGGGCGGTATAGAGCTTATTAATTTGACAGAAGAGGAATGCCCTTAATAAATTACTTTAAGTTTCCTACGTAAACTCATGTTAATTTCCTTGCCAAAAGAGGGGTATTGGAGTTAGAATTATCCGGATATCCGCATAAACATTGGCTCGGAGGAGTACTATGTCTATCAAACGTCTCATTATCATACCGTTTTTCTTTCTTTCTTTTCAATATCTTACATTCGCTAGTCCGGGTGGACCTATTGCCTGTGATGATACACAACGCTCGAATAATACTATATGTGTAGATGGGGTCGGTGCTGGTGCCTATGCTTTTGATAACGCACGTATTGCGGCAGGCAATTTTTCTACCACTGCGCGCGAAGCCAGTCAGGACGATGATTCTGGCACTGCCCTGTTTGGCGATTCTAATCTAAAAGGTCTGGCAGCTGGTGATCACCTGGCAGGCTGGGGATTCTGGGCAAGCGTCAGCCAAACAGATTTTCAGGCTCGTTTGCCGATTGCGTTACCCATTGCCAGTCTCGCATACGAAGGTGATACCTATAGTGTATTAGCTGGTGCAGACAAACTAATTATGAATAACCTGGTTGTCGGTGTAGCCATCGGTTACGAAGATACCGAGGTCTTCACTTTTTATAACGGCGGGCATAACGATTCCGCCGGACTTACTGTAGTTCCCTATATGGCGTACTTAATTAATGATAATTTGAGTGTTGATGCTGCCATTGGTTATACCGACCTTGAATATGATACAGACCGGGTTTCAATTACTACAGCCGGAACAACTGTTACAGGAAATTATGATGCGGATCGCTTGTTTGCCAGTGTGAATTTAAATGCCTTAACAGCCTACAATAACTGGTATTTCAACGGTCGAATCGGCTTACTTTATACAGAAGAAGAACAAGATGCTTACGCAGAGTCTACTGGTGGCTTTGCAGCAGTCGGTCAACGTAACATTGATCTCACCCAACTACAGGTCGGAGTTGAAGCCGCCTATAACTTTGAAGCGCTGGAACCATACATAAGCCTGACTTACGCAGATGATCTCAGCAGTGACACCGGTGGTGTCAGTGGTGGCCCTGCTGGTCCTGGCCCTGGTCCTGGTCCTGGCCCTGGAGCAGCGGTGTCCTTCAGTGATGATGATGAATTACAGGTAGGTTTTGGTCTTAGGGCCTTTGGTGATGGTTTCACCGTAATACTTGATGCCATGGCCATTCTGGACAGAGACAATTTCGATAGCCACAGTGTCATGTTGACCTTCAGAGGTGATATGTAAATATCTATTAATGAATCTTTGAAATACAAGTTTCAGTATCAAAGCCATGATCGCTAACGCCTTCATGGCTTTTTTTATATCACACTACAATAAAAAGTAAGGAATCCTTTTACATGCGTTTCATCAGTTACACGACAGGCGACCAACAACGTGTTGGGGCAATTTCGAATGAAATGATTTTTGATGCCGGTGACGGGTTTTCCGGGCCAGACGGTATGCTGGTCTTTCTGGAACAAGTTGATGACTGTCTGGAACAATTGAACCAGGCAATTGAAAATAAGAGCGCCACTCATAATCTTAGTGAAGTCACCCTCCTCGCACCGGTGAGAAGACCACCAAAATTTTTTGGTGTCAGTCTCAATTATGCGGATCATATTGCTGAAACGGGTCTGGATACCCCGGAATATCCAACCTTTTTTAATAAACAATCCACCTGTGTCATTGGGCCTGACGAAACAATTATTCGACCCAGGGTTTCAGAAAAACTTGATTATGAAGGTGAACTGGGCATTGTCATCGGACAATTTTGTCACCATGTCAAAAAAGAAAATGCCAAAGAGGTCATTGCAGGTTACACCATCGTCAATGACGTCTCTGTCCGTGACTGGCAAATGCGCTCGCACACCTGGACCTTGGGAAAATCCTTTAACACACATGGTCCGACTGGCCCCTGGATAGTCACTAGCGATGAAATCGGAGACCCACACAAGCTTGATATAAAAACCTGGGTCAATGATGATCTGAGACAGGATTCAAATACGCGACACTTGATCTTTGATTGTTATGATCTGGTTGAATATCTCTCATCAGTCATGACTCTGGAACCTGGAGACATCATTGCAACGGGGACAAGTAGTGGCGTTGGTGTGAAAATGAAACCGCGTGGTTATATGAAACCCGGTGACAGTGTTACTATCGAGATAGAAAAGATAGGAAAGCTGGTTAACCACATAAAAGATGAAGAGTGATCATTCCAGATATTTTTTCTATCTGACCAAAAATATCTAATACTAAAGTAGTATGGCACTAATATTGTATTATCTGTAAATTCAACTATGTTATAGTTAATATACAACTGAAGTTTTGACATGGCTTTCTGAAAAAATCTGGGGAGATTTATGTATGAAATGCTTTATCAAGAAGATCTGTATTATTATTGGTCTCTATACGTCATTTACCTGCAGTAGCTATGCAATAAGCACTGCTATTCTTGGTCAGTTACAGTCCCAAACCAGTAATCCGACTCAAAAAGAAGTCTCACGAGTGGTCGAGTGTATCTGCCCACCAGGAAATTTACTCAGTGTAGACTTACAAGCCCGTTGTAATGAAATAGCCGGCGAGATCCTTGGTGCGGGTGACGTTGCCGGTGCCCTGGCTGGCTTACAGGCCATGGGGGCAGAAGAAGATTCACTAATATCCACCACCCAGGTCGATTCCAATAATAATGCCCAGATCAATGATATTGGTAATCGACAAGCGGCCCTTCGTAGTGGTCTTACTGGTACTGTTGATCTCAACCTCAATGGTCAACAGGAAAGTGGGCTTGCGGCTGGATCTGCGCTATCGAGTTTAAATGGTTGGAGTTTTTTCGTTACTAGTAATTTTGGCACCGGTGATAAGGACACAACATCCAGAGAATCCGGTTTTGATATGAACAGTTACGGAATGACTGCCGGAGCAGATTATCAAATTAGCCGGGATATGATCGTAGGTGGTGCGTTTGGTTACACACAGATCGATGCTGATGTTAGTAACGAGGGTGGGAAGTTGGAAACTGACAGCTTCAGTTTTCTTGGTTACGCATCTTATTTTCCCAATGATGCGTTGTATGTCGATGGCATCATTGGCTATACCACCAGCTATTATGATCAGGATCGTGCCATTCGATATTCGATAATGTCGGGAGGTGGAACCACGGTGGTTAATCAAACTGCGTTTTCGGATACAGACAGCGATGAGATCTTTGCCAGTCTTTCCGGTGGTTATAATTTCTACGGAAAAGAAGAATTGACCTACGGACCGTATTCAAAACTGAATATTTCTCATGTTGAAATTGATGGCTTCAGTGAATCTGTTTCGAGTCCTACGGCTGCAGGATCCGGACTTGCTGTAGCGATAGAAGACCAGGAATATACTTCTGTAACGTTGGCTATTGGTGGCCAGATATACAAACGAATGAATATGAGTTGGGGCAGCTTATACCCTCAGCTTAATGTCGAATACGTTCATGAGTTTGATAACGAGAATGATCCTATTACCGGACGGTTTGTCGATGATAGTTCTGCAACGCTTTTTTCTTTACCTACCGATGAGCCCGATCGTGATTATGCGAATATTGGCGTCGGTGCAACGGCATCTTTTGGTGAAGATCGTTCTGCTTTTCTAATGTATCAGGGATTATTTGGCTATAGTGGCTTGAACATTCACGCAATCGAAATTGGTGTAAGAATTAATTTTTAAGCTGATAATATGATATGTGAAATAATAAAATCCGGTGACGGTATTACAATCGCCGATGAAAAATAGGAAATCTTAAGAAATTTCTGCTTAAGTTTTGATCTGTTCGATTTCTACTTCAGCCAAGACATCCTGTAATTCAACAAGACGATGTATCGGATCATCTATCTCCAATAAAGCTTGTTTTCGATTGATCTCAACCGGTAATATCTCAGCGAGTCGACAACCTACCCAATGTGGATCATCAAATTTTTCATGCTCATTGGCATAAGGAAGATTAAATTTCTCGACAACCTGCCGTAGTAAATCCGAAAATAATTGATATTGCGCGGGAATAGAGAGCTCATCTTCATGCTCAATGTAAGTAATATCACCTTCCATCAATTGATTATCCCGTAAACGTTTTGCAACTAAACGAAAACGTTGTTGGCCTTCAGTGGTAATGACTAACTGTCCATCCACATGTTTATCCCAGTCAATGATCCTTGCTGTAGTTCCTATCTCATGAATTTTAGATACTTTACCGACCTCACTGCCTTTACGAATTAAACAGACACCAAAATCCTTATTTTCTTTGAAACATTCACTGACCATATCAAGATAACGCGGCTCAAATATGCGCAGTGGTAATATCCCTTGCGGATAAAGCACGGTATTTAATGGAAAGATAGGGATCGTGATCATAATGCCTCCAGTTGTTCGGTTAACTTCTGATGTAAACCAGAAAATCCACCGTTGCTCATTATAACAATATGATCACCTGATGCGGCATATTTTATTGTTGCATGAATAATTTCATCAACTGATTGATAGACCGACCGTTTATTACCCAACATTTGTGTGGCTTGTTGCAGATCCCAGTCGATTGTCTCTGGCTGATATAAGAAAACACAATCAGCTTCCATTAATGCCGGCCCCAGGGTTTCTTTATGAACACCCGCTTTCATCGTGTTGGAACGAGGTTCGAGAATAGCAATGATCCTGGCAGTTGATACCTGTTGTCTGACAGCTTGTAAGGTTGCTTTTATAGCCGTTGGATGATGGGCAAAATCATCGTAGACAGAAACCCCTTTAATTTCGGCAATTTTCTCCAGACGCCTTTTAACACTTTTAAAACTTTTCAGCGCTGCACAAGCGATTTTTGGATCGACCTCCACATGGTGCGCAGCGGCTATCGCTGCTAATGCATTTTCTGCATTATGCTGTCCTATCAAAGGCCAGTTAACTTTGCCTACGATTTTATTGTCATAAACAACATCAAATTGACTGTAATCAGTATTATTATTTTGTAAACGCCATTGCCCTTTTTGTGCAGAGAACGATTCAATCGGCGTCCAACAACCTTTATTAATCGTTGCAATAACATTCTGATCATCCGATTTCGCAATGATTAAACCATTTTGTGGAATGGTTCTTATCAAATGATGAAATTGTGTTTGTATGGCTTCTATATCTTTAAAGATATCGGCGTGATCAAACTCAATATTATTTATGATCAATGTATCTGGACAGTAGTGAATAAATTTAGAACGTTTATCAAATAATGCCGTGTCGTATTCATCGGCTTCGATAACAAATAATTCTGAATCGGTATAACGTGCAGATAAGGAAAAGTTTTCAGCCACACCGCCAATTAAAAATCCGGGATTTAATCCAGCCCGTTCCAGTATCCAGGTCAGTATCGTCGTCGTTGTGGTTTTTCCATGTGTGCCAGAAACGGCCAGCACATGACGATTATTTAATACCTGTTCTCGTAACCATTCTGGCCCCGAACAATAAGAAAGCTTATTATCCAGGACATATTCAACCGCATCATTGCCGCGGGAAAGCGTGTTACCAATGATAATCATGTCCGGTGAGGGTTGCAGATGTTCAATCTTATAACCGTCCATTAAACGAATACCTTGTTGTTCCAGTTGAGTACTCATAGGCGGATAAACATTGGCATCTGATCCACTAATCTCATGACCTAGGGCACGAGCGATTAGGGCAATGCTACCCATAAAACTTCCACAGATACCTAGAATGTGTATTTTCATTGACTAAAATACTCCGGTATAAAAATAACAATACATGTATTTAACAAAATAAAATATAGAACTGCTATGGCTATACCACCAACAAACAAAATTGAAAATGCATGACGGAAGATATGTGCGTACACAATAATATTCCAGATCAATAAAATGTAAATTATTCCAGACGCAATAAGAAAGATTGGAGAATTTTCATCAAAATTCGTAAGAATAAAAATAATTGGGATTGCTATTAATCCAATAACTGAACTGCTGCCGGCCATTGCCGTAACAGTTTGCGTCCAGCGATTAGAAAAACGACATAGTGCAAGACAGGCATAAATAAAACCTGTTAATAGGGCAAGATCAAGTATCGCAACAGGTAAAACTATTGTAAATGACTGGTGTAATGATGTGTGAACAATATCCGTTAGTATGAAAAATACAAACGCCAGATAAAGATGGTTTTTTGATTCGGGAATATCCTGAGGTTTCTTCTTCAGACAAGCAATTGCAAAAAATAACTTATATAAAGATGCAGTATTTAAAGGTGGCGTCATTTTTTATTCGTTCATAGATTTTAAGATAATCGACCAGTTATATAAAGTATATCAATCGATAGTTACATACACCATCTCAACATGCATGACTGTTATGTCAGTCTATGTTGATAATCCTCATAGGTGTGTGATTTTATCAAGCCACTGCCTTTTTCTTGATCATAAAGGTATACAGATGGCATATTAATACCGTTAAACATATTCGCTTTGACAAACATATAGGCACCAACAGATTCAATCACAACACGGCTACCGATCTCTAATGGTGTTGAAAAATAATAGTCCCCAAAAATGTCACCACTCAAACAACTACAGCCTGCTAACCGATATTGATATTGCTCATCATTTTGCGTATTCAAAATTTTTGGCTTTCGTTGGTATTCAAAAATTTCAGGAAGGTGATTTACGGTTGTATCCAATACTGCAATATCTTTCCCATCACTATCAAATAAGTCAATCACTGTTGAAACCATCGAACCTGCATCATTCACTATGGCTTTTCCTGGTTCAAAATATATTTCCAGATCAAAGTTAGAGTTTAAATAATCAACCGTTTTGATTAATTCAGTTAACTCATTTTCATCTTCAAACAGGTAACCACCACCAAGATTGATTGAATTAAATTGATCGAAGTGCCCATCCAGAGTATTCGTTATCTGTCTGACCGTTTCATAAAGTTCTTCGAAATTCCTGGACCCACAATTATTATGGATATGTAAACCTTTAACTGATTCAAGTAATTTCGTATTTTGATCCAGTTTATTTTTTAGACTGCTAATGGAGACACCCAGTTTTGAAAATTGACGACAAGGATCATAACGCTCATCAAGATGGAATCTTGTATGTGGATTTATCCTTAGTTCGAACGAATTTCTTTCACCAAGCAGCGGACTCATTCTTTCAAATTGCTGCCATGAATTGAAGCTCATATACTGAACACAGGGATCAATTACGCTTAACTCTTTTTTATTTAGTGAAGGGCTGGTGTAATAAATAATTCTATCAGCACCCAACAATTCTCTCGCGTATCTTGACTCAAAACAGGAACTTGCGGAAAACCCTTGTGTATAAGGCAGTATAAATTCCAGTAATTGACTGAAACTCGCAGATTTAATCGAATACAATAAATTAAAACTGGATTTTTTTTGTGCTGCATTCAGTAAAGATAATCTTTCATGAATAACAGAGGTATCATAAACAAGCGCCGGCGTAGAATATTCCTGATTATATATATCTGAACTCTTCATCGATGAAACTATCTATATAATATTGATATGAGATACAACACACACAAGTGACAATTTATAAATAACTCTATAGAATAGAATGCTGTCAACACTGCCAACATAAAACCCTGGACATTTCATATTTCTATTACAATCGGAAAGATTACCATGTTTAACAAATGCAATACATCAACAATTCTACTATTGCTTTTCTTCGCCTTTACCGCTAATGCAATGGAAGAAACAAAAAATTATGTTGCACCAAATGAATTAAGCAAAGAAGAATGGAATGAAATAAACGGAGAGATCCGCATTTATAATAGTTGTTTAAAACAAGAGATGTTTAAATGGGTTGAAGGCGGCACTGATCCTCGGGTCGTTTCCAATCAAGTTCTAGAAGTCTGTAGTTTTCATTTGATTGAACTACAAAATCATATGAATGACAAAAATCTTGATCCGGGCTTCAATTCAAAATTTATCTATGCAAACAAAAATAAGGCCGCGAGAAAAATGCTCGGCGCGATCATGATGTTAATGGCTCAGCAAGAACAAATAAGAGAGGCTAACTCTAAAACGACTGCCGAACAGAAGGAATCCTCTACTCCAACTCAGGAATAGTATTTCCATTCTGTAGCGACCTGAGCTGCTTAAGTGCTTTCTGATACACCCCTTTTTTAAAGGCCACCACGTTATCCACTGGATACCCAATAATCGACCCAGCGCCATTCATCAAATTCTGGTCTTTCAGACTTGTCTAATCGAACTGATTGTCTTCAGCGTTCAAACGTAACAAATACCAGACTTGTTTTTGGCCAATACAAACCGGTTTTTTATGATAGCGAATAAAACGTTTGGGCAATTTGTAACGTAACCAACCTTTCGTACAACCTATAATTTCGACATCATTTGATTCAAGTCCGACTTCTTCCTTCAATTCTCTGTACATTGCAGATTCAACAGACTCACGTTCATGAATACCACCCTGAGGAAACTGCCATGCATCCATACCAATTCGCCGCGCCCAGAATAATTTACCAAGATCATTGGTAATTACAATACCCACATTTGCACGAAAACCATCTTTGTCTATCATCTTTATTTAGATTTTTTTTGTATTTGAGATAATTTTTCATACATATTATACGGATTGGCAAATTGATTCATATCGAGTTTTAATAACATCAGTTAAACTTGCCCACTTTTCTGATACAGAACAAGAATGACCGATGAAACTAGCTTTATTTGATCTCGATAATACCCCTGATTGCCAACGACAGTGATTACCTGTGGGGTCAATTTCTCTGTGAAAATGGCTACGTTGATGACAGACATTACACCGAGGGACACGAACAATTCTATCAGGATTACTTGAACGGAGAGCTGGATATTGATGCATTTCTAACTTTTCAACTCGCCCCCTTAACCAACCAATCACTCAAGACCTTGCTCGAATGGCGCAGTCGTTACCTGGATGAAAAGATCAAACCTGAATTATTACCTGCTGCAAAAACACTGATCGAGCGACATCGCCAGCAAGGTCATACACTCCTAATAATCACGGCAACGAATCGTTTTCTAACCCAGCCGATCGCTGATCTACTGGAGGTAGAACATCTCATCGCCTGTGAGCCAGAAATGAAAGACGATCTGTACACGGGACGTTACGTCGCGTTTCCATCCTATCAGAAAGGGAAAGTCACTCGTCTTCAGCAATGGCTTGATGAACAAAATGAACAACTTGAAGAAAGCTGGTTTTACAGCGACTCACATAACGACATTCCTTTATTGAATTTCGTTGATCACGCCATAGCCGTTGATCCCGATGAACCCTTACGCAAAAAGGCTGATGTTCAAGGTTGGCCGATCATTAGCCTTCGTTAACGATGTTTTTTCTAGATATGATTTCGCCTTCGGGAATAGGTAGCTCCTAGACACTTCCTTATGTCTACGTAAATCGATACCCTGGTTCTTAAAACACTACATGCCATTAGCTATTGGCTATTGGCTATTGGCTATTTTTTAAGGAAGCATATGGGCTATCGCGTCCCTTTCCTCTTCCAGTTCTTTCTGCGTCGCGTCCATCTTCGACTGGCTGAATTCATCAATTTTCAATCCCTGAACAATTTTATATTCACCATCGGAACAGGTGACTGGAAACGAATACATTAAACCTTCTGGAATACCGTAACTGCCATCACTTGGCACACCCATGCTAACCCAGCCATCGGTTCCCAGAGCCCAGTCGCGCATGTGTTCTAAAGCAGCGTTCGCTGCGGAAGCGGCGCTGGAGGCACCACGGGCATCGATGATCTCAGCACCACGCTTGGCAACCCGAGGAATGTATTCATCGCGATACCATGTTTGATCAACTTGATCAGCCGCCGCCTTGCCATTGATTGTCGCCTGGCTGATATCGGGATACTGCGTTGGAGAATGATTACCCCAAATGCATAGATGCTCAATCTCATCAACCTTACAACTGGTTTTGTTTACCAATTGTGCCAAAGCACGATTGTGATCAAGGCGTGTCATCGCAGTGAAATTAGCAGAATTTAAGTCCGGTGCATTCTTCATGGCGATATAGGCATTAGTATTGGCTGGATTACCAACAGCAATAACGCGTACGTCTTTTGAGGCATGATCATTCAGTGCCTTGCCCTGAACATTGAAAATAGCTGCATTGCCTTCGAGTAAATCAGCACGTTCCATACCTGGACCACGCGGCTTGGCACCGACTAACAAGGCATAATCTACGTCTTTAAAAACAACACTCGGATCATCACCAGTCACGAAACCCTGACAAGTAGGGAAAGCACAATCATCAATTTCCATGACCACACCTTCAAGCGCCTTCAGGGCAGGTGCAATTTCCAGTAAATGTAAAATAACCGGCTGATCTTTACCCAACATCTCGCCTGCTGCGATTCGAAATAATAAGGCATAACCGATTTGACCGGCGGCACCTGTTACTGCAACACGAACTGCTTGCTTCATATCATTAACTCCCTTATCTACACTCTAGCGTTGTTATAATTGATGAAACCTCTTATGTTAGACAGGGTTTCTTGTGGCACAAGGATGTGCCACCATTTTCAATAACGACAAGTTATTGAAAATGTAAGAAAACTAAAATCACGTTTTTAGTTTTCGACCTCTGACAAGCCATGATTGGACTTGTTCAGAGGCTTCTAAATGAAAAATCGACCAGCTTAACTTAACGCTTGTCAATTGGTACATATTCACGTTGTTCAGTACCAATATACAATTGACGTGGACGTCCAATTTTAAAATCCGGATCCTCCATCATTTCCGACCACTGCGATATCCAGCCTGCTGAACGAGCCAGGGCAAAAATAACCGTGTACATACTGGTCGGGATGTTCAATGCCTTCAAAATAATACCGGAATAAAAATCAACATTTGGATACAACTTGCGTTCGATAAAATATTCATCTTCCAGAGCAATCTTTTCAAGCTCCATAGCGATCTCAAACATCGGTTGATCAATCCCATCCATTTCATCCAGCAGCTCATGGCAGGCCTTGCGGATTATGGTCGCTCTAGGATCAAAGTTTTTATAAACCCGATGGCCAAAACCCATCAGGCGAAACGGGTCTTCCTTGTCTTTTGCCCTGGCAACAAACTTAGAGATGTTTTTTCGCATCACCGATCTCATCCAGCATATTGATCACGGCTTCATTAGCACCACCATGAGCACGACCCCAGAGGGTTACAATGCCGGCCGAGATACAGGCAAACGGATTGGCTTCCGCACTGCCGGATAAGCGTACCGTTGATGTTGATGCATTTTGTTCATGATCTGCGTGCAGGATTAACAACAGATCCAGTGCTTTGGCGGCGACCGGGCTGGGCTCGTAGTCACGACAGGGAATGGAGAACATCATATTCAGAAAGTTTTCCACATAACCCAGATCACTTCTGGAATAGACAAACGGATGTCCTACGGAATGTTTATAGCAATGCGCCGCCAAAATGGGCATCTTGGCAATAACTCGTTTGGCAGTTAAATCACGATCTACCGGATCATTTAAAATCCATTGCTTCATGGTAGTAAGAAGACAAGGCTCCAGTCACACCTATTAGAATCGACATCGGATGGGCATCGTGTAAATAACCGGAATAAAAACGTTCTAGATGTTCATGCACTAGATTGCGACGATTTAATTCGCCACGGAACTGTTTTAAACTGGTCGGCAGTCGGTAATTCACCGTACAACAGGAGAAAACATAATTCGGAATAAGTGCTGTGTTCGGCCAATTGATCAATAGGATAGCCTCGGTGTAATAACACACCTTCTTCACCGTCCAGATAAGTAATCGAACTACGGCAAGCCGCTGTGGTCACAAATCCAGGATCAAAAGTAAACATCCCGAGGCCTTTGTAAAGGGATTTGGTATCAATAACGGGCGCACCATAGGTACCGGTTAGTACTGGACACTCAATTTCTTTACCAGAGTCCTTATCTTTTATTATTACTATCTTTGACATCAAACAAATCTCCGAACAATCTTTAAGAATTAGATGGATTAACCTTGAATCAGGCTGGGTAAATACAAACAAATAAGCATACAGGGGAGTCAGATAGCCAAGCAAGGAATAATCTTCTATAGTTTTGAATACAGGAGCCATTGTGTTGTGAATAACCCTATAAAATTTCCATGTTTATCACACAAACTGTATATTTAACTTAAATATATCTAATAAAATACCTAACTAGAAAAAATTGAGTAACACTGAAGCATATTTCAATATTTCCTCTTTCGCCGGCCATACCGCCGACCTCATGAGCTTGAGCTCGTGTTTCTCAACCAACTAGCATGAAAAAACACACTGAATCTTCTTATCTCTATGTGGGCAATAGTGAGCTCATCGAAGAGCTCTATGAGCAGTTCCTTGTGCAACCGGCGTCTGTATCGGCAGAGTGGCAACAATACTTTGAAAGTTTTCGGGATGATTCGACCGTTGCCAGCCAATCCAGATCCCGAAAAACTTACCCGCTGTCATCAATAGACACAGCAACAGAATCAACTCAGGCACAATATGAATCTGATACGTCTGGGCTAAATGCACAGATAAAAAAACAGGTTTCTGTGTTACAACTGATCAACGCCCATCGTTTCAGAGGCCACCGAGAAGCGGATCTCGAACCACTGAAACAATATGAAAGGCCTTTCGTTGATGAACTCGATTATGCATACCATGGCCTTAGCGATGCCGATCTGGATACCAAATTTTATACTGGCTCATTGGTTGGACCGGAACAATCCACACTCAGTGAAATATTGACCCATGTCAAACAAACCTATTGCGGTAGCGTTGGTGCAGAATATATGCATATTAATGCGACCACAGAAAAA
This sequence comes from Gammaproteobacteria bacterium, assembly GCA_965250225.1. GTDB lineage: Bacteria > Pseudomonadota > Gammaproteobacteria > Eutrophobiales > Eutrophobiaceae > CBDEUK01. The sequence continues at coordinate 245,593 of CBDFNQ010000038.1, forward strand.
CGCTGGATACAACAACGTCTTGAAAGTTGCCATTCAAAACCGAATTTTGACAAAGCGACGAAGACCAATATCCTGGAACGATTGATTGCTGCCAACGTGTTGGAAGAATATTTAGACACACGATATGTTGGACAAAAACGTTTTTCCCTGGAAGGTGGGGAAAGTTTAATACCCCTACTCGATCATTTGATTGAAAATGCAGGTGCAGAAGATGTACAGGAAATCGTTGTCGGTATGGCACATCGCGGACGATTGAACATACTGATCAACATTCTGGGCAAGCAACCTGCTGACTTATTTGATGAATTTGAAGGCACCAATAAAACAGAAAGTAGTTCCGGTGATGTCAAATATCATCTCGGATACTCTTCCAATATTGCCACAGAAACCGGGCCGGTCCATTTGACCCTGGCATTTAACCCATCGCATCTGGAGATAATCGATCCTGTGGTGGAAGGTTCAGTCCGCGCCCGCCAGGAACGACGAGACGATAAACGTCATGACCAAGTCTTACCCGTCCTCCTACACGGCGATGCGGCCTTTGCAGGACAAGGTGTCGTTATGGAGACCTTTAACCTGTCACAAACCCGTGGTTATAAAACTGGTGGCACAATACACATCATTATTAATAACCAGATTGGTTTCACCACCAGCGATCCACTCGATTCACGATCCACCCTCTATTGCACCGATGTCGCAAAGATGGTTCAGGCACCGATCTTCCATGTCAATAGCGATGACCCGGAGGCAGTGGTTTTTGTCACTGCATTGGCACTGGATTATCGAATGGAATTTAATAAAGATGTCGTGATAGACATGATCTGTTACCGAAAACATGGACACAGTGAGGCAGACGAACCTGCTGCAACACAACCTGTCATGTACCAAAAAATTCGTCGACACCCTGGTGTTCGAGATAAATACACCACTCAGCTCATTTCTGAAAATGTACTAACCCGTGTCAATGTCAAACAAATGGAGCAAGATTACATTACCTCTCTGGAAAGTAACAAAGCCGTATCGGCACCCAAGGTAGATGTAGTTAATGCGGAATTTTCCATTAATTTCAGCGAATACCACCATGCCTCATGGGATGCAGCAACGAAAACCCACATAGACAGTGACACGCTTGAACATATTGTCAAAACTATTACCACAGTACCAGATGACTTTGAAATTCATCCAACAGTAACACGGATACTCAATGGCCGAAAAAAAATGGCTGCAGGCGAGATACCATTCGACTGGGTTTTGCTGAACATATGGCCTATGGCAGCTTGTTGCAAAAAGGTTACGGCGTCCGCCTCTCGGTCAGGACAGCGGTAGAGGGACTTTTTTTCATCGTCATGCCGTTATACATAATCAAAAAAATGGCGAGACCTTTGTACCCTTACAACACATAAAAGATGCCCAGGCCGATTTTCTCGTCATTGATTCGACCCTGTCGGAAGAGGCGGTTCTGGCCTTTGAATATGGTTACAGTTCTTCGTCACCGGAAAACCTGGTGATCTGGGAGGCACAGTTCGGTGATTTTGCCAACGGTGCACAAGTTGTGTTCGATCAATTCATCAGCTCTTGCGAAGCCAAATGGGGACGCTATTGTGGACTGACCGTTTTCCTGCCACATGGCTATGATGGCCAGGGGCCGGAACACTCTTCTGCGAGACTGAACGCTATCTGCAAACTCTGCGCACAGGAGAATATGCAAGTCTGTGTACCAAGCACCGCTGGACAAATGTTTCATCTACTCAGGCGGCAAATGTTGCGGCCGTATCGCAAACCACTGATTGTCCTCAGTCCGAAAAGTTTATTACGCAATAAACTCTCAAGCTCACCTATATCAACACTGACTGATGGTGAGTTCCAGGTCGTCATCGATGAGGTAGATGATCTCAATCCAGAAAAAGTAAGCCGTTTGTTATCTGCACCGGAAAGGTTTATTACGACCTGATACAAGCACGACACGAAAATGATCGTGATAGTATTGCTATAGCCCGTATCGAGCAATTATTCCCTTTTCCTAAAAAAGCCGTACAAGCGGTCATTAATCGCTATCCCAATTTAAAAGAAATTGTCTGGGTCCAGAAGAACCGAAAACCAGGTAGCTGGTATTATATGCAATCACGTGGAACCATGATTGGCTGTCTCGGCGATCAACACCAATTTGGCTATGCAGGAAGATTTTATTCTGCATCACCTGCAACAGGCAACATGTCCATTCATCTTGAACAGGAACGTCAACTGATTGCCGATGCTTTACAACTGGATAAACTGGAAATCACACATAAAAAAAGTTTTTTTCTTGCATGATCCGATCATGAAAATACTATTCGCTGGAGAAATAAAACGTGTTAATTGAAATAAAAGTCCCCATGTTGGCTGAATCCGTGCTGAAGCGACACTGATTACCTGGCAAAAAAAACCGGGTGAAACGATAAAACGTGGTGAGAGTTTAATTGACATTGAGACAGACAAGGTAACGTTGGAAATCGCAGCGCCAAATGATGGTGTGCTCAAAGAAATCATTAAAGAAAACGGTGCTGATGTTAAAAGTGGTGAACTCATCGCCCGTGTCGAAACTACAGGCAGTGTCGCTGCAGTCCCACCAGCTGAAAAACAAAGTGAAAATGACGCCTCTACCCACGAGCAACAAACCCTGCCGGTATTGGAAGCGTCACAGATAATCGATACAGCCCCAATAAACAAAGAAAGCAATGTTCACAACTCAGTCCTTCTGCACGTAATTTGATCAAAAACCACGAACTGGATACAAATGACATTGAACATGCCTCCGATCGCATCACTAAAGGAGACGTCTTAAGCCACATAAAACAAAAGTCTGATACCCCATCAGAACCGAACACATTGGCCTTTCAGCCGGCCAACCGCCTGAATCTGATCAACCAGACCCAGGCGAAGTCAATTCAAAAATCGAGACACTAAAAAATCAAATCGAAGAGCGTGTACCTATGACACGTCTGCGCAAACGCATTGCCGAGCGCCTGTTAAACGCTCAACAGGAAAATGCAATCCTCACAACCTTTAACGAAGTAAACATGCAGCCAGTAATAGATCTTCGTAAACGCTACCAGGACGAGTTTGAAAAAGCGCATGGTGTGCAGCTTGGTTTCATGTCTTTCTTTTGCAAGGCGGCGGTAGAATCATTGAAAAAATTCCCAATCGTCAATGCCTCCGTGGATGGAAAAGATATTATTTATCACGAATTTTATGATCTGGGGATCGCTGTCAGCTCTCCTAAAGGTTTATTTGTGCCAATCATTAAACAGGCAGATTCGCTATCACTTGCTGAGATAGAAACTTCGATTCGTGCTTTGCTGAAAAAGCCCGCACTGGAACATTGAGTATTGATGAATTAACCGGTGGCACCTTCACCATAACGAATGGTGGCGTTTTTGGTTCCTTACTTTCTACCCCTATATTGAATCCACCGCAAAGTGCCATATTGGGTATGCATAAAATTCAGGATCGGCCGATAGCTGAAAATAACCAGGTCGTCATCCGTCCGATGATGTATCTGGCCTTATCCTACGATCATCGTATTATAGATGGCCGTGAGGCAGTGCAATTTCTGGTTACCCTGAAGGAGCAACTGGAAGACCCTGCCAGATTGTTATTACAGATTTAAGGAACTTCCATGAATCAATATGATGTGCTGGTCATCGGAGCCGGACCCGGTGGATATGTCGCAGCTATTCGCGCTGCCCAACTGGGTTTTAAAACGGCTGTATCGAACGCTGGATAAATACTGACAACAAACCCGTGCTTGGCGGCACCTGTCTCAACGTCGGTTGTATTCCGTCCAAAGCCCTGCTGGATTCATCCCATCAATACCACAACATTAAGAAAGATGCTGTTCAGCATGGCATCGCCGTTTCTGGCGTCAGCATAGATATCAATAAAATGATCAAACGCAAGCAGCGTATTGTGCAAATGCTGACTCAGGGCATAGCAGGCCTGTTCAAGAAGAATGATATTGAATGGCTACAAGGATCTGCTCGCTTTCTGTCTTCTGATCAGATTGAAGTCACACCTGGCACTGAGGAAGGATCAGGAGATACAACTGCCCCTTACACCGTTACAGCAAAACACATCATTATTGCCACAGGATCAGTGCCAACCCAAATACCACCTGCCCAGGTGGATCAGGACAAATCGTCGATTCCACTGGCGCCCTCGCTTTTGATGAAGTCCCACAACGCCTTGGCGTCATCGGCGCCGGAGTGATTGGTCTGGAATTGGGCAGTGTCTGGAATCGACTCGGTTCTGAGGTCGTCATCCTTGAGGCACTGGATACGTTTCTACCGACTGCCGATCGGTCCATTGCTGAAGAGGCACAAAGAATTTACGCAAACAGGGTCTCAAGATTGAACTGGCTGCTCTAGTCACAGGCACCGCAACGAATAATCATGAAGTGATTGTCAATTACGTACAGGACGGTGAAAAAAAGCAACTATCCTTCGATAAACTCATCGTTGCCGTTGGACGCAGTCCGAATACCGAGGGACTCGGCGCTGAAAATGTCGGACTGGAATTAGATTCGCGTGGTTTTATCCAGATTGACTCTGGAAATCGTACCAATCTGCCCAATGTCTATGCCATCGGCGATGTCGTCACCGGCCCGATGCTAGCCCATAAGGCATCTGAGGAAGGTGTGGTCGTTGCGGAACAGATCGCCGGTCAAAATCCGTACTCAATCACGCTACCATCCCCTGGGTGATTTACACCTGGCCCGAGATCGCCTGGGTAGGCAAGACCGAACAGCAACTGGAAAGCGAAGGATTGATTACAAGATAGGTAGTTTTCCTTTTGCCGCCATCGGCCGCGCCCGAGCAATGGGTGAAACCACTGGCATGGTGAAAATCCTCGCTGATGCCAGCAACGACCTGATACTAGGCGTTCATATCTTCGCAGCGAATGCCCTCTGAACTGATCGCTGAAGCCGTTTTGACTATGGAATTTGATGGCTGCAGTGAGGATATTGCCCGCACCATCCACGCCCACCCCACCCTGACTGAAGCCATGCACGAGGCAGCACTTGCCGTTGATAACCGTCAGATCCACCTGTAAGTGTACGTTCACTATCTCCTCTGAAAACCAGTTTTTATGCGGCTTTAGTTTTTATTTTATTAATTTATAAGAAAATATTGCACTGCAATATTCATTCTGCTAACATGCTCGATACATTTTGTGCAGTGCAGCGTATTTGCTGGATTGACAAGTTTTAAAGTGTACTTTGTACAAAGCAATTCCATTTAGCGTAGGTGTAAACGAAGGGCGTTTTAAGGGATGCCCGTAAAAAAATAAATTTGCTATAGAGGAGAATAAATCATGTCTGATAACGTCGTAATCGTTGCCGCAGGCAGAACCGCCATAGGTGCTTTTTCTGGTGGCCTGGCCGGCATTCCTGCCCATAAACTTGGCGCAAACTGTCATTTCGTCCTTGCTAGAACAAACCGGCATTAAACCCGATCAAATCGACGAGCTGATCTTCGGTCAAGTTTTGACCGCAGGTACAGGCCAGAACCCTGCCCGCCAGGCTGGCATTGCAGCGGGTCTTCCTGACACCGTACCCTGCATGACCATTAACAAGGTCTGTGGCAGCGGTCTGAAAACCGTACATCTGGCAGCACAAGCAATCATGTGCGGCGATGCGGACATCATCATCGCTGGTGGTCAGGAAAATATGAGCCTGTCTCCGCACATTCTTCCTAAATCACGCAATGGTCAAAAAATGGGCGATTGGAAAATGGTTGACACCATGGTCAATGACGGCCTGTGGTGTGCTTTTAATAATTACCACATGGGCGTTACTGCTGAAAACATTGCCAAAGAATACGATATCAGCCGTGGAAGATCAGGATAACTTCGCTGCTGCTACCCAACAAAAATGTGAGGCTGCTCAAAAGGCAGGGAAATTCGACGACGAAATCATCCCGGTCGAGATTCCGCAGCGCAAAGGCGACCCGGTTATTGTCGATAAAGACGAATTTCCACGTGCAGGCGTAACCGCAGAAGGTCTTGGTAAAATGCGCCCTGCCTTCGACCGTGAAGGTACGGTAACTGCTGCCAATGCTTCTGGCATTAATGATGGTGCGGCTGCTGTGATTGTCATGTCTGAAAGCAAGGCAAAAGAACTCGGCCTTGAACCTCTGGCAACCGTCAAGGCTTACGCCGTTGCTGGTGTAGACCCCAAGATCATGGGTACCGGCCCTATTCCTGCCTCGACAAAATGTCTGGAAAAAGCTGGCTGGAGCAAAGACGAGCTGGATTTGATTGAAGCCAACGAAGCCTTTGCCTGTCAGGCCATCTCTGTCAACAAAGGCATGGAATGGGATACAGACAAGGTTAATGTAAACGGCGGTGCGATTGCATTAGGTCACCCAATCGGTGCCTCCGGTTGTCGTGTACTGGTTACCCTTTTACATGAAATGAAGCGTTCAAACGCCAAGAAAGGCCTCGCCACGCTGTGTATTGGTGGTGGTCAAGGTGTCGCACTAGCCGTGGAGAGATAAAAATGAAAACTGATTTAACAGGAAAAGTCGCATTAGTAACGGGGGGTACCGGTGGTATCGGTGCTGCTATTGTAAAACAACTGGCTGAATCTGGTGCCAAGGTTGCTACTAATTATCGCAACGAAGAAAAGGCTCAGGAATTTCGGAAAGGAATGAAAGCCGCTGGTGTTGATGTCGCTATCTATGGTGTTGACGTCACTGACACAGATGGTTTGTGCCCAGATGCTGCAGGATATTGAAAAAGACCTCGGTCCGATTGATATCATCATCAATAACGCGGGTATTACCAAAGATACAACTTTGCGCAAGATGACAAAGGATCAATGGGATACCGTCATGAACATCAACCTGGATAGCTTATATAACATCTGCCATCCAGTCATTGAAGCCATGAGCGGCCGTGGTTTTGGCCGAATCATCAACATTTCTTCGATTAATGGTCAAAAAGGCCAAATGGGTCAATCTAACTACACAACGACTAAGGCAGGCATGCATGGTTTTACCATGTCTCTGGCTCAGGAAGTTGCTCGTAAAGGCGTCACCGTTAATACGGTCTCACCCGGTTATATTGCTACCGATATGGTCATGGCAGTGCCTGAAGAAATTCGCAATAAAATTATCGCTCAGATCCCGGTTGGCCGTTTAGGCACACCGGAAGAAATTGCAGCAATTTGTGATTTTCTCTGTTCTGACTCCGCTGGTTTTATCACTGGTGCAGACTTTGCCGCCAATGGTGGACAACACATGATGTAAACCCATTCCTCCGAGCAATAATCAAAATGCTTCGGGGGGTTTTATTAATATTAGAGAGTGAACGACATGAGCGAAAAACGCATTATTAAAAAATATCCGAACCGTCGTTTGTACGATACTGAGATCAGTAAATACATCACCATGGAAAAGTTAAGAGAACTGGTGATTGAAGGTATTGATTTCGCGGTTATCGATGTTAAAACAGAAGAAGACTTAACCCGTGGTGTGTTATTACAAATTATTTCAGAACAGGAACACCATGGCGAACCTATCTTGACTACAGAAAGTCTGACCAAGATCATTCGTTTCTATGGTGATTCTGTTGAAGGTCTGGCCTCTGACTACATCAGTCAAAGTCTTGATCTATTCTCTTCACAACAGAAAGAACTGCAGGCAAAGTTAGAGGATGCAATAGATGGCACACCCATGCAATCCATCGCTGACTTGACTAAACAAAATATTGATCTGTGGAACAATATGCAGAGCAGCTTCTTTGAAGCTGCTGGCATCAATAAAAATAAAGAATAACGATAAACAATAAAAATCGTAACTAGAAATAACTTTGGTGTGGCTCAGGTTTATATAGTTTAAACCTGATCTAACATCCCTCTTTTTTATATTTTGGAGTAAGTATGTATGAGCGATTCGAAATCACGTGGAAATCCGTGGCACCCTGTCTCGGATTTTCTGGATAACAACTTGCAGAATGCACAGGATCATTTCTATGATCATTGGCAAAAATCCATTAATCATGTCCTTGGTTCTTTTGATTACCTGTCTGATGTTACCAATCAAACCGTTGATCAATTTCACGGTCATATCAATCAGGCACACAATGATACCGTTGATTACTTTTTTACCAAAAACCGTCTAAATCCATTCGTCTTCACCACGAGTAACACGCCAAAAGTAGACAAAAAGATCCGCGAACACGTTGCCCTAATCACGGGTGGTATTGGCGGTATTGGTACTGCCATCTGCGAACGTCTTTATGCCGATGGCAATCAAGTTATCGCAACCTATATTACATCTGAAAAAGAACGTGCCATCGAATGGCAGAAAGAATTCAAGACCAGGGGTTTCAACCTGCACATTATCGAATGTGATGTCACTGACTTTAAAATGTGTAAACGCGTTGCCAGTCAGATCAACAAAGAATTTGGCAGACTGGATATCCTTGTCAATTGTGCAGGCATCACCCGTGATGCCATGTTACGAAAAATGGATCCAGCACAATGGCAAATGGTTCTGCAGACCAATCTGAATAGCGTCTTCAATGTCACCAAAAGTTTCATGAACGGCATGATCAAACGTAAGTATGGTCGCATCATTAATATCTCATCGGTGAATGGTCAAAAGGGCCAGTTCGGTCAAACCAACTATTCTACTGCCAAGGCCGGTATGATCGGATTCAGTCGCGAGTTAGCAATTGAGCTAGCCGATACCGGTGTGACGGTAAATACCGTCTGCCCAGGCTATGTAGAAACCAGCATGGTAGAAGCTATCCGTGAAGATATCCTCGACGGTATTGTTTCCCAGATACCCATGGGCCGCCTGGCAAAACCGAGTGAGATTGCTGCTAGTGTTGCCTTCCTGGCACAGGAAAGCAGTGCCTATGTCACAGGCTCAGAAATATCTATCAATGGTGGACTTTTCACTGGATAAATCGCTATATACGAGGGGCTTTGGCTCCTTATTTTTATATAAATATCAATTAGTTATATTCGAAGCAATCTAGATGAAATTCTGCAAAAATAATTAAAAATATTTCCTGTTTTATTGTTGACAAGCCCAGAAAACATGTCTATGCTGCTAAGCAACAATATTGCAACGCACAATATTTAAACGATTTTTTAGCATTATTTATTTTGATTATTTAACTGGAGAAATATTATGACTAACTACTTTGAAACTTGGAAAAAGATGAGTGAAACCTCAATGAATTCTGGACGTCAACTTGTTGAAATCAACACGAAGACAATGGAAGAACTTGGCGAGCAGTACGTGGCTGTTGCTAACCTGCTGATTGAAACAGGTACTCAGCAAGGCAATACTTTCGGCAAGAGCAAAGGCTACAAAGAAGCAGTTGCAGCTCAAACCGATTTAACTTCTGACCTGAGCGGTAAATTGATGGGCATCGTTCGCAACACAACGGATATCTGCTCAGAGCACAAAGAAAAATACACCGCATGGTACGACAATAGCGTTAAAGAAAACGCTGCTTACGTCCCTAGCGTTTAAGCGCTTCTATAGCTGGTTATTACCAGCGGAAATACTAAAACCCTGTACCCTTATTGGTTGCGGGGTTTTTTATTGCCTTTCCAAACCGCCAAATTCTTCCAGCAATTCTTTAATAAATTGTGTGAGTTGTAAGGTCATCACAGCAAAATCCTGATCAAATTGCGAGACTCTATCATCAGCGCCTTCATCGGCCTGTTCCTGAATACTGTCTTCAAAACGCAATCTCTTAATAGAAAAATCCTCCACCAAAACAAAACGTATAGCGTTACGCCAAACCAGCGCCAGTTGAGTCACTTTTTTACCCGCTTTGATGTGACCCTGTATCTCATTACTCTCAAGTTCTTGATTTTTACAACGGACGATATTCTTACTTTCGCGTGGGTTTTGTAACTCACATTCATTGTCCAGCTCAAATCCTTCAGCCACACGCTCCTTAATCCAACGCGTCATAATATTTGAAGGGTCTCCATGACAATTCAACGGCACCACCGGCAGACTTCCCAGGCTGGCGCGTAAATACTCCATGAATTCTTCGGCTTTGGACGCACTGGCAGCATCGATGATCAACAAATTCTGTTTGATGGCAAAATAGCCATATACCAAGGATGATCGGGTTAGGGCTCTGGGTAACAGGCTGTGGATCACTTCCTCCTTGAAGTTTCTTTTTTCCTTGCGATAGACACTACGGGCTTGTTGTGCCTCAAAATCCACAATCTTTTCTTCGACCATTTCATTAACTGCCGCAGCCGGCAGAATTTTTTCCTGCTTACGTGCGCAAATCAATGTGTATTCGCTATTAGCGTGAGTCATAAGCTCACTGTCCCTGCCCAACGGTGACACCCAGCCATAACGGGAAAAATCCATATTCATACAGGGTGTGAAAGACTGTTCACTGAGCGCAGATTGTAAAACATCCGCTGACAAATCAATTTCTTGTGTGAGGCGGTAGATACGAAGATTTTTAAACCACATTTGCTAATGATCCGATAAAAAAGAGCGGGATTATCCTTTCTTGTGGAACACCTGGCAAGGACTAGCTAATGGCTAATGGTTTGTGACATAAATATTATTTTCAATACGCAGATATGAGAAGTATTAAACTCTACAAAAGAAATTTTTACACCAGGTTGCCGAATTGAAAAATAAACTGATTATATTGCTTATCATTGCCATAGCTTAGAAAATATTTTTCATTCCTGGATCTGTTGAATATGGCCCAGGTGTCATGGCCGAAGACAGTCCTGTACAAACAACAATATCTACTCAGACACGAATGGCACTTACTTAAGCTCCAAAAACAAAAATTTTTCTTGTTTGTCATCCCTCCACAGGCGGTGATCCAGTGAATATAGTGTGTCTTGTCTAACTGGATTCCCGCCTGCGTGGGAAAGACGGGCTTAAGTAAGTGCTATTCTACTCAGACACCATTTAACTCAGGTAAGTATCAAATCACACCTATGGCCGAATTTGATATTAAGGCAAAGGTTTTATCTCGAAAAAATTATTCGTTTGATCGTGAAGCAGAACTATCTCCCGGTAGATTTGGCCCTCGGTTGGGAAAGAATGTCTGATGAAGCTGTTATCAATGACATAAAAATATCGCAAAGTAACCGTTGGTATCGATGGCGAGTTGACGGCTACCCTATTCCAAGAGAAGAAATACAAACCAGCAGTACAAACATGCATATGATCCCATCAAATATAGATGTTGAAGACAAAATAAAACAGGTCAGAAACGGCGACATCATTCACCTGAAAGGCAAATTAGTTAAGGTTAACTCCGACGAGGGTTTTCTATAGGACAGTTCATTGACTCGCAGTGACACAGGCAGTCGCGCCTGTGAATTGATCTGGGTAGAACAATTTGAAATTCTGGCGTTATAACGAAGATTTATTTTTTGCAAATAAAAAAGGGCACTATTGCACCCTCTTTTGGTGAATCCCTGATGACTATTGTCTAGCTACTTTTCTCTATTTTCTTATTTATGTTCTCTCCGATAACCACTTGCCTATAGTCGGTGGTATCATCTTCTGTGCCTTACCACTGACATATATCCCTATGTGTCCACCGGGAAACTCAAGTGCTGTGTAATCATCTGTACCTACACAACCTTCGAGTGCCTTGGATGAATCCGGTGGCACCAGATGATCCGCTGCAGCATAAATATTGAGGATTGGAATGGTAAGTTTGCCTAAATCAATCGCTTGACCACCAATCTTTACCGTGCCTCTTACCAGGCCATTCTGCTGATAAAACTGTTTAACAAACTGGCAATAGGCCTCACCCGCCTGATCTGGACTATCAAAGATCCATTTTTCCATACGCATGAAATTCATCGCCTTGTCTGAATCGTCAAGCACATCAACTAGGTCAACGTATTTTTGCCCAACCAGACGAAATGGTTTTAACGAAAGAAAAGTTGAGTTCAACACACTGCCCGGCACATTACCCATCGTTTTGACGACACGGTCAATATCGATATGACGCACCATATTACTCAACAGATCGTCTTTGGTATGGAAATCCACTGGCGTGACAGTAGTGATCAGATTCTTCACCTTTTCCTGATGCAGCGTTGAGTAACACAAACTAAAGGCGCCACCCTGACAAATTCCTAGAAGATTAATACTATCCAGGGCATGACGTGAACAGATTTCATTCACGCAGTTATGAATATAACCGTTAATGTAATCATCTAATTCTAGATAGCGATCCGAGCTATCAGGATATCCCCAGTCAACCAGATAGACATCAAGCCCCTGGTCGAGCAGGCCCTGAACCAGAGAACGCCCATCTTGCAAATCAGCCATATAAGGACGATTCACCAGCGCGTAAACGATTAAAACAGGAACAGGGTTTTGTTTTTCAGTCCGGGCCTTGTAATGATAAAGGACGATCTTATCTTCTGTATAGATCGCTTCTTTTTCTGAAGCGCCAACTTCAATTTCATCAAGCTCTGAAAGGATGTTAATACTCTTGGCAAGCTTGGCATTATATTCGTAAATTTCTTTACTGATGTCTTCTGGTTTTATTTCAAAGGGATTCACATTATTCACCTGTTCCTAGAACTTAATTTCAATCACACCTTTATCGATTTTCTTAGCTGATTTTGCTTTTTTAGGTGTAGCTTTTTTTTTGCTAACACTCTTTGGTTTTGCTGCGGTCTTGGTCACCTTTTTTTTCTTCGCAGAGCTAGCCTTTTTATTTTTACTTTGAGTTGGTGAAGCAGATTTACTCACACTGATTTTACTGGCACTGGATTTGTTCAATTTCATTTCTGCACGTAAAGCCTGCAGTTCCTTCTCAAGACTGTCCAGGCGTCTCTGATTGCTTGCCTTTTCTTCTTCAGCCTTTTTTAGTTTCCGTCGAAAACCCTGTTGCGATACCAATAAACCTTCCAGTTCTTTTTTCGATGGAATATTCATATCTGAAAACAACTCATCCATCAATTCAGTATGATGGCCTTTGTATTCCATCAAAGAATTTACCAAGCGACCATTTAACAGAGAATACTCTTCACTGAAAACATATTCGGCATAGGCTTCTTCATTACAATCTACCCAGAGATTATAAATCTGTCGAAGTGAATCAAGCTTCTCGTCCTGTTTGGATAGATTGGCCAATCTGATTTTAAGTTTTTCCAGCGCTTCAACGCCAACTGTCGACATGGCCTTATTGTATTCATCATTTACTTTCTGGTAATTCTTGAAAAGAAGTGTGTTTTTCTGGATCTTTTCCTGAATCTCGCGGTTATAACCTACACCCGGCATGTTAAGAAATTTTTCAAACATCTGTTCCAGTTGATTCTCGTCCAGTGCCATACCTTTCTCATTCGCACCCAGACCCTGGGCAAAACCCGGAATACTGTTGGTAAAGTTTGACCAGGCATCATTAGGCGTTGAAAAATTACCCATTACATCCTGAAAACCCTCCATGTTCATTTCATTATCCGTGTTAAAACTTTCTTTCATTAAATCAATTTGCTTATTGACCGCTCCCATCCAATCATCGGATTCCTGTTCCACAGAGGAAGTCGCTTCCATGATTTTTGAGAATTGGTCGGCGATAAAATACATCGACTTTCCCTGATTCACTAACTGGCTATACAAATCTCTTTGGTCACTGGGAACCTCCCCTTTATTGGACTGCCACCAGAAATCCAGGGCCTTTAACCACTGATCCTGAGGTGTCTGTTGTTTAGGACTGCCAGAAAAGGAGTCGTTGAAAGAATTGAAGGCATCCAGAAAATTTGTCTGCATATCAGACCAATCCTGGTTACCAAATAAGTCAGTAGGTTTATTTATCATGATGACACCACATGTTAGATGAAACCTTTGCACGAAAGATATTTTCCGCCACAACGGCGTTAAAAATAACCTAAAAGTACTCATTTACTACGTGTAAACTACGCTTTTTAGAACATTTTCGCCTTACCTACACGGATGTAGGTAAGGAGCGTTAGCAGGACGCGGTAGCTTTGTTATGACAAAAAATATCTTTCGTGCAAATGCCTCATATTCATTTATATATCAGAACGAAACACATTACAGGGTACTAAAAGAATATAGGAAAAGTAATTCCCAAAATATAAAAAACCCTGAACTGTAGAATGCCAGCTCAGAGTCTATAAAGAATAGATTTCTTACTTTTTCGCTTTTGTGGTTTTTGCTTTTGCTGCAGTGGATTTCTTAGCTGTTTTAGCTGATTTAACAGTTTTAGCTTTAACCGCTGTCGCTTGCTTAGTAAAAGCCTGTTCAAAATCTGCAAACAAAGGCATTTCAGCTTTCATCCACTTCGCTACTTCGTCCTGTGAACCTGAAAGAATATCATTTGCCTGCTGGCTGATTTCCATGATTTTATTTTGCATGCCTGTAGCAAATTCAGTTTCTGCAGCGATAAAATCATTAACGTCTTTAGTGCCGCTGACCAGTTTCATTTGCTCAACACTGCCTTCAACACTCAGGGTTGTCAGGGAAACCTGAAGATTAGCAAGGTCTGTTAAGGCCTTGGTATTAATAGCTCCAAGTTTTTGTATAGCTTCAAAAGATGCTTGTCCAGCACCATTCATATCTTCGATTAAATTCGCACTCATAATTCTTTCTCCCATAAAATATATCAAGTATTCAGTTTAAACCTTATTCACCACACATCATGCAGTGCAACAATAGTTATTGCAACGCACAATAACTAAATCTGGTGTATGTGTCAACACTATTTCAGGAAATTCGAGACTTTTGCATAGTTGCTATGAATAAGTACCAAATAAAACCTGAAACAATCAATTGTTTCAGGTTTTATTATCCACTAAGTTATTGTTATATATCTATAATTTAGGTTTATCAGGTAAATTTTCATAGCGGGTAAGGGATCCCCGGATTTCGGCCTGTGCAGCTTCTGTACCTTTCCAACCTCGCACTTCAACCCATTTTTCTTCCTCCAGATCCTTATAATGTTCAAAAAAATGAGAGATTTTATCCAGTAGAGCCGGTTGTAAATCCTCGTAGGAATTCACATTTCGATTAAACTTGGAAACCTTGTCTATGGGCACCGCCAGGATTTTACTGTCGTCACCAGCCTCATCTGTCATATCCAGCATACCGATCGGTCGGCAACGCATAACCGCCCCATTGATTATCGGCATGGGTGTAGCAATTAACACATCGACCGGATCGCCATCGGCTGCAAGCGTTTGTGGAATATAGCCATAATTACAAGGGTAAACCATGGAGGTATTCAAATAGCGATCAACGAACATGGCACCGGTTTCTTTATCCAGTTCGTATTTGACGGGATCGCCATTGATAGGAATTTCAATAATAACATTTACTTCTTCCGGTGGATTACGGCCCGGACCGACTCTGTCTAGATTCATTACAGCTCCTGCTTACGTTTACTGTTATTTATTTTCGCGATTCTCAACCAGGTCATCGACCACAGAAGGATCCGCCAAAGTACTTGTGTCGCCCAAACTATCAAGCTCATCCGCAGCCACTTTACGCAGGATACGACGCATGATCTTGCCGGAACGGGTCTTTGGTAAACCCGGTGCCCACTGGATAATGTCCGGGCTTGCAATCGGACCGATTTCCTTCCGCACATGCTGAACCAACTCCTTTTTCAATTGGTCGGAAGGTTCATATCCTGCCATCAAAGTGACATAGGCATAAATACCCTGGCCTTTTATGTCGTGGGGGTAACCCACTACTGCAGACTCCGCAACGGCTGCATGCGCTACCAAGGCGCTCTCAACCTCCGCTGTGCCCATTCGATGACCGGACACATTGATCACATCATCGACTCGTCCGGTGATCCAGTAGTAACCATCTTCATCACGCCTGGCACCATCACCACTGAAATATTTACCCGGAAACATTTGAAAATAGGCCTCAAAAAAACGCTGATGATCACCATAGAGAGTGCGCATCATGCCGGGCCAGGGTCGCTTAATGCAGAGTGCCCCTGAGGCTGCACCTTCAATTTCAACGCCTTGATCGTCTACCAGACAAGGCTCTACCCCAAAGAATGGCAAGGTTGCAGAACCAGGCTTCAGATCCGTTGCGCCAGGAAACGGCGTAATTAGATGACCGCCGGTTTCTGTTTGCCACCAGGTATCAACAATAGGACATTTACCATTTCCCACCACATTGTAATACCACTCCCATGCCTCAGGGTTGATGGGTTCACCAACCGTACCGAGTATACGCAAACTTTGACGACTGGTTTTTGTTACAAATTCGTCACCCTGCCCCATCAACATACGAATCGCCGTCGGTGCCGTATAAAAGGAATTCACTTTCCATTTGTCTACGACTTGCCAGAAACGACTGGCATCGGGGTAATTCGGCACACCTTCAAACATGAGCGAGGTTGCGCCGTTTGCCAGTGGACCATAGACAATATAAGAATGGCCGGTCACCCAGCCGACATCAGCGGTACACCAATATATTTCACCTTCCTGGTAATCAAAAATATATTTGTGTGTAATAGCAGCATAAAGCAGATAACCACCCGTCGTATGCAAAACACCTTTGGGTTTGCCTGTCGAGCCGGAGGTGTAAAGAATGAATAAAGGATCTTCAGCATCCATTTCTTCAGGTGGGCAATCATTGGAAGCTGCTTCAACCAGTTCGTGATACCAGACATCACGATCACCCGTCCAGGTAATGTCGCCACCCGTACGTTTTACGACAATACAGGCTTCAATTGAAGGACAATCAGCCAGAGCCTTATCGGCATTGGCCTTTAATGGTATTTGTTTTTTGCCACGAAGACCGTAGTCACTGGTAATAAGAACCTTACAATCGGAATCATTAATACGATCACGCAAAGCATCGGGTGAAAACCCACCAAAGACAATCGAATGAATCGCACCAATTCGAGTACAGGCTAGCATGGCAACCGTCGCTTCCGGAATCATCGGCATGTATAAACAGACTCGGTCACCTGTGCTAACACCGAGTGACTTCAAGCCATTGGCAAAGCGACAAACCTCGTCATGTAACTCCCGATAACTGATCTCTCTGTCTTCTTCCGTATCATCGCCTTCCCAGATGATGGCAGTTTGATCACCTCGTGTTTCCAAATGTCGATCCAGGCAATTATAAGAGACATTCAGCTTGCCATTGACGAACCACTTGATATCAATATCCTTGTTGTCGAAATCCCATTGCTGTACCTTATCCCAGGGTTTAGACCAGCTTAAAAATTCATTCGCCTGTTCTGCCCAAAAGCTATCGGGGTTATTGATGGACTGTTGATACATTTCTGTATAACGCTCTTTATTTATGTGTGCCTTTGCAGAGATCCCTGCTGGCACTTTGTAGGTCTTATCAGTCATCAAGCCCCTCCAAACAAACGATTAGTGTTAATCAATTAATTATTGGTAGTTACAGAATTATAATCAAAAGCTGTTTTGTTTGTATAATAACTCATTCATTCAATCCTTGAAACTGTTGAGAAACGCAACAAATTACGAATAATTGCCATAAAACACAGCTGAAAAAGCGGCGAATTATTATTAAGGAAATTCTGGTGTATCAGAGTTTTCTGAGCAATTTTAAGCGACGATAAATCGTTGTGCGATTAATACCCAGAATTCTTGCCGCCCTGGAGATATTGCCATTTGATTTCTCCAATGCATCACGAATCAATTGGTCACTGTGAGTACGCAAATCATGCTCCTCTTTTGTAGTGATGTCTTCTGGCTCAAAGATCTTACTTGAATCTGCGTAACGAATAGCATTGTTCACTATTATGATTGCTCCAAGACAGGAACCTGATTGATAAACTGGCTCTATGATCAGTTTCATACTGCAAAAATTATCGGGATGATGAAATTCAAATTCAGAAGTATACGTTAAGCTCATACGCTTTTTCACCATCGACCATAGTCCCTGATCATGATGAGCTAATGGAGAAATCCACAGCGTCTGCCTATTCCAGCCCAATAAATTAGCAAACCTTTCATTAATATCCAGAATGAACCCGAAATTATCTATCAAAATGGTGCTATCGTTTTTTAGAATTGATTTACGTCTTTGATAAACGGAACGCAAGTCTTCTCGGCGCTGTAACCCGATAAGACTCAGGCCAGATTCAACAGAGTGGGCTAAAGAAATAGCCAGGGATAAAGTCTCAATGGATAAATCACTGGCTGGACCAGTAATATCAATACAACCAACAACTACCCCACGACTATCATGGATGGGGGATCCGTAACAGGCCCATGGTTGCCAGGCCTGACAATAATGTTCATTACCATATATCAATTCAGGACTATTGATGGCAATCGGCGTACCGACACCATTGGGACCTACCTCATCGACAGACCAATCTCCACCAGGCTTGAAATTGATATTATCGAGTTCGGTCTGAACTTGTTTCTGACCAACTGAATAGATGATCTGACTGTTAGAATTGGCCAACACAACGACGTGCTTAGTATCATCAGTCGTAGATGATATGCGATCTAACACAGTCTTGCCTACACAGCCTAAATCATCACGGTTAAGCCGCATATCCAGTTCATCTGAAGTTATGACTGACTGTGCTCGCCCAGCATGAGGATTGATCCCTCTATTTCGACTCCTTTTCCAGCTATCCATAACCACCGAACGAGGTGATTCATGACTTATCTTTCCGGTATCAATAAATTCTTCCCAGGCCTTCGCAATCTGACCTTTTGTAAGCTGGCCTTTTACGAGCTGAAAAAGCTCACGCCTGGATCTGTCTACTGACGATTTATTCATTACTGAGCACTCCTTAGACAAGGTGCTTTTAAAATTAGGCTAAATCACATGGATAGTTTACCTGACTGTTTAAACTTATGAAATTACTAGCATCACTCCACACACATATTAAGTTATTTTGTAAATATCTTTTTCAAAATATCAGTGGTTCTGGCAAGCGGATCGGTACGGATCAATTTTTCTTCGGCGGCCAATTTCCAAAATAAACCATCGACTGTTTTATTGGTGATGTACCTATCAATATCCATGGATTCCACGTCAATCAAATTCTTCATGAAACCAAGATTATCAAAAAGACTTTTATAGTTACTGGTAACCCCAGTTTTGGCAGTTGCTGTTTTTACAATGGGTAAAATCTTTTCTACTAATTTTGCACCGCTGGTTTTACGAAAATATTCAGTTGCTGAATTGTCTGGGCCATTGAGAATGTCTTTGGCATCGTCAAAACTCATCTGCTTGATCGCCTCTGAAAAAATGGCTGCTGTTTCCGGCACTGCCTGTTCGGCTGCACGGTTCATAGTTAGGACAAATTCATCGGCAATCTTATCCTGCTTAAGTTTACGCAGCGCACTCTCAACCGTTTGTAAATTTTCCGGCATCGGAATTTTCACTTTTGGGTTAGCAAAAAAGCCATCGCTGGTACCCAGTGTACTAATTGCTTTCTTTGTGGAAACAGACAAGGCCTCTTTCAGGCCATTGATCACATCTGTATTACTGAGACCCGAAATAACGCTGCCACTATTATCAGCCCCACTGTCCCCTGAGAATATGTCTTTAAGAAAATCGTCCCAGGCTGCATTTGCAAAATGTAATGGCAACAAGACTAAACATACAATCAATGAAAGGTGCTTAACTGAATTTAAAAAAATATTTTTATTCATTTGTAAATTTTTCATTATAATATTTATCCCTATAATATTTATCTCTGGCCATTATTAAATTAACTGCTAACGAGTTGAATATCGATTATCAATGTATTCATCAACAATTTTTTGAAATTCGCCCGCAATGTTCTTACCTACCAATGTCACCGTCTTTTTCCCATCGATAAAGACAGGGGCAGATGGCTGTTCACCAGCACCCGGTAAACTGATTCCAATATCCGCGTGCTTACTTTCACCTGGACCGTTCACAACACAACCCATTACCGCCAGACTCATATCTTCTACACCAATATATTTCTCACGCCAGATAGGCATTTGACTCCGAACATAGGCCTGAATGCTGTCGGCCAATTCCTGAAAGACCGTACTGGTGGTACGTCCACAACCAGGGCATGCCGTCACCAATGGCGTAAAGGAACGTATGCCCATCGTTTGTAACATTTCCTGGGCTACAATCACTTCATTGCCGCGATCACCTCCCGGTTCTGGCGTTAATGAAACACGGATCGTGTCGCCAATGCCTTCTTGCAACAAAATACCCATCGCGGCAGACGAGGCAACAATTCCTTTCGAACCCATGCCCGCCTCGGTTAAGCCCAGATGCAAAGCGTAATCACAGCGAGAAGCAATATCACGATAAACCGCTATCAGTTTTTGTACCCCACTGACTTTGCAGGACAACACAATCTTGCTGCGGGGCAGACCAATTTCTTCAGCTTTTACAGCACTGCTTAAAGCAGAAACAATCAGTGCTTCACGCATCACATCGTCGGTCTCTTTGGGAACTTTTAGTTCGGCATTCTCATCCATCATTTGCATGAGTAATGCCTGATCAAGACTACCCCAGTTGACCCCGATCCGAACGGGTTTATCGTACTCAATAGCCTTTTCAATCATTATGGCAAACTGGCTATCTTTCTTATCTCCAAGACCGACGTTTCCTGGGTTAATTCGGTACTTTCCTAATGTCTCAGCACAGTCTGGAAACTTCGTTAACAACTTATGACCGTTATAGTGGAAATCACCAACAATAGGGACATGGCAACCCGTTGCATCAAGCAACTCGCGTATCCTGGCAACCTGTTTTGCGGCCTTTTCTGTATTAACCGTGATCCGCACGAGTTCTGAACCCACAGCCGCTAACTGATGGATTTGTTTGGCGGTTCCGACTGCATCAGCCGTGTCGGTATTGGTCATTGATTGCACAACAACAGGATTTGCGCCACCTATTGTGACCGAGCCAACTTTCACACCAATACTGGTGCGCCTTTCTTGAATACCATTATTCATTAGTACACTACATTAACCTAAAGACCAGGATGAGAAAGGCAGTCTACTTGGCAAGCCGAGGCTGTCAAGAAAATCACCGTCTAGTATGGATATAAACCTGAATTCATTGGTAATAACCAGAATAAATAGTAGCTTTTTTTAGGAAAAAACCCGGTTCCATGCGATACTACGCGTCAGATAATCAATGAGTCGCATGACAGGTTTGAGCATCAAACTCACCGCCTGACGACTTAAAATAATTAAACACCAGATGAAATATTTTCCATGAACCAGGCAGAAAAAAAGTTTTTATTCGATCGTAAATCAAGCTATAGCCATTCCGAATTGTTAAGCTGCGGACTGGGTAAAATGTTTGGTGATGGTAATGCACAACTTCCGCAACCACCGATGCTGATGTTTGATCGCATTACTGAAATCAGTGAAGAAGGCGGTGAGTATGACAAAGGGGTATTGATCGCTGAACTGGATATTACTCCAGAACTCTGGTTTTTTGATTGCCATTTCACCAACGACCCTGTTATGCCTGGTTGCCTGGGACTCGATGCCATGTGGCAATTGGTTGGATTTTATTTAGGCTGGATGGGTGCCCCTGGTCGTGGCAGGGCATTGGGTGCAGGACAAGTCAAATTTACCGGACAAGTTACCCCGGATAAACAATTAGTAACCTATAAAATCAGCATGAAACGCGTAATGTTGCGCAGCTTGGTCATGGGGGTAGCCGATGCAGCTATGTTAGTGGATGGTAAAGAAATATACTTGGCAAAGGATTTGCGTGTCGGTTTATTTCAATCCACAGAAGATTTTTAATCCAAACAGATAATAATTATAAAATATGAAACGCGCTGTCATAACCGGTCTTGGCATTGTGTCAAGTATCGGCAACAACAAACAAGAAGTCCTCGAATCTTTAAAATCAGGACGCTCTGGTGTCAAATTCTCCGAAGAATATGCAGAACTCGAATTTCGCTCGCATGTTCATGCGCCTGTCAATATCGATCTGGACGCACATCTTGATCGAAAAATGAAACGTTTCATGGGCTCCGCAGCGGCTTATGCCTCAATAGCGATGAAAGAAGCGATTGATGATGCTGGTCTCGACGAAAGTTTGGTCTCAAATCCCAGGACTGGGCTGATTGTCGGCTCAGGTGGCTCATCAACTGAAAACATGCTGCTGGTTTCCGACACACAACGTGAGCGCGGTTCCAGAAAAGTGGGACCAACCATGGTTCCAAGAATCATGGCCAGCACCGTAAGCGCCGGCCTTGCCGTTGCGTTCAAAACCAAGGGCGTGAATTACTCAATTAGCTCTGCCTGTGCAACCAGTACACATTGCATAGGCAATGCTTATGAAATGATCCAGATGGGTAAACAAGATTTGATTTTTGCGGGTGGTGGTGAAGAGCTACATTGGACCAGTACTATCTTGTTCGACGCCATGGGCGCTCTGTCATCCAAATACAATGCAACCCCTGAAGTTGCATCCCGTGCTTTTGATGCAGATCGTGATGGATTTATTATCTCAGGCGGCGGCGGCATTGTCGTTGTTGAAGAGCTCGAACATGCGCTGGCTCGTGGAGCCAAAATCTATGGAGAGATTGTGGGTTATGGCGCAACCTCCGATGGCTATGACATGGTCAAACCGTCAGGTGAAGGTGCTCTACGCTGCATGCAAATGGCAATTCCCGAAAACACAACAATTGATTACATCAATGCACATGCGACCAGTACTCCAGCGGGTGATGTGGCTGAACTTGGCGCAATCAAAACCATCTTTACTGACAATATCCCAAAAATCAGTTCTACTAAATCGTTAACAGGCCATGGATTAGGCTGTGCTGGTGTCAATGAATCGATTTTTTCACTATTGATGATGGAAGAAGATTTTATTTCTGCCTCTGCAAATATAGAAACACTGGATGAAGCAGCACTGGACATGCCAATCGTCATAGAACGAATTGATAACGCAGGGCTCAAAACCGTCATGTCCAACAGCTTTGGTTTTGGTGGCACCAATGCAACACTTACCTTTCAGAAATACCAGACCTAAATCTCGACCTTAACATCAATGATCATTTAGATGGACATCGCTACTGCAAAAATGATCAAAGTCCTGCTGAGCTGGACGGTACATTTATCACCAACATACAGCTTACCCGAAACCCCTCCAAATCTTATCTATGAACCACATGAATATTTTGTCGAAAATAGTTGCAATGGAGTTGAAAAAAAATGTGATGTTCTTGGTTGGTATGATAATAGCGGGACAATTCATATCGATGACCGATTAAAAGGCAATGAAGATCCATACACACGTAGTTTGATTGTTCATGAAATGGTTCACTATTTACAAGATATTAGTGGCAACTTTGATAAGGAAAGCTGTGATGACCATGTCTTTAAGGAACGTGAAGCCTATAGCATTCAACGCTTGTACTTGCATCGCATAGCACAACGTAATGTTGCGATATATCAAAACTATCCTCCCTGTAACTAGTAATAATTATTCATGAGGCATTACACATTTTTTATTTCAATTGCCTTTCTTATTGCTACATCACACAGTGTTTTTGCAAATATTTTTGCTAAAACTATCACACGGGAATATCCAGTGCCTGGTCATGACCTGCTGGTTCTTGAAATACCTGAGCTGTGGAATGTCACTTACTATGAACCTGCTGTACGTCAGGCTCCAATTATCATTTTTTATCCCAGAGAAAAACCACATGCCTTTCAATTGACCATCTCGCCACTTTGGGATGACGGTTTTCTTCGCGATGTTACTGATCCGGTTTTTATTAAAGAGTATCTCGAAGCCGTAGGGACTGAAATTTTAGCCTATTCCGATGAACAAAATCTTGTGCTGGTTCCGCTAACCGGAAAAGCAGGTAGCGGTTATTATTTTCAACTTTCTGATGGTTCAGCACCGCAAGAGGAGTACAAATTTTTGATGCAAGGGGCGCTTGCTATTGATGAAATTCTCCTTGTCTTTTCTTATTTCAGTAATGAAGCAAATGATAAAACCTCTGAGACCATCCTTAACTATGGTACAAGGTGCAATACAGAACCACCAACGTGATGTAAACTTTGGGAAATCTCTAATTCATCCCAAAAAAGATAGTATAAAAATCTAATAATCAAATCTGGTAACTATTCGTGCAATGGACATTCTTTTTTCCTTAGCGTTGATTGGTATTTTAGGCATTGGCTGCCAATGGTTGGCATGGTGGGCTCGTCTACCTGCAATATTATTTTTACTCATCTGTGGGATCATCATGGGTCCCGTTACAGGACTGTTAAATCCCGATGAATTATTTAAAGATCTATTATTTCCTATGGTGTCGTTATCGGTTGCGGTTATTTTGTTCGAGGGAAGTCTTACTCTTAAATTTGATGAGATAAAAGGACTCGGCTCCGTCGTACGAAATATGATCAGCATTGGCACACTGATCACCTGGTTTGGTACCGCTATGGCAGCACATTTTCTGTTACATTTCTCTTATGAAATATCATTTCTGTTCGGGGCAGTTGTCATTGTGACGGGGCCGACAGTGATTGTTCCCATACTGAGAACCGTAAGACCAAATGCCAAAGTGGCAAACATACTACGTTGGGAAGGGATCGCCATCGATCCCATCGGCGCCTTAATGGCTGTTTTGGTATTCGATTTTATCATCTCCAAACAACAGGAATATGTTTTCGGGAATATCATACTCGTCTTTGGCACAATTATTGTCGTTGGAACTGTGATTGGCACGATTGCCGCCCTGGCATTGGCATACGTATTACGAAATCATTTAGTCCCTGAGTATCTGCGCAATGTGTTATCACTAACATTGGTATTTGGCGTGTACGCCCTGTCTGATCTTTTCGTGCATGAATCAGGATTACTGGCCGTCACGGTTATGGGCATCATCCTCGCGAATAAAAAAGATACGGAGATTGATGATATTCTTGATTTTAAAGAAACACTCAGCCTTCTGCTGATTTCAGGATTGTTCATTATCCTTGCGGCACGAGTTGAATTTCAACAATTTTATCAATTGGGCTATCCCGCGATTGGTGTTCTATTGATTTTGATGTTTCTTATTCGACCATTAAAAGTCTGGATTTGTTCTATTGGTTCTGATTTAACCAGTGCTGAAAAAATCATGATTTCCTGGGTCGGGCCGCGTGGCATTGTCGCAGCTGCGGTAGCCGCATTATTTGCTATTCGTCTTGAAGACGCTGGCTATCCCGAGGCCACGCTAATAGTTCCACTTACATTTTTGATCATCATTGGCACGGTGGTCATTCAAAGTCTGACTGCTAAAACTATTGCGACTTGGTTAGGTGTCCGTGAGCCAGAACCTAACGGTGTCTTAATCATTGGTGCTGGTAATGTGGCGCGCGTTATCGGCAAAGCCATACAGGAACTTGGTTTCAAGGTAGTAATGACTGATAGCAATTGGGAAAACACCAGTCTGGCACGCATGGAAGGAATGAGTACTTATTTTGGCAACCCTATCTCTGAACACGCTGATCGGAACCTTGATCTGATCGGTATTGGTAAAATGCTGGCTTTATCCGGCAGGGGAAACCTGGATACCCTTGCTAGTTTACGTTTTAGAACAGAATTCGGATCGCAAAGTGTTTATGAACTGAAATCAAACCGGGAAGAAATCGTAAATGACAAACATACTGTTTCAACCCGACATAGGGGACTCCAGTTATTTTCCAATGAGGTGACATACAGCACTCTGGCTAATCGTATTGGCAATGGTGCAGAGATTAAAAAGACACAATTAAGCGAAGAGTTTGATTTTGATGCCTTCAAGGAAAAATATACCGATATTTCGATCCCTCTTTTTGCCGTCGACAATAAGGAAAAACTACAGATTTTTTCAGCGGATAAGGAAATAAAACCTGAAGCAGGCTGGAACATCATTAGCCTGGTTTTATCAGACGAAAAAGCACTTGCCTGAAATATCGTTTTTTTGTGAAACAGTTCTCAGAAAACATCACTTTTTGATGTCTTCATTCACAGTGAATATTCCATTCATTGACTACACTTTAATTCGAAGTCATCATTTTTCTCTATTTATCTGTATATATGGCTCGGAACTGACCTTACACCCTCCTCCCCCAACAAGGCAGTTCCGGGGTTTTATATGAGCACCCTCTATTTCCTGCCAGATAATCTATATAGAAGTTCACAGCTATCACGTTATGTTAAGCAGTGTGAACAGTATCACGCAAACAAGTCAGAACTGTGCGGTTATTCACAGATAAACCCTATTTACTCTACTAGACTTGTTTCCGAAGACATCAATACTTCTCTTTATAAATGCTGTATGCAGATCGGAATTGGCCTACCCCCCCTCAGGTTGATTCCGATTTTTTTTGTCTACATGTTTCATATACCGAGAAAAAATAGCTATTATTAACAATGACAAAAAATATTGGGATTTGAGTGAATTACCATATTTTTTGTCTATTATCTAATGAGGCGCTGTTATACTAAAATTTCTTTCCATCTAGATTATTTTTTATACGTTATATGTCTGAAACAACTCACCACAATGCACTGAAACCTGGATACAAATTATTCTGGTATCAAATCGAGAGCGTCCTTGGACAAGGCGCATTTGGTATTACCTATCTGGCACGGGATATCAATCTGGATAGGCAGGTCGCAATCAAAGAATACATGCCTGGCCAATTTTCCATGCGCTCTAGTGAAAACAGTGTAGAGCCCATATCAAATGATTTACAAACAGATTTTACCTCCGGCTTGAAACGCTTTATTAGTGAGGCCAGAACCCTGACCAAATTCAAACACCCCAATCTGGTTCAGGTTTTCAATATCTTTGAAAAAAATAATACCGCTTATATGGTCATGAACTATGAAGTTGGTAAGAGTCTGAAGCAACTTCTCAGGGCAAAAAAAACATTAACTGAACTGGAGCTCATGCGCATACTCATTCCTTTGCTCGATGGACTGGAAGTCATGCACGAGAAAGGCTTCATTCATCGCGATATCAAGCCAGGCAATATTTTTATTCGACGCAATGACAGCCCGGTGCTACTGGATTTCGGATCTGCAAGACAAACTCGTTATTACTTTAGCGATGATGAAGACTCTCAGGTAAAAACCCTGACTAATTTTGTTTCACCGGGATATACACCTATTGAACAGTATACCGGGAAAAGTGATCGACAAGGCCCCTGGACCGACATCTATTCTATGGGTGCAACCCTGTACAAATGTATTACCGGGAAGATGCCGACGGAAGCAGTTGAAAGAAGTGAGAGTATCGTCCATGTTAGTAAGGATGAATACAGTAAACTCACTGATGTGGTTGATGGAAAATATTCAAAAAGTTTTTTAACGGCTATTGATCATTCACTGGAATTTAAGGCGCCACATCGTCCGCAAACAATCGAAGAATGGAAAAAGGAATTTGGAATTACTGAGGATGATATCGACACAATTCAAATGCCGGATTTGGATAGAATACGATGTGCAGAAGAAGAAAATGATCATGCCGAATTTAATGTTGACATAAATCTATCAGAGCCTGCAACCGAGCTAAGCGATGAGACAGCTACACTGACAGAAGAAACCACTATCTTTCTGGATGACCGAACCCTGACATCTCCTGCACTCCTGCCTGGGAAAAAATCCAGATTCATACAATACGCTACAGCAGCTACATTAGTATTAGGGTCGTTTACTGTGTTTAACTGGCCGGATCAGAAAGAACCACTGACAGAACAGCAGAATATCCCGATCACGTCACTTCCTGAAGAAACAGAGAATATTGAAATCGATCTAACACCTTCACCCACAATCGTTACTGAAACACTCGTTACTGAAGTAGAGATCGAAGAAAATAGTTTACCCAACGAGGAGCATGAAAACCTCATCGTTACTGAAGAGACAACAGACAACGAAGTTGAAGACAATCAAGAATCAGAAATTGAATCTCAGATACAAGAACTGTTGGCTCTTGCAGCAAAAGATGTCAAAGCACAAAGACTGACTGTGCCCAAAGGAAATAACGCCTATGAAAAATATAACGAGGCACTTGAATTAGACAGCAATAATGAAAGTGCCAAACAAGGCATATTATTATTAACTGACAAATACATGTTGTTTACATACAAGGCGATTGAAAATAATCAATTTAATAAAGGCCGATACTATCTTGCAAAAGCCGATGGAATTTCTCCTGGCCTGAAACAAATAGACAGAGCAAGAGAACATTTGCAAAGGAAAGAAAGGCAATATCTTGTTGCGAAAGCTGCGCCTGTTAAACCAAAACCGACAGTGACTACGACCCAACAAACTACTAAACAAGATGGTGTAAAAGTGGTTGATCTATCTTCACAAGCTAAAAACGAACCAGCCCCTAAAAATCCAATTGACAATACTATTAATACGATTAAAGACTGGTTTGATTAATCTGTAAACACCACAAAACCTTAATCAGTAAACTCCGACAAATAAAATAAAAACTGTTTTTAAGGTGATAGAGTTTAGGTATAGTAACCATGAAATATTAAGGTTGCTTTAGAATTATAAACTTAAATTATAGTCATCCAAAAGCAATATGAATTCCAAATTATCTGTCGACGTTTTTAAGATCGATACAGAAACACCCATGCCGATGTATCGATTTGCCAATAGTGCCGACTTAAAAGCATTGTTCCAGACTCAAATAGATCGGTTTCCGAGAGTTCAGGTAAACGATGTAAAACAATTAATGTTTTCAGAGTTTGGGGGGATTATGATTCGTCCTCAAGGAGAACCTCAAGATCAATTAACACATATCCTTTTTCCTGAAACATCATTATCCATTCCAAGGGCTGGCCGTTCGTTACGCCATCACTCAGATATTACCTTTCCACAAGCCAGGTTAATGGTCGATGTTGCTACAAATTCTTTGTATGCACAGGTTATGGCGGACCATTCAACAGATGATGAACTAACTGAACGTGTATCTTTGATTCTATCAACCAATGATGTCTTCTTTAATTCAGATCTATGGAAATACTTCTCTAAACATGACCAACAAATATTATCGCAATTTGGATTTGGTCCTGGCATGACATTTGAAGAATGGGCTATAACAATTACAAATTATCCGGCAGCCTTTTTAAGTCAATACGAAACTAATGGACGAATAACAACCTTTAAAGAATTACCTTTAAATATTAATCAGCGCGGAAATATTGGAACTCTGAATTCATATCACCAAATGCCTGGTTTCATTTTATATGCCCTGTTACAAAATATTTTTACAGAAGATGATTTTTATGAAATTGGTTCGGCGCATATTCATCCAGAGAAAGAATTTAAAGGGTTGTCTGAAGCTGTCGCAAAAATAATTGGAGAGAGAAAAACACAGATGACGATTTCACCAGCTGACGTAAGGGTAATCAGAGGAAGTTTTGATTCAAATAAAATTATACTCGGAAAACACGGAGAACAAAATAAACGTACTGGTGAGTCTTTTATATCTATAGTCGGCGTAGATTCGGAAGGCAAAGTAAAAGATATCCAACATCACGACTTTGGTTTAATTGACAATATGCAAGAAATGAATGACTTAAATGACCGCACATTAGAAACATTTGGAAAAAGTAATCCTGATATAGGACTAATAGCCGAACACTATGAGTTTTTTAGTGACCCTAGTATGGCTTCAAATGAATTAAATGGCGAAGTAGGATCCCATGTTGGTGATCGTACCTACGTAAGTAAAATGTAATAATCTGCAACCATGATATCCTTACACCAATTCACGCCACCCTTGTAATAAAGGGAAATACAAACCACAGCGAATTTTTCTGTTATCAACACCACTCATAATGTGTGTATATTTTTCCAGCTGTTCCTGATAGCGCTCCAGTTGTAAATCAAGAAAGGAATCTACATCTGATTTTTCATGGCGACTGGTTTTATAATCGATGATCCAGCGTACGTCTTCATTATCGATAAAAGTTCTATCAATTTTTATATTGCTGACTTTATGATTATATAGACCGGTCAAGGCATATTCATTCATGGCTTGTTCATGATCACTGCTCAAAATCCATTGTCCTGTTTCATCGTCAAGCATTTTGATCAACGCCTCTTCAACCTGCTGCAATCCCCAGGACAAATCATTTTTTGCGATGCCAAGATATATCAGCTGATTTTTATAGATATCTTTGGACTCGAGAATTCGTTTTTCACTCCATTCTTCAACACCTTCATCGGCAATCCATTGAATAGCTCTGTGCACTACTGAGCCAACATGTTTTATAGTATTTCCTGCCCAATCATATTCTACGAGTTCACGATCATTGTTGTCTGTTATTTGCTCAGATTCTATTAAGATTGGACTTTGATAAGTCGGTAATTTCCACCGATGACTTAATCGTTTTAATGTTTGGTCTATTTTATCATCCGTATGATTTTCGTTACTGGAACCATCTGGATTTAGATTCTCAAAATGACTCGCTAGTGTTGGCCAGAGATAATTTAACAATGAACGTTTTTCAGCAGTATGAATTTCTTCTCCAGTTTTTTTGTCTAACTTATAGTTTGCATGGGCCAGTAAATGCAATGATTGCTTTGCCCTGGTGGAAGCCACATATAATAAGCGTGCATCTTCAAAATATCGACGACGTTGTTCTATCGTTTTTAAATACGTGTAAATTGCCCCTTCAACAAAACCAGTTTCTTTTATAGGTGCCATGATTAATTCCTGACTTTCAGGCTTTTGCATCCACATCATTAATTCAGACTGATCGCTCTGTAGACGCCTGCCCAGGCCCGGTAAAATGACATGATCAAACTCCAGACCTTTGGCTTTATGCATACTCATAATCTGTAAACTATTATCGGCCTGGGTATCCGTCACAGCGTAGAGTTTGTTCATCTTTTCATAAAGCAACTCCAACTCTTTCAGGTCACCACCTTCATCAAACTCGTTCAAGCAATTAAAAAACTCTTCTATATTTTCAAGATCATCACTTGTTTTTAGTGTTGCCGGACCACCCAGTTGTAACCAGATTGATTCAACTGAATAACGCAAACCATACCGCTGTTTATGGTTGTATGCACTTTTAAATATATCACGTACACGAGCAACCCTTTCTTGTGGTTCGGTATTTAAGTTTTCCAATAATTTTTTATCGTTTAAACATTGCCAAACAGTCCTGTCTTTATGTTGACTAAAAAGTGTGTGCAGTGATTCAAGTTCCAGACCACACCATGGCGCGCGTAATACTGAAAACCATGCGATCTTATCGGCAAGATGAGTATAAGCGCGTGCTAATGAAAACAAATCCTGAATCGCTGGCCGTCTTGTCAAAGGTTCAATATCAACTGCCTGAAACTTAAGTTTGTGTTTTCTTAGAAGAGGAATGATAGATAACAAATGAGTCCGACTTCTGACTAAAATAGCAATAGTCGATTCATCATTTTTATCTTTAATTGACTGAATAATTGAAATGACTGATTCGGCTTCATCTCCATCAGAACGATCAGACTGAGAATAAATATTAATTGCCTGTTGATCATTCGTTTCATTGAAAGCCACCGAAGGTGAGTAAGCAACAGCGCCAACTGTAGCATCATTTTCAGAAGGCATAATATCTCTGAAGCTATTATTTACCCACTCAACAATATTTTTCTGTGATCGAAAATTAACATTCAA
Organism: Gammaproteobacteria bacterium; assembly: GCA_965250225.1. GTDB lineage: Bacteria > Pseudomonadota > Gammaproteobacteria > Eutrophobiales > Eutrophobiaceae > CBDEUK01. The sequence goes on from CBDFNQ010000038.1 coordinate 277,231, forward strand.
AGTTAATCGTTCAAGCGCAATCTGATTTAATCGTTTATGTTTCCAGATATTAATAAACAAACTAACCTCTGCCTCTCGAAAACGATATATCGATTGCATTGGGTCGCCAACCAGAAAAAGACTTTTGCCTTCATCAACAGACCAGGCCGAAATCAAATGTTGTAACAAGTGATCCTGGCTGTTCGATATATCCTGATATTCATCAACTAGCAAATGATGTAATTGGTAATCGAGATGCAAAGCTAAATCCGTTGGAACATCGCTATCACCCAAAGCTGTAACCGCAGCCTGAGCCATACCCGTAAAATCTATCTTGTTCTGCTCTGAAAATAGTATGCGTAATTGCGCTTCTGCCAACAGTAAAATCTGACTTAATGCATTGACCATTTCCCACTCTTCTTCCCTGAATCTTGGTGCGGGTAGTAACCGAACCATTTTCAAAGAAGCCAGAAATTCTGTATCTGCCTGTAACTGACTAACTAACGCTTTGAAGCGCGTCTTCATTGATTTTCTGAGTTGTTCTTCTAGTTTATTTTCTCCCGCTGGTGGGAAACCATTATTGACATTAACGGTCTTGCGCCAGTCGCCATCTTTCTTGAGTAGCAATTCAACCAGACCAAGCCACTGGTTTACATCCTGATAATGACTATTCGGCAATGTGTGTAATTCATCACAGTGAACAATCAGCTCATCCGGTTTATAGTCTTTTAAGTTGACTGCAGAAAATCGTGCAATCTCACAGAGCTCCAGTTCCAATTCAGATGGAAACTGTTGTATTAACATCGAGAGATGTTCATGAATAATATTTTGTAGAACCAATTCCATGTCATCACGATCGTGCTGTTGCGTCACATAGGGCAGCCATTGGTCTCGCTTACCTAACATATCAACCAATAAACGTTTAATGCGTGGTAAATCATTATCCAGATGAATTAATAAGCTTGCGATGGCATCAGACCAGTGACGGTCACTTTCGAGTTCAAGTAATGTATTAATCGCAGCCTGTTCATAAAAAGGTCGGGCATCTTCAATAATTTCAGGTTGCGCCCCTAGCTGTGCCAGAACCGGCATTTGTCTGCTTAATGAGGCACAGAGTGAATCAATAGTTTGTATTCGAAGGCGTGATGGGTTTTCAGAAATATCCCAGTTTTTTTCTTTATCTCGTTCTAATGCGTTCCTGGCCAGAGAATAAGTCAACAAAGCATGTTCTTCCTGTGGAGCATCAGCATGCTTTGCACGTTCAATTGCAGTAAGAATTCGACTCTGCATTTCAGCAGCCGCCTTGCGAGTGAAGGTGATCGCCATAATTTCTTCTGGCGAGTCAACTAATGCCAACAATCTTAAATAACGCTGAATGAGTAATTCCGTTTTACCCGAGCCAGCTGGCGCTTTGACAATGAACGATTTTTCAGGATCGATTGCCTGCTGCCGTTGCTTTTGATCGTCTATCGTCATGACATGCTAATCCCAATGCTCCAACACATTTTCTGTTTTTTCGTCAATGCGGCAGAAACTTTCAAGGTCACAGTACTGACAAGCGTAGGGTTTCGGATCGACTATTGCCTTGCCCGCTAAAAAATCCCTCGCTAAATTTTTCAAGACTCCTTCCCATTCTTCACGTTGCTCCTCCCAAGTTATTTCTTTGTGTGTCTTTACCCCTGGTAATAAACCCTCCTCTTCTGAAACGCCCACATAAGCACACTCTCCGGCTCTGATCTTGGCAAACACCAGCGCCGCTATGTCACCTTCACTGGTCACTCTATACAAAGGTAATTGTGGATCGTCCGGGCGTTCTCCTGACCAGGCATTAACCGTTACTTTGCCGGTTTTGTAATCAATAATGACCAACCGTCCATCAGCCAATTCATCGATGCGATCAATTCGCATGTGTAAGGTGATACCATTAAAAATAACATGATGGCCTTTTTCAGTAGCTTTAACAGTAAACGACTCCCTGTCTCGTTCTATCAGTAACCAGGTATTCATTAATTTAAATAAACGTTGTCTTTCAATTTCCGTGAAACGTTTGCTGAATGTCTCAGGAAAATATTTCGATTGAGATGCTATCGCCTTGTCAATGGCTTCATAGATCCGCTCATGCAAAACAGTCTCTGAAATTCGGCGCAGATGCTCAGAATGTTTCATGCTTTGCCAAAACAATTGCATAACACGATGAACAAGATTACCTCTTTCTGAAGCAGACAAACCAATATCGGATCGATTCAAGCCTTCTGCATGCAAACAATGCTTTGCCACGGAACGGAATGGACAAGCAGCAATGTCTTTGAAGATCGAAGTACCGCCAGAAATTGTTTCTCCAGATTTTATTGCAGGCGCATTGACATCAGTTATTGTTTCAATATTTTTATCTTTAATCAGTGATTGATAAAAGTCATCGTTTGTTTGTATTATCATTTCTTTATCTGAACGGTACTCTTGCAACACTGGACTGGCTCTGAGTTCTCTGTCACCTTCCTTTAACGGAGAGCTGAGAACGACATTCTTTGCCGATCGGACGATATTCCTGGTTAATAATTTCGCCGTTTCTAATCTGGATTCTGGCGAGGAGTTTGTGATTCCAAATTCTCTTTGTAGCTTTATGGGAATAAAAGGATTCGGTTGTGATTGTTCAGGCCAGACTTGATCATGCAGACCCATCATCCAGAGCTCATCAAATCGCATACCACTAACGCCTTCCAGACCAATAATTTGAATGGGTGCATCCACTGTTTGTGGTTGAAAGCTCGTGTCATTAGCAATGCGTCTTAAAATAGATATAGTTGATTGCAATGAACATTTACGTATCATTGAATCCAGACCACTCAATGTGTCATAACAAGCTTGCCAGGTCTCAAGGGTTTGATATTCATCGGAAGATAAATGACGTTCGCCCGGCCAACCAAAACAAGCCAGGAGATCATTGATCGTATTAATCCATTGCCCTGGAGTCTTCTCCAATTTTGATTCTTTTTGTAGTTTGATAAATTCCTGAATTGCATTGATGAATTCCGGACATTGTTTTTCTGCTTCAAGTTGTTCATGCAATCTAATAATTGAGGATATTGTAAATTTCAGTTCAGAAGTATTTCTAAGAGTCGCATCAAACAGACTTCGATTAGAGGATTCTTTTTCATAGCCTTTTATGAAAGGCGAGCGTAGTAAAAGGCTAATGGTGTTCGCTGGGATCTTATAATTCAACAAACTCAATAACTGAAATGCCGTTGCTATCGCAGGATATGCACTCAGTGGTTTCCCTATCGAAATGGTAAATGAGCTTGCACGCTCAAAGCCAAAATCAAGAAAATTCTCCAGGCTCAATTTCTTTTCGAATTCGTGAATGATTTGTTCTCTGAGTTTTCGCAGATTGGGTACTACGATACCGATGCGAATTTTCGGATCTTTTTTCAGACAGGCGATTGCATAATCTGCTGCGGCCTGCATCTCCGACTGACTGTCCTGAAATGATTGCAGTACATGCTGTTCATTCTGTTCAAACGGCTCAACAATCTGAACTTCACCCGAGGCATTATCAAATACTTTGATCAATGCCAGCTGTTGTGGGACAAATTGATCGAAACCATAAAATGCAATTTGTGAAGTCGTTGTATTGATATGATCAATCTGCTCCATTAAATAATTCGCCAAACCGGCTTCGTCTACCCAATCATTTGATTTAAGCCGCAACTCATACGATTCCTTCCAGTGTTTGAAGGCAAAGGCATCCTCATTAAGATAAATATCTTTTTCCTGTTCATCAATTTGCCAATGCTTGTACAGTTTGTATGCCGCATGTGCCTGACGAGCTGTCGCCTGCGCCTGAAATATAACCTTTGCGTAGCGCGAGTTTTGAATTTGTTCTTGCCAAAGCGCCAGTGACTGATGTTGATTCAGCAGGATGGGTAAATCACGATGCGAACTCAGTAAATCAAGCCACAATTGTTTACACCAGACATTCCAGGAGACGATATTGACACTAGGCCAGCTTTGCATACCCGCTTCAATTTGCTGCGCTGCATATATGTTTTGCATGTGCCGCGCCAAGCCTTGCGTCGATGCAACGATGCAATAGCCTTTTTCGATGAACTGGTTAATGTCCTTATTCATGGTTAAGATAATGGGTCAATGTGGAAGAAACTAATTGGCACTTATATTCTGAATTTTGTCATAGTATTCATACATTGGCATTATAAACTGAGAATGTTTACCTTTTACTATAAATTACAATCAGGTGGTGAGTATGTCTAAAAATATAATAACAAAGACAGATGAGGAATGGCGCGAACAATTAACCGCTGATGGATTTCGCATCTGTCGACAAAAAGGTACGGAACAGGCATTCACGGGGAAATATTACGAATGTAAAGATAAAGGGGTATACCACTGCGTGTGTTGTGGTGCTGAACTGTTTGATTCCCAGACAAAATACGATTCCGGCTCCGGCTGGCCAAGTTTTTATGAACCTATGGATGACGATGCCATTACAGAGAATAAAGACAGCGCCCATGGCATGACTCGAACAGAAGTTGTCTGCAAAAGCTGCGATTCCCATTTAGGTCACGTCTTTGAAGATGGGCCACAACCTACCGGCCTTCGCTATTGCATTAACTCTGCCTCCTTAAAACTAAAACCAGATGATGAATCTTAAAGGCATCCTTAATTCCAGGTTCATCTGTATCAGCCTGTTCTGGTTTTATGCCTCCGCCGGTCTTTGTGGTGAAGCAGATATTGTTGCAGCCGAGGTGGAATGTAATGAAAACCTCTGTCAATTTAAAGTAACGATTCAACATGATGATGAAGGTTGGGATCATTACGTCAATCGTTATGAAATTCTCGATCTGGAAAAGACTAAAATACTTGGATTCAGAAGACTGCAACATCCACATGTTAAAGAACAACCCTTTACCCGCTCTGTACCCGTTCTCCTTGATGAATCCACATCACAAGTCATTATCCGTGCGTTTGATACCGTGCATGAATACGGTGGTAAAGAATTGATAGTCGATGTGCCGATGGAATAAATAGAGAATGGATAGATAAGATTTCGAAGCAGCATGTTGTGGTGTAGAATATGTATTCATCAACATACGAATTCTATAAAAGGAGACTTTGAAACCATGGCGCAACACCTTCCCTGTGTTAATGATGAAGTGACGTGTTATAACGCGTCACACTATACAAATCAAAAACTTACAACTCAATTAACGAGATTATACGTCAAAGTGACGTGTTATAACACGTCACTTTGACGTCTAGTTATAGAAGGCCAAACGAAAATGGAGCTGACTTACACATTAAATTCCGTCGACCATCGGTCTGCACAATGGCTGAACATTAAACCGCGCCGAAGTTTTGCTGTGGTAGGCGTTTGTTTATTGATGTTGTTCGCTTGGACTATGTGGTTTGCATTCCAATTAGAAATCCCCTTTTTTAGTTGGGGGAAATGGATGCTTTTAGGAATACTGGCTTATCTGTTCATTTACTCCTGCATATTTTTACCATTGAGATGGGATAAGATATTTCGGCAGCAAAAGTCTTTGCATCGCGAATCATTGATCCGAGTGAACGAGAGCGGGGTCGAAATGCAAAGCGAAATTGGAAGAGCCCTTGTGCCATGGTCGGATTTCCTTCGCTGGAAGGAGGACAATCGGATTTTTCTACTTTATCTATCTGACGTATCTTTTATCATGATCCCAACCCGTGGTTTTGAGCAAGAACAACAAATCGTAGATTTTCGGGAAATCATAACCCGGAACATCAGTGGCTAGGCCTTCTAACAAGGGCATGCAGATGGACGCAGTGCCCGCTACGCGCGCCCTGCGCCACTGATGCCAAGCGTTATATGTTTTAATAGCATGCGGATAAATTACATTATTGAAATAGGGATGAATGTATGAGAACAAGGATGTTAATCGTTTTAAGTGTAACCTTACTTATGATGACCCCATTCCTGGCTCATGCATCAACAATGTCTAGAGGTTGGAATTTTGAGCATATTATATTCTTCGTGCTTTTATTTGGATCAATTTTCCACTTTGCACCATTAATAATTTTATATATACCCAAGATCGATGAAAGAGCTTGATGTTTATGAATTAAGAGATCAGTCTATCACCTATGAGCAAGATTGAATTAACCGCAGAAAACAAATTGAAATTAGAAGCACGACATAAGCAAGTGCGAGATATCCGGGAAGGTGATCGTATCAAAGCCGTATTACTGAATTCTGAAGGATGGAGCACAACGATGATAGCGCAAGCCTTGCGCAAACATGAAACCTGTATACTTCGTCACTTGAAGGACTATACCGGAGAGCAGAAATTGCACTGTGCAAACGGCGGTTCCGAGGAGAAATTAAGCAAGCGACAATGTGACGAATTACTCGCACATCTGACAGCACATCTATATCAACATAACCACCAAATTGTGGCTTACATCAAGACCCGTTATGGGGTTGACTACACGGTATCGGGTTTACATAAATGGTTGCATCGTCAAGGATTTGTTTATAAACAACCCAAAGGGGTCCCCGCCAAAGCCGATGTTGAACAACAACATGCCTTTATCAAGCAGTATGACGTATTGAAAGCAAACGTCGGTGCTGATGAGCCTATTTTGTTTGGTGATGGCGTGCATCCGACACAGTCGACGAAATTGAGTCACGGTTGGATAAAGAGAGGGACAAATAAGCTTATCAAAACAACCGCGAGTCGCACACGGATTAACCTATTAGGTGCGATTGAACTCAATGCCTTGTCAAACACGGTGACAGAAACCTATGACACGATTAATGCCGACAGCATTGTTGATTTTCTATCCAAATTACGAGCGCAATACGTTGATGCAAACACCCTTCACTGGATAGTTGATGGGGCGGGTTATCATAAGGCGGCGAGTGTTAAAGAAAAGGCAAACGAACTTAATATTAAGATACACATCCTGCCGCCTTATAGTCCTAATTTGAATCCGATAGAACGTTTATGGAAAGTGATGAACGAACACGTCCGTAATAACCACTATTTCCATTCGGCCAAGGAATTTCGTGAGCAAATCGATGACTTTTTCAAAAACACTTTACCGGATATCGCGGACTCATTGAACGATAGAATTAATGATAACTTTCAGATCATCGATCCTGCAACTTGAAGTTGATTGAGTATAGATCAGCTTCGTATAGTGAAAATGCAACACTATGGGCCAATATAATGCTAATACCTATAGTACTATTTTGGTTGTTATTTGTAGGAATGATATTAAGTAGCCGGACACCGGTTGGAATATTGCTAGCAGAAGCAATCTTGTTTGTTGTCCCAATAGTTATCTTTTTTATCTCAAATCACTATGTAAAACCTACTAAATGAGCAATAGAGTATAATTTTTAGCTTGAAATATGGTAATTGATAAAACATACTAACACATATGAGCCGTTCTCAAGTCAATAGGCATTAAAAAACAATTTCGGTTAATTTCATAACCAAAATACAAATCAATGAACAAAACCGACTACTTCATCTGTCATGGCAGCTGTTAAGACAAGTCGCTTACAGCAAACATATATAGAGGATCTCTTATTGTGATCTCATCACTGCCTGTTATTGTCTTTATCCGTAAAGTCAAACAGGGTCACTAGACATTCATCGGTTAACCTTGTGCTGACCTATTCAAGGTGGTGGGTTGACTCAATCTTTTAGTCCCCAGTTAGTATCAGGCTCAGTCAAGGTGTAAACGACTTTGTTCATTGCATAAATGCACGCCAATGGGGTGTCTAATCAAAAAAACTGGCTCCGGTTATTCGATGTAAAAACGGATGTATCTCAAGTTTGATACTCAGTTGTATTGCATCGCGTTTTCCAAACATTCAACCTGTGGTCCAGTTAGATGTACAGTTCACCCCATTGCGTGACTAACCTGTTAAAAATCGATTTTCATCAAACACCGTCTCATTCTTTAACATGAAGTAAACACACCGACCTATTTTGTGAGCCAGAGCCGACAAGGCTTTGGCCTTACTCATTCTCTTTTGCAGTGTGAGTAAATAATGCTGTGCTTTCTTGTTACCGCGCAAATAGAGAACCGCCGCTTCCGAGAACGCCCACTTCAAATGCGCATTACCAATCTTATTCCCCTGCGTCCCATAACTTTTACCTGCGGATTCCGCTTTGCATTTGACTAACCGGGCGTAGGAAGCAAACTTCTGTACGGACTTAAATCGGTCGATGTTACCAATCTCATACAGAATGGTTAATGACAGAATACGCCCGACCCCCGAAATACTCTTTAAGATATGCAAGTGCTTCGGGTTATGTTGCATGGCTTGTTGTTGGATGTACCATTCCACTTTACCCAGTTGCTCGGCATAACAATCGAGAATGCAGATATCCAAATCAATGTTCTTCTGCACGGAACGTTCAGAAAACGTACGTTTGAGTTGTTCACGTGCACTGACATCTTTTAAGTTCACTTTGTTGGGTGGTAAATTGTATTGACTCGTTGTGTTAACCACATGGGCTTTTAAGTCTGCACCGTAACGAACGATTTTCATACGACGACGTAATAAGTCACGCGTGGCACGCATCTCTTTGGGATAAACATAGGCTAATGGGAAATTACCACCACGAATGAGGTTGGCTATCTTAAACGGCAGATATATTGCTCCTGCAATATCTGCATTTCCGCCATCCTTGGCGGTCAATCAATCTTATCGTTCTTGGCCTTTCCGCCATGGATCGCTTTCATGTATAAGGCATGACCGAGTATAAAATCAACGCCAATTTCATCACAAAAATCAGATACCCAGTACCAACAGTGCATGCATTCAACACCGACCACGACATTGCCGATATAGGGTTCAAGTAAGTTATTGAGTTTATCCGGCGCAGCTGATATTTCTTTATGACAACAGGTGTTACCTTCCTGGTCGAGGATACAGACATACAGTGAACGGGCGTGTAAATCGATTCCGCAGTAATACGGGTGTGTGTTATTGTAGAAGTTCATTGAGCTTTCTCCTTGGTTTAGGCACCCTCCAGTTTAGCTCATCGCTAAACTGGAGGAGACGGCTCAATGAGTATCAAAAAAATCCAGCCGACCTTCAAAAGCGTCGCTTCGCTCTGCTTTTTCGGCCGGCTGATTTAAACGTTATATTTCTTAACCATGAAAATGATTATTGAAAGTGGGAATCTAGTTTATTTAGAGTCGTTAAGAGGACAGCTCGAAGAAAATGGAATTCCTGCCGTAATTCAGGGCACAGAAACCGCTAGAATGATTACTCCAACATCATTGGTTGACCCGACACTCTGGATATACCTAAACGAACAATTTGAAGATGCATTAAAACTTATTAAGAACCCCAATCATATGGTCGCTACTAGGGTTGATATCAAACAATTTTATTCTAGTCAGCCCAGCGAGGAAGAAAAAAGCTCTCGACTAAATAATTTGGTAGCCAGCTTTTTTGTGTATTTTGTAATTGGTGTATTTGCATTATTTATAGTTCTTAAAATATTCGGTGAGTCATGAAGCCAATCAAATATAACAACACATTCAAGCGGGACTACCTTCGGTAGCCCCTTAATTTAACGTTATGTTTCAAGATCGAATACTATGAAGTCAATTATTTTAGTTTTATTAAGTTTATTTTCATTTGTTACTTACGGGCAAGATAATCAATTATTTATTAATATATTTGATAAATGGAATAATGCTCTAATGAATGGGAATACTACAGAATTCACGCAATACTTAGTGAAGCATAGAGTCGGGGTTTATGAGGAATGCATGAAAGAAGAACCATGTGCTGAGTACATGAAGTTACAAGCGTTAAAGAACTATGAAGTTATAAGCGTTTCAAAAATAGATAATTCTTATCAATTAACTGTCAATGGTACTGAAGTTAGCGAAAACGTAGTGGAAGGAAAAATTTCATTTTCTTTTGAAGATGGGCAATGGAAGATAAGAATGAGCGAATGGAAATATATACAATGAAACATAACAAAAACATCAAATTCGCTCCCTACGGTCGCCGGACGCGCAAAAAGCGCGCGCCATTTAATTCAAACGTGTGTGCCGGGCATGGCACTTAACTAGAGAGGTGTAAGTCCTCTTACCAGGTATACGCAGAGCCGAAGGTTAGCGACAGGGCAAGGGCGTTGTCGCGAGGCAGGGTCTGAAGGAAGCCCAACGCAAAATCGCGGGGCGATGGACAAGAACCCAATAAGAGGTGTGACGTAATTGAGACGAGTTGGCACGTGACAACGAAGTCTTCTATCTGCAATTGGATTACGTTTTATAAATTGGGCGTTTACGCGATGAAAGTTAAGAGTCTTACCCCGGGAGCTCTGTATTGTGTTGAAGGAACAACTGACAACAGAGAGATCTATTGTGATCGCAATACAGAAGTCAGCAGAAGGCATAGTAGGTTGCACTCCCGCAACTGAAGGCCAGAACGAATTTAGGAGAGTAATCGTTGGAGCAGTATTTCTGAATGGCACCTGATAAGCAGTTAACACTGTCTCTGGATAACCCAGTGGGTGAATCAGAAATGGGAAATCCAATTGAGTCAAAATCCAATTTATGTTCATCATTAATTAATCGCGTACTGGAGAGGAATAATCTAACGCGCGCGTTAAAACAAGTGCAACGCAATAAAGGTGCCGCAGGTATCGATGGAATGAGAGTTGATGCCCTTCCCGATTATCTTAAGCAACACTGGCGACGAATTAAACACAAACTAATCGACGGAACGTATTGTCCCCGTCCGGTTTTGCGTGTTGAAATTCCAAAGCCAGAAGGTGGTAAACGTCAGCTCGGTATACCGACGGTATTAGATCGATTAATACAACAGGCCATATCACAGGTGATGCAAATCGAATGGGAGCCGGAATTCCATGACAACAGTTATGGCTTTCGTCCTAAACGAAATGCACACCAAGCAATACGTTATGCGCAATCAACAATTCGAAATGAAAAAGATTGGATTGTCGACTGCGATCTTGAAGCATTCTTTGACGGAGTGAATCATGACTTACTCATGACACAGCTAAAAGAAAAGCATCAAGACCCAGCGTTGCTCAGGTTGATTAACCGCTTTCTGAAAGCGGGAGTACAAATTGATGGCAAGAAAGTAGCGAGTACAGAAGGCGTTCCGCAAGGTGGGCCACTCTCGCCGATACTGTCGAATATTGTACTGAATCAACTTGATTGGGAGCTAGAAAAGCGCGGTCATTCTTTCGTTCGCTACGCTGATGACTTTGTTGTTTTTGTTAAAAGTCAGGAAGCAGGGGAACGCGTGATGAAAAGTTTACAGCGGTATGTTGGAGCATCACTCAGGCTCAAAGTGAATCCCCACAAGAGCGCTGTAGACCGTCCCTGGAAAAGAACCTTTCTGGGGTTTACGTTCAGTCGCAAGCGTGGTAATAAAATCAAAGTGTCGAACAAGGCATTAAAGAAATTAAAATCCACGATAAGAACACTGAGCCGTCGAACGAGAGGCCATTCTATAAGACAAGTTATTTCAGAGCTAAGAAAATCCCTGCTTGGTTGGAAAGCATACTTTGACATTGCCGAAGTATTGAGTCCTCTGAAAGACCTGGACAAGTGGATCCGGCGACGATTGCGAAGTTATGTTTGGAAACAGTGGGGACGTTCTGGGTATAGAAAACTGAGAGCGATGGGTGTTAAGCGACAACTGGCATGGAACACCGCCAAGTCAGCCCATGGCCCATGGCGTTTAAGTAGAAGCCCTGGACTTTACTATGCAATGCCAAACAAGTACTTTAAGAACTTGGGGTTGCCAGAACTGGCAACAAGATGAATATAAAGAAATTTGAACCGCCGTGGTACGTGATCCGTATGCCCGGTGGTGTGGGAGGAGGGGCATCGTGAGGTGTCTCCCTATCCCGATTATATTCCATGGAGGTTTAATTAAATGAGTAAATTACCTAAGGGCGAAGAACTGAGAGACTTGGCTGAAAAACTAGGTGTAGATACTACAGGGGAACCTCGAACACAAAGTACTTCAGGAAATGCTCCAGTATCTGATTATGAATTGCAACGCAGAGTAATAGAGGCAAAGAGAAGTCGCAGGGAAGGATGGTTATGGGTGGTCGCTTTAATTTCTGCTATTGCATCAATGTTAAGTGCCTTAGCCGCTTGGGTTGCAGTTACATCAAATTAATGCAAAAAAAATATAACACACATATGAGCCGGATCTAAGTCAATAAGCATTACACTATTCTTTCAGTTACATTTGTAACTAAACATAAGTCAATGAACAAAACCGGCTACTTCATCTGTCATGGCAGCTGTTAAGTCAGTCGCTTACAGCAAACACATATAGAGGATCTCTTATTGCGGTCTCACCGCAGCTTAGCTTTTCTAATCATTCCATTGATAAAGCCAAGGTCACTAGACATTCATCGGTTAACCTTATTCTGGCACTATTCAAAAAGCAGGCTTACCCCTGACCGGAGTATCCAGTTAGGTTCAGGCTCAGTTAAGGTGTAAACGACTTTGTTCATTGTGTTAATGCACGCCAATGGGATGTCTAATCAAGAAATGTGGCTCCGGTTATTCGATGTAAAAACGGATGTACATCAAGCTTGTTACTCAGTTGTAACGATCACGTTTTTCAAACATTCAACCTGTGGTCCAGTTAGATGTACAGCTCACCCCATTGCGTGACTAACCTGTTAAAAATCGATTTTCATCAAACACCGTCTCATTCTTTAACATGAAGTAAACACACCGACCTATTTTGTGAGCCAGAGCCGACAAGGCTTTGGCTTTGCCTATATGGATATAGGTAAGGGGCGTGAGCAGGACGCGGAAGCTTTACTCATTCTCTTTTGCAGTGTGAGTAAATAATGCTGTGCTTTCTTGTTGCCGCGCAAATATAATACCGCTGTTTCCGAGAACGCCCATTTTAAATGTGCATTACCAATCTTGTTACCTTGCGTCCCATACGTTTTGCCGGCGGACTCGGCTTTGCATTTCACGAGTCGCGCATAGGATGCAAATTTTTGTACCGATTCAAATCGATTGATGTCTCCTACCTCATAGATAATGGTTAACGCCAATATAGGACCGATACCCCACACATTTTTTAACAAATGAAAGTGTTTAGGGTTATGTTGTTTCGCTTGTTGTTGGAGATACCATTCGACTTTACCCAGTTGCTCGGCATAGCAATCTAGAATGACAATGTCTAAATCAATGTTCTTTTGAACAGCGCGATCTGAGAATGTGTTTTTAAGTTGCTCACGTGCACTGACATCTTTTAAGTTCACCTTGTGTGTGGGTAAATTGTACTGGCTGGTTGTGTTGTTTACGTGTGCCTTTAAGTGAGCACCATGTCGTACGAGTTTAGTTCTTCTTCGAAGCAGATCACGCGTTGCCCGCATTTCTTTGGGGTAGACGTAAGCCAATGGGAAATTACCACCGCGTATGAGGTTGGCTATCTTAAACGGCAGATATATTGCTCCTGCAATATCTGCATTTCCGCCATCCTTGGCGGTCAATCAATCTTATCGTTCTTTGCTTTACCGCCATGAATCGCTTTCATGTATAGGGCATGACCTAAGATAAAATCCACGCCGATATCATCACAGAAATCAGATACCCAGTACCAACAATGCATGCATTCGACGCCAACGACGATATTGCCAATGTAGGGTTTAAACAGTGGTTCTAGTTTATCAGGTGTCGCTGAGATTTCTTTATGACAACAGCTGTTATCTTCCTGGTCGATGATACAAACGTACAAAGACCGAGCGTGTAAATCGATACCACAGTAATAGGGATGCGTGTTATTGTAGAAGTTCATTGAGCTTTCTCCTTTGGTTTGGTCGCCATCCAGTTTAGCTCATCGCTAAATTGGAGGGGACGGCTCAATGAGTATCAAGGCAGTCAACCCGTCGCGGCCTTTTATGAAGTCGCTTCGCGATAATGTTTTTCGCGCGGGTTAGCGCAAACGTTATGCACCATAAATTACAGAGATAAGGAATTTTTAAGTGGTAACCTGTTATTTGAAATATGTGATCGATCCGTACAAACTTGGTGAATTCGAGAAATACGCAAAAATGTGGATTCCTCTCGTAAATAAGCTTGGAGGAATTCACAATGGTTATTTCTTGCCGTCTGAAGGCGCTAACAATATAGCTTTGGCTTTATTTACTTTTCCAAGCCTTGCAGAATATGAGCAATATCGTAAAGACTCATTTAACGATGCCAATTGTATAGCTGCTTTTAAGTATGCGGAGAATACTAAATGTATTCTTAGCTATGAACGTAGTTTTTTCAATCCGGTATTCGAGTAGCAAGTACCAGCGCATAATCGGATAGCCGGGGGTTTTTCACCCCCAGCCTCCACAACACCCCGCATGCGGATCCGCACGGGGCGTTTCCTTCGAGTTTTAAAATAAGAAAGAAACATTTCTTACTTACTTCAAAGCAGGTTACGACAACCTACCGCCACTCAATCACTTTACCTTCAACAGGTACTGCGCGATAAATGAGATAGATGCGTCTCACTCTTTGTCGAAGGTTCAGGCCTTCACCCTGTCCCAACCATTACGATGGGCATTTGGCTACTATGCCGTCTGCTGACTTCTGTCTCATCGCCCACATTATTACTAATGAAGCCGCTGTTCTTATGAACCGCAGCTGAGACAGATCTCCCCAGATAAGAACATCAACTGTCACCGCACAACCTCATCATTTACCATGCCGCGCGAACCAGTGGGCTTCGTTATCTTGTGCTAACTCGCCCTGCGGCTTGGCCTTATATGATGTTTCTGTTCGTAGGCTTGCAGCTTTGCGTTGGGCTTCCTTAAGACATCTCCTCGCGGATTTGCCCTTACCGTCGGCTAGTAGTTGTCTTCCACTTTGGTATACTCACTATCATGGATTGGTTCTACTACAAGGGACTAGCACCCTATAAGTTCATGCCCATGCTGGGCGTACACAAGCAAATCCAGCCGACCGCTAACGCGGACGGCTGAATTCTAACGTTATGCGTAAAATGGAAGCGTAGTGAATTATTCTTTTCTGGTAATATTCGTTGGCTACGTAATTTCTCTAGCAATTATGTGGGGAACTTTTAGTTACAACCCAAATGAAGCGAGTTCAATAGCTTTTATTCCGATACTTTTATTAGTCATTACAATTATTTCATTATTCGTTTCTTTTATGTGCGTAAAAAAAATTAAAAATTCATACGGTTCCTTCTTAGCATCAATTACGTTGAACAACCTGATCTATGTATTGGCCATTGCAATTTATACTAAAATTAATGACGGTAAAGCCGGTTTCAATGGTTGGTTAGTTATTGCCATAATTGTTATTTTAGCTAGTGCATTTCCTATTGCTATTTCATCCTGGATATCAGCGAAGATGTGGCAGAAGAAGAATGCTTCCGCATAACAAGCGCACCAAAGATCAGCCGCAAAAACACGCGGCTTGGACTTCATTTTGCTGCGCTTCGTTCAGCCCTTTATGCTGACGTTGCACTAAAATCAGAACGAGATCCTTGTGGAAATTTTTACATTAGAAATATCATTTCCCTACGATGAAAGTGATGAGCCATGGTCAAGAGTGATAGAGGTGAAAGAAGATTTTACCTTGCAGAAATTACATGAATATATTCAGCAAATAGTAGGTTTTGATGATGATCACTTATATGAATTCTATATCGGTAAAAATCCTAGAAACAAATCAGATTCTGTGCCAAAAAACACAAAATTAAATGATATTTACCCTTTAACTGGATATAAAATATATTATCTTTTTGATTTTGGCAATAGCTGGTTATTTCAAGTCAAGAAGTCACGAAAGAAATTGGAAGCAGATAAAAAAGTAAAATATCCAAGACTAATAAAGTCAATTGGTGTTAATCCAGAGCAATACCCAGAATACGATGAGTAAAAGTACTAATCGGGTAACCGTAGGTCTTTAACCTCCAGTCCCCACAACACCCTGCATGCGGGTCCGCACAGGGCGTTTCACTTAGAATGGTGAAGCTTAATCCAACCATCGCGTAACGCATAAAGCCCCTGAGATTTTAAATAAGCATTAGACAACGCTTGTTGTATCCCCGGAGTTTTAGCACTCCGCATGGATCTTTGCTGGTTAAACCACAAGCAACAGCGGACTTAACGTGAACACCTCTTTTCATTAAATTCCTTACTTTAGTGCGTGACTTTCGCCACTGCCGCCAAAAAGCCATCCTCACTCTGCGTCGGATCCAATGTTCTAGATCAACGCAAAGTTGATAGCATTTAGCGATACCAAAATAATTAATCCAGCCCCCTAATAAATTGGCTGGTTTTGAAGAGCTGGTATTTCATCGACACGCCCCAATTGCGATTCGTTAATTTTCGAACTTGTTGTTTAAATTTCAACAACGTTGTCGGGTGCCACTGAATGCGTCCTCCTTTGAATGTGAATCCAAGGAATTTACTTTCACTGGTTTTAACGACTCGACTTTTGCTCGTATTAACCTGCAAGCACAAACGGTTTTGCAAATAATGGCTGATACTTCGCAACACGTGTTCACCAGAGCGCTGACTTTTTACGAGGATCGTAAAATCATCTGCGTATCTGGCAAACTTGTTCCCACGCCTCTCTAACTCTTTGTCTAGTGGGTCGAGTATGATGTTCGCCAACAATGGCGACAATGGGCCGCCTTGCAGAACACCTTCTCGGCTCTCCGTTAAGAACTGGTTTGAATTTGTAAATGATATAGAAGAAGTTGATGGGTATTTTGAGGAGTCAGACAATCTATTGGAAAAAGATCTAATTCGTTTTCTAAAAGAACTGGGATATGACACTGAAAAAGTAGAAAACTCTTCTTACTATAATAATCCATTTGTTAATAGAAACTGGGAAATGAGAAACCTCCGCTTCAGAAATGATATACAAATGCTACGAGTGTTTTTGTCTCAATTAGAAATAAAGTACCTGGAAGAGTATGTAAAAAGTAATAGCACAGACCTTTTGGCTATAGATAGATTCGAAACATTAAAGATCGAATTCAAAGAAATCGCACAAACTGCGAGACTAGCAGATTAATATGCATACAAGAAACTCCAGCCGACTGATCTTACCCGGAAATAATTGACACCTCATCAACAAAAGTTAAACGAGGTATCTTTCAGTGCCGGAGTCTGAAGAATCCCCACGAAACAAATAATTAAACTGGTGCTAGATCAAATTAGTTCAGACGTTATGACAAATCAAAATTGATCGTAATGTCCGCCAATAGCAAATATATAAATATAGTCTTTATCGTACTTATAAATAACACGGTCTTTCTGGCTTAGACGGCGAGACCATAATCCAGAGAGGTTATGTTTTAATGGTTCGGGTTTACCAGTACCGGTGCCTGGGTTATCCCGAAGCATTTCCTTTAATAGTCGGCATAGCACCTTGTGTAGCTTTTTGTCTTTTAATCTAAGTTCTTCATAAGCAGCCCATGCATCACCTTCAAATACCAGTGATCTCATCTAGCTCTCCAGCAGTAAGCTTGTATCCTTCATTTCTTGCATTCGTAGCAGCTGAAGCTGCGATTTGTTTCATTAAATCATTGTTTTGTAAAACATATAATGTTTCCTGCTCACGCTCCCAATCATCCGCACTTAAAACAACAAAATCATCTCCACTTCTGCGTGTAACCTTAAGCGGTAAATGTTCCGTAACAACTTGTTCTACAAAGGATTTAAGGTTATCTCTAAATTTATTTACACTAATACTGTCCATTTTACTCACCTATTTAATGTACTGTAACTCCGTACATAATAGTAGTAAAGCCATAAACAAGTCAATTAACGGCGATTACAAAAAGCGTGGTGATCTAGCACCACTTTGATAGGCGGAAGCAATTTAGCACAGCGTAGGATTTAGTACGTGTTCACAAACGTCGTTTTACATCGCGATAAAAATTTTCGTGAGTACCGAGAGCCATCAATTCAAGTGTTAACGTGCCGTCATCGAAACTATACCCCAATAAAGTGAGCTGTTTGTTCATCTTAAATTTGTGTACTCGCAAAAACGCCAAGTTACCTTTTTTTCGTTCACCTAATGTTGGTTTTGCCATTAAAGCTTTAACTGCAGCGTCAAGTTCTTTCTTTTGGCTCGCTTTTAATTTTTTTACTGCTTTTCTAAATGTCGGCGTTTGTAAAACATTTTTTGCTTTAGCCAAAATCGTAGCTCTCCAGTTTTCCCGCTTCTCGCTCTGCATCCGCTATTATTGCCTGCTTCACAAACTCATACGGCAATTCGGGGTTATCTTCCATGATCTCACCAATTTTCGCCCAATGTTCAATTTGCTTGGGTGGCGTTCTGTTAAGTGCTTTCGCCATGATAGTGGCCTTTTCAACAAGCTCCTGATCCAATCGTACGCTGCTAGTAGTCATTTTTGTTTTCCTCAAGTATTACTTAAAGCTAAGTGTAGCAACATGCCACAAATGATGCAAATTGCATCGCTATCGGATAAATTCTACGTTGAAAAGATGCCAGTGCCGGAGTGATTTAATTATGATCACCCCGGTATCTTTCGGAATTTTCTATATCGTCATATAAAAACAACCAAACTCTGGATCCCGGCCTTCGCCGGGATGACGGGCTTCCAGCCTAAATAATGCTATTCAGGTGACAGTAACAATTCAAGACCCACTTCCCTGATACCAACTGAGTTTTTCATGCAACTTCACGACATCACCAATGATGATCATGCTCGGTGGTTTGATATCCGTTGATTTAATTAATCCGGATAAGCTTTCAAGTGTTTCGATATATACTTTTTGATCCCGCAAGCTGCCTTTTTCTATCAAGGCAACTGGTCTGATTTTTTCCATACCGTGTTTTATGAGTTGTTCACACAATGTATCGACGCCTTTAACACCCATGTAAACAGCGATCGTTTGATTGGGTTTGATAAGGGTTTCCCAATTTAAATCCAGTTTGCCGTCTTTCATATGACCGGTGACAAAGATACACGATTGAGCATAGTCTCTATGGGTTAACGGAATCCCTGCATAACTTGCACAGGCACTGGCAGCCGTGACGCCGGGGACGATTTGAAAAGAAACACCGGCCTCTGCCAGATGCTCGATCTCTTCACCACCCCGACCAAAGATAAACGGATCGCCGCCTTTTAAACGCAGGACACGCTTGCCTGCCTTTGCGTGTTTGACCAATAGCTGATTTAGATCTTCCTGTGGCACGGTGTGCTGATCACGTTCTTTTCCTACATAAATCATTTCAGCATCTTTGCGCGCAAGCCCGACTATCTCTGGTGATACCAGTCGATCATAGAGAACAACTTCTGCCTGTTGTATCAAACGTAACGCCCTGAACGTGAGTAAATCGGGATCGCCTGGACCACCGCCGACTAAATACACCTCGCCTTTGCGCTCAATGCTATCAGCACCTTTTTCCAGTTGCTCTTCGAGTGCCGCAAGTCCAGCCTTATCCTGACCTGCCAGAAACATTTCGGTTATCGGACCATTTAGAATATTTTCCCAGAATCGTCTGCGTTGTTTCATATCGGGAAACCGCTGCTTAACCCGGGCACGGAAATCACCTATTAATTTCGCTAAGCGGCCATAAGCAGAAGGAATATAGGTTTCCAGGCGCGAGCGTAATAAGCGTGCCAGAACCGGGGAAGCACCGCCAGTTGAGATGGCAATCTGTACCGGGTCGCGCTCGATCATTGAGGGCACAATAAAACTGCACAAGTCGGGATTATCAACCACATTGACTGGTATATAACGGGCTTGTGCACCAATAGATACCTGTTTATTGATCGCTTGATCCGATGTTGCAGCAATGACCAGATGTTTTCCGTCGAGATGTTTTGATGAATAGGTCTCACACACATACTGCACGTCTCCCTGTTTGACAAACACGTCAATTTCCGGGCAAATCTCGGGTGAAACCACATGGATCTCAGCTTCGGCTTTTAATAATTGACTGATTTTCCGTGCGGCCACTTCTCCTCCACCCACTATCAGGCAAGGTCGATTTTTGAGTCTCAAAAATAAAGGAAAATAATTCACAGCCTGTTCCATAATTAATAGTTAATTATCAACAGCTTACAACCTCGTTTCATAAAGAGCCAGTCTTTTGTCCACTGCTGAGAAAGTTAAGAATAGCCCATAAGAAAGTATAAAGTTTGCCGGAAATATTCCGATAGTTATTAGCAGGAAGATTTACTCATTCCTGGCGGGAGATCACAAATTGATCATCCAAACACATAAAAAATATCTGTAAAAGGAGATAAGCGTGGATCTAGCAACGACGATTGGCATGGTTGTCGCACTTGGTATCATCATGGCAGCTATTATCATGGGTAGCAGTCCCATCATGTTTGTTAACGTGCCATCGATACTCATTGTTGGTGGTGGAACTGTCGGTGTCGTGCTGATGCAGTTCACCCTGGGCCAGTTTCTAGGTGCATTCAAAGTCGCCCTCAAGGGTTTTTTTAACAAGTCCCAAAGTCCAGAGGAACTGATTGAGGTCACGGTTGATCTGGCAGATACCGCCCGCAAAGGTGGCCTGTTAGCTCTGGAAGAAAAGGACACCGGCATTCCATTTTATCAAATGGGAATTCAAATGATGGTCGATGGTCATGAGCCGGAGGTCGTTCGATCAATGATGGTCAGTGAAATGAATCTCACAGTCGACCGCCATGACATAGGTAAAAAGATCTTCAAGGCCATAGGCGATATGGCACCAGCGATGGGTATGATTGGTACATTGATCGGGCTGGTACAGATGTTGTCCAATATGGAAGATCCAAAATCAATTGGCCCAGCGATGGCTGTTGCATTATTGACCACACTTTATGGCGCAATGATTGCCAATATGTTTGCCCTGCCGCTTGCTGAAAAACTCGGGCTACGAAGCGACGAAGAACGATTGACCAAATCCATGATCATTGATGGCGTCACTGGCATTCAGGAAGGGCGAAACCCAAAAATCATCGCCAGCATGTTAGCAACCTACCTTCCCGGCTCTAAACGCGACAGCGAAGACGCACAAGAATAATTATTAAAGATTATGAGTAACGAAGCTCCTCCAAAAAAAAATGAAGGCGGTGGCGCACCAGCCTGGGTAATGACCTTTGCCGATCTGATGTCATTACTGATGTGCTTTTTTGTTTTATTACTCTCCTTTGCCGAAATGGATCTGTTGAAATTTAAGCAGATTTCCGGTTCTATGAAATTGGCATTTGGTGTACAACGTGAGATTAAAGCCAGTGAAATGCCAAAAGGTACGAGTGTCATCGCACGAGAATTCAGTCCAGGAAAACCAACACCGACTCTGGTTACTGAAGTTCGTCAACAAACCATCGACGAAACTAAACAAACACTGGAATTCACAGATGCTACTACTGAAAAAGATGATGAAAACACTGCTGAACAGATGAACGATGTAGAAGATGCTCCGATTCAAAAAAAACAAGATTCAGAAACACCAAATGATGATCAGATGGAATATCAGTTAAAAACACTAAAGGTAATAGTCGAAGAATTGAAACAGGATGTGTCGGAGCTTTCAGAACAACTCGAAGACAAAATGTCTGAGGAAGAAAAACAAGCCATGGATGAGGCAGAAGAAAAACTTGCCTCCATTGAAGAAAAAATAGAAGAAATCATTCAATTACAAAGTGAAATAGAACCAGAAAAAATCTATATCACTGAAGAAGTTGTGGAAAAAACACAGGAAGACACAGAAAAATTGTTACAGGCATTAGCGCCAGAGATCAAAGAAGGTCTGGTGAGTATTGAGACAGAAGATAATAAAATCTTGTTACGCATTAAGGAGAAAGGCTCCTTCCCTTCTGGTTCAGCAACAATGAAAGGTGGTTTCTTTCCAGTCATCAATAAATTAAAAGTTGCACTAAAGGACATTGATGGCAAAGTAATCGTTTCAGGACACACCGATAATATTCCGATCAAGACTAAGAGATTCCGTTCAAACTGGGAATTGTCTTCATCTCGTGCCGTTACGGTTGTCCATGAATTATTAAATAAGAGTCAATTAGATATTGAACGATTTACCGTAGAAGGACTGGGTTCGGCCTATCCTATCGTACCAAATGATAGTTCTGAAAATCGTGCATTAAACCGTCGGGTTGAACTGACTATTATCCAGGGTGAGAATGATCAAATAGATGAAAAGTCTGCAGAAGAAGAACTTCAACAGGAAGTTTCAGAAGACAAAATAATATCAGCGGAAGAAAATGAAATAATTGGTGCCGATAAAATAATAATAACCAAAGACGAAATCCAGATCCCTGCACCAGAAGAGAAGAATGCTCAGGAAAATGAAATTATTGATACGGTTGATCTAAAAACCAGAATTCAATCCATCTCTGGATCTTTAACTAATTAGTTATCATGGTTACTAACAATGAATGAACGTAGACGTTATTACCGAATGGAAGATACGATCACTTTAAAGTATCAAATTATGGAAGATCATGATTACGAACAGGAAATTCAATTTGCAGAAATTGACTATATCAAACAATCTGATATTCACCATACATCCAGTGGATACGACAGCAGGATAGAAGAACTCACTCAGCAATTAACCAGTAAAGATCCTCTGGTTTCCGAGATTGTCACACTCCTTAACAAAAAAATATCATTAATGGAGTTAATGTTAAAGAATCAAACCACTGAAGATGTGTTTAAAAATAGTATGGATTCTATAAATATCAGTGGCAGTGGCATTGCTTTTATTTCGGAAAAACCTTTACAGGAAGACACTCCTCTAAAAATAGAATTGCTATTGGAACCTGAAAATGAAATTCTATCACTTCTTGCCAAAGTCATCAGTTGTCGTGAAGAGGAAAATAATAGTTACATCATTGCAGTCGATTATGAAGGTATCAGTGAAGATGATCGTGAAAAAATCATCCAGCATGTTGTGAAAAAGCAGACCCTGGCGTTAAAACAACGCAGTAAATCAAATTAGTCTATAACGACAATATAAATCCAAAATCCTGGCATCAGGTCTTCGGTAAAGTAACACCTTTCTGTCCCTGGTATTTTCCATCCCGATCTTTGTAAGATGTTTCACAAATTTCATCCGATTCAAGAAAGATCATTTGAGCAACACCTTCATTTGCATAAATCTTGGCCGGAAGATTTGTTGTGTTTGAGAATTCCAGTGTTACGTGCCCTTCCCATTCGGGTTCCAGTGGTGTGACATTGACGATAATTCCACAACGTGCATAAGTTGATTTTCCTAAACAGATTGTCAATACGTTTCTCGGAATACGAAAATATTCAACGGTGCTGGCTAGAACAAAGGCGTTGGGTGGAATAATGCAATGATCGGCTTTGACATCGACAAAACTATCTTCATCAAAGTTTTTCGGATCAACTGTTGCTGAATGCACATTGGTGAAAATTTTAAATTCATCGGTACAACGCACGTCATAACCATAACTCGACGTACCATAAGAAATCAGGCGTTCACCATTATTGAATTTTATTTGCGACGGCTCGAAAGGTTCAATCATATTATCGGATTCCACCATGCGGCGGATCCATTTGTCCGATTTAACACTCATTATTTTTAATTATTCTCAACAATAATTTTTGGAAATTTATTACTGTAATCTTTTGCCTGCATGGAAAGTTTTGCTGCCATCTTTATGGCTATGTCACGATAGATTAGTGAGCTAGATGAATCAGGCTGCATAGCAACTGTCGGTTTACCATGATCCACTCCTTCACGAATACTAATTTCCAGAGGCAGTTCTCCTAAAAGATCAATGTCATATTGTTTCGCCATAGCCTCACCACCACCTGAACCAAAGATGTGTTCTTCATGACCGCATTCACTACAAATATGAGTGCTCATATTTTCGATCACGCCCAACACCGGGACATTGACCTTTTCAAACATCTTGAGTGCCTTGCGTGCATCAAGCAAAGCGATGTCCTGTGGCGTGGTGACTATCACGGTACCGCTGAGAGGAATTTTTTGAGACAAGGTCAATTGAATATCGCCAGTGCCTGGAGGAAGATCAATGATCAAGTAATCCAGTTCTTGCCAATTGGTATCGCGGATCATTTGTTCTAACGCACCGGTTGCCATCGGCCCGCGCCAGATCATCGGTGACTCTTCATCGATCATGTAACCAATCGACATAGACTGCAGACCATAACTGACATTAGGTTCTAACGATTTGCCATCTTTGGTATCGGGCTTGCCCTGAAAACCCAGCATACGTGGCTGACTGGGGCCATAGATATCCGCATCCAGGATACCGACCGTAGCGCCCTCTGCCAGTAGTGCTAAGGCTAAATTAATCGATGTTGTGGACTTACCCACCCCGCCCTTGCCCGAAGCCACGGCGATGGTATTTTTGACACCGGGCAACACGTCTACCCCACGTTGCACAGAACGCGAAGCAATTTTTTGCTCGATTGAAATCTCGACCTTGGAGATACCGGAAACACCTTCCAGAGTCGCTGCCAGTGAACGTTTCAGCTCATCTGCATAATTTTTTATAGGGAATCCAGCTTCAATAAGGATTTTGACATCGCCATTATTGATCTGGATGTCTTTGACGCATTTTGCAGCCACCAGGTCTGAATCCAGATAGCGATCGTGGTACTGGCTTAAGGCCTGTTCTATTTGGGTTTGATTTAATTCCGGCATACTTCCAACACAGTGTTATACATTTAAGGAACGCCATATTAACACAGCCTCAAACGGTGGTGGGTAATTTTACGGTTCGAAACGGTAACCCACGCCGTGAATAGTGCGGATGATTTGCGGGTCTTTCGGATCTAACTCGATCCGTTTACGCAACTTGGATATGTGTTGATCCAGTGTTCGACTGCTGGGCAGGTAATTGTGTCCCCAACATTCATTAAATAATGTATCCCTGTCGATAACCTTAGCCGGGTGATCATGCAGTAACCGCAAAATTTTAATGTCACGCAGACTCAATTCGATTTGTTGCTCTCCACGTTGAGCACGCAACTCATCGGGAACGACTGTTAGATCCTTCATCTGTAGCTGGACAGGCTCGGAGGAGTCATCGGATAGGCAACGTCGTGTTATCGCTCTGATACGGGCAATGACTTCACGCGTACCAAACGGTTTGACGATAAAATCATCAGCTCCGAGTTCAAGGCCAACCACGCGATCAATTTCCTCTGATTTAGCACTGAGAAAAATAACCGGCACCGTTTTATTCAACTGACGTATTTCCCGACACATCTGGTAACCATCTTTTTCTGGCATCATGATATCCAGCACAATAAAATCTGGTGCTTCTGCTTTAAACAAGTCGATTGCTTCTCCACCATCAGCAGCAGGAATTACCTCATACCCTTCACCGGATAATAGAGTTTGCAAACCCTCACGAATGTATTGATCGTCTTCCGCAATCAAAATTTTCACACTTTTTCTCCAACAACCGATGTAGGTAGAGTTATCTCAAAACAACTCCCCTGTTCCGTTTTGATTAAGACAATATCACCATCGTGTAAACGTGCAAGCTGGCGCGCAATGTTCAAACCTATCCCGGTTCCTGAAACACCATCACTCAACTTACTACTGATCCGATAAAAGGGTTCAAAAATATTTTGTTGTTCTTTCATTGGGATACCAGGGCCGTGATCAATCACTTGAATGATGGTGTTGTCTGAATTTATTTCATGTGTGATCTCCAGATAACCACCAGTTGCGGCGTATTTTTCAACATTGCCAATTAAATTATTCAGAATTTGTTCCAGCGCATCTGGATCAATTTCTACCTCAGGAAACTCGCTTTTCTTATAAATGATTTTAACATTCTTCTGTTCCAGTCCCGGGCGAAATGTTTCAATACATTTATTGATCACATCACTCACATGAGTAGCACATGTTTGTAACTTAAGATGCTGACGTTCTGATCGACCAAAGGATAATACATTGGAGATTAAACGCGACAGGCGCTGGCTCTCTGTTGTGATCACATTGAGATAATGTTTAGTCGTTGATCCTTCTTCATCAACAGCATCATCGAGTAATTCCGCATACATGCGTATGTTTGTCAATGGTGTTTTCAATTCATGTGACACCTGATTCACAAAATTAACACGTTGCGCTGCCATTATCGCATCATGTCGAAATTCCCGATACAGATACAAGGCCATCAAACCCAGACACACAGTAAAGATGGCAACAATTCCCAGCACATGAAAACGTTTGTATGAAATGAGCGATGTGTTTTTTGGTGAAAAATATTCAAGGTTCCAACCAGATAATGGAGGACTCAATGATAAGCGTTGCAGAGGAATATCCGAATCCGTTATCGAATAACTGCCCCATTGATACACCATGTCACCTCCGCTATCAATCAGACGAATACGATCATCTGAAATCTCTGCAACGGATGTGTCTGGTAATAGTACGATCAAATCCGATTTGATCCGCGTAGTGTCCAGATCAGCACCTAGAACTGTACCGTTTGCAGTTTGCAACCAGTAGGCTAGATTCAAGCCATTACCCCAGAACCATGTGTACCAACCTTGTTTATTCGGTTTGTAAATTTTTTTTTGTAACGATGAAAACGAATTGACTTGTTCGATCTCATCCAGACTGACCGATGTGCTTTGGAACAAGGTCTGGTCTTGCCACAAGATCTGACTTCGCTGTAAAAACTCCTCTTCACGACGGATTAATTCAGCGTTTGGCTGTGGATAGATACGCTCGCCATTTTGTTGGATCACAAAAGATTGTCGAATCAGCGGATACGTGTTGGTTATATCCCTCCAATCATCGATACCATCCATTCTACTCAGCATTAGCCCCAATTCCTGTTGATGACTGATCATATAACGCTGTATGTCTTTATCAATATTTTTTAATTGTTCAATGATGAGTTTATTAAAACGTACTTCCTGCATGGATTGTTCCTGGGACAACATACGAAAGCCCAACCAGGAAAGTATCAAGACGGGAATCAACACCATGGTGATTAAAAGAATTGTGAAACGTTTATTCATAAATAGGAATCAGCCCGATAAACGGGCTGATATGATTGCCTTATGATTTATTTATACGATTGCTTCGAACGCGTGTATTCCTTTTCCTTTAATTTCTTTCGATTCAAATTCCAGTCTTTATCATCGAGTTGTTTAGCGTCTTCTTCTGCCTCAACGGCCTGTTGACGAAGCTTATCAGATTTTAAACTCGCAGCATTGGTAGAAAGATAATCACCGACCGCACCTAATGCGGCTTCTGCTTGTTCGATTTTTCCTTCATCACGTAACAAGATGGCTTCCTTACTTTTTTCGACCGCTATCTGTTCAACCGTTGAAACCATGACTTCATTATTGGTGTTCTTTTTTACCCTGTCTGCGGAAGTGCTAAAACTCACATTGGCCTTAGCCACCAGTTTTTCCGAACGACCGTTAAAAATATCATCATAGGAAACATCAACATCGGCAATGCTCTGTTGAGAACCATCGTCATTTGACGATACGTCAACCTCTAACAGGACATATTTTTCCTGTGCCCGGTATAACTGTCCTATTTTGATTTTCACCGTTTGACCGATGATCTCAGCTTCCCGTCCAATCACACGCAAAGGTTTAACACCATTATTACAATAGATCGTAATGACCGCGCCATTCGCTACCACCGATAATGCATTCTCCAGTTCGCGATCAAATATCTGTGCAAGGTCTGTCGCGTTTTCTGCAAAACTGTGATTACCATCGCTGTAACCCGCCAGATCCGTCATCAAGTCTTCATTATAACCCAATCCTAAACCAATCGTGGTCACACTGATGCCTTCCTTACCCAAGGACATACCCAGTTGACCCAGTTCCTGTGGAGTACTAGGACCGACATTGGCCAGACCATCGGATAATAAAATCACGCGATTGACCATTTGAGTTTCTAAAAATTTTCTTACCTCGCCTGCACCTTTACTGACACCGGAAAACAACGCGGTACTGCCATTGGCATCGATGCGTTGAATGGCGCGGATGATGGCGTTCTTATCTGTCACTCGTGTTGCTGGCCAGACCACTTCAACGGTATCGTCATAGGTCACAATCGAAACAATATCATTGTTCGATAAACGTTGAATCGCCATTACCGCGGCATCCTTTGCCTGAGCCATTTTTTGTCCCTGCATAGAACCCGATTTATCTAATACAATGGAAAGATTGATGGGTGGTCGAGCTTGAATATTGCCATCATCCAGACCGGTTAAACCGATCTTGAGATAAGCCTTCTGTTGCTGACCGGCCAGCATAATTGGCTGACCTAAGGCAACGTTCAACTCGATCTCCTGTTTAACATCCGATACCGTAGCACTGGTTTGAACCGAGACCACGGCCAAACAGGCTAATAAAGAATACGCTACTGCTGATAGGATACTTCGTAAATACGTCATTAGTTTTTCTCCTGTTACAAAATCACATTATCTGTAACGGTTAACATATCCGTAATGGGTTAAGCCTTGGTGAAATTTAAGTAAAAGAAATGTAAAAGATTTGTAAAATTATAACTAGTGTACAGTTGATTCCACAAATTATTGAGATTGGCCTTGCACCAGATAAATGATACCTTTCACGACTTTTTCCGAGATGCGATAATAGCGACATGTCAGATTCAACACGCAAAATCCTGGTCACCAGTGCCCTGCCCTATGCCAATGGTTCGATCCATATTGGTCATATGGTGGAATACATCCAGACGGATATCTGGGTGCGGTTTCAGAAAATGCGTGGCCATGACTGCCTGTATGTCTGTGCCGATGACAATCACGGCACGCCAATCATGCTCAAGGCGCAGGATGAAGGCATCACACCGGAAGAACTGATTGCCAGCGTCCTCGAGGAGCATAAAGCGGATTTTGGCGATTTTGCCGTACAGTTTGATAATTATCATCAAACCCATTCAGAAGAAAACCGCGAACTGTCTGAACTGATCTACACCCGCCTGCGTGATGCTGGTCATATCAGCAAACGCACCATCACTCAGCTGTTTGACCCGGAAAAAGAGATGTTTCTGCCGGATCGCTTTATCAAAGGCACTTGCCCCAATTGCAAGGCTGAGGATCAATACGGTGATGGCTGTGAGGTGTGCAGTAAAACCTATTCACCCACGGAATTACTGAATCCCGTTTCAGCTGTTTCCGGTGCAACACCCATCGAAAAAGAATCGGAGCATTACTTTTTTAAACTGCCTGATTTTCAGTCCTTTCTGCAAGACTGGATCAACGGTGGCCACGTCCAGACAGAAGTCAGCAATAAACTCGGCGAATGGTTTGAAGAAGGCTTACAAGAATGGGACATCTCCCGTGATGCCCCCTATTTTGGTTTTGAAATTCCCGATGCGCCCGGAAAATATTTTTACGTATGGCTGGATGCGCCGATTGGGTATTTCGCCAGCTTGAAAAATTATTGTGATAAATCCAGTCTGAAGCTGGATGATTTCTTAAATCCAGACAGTGAATACGAGCTTTATCATTTTATCGGCAAAGACATTATTTATTTTCATACCTTGTTCTGGCCTGCCATGTTACAAGGCAGCCAGTTTAAAACGCCTAACGCCGTGTTCGCTCATGGCTTCCTGACAGTAGATGGTCAAAAGATGTCGAAATCTCGCGGAACGTTCATCAAGGCACGCACTTATCTTGATCATCTTGACCCGGAATATTTACGTTATTACTTTGCCGCTAAACTCGGTTCGGGTATTGATGACATCGATTTAAACCTTGAAGACTTTCAGCTGCGCGTTAATTCAGATCTGGTTGGAAAGGTCGTGAACATCGCCAGCCGTTGTTCTGGGTTTATCAAAAAACGTTTTGATAATAAACTCAGTAATGAGTTACATGATGCAGACTTATATAAAGAATTTGTTTCACAGGCAGAGAACATTGCTCAGTGTTATGAACAACGTGAATACGCCAAGGCCATGCGTGAAATTATGTTGCTGGCTGATAAAGCCAATCAATATATTGATGAATACAAACCCTGGGTGATCGCCAAAGAAGAAGGACGTGACGATGACTTGCATAATATTTGTTCCATGGGCATACAGTTGTTTCGACTCTTGATGATTTATCTGAAACCAGTATTACCTGTGATGGCAGAAAAGACCGAACAATTTTTAAATATTCCAGTACTGGACTGGCAATCGGTCAATGCACCATTACTTGACCATGAAATAAACAAATTCAAACCATTAATGACTCGCGTAGAGAAAGAAAAGGTCGATGCTATGATTGAAGACAGCAAACAAGATTTACAAAGTGCCGAGACGACACAGTCCAAAAACAAACACCTCACAAGCGATCCCATTGCGGATCAAATTAATATCGATGATTTCATGAAGATCGATCTACGGGTTGCGAAGATCATTAATGCTGAACACGTCGAAGGCGCGGACAAATTATTGCAATTAACCCTAGACATTGGTGAAACTCGAAATGTCTTTGCCGGGATCAAATCGGCTTATGCACCGGAAGACCTGGTTGGCAAGCTCACTGTGATGGTTGCGAATCTTGCTCCCAGGAAAATGCGTTTTGGCCTGTCTGAAGGTATGGTGCTAGCCGCTGGACCAGGTGGCAAAGATGTTTATATCCTGAATCCCGATTCAGGTGCTGAACCCGGTATGAAAATAAAATAATGTCCTCAGTTTCTGCTGAAGAGATTGATCACTTTTTACCACAAACGCAATGTGGCCAATGTGGCTACGAAGGCTGCATGCCCTACGCCGAAGCCATTGCCAGTCATCAAGCCGATATCAATCAATGCCCACCGGGTGGTCAATCTACTATTCGAGCTTTGGCAACACTTCTTCAACGTGACGAAATTCCATTAAATAAAAAAAACGGAACTGAAAAACCATTCACGATTGTAAAAATTGATGAAAACGTGTGCATCGGTTGTGTCAAATGCATACGCGCCTGTCCGGTGGATGCCATCATAGGGGCTGCAAAACAAATGCACACTGTGTTACAGGAACATTGCACTGGCTGTGAACTCTGCATTGAACCTTGTCCCGTTGACTGTATAGATATCATCGTGCCGCCTACAGAATTAGCTGATCGATATTCTGATTTTAAAGAATCAAAGATAGAGTATCGTCAAGAAACACGAGAACGTTTCAATAAACGAAATGAACGATTTCTCAAACAGGAACAAACAAAGAAAGAAAAACAAGCTGCCAAGCAACAAATTAAAGATAAAGCGAAAAACATTGCAGAAAAACAAGCTTTCATTAAAGCCGCGATCGCCAGAAGCAAAGAAAAGCGTAAAGAAATAGATAATAATTGAGATATACTTAAAAACGCATGAAATAATGGAGTTTCATGGAGGGTTGATTGTTGATTTATAAAAATGAAATCAGAAAAATCATTGATGATGAAAAACATCTTCGAGGCAAAGTGTTTGCCATCCTGATTCAGATTCTTATTATTGTGTCTCTTGTGACATTTTCTATAGACACGCTCCCTGATTTATCACCAAGCACGAAAATAATTCTATATGCTATTGAACTCTTCACAATTATTATTTTTACAATTGAATACATCTTAAGAATATTCGTTTCTGATAATAAACTTCGTTTTATATTTAGCTTTTATGGCTTAATCGACCTGATTGCAATAGTACCTTTTTATATTTCATCTGGACTTGATCTCCGTGCAGTTAGAATATTCAGGCTTCTTCGTTTATTTCGTATTTTGAAATTATTTAAATATAACAAAGCAATAAATAGGTTCCGAAGAGCATTAGCCATTGCGAAAGAAGATCTTATCCTTTTCGGTTTTGTTTCTGCAATTATATTTTATTTGTCCTCGGTTGGAATTTATTACTTTGAGAATGCAGCGCAGCCAGAACAATTCAAATCTGTCTTCCACAGTTTTTGGTGGGCTCTTACAACTCTTACAACTGTTGGTTATGGCGATATATTTCCGATAACTATTGGTGGAAAATTATTTACTTTTTTTGTTCTCGTGATCGGAGTGGGGATTATTGCTGTTCCCACAGGGCTTATAGCGTCTGCACTTTCACAAGCACGAGATGAAGAAACAAAATGAAATATGAGGAATTTACTAATGGATAGCAAAATAAAACTAAACGATGATGGCCAACCAATAAATTCAGCTTTTAACTTCTCACACAATAGAGATAAATCTGCATATGCTCTAAGAGGAATTCTACAAGGAATCATTACAGACAAAAAATTAAATGATATTGAATTATTGTTTCTCGATAATTGGATGAAAACACAAGAACACTTAGACGCTGATGGAGATGTAATTGATTTGCTAGATGCCATTGGTGATATTCTTGAAGACAGTTATATATCTACAGATGAATTAGAACAATTAAATACACTGATCGCAGATATTATTAAATTTGGCAAACAAACTTCAGAAGAGATGGAAGATAGTATTAATGAATTAATCGGATTATTACTGGGCATTTCAGTAGACGGGAAAATATCAGATGACGAATTTGAGTATCTGGACAATTGGTTGATAAATAATTCACATATTGACAATACATGGCCTGCAAATATATTGATGGGACGAATTAGGGACATTAAGGAGGATGGAGTTATTGATGCAGAAGAAAAACGGGAGCTTCTAGAAACTCTCAAACAAATATCAGGGCAACGATTTGATGAAACTGGTTCTGCTGATGGAGCAGTGGCTGAAGTATTTTCAGATCAAATTACTGAATTTTACCATCTAAATAAAAAAATATGCTTTACTGGAAAATTTATTTGCGGCACTCGTAATGTTTGCGAAAATTCAGCAAAAAGGAAAGGTGCGATAATTAGCAAGTCAGTCACAACAGATTTGGATGTTTTAATTTTAGGAACTCTAGCTAGCCGTGATTGGAGATTTACAAGTCACGGAAGAA
Organism: Gammaproteobacteria bacterium; assembly: GCA_965250225.1. Lineage (GTDB taxonomy): Bacteria > Pseudomonadota > Gammaproteobacteria > Eutrophobiales > Eutrophobiaceae > CBDEUK01. The sequence continues at coordinate 310,134 of CBDFNQ010000038.1, forward strand.
AAATAGAAAAAGCACTCGGATATAAAAATAAAGGTCGAGATATATTAATTCTGTCTGAACGAACATGGCTGAAGTTTGTGTAGCAAGAGAGAAAAAATCGCTTATTTAATATTTCCCCTAAATTACCGTGAAGAATGGCTAAAATTTGGCAACAGTGACTCTTTTGATTCTAACGGTGCGAATAAGCTAGTTAGTAATTGAATTTCTGCCTAGTTACTATAATAATAGTGGCATAGGTAGTCCACGTTTTTGGAAAGAACCGTATTACTGAAAATACCCGTGGTCTGACCTCTGATCTATTAAATTGAGGTGTAACGGAGTTTGACACTTATGACGGAGAATACGGAAACAAAGGTCGGCCAAGAAAAGGCTAAGGGAGAATTAGCTGAACCTCACATTAGGATTAAAACATCTATTATCCCGAATATAAATCTAGCACTCCAACAAAATTCCTTTCCTGTCATTAGAGAAATAGAAATCCTGAATGATACATCTGATCAATATTCAGATATTGAACTGACCGTTCGCGCCAACCCTAATTTTTTAATAGAAAGAACTTGGCCCATCGATAGACTTGCTGCTGAATCGCAATTGATCATTGATGATTGTCGTATAGAATTGAACAGTCAATATTTAAGAGATTTGACAGAATCTTTACCGGGTAAAATTGTATTCGCACTGCAACAAGGAGAACAAATACTTGATGAGGTGACGACTAAAGTTCGGTTGCTATCAAAAGATGAATGGGGTGGAATGGAAAGCATTCCTGAAATTATTGCTGCATTCGTACAACCTAATGATCCAGCCATACAGGGGATCCTTCGTGACGCGTCAAAAATACTTGAATCCAGTGGGAAATCAAAATCATTGGATGGCTACCAATCTAACAGCCCTCAACGTGTTGCTTTTATAGCAAGTTCTATTTGGAGTGCTATTTGCAAACTTGATTTAACCTATGCAACACCACCTGCCAGTTTTGAAAAAATAGGGCAGAAGGTAAGGTTACCTTCCAAAATAATGGAAACACGTTTGGCAACGTGCCTGGATTTAACATTACTCTTTGCAGCTTGTATGGAGCAAGTTGGATTGAATAGCCTTGTTATTTTTACTGAAGGGCATGCTCTTGTTGGGTGTTGGTTACAGGACGAGGACTTTTCAGCAACGATTATTTATGAGGCGCAACCTTTACGTAAACGCATCAAGCTCAAAGAATTAATTATATTTGAAACAACACTGAGCACGAATAGTCCACCAACACGATTTAGTTTGGCCGTTCAGGAAGGACAAAAACGGCTAGCTGATGATGAAGAGTTTCTTTTAGCTATAGACATTAAACGAGCCAGATCATCCTCTATTCTACCTTTGTCAGATAAGGAGCTCGCAGGCAATTACAGGGCAAATGTTGAAATTGATGATATTGAAATCGGCATTGATATTCCTGATGATTTACCCGAACAAGCTTATTCGTCAGAACCAGTAAGATCGATAATTCCAGATACACCTGAAGCACGAGTTGAGAACTGGAAAAGACAGTTATTGGATTTAACAATGAGAAATCGACTGCTTAATTTTACGACCAGAACTCGGACGATTCAATTGGAGTGTTACGATGCGGGAAAATTAGAAGACCTTCTAGCCGATGGTCATAAATTTAAAGTTATTTCATCCGAGGAATTAAAACTTGATAACGACCAACGTTCTGAACAAATTCATTTGCAGCAACATAATGAAGATTTACGCAAAACTCGCATTAATCAGCATCTGAATAGAAAAGAAATAGTTGCGCGGCAAGAACCGAGAAAATTGAATGCAGATTTATTAGAACTATACAGACAAGCCAGAGCAGCTATTCAGGAAGGTGGCACTAACATCCTTTACATTTCAATAGGCGTTTTGAGCTGGCAACAACCGAACCAACCTGATCGTGACTATAAAGCACCTTTAATCCTTATCCCCATTGAACTCACTCGTAAAAGCGTTAATTCAGGATTTAAGCTTCAGTTGCATGAAGATGAACCACGATTTAATCCAACATTATTGGAGATGCTCAAGCAATATTTTGGTCTGGAAATTACAGAACTTGCTGGTGAATTACCTACTGATGATCATGGGCTTGACGTCGATGGGATATGGCAGATCCTTAGGAGAGAAATTCGAGATATACCTGGGTGGGAAGTTGAAGAAAAGGTTGCTATATCAACCTTTTCGTTCTCCAAATATTTAATGTGGGTGGATTTATGTGAAAGGGTCGATAATTTAAAGCAAAGCTCAATAGTAAAACACTTAATAGAGAATCCTAGGGATAGGTTCTCAGCTGGTGCGAAAAACCCGTTTCCAGAGGTGGATAAACTCGATAAGGAACATCATCCTAAAAACACCTATGTCCCGATGCTAGCTGACAGCTCGCAAATGGCTGCTATCTATGCAGCAGAAGCGGGGAAGGATTTTATTTTAATTGGTCCCCCTGGAACCGGTAAAAGCCAAACCATTACAAATATGATTTCACAGCTACTTGCCACAGGTAAGACTGTATTATTCGTTTCGGAAAAAACCGCTGCGCTTGAAGTTGTGTATCGACGCCTACAGCAAGTTGGACTTGGTGAGCATTGCTTGGAACTACACAGCTCAAAAGCGAAGAAATCCGAAGTAATTCAACAATTGGGACGTGCATGGAGTGTAAAAAATTCATCAAGTGCTAATTGGGAACGTGAAGCGGAACGCTTATTTAAAGTTAGAGGCGCTCTAAATCAATATGTCCAGCAGCTACATCATGTTTATCCAAATGGTTTAACTCCACATCAGGCAATGGGGGTAGTCATAAGAGAAAGCGATACCCCAAAAGTTAATTTGAAATGGTCTCACCATGAAGAACATAATCTCGAAGCATTTGAAAAATTACAAGAGATCACCAAACGTATTGATGTTAATTCAGGAGAATTAGAGGGCATTGATAATAACCCGTTATCTGAAATTGCGACGGGGGAGTGGTCACCGAATTGGCAAAGTTCAATGCTGGTACTTGTGGGGGAAATCAAACAGCATGTGAAAAATCTTCAGTTAGCACAGGAAGAGTACCTCAAATCATTAAAACTAAACATATCGTTTAAATCATACTCTCAACTAAATTCTTTAAAAAATATAGCTACTCATTTACCAGAAGCTTATGCAGAACCATTCCATTTTGGGTTTTCTTCACAAGGAGGAATGTACAGAAAAGACCTTACTGATTTAGTTGAATTAATAAGTAAGTTTAACCGAACGATGAAAAAAACAGGTGTCGATTTTAAACGGGAAGTATTAACACTCCCACTGGAAGACTTTAGAGCTCAGTGGGTAGTGGCTGAAGAAAAATGGTTTTTACCCAAGTGGCTTGAGCAGCGAAATATTTATCGGGCAATGAAAACTCATTCAACTAGTAATCAACTAAGTGAATATATTTTGGAAGATATCGACCAGCTGATAAAAGCAAAAGAATTAAAAGGCATGGTCGAAAAATATACTCACGTATCCAATGCTATTGGTAAATATTGGGATGGTGTTGATAGTGATGTTCAATGGATTGAAAAATCCTGCAACTGGTTAGGTAAAATATTAGTTGCAATATCAACAGTAGCAGGGAATCCAGATGAATCTCATGGAGTGAAAAAACGTATTGCAATTCTTATTGAAGATCAAAACGACTTAATAGAAACGAATGGAATTATTAGTGCTAAAGGAAAGAATTTCACCGAACAACTAAATGTTTTCGAACAAAAACTCGCTGAATTAAGCACGACTATTAACCATTCTGATACAGACATTTTTATATCTAAAGATAACTCAAACTATTTTCAGCAGGTGGAAGCCACATGTGATCGTTGGTTAGTATCTCAAAAGAAGTTACGTTACTGGTGTGCTTGGAGAAAAGTTCGTCTCGAAGCAATGAATGTTGGATTGTCACCTCTCATTGATGCTGTAGAAAAAGGCTATATTTCTGGATTTAAAGCAACAGATCTCCTGTTGGTAAACTATTCTCGTTGGTGGGTAGATTCCGTCATCGATCATGATGAAGTATTACGTAATTTTCTACCGGCAGAACACAAACAGAAAATTGAAGAATTCCATAGTTTGGATGAAGAGTTTATGAAGCTGACTCAGGAATATGTAAAAGCAAAATTATTAGTGGGCATTCCTGATAAAAAAGAGGTCCCGAAAAATTCAGAATGGGGAATACTTGCAAGAGAGATCCAAAAGAAAACCAGGCATATGCCGCTAAGGCAGCTGGTATCAATAATGCCAGAAGCATTAACACAGTTAACGCCTTGTGTGATGATGAGTCCAATGAGTATTGCTCAATATTTACCGCCAGACAGCAAACCTTTTGATGTGGTAATTTTTGACGAAGCAAGTCAAATAAAAGTATGTGATGCTATTGGGGCAATTGCTAGAGCAAAGCAAGCAATTGTAGTTGGCGATCCAAAGCAATTACCGCCGACATCATTTTTTAGTCGTAGAGCAGATAATGACTCTGACTATGACGATGATTTTGATGATGATCTTGAATCAATATTAGATGAATGCCTCGCTGCAAACATACCAGAGATGAAATTAAATTGGCATTATCGTTCAAAATGCGAATCCTTAATCACTTTTTCTAATCATCGTTATTACAAGGGTACATTAATTACCTTTCCAAATACGGACACCAATGGAATGTCCGTACATTTCCATCCAGTCGACTCAATATATAAAGAAGGTCAAAACAGAATTAACAGAGGTGAAGCAAGTGCAATTGTTGAGGATATTGTATCCAAACTTAGACAACTAGATTTCAAGCAATCAATAGGTGTTGTTACATTCAATAAAGAACAACAAGATTTAATCAATAATTTATTTGAAATAGCCAGGGGAGACTATCCAGAAATCGAATCTCATTTTTCAGAAGATAAGTTTGACTCTGTATTTGTAAAGAATTTAGAAAGTGTTCAAGGTGATGAGCGGGATATTATATATTTCTCGATAACTTTTGGTAAAGATGCGGCAGGCAAATTAAGTATGAATTTTGGCCCGATGAACAAAGCAGGTGGGACACGACGTTTGAATGTTGCCATCACAAGAGCTAAAGAAGAAATGCACATTTTCTCATCGTTAAAACCTGAATCAATTGATTTATCTCGTACTGCATCTGAAGGAGTGCGCGATCTAAAACATTTTCTTGAATATGCACAGCGTGGCTCCAGAGCATTAATAGAAGCGGTTGATGCTCCGGGAGGATATTTTGACTCTCCATTCGAACAGGCAGTATCTGAACGTTTACAAAGTAAAGGTTGGACAACTCATTCCCAGGTAGGAGTCTCTGGATTTCGTATTGATTTAGGAATTGTCAATCCGGATGCTCCGGGAAAGTATCTTAGTGCTATTGAATGTGATGGCGCTACTTATCATCGCTCAGCAACAGCTAGAGACAGAGATTTTTTAAGAGAACAGGTTTTGCGTGGATTAGGTTGGGAAGTTATTCGAATATGGTCAACGGACTGGTGGATAGATTCGCAATCAGCTATAGAACGAGTTGATAATGAGTTGCGAGAACTTTTGGTAAAATATCGTGTAGATATCAAAGTATGATAAAAAAAGATTACAGGATCATATCTTTAAAAATATTGTTCTATAAATAAGATTGTTCAATAAAAAAATATTCATGTACTATTATTAAATATGATGGTTAATCTGTTATACTACTATGGCAGTCGTCAGAAACTCATCTGACAATCTGAATATTGTCATCAACTGCCTGGAAAGAAATCCTGATTTCTTTCTGGAAAATCCTGAACTACTCTCAAAACTTCGTGTACCGCATATTACTGGTGAAAATATACATTCATTTATTGAATACCAGGTTGCTAGTCTAAAAAAACATAATCAATCGTTAAATAGTACGATCGAAAATTTACAAAGCGATCAACAAACTATTTTTGATCTCTCAGAAGCCGTACAGCAACAGGTAGACAAGACATTAAATGCGGATACGGCAGAAGGACTCTACGATGACTTTTCTAAATTTCTGACAAAATATTATCAAGTAAACCAGTTTCTTTTTTTTATGTTTGTCGACGAAAGACCGCGCAGTGATTACAAAGGTTTAAAATTCAAACCAACCCATTCAAAGTTACAAAGTTTATTTTCTGAACTCTTTAACCGCAACAAACCTCTGTGTGATAGTTTACAAGCAGAATATCTTGAGGGTTTATTTGGCTCGAAAGCAAATAATGTTTCTTCAACGGTTGCCTTTCCTGTACAAACCGATGATCACCTGGGATTAATGGTGCTTGCCAGTCAAGAAAAAGATATTTACGAACAAGGCCTGGCTTTGAATCTGCTCAATCAACTTAAATCTGTTTTCGCGTATCAACTGAACAACGTGCTGAATATTTAGATAAACTCTGCATTCTGTCGTCATACCGGACTTGATCCGGTATGACCACCAAGGATGGAGGAAATGCAACAGGATTGTCTGGAACAATCCTTGCCCATACATTTTAAGGCTGGATTCCGGCTCGTAGGCCGGAATGACGGAGAGTAATATAATGTTGCTGCTTTGATTGATGAATTAAAGAAATTCGATTTCTCTGTCATTCTGGTGAAGACCAGAATCCATATTGTTATAAAAAAACTGGCTACCGGCATGACGAAATGCTTGCTCAATATAAAACCGACTTTTAACTTCCCATCGATTGACGTACACCGTAGAGCTTTGCGTACAAACCATCCTGAGAAAGTAGTTCTTGATGACTGCCCTGTTCACTGATTGTTCCAGCCTCAAATACGTAGACACGGTTTGCCTGTTTAATGGCACTTAATCGATGTGCCACAATGATTGTTGTTCGGTCTTTTAAAAAATCACTTAAGGCCGTGTGTAATTGATATTCCGTTTCAGCATCCAGGGCGGATGTCGCTTCATCCAGTATCACCACCTTTGGCTCACTCAAGATCAATCGTGCGATAGCCAGGCGTTGTTTCTGTCCACCTGATAAACGAATACCTTGTCTGCCAACAATGCTATCCAGTCCCTGGTTCATTGCCTCAACCGTTTGTCTGAGTTGGGCAACCTCAAGCGCATGCCAGAGCTTGCTATCATCCAGTTCACGCCCCATTGTCAGGTTGGCGCGGACACTATCATTAAATAACGCAGGGTTTTGTAATACTGTCGCAACATTTTCACGAACAACATCAAGCCCTATATGATCAACTGGCTGACCTCCGTAATAGACCATGCCCGATCGGGCACTGTATAAACCAATCAATATCGACGCCATCGTTGATTTACCACCACCACTCGCGCCAACCAGAGCGACCTTCTCGCCCGGCTCAATTTCAAGATTAATGCCACTCAAAACATCAGACCCATCACCATAGGCAAAACGCACATCGTCTATTTTTATACCAACGGTTTTTTGATCGACAAAGGGATCAACTAAATGAGGGTATTCCGGTTCCTGATGTAATTCACTGAGTTGATTGATGCGTGCCAGTGCCGCTTTTGCCGCATAGAATGCATATTGTATGTTCAGCACTTCCTGTACCGGCCCCATCATGAACCAGAGGTAACCAAAGACCGCGAACATCTTGCCGATGGTCAAACCTGAGGTCACTACCATAAACATGGCAACTGCACGAAAGATATCAAAACCAAATAAGAACACCACAAAGCTCAGGCGACCGGCCGCTTCGCTCTTCCACGCATAGTTACTACCATGCTCTTTGACTGATCTGGCCTGTTCAATGATCTGCATGACGTAATGTTTTTCCCGATTACTGGCGCGGATCTGATGAATTGATTCCAGTGTTTCAGACAACGCCTGTTGAAAAACGCCAAACGCAGTATTTTCTTTCTTCTTGAGTTCTTTGACTCGATTACCCAGCAACATGGTGAAATAAATCACCAACGGATTAGCAAACAGAATTAACAAAGCCAATTGCCAATGCACCCAGAGTAATATGGCCGCGACACCGATAATGGTGAGGACCGCAACCAATAATTTACTAACGGTACTGCCGACAAATTGATCGACCGTTTCAAGATCGGTGACAAAATACGAGGCAACCGTACCACTACCTAAGGTTTCATATTCTGACATCGAGACCTTTTCAAGTCGGCCAAGTAATGCCGCCCTAATGCGGAAGATCACATCCTTGGCCACCAGGGTAAATTGCCATGACTGCCAGACATTAAGCGCTAGCGAAATCAGCCGTAAAAACAGAGTAATGATCAGGATCGAAATGATATACAAGGCTGGGACATGCCAGGCTGTGGGGGTAAATGAATTAATCGTTTCGACCACGGGGCCTGGTTGGTTGAGTAAGACCTCATCCACCAACAAGGGTAATAATAATGGCAAAGGGACACTGGCAATCGTGCCTAATACGGCAATCACATTCGCCAGGACGATCTCACGCTTGTGTTTCTTTGCGATCTGCCAGATATATTTCCAGTCGTAATATGGCTCTTTCTGGCCACCGGAAGCAGCAGACAGCTCTATAGGGTTAGATTTATCGACAACAGCACTCATGAGATGGTTACTTATAAATTATCCTGTTATGAGAATTCTTTAAAGCACAGCTTATGCCACCTTTTACTGTTATGGCAACCATTCCAGCACCGGCTCTTCCAGCAGTGCTGATTGTTCCCTGAGAGTTAAAATATGGTCTTCCCAGTAACGTTGGTTATCAAAGTAAGGAAACGCCAGAGGAAAGGCCGGGTCATCCCAGCGTCGCGCCAGCCAGGCTGAGTAATGGATCATGCGCAAGGTGCGAAACGCCTCAATCACGTGGAGTTCAGCTGGGTTAAACACACGAAACTCGGTATAACCTTTGAGGACATCGTCTAATCTGGCCGTCATATAGTTGCGATCACCTGATAAAAACATCCAGAGATCCTGGATTGCCGGCCCCATCCTCGCGTCATCAAAGTCGAGGATCATAGGCTTATCATCGAACCATAAAATATTCCCCGGGTGAGCATCTCCATGTAATCTTAAACTTTGAATAGCCCCTGCTCTGCTAAAGCTTCTTTCCAGTCTTTTGATCAAATCGTCAATAATTGTCTGATAGGTATACTCTAATTCTGGGGGTAAAAAATGCTGTTCGATTAAATATTGGCTACTGTTGATTGCGTAACTTTCAATATCAATCGTTGGACGATGCACAAAAACCTGCTTTTCACCCTGTAAATGGATGCGTGCCAGAAATCGCCCGATGATCTCCAGATGCTGAGAATTGTCCAGTTCTGGTGGCCGACCACCGACACAGGGATAAATAGCAAAACGATATTGATCCGATTGATACAGGCTATCACCCGCCTCGTCGATCAATGGAGCAACCACAGGAATTTCACTAGCTGCCAAATCTACAGTGTATTGATGCTCTTCAAGAATAGCCTCATTGGTCCAACGTTCTGGACGATAGAATTTTACAACTACCGTCTCTTTGTCGTAAAGGCCGATACGATAAACACGATTTTCATAACTATTAAGTGCTGTGATATGGCCATCCGGCTCAAGACCAATCGCTTCGAGTGCTGAAAGAATTTCATTGGGGCCTAGCTGGATGAATAGTTCGGATTCTTGCATCGAAACACTGTTATGTTTTTTACCAGGCTTGTCCAGTGATTTTGAGAAAAAACACCAAGAATTAAAACAGTGTAAAACCGCCAGATCGTTTATTTCATTTATCTGTTAAAATATATTATTTTACCCATAAAAATTACAACCTTTAATAATCAATAAAATTTATAATCGAAAATGAAGTGCCTCTTTTCCCTTGTTCTCTTTTTAATATGTTACACCAGTCATTCAGAGACAAGCTTGCCTCTAACTGAAAATACTACTGCTAGTGAAGAGGTTTTTTCCGATATTTTCTGGAATCAACTTTACGCACAAGGAGGTTGGTCACTCTATTGCGGTTTTCGATTTGAGAATCGGGGGCGAACTAATAACCGTGGCAATGTTTTGATAGAACATATCTATCCAACCAGCCAGATGTTGAAGCATCTATCATGCAACAGCCGCTTGCAATGTCGTACAACCCACAAAAAACGGTTTCAACAGATGGAAACAGACCTGCATAATATGTACCCCGTCTGGTGGGAAATTAAAAGTACAAAAATCAATTCGAATTATGGAGAGATCCCAGGTGAAGATTGGCGCTTTAGCGACTGTGATTATGAAAGAAAAAGAAATATTATTGAACCAAGACCCATTGCTCGTGGCAATATCGCTCGCGCGATATTCTATATGTATAAGGAATACGGACTTCCTGTCGACAACTCATTGCGTTCAACGCTTATTAACTGGAACCTTGAAGACCCACCGAGTGAACAGGAACAACATAGAAATGATTTTATAGAACAGGTCCAGAGGCGAAGAAATCCTTTCGTTGATAATCCTGAATTAATCGATACACTTGAAATAATTAACTAATCGATTAGCCACATTGGCTGACACGATCCACGTGATTCTGACTAAAATCCACATGCTCTCCATGTTCTTGTAAATAACGTGCTTCTAAATGATAGGCAAGGTTTTCCAGTTCATTTTTGCAGTTCACTTTTTTATCATGCCCATTTTGATATTGAACATAATGAACTAATTCATGAAGCAAAACAGATTTCCCTTTCTCTGTCTCAAGATCAATTGAATCGAGTAAATATACTGTCTTATTTTTAAAATTATACAAACCATAGATCTGCATATTTTTCTGATTCACAGCTCTGGGGATGTCCTTACCAAAAGCAATCTTGAGCATTGATTTACTGGACACACGTTGTATATCTGGCATCTCATTATTTACTTCAACACCCAGTCCTCTTAATTGACCTGACACCCAACCTAGCAATTTTTCAATGTTTTTCTGTTCGTTTGTTGTGAAGCTTTTGTTTAAATGATTTACCTGATATTCAATATTTTGACCATTTTTAAAATCAACATATCCAGCGTCAATATTTTTATTAGCTGCTGCTACTGTCTGGTTTGTTAGCAATGACGCGCCAAGCACCATCATAGGCATAAACCTGGATCGACGATCGTTCTTTACTGTGTTAAACGAATCACGCTGATCTTCTTTAAGAAAGATATTGTTTTCATTTGCAAACTTAGTGAGTTGTGCATAAAAAACCGGATTCCTTTCACGCAACCCAGACTTGTAAACGATTGCATCCTGACCTTCAATGTTACAAGGATGCACGACATTATCTGCAACCTGTGATTTGTTTTTATTTAAATTGAATAATTGCATAAACCATTGTTTTGGCATTGATTCCAACAGTGTCATAATTATTTTTCACTCAAAAAAGAAAGGTAAATGACTGAAAATACGATATTTTTCAGTACAAATTATTTAACGACTGTTAGTAAATAAACTTGAGTGAAATTTAGGTCAATTTCGTCTAAATGGTGAAATTTTTCTGATTAAAATAGAAGGAGATAAAAAAAATGGTTTCCTGGATGACTACCTTGTTATCCATGAAATACTAATTTCTGTCTATTTGTTGATGGGGTATACAAGAGTCAACAGATTAAAACCCAGATTCACGGATAAAAACAGCAGCGATTAAATCTGAAGCACGTTGAAAAATGCTTTTCACATCACCTTCAACACGGACAACACCTTTTATCACAAATTCAAATTCAGAGTTTGATCCCTTTGGTTGTAATATTACTCGATAAATTCCAGATTCAGGTACTGACGTACCATCACTTTTTTCTCTAATAACAATATCACCGCCATATTTAAAAATAAAATATGGCTCTTTAAGATTTTTAATGTTTGACTGCTCTATTTCTATAATTTCAGCACGAATACTTTTTCGTTCAGGATCGTCCGGATAAAATATTGCATCCTGTTGCTTCTGTACACGAAAAATATCTGATTCCGATATCATAGCAACAATGTGTTGTTCACTATCATCAATTATATTGAACAATGCTGTTTTCTGGTTTATCCAGAGACCTGCATGCAGGTTATTAGATATACTAATCAACTTACCTTTGATCGGTGAATAGATTTCCAGCAATCTTGATTGTTTAATCAAACCTTCTTGCTTGGAATTTAATTTTTCAAGTTTACTTAAAATAACATGAATGTTTGCAAGGTCCTCACGACTTGCTGCCAGCCGTTTTAACCGTAATTGTATGTACTCAATTTGTTTACTAACTTTATCTAGTTCTTCATTCAATACTGGCGATTCTAGACTGAGTAATAACTGGTCTTTTTCAACCACCTGACCTTTGCTAACTAAAATTGATTTTATCTTTGCTCTTACTGGTGAGTAGACAACGATATTTTCTTTGCTTTCAAGTATCGCCGGGACTGTTATTTTTGTATCCCAGGGAATAAAGAGTAAAATTAATGATCCGATAAAAATCAACAACACAAAATAAAATCGTTTTGAATGTATAATTTCTGTTCGCATACCCCACCAATTTTTTATTTCTTTAAATACAGGCATCAGAATAAACCATACAATTTCAGTAATAAAAAGAATAATCCCTAATACCTTAAAGAAGAAATAGTAAACCAACAATGCTATTCCAAGAAAAAGAAAGAATCGATATATCCACGTACCCCAAGCATACAACACAAGTTTATTAATTGTGTGTGATTGCAGTTTCTCTGGTGCAGGCTTGTTCAAAGCAAATAACAATTCACGTATTTTCCATCGCCCAAATTCAAAAGCACGTGTCTGAAGATTTTCTATCCCCCACAAATCCGACAAGATATAGTAACCATCGAAACGCATAAATGGATTCAGATTTATTGATAATGATAATAACCAGCTACTTGTTGCAAGTAGAAAAGCCATGCTCTTTAATATGCCATCGGGTAGGAAGGCCCAGACAAATGTCGCAATAGATGCGATATACATTTCCACAGTGATCCCAGCGATACCAATGTGTAAGCGTTTTTTTCTCGAGGTTAATTTCCAGGCATCACTGGTGTCTGTATACAACACAGGAAACATGACCAGGAAGGCGACACCCATTGTCGACACCTTGCAACCATATCGTGTTGCCGTATAAGCATGGCCTAGTTCGTGTAATATTTTTATAAATACCAGAGTCACTACATAGGCAAAAAATCCACTGAAATTAAAGAAATATAAAAAAGACGTAACGAAAGTGTCCCATTCTCTTGCAACAAGATAAAAACCAATTAACCCTAACGACAATATACAATATGCAACCTTTTTGGAGAATATTGGTTCAATATATTGAATTGTAGATTGTAGAAATTGATTTGGTTTTACCAATGGGATACGTACAAATAAATAATTCTGAATTAACCAGACTAACCAATTTTTTTTTGTTGATTGGTATTGTTCTACATAATCCTGACTATTGTTATTTGGTGAACTAACAGTGAGACTGTTTGCATATAAAAATTTAATGAGATCATCAACATCATTCTCTGTAACTCGAAAGGTTGTTTCTTCAGTAATTATTTTTATTAATTTATTAACCGTGCCAACTGACCAACGTGATAACAACTGAAAAGCGGGCCAACCAATCCGAAAATAGCGATTTCGTATCGAATCAAAAATATTCCAGCTGGGTGAGCCATCACTAGCACAAGGACCTTCCAGAAGTTGTAAGTCTTCTCTTAATTCAGGAAGGGGAAAGTCTTGAACGATCGCATTCATAGTCCAAAGAATTGTCTGATAGCAGATATTGGTCGTCGAAACAGATAGAAAAATAATGACACTTTATTACCATATATCTTTGCAGTTCCTTGTAAACCTATTCGTAACTTTTCATTATTTTCGAGTAATTCTGCATGAAGTTTATAGACCAAAACATCACTCGGATTAATTTCAGCATTATAAGTCGTTTCAATCAATGTTGCGGATAATGAATGTAACGGTGCTATATCAAGAAACACATCAACATCTGCACCTTCTTTCAAAACTATTGCATCTGTCACGGCCAGTTCAATTTTAAATTTTATCTGTTCTGGATCTGCAATCTCCATAATCCGCTCTCCAACTCTAACCGATCGCCCTATCCAGTCATCCTTATCCGTATAAATTAACAAGCCTTTTTTTTCAGCTTTTACTTTTACTTGTTTCAAGAGCTCTTCCGCATAATCCAGTTCAGCCTGTCGAAGTTCTACTTGTGACTTCAATAATGCTATTTCTGCTTTACTTTTTTTATCGCCAAAAGCTGCCTGTCTTGCTTTTTTTAACTCTGCAACTGTCACTGATAATGTTTTTTTACTAATCTCGTATTGATTCCTGAGGTTTGTATCTTCATATATAAAAACTGTGTCTCCTTTTTCTACAAAGGTATTAGGCAAGCGTGATACATCTGATATAACCCCATCAATAGATGCGCTGACAATGACAGGATCCTTAGCAACGATCTCAACAGGAGCAAGGGCTGACATCCTGATTGGTATTAAACCAATAGCTAGCAGAAACAGTATCACAGCCCAGGGGATTATTTTTTTTATTTTTGATTCACGATTAAAATGTTTAACTCCCATCAATGCTCCCCATGCATGAGCATAGGAGTCTGATAAACGTTTTACCAATGTCACTTCATTTTCAGTCCAGGGAGTTTCTTTTGCTAACCATATGCCACCAATCATATTGCCATTCGGCATAACTAATGGACACCACAAAACAAAAGGTAGTGAGTATTCTTCCCAGTCTTGCTTAAATTTTTCAGGACAACTATTTGCGTCTATTTGTTGAATAGAATCAATATTTCTTGATTGTTGCAAATCAAGAACAATGTGATTTAACCAGTCGATAAATGGTGAACTATGATCGATGATCGAAAGACTTGATGCCGCCTCTACATGAAAAGATTTTTTTGATTTGCCACGGGCAGAAAACAGAAAAGCTTGACGATAATTTATCAAGCGTCTTGATTCGTTGACTATCAGAAACTGTAATGCCTTATCAGATTCTGCATTACGCGCCATTGCTTCCAGCTGCAATAACAATGATAATCCAGCTGATTCTAGCTTTGGATCAGCTGCCATAATCTCTATTCCACAGGACTTTTAAAACTAGCTGTTCCACTCATACCAGATAACACATCTACCGTTTTCTCAAATGTACCTTTTATTGGAATGGTCTGGCTTACAGGATCAACAACAGCTCCAACTTGCAATATTTTTGCCTTATAACTATTTCCAGTTTCATCCACGTTGAACTGAAAGATAATTCCGGGTTTTATCCAGCTTAACCAATTAGATGGAACAATCGCTTCTATCTCCAGGTTTGCATCATCGAGTATCGATATAAGTTCCTGATCCTTGGCCACACTCTCATATTGATTAACGAGTGTTTCGATAACTCGTCCGTTGAATGGTGCCTTGATAACACAACGACCGACTGAAATATTCTTTGCAGTTACATCCGCTTTCGCTTTTTTTACTTCGATTGCAGCAAGATCAACTTGGAGCTTGCTATTCGCCTTGAGAGCTAATAATTGTTGCTGATTTTCAAGATTTAATTTTCTTGCCTCTAACTCAGCTTTGGCAGCAGATATTTGCGCCAGGTAATATGCACAATCAAACTGCACAAGAATATCACCTTTATTAAAGGCATCTCCATTACTAAAAGCCAGTTTCTCTATCTGTGCTGAAATTTCACTGGAAAGGACGGCGCTAGTTGTCGGCTTTATCAAACCACGAATAGTAGTAAAATCATTCTCGCTCATAATATCTGGATCATTCAAGTCCTCTGCAAAAAGAGCGCAACAATTCGAATACATAAGAATAAAAAATATTAAAAGTGATGGTAATTTCATAAGTTCACCCAAAGTAAACTAATTTGCAATGACATAAATATGCTTTTTATTGATCGCTAGATAGTATTGACATCTCTTCAAGCCAAAACATATTTAGGGAAAAGTTTTTGATTCTTGTGGAAAAATTTTCAAAATAGTCTTCAAGACCTGTTGCTAACGATTGCATCGATGTTGTATCAATGTCATCGGGAACTGGATCAACACCAATCGCTGCATAACTAACAGCATAAGCATTTTCCAGATCAGCGTAAGCGATATCATATTTTACTTCGGCTACTAGCGTATTCATTTCTTCACGGATCACCGCCTGCTCACTGACTGAGTTTGTCTCTGCCGCAGCACGAATTTGGGCAAGGACTTTCTTTTGTGTATTGTAATAGTCCGCAGCGGTATTGTATTCACGTTTTGAATTATTGTGTTGGGCAATACTCACATGGACTTGGGTTAACACTGCCATACTCATTGCTAATCGTCTTGCTTTTAAAACGACTTCTTGCGTTTCGCCAGCCCGTTCAATCGCAGGCAATTTAACAATATTCAATAAATTCCAGCTTATCTTTGCACCATAGCCCAACCAGTCGTTGTTAAATAGAAAATTGTTGCTATTGTAATTTTGGCCAAAATTAAAACTAATTCCAGGTAACAATTCCAGAATTGCTGCCCTGGTTTGTTTCGCATTTATTCGTTGTTCGTAAGAAATTTCACGTAGCTCAGAACGTTTAATCAGTGCCAACTCCTCCATCATCTGGGCAGAGATACCAATCTCACGTATTACATTTGTTCGATCTGGTAACACCAAACCATACGAAGTACCTGGTTCAAGATTCATCAGTGCAGCGAGTTGAATTTTTGATAAGGATAACTCCCGCTGCATTTCCTGTAACTCACGCTGAATACCAATCAATTCTCTTTGATAGGTTAACGCTGTTAACGGTTTATCAAGGCCTTCGCTCTCTATTTTTTTCGACTGACGTATGGCAATTTTCACTCTTTCCAATAAACCTTCGAGCTGTACAATCAAACGGTCATTACTCACTGCACGCCAATACAAAGAACGGACATCCTGTATTAAATCGTTCACCACCTTACGCCTTTGCTCTTCTGCGATTAATACTCTGTCGGCCGCTTGTTGTGAACGTATATAAGAAAGGCCGAAATCGAGAATATTCCAGGAAAGATTAAGGTCGCCTGCATACACATCACGATCAGAGGACGTGGACGATTGTAGCGATTGAGCACCTGTTAACAATGAACGACTGTTCGCGCCAGAAAAATTATCCCGACCTGAATAACTGAAGTTACCGACGAAATCCGGTAGCTGGTCGTAGTGACTTAAATCCAGCTCACGTTGCGCCAGTAATCTTTTCGTCACTTCAAGGCGTAAATCAAGATTGTAGGTTAAAGCCCTGGCGATTGCCTCATAGAGGCTAATTGGGCCTGACACAGCCTCCTGATTAGCAGTAATTTCTTGCTTATCAGCAGTGGCCTGAGAGGTTAATTCTTCTTCTGTGAATGGCGTAGGCATTATCGAGCAGGCCGACACAAGAGCCAACCCAAAAGATAATAATCCGAGTTTTAACCATTTTGGTGAGTACATGCTGAAAACTTAACAAAATTGTTACACTTTCGCTACTAATTTATTCATTTTATTGAGAAATTAGTAATTCAGAATCCTGGCCAAATCATCTGCAGTCGATGAAAAATCATTCGCCACAAGCTGAACTTGCTTACTGAATAAATCGGTTCCAATCATCGCTACATCTTCAGATTGTGTTATTTCAGCAATGACACCGGTTTGTACCTCAACTTCAATATAACGAAGCACTTCAACCTCGTTATTTAACTCAATTTCGACCCTGAATCTGACGATTTCAGCATCCACCGGCGGTTCACCAATCATGAGCCCGGCTTCTTTATCAAAACTTAACACAGCTGGGTAAGGCCTCACCATTTGCCTGTGTCACATTCAAATCGTCCACCTGAAGTGTCTGATCCGTGACATTTAAGTAATCAATGTCAATGTATAGAGTTCTGTTATTGATCAAGGTTTCAATAATCAATTCATCCTGAAGCGCTGGATCGGCCATCTATTTCACCTATACGTAGTGGAAACAAGCTATCAATGTTGGAAGAAGAAATTTCTGAAATCACACTGCGCAGTGAAAACCCTTTGATTGAATTCACATCAAAAAGACCGGCCGTACCTGCAGCATTTGAACTTATTTGATCACCAAATTGTTCAGTGGATACTGCTCGTACAGTTTCAATCACCGCGCCGGACGCCGAAATAGTACTGTAACCACTTGCAACACCAGCTGCATCAAAACTGTTATCCAGATTCAGCAAGTTTTCAGGGACAACTCCGTCACCACCACCAGGCGTTCCACCTCCTCCTGGAGGAGCAAAGTCATTATCGGTGATATTAACTGTTACATTCGGAACAGCCAGACCATTGAACGGTGATACACCGCCCAAACTGCTGGATGTCATAGTTGTTACAAGACCCACATGAGAACCTTCAACCAAAATATCGTCATTCGCCGTCACAACGATAACTTGAGGTGCATTCCAGTCGGTATCATCAAAAGTTAGTACGATAGGCACACCCGGGCCAGAACCCAAATCAACTTCACCATCAGGAGTAATGGTTATACTAACAGTTTCACCCACTGCCGGTTGCGCATTCAAAGTATAAGTTAAGGTGTCAGTTGCACCACCTTCTGTCGCATCTGTACTGCCACCAGATTCCACGATATTAACGCCAGCACTATCCGTTTCGGTAATATTCGTGCTCGCCACACCAACGCCAATCGATGCATTT